>NZ_JBVKBM010000004.1:363285-484042 GCF_055598465.1 Promicromonospora sp. NPDC110617
CCGGACCTTCGGGGAAAACAGCGAACCACCCACGGGCTCCCTGCGGGTTCCCCCACCCCTTTCCTTCCCCCCCCGCCCTGCCGCCCCCCCCGGCCGGGCGGCACCGCCCCGCTCAGCGGACCATGCTGTTCTCGTGCACGGCCGCGAGGCGTGACCGCACGCTGAGCAGGGTCTCGATGATGAGATCCTCGCGCCCGTCGCCGAGCCGGCTGATCGGCACCGCGACGCTCATCGCGTCCACGGCGTGGTGGCCGAAGGGGAGTGCGACGCCGAAGCAGCGCACGCCCATGCACGACTCCTCGCTCTCGGTCGCGTAGCCCTGGTAGGCCGCGCGGTCGATGATCTCCAGCACGGCCTCCTTCTCGGTGGTCGTGTTCGGCGTGATCGCGGCGATCGACTCGGGCACCAGGTCGCGGCGGGACTCGGCCGGCATCTCGGCGAGCAGGGCGCGCCCCAGCGAGGTCGCGTACGCCGGGAGCCGGCGTCCGACGGCGGAGTGCATGCGCAGTGGGTGCACCGACTCGCGCTTGGCCGTGTAGATGACGTCGGCACCGTCGAGGCGGCCCAGGTGGACCGTCTCCTGGGTGGCGGCGGCCACCTCGTCGAGCACGGACTGGGCGCGGGCCAGCACGGGGTCGCCGTCCAGGTAGGCCGAGCTGACGACCAGGGAGTGGATGCCGAGCTGGTAGACGCTCCCCGTCGGGTCGGTCTGCAGCCAGCCGCGGTCGGTCATGGTCCGCAGCAGCGCGTGGAGGCTGCTCTTGGGGATGTTGAGCCGGTTCGAGAGCTGCAGCTGAGTTCCGGGGCCGTGGGCGGCGATGTCGTCCAGCAGGTCCAGGGCGCGGGCGGCCGACTTCACCGGCCCCGCGTCGGCGGCGCCGTTCGTCTCCCTCTTGAACTCCTTCTGAAGCTGCATGAACTCTCCTCTGGTCCTACCACGGTGCACCGGGCCCTCCCCGGGGGTGAATACAACGCTACCGCGAGTTCGCATACATGGACAGGTTTCCGCCCCTTGACCCGTGAGCCGGATCACGTCTATCTTCAGACCAGTTCACATAGACGAACGCAGTTCACAGACGAACGCGATTCGCAGACCGACCGAGGGGCAGCTACGTGATCCAGGTTCGATACTCGACATCTCCGTCCAGCGCGGAGACGGCCACCACAGCGGACCTGCGGGAGAACTTCCTCGTCCCCGACCTCTTCGTGAGCGGCGAGGTCCACGGCACCTACACCCACGACGACCGGCTGGTCATCGGCGGCGCCGTGCCCGACACCACCGAGCTCGCCCTGCCGGCCTGGTCCGACGTGCTGGGCACCGAGTCCCACCTCGAGGGCCGGGAGCTGGGCATCATCAACGTCGGGGCCGCCGGGCACGTCGTCGTCGACGACGAGAAGTACGAGCTCGAGCACCTCGACGGCCTCTTCGTGGGCCGGGGGAGCGAGGTGTCCTTCGGCGGCGCCGACGCCGCCTTCTACTTCGTGTCCGCCCCGGCGCACGCGACCTACCCGACCACGGCGCTCAGCCACAGCGAGGTGGAGCCGGTGGCGCTGGGCTCGGCCGAGGCCGCCAACGAGCGCAACCTCTTCCGCTACGTCTGGGGCCAGGACGTCAAGACCTCGCAGCTCCAGTTCGGGGTGACCGTCATCGCCAGCGGTTCGGTCTGGAACACGTTCCCGCCGCACCTGCACGACCGCCGCACGGAGATCTACTGCTACGTCGACCTCGACGAGTCCGACCGCGTCTTCCACTTCATGGGCAAGCCCGGCGCCACCCGCCACCTCGTGCTCCGCAACCGCGAGGCCGTCATCTCCCCGCCGTGGTCGGTCCACGCCGGGGCGGGCACCGGGTCGTACGCCTTCATCTGGGCGATGGCCGGCGAGAACAACGTCTACACCGACCTGAGCCCCGTGGCGCTGGAGGACCTGTGACGACCGACGTGGCCGCCGCCAGCCCGGCCCGCTCACCGTTCGACCTGCACGGCAGGTGCGCCGCGGTGACCGGTGCGGGGCGCGGCCTCGGCCGCGCGGTCGCGCTGGGCCTCGCTCGCGCGGGGGCCGACGTCGTGCTGCTGGGCCGCCCGGGCAACCAGGACGAGACCCGCGACCAGGTCCTCGCGCTCGGCGCGAAGGCCGACGTCGTGGACCTCGACGTGAGCGACCTCGACGCGGTCGAGCGGGTCGGCGCCGAGCTGACCGGGTCGCGGCAGATCGACATCGTGGTCAACAACGCCGGGATCATCGACCGCGAGGACTCCGTCGCCGTCAGCCGCGACTCCTGGCAGCGCGTGCTCGACGTCAACCTCAACGGGCTCTTCTTCCTGACCCAGCAGCTCGGCCGGCCCATGGTCGAGCGGGGCCACGGCAAGATCGTCAGCATCGCCAGCCTGCTGTCCTTCCAGGGCGGCCTGCGGGTGGTGTCGTACGCCGCGAGCAAGCACGCCGTCGCCGGGCTGACCAAGGCGCTGGCCAACGAGTGGGGGCCGCACGGCGTCCAGGTCAACGCGATCGCGCCGGGCTACATGGTCACCGACAACACCACCGCGCTCCGCGACGACGCGGACCGCTCACGCTCCATCCTCGAACGGATCCCGGCTGGCCGCTGGGGCACCGCCGAGGACGTCGCCGGAGCGGCTGTCTTCCTCAGCTCGCCCGCTGCCGACTACGTCAACGGCCACGTCCTGGCCGTGGACGGAGGCTGGCTGGCCCGCTGAGCCCGTCCCTCCCACACCAGTTTCACCGCCGGACACCGGCACCGAACGAAATCGAGGAAACGACAATGAAGTTCACCTCTCGACACACAGCCGCCCGAGGCACGGCCGCCGTCTTCGGCGTCGCCCTCGCGGCCGCCACGCTCACGGGCTGCACCGAGACGGCCGCCGGGGGCGGTGGCACCGCCGAGGGCGGCGCCGCCTGCGACCCGGCCGACGTCACCCTGGTGGGCCAGGTGCGCAACGAGTCCAACCCCTACGAGGCCTCGTGGCTCGACGGCGGCGACGCCTTCGCCGAGCAGATCGGCCTCACGCAGGAGCGGCTCACGTACGACGGCGACTCGACGCGTCAGCAGGAGCAGATCAGCCAGCTCCTCGCCGGCGACACCGAGTGCCTCGTCATGAACATCCTGCCCAACGGCGACTCCGACACCCCGCCGGTCGTCGAGGGTGCCGAGGAGGCGGGCGCCTACCTGGTCACCCAGTGGAACAAGCCGGCCGACCTGAACGTCACCGACTACGACCAGTGGCTCTCGCACATCACCTACAACGGCGTGGAGTCCGGCAAGCAGATCGGCGACGCGCTGGCCGAGGCCATCGGCGGCTCGGGCGGCATCGTCGCCCTCCAGGGCATCCTGGACACCGGTGCCGCCAAGGACCGGTTCGCCGGGCTCGAGGAGTCGCTGGCGGCCAACCCGGACGTCGAGCTGCTCGACGACCAGACCGCCAACTTCTCCCGCGCGGAGGCGCTGGAGGTCACCAAGACCCTGCTGACCAAGCACGGCGACGACATCAAGGGCATCTGGGCCGCCAACGACGACATGGCGCTCGGCGCGCTCGAGGCGCTGCAGCAGGCCGGCCGGGACGACGTGGCCGTGGTCGGCATCGACGCCGTGCCGGACGCGCTGACGGCGATCGAGGACGGCACCATGACGGCGACCGTCTCCAGCGACGGCCCCTGGCAGGGCGGCATCGGCCTGGCCATCGGCTACTGCGTGGCCACCGGCGAGCTCGCCGTCGAGGACATCGCCGACGAGGACCGCGCCTGGTTCGCCGAGCAGTTCCTCATCCAGCAGGACAACGTCGCCGACTTCGTCTCCCCGGAGACCGACGAGGCCGACTTCGCCTGCGACAACCTCTTCAGCCGGTCGCAGGGCGCGATCTCGTGACCATGGCACCCCCCGCCGAAGCCGACACCGACGTCGTGCACGCGCAACGCCCCCGGCCTCGGCGGGGGGTGTCCCTGCGGGACGCGGGACCGCCCGTGGCGCTCCTCGTCATCTTCGCGATCTTCGCGGTGCTCAGCCCCGGGTTCCGCACGCTCTCCAACGTGCAGAACGTGCTGGACGCCTCGGCGGTCCTCGCGGTCGTCACCATCGGCATCAGCTTCGTGCTGATGATGGGTTCGATCGACCTGTCCGCCCCCGGGATCATGGGCGCGTCCGCCATCACGGTCGCCCTCCTGGTCGCCAACAACCGCAACGACAACGACTGGGGGCTCCTCGGGGTCGCCGTGGCGGTCCTGCTGGCCGCCGCGCTCGGCTGCCTCAGCGGGCTCGCCCTGGTCGTGCTCAAGGTGCCGTCGTTCATGGCCACCCTCGGCGTCTCCGCCGTCGGCCTGGGCGTAGCGACCCTCCTGTTCGCGGGTGTCCAGCCCAACGTCACCGACCCGATGCTGGAAGGCTGGGCCGTCGACCGGTTCCTCGGCCTGGCCCACCTGACCTGGATCGCGCTGGCCTGCGTGGTGCTGGGTGCCCTGGTGCAGCGCTACTCGCGCCTGGGCCGGTACGCCTTCGCGATCGGCGGCGCCGAGGAGGTGCTGTCGCTCTCCGGCGTGCGGGTCGCGCCGTTCAAGGTGGCGGTCTTCACCATGGCGGGCGCGTTCTACGGCCTGGCCGGCGTGCTGGTCACCAGCCAGCTCGGCGCCGGCCTGGTCCAGGCGGGCAAGGGCTACGACTTCTCGGCCATCACGGCCGCCGTCGTCGGCGGCACCCTGCTCACCGGCGGCCGTGGCGGCATCCTCCACTCCACGGTCGGCGTGCTGCTGGTGACCGTCCTGACCAACGGCCTCGTCCAGGTCGGGGTCAGCCCGTACTGGCAGGGCGGTGTCCAGGGCCTCATCGTCGTCGCGGCCGTCGCGGCCGCCGTCATCCCACAGCGTCGTAGGAACCAGGTGACCAAGTGACAACGAACCTGCGGACAGAGTCCGCGCCCCGCGTGCCGGAACCCCGGCACGCCCTCGAGGTGCGCGGGCTCGTCAAGCACTACCCGGGCGTCAAGGCGCTCGACGGCGTGGACCTCGTGGTGCGCCAGAACGAGGTGCTCGGCCTGGCCGGCGAGAACGGCGCGGGCAAGTCCACGCTGCTCAAGGCGCTGGTCGGGCTCGTCCGGCCGGACGACGGCGAGATCTGGGTGCGCGGCGAGAAGGTGCGCCTGCGGAGCGTCGTCGACGCCGCGGACCACGGCATCGGCATGGTGTTCCAGGAGCAGTCGCTGGTGCCCAACCTGACCGCAGCCGAGAACATCGTGCTCGGCAGCGAGGGCCCCGGCGTGCGCCGCGGCATCTACCGCTGGGGCACGATGCGCCGGCTCGCGCAGGAGCAGCTCGACAAGATCGGCTCGCACATCGACCCCCTCGCGCGCACTGACACCCTGAGCTTCGCCGACCGGCAGATGGTCGAGATCGCCAAGGTGCTCCGCATCGAGGAGCGCACCTCGCACCCGCCGGTGATCATCCTCGACGAGCCCACCTCCGTGCTGGAGGCCAAGGAGATCGAGACCCTCTTCACCCAGGTGCGACGGCTGCGCGAGTTCGCGTCCGTCGTCTTCGTCTCGCACCGGCTCGACGAGGTGCTCGACGTGTGCGACCGGGTCGCCGTGCTGCGCGGCGGCCAGTCGGTGGGCGAGGTGCCCGCCGAGGGCGCGGTCCCGGCCGAGCTGCACCGCATGATGATCGGCTCGACCGGGTCCGACGACCACTACCACGACGGCGCCGCCGAGCGGTCCGAGGAGCCCCGCCGGCCCCGGCTCGAGGTGCGCGGCCTGTCCGGCCGGACGTTCAGCGGCGTGGACCTCGACGTCCACGCCGGCGAGATCGTCGGCATCGTCGGTGTGCACGGCTCCGGCCGCGAGGACGTGTGCCGTGCGCTGTTCGGCGCCGAGCCCACCACCGCCGGCGAGGTGGTGCTCGACGGCAAGCGGCTCGACCTGTCCGGCACCCGCGCGGCCTGTGCCGCGGGCATCGGGTACGTCCCGGCCGAGCGCAAGACCGAGGGCATGGTCGGGCCGATGTCGGTGGCCGACAACATGACGCTCACCAAGCAGCAGGCGCGCTGCACCGGGCCCGTCGTCCGGCCGCGCAAGCAGGCGACGCTGGTGGACACGTGGATCGAGCGGCTCTCGATCCGCACGCCGCACCGGGGCACCGCGATCCAGCGCCTGTCGGGCGGCAACCAGCAGAAGGTCGTCCTGGCCCGCTGGCTGGTGGCCGGCGACGTCCGGCTGCTGCTGCTCGACCACCCCACGCGCGGCCTCGACGTCGGGGCGCGCTCGGAGGTGTACCGGCTCATGCGTGAGCTCGCCAACAGCGGCGTGGCCACCGTGCTGCTCGCCGACAGCCTCGAGGAGGCGATCGGCATGTCCGACCGGATCATCGTGATGAGCGATGGCCGCGCGACCACGGAGGTCGCCGCTCCCGCGGGGAGCAAGCCGACTCCGCTCGACCTCGTCAAGGAGATGGTCTGAGCATGTCCACGCCCGTCCTCACCCAGCCGGCCCCCGGGCCTGCCTCCGAGCCCGCCGTCAAGGGCCGGCCGACCACGGCCCAGCGGCTCACGTCGTTCATGCCGGTGATCGCGCTCGTCGTGCTCCTGGCGGCGCTCACCATCGCCGACCCGAGCTTCCTGACCGCCAGCAGCCTCACGGCCGCGGTGCGCACCTCGGCGCCGCTCGTCGTGCTCGCGGCCGGCGCCACCCTGGTGGTCCTGTGCGGTGGCATCGACCTGTCGATCGCCGCGCTGTGCTCCCTGGCGACGGTCTTCTTCGCGCTGTGGCTGCCCGACCTCGGCGGGCTCACCACCCTGGCGATCATCGCGGCCACCGGCGCGATCGGCGCGCTCCAGGGCGTCGCCCACGTGCTGCTGCGCATCCCGTCGTTCATCGTCACGCTCGGCGGCATGAGCATCTTCACCGCGATCGCCCTCGTGATCTCGGACGCCGGCCCGATCCGGGTGGTCGACCGGGACGCCACCCACTGGCTCACGCTCTACGTGGCCGGCGTGGTGCCGATGTCCTTCTTCGTCGCGCTGCTCGTCGTCGTGGTGGTCTCCCTGGTGCTCCGGTTCACCCCGCTCGACGCCTGGGTCCGCGCGACCGGCTACTCCGAGTCGGCGGCCCGTCTGGGCGGCGCGCCGGTCGACCTGGTCAAGGTCGCCGCGTTCACCGTCTCCGGCGCCTGCGCGGGCCTGGCCGCCGTCATGCTGGTCTCCCGCAACTTCAGCGGCAGCCCGACCATGGCGGACAATCTGCTGCTGCCTGCGGTGGCCGCCATCGTGGTGGGCGGCACCGCCATCACGGGCGGCCACGGCTCGCTCTGGCGCAGCCTCGCCGGGGCGCTCGTGGTGACGCTGCTGCGCGTGGGGCTGCCGATCGTCGGCGTGCCGTCGGCCTACGAGCAGATCCTGTACGGCGCGATCATCGTCGCCGCCGTCGCGCTCACCCTCGACCGGTCGAAGGTGCTGATCATCAAGTAGCCGCGGCCGACCTCGCCCCGAACCACTCCTGAGAACCCGACACCCCGGAAGGCTCCCCATGTCCGAGAACTCCCCTCTCCTGCCCGCCGTCTCCTCGTTCCTCTCCTCGCCCAAGCAGCTGCTGATCGACGGCGAGTGGGTGGACTCCAAGGACGGCAAGTCGTTCGCGACGGTGAATCCCGCGACCGAGGAGGTCCTGGTCCAGGTGGCCCAGGCGTCCGCGGTCGACGCCGACCGGGCGGTCACCGCCGCCCGCAACGCGTTCGAGTCGGGCTCCCCGTGGTCGCGGATGACGCCGCGCGACCGCTCGCACCTGTTGTGGCGCATCGGCGACATGATCGAGGAGCGCACCGAGGAATTCGCCCAGCTGGAGTCGCTCGACAACGGAAAGAGCCTCGCGTCCGCACGGGGTGACGTCGGCGTGGCCGCCGAGCTGTTCCGGTACTTCGCGGGCTGGGCCACCAAGATGGAGGGCACGACCATCCCGATGTCGGTGCCCGGCCGGGACTTCCACGCCTACACGCGCCGCGAGGCGATCGGCGTCGTCGCCGGCATCGTGCCGTGGAACTTCCCGCTGACGATGGCCGCCTTCAAGATCATCCCGTCGATCACCGCGGGCAACACCGTGGTGCTCAAGCCGGCCGAGCAGACGCCGCTCACCGCGCTGCGGCTCGGCGAGCTGCTGCTGGAGGCCGGCCTCCCGGCCGGCGTCGTCAACGTGCTGCCCGGGTTCGGCGACGCGGGCGCCGCGCTGGTGGACCACGCCGGCGTGGACAAGGTCGCCTTCACCGGCAGCACCGAGGTGGGCAAGAAGATCGCCGCGGGCGCCTCGAAGAACCTCAAGAAGGTGTCGCTGGAGCTGGGCGGCAAGGCGCCCAACATCATCTTCGCCGACGCCGACCTCGACGCCGCGATCGCCGGCGCCGCCTTGGCGGGGTACTTCAACGAGGGCCAGTGCTGCGTCAACGGCTCGCGCCTGTACGTCCAGCGCGAGGTGTTCGACCAGGTCATCGAGGGTGTGGCTGCGGCCGCCAAGGCCATCCGGGTGGGCGACGCGTTCGACCCGGCGACCACGATGGGGCCGCTGGTCTCGCAGGAGCAGCACGAGAAGGTCATGGGCTACGTGCGGGGCGCGGTGGCCGACGGCGCCACGATCGCCGCGGGCAGCCCCGACCCGGCCGCCGACCGCGGCTACTTCTTCTCCCCGACCCTCATCACCGACGTCACCGAGCAGATGGCCGTGCAGACGGACGAGATCTTCGGGCCCGTCATCACCGCCATCCCGTTCGACACCGAGGACGAGGTCGTCGCGGCGGCCAACAACACGGTCTACGGCCTGGCCGCGGGCGTGTGGTCGCGCGACCTGAGCACGGCCCACCGGGTCGGCGGCAGGCTCCGGGCCGGCACGGTCTGGCTCAACACCTGGCACGCGGACGACGTCACCCTCCCGCGGGGCGGCTTCAAGCAGTCCGGCTGGGGCCGCGAGCTGGGCTCGTTCGGGCTGGACGACTACACGGAGCTCAAGACGGTCATCGCCGAGCTGCGCTGACCGGGCGCTGAGTCCCAGGGGGCACCGAACGCAAGACGCACCACCGGAGAGCAGCTCCGGGCGGCCGACCCCGTGCGGGGTTCGGCCGCCCCGGCCTGCCCTCATGTCCATCAATCACGTGCGAAAAGGGATCAACGATGAACCTGTTACGCAGACCTGACCGGCGCCACCACGCGCGTCGCTCCCGTCGGGCACGCCTCGCGGCCGTGCTCGCCGCCTCCTTGGCGGTCGTGCCCTTCCTGGGCGGCGTCGCCCAGGCCGCCCCCGTGGCGACCGCCCCCGCGCAGGCCGCGCCGGGCTCCGTCGACGACGGCGTGCTGCGCGTCCTGCTGTTCTACAAGTCCAACTTCCACGCCTCGCACGTCCAGGCCCGCCAGGCGATCCGCGACCTGGTCGCGGACCTGGGCGTGGAGTACGACCAGCCGGTCGAGATCCAGGAGACCGACGACCCGGCGGCGTTCACCACGGCGAACCTCGCGACCAAGGACACGATCGCGTTCGCCCAGACCGGTGGCGTGCTGTTCAACGTGGACCAGCGTGCCGCGCTGGAGGCCTACATCCGTGGCGGCGGCGGCTACCTGGGCCTGCACTACGCGGGCTGGTCGGTCGGCCAGAGCGAGCACGACGTGAACCCGTTCTACGCCCGGCTCGTGGGCGCGGCGTCCGAGGGCCACCCGGAGAACCCGGCGGTGCGCCCGGGCCGCGTGGTGGTCAAGGACACCTCGCACCCGCTGACCCAGGGCCTGCCGGCCGAGTTCACGCGCAGCGACGAGTGGTACGACTGGCTGGTCAACCCGGCGCCCAACGTGCGCACGCTGCTCAACGCCGACGAGTCGTCGTACGGCGGGGGCAACAACGGCACGAACCACCCGATCACGTGGTGCCAGGAGATCGACTCCGGCCGCTCGTGGTACTCGGGGATGGGGCACGAGGGCACGGCGTACGCCGAGGCCCCGATCCGCACCCAGATCAAGAACGGCCTGGCCTACACCGCCGGCCTGCTCCCGGCCGACTGCTCGGCGCCGAACAAGGCCGAGCAGGGCGCCTGGAGCGGCGTCACGCCCTGGCCGCTGGTGCCGATCAACGCGGCGCTGACGTCCGACGGCAAGGTCCAGTCGTTCGGCAGCGTCTCGTCGGGCTGCACCGACAACACGCCCTACGACTTCTACGGCAACTCGTGCGTCACGCAGGGCGGCCAGATGGAGATCGACGTCTGGGACCCGGACGAGGAGCGCACGACCGCCAACGTGAACGACGGCATCGTCACGAACTCCACGTACACCGACCTGTTCTGCTCGATGCAGGTCCAGATGCCGCACCGGCGGGCCACGATGACGGTCGGCGGTGACGACGGGCTGGGCGGCAACGCGCCCAACGACGCCGCGATCGGCGTCACCAGCTACACGACCAACCAGGGGCTGCGCAACGAGGCCCCGATGAACTACCCGCGCTGGTACCCCACGGGCACCACCCTGCCGGACGGCTCCGTCGTGGTGCAGGGCGGCAGCCTCAAGGGCGGCCCGGGCGGTCCCGGCGTGCTCACGCCGGAGATCTACACCCCGGACGAGGGCAGCTCCTGGAAGCTGCTGGAGGGCGCCACGAGTGCGGCGGCCTACGGCGACGGCGGGAACGGCAACGGGCCCGACGAGAACCGCTGGTGGTACCCGCGCGCGTTCGTCGCGCCGGGCAACGGCAACGTCTTCAACATCACCGGCACCCAGATGTACGAGCTCGACCCCTCGGGCGACGGTGAGGTGACGCTCCGGGGCACCCTGCCCGCAGACGTAGCCAACCAGGGCGGCCTCGGCAACCCGGTCGGCGCCACGTCCACCGCGACGATGTACCGCCCCGGCAAGATCCTGCAGGTGGGCGGCGGCTGGTGGGCCAACGGCGGCGGTCCGGACGGCGCCCGCGCCGGCTTCACCGTCGACATCACCGGCGGCACCGACGCGCCCGTGGTCGAGGCGACCGAGCCGATGCAGTACGCCCGGCACTGGGCCACGTCCACGGTGCTGCCCGACGGCGACGTGATCGTCACCGGCGGCTCGCGCGACAACAACGGCAACGGTGGCTACGTCACCACCGCCGAGATCTGGGACCCGGAGACGGGCGAGTGGACCACGATCGACGTGCCGTACGAGCACGCCCGGCTGTACCACTCGACCGCCCTGCTCCTGCCGGACGGCCGCCTGATGGTGGGCGGCGGCGGTACGCCGGGCCCGCGCAACTACACGGACGTCGAGTTCTACTCGCCGTCGTACCTGTTCGACGGCGACGAGCCGGCGGTGCGTCCGGAGGTCACGGGCGTGCCGGAGAAGGTCGGCTACGACGGCACGTTCGACGTGCAGGCCGACGTCGACGTCTCGCGGGTCACCCTGGTCCGCAACGGCTCGGTGACGCACGGGTTCAACAACGACCAGAACTTCCAGGACCTGGCGTTCGCCCAGAACGGTGACACCCTCACCGTCGAGAGCCCGGTCGACGGCACGTATGCCCCGCCCGGTGCGTACATGCTCTTCGTCTTCGACGAGGACGGCACGCCGTCGGTGGCCGACATCTTCCAGATCGACCCCGAGGTCGAGATGGACTCCCCGGCCCCGCACCTGGTCGACCAGCTCGAGTACCCGCGCCTGCCCGCGGAGTGGCGTTCCGCCAACCCGCCCGCCGTCGTGGACGTCGAGCCGGGCAACGGCCGGATGTCTCCCTGGGAGGTCGACAGCGAGGTCCAGCTCGTCCGCGCTGCCGCGCCCAGCCAGGGCGGCCTCGGCCTGACCGGCTACCACCTCGCCGTGGGCAGCGAGGGCAGCCTGACCCGCACGGTCAAGGGTCTCGACCCGGGCCGCGAGTACCGGGTCTCGCTGCGCTACGCCCGCGACAGCCGGTCCGCCGGCACGGCACCCGGCACCGCCGACCTCTCCGTCGGTGACCTGTCGACGACCCTGTCGGCGGGGACCAACCTGTCGTCGCAGACGGCGTTCGGCACATACGTCGGCACCTTCGTGGCGGGGGCACGGTCGCAGGACCTGACCCTGTCCGCCGGGGACTCCGGCGCGGGCGTCATGATCGACGACCTGGTGATCGTGGGCTCCGACACGGGCGCCTCCGACGTCCCGGTGCACTACGCGTTCGAGGAGGGCTCCGGTACCCGGGCCGCCAACACCGGCACGGACGGGTCCGTGGGCGCAGCGACGCTCACGGGGACCACCGGCTGGAGCGAGGACGGCGTGTTCGGCGACGCCCTCGACCTCAGCGGCGGCAGCAACGCCAACGCGGTGGACCTGCCGGACAACCTGCTCCAGGGCGAGGAGGCCTTCACCACCTCGTTCTGGGTGCGGCCCGACACCAGGACGGGCTGGACCGGCCTGTTCCACCTCGGCGACGGGCTGGCGGGAGCGGGCAGCTTCTTCCAGATCCAGATGCAGACCGACGCCGCGCCCGGCGGCACGGGTCTCGCGGCGACGTTCAAGGCCAAGGGCGCAGCCCTGGAGGAGCGGGTCTACGCCACGCCGACCCGTGACGTGGTGGCGAACGAGTGGAACCACGTCGCGTTCACCCGGCAGGGTGCGACCGGCACGCTCTACCTCAACGGCGAGCCCGTCGCGTCCCGCGACGACCTGACGATCGACATGACCGACGTCGGGCCGACGGCCAACAACTGGCTGGGGCGCAACGGCTTCCCGGACCCGGCCTACGACGGCCTCATGGACGACGTCCGGGTCTACACCTCGGCGCTCGGTGACGACGCCGTGGCGGCCCTGTACGCCGACGGCAGCGCGCTCGCCACGACCACCACGGTCACGGTCGAGCCGGGCTCCCCGTCGCCGTTCGGCGCACCGGTCACCGTCTCGGGTGCCTTCGCGGCCGCGAGCGGCGGGGCCCCCACGGGCGTCGCCGAGCTGTGGGTCGACGGCGCCCGGGTGGGCGGGCAGGTCGACGTCGTCGCCGGCGCGGTGGAGTTCACCGACGTGGCGCTCTCCCCGGGCGACCACGACGTGCAGATCCGCTTCCTCGCCGACGACGGGTGGCGGGACTCCGCGCAGACCGTGGAGCACACGGTCGAGCGGCCGCCGCCCGGCGAGGGCACGCCGATCCACTACACCTTCGACGAGGGTCAGGGTTCGACGGCGGCCAACACCGGGCTGGACAGCTCGGTCGGGGCGGCGACGCTCACCGGGTCGACCGGCTGGTCCGGTGCCGGGAAGTTCGGCGGGGCGGTCAACCTGCCCGGCGGTGCGTCGGGCACGGGCAACCAGGTCGAGCTGCCGGACAACATCGAGGCCGGGATGGAGGACGAGTTCAGCGTCTCGATCTGGGCTCGTCCGGACGCCCTGCCCACGTGGGTGCCGCTGCTGCAGATCGGCAGCAGCACCGACACGTTCTTCCTGCTCCAGTCCAACACCCAGACCAGCGGGGCCACCGGCTTCGCGGCGACGTTCAAGGCGCCCGGCACACCGGGCAGCGCCCAGGAGCGTCTGGTCCTGGGCCAGGGCAACGACCTGCCGCTGAACGAGTGGACGCACGTCGTGTTCACCCAGAGCGGCTCGGTCGGGAAGATCTACTTCGACGGCGAGCTCCAGGCCACGCGCGACGACTTCACCGTCACCATCGGTGACGTCGGGGTGGGCGGCCAGACGACGACCAACCTCATCGGCGGGACCAGCTGGCCGGACGGCCGCTGGGACGGCCTGGTCGACGACTTCCGGATGTTCGGCTACGAGCTGACCGCCGAGCAGGTGGGCGACCTCCACGCCGGGACGGCGTCGAACACGGCCCCGGTGGGTGCCGCCGACGCCTACGGCACCGTCGAGGACAAGCCGCTGGAGGTGGCGGCGCCGGGTCTCCTGGCGAACGACACCGACATCGACGGCGACGACCTGACGGCGACCGGGCTCACCCAGCCGGCCCACGGCGACGTCGTCCTGCAGGCGGACGGGTCCTTCACCTACACGCCCGACGGCGGGTACTTCGGGACGGACACGTTCACCTACCAGGCCTCCGACGGCGCGGCGACGTCCGCGGCGACGACGGTGACCATCACGGTGGAGGAGGGCGAGCAGCCGCCCGTCAACACGGCTCCGGTCGCGGGCAACGACGCGTACTCGGCCGTGAGCGGTCAGCCGCTGACCCTTCCGGCGCCGGGTGTGCTGGCCAACGACACCGACGCCGACGGGAACGTCCTGACCGCGACCGCGGTGACCCAGCCGGCCAACGGCCGGGTCACCCTGGAGGCGGACGGGTCCTTCACCTACACCTCCGACGACGGGTTCTCCGGCAAGGACGTGTTCACCTACAAGGCCTCCGACGGCCCGGCGACGTCCGCCGCGGCCACGGTGACCATCACGGTGAAGTCGCCGACGGTGACGGCGGTGGCCGGTGTGGCCCTGCCCATCACCTACGGCACGGCGGGCACGGTCTCGGTGGCGGTCTCACCGGACACGGCCACCGGTGCGGTCGAGCTGCGCGACGGTGACACCACCCTCGCGACGGCCACGATCGCGGACGGGCGAGGAACCCTCGTCCTGCCGGCCAAGGGCCTGAAGCCAGGGGTGTACGACCTGACCCTGCGCTACGCGGGCGACGCCGACCACAAGGCCGCGACGTCCAAGGTCCGGGTCGTGGTCGACAAGGTGGTGCCCACCATGGAGATCACCGCGAAGAAGTCGGGCAAGAAGGTGGCCGTCGAGGTCTCCTTCACCGCCCCGAACGAGGTCCCGGTCACCGGGCAGGTACGCCTCGCGGTGAAGGACGGTCAGACCCTCCTCGGGGACATCCAGGACGGGCGTGCCCGGTTCGAGGTGGCCCAGCCCAAGGGGAAGGACCTGACGCTGACGGCGTCCTACCTCGGCAGCGAGCTGGCGCTCGCGGCGGAGACCAGGGTGACCGTCAAGGTGAAGTGAGAAAGGCCGGGCCCGGAGGACGTGTCCTCCGGGCCCGGCCTGCTTCGAAGAGATGTCAGTCGTCGGCGAACGTGGCGACGACGCTCGATCGGCTCTCGTCCTCGCTGGCGAGCACACCGCCGTTGGCGACGATGTCAGGGGTGATCTCGCTGAACACCATGCGGACGTCCTGGCGGCGGGCACCCAGGATCTCGACGGCGCTGTCGGCCACGGCCTTGGCGAAGTCGCGACGCTGCTCGATAGTGCGGCCGCGCAGCAGCTCGACGGTGATGTTGGGCATGTCTTCCCTCCGGTGGCGGCCGCTCCGCGGTTCACGGCTGCGACCTTGATTCAGTGACGTGAACCACCGTACGCGTAGCGCACCCCGAAATCCATGGTCGCGGGCGCATCAGTTCACATTCTTGACACTAGTTCGACAGGCTGGTTTGGTGTGCGGGCCAGCTCCACTCCCCAGGAGTCACCATGAATCGCACGACAACGATCCGTCGCGCGGCCCTCACCGGCCTTGCCGCCGTGGGCCTCGTGGCTTTCGGGACGACGACGGCGTCGGCCCACGTGACCATCACGCCCTCCACCACTGCCGCGGGTGCCACGGCCGTGCTCCGCGTCGAGATCCCGCACGGCTGCGAGGACTCGGCGACGACCGCGATCTCCGTCCGGGTCCCCGCGGAGGCCACCGACGTGACCGCCTCCGGCACGGACCGCTGGGCGGTCGAGCAGAGCGCGGACGGCGTGACCTGGTCGACCGACGAGCCGCTCCCGGACGGGGAGCACGCCGAGGTCGAGTTCTCCGTGCGTCTGCCCGCCGACGCCGGTGCGACCCTCGTCTTCCCGGTCGTCCAGCAGTGCGAGGTGGGGGAGGCGGCCTGGACCGAGGTCGCTGAGCACGGGGAGGGGCACGACGCGCTCGAACGGCCGGCGCCCGTCCTCGTGGTGACGGCTGGTGGCGCCGGGCCCGACGCCGAGCCGGATGCCGAGGCGACCGAGACCGAGACCGCGACCGCCGAGCCTGCCGCCGAAGCTTCTGCAGGGCCGAACGCGGAGCCGGTCGCCGAACCCGTCGCGGAGCCGGCCGCCGCCGAGGCCCAGAGCTCGCTGGTCACCTACGGAGCGGCCGGCCTCCTGGTCGCGGGCGTCCTGGTGGGCGGGGCGGTGCTGCTGCGGCAGCGCCGACGCGGATGACCCGCCGCACCGCGGGCCGGCGCGCCGCTGGCTGGCTGCTCCTGCTCGCCGTCGCCTGGGCGCTCCTGCTCGGGTCGGCGACCCCCGCCGCGGCCCACGCGACCCTCATCAGCACCGACCCCGCGCAGGGCGCGGTGCTCGACGCCGCCCCCGAGCGGGTCACCTTCACCTTCAACGAGTCGGTGATCGGTGTCCCGGCGGGCATCAAGGTGTTCGACGCGACCGGCGAGGAGGTGGCCTCCACGGCCACGGTCCGCACGTCGCGGCTCCTCGTCGACCTCGACGAGCAGGTCCCGGACGGCACGCTCGTGGTGGTGTGGCGGCTCGTGTCGGAGGACGGGCACCCGATCGGCGGCTCGCTGAGCTTCTCGGTCGGGGCGCCCAGCGACGTCGTGGACGTACCGACGGGCGCGGACGCCGGCACCGACGCGCCCGTGCTGCTCGGCGTCGTCCGCGGGGTGGGCTACGTGGGCCTGCTGGGGGCCGCCGGGGTGGCGGCCTTCGTGGTCCTGATCCTCCCGCGCGACCGCGCGGCCGACCGGTCGCGCGGTCGGCTCCGTCCCGTCGCCCGGGTGGGGGCCGGCGTCGCCGCGCTCGGCTGGGGACTGGCCGTTCCGCTGGTCGCGCTCTACCAGCTCGGCCTGCCGGCGTCGGCGATCACCGACGGCTCGACCTGGTCGGCGCTCGCGCCCGCCGAGTACGCCGTCCCCGCCGCCGTGGTCGCGGGGCTCGCCCTCGCCGCGTGGGCGCTCCCGGCGGGTACGGCGCCCGACCGGAGGAGGGTCGTCATGGTGCTGGCCGGCTGCGCGCTCGCGCTGGCCGCGCCCGCGTTCACCGGGCACACGCGTGCCGCGACGCCCGAGGCGCTCGTGATCGGCGTGGACGTGCTGCACCTCGCCGCGGGAGCCCTGTGGCTCGGCGGCCTCGTGGCGGTCGCGCTCGTGCTCGGGGACCTTGCCCGCGGCGACGCCGGCGCCGTCGTGCTCGGCCGGTTCTCCACCTGGGCCTCGGTGCTACTGGCGGTGCTCGTGGTCGCCGGGGCGGTGCTGGCCTGGCGCGTCGCCGGGAGCTGGGGTGCGCTCGTCGACTCCGGCTACGGGACGCTGCTGCTGGTCAAGGTGCTCGCCGCGCTGGTCGCCATCGGGATCGCCGCGTGGAACCGGTTCGCCCTGCTGCCGCGCCTGCGGACCGCACCGCGCAAGGGTCGTGCGGCACCCGCCGCGCTGCTGGTCCGGACGGCGCTCGCGGAGGCGGCCGTGCTGGTGGTGGTCCTGGTCGTCACGGGCTTCCTGGTGGACCGGAGCCCCGAGTCCGACACGGCCGTCTCCGCCGGCGAGGAGCGGGGCCCGACTGCCGAGGAGTCGGTGCGGCTGGACGACATCTTGGCGCGGATCACCCTGGACCCCCTTGCCGTCGGCCCCGCCACCCTCACCATCGAGATGACCGACGCCGCCGGCGAGCCCGTCGAGGGCTACGAGGCGCCGCGGCTCGCCCTGGCCTCGGACGAGGTGGAGCTCGGCGAGGTGACGCTCAGCTCGCTCGGCCCGGGCGTCTACGCGGGCGACCTGGTGCTGCCGACCACGGGGGAGTGGGAGGTGCAGGTGTCGCTGCGCACGACGGAGTTCGACAACCCGGTACGGACGGTGACGTTCGTCGTGCCGTGACACGCGCCCGGGTCGGGTAGTTGGTCGGTTGATCCAAGAACCGCTCATTCCTGCGCGAGCGCTGCCCGTAGGCGCTCCGCGTAGGCGCGGCGGCGGTCGGCCGGGAGCCACTCCGGATCCGGGAGCGTGCCGTAGAGGTCGTCCCCGGGGTAGCGGGGGAACAGGTGCTGGTGGAAGTGCCACACGTCCTGGTTGCCGGCGGGCTCGTTGTGCTGGCGGGTCGAGACACCCGCGCAGCCGTAGGCAGTCCGCATCGCGCGGGCGAGCCGCTGGGTGACGTCGAAGACCGCGTGGCCGTCGGCCGCCGGGAGGTCGTAGAGGTTCTCGTGGTGGGCGACCGGGATGATCAGCACGTGGCCCGCGTTCCGCGGCCACCAGCGGGGCGCGATGATCGCGAAGACCCGCTCGTCGCGGTGGACGACGTCGGTCTCGCGCTCCGCCGCGAAGTCGCAGAACGGGCAGTCGTAGTCCGCGGGCTCGTGGTTGTGCACAGGTGGACCCTAGGGCAGCCGCGGGGCTGCGGTCCCGCCCGGGCGCGAGCCGGGCCGCGCCCCCGTACGGTGGGCGGCATGACCGATGCCCCGGCGCTGATCTGGTTCCGTCGCGACCTGCGCGTCGCCGACCAGCCGACCTTTCTCGCCGCAGGTCAGGACGCCCGCGCGCTGGCCCTGTTCGTGCTCGACCCGCGCCTGCTCAAGCCCTCCGGCACCCCTCGGCAGTGGTTCCTCTACGGCTGCCTGCGGGACCTGAACGAGAGCCTCGGCGGGCGGCTCCTGGTCGCGAAGGGCGACCCGGTCGACGTCGTGCCCCGGGTGGCCGAGGCGGTCGGTGCGGGCGCCGTCCACATCGCCGCCGACTTCGGGCCCTACGGGCAGGCCCGCGACAACGACGTCGAGCACGCGCTCGCCGCGCAGGGCCGCGAGCTGGTGCGCACGGGCTCCCCGTACGCCGTGGCGCCCGGCCGGGTCCGGTCCGGGGACGGCGGTCGCTACCGCGTGTTCACGCCGTTCAGCCGGGCCTGGGCCGACCACGGGTGGCGCGCCCCGGCGGACACCGACGCCGGCTCCCTGGACTGGATCGACCCCGCGACCGTCGACGTGCGAGCGACGGCGATCCCCGACCCTCCCGCCGTCGACGCCGACCTGCCCGAGCCCGGGGAGGCGGCGGCGCACGAGCGGTGGGACGAGTTCGTGCGCGACCACCTCCAGGGGTACGCCGACGGCCGGGACCGGCCCGACCGGCCCGGCACCTCGCGCATGTCGGTCTACCTCAAGTACGGCTGCGTGCACCCGCGCAGCCTGCTCGCCGACCTCGCGGCCAAGCGTTCGAACGGAGCCCAGTCGTTCCGCAACGAGCTCGCGTGGCGCGACTTCTACGCCGACGTGCTCGACCAGCGCCCCGACTCCGCCCACCGCAACTACGACCGCTCGTTCGACGCGCTGGTCACCGACAGCGGGCCGGCGGCCGACGAACTGTTCGCCGCCTGGCAGGAGGGTCGCACCGGCTTTCCCATCGTCGACGCCGGGATGCGCCAGCTCCTGGCCGAGGGGTGGATGCACAACCGGGTGCGCATGATCACGGCGTCGTTCCTCGTCAAGGACCTGCACCTGCCGTGGTGGTGGGGCGCCAGGCACTTCATGAGCCGGCTCGTCGACGGCGACCTCGCCTCCAACCAGCACGGCTGGCAGTGGGTGGCCGGCAGCGGCACCGACGCCGCGCCGTACTTCCGGGTGTTCAACCCGGTGCTGCAGGGCGAGCGGTTCGACCCGGACGGCGAGTACGTGCGCCGGTACGTCCCCGAGCTCGCGGACGTGCCGGGCAAGGCCGCGCACCAGCCCTGGAAGCTGCCGGACGGTCCGCCGGCCGGCTACCCCGCGCCCGTCGTCGACCACAAGGCCGAGCGCGCGGAGGCCCTGGACCGCTACGAGGCCGTCCGCACGGCGCGGGAGAGCCTGCGCGCAACGTCCTGACGGAGCGCCCGGGTGCGCGGGAGCCCGGTGGCGCCGTCCGCCGTCCGCCCCGGGACTTCCCCCGAACCGGGTGATCACTCCCGGACGCCGGAATGATCGACTGCGTGGTGTCGTGCCCACGCGGCGGTCAGGCGTACCAAGGAGAGTCGGACATGAGCGACTCGTTCGGCGGGAACGTGCTCGTCTACCAGGCGAAGCTGCGGCCGGCCGTGAACCCCGAGTACCTCGTGCGGCGGCCCCGGCTCATCGAGCTGCTCGACACCGCGGTCGAGTCGCCGCTCACGCTGGTCGTGGCTCCGGCGGGCTCGGGCAAGACCTCCCTGCTGCGCGACTGGGTGGGCTGGACCGACCTGCCGCACGCCTGGCTGTCCGTCGACGAGTCGGACCGGGACCCCGCGCAGCTCTGGCTGAGCATCCTCGCCGCGCTCGACGGGATCGCCCCGGGCTGCGCGGAGCCCGCCGCCGACCTCATACGGCGCCGGCACGCGCTGCTGGACGCCGTGGGGACGCTCCTTGACGACCTGGAGTCGCGGCGGTACGGCCCGCGCGTGCTGGTGATCGACGACCTGGAGGTCGTGGACGAGGCGGTGGCGGGCGGGTCGCTGACGATGTTCGTCCAGCACCTGCCGCGGTGGCTGCGCGTGGTGCTGGTCAGCCGGCACGTCCCGCCCCTCCCGGTGGACCGGCTGCGGGCGCGGGGGCTGCTCGGCGAGGTCCGGTTCCCCGAGCTGCGGTTCTCGTTCGACGAGGCGACCGAGATGCTGGCCCGGCTGGCCCCGACCCTGCCGCCGCAGCGCGTGGCCCGGGCCGCGCGGCACGCCGGCGGCTGGGCCGCCAGCATCCAGCTCGCCGCGCTGGCCGCCCGGACGGCGGACGCCCGCGCGGCTCCGGACGCGCCGCGGCAGGACGACGTCGAACGCTACGTCGGCGACTACGTCTGGCACGAGGTGCTCAGCGGCGAGCCCGCCGACGTCGTCGACGTGCTGATGGCGGTGTCCGTGGTGGACCGGGTGGAGCCCGGTCTCGCCCGGGTGCTCGCCGGCCGGCCCGACGCTCCCGAGCTGCTGGAGCGGGCGGAGGAGCGGGGGCTGTTCGCCGCGCGGATCGAGCCCTCGGGGGCGTACGAGACGCACGCCCTGGTCCGGGACGCCCTCCTGGTCGAGCTCCGCAGGCGCGACCCCGAGCGCCTGGCCGAGCTGCACCGCCGCGCCGCGCGGTGGTTCGAGGACGGCGGGCGGTCGGTGGCCGCGCTCGAGCACCTGCTGCGCGCCGGCCAGGACCGTGCGGCGCTCCGGCTGCTGGCATCCTGCGTGCCCCAGCTCTACGACAGCGGGCGTGAGGTCACCGTGCGGCGCATGCTCGCGGCGATCCCGGCGGGCGCCGCGGTCGACACGGCAGCGGCCGTCGACCTCGCCTGGTGCCAGCTCTTCGCCGACCGGAACGCGTTCGTGCAGGCCGTGCACACCGTGCTCGCCCAGGCCGACGGGGACAGCGCGATCGAACCCGTGCTGCTCGCGCGGCTGGAGATGCTCCGCGCGGCGTCGGCGGCGGTCTCGGGCGACTGGAGCACGGGGGCGGCGTCCGCCCGGTGGGCCCTCGCGACGATCGGGGAGCGCTGGCAGGCCGACCCGCTGTGCACGTTCGGCTGGAACCTGCTGGCCCGGGAGATCGCCCTGACGGAGCGGTGGGACGACGCAGGCGCGGAGGTGCGCCACGTGGCCCGCACCCTCAACCCCGTATCCGGACGGCGGATCGCCTTCGAGGCCACCCGGGCCCTGGGGGCGGCGCTCGCCGGGCGCCCGGTCGAGGCGCTGCGCCTGGTCTACGGCACGCGGGACATGTCCGAGGCGGCGAACCTGACGACGGCGCAGACCGAGCTGATGGTCGCCGAGGCGCTGGCCAACCGGGAGATCGGGGAGCAGTCGGCCGCGCTGCCGGTGCTGTCGCGCCTGGTCGAGACCCCGTGCGACCCGGTGCCGCACTGCCGGCTGCTGGCGTCCCTGGAGCTGGCGCGGACGGCGGTCGACTCCGGGGACGGCGCGGCGGCGGAGCGGGCCTTCGGCGACGCCACGGAGCTGGTCGACACGGAGCTCACGGGCCCGGGCAGCCGCACGCTCCTGGCCCGCACGGGCACCCTGCTGGCCCTGGCCGAGAGCCGGCTCGACGACGCCGCGCGCTGGGCCGCCGAGGTCGACGACCCCTTCTGGGGCGGCGTCGAGACGGCGCGCGTGCTCATCGCGGAGGGCGACGTCGGGGCGGCGGACCCGGCGCTGCGTGCGGCGGCACCGCGCTGCGTGCGGCACCACGTGCTTCTCGACCTGCTGCTGAGCCGCACCACCCGCGACGCGGACGAGGCCGAGGCCGCCCTGTCGCGCGCGGTGCGGCTCGCCGCCGCGCACGGCCTCGTGCAGACGGTCGCGTCCGAGGGCACGGAGGTCGTCGAGGCGATCGAGCGGCTGGCCTGGCAGGTGCCGCGCCCCTGGCTGGACCGGCTGCGCCGCGTCCCGCTCTCCGGGGCGTCGCCGCCCGGGACGGCGGTGGTCGAGCTCGTCGAGGACCTGACCGACCGGCAGCTCGGGATCCTGCGGATGCTCCCGAGCCGGCTCAGCCTGCGGGAGATCGCGGACGAGCTGTTCATCTCGGTGAACACGCTCAAGTTCCATCTCAAGGTGATCTACCGCAAGCTCGGCTGCGGGTCCCGCGCCGAGGCGGCCGACCTGGCCCGGGCGCTGATGAACCGGCCCCGGCGAGGTCAGCCTGCGGGTGCCTGGCGGCGCTGACCGCGGCTCACTCCGACCCGGGCGCCGTCAGGGCGGCGAGTGCCGCCTTGGTCTTGGTCTCCTGCGGGGCGCTCAGGTCGATCCCCTTGCCGGCGAGGATGGCCTTCGTCTCGGCGGCGGCCTGGAAGGCCTCGGCAGGCGGGGCCTTGGTGGACAGCTCCAGGATCCGGGAGCCGTCGGGCAGCCCCCACAGCTCGGCGACCATGCGCCGCGGGTACCCCTTGGCGCGGAACCGGCACTTGATCAGGTTGATCGGGCCGAGCAGCACGAGGTCGTCCGGCGCGACGTCGTGCGGCATGCGCTCGTGCAGCAGGGCCCGCTGGTCGTCGTCAAGCATGCCGTGGATGCCGCGGTCGCCGGTCATCATCTTGCGGACGCGCCGGTCGGGCGCCTCGACGGTGAGCGAGCACGAGCAGGTGAAGCCGGCCGGCGACGCGTCCAGCTCGACCTTGAACCCGTCGTGCCCGCGGTAGCTCTCGGGCACGTCGTGCGGTACGGCGGGCCGGAGCTTGACGGTCAGGTCGCCGGGCTTGCGCTGGGTCCGCCGGGCGCGCAGCACCACGCCGGCGTCCGAGAGCCGCAGGTCGGGGGTGTCGACGAAAGCGACCTGACGCAGGACCGCGTCGAGCGGGTCGATGCCCAGGATCCGCACCGCGGAGCGCTGGAAGTCGTCGGGGACGGTGAGCTTGAGCTCGACCGAGTCGACGTCGGGCAGGAGCACGAGCATGCCGGCGAGCTGCTCGGCGTCGTAGGTGGGGATGGCGGACATGGGGGCCTCCGGGGGTCTGTCCCGCGATCATGGCGCGCACCCGGGTGGCGCAGGTCCACCCCGGTGCGGGTGGGCCGCTACCACCCCGGGTGATGCCAGTGTCGTGACGGAAGCGCTGTACCCGTCCGCCAACGCAGGAGGTCCGGAGATGACCGAGCTGGACGTCGGACCGATCGACTACCTCGCCGTGGAGTTCCCCGGCGGCAGGCTGCAGGGCAAGGGCCTGGCCGCGCTGCTGGACCTCGTCGAACGCGGGATCATCCGGATCCTCGACCTCCGGGTCGCCCGGCGCACCGTCGAGGGCGACATCGTCGCCGTCGCGCTCACCGACCTGGACCACGACGGCAGCCTCGACCTCGCCGTGTTCGAGGGCGTGGGCTCCGGACTGCTCGACGACGAGGACCTGGCGCAGAGCGTCGCGCTGGTGGCCCCCGGCGACGCCGTCGGCCTCATCGTGTACGAGAACACCTGGGCCGGCCCGTTCGTGACGGCCATGCGGGAAGCCGGTGCGCAGGTGATCGCCACCGGTCGCATCCCGGTCGAGGACGTCGTCGCGGCGCTCGACGCGCTGGAGGCAGAGCAGAGCTCCCCGGGCACGACGTCGGCGCAGACACGAGAAGGAGAGCTCTGATGGGACTTCTCAGAGGGGTGGCACGGACCGCCGTCGTAGCCGGCACCGCGACCGCGGTGTCCAACCGGGTCTCGCGGCGTCAGGCGAACCGCTGGGCGGCACAGGAGTCCTACGCGGAACCGCCGCAGCAGGCTCCGCAGCAGGTCTATGTGGCGCCCCCGCCGCCTGCCCCGGCCGCGGCGCCGGCGTCGGAGGACGTGATCGCGCAGCTCGAACGGCTCGGCAAGCTGCGCGACGAGGGCGTGCTCACCGACGCCGAGTTCAGCGCCCAGAAGGCCAGGCTCCTCGCCGGCTGAGGCATCTCCCCGCTGTGACGTCCCGAACGGACGGAGGCAGGTCATGAGCGCCATGGACGCTCCGCACGAACCTACGCAGGGACCAACGGCACGGCACGCCGCCGAGCCGCCCGCCGAATCCGCCGCCGCAGTCCGCGCCAAGGTGCCCGCGACGGCATGGATCTCCTGGGTCGCGCTGGCCATGATGACCACCAGCTCGGTCGCGAGCCTCCGGGCCGCGCCCACGATGGCGGTCTACGGGCTGGCGTGCGTCTTCCTCTACCTGCTGCCCGCCGTGGTCTTCCTGCTGCCGACGTCGCTCGTCTCCGCGGAGCTCGCCTCCGGCTGGAAGGGCGGCGTCTACAACTGGGTGGCCCGCGGCATCTCCAAGCCCATGGGGTTCCTCGCGGTGTGGTGCCAGTTCGCGATGACGATCTTCTACTACCCCAGCCTGCTGGGGTTCGTCGCGAGCACGCTGGCCTACGTCTTCAACCCGGCGCTCGCGAGCAGCGGCGTCTGGACGGCGTGCGTCATCATCGTCGTCTACTGGAGCGGCGTCTGGGTCTCCTCGCGCGGCACCAAGGGCGTGGCGGGGCTCGCGAGCGGCGGCCTCATCATCGGCACGCTGATCCCCGGCGTGGTGCTCGTGGTGCTCGGCATGGTGTTCCTCGGCCAGGGCAACGAGTCGGCCGCGCCGATGACCGCCGACAACATCTTCCCCGCGTGGGCCGGGCTCGCCAGCCTCGTGCTCATCGTGAACAACTTCCTCTCCTACTCCGGCATGGAGATGAACGCCGTGCACGTGTCGTCGCTGCGGAACCCCGCGAAGGAGTTCCCGAAGTCGATGTTCCTGGCGATGGGCATGGTGCTGCTGATCTTCATCCTCCCGGCCCTCGCGATCAGCTGGGTGGTGCCCGCCGAGGAGCTCTCGCTCACCGCGGGCGTGATGCAGGCCTTCGACGCGGTGTTCGCCAACTTCGGCACGCAGTGGCTCACGCCGATCGTCGGCATCATGCTCGTCACGGCCTCGCTCGGCGGGATGCTCACCTGGCTGGCCGGCCCGTCCAAGGGCCTGCTCCTGATCTCCCGGCAGGAGGGCTACCTGCCCCCGTTCCTGCAGCGGCTCAACAAGAACGGCGTGCAGCAGAACATCCTGGTGGTCCAGGGCATCGTCACCACGGCGATCGGCCTGATGTACGCACTGATCCCGAACGTCTCCAGCGCGTACTGGATCTTCTCGGTGATCACCACGCAGGTGTACCTGATCATGTACCTGCTCATGTTCGTCGCGGCCATCGGGCTGCGCCGCAAGTACCCCGACCATCCGCGTGGCTTCCGCAGCCCGATGCTCAAGTCGCTCTGCGGCGTGGGCTTCGGGGCGTCGCTCGCGGCCCTGCTGGTCGGGTTCGTGCCGCCGTCCCAGTTCGGCGGCGGCAACCCGGCCGTGTACGTCGTCATCGTCGTCGTGGGCGCGCTGGGCCTCGGCCTGCTGGTCCCGTACCTCTTCTACCGGGCCCGCAAGCCCTCGTGGAAGCTGGAGGAGTCGACGGAGGAGGTGAGCCCGGAATGAGCACGCACGTCGAGACCCAGTCCCCGCGCGAGCGCACGATCCTCTACGTGGCGGTGGGTGTCGTGGTCGGAGTCCTCATCGCCCTCGCCCTGGTCCTCTACCGCGCGGCCGACGAGACCCGCGACGCCGAGGCGAAGGCCGACGAGCTGATCCAGGCGCTCGACGAGGCGGGGGCCACGGTCACGCCGTCGAAGGACCAGATCGTCACGGTGCTCGGGGACGACGGCGGGGCGGTCTGCGCGAACCCGAACGACGCGCTGAACCGCGCGACGCTCCAGGCGCAGCTCGCCAACGGCGCCACCGGTCCCGGCGCGCGCCCCGTGATCACCGACCGCAAGATCCTGCGCGGGCAGACGCTGATCATCCAGATCTACTGCCCGGACGAGCTCGAGGAGTTCCAGCAGTACGTGGACGACCTCGCGACCGACGACGTGGTGGGCTCGTGACCACGGCCACGGACCTCGACGCCCGGGTCACCGACGAGATGTCGCGGGTCCGGGACGAGCTCGCCGAGCTGGTCGCCATCCGGTCGGTCGCGGACCCCCGGCAGTTCCCGCCCCAGGAGTGCGACCGGGCCGCGCAGTGGGTGCTCGGCCGGTTCGCCGACGTCGGCTTCCAGGACGCGCACCTGGAGCGGACAGCGGACGGGAGCATGGCGGTGGTCGGCTCGCGGCCCTGCGCCGACCCGGCCGCGCCCACCGTGCTGCTCTACGCGCACTACGACGTGCAGCCCCCGCTCGACGAGTCCGCCTGGCGCACGCCGCCCTTCGAGCTCACCGACGCCGACGGCAGGTGGTACGGCCGCGGCAGCGCCGACTGCAAGGGCAACATCGTCATGCTCCTGGCCGCCCTGCGGGCGCTCGGCGAGCCGCCGGTGCACCTCAAGCTGGTGGTCGAGGGCTCGGAGGAGCAGGGCACGGGCGGCCTGGAGGCGTTCGTGCCCGAGCACGCCGACCTGCTGCGCGCCGACGCCATCCTGGTGTGCGACACCGGCAACGCCGCCGTCGGACAGCCCGCGGCGACCGTCAGCCTGCGCGGGATGGTCAACGTGGTGCTCACGCTCCAGGCGCTCGGGTCGGAGGTGCACTCCGGCATGTTCGGGGGCGCCGCCCCCGACGCGCTGGCGGCCCTCGTCGCGGTGCTGAGCACCCTGCGCGACGGCAACGGGGACACCACGGTCGCCGGCCTCGACCACCACGGGACGTGGCCGGGCGAGGGGTACCCCGCCGACCGGTTCCGGTGGGACGCTACCGTGCTGGAGGGCGTCTCCCTGCTGGGCGACGGCAGCGTCGCGGACCTGCTCTGGGCGCGGCCCGCGCTGACGATCCTGGGCATCGACTGCCCGCCGGTGGTGGGTTCGGCCTCGGCGATCACGCCCCGGGCCTCCGCCCGGCTGAACCTGCGTATCCCGCCCGGCACCACGGCGGACCAGGCCCGGACGGCGCTCGAGCGGCAGCTCCGCGCGGCGGCGCCCTGGGGGGTCGCCGTCCAGGTCACGGTCGAGGCGGAGGGCGAACCCTTCCTCGCCGCGGTCGACGGCCCCGCGTTCCACGCGCTGGCCGGCGCCCTCGAGGAGACCTACGGCAGGCCGATGGCCCAGCTCGGGCAGGGCGGGTCGATCCCGCTCTGCAACGTCTTCGCGGACACCTACCCCGGGGCGGAGATCCTGCTGGTCGGCGTCGAGGAACCGCTCGCCGCCATCCACGCGCCGAACGAGAGCGTGGACCCCACCGAGATCGCGAACATGGCGCGCGGCACGGCCCGCTTCCTCCAGCGTTACGCGGAGGCCGCCGCCCACTGACCGTCCGGCGTCCGCTCCCGGACGGTGCGTGCGCATGCTCTCGACCTCGAGAGCATGCGCACACACCTTTCCGCGCCCGGACTCTTGCGCTCGTTCCATGCCTTTCGATAGTGTCCCGCTCATCGACACAGCGGTCCCGATCATCGGGACGGCACACAATGAGGTGGGGACGTGGAGATGAGTACGCTCACGCGCCGCGCGGTCCTGCGGGCGATCGGTGCGGCCGGGCTCGCCGGCGTCGCGGCGACGATCACAGGCTGCGCGCCGACGATCGGGACGGCGCGGCTGCCGCGGGTCCCCGCGGCCTACGACGGGCCGCCGGTCACGCTGAAGTTCTGGAACGGTCTCACCGGCGGCGACGGGCCGGTCATGCGGACCCTGATCGAGGAGTTCACGCGGGAGCACCCGCACATCGGCATCGACATGTACGCCTTGCCGTGGGGCGACTTCTACCAGAAGTTCCCCGCCGCGGTGACGAGCGGCCTCGCGCCGGACTTCGCCCTCATGCACAACTTCCAGGTGGCGACCAACGCCGCCCGGAAGGTGATCATGCCGGTCGACGACGTCCTGGAGACGGTCGGCCTCGTCGAGTCCGACTACCTCCCGGTCGTCTGGGGCTCCGGCGTCTACCGCGACCAGCGCTGGTCGCTGCCGCTGGACATGTGGCCCGACTCGCTGTTCTACAACCGCCGGGTGCTGGAGCAGGCCGGGCTGGACCCGGACGCGCCGCCGACCGACCGCGCCGCGTACGAGCACGCGCTCGACGCGCTGGCGTCGTCCGGGGTCCAGGGTCACTGGCTGCCCGCCGTCGACCCGCAGGGGGTCGGGCGCGGCTTCGACTCCCTGCTCTGGCAGTTCGGCGGCGAGCACTACGACGCCGCCGGGCGCGCCGCGACGTTCGGCGCGCAGGCCGGCGTGGACGCCCTCACCTGGCAGCAGTCCCTCATCCGGGCCGGCTGGAGCCCGCGGAACGTGAGCGGCTCGGACGCCTCGATGGCGTTCAAGAACGACCAGAACGCGTTCCTCTGGGGGGGCCCCGGCGCCCTGATCAACGACCTCGGCTCGGTCGACGGGCTCGACTGGGACGTCGCGCCGCTGCCGCAGATCGGCAGCGGTCGGGCGGCGTTCTCCGGCTCGCACCAGTTCGTGGTCGCGCGCCAGCCGCGGTTCGACGCCGACCGCCTCGCCGCCGTCGTGACATTCCTCGGGTGGATCCTCGCGAACTCGATCGGCTGGGCCACCGCGGGGCCCGTTCCCGCCCGCCTGCCGATCCTGGACTCGCCCGAGCTGGCTGAGCTGACAGCGCAGTCACACGTGGCCGAGGGGGTGGAGCACATCCGGTTCTACCCGCTGGTGCCGGGGATCGCGGAGGTGCAGACCACCATCCTGTACCCCGCGATCGGCGACGCCCTGCTCTCGCTCGGCGACCCGGCAGCGGCCCTCGGGACCGCGACGACCCAGGCGTCCTTCCTGCTCCAGGAGAACGCCGAGAAGTACGGGAGGGCCTGACATGACCGCCACCGCCGTCCGCGCGACCCCCCGGGCCGCCACCACCGCCGCCACCGTCGTCTCGCCCAGCCGGCCGCGGCCCTGGACGCCCTACCTCTTCCTCGCGCCGTTCCTGCTGATCTTCGGCACGTTCGTGCTGGTCCCCGCCGTGTCGGGGCTCTGGATGAGCCTGCACAACTGGGACTTCTTCCTGCCCGACCGGCCGTTCGTCGGCCTGCAGAACTACGTGGACCTGTTCACCCCGGATGCGCTGGTGGCGCAGCAGTTCTGGGAGAGCATGCGGGCCACGGGCCTGTTCGTGGTGCTCTCGGTGCCGCTGCTCATGGCCATCCCGCTCGGCCTCGCGCTGCTGCTCAACCAGCGGTTCCGCGGGCGGACCTTCTTCCGCGCGGTCTTCTTCGCGCCGTACGTGCTGGGCGTCAGCGTGGTCGGCCTGCTCTGGCAGTACCTGCTGAACGGCAACACCGGCCTGATCAACGGGTACCTCGCGGAGCTCGGCGTCACCGAGCCGGTGCCCTGGCTGACGGCGACGCCGTGGGTCTGGGTCTCGCTGGTGGGCGTCACGATCTGGTGGACCATGGGGTTCAACTCAGTGGTCTACCTCGCGGGCCTGCAGAACGTGGACGACGCCCTCTACGACGCCGCCAAGGTCGACGGCGCGGGCCGCTGGCAGCAGTTCGTGCACGTGACGATCCCGCAGCTGCGCCCCGTCATCCTCTTCGTCCTGACGATGACGGTGCTGGCCTCGGCGAACATGTTCGGCCAGTCCTACCTGCTCACCGCGGGCAACCCGTCGAACGAGACGCGCACGGCCATCATGTTCATCGCCGAGGTGGGCCTGGAGCAGTTCCGCATGGGCCTCGCCGCCGCGATGAGCTACCTCCTGGCCCTGCTCCTGATCGCCGTCAGCGCCCTGAACTTCCTGTTCCTGCGACAGAAGGAGAGCTGACGTGGCGACCACCGTCGTTCCCCCCGGCAGCACCACCCGCCCGCCCACGACACGGCAGCCCGCGCCCCGGCGCCGGCGCGACGAGGCGACCGGCCGCGGCGTCGTCGGCACGCTGCTCCTGTACGCGATGCTGCTCATCCTGTCCGTGCTGATCCTGGCCCCGCTGCTGTGGATGCTCTCGACGTCGTTCAAGACGACGGGCGACGCCACGGCCCTGCCGCCGCAGTGGATCCCGCCCACGCCGAGCGTCGAGGGCTACACCCGGCTGTTCGCCGACGCGCAGGCCCCGCTGCTGCGCTGGCTCGGCAACTCCGTGCTCGTCGGTGTGCTGCACACGGTGCTGGTGCTCGCCACGGCGTCGGCGGCCGCGTACCCGCTGGCCCGGATGCGGTTCCCCGGGCGGCGGCTGATCTTCGCGCTGATCATCGCCACGCTGTTCGTCCCCGGCTTCGTCTTCCTCATGCCGAACTACCTGATCGTGGACGGGCTGGGCTGGCTCGACAGCGTCTGGGCGCTGGTGGTGCCGGGCGCGGCGAGCGCGTTCGGCGTGTTCTTCCTGGTCCAGTTCTTCCAGAGCCTCCCGGCGGAGCTGGAGGAGGCGGCGCTGATCGACGGCGCCAACCGCTGGCAGATCTTCGTCCGCGTGGTGCTGCCCCTGTCCAAGGCACCGCTCGCGACGCTCGGCCTGCTGTCGTTCCTCGGGAGCTGGAACGACTTCCTGTGGCCCCTGTACGTCCTGTTCAACCCGGAGCAGCTCACGCTCCCCGCCGGCCTGGCGACGCTGCGCGGCGCCTACGCCACCGACTTCCCGGCGGTCATGGCGGGAGCGGCGATCGCGAGCGTCCCGGTGCTGATCCTGTTCGCGTTCGTGCAGCGCTACGTGATCGCCGGCGTCGCCCGCTCCGGTCTCAAGGGGTGAGCCGGTGCCGTGCAGAATGGCAGCGTGAATGACACGAGCAACCGGACCACCGCCGACGGCGGGGCCGCCGGCACCCTCGCACGCGGCCTGGACCTCGTCGAACGGATCGCGGCGACGCCGGGCCTGACCGTCCAGCGGCTGGCCGCGGACCTCGGGCTCAGCCGCAGCGCCGCCTACCGCATCGTGGGCACGCTGCGGGAGCGCGGCTACGTGGTGGGCGAGACCGAGCTGCGGCTCGGCCCCGTGGTGATGCGCCTGGGGCTGCAGGCGCTGGACGGCCTGGACGTCCACGCCGTGGGGCCCGACCACCTGCGTGAGCTCGTCGCCGAGACCGAGGAGACGGCGTTCATCGCCATCTTCGACGACGACCAGATGTGCTACGTGATGCAGCAGGAGGGACCGCAGGTGGTGAAGGTGGTCTCCAAGCTGGGCAGCCGCGCCCCGCTGCACGCGTCGGCGCTCGGCAAGGCCTACCTGTCGGCGCTCCCGGCGGCCGAGGCCCGGGCGATCGTCGACCGCATCCCGCTGACCGGCTACACCTCGACCACCCTGACCAGCGCGCCCGCGCTGCACGAGGAGCTCGACCGCATCCGGGACCGCGGCTGGGCCCTCGACGACGCCGAGCGGGAGCCCGGCGTGCGCTGCGTCGCCGCGCCGATCCTCGGCGCGGGCGAGCTCCCGGTCGCCGCGATCAGCGCGGCCGGACCCCGGGACCGCATCGTCGCGGCCCAGCCCTCGATCGTGGCGGCCGTGCGTCGCACCGCCGCCCGCCTCTCCGTCGCGCTCGGCGCGGCGCCCCGCCCGACCTGACCTGATTGGACCTCATGGCCTCCGCAGACCCCCGCATCCGTTCCGTCCGGCTCGCCTCGCTGGAGACGCGCTACCCCCGGACCGTGGGCCGCAACGCCCGGCTCGGCAGCCACGGCGCCGGACCCGACTCGGACGTCGCGGCGCTCGTCACCGACGACGGCCGGACCGGCTGGGGACTGTTCGAGGGGCCGCCGGGCGACGTCTCCCGGGTCGAGGGGCGCCTGCTCTCGGAGCTGATCGACCCCGCCACGGGGATCCGCGACGCCGCGGAGCACTGGCTCGACATCGCCCTGCACGACCTGCTCGGCGTGGTGCTCGACGCCCCGGTGCACGCCCTGCTCGGCGGCCGGGGCACGACGGACGTGGCCGTCTACGACGGCGCGATCTACTTCGACGACCTCGACCCGGACGACGCGCCGCGCGGCGCCGGCGTGCTGGTCGAGGAGTGCCGCGCGGACGCCGCGCTGGGCTACCGGGACTTCAAGCTCAAGATCGGCCGGGGTAACAAGTGGCTCTCCCGGGATGCCGGCGACGCGCGCGACATCGAGGTGACCCGCGCCGTCCGGGAGGCGTTCCCGGACGCCCGCATCCTGGTGGACGCCAACGACGGCTACGACCGCGACGGGTTCGTCGCCTACCTGGAGGCCGTCGCCGACGTGGGGCTGTACTGGGTCGAGGAGCCGTTCCTGGACGACGCCGACGACCTCAAGGCGCTCCGCACCTGGCTCGACGCGCACTCGCCGGACACCCGGATCGCGGAGGGGGAGACGTCGCCCGACGTCGCCGCGCTGCTGCCCGTGGCCGCCGCGGGCTCGATCGACGTGCTGCTCATGGACGTCATGTCGTACGGCCTGACCGCGTGGCGCGAGCTCATGCCCCGGCTCGTGGCGGACGGCGTCCACGGCTCGCCCCACGCCTGGGGCCGGCCGCTCAAGACCCGGTACGCCGCGCACCTCGCGGCCGGCCTCGGCAACGTCGAGGTGGTGGAGGGGGTGCCGGGCACCGTGGCCGGCGTCGACCCCGCGCTGCTCACGCCGGCGGACGGCGTGCTGCGGCTGGGTGACGCCCCGGGCTTCGGCATCCCGGTGCCGGACGACGTCCACCTGCGCCCGATCGGCTGATCCCGCGCGGCGCGGCCGGCACGGGTGCCGGTCGGGACACGACGGAGGGGGCCGGGGCATCGCTCGCGCGATGCCCCGGCCCCCTGTGTCCGTCGTCGGCGTCCTCAGCTCCCGAGGGCGGCGACCTCCCGCACGGCGTCGGCGACGGCGCGGAAGTCCTTGTTGAGGATGGCGCCGTGGTTGCTGGGCACCTTGGCGCTGATCTCGATGTTCGGGTTGCCCGCGGTCGCCGCCGCCAGGCCGGCCCGGATCTGCTCCTGCTCGTCACCCTTGCTGCCGAGCGACGTCCCCGAGGCCACCACGTACCGCACCGGCACGGTGATGTCGTTCAGCACGGGCGCCAGGGCGCTCTCGCGGGACAGCTTGCCGAGCTCGATGTTGCTCTCGGCCTGCTCCGCCGCGGACATCCGCGGCGTGATGCCCGTGATCCGGAGCGGGATCGTGAACCAGCTCATCCGGCGGAACAGCTTGCGGATGCGGACCTCCATCGCGTCGTCGAGCCAGTCGTGCGGGAAGGCGCCGTCGACCAGGACCGCGCCCACCGTGCGTCCCGGATTGCGCTGCGCCCAGTGCGCTGCGACGACCGCCCCGTAGGACCAGCCGATCACCAGCGCCTTCTCCACGCCGCGGGCGGCGAGGACGGCGTCGACGTCCCGCACGGCCGCCTCGAACGAGTAGTCCGCGGACGTCCCGGACTTCTTGCCGCGGGCGCGCTCGTCGAACGTGATGTGCCGGTAGCCGGTGCCCAGGTCGGCGATCGTCCTGCGCCAGTAGCCCTGGGTGGCGAACTGGCCGTTCAGGTAGACGATCGGGAGGCCCGTGCCGCCCGTGTCGGTCACGGCGAGGGCCGTGTCGTCGACCGGCACCAGGCCGGACCACGCGGTGCTGGTCGAGGAAGCGCTGTCGTTCGTCATGTTCTCCACCTGTCGGTTCGTGGTGCGGGAGTGGTGCTGGTCGGTGCGCGGTGCGCGGTGCGCGGTGCACGGTGCGTTGTCGCGTGGTGCGGGCGTGCTGTGGTGCGGTCGTGCTGTGTGGTGCCGGCCCGGTCGGCCCGGGCCGGCACCGCCCCGCTCAGAGGCTGCTGGCGGAGATGTCGCCATAGGCGGTCGTCGCGCGGAGGTCGAGCACGGCGGCGCCGTCGTTCTTGAGGGTGTTGCTGATGCGGCCGAGGGTCGTCCCGGCGTCGAGGGTGGCCGAGACGCCGGCGCTCGCGGCGACCGTGATGTCACCGGACTGGGTGTTGAGCACGACCGAACCGCTCGTGGCCTCGGCGATCCGGATGTCACCGCGGGCGGTGCTGATCTCCGCGGGACCGGTGAGCCGGCCCACCTCGACGTCGCCGTCGATCGCGGTGAGGCGCAGGCTCGCCGCCTCGTCGATCTTGATCTGCTGGTACGCGCCGTCGAAGACAACGGCACCGAGGCGGCCGACGGCGCGCAGCTCGGCGGCCTCCGACGTGCCCTCGAGCCCCGAACCCGCGGGGAGCTGGACGGTGACCTCGATGGAACCGGCGTGGCCGACGAGCTTGTTGTGGGGCTCGGCGGTCCGGACCGTCAGCACGCCGTCGGTGTAGGTGACGGTGGTCTGCTCGGCGGTCTGGACGTCGCGGCTCTTGGCGGGGTTGGTGGGCCGGACCTCGACGGTGGTGTCGGCGCGGTCCGCGGCGATGAGCTGGACCCGGCCGGCGGGGATCTCGACGACGGCGGAGATCGGGGCGGGGGTGGCGAAGTTCTGCATGATGATCGGCTCCTGTGCTGGTGGCTTCCCGGTGTTTCTGACATCGCAAACGCTACGTTGCTTTCCAGAACCAGGCAACATACTTGTTGCGTTGTGTCTGCATTTACGCAGGTCAGAGCGACAAAACTGTTGCAACGGTCGTGAGAGTAATGCAACGCGGACCGTCGTCGCATTGCAATGACGTGGAGGTGAACGCTATGGTGGGTGCGCAGGGGACCACCACGCGGGAGCACGGAGGAGATCGCGATGCCGGGAGGCCGACTCACCAAGCAGGAACGCCAGCAGATCGCGCTCGGTCTGGCCGACGACCTGTCGTACGCCGAGATCGCGCGCCGGCTGGACCGGCCGACGTCCACGGTCACGCGCGAGGTGATGCGCAACGGCGGGCCCGGCGGCTACCGCGCCGATCTGGCGCACCGTGCGACGGAGCGCCGCGCCCACCGCAGCCGGCAGGCCGCGCCGCGCGCCGCGGAGGCGGCACCGCAGGCCCACGGGCGCGACGCCGCAGCCGTGGCGGACTTCGAGGAGACACTCACCGGCGTGCTCATGGCCTCGGGCCTGACCAGGATGACCGCCCGGGTGCTGACCTGCGTGTTCACCACGGACGCGGGCAGCGTCACCGCCGCGGACCTCGTGCGGCGCCTCCAGGTCAGCCCGGCGTCCGTCTCCAAGGCCATCACGTTCCTGGAGGGCCAGGGCCTCGTGCGGCGGGAGCGGGACGAGGGTCGGCGGGAGCGCTACGTCGCGGACAACGACGTCTGGTACCAGTCGACCATCGCCAGCGCGCGGGCCAACGACCAGCTCGCCGAGACGGCCCGGCAGGGCGTCGTCGTGCTCGGGGCGAACACCCCCGCCGCGGCGCGCCTGGAGAACATCGCCCGGTTCCTCGACTTCATCAGCGAGAGCATCATGCGCGCCGCCGAGCAGGCCCGCGAGGTGCTGCACACCGGGCCCGCCGACCCGCCGGACGGCCCGGGAGCCGCGCCCCGCGACAGCTAGTGCAGCGCCAGCTTGAGGCCGATCATGGCGACGCCCAGCAGGCCAGCGACCGCCGTGGCGCCCAGGTGTCTGACGCCCGTCAGCCCGCTGACGCTGCTCATGCGCCAGCCCACGACCAGGAGCAGCACGAGGTTGACCAGGAGGGCGATGTCGACGGCGACGTCGGCCGGCACCCGCAGCACCGCCTCCATCAGCAGGACCACGACGGGCACCGTGCAGGCCGCGACGAGCGGCAGTCCCTCGCCGAGCACATGGCGGCGTTCGGCGGTGTCGAGCGGACGGCGCGCGAGGGTGCGCGCGGCGATGAGGTGCGCGTACGACTCGGCGCACCAGTAGACGAGCAGCGTGCCGCCCAGCAGTCCCGCGACGCGCACCAGCCCGAGGTCGGCGGGGGCGGAGGCAAGCACCGAACCGGTGATGATCAGCCCGTACAGGTAGGACGCGCGCTCCTTGAGCGTCTCGCCGGGCTCGCCGGGCTCGCTCGCGCCGCTCGCGCTGTCTGGCCTGGCGTGCCGCGGGCTGGGGCGGGGGTCCGGCTCGTCGGTGCGCACGGCGTCCCCGTCTACTGCTTGGCCATGGCGACGCGGAGCCGCTCTTCGGGGCTGATGTAGTGGTCGTGGTCGTCGCTGCCGAGGTCGATCTGCACCCACTCGATGCGGCCGGTGAACCGGCTCGTCCCGGGCTCGTAGGCACCGGAGACGCTCGTCCCGGACTCGTAGCCGATGTCGGTGGTCTCGTCGGCCGAGAACACCAGCGGCTGCGTCGCCTCGACCCGGCCCCGCCCCACGGGCGTCCCGTCGTGGAACAGGGTGACGTCGCCGCCCTTGCCCAGCCCGCCGCCGTCGTAGGCGAACTCCGCGCGGAGCTGGTGCTTGCCGGACGGCACGGGTTCGTCGGCGGCGACGACGTACGTACGGATGCCGAGCACGTTGTAGGTGAACGTCAGCCGGCCGCCCGTGGTGTGCACCGACCAGCCGCCGAATCGTCCGCCCTGTGCGACGAGCACGCCGGCGGCGGCGCCCGGGGCGACGTCGACCTCGGCGGTCACGGAGAACGACTTGTTCTTGACGTTGACCACGCTGTTCTCCGACAGCCGGCCCATCCCGGGGAAGAAGAGCTGGGAGTCGCCGCGGATGAGAGTGGGCCGACCGGCGAGCTCGGGGGCGAGCCGCTCGGCGGTGCGGTCGTCCATGGGCAGCACGCCGTACTTGGTCGCCTCGATGAGCCAGAGCCGCTGGAGGCGGGCGAGCATCTCCGGGCGCTCGGCGGCGAGGTCGTGCGCCTGGGTGAAGTCGGTGCTGCCGTCGTACAGCTCCCAGACGTCGTCGTCGAACGCGGGCGGCTGTGTCCCGGTGAGCGCCCACGGGGTGCGGTGCTTGGTGACCGCGCTCCACCCGCGGTCGTAGATCCCGCGGTTGGCGAACATCTCGAAGTACTGGAGGTCGTGCCGTTCGGCGGCCGTGCCGTCGTCGAACGCGTACAGCATCGACGTGCCCTCGATCGGTGCCTGCTGCACGCCGTTCACCATGGCCGGCTCGGGTATCCCGCCCGCCTCCAGGATGGTCGGCGCCACGTCGATGACATGCGTGAACTGCGAGCGGAGGCCGCCGGGCTCGGCGATCCGGGCCGGCCAGTGCACGATCGTGCCGTTGCGGGTGCCGCCCCAGTGCGACGCGACCTGCTTGGTCCACTGGTACGGGGTGTCCATGGCCCAGGCCCAGCCCACGGCGTAGTGGTTGTACGAGCTGGGCGAGCCGAACTCGTCCATCCTGGAGCGCATGAACTCGGGCGTCTCCAGGGCGGCCATGCCGTTGAAGTTCGCCATCTCGTTGAAGGCCCCGTTGACGGTGCCCTCGGCCGAGGCCCCGTTGTCGCCGATGATGTAGTAGACGATCGTGTCGTCGAGGACGCCCAGGTCCTCGAGCGTGTCGATCACCCGGCCCACCTGGACGTCGGTGTGCTCCAGGAAGCCGGCGTACGCCTCCATCTCGCGCGCCAGCACCGGCTTGAGGTCGTCCGGCATGTCGTCCCAGGCGGGGATCTCGTCGTGCCGCCGGGTCAGGTCCGCCTCGGGCGGGACGACGCCCAGCTCCTTCTGCCGGGCGAACGTCCGCTCGCGCTGCACGTCCCAGCCGTCGTCGAACCGGCCGCGGTACTTCTCGATCCACTCCCGCGGCACGTGGTGCGGCGCGTGCGTCGCACCCGGGGCGAGGTAGACGAAGAACGGCCGGTCGGGCATCAGGGCTTTCTGCTGCCGTACCCAGGTGCACGCGTGGTCCACGAGGTCCTCGGTGAGGTGGTACCCCTCCTCGGCGGACGCCGGGGGCTCGACCGGCGTCGTCCCGCTGTACAGGGCGGGTGCCCACTGGTTGTTCTCGCCGCCGATGAAGCCGTAGAAGGTCTCGAAGCCCCCGCCGCCGGTCGGCCACGCGTCGAACGGGCCCATCGGCGAGGACTGCCACACGGGCACCTCGTGGCACTTGCCGAACTGCGCCGTCGAGTACCCGTTCAGGCGCAGCGTCTCCGCCAGCGGCGCCTTCGTGTTGGGGCGCAGCGAGCTGTTCCCGGGTGCCGACGTCGCCGTCTCGGTGATGCTGCCCATGCCCACCGAGTGGTGGTTGCGGCCCGTCAGCAGCGCCTGCCGCGTCGGCGCGCACAGCGCCGTGGTGTGGAACCGGTTGAACCGCAGGCCGCCCGCGGCGAGCCGTTCGGCCGTCGGCGTCGCGCACGGGCCGCCGAAGGCGCTCGCGGCACCGAACCCCACGTCGTCGAGCAGGATCACCAGCACGTTGGGTGCGCCGTGCGGCGGCAGCAGCGGTTCGATCGGGGGGTACGACGTGCCGGGGTCCTTCGCGTCGTACGTCGTCAGGCCCGTCGGCGGCCGGTCCGGGATGGGGAGCATCGTGCGGGCGTGCGTGTCGGGACGCATGGGGGCTCCGCTTCGTCGCGGTGAGGGGCCCTTCGCACGCTAGGACGGCGGCGTCGCCGCGCCTTCCCACAAAAAAGGTGAGTTCGTCAGGCCAGCGCGTCGAGGACCGACGTGGGCGGCACGAAGAACGTGGTGCCGGTCTGCGGGGTCGAGAAGTCGAGGATCCGGTCGTGCAGGCCGGGCGGGTCGCCCACGAACATGCGCTCCAGCATCCGCTCGATGACCCACAGGTGCCGGGCGTAGCCGATGAAGTAGGTGCCGAACTCGCCGTGGCCGGGGCGGCCGAACGGCATGTTGTCGCGCAGGATGTCGTGCTCGCCGTCCTCGTCGGTGATCGTCGCGAGGGTCTTGTGGGACTTCTGCCCCGCGACCGTGTCGTCGAGCTCGACGCCGTCCGCCTTGGTGCGGCCGATGATCCGCTCCTGCTGCTCGGTCGGCAGCGCCTGCCAGGCGGCGAGCGTGTGCAGGTACTTCTGCACGACGACGTAGCTTCCGCCCGCGAACTCCGGGTCCTCGTCGCCCACCAGGGTGGACTCCGGCAGCTCCGCGCCGACCGGGTTGGCCGTGCCGTCGACGAAGCCGAGCAGGTCGCGGGTGTCGAAGTAGCGGAACCCCGACACCTCGTCGGCGGTGGTGACCGCTGTGCCGAGCGCGGCGAGCAGCAGGCGCTCCAGCTCGAAGCAGAGGTCCTGACGGTCCGACCAGATGTGGAACAGCAGGTCACCCGGGGTGGAGACCGCCGTGTGCGCGGCGCCGGCGATCTCCCGGAAGGGGTGGAGCTCGGCCGGCCGCTCCCGCCCGGTCAGGCCCGTCCAGATCCGGCTGCCGATGCCGACGGTGCACGAGACCGGGTTCGCCAGGTCCCGGAACCCGACGGTCTTGACCAGCCCGCCGAGGTCGGCGAGCACCTCCCGGACGGTGCTCAGCGCCTCGTCGCCGTCGGCCACGACCAGCGTGAGGAAGACGGCCGACCGGCGCAGCGGGGCGTCCACGCCCTGCGGCGAGACGGGCGCGCCGTAGGCCGACGGGGCGGTCCGGTCGGGGTGTCCGCTGCTCGCGCTGCTGCTCGTGCTGTCCGGCATGCCGGAAGATTACAACGCGGCCCGCCAGGCCTCGGCCAGCGCGGCGACCGACGGCCAGCGCGCCTCCCGGTCGGGGTGCACCGCGCGGTCGGCGACGGCGAGCTGCGCGGCCGAGCCGGACCAGGCCGCGGGCGACCGCGTCGCGTCGTCCCCCAGGAAGGTGTGCGCGAGCGTCCCGAGCGCGACGACGTTCGTGACCTCGTCGATCGGCGCGCCGAGCACGTACTCCTCGGGCGACATGAACCGCGACGAGCCCCACATCCGCCCCATCCGGTTGACCGTCGGCGCGGGCTCGTAGAGGTCGAGGTCGCACAGGACGACGCGTCCGCTCGCCGGCTCGATCATCACCGAGCCGTCGTACAGGTCGACGGCGACCCAGCCGAGCGCGGCCGCGTGCGCGTGGAACTCGTAGACCTGCCGCACCGCGTCGACCCGGGCGGCCAGGTCCAGGGACCGCACCACGTGCGACTGCTCGAACTGCCGGCCGACCGGCGTCGCGTCGGTCCAGTCGAACACCAGGGCGTGGCCGGTACCGACGTCGACGGCCTCGCGCAGGGTCACGAGCGTCGGGTGGGCGAGCGCCCGGTAGACCGCGGCGGCCCGGCGGGCGCGGGCGACGGCCTCCGCGACGTCGCCGTCGTACCGGAGGGTGGGGGCGCCCGCGTACTTGACGAACACCCGGCCCGCCGGCCCCTCGACGCCGAGGCAGAGGTTGCCCGAGTCCTGGTCGTCCAGCACGGCGAACACCGTGCCCCAGCGGGCCGTGAAGGACAGGTCGTGCGGCGTCCGCAGGCGTACGGGCAGGCCGTCGAGCTCGGTCACGATCACGCGGCGTCCCCGGGCAGGGCGAGGAGCTGGGCGTGCAGGTCCCGGAGGTCCGACGCGTACAGGTCGAACGTGTCGTCCGGGCCGGGCGCGTCGCCGTCGGGCCGGGGCACGTACGCCGTCCGCAGGCCGGCCGCCGCCGCACCGCGCAGGTCCCAGGCGTGTGCGGCCACCATGAACGGAGCGCCGGACGACGCGGGCGCGGTGCTCAGGGCGAGCTCGTAGATCCCCGGGGCCGGCTTGTACGTGCCCGCGTCCTCGGCGGAGAGCACCTGGTGCCAGCGCAGCCCGGCGCCCGCGCTCAGTTCCGTCAGGGCGCGGCGGCTCGCGTTCGAGAGGCCGAGCACGGTGACGTCGGCGGCGAGCCGGTCGAGGCCGTCGACCGTGTCGGGCCAGGGCTCCAGCCGCTCGCCGGCGTCTGCCAGGGTGGTAGCGGCGTCGGGCGACAGCAGGCCCTGCTGGGCCAGCGCGTCCAGCGCCTCGCGGTCCAGGACGTGGCTCGGGGCGAAGGGGCGACGTCGTCCGACGATCGCCTGCTCCTGCGTCGCGACGTGGTCGAGCCAGCGCGCGGCGACGTCTGCCGCAGCGTCGGCGTCGATGCCCGCCGCCTCGGCGACCTGCCGTCGCAGGCTTCCGGCCTGGTCCACGAGGGTGCCGAGCACGTCGAGGACGACGGTCGGCCGGGCTGTCCGCATCTCCGCAGGCTGCATGGGCTCCACGCTAGCCGCCGACGTCGAAATCCGGACCGCCGGACCGGGCTCACGGCGTGGTGCGCAGGCCTCGCAGGGTGTGCTCGAAGCTGCGGACGAAGCCCTCCCGGTGCTGCGGCTCGCTGGCGCGGGCGATGATGCCGCGCTCCCAGATCAGCACGTAGACGTCGTCCGGCGTGAGGTCGGCCCGGATCGCGCCGGTCGCCTGGGCGTCGGCGAGGAATCCCGCGGCGACCGCGCTGGCGTGCTCGCACAGCGCCGTCAGCGTGCCGGACCCGGGCTGGGCGCGCAGCAGCACGTCGTTGGCGGCGGGCTCGTCGAACGCGACCAGCCAGATCCGGCGCAGGTAGCCCTCGAACCGCTCGACGGGGTCCTCGACGGCGCGGACCTCGGTGATGATCCCGGCGATGCGCTCGGCGAACAGCTCCTCGACCACCGCGTCGATCAGGCCCTGCCGGCCCCCGAAGCGGTGGTAGATCGTGCCCTTGCTGACCCCCGCGGCTCGCGCCACCTCGTCCAGCGGGCTGTTCAGCCCGCCCGCGCGGAACACGTCGAGGGCGGCGAGCCGGATGCCCTCGACGTTGCGCCGCGCGTCGGCGCGGAGCCGCGGCGGGTCCGAGGTCATCGACCGATCCCGGCCCCGGTGGCGGCGGGGGAGCCCACCGTCTCGTTCCAGCTCGTCTCCAGCGTCCGCAGGAACGACTCCACCGGCTGCGCGCCGGAGACCGCGTACTTGCCGGCGAACACGAAGAACGGCACGCCCTGGATGCCGTACTGCCGCGCCTGCCGGATGTCGGCCTCCACGGCGTCGGCGAAGTCCTCCGAGGCGAGGGCCGCGAGGGCGGCGTCGCGGTCCAGGCCGACCTCGGCGGCCAGGTCGGCCAGGACCTGGTGGTCCGCGACATTCAGGCCGTCCGTGAAGTAGGCCCGGAACAGCCGCTGGACCATCTCGTGCTGCCTGCCGTGCCCGGCCGCGAAGTGGCTGAGCTGGTGCGCGGTGCGCGTGCCCACGGCCTTCGCCTGCTCGAAGCGGTAGTCCAGCCCCAGCTGCCGGCCGCGCTCCGAGATCTGCTCGTGCATGGCCGCCGCCTGCTCGCGCGGGAAGCCCTTGGTGGCCGACAGCAGCTCCAGGAGGTCGACGGGCGCGTCCTCGGTGAGCTCCGGCATCAGCAGGAAGCTGTGGTACCGCACCTCGACCTGGGCGGAGTGCGGGAACTGCTCCAGGGCCTGCTCCAGGAGCGCGTCGCCCATGTAGCAGAACGGGCACATCACGTCGCTCCACACGTCGATGACGAGCTTGTCGGCGGCGCGGCCGAACGCACCCGCCATCAGGAGCACACCCCGTCCACGGAGCAGACGCCGAACGCATCGCCCACGGGCAGGAGCTCGAACGGGGAGGGGGCGGCCGGGGCGGCGTCGGGGGCCGCCTCTGCCGGGGCCTGGGCCACGGCGTCGACCACGGTCTCGACCACGGGGGCGGCCTGCACGACCGCGTCACCTGTCTTCATGGTCAAGGACGGTAGGTCTAACTTGAACCCCCCGTCAACTTGCGCCCCGGGCGGTCGCGCGGCGCGCGGCTCAGCGGCCCGCGGTGACGGCCTGGGTCACCGGCTCCCAGGACAGCGCGCGCAGGCACCCCGAACGGATGTCGTCGAGGTGCGCGGCGAGCCGCGCCGGGGCGTGGCTGTTCAGGCCCCGGCGGACGGCGGTCAGCCCCGGGCCGAGCCGCAGGTGCAGCCCCCACGTGAGGTGGGCGACGGCGAAGCCGAGGGCGGCCGCCGGGCGCAGGTTGGTGCCCGCCAGGGCGCTGACGGCCTCGGCGTAGACGTCGAGGACGGCCGGCTCGTCCAGCTCGCCGTGGCCGCCGAAGGCCCGGTACATGGAGACGAACGTGCCGAGGTCGTAGCCCACGGGCCCCACGCCGACGTGCTCCCAGTCGATGAGCACCAGGGCGCCGTCGGCGGTCAGGCCGGCGTTGCGGGGCGTGAGGTCGCCGTGGACGAGCGTGGTCGGCAGCTCCGCGGCGCGCGCGGCGAGCTCGTCCGCGGCGTCCAGGCCGGCGTGCAGCGCGTCGACCTGCTCGGGGGTGAAGAGGTTTCGGAGCCGCGGGTCGCCGGGCAGGGCGTCGAGGTTGTCGTGCCCGTCCGGCACGTGGTGGGCGTAGGCGGCGTAGCCCGCGGTCTCCAGCCAGGGCGCGCCGAGCAGGCCGGGCTCCAGGTCGCCGGGCACGTGCAGCAGCGCGGCCCGCTCGGCCGCGACAGCCGCGGCGGCGGGCGTCCAGCTCTGCTGCAGTACCGCGTCGACGTCGCGCATGACGATCCAGTCGAGCCCGTTGTGCTCGACCACGGTGACGTGGGGCGGCGTCGTCGTACCGCGGGGAAGGAGGGCGGGTGCGCCGCTCCGGAAGAAGCGGGCCTCACGGTGGTCCAGGTCGCCGTCGCGCGAGTCGAGCAGCGAGGGCTGGCCCCAGCCCGGGACCTTGACGATCCAGGCGGACGGCTCCGCGTGCGGAACCGCGACGCAGACCCGGAGCACCGCGGCCCGGCTCAGGCCCTGCGACAGGTCGCGCACTGACAGGACGCGCGCCCCGGTACCCCAGGCGCCCTCCCGGGACGCGAGGACGGTCTCGATCGTCTCGGCGTCGGGCAGGCCAGGTGCGTTCATCAGATTCCCTCGATGTCGAGAACGTGGCGGCGACTCCGTCCCAGGGATATCAGCAGCCACACGGGCAGCGCGAATGCTTGGAGTGATACCGATGGAACCGAACGAGGTCACCGAGATCCTGAACCGGCCGCTCAGTCAGGAGCTGCTGGCCCGTGACATCACGCGCCTGGCCTACGTCGCCACGGACGGCACGCCCCGCACCGTGCCGATCGGGTTCTCCTGGAACGGCACCGAGATCGTCATGTGCACCCCGACGAACGCGCCCAAGCTCGCGCACCTGCGGGCGAACCCGGCGGTCGCCCTGACGATCGACACCGAGGTGCACCCGCCCACGATCCTGCTGGTCCGCGGCCGGGCCGAGCTGGACGTCGTCGACGGCATCCCGGACGAGTACCTGGAGGCGAACACCAGCTACGAGATGACGCCGGAGCAGCGCGCCGAGTGGGAGGTCGGCGTGCGCGCGCTCTACGACGGCATGGTCCGGGTCGTGGTGACCCCGACCTGGGCGAAGCTGATCGACTTCGAGACGACCCTGCCGTCCGCCGTCGAGGAGCTGCTCCGGAGGCAGGCCGAACGCCAGGGCGCGTGACCCGGCCGCCACGTGAGGTGGTGCATCCCGGCAACGTCCGGACGCACCGGGTGAAACCGGCTAAACGGGGGTTACCACCGGGCGTTCGCCTGCTTACGCTCGTCGCAGGTGAGCCATGAGGAGCGGCATGATCTCCGAGAAATCGACAGTGATCGTCACCGGTGCGACCGGCGGCATCGGGCTCCAGACCGCCCGTGAGCTCGTCGGCCGCGTCCGGCAGGTGATCGTCCAGGGCCCCGAGCCGGAGACCATGGTGCGCCCGGCGCTCCACGTGCTCACCGAGGGGGCCGCGGAGGTCCGCTACGTCCAGTGCGACTTCGAGTCGCTCGCGGACGTCGCCGCCGCCGCCGACACCATGGCCGCCCTGGCCGCGGGGCCGATCGACGCCGTCGTCAACAACGCCGGCGTCCCCGGCGCGACCACCCGCCACGTCACGAAGGACGAGCACGAACGCACCCTCCAGGTGAACTTCCTCGCGATGGTGCTCCTCACCGAGCGGCTGCTGCCGGCGCTCGCGGACGACGCCCGCGTGGTCAACCTCGCGTCGGCCACGCACGAGATGACCGAGCTCGACCTGGCCGACATCGAGCTGGAGCGCGGCTACGACGCCGTCCGGGCCTACGCCCGCTCCAAGCTCGCGATCATCCTGTACACCCGGTGGCTCGCGGACCGGCTGGCCGGCCGCGGCGTCACCCCCGTGAGCCTGAGCCCCGGCGTGATCAGCACGCCGCTGCTGCACGCGATGTTCAGTGTCGGCGGGGTGTCGGTGCGGCACGGGGCCGACAACGTCCTGGCCGCGGTCACCGGGCCCGTCCGCGCGGGCGACTACTTCGACGACGGCGAGCTGGTCGAGCCCAGCGCCCAGGCCCGGGACGCCCGGCTCGGGCGTTCGCTCATGGACTTCGCCTTCGGGGCGCTGCGGCCGCACCTGTCGTGAGGGTTCCGGCATAGCCTGGAGCGGACCCTGACGGAAGGAAGCACCATGTCCCGCGTTCTCATCATCGGCGGCCACGGAAAGATCGCGCTGCGGCTCGCGCCCCTGCTCGTCGAGCGGGGTGACGAGGTCACCAGTGTCTTCCGCAACCCGGACCATCAGGAGGAGGTCGCGGCCACGGGGGCGACGCCGCTCGTCGCCGACGTCGAGCAGCTCGACACCGAGGGCCTCACGGACCTGGTGCGCGGGCAGGACGCCGTCGTCTGGTCGGCGGGTGCCGGTGGCGGGAACCCGGCGCGCACCTACGCCGTCGACCGCGACGCCGCGATCCGGTCGATGGACGCCGCGAAGGCGGCGGGCGTCGCGCGCTACGTGATGGTGTCCTACCTGGGTGCCGGTCCCGACCACGGCGTGCCCGAGGACAACTCGTTCTTCGCCTACGCGGAGTCGAAGGCGGAGGCCGACGAGCACCTGCGCGGCACCGGACTGGACTACACGATCCTCCAGCCCGGACCGCTCACGCTGGAGGAGCCGACGGGGCTCATCGAGGTGGCCGAGCCGGGTGACGGCCGCGTCGCGCGCGCCGACGTCGCCGGGGTGATCGCCGCCGTCCTGCTCGACGACGGCACCGTGGGGCGCACCATCGCGTTCGGCAACGGCGGCACACCGATCGCGGAGGCGATCGCCGCGGGCTGAGATGGGCTGACGTGGACGGGCCTGGCCTGGCCTGGGCTGAGGTGGGCTGAGGTGGGCTCCAGAACTCCCCTTTGAGGCCCGGGTTTCTTCGCTTTGCGGCCTCGCAAAGCGAAGAAACCCGGGCCTCAAAGGGGAGGGGCGGACGACGACGTGGCGCTCCGGCCGACCCTGCACCGACGGCGGCGCTCGTTACGATCGGCGGATGCCGCAGCTGATCGTCGCCGTCCTCGTCGCCCTCGTGCTCACGGCCTGCGGCAGCCCGACGGCCGCTCCGGAGGAAGGCTCCGGCAGCGCTCCGGCCTCGGACGACGCCCGAGCCGGCGCCGACACGGAAGCCGGACCCGGCGACGCCGCGCCGACCCTCCCGCCGACGTCGGGCCGGTTCGACTACCAGCTCGGCACCGCCTACGAGCCGGACGGCGGCCTCGACGTCGTCGTGCGGGACGCCACCGCCGAACCCGCGGACGGTGCCTACGGCATCTGCTACGTCAACGGCTTCCAGACCCAGCCCGACCAGGCGGACCTCTGGCTGGGCGACAACGAGGACCTGCTGCTCCACGACGGGGCGGGTGAGCTGGTCGTGGACCCGGACTGGCCCGACGAGTACGTCCTGGACCCGTCGACCGACGAGAAGCGCGCCCGCATCCTCGACGTGCTCGGCCCCGTCATCACGGGGTGCGCCGACGCGGGCTTCGCCGGCGTCGAGATCGACAACCTCGACACCTGGACGCGGTTCACGGACCCGGACACCGGACGGATCGAGAAGGACGCCGCCCTGACCCTGGCCGGCGCGTACCTCGACCTCGCGCACGAGGCGGGCCTCGCCGTCGGGCAGAAGAACGCCGCGGAGGCGACGGCGGTGGGGCGCGACCTCGGGTTCGACTTCGCCGTCACCGAGGAGTGCGCGGCGTACGGCGAGTGCGGGGCCTACACCGGCGTCTACGGCCAGAACGTGCTGCAGATCGAGTACACCGACAACCTCCCGGACGGGTTCGACGCCGTCTGCGCCGACCCGGACCGCGCCCCGCTGGCGATCCTGCGCGACCGCGACCTGGTGGGCCCGGACGACGAGGCGTACGCCTACGAGCAGTGCTGACCTGGCCCCGCCGGTGCTTATCCTCGACGCATGACATCCCCCCTCGTGCCGCCGCCGGATCCCCGTGACGCGGGAACGACCGGCCGCAGGGGTCTGCTCACCGAGCACATCGCGCGCCAGCTCGAGCAGCAGATCCGCACGGGGGAGTGGGCCGTCGGCTCCAAGCTGCCGTCCGAGCGCGAGCTCGCGGTGCAGTTCGGGGCGAGCCGGAACGTGATCCGCGAGGTGCTGCGCCGCCTGGAGGCGACCGACCTGATCGAGGTCGCGCCGGGCCGCGGGTCGTTCGTCACCGAGCAGTCGTCAGCGCACGCGCGGGGCTACGACGCTCTCTACCGCACCGAGCGCCCGACGGTCCGGCAGCTCATCGAGGCCCGGATCCCGCTCGAGGTCGAGATCGCCGGGCTGGCGACGGAGCGGGCCACGGACGAGCAGGTCGACGCCATCGTGCAGGCGCTCGACCGGGTCGAGTCGGCCGGCGACGTCGTCGACAAGGCGCGCGAGGACCTCCGGTTCCACGACACCATCGCCGCCGCCTGCGGCAACCCGGTGCTGCGCATCATGCTGTCGTCGATCGGCGGCATGATGTTCGAGATGATGCTGCGCTCCAACTCCGACCCGCGGATCGGGGAGCCGGGCGTGCCGCACCACCCCGAGATCGTCGAGGCGATCCAGGCGCGCGACGTGGCGCTCGCCCGGGAGCGGATGCGCGAGCACCTCGCGCTCGGCCTGCGCACCTACGGCCCGGACCTCGACGTGGGCCTCGACCTGATGGCGTCCCGCCACATCGAGACCCTCCTGGACCGCTAGGCAAGGCTGGTCCCGCGTGGCTTGATTCAAAGTGAATCACGACCTAGCCTGGTCGGTGGGAGGTCATCATGTCGAAGCGCGTCGCCGCCGTGGGCGAGTCGGACCTGAAGATGGCGTACGTGCAGGCGCGCCTGGCGGAGATCGAGCGGACCCGGCGCATCTACCTGGCGGCCGAGGGCGGGATGCCCCAGCGGGACATCGCGCGCGCCGTGCACCTCTCCCAGGCCAGCGTCCATCGCCTGGTCGCCAGGGCGAAGCTGCTGGGGGTCGGCGAGTCGGTCGAGGAGATCGTGCTGGAGCGGTACGCGGGCAGGCTCTCCACCGAGCAGATGCTTCAGCAGCTTCGCAGGGTCGAGAGCTGGGTGCCCCGCGCCGTCGACCCGGTTGACGGAGTTCTCCCCGGTTCTTCCGAGGAGGACATCGAGGCCCTGCTCGACGGCGGGTTCCTCACCGAATCCGAGGCGGACCAGATCCTCGACGCGCGTGAGTGAGCTCCGCGACGAGGTCCATGGAGCAGCGCTGGCGGCCATCTCGGGCGAGAGCGCACTGGACGACGTTCTGACCAGGGGGGACCGCCGCCGCCTCGTTCGCGACGCCCGGGACTGGTACCTGGACGTCTACGCCGGAGCGGTGTCGCGAGGCGGGACGTGCGTCGTCGTCACGGCCGGCCCGCCTGGCGCCGGCAAGAGCTCGACGCTCGCGGCCGCGGTGGAGGATCTCCCGTCACGGTTGGTGATCGATGCCGACGTCGCCAAGGAGTTCCTCGCCCGGTGGTGCTTGCTCGAAGGGGTCTACGGTGAGGTCCTTTCGCAGACGTTGGCGGACGGTCGGCCCATCATGCCCCTTGACCTTTCACCCCTGCTGCAGACGATGTCGACGGAGATGTGCAACTCCGTGCGCCGGAGCGCCCTGGAAGTGGGTCTGGACATCGTGGTCGAGGGGACGATGTCCACGCCCGCCTACGGCGAGCGCCTGCTCCTGTCGCTCGCCAAGGCGGACTGCCGGGACCTGCTCGTGGTGTCGGTCGAGACGGACAGGGCGACGGCGCACGAACGTGCGCGTGCGCGGTGGTGGGCCGGTCGGCTGGACGACCACGAGCTCGGCGGACGCCTGGTGTCTCCCCGCGCCATCGACGCCACCTTCGGGGGCGACGACGCCGTGAGCTCGTGCCGCGCGAACGCCCGCCACCTGGTGCGGATCATCCGGGACGGCCAGAGCGTGCTCGGCGCCGTCACGCTTCTCGAGTACGACGACGGCAGCTTGACGGCGGTCGACGCGGACCCGCCGCGGTCGGTCGACAAGGCGACGTCGATCACCTGAGACCGCGCCACCCGGCCTCGGTCCGCACCGGCCGCCGAACCCCACCAGCGCCTTTGAAACCGCCCAAGGCGCCGTGCTACGGTCCAACTGGTCCTACCAGTTGGACCACTGACGCTCCTTCCCTCGTTGAGTGCTGGATATCTGCGCTGTTTCAGCCCCTGTCAGCGCAAATACCCAGCACTCACCGGGCCGGGCACACATGGAGGTGTGACGGAATCTCATGACACAAGCCATCAGGCCTGGGCGCGCACTTGAGCTGAGCCGGCGGTCGTTCGGCGTGCTCGCCGCGGCGTCCGTGCTGGCCGCCTGCTCGGGCAGCCCGCGGACGGCGAGCCCGGACGCCCCGCTGCGGGTGCTCGCGATCAACCACGTCTGGACGCAGGCGATCAGCCGCTACCTCCCCGAGTTCGAGGAGCGGATCGGCCGCCGGGTGTCCCTGCGGATGCTCACCGCCGACCAGCTCACCTCCAGCTTCAACGTCAAGCTCAACGCGTCGGCCACGGACATCGACGTCATGACGATCCGGCCGCTGCAGGACCAGATGATGTTCGCGCGCAACGGCTGGATCGCCGACCTCACCGACCGGGTCGAGGGCGACGCCGACTACCGCTGGACCGACTTCCAGGACGCCCCGCGCGAGCGGTCGATCACGGCGGGCGCCGCGGTCAGCGTCCCCGTCGTGACCGAGCGTCCCGCGCTGTACTACCGCAAGGATCTGCTCGAGGAGTTCGGCGGGGCGCCGGAGACCCTCGACGACATGCTCGACATCGCCCTGGAGACCCAGCGGCGCGACGAGGGCTTCTTCGGGTTCGTCGGCCGTGGCCAGCGGGCCGGCGCCGTCACCCAGTGGTCGAGCTTCCTCTACTCGTTCGGCGGCGACTTCACGGTCGACGGCCGGTCGGGCATCGGTACGCCCGAGGCGGTCGCCGCCTACGAGTTCTACGGGCGGCTGCTGCACGACGCCGGACCGCCCGGGGCCACCAACATGAGCCTCGAACAGGCGATGCCGATCTTCGCGCAGGGCAAGGCCGCGATGTACGTCGACGCCGACGCGATCTACAGCAACTTCCTCGACACCTCGATCTCCACCGTCACCGACACCGTGGGCTTCGCGCCCTTCCCCGCAGGTCAGGCAGGTTCCGTGCCGCACAACATCCCGTCGTGGAGCCTGGCGATCAACGAGTTCTCCCTGCTGCGGGACGACTCGTGGGAGTTCCTCCGCTGGGCCTCCAGCCCCGAGATGGTGGCCCGGCTGCAGTCCGAGGGCATCCCGGGCGCGCGCCAGTCCGTCTGGGACGACCCGGCGACGCTCGCGTCCTTCCCTGCCGACCTCGCCGAGGCCATGCGGATCAACGCCGCCAACGGCGTGGGGCACGACCGCCCCGAGGTGATGCAGGTGGGCCGCGCCCGCGACATCGTCGGCCGCCCGCTGGTCTCCGGCATCGTCGGCGAGGACGTCGCGTCCGTGGCCGCTGACGCCGACGCCGAGTTCAACGACTTCCTCGTCCGTGACAACCGTCAGCAGGAGTTCTGATGACGACGACCACCACCCGCCCCGCTGCCGGCCCCGGGAGGAGCACGCGCCCCGTGCCGCCGTCGGGCAAGCCGTTCGTGACCTTCGAGCAGGCGAACCGCCGCCTCAAGTGGGCGCTGCTCGCGCCCGCCCTGGGCTTCGTGGGTCTGATGATCGCGTTCCCGCTGGTCTTCACGATCAACCTCAGCCTCACCGACGCGTTCGGCGCCGTGAACGCGGGCAGCTCCTACGTGGGCCTGCAGAGCTTCGCCGACGCCCTCACCGACACGCGCCGGTTCTGGCCCGCCGTCGGCCGCACCGTCACGTTCACCCTCGGCGCCGTGGTGCTGGAGACCGTGCTCGGCCTGGCCCTGGCGATGCTCATGCGCAAGGCGTTCCGCGGCATGGAGATCGTGCGCACCATCCTCATGGTGCCGCTGCTGGCCACCCCGGTCGCGATCGGCATCCTGTGGATGCTCATCCTCGACCCGACCAACGGCATCGCCAACCACCTGCTCGGCTTCGTGGGCATCCCGCCGCAGGAGTTCCTCGGCTCGGTGTCGCAGTCCCTGCCCACCCTGATGCTCATCGACGTGTGGCAGTGGACCCCGATGATGACCGTGCTGCTGCTGGCCGGCCTGACCACGCTGCCCGAGGAGCCGGAGGAGGCCGCCCGGGTGGACGGCGCCAACGCCTGGCAGCGGTTCGTGCACATCATCCTGCCGATGCTCCGCACCACCATCCTGACGGCCCTGGTGCTGCGCGGCGTCGACGCCCTGAAGACGTTCGACCTGATCTACGCGACCAAGGGGCCGGGCGGCGGCTCGGACTTCGAGGCCGAGACGCTGAACGTCTACGCGTACGGCCTGACCTTCGACTACCAGGAGTACGGCCTCGCCTCCGCGGTGCTGGTCCTGTTCACGCTGTTCATCGTCGCGATCGTGGTCGTGCTGCGGCGCCGCACCGAGAGGAGCGCCTCGTGAGCGCCACCACCACCTTCCGCGTCCTGCGCGGCGTGCTGATCACCGTCGTGTGCGCGGTGATCGCGCTGCCGATCATCTGGATGATCGCCGCCGCCTTCAAGACCAACGTGCAGGTCACCGACCCGACGGTCGGCCTGGTCTTCTCGCCCACCTGGGACAACTTCCGGAACGTCCTGGCCGACGGACAGCTCGCGCACTCGCTGCTCAACTCGCTGGTCATCGGCGTCGTCTCGACGGCGCTGAGCGTGGTCATCGCCGTGCCCGCCGCCTGGGCGGTGGGCCGGTTCCGGATGCGCCGCACCGGCTCGACGGTCCTCGTGGCCCGCATCATCCCGGCCATCTCGCTGCTCGTGCCCTGGTACTACATGTTCGCGCAGCTCGGCCTGGTGGGCAGCCACCTGGTGCTGATCCTGAGTCACATGTTCGTCTCCGTGCCGCTGATCCTGTGGATCATGATCGGCTTCTTCGAGGGCCTGCCGGTCGAGCTGGAGGACGCCGCGCGCACCGACGGCCTGTCCGCCTTCGGGGCGTTCCTGCGGATCGCGCTGCCGCTCGCGGCGCCCGGCACGGCGTCCGCCGCGGTGCTGGCGTTCATCTTCAGCTGGAACAACTTCATCTTCGCGCTGATCCTCGCGGACGAGCGCACGATGACGATGCCCGTGCTGCTGTTCAACTTCATGTCCTACGCCAGCACCGACTGGGGCGGGCTCATGGCGGCTGCGACCCTCATGACCGTGCCCGTCCTCCTGGCCGCGATCTTCGGGCAGCGTTTCCTGGTGGCGGGCCTCACCGCCGGCGCCACCAAGGGCTGACGCCCGCACTCCTGCTTCCCCCACCACCGACAGAAGGTTTCCGCATGAAGATCGTCGACGCGAAGGTCGTCGTCACGTCGCCCGGCCGCAACTTCGTCACGCTCCAGATCACCACGGACGACGGGGTGACCGGCCTGGGCGACGCCACCCTGAACGGCCGCGAGCTGGCCGTCGTCAGCTACCTGCGCGACCACGTTGTGCCGCTGCTGATCGGGCGCGACCCGCACCGGATCGAGGACACGTGGCAGTACCTCTACCGGGGCGCCTACTGGCGCCGCGGCCCGGTGACCATGGCGGCGATCGCCGCCGTCGACGTCGCCCTGTGGGACATCAAGGCGAAGGTCGCCGGCCTGCCGCTGTACCAGCTGCTCGGCGGCGCCAGCCGCGACCGGATCCGCGCCTACGGGCACGCGAACGGTTCCAGCCTGCCCGAGATCTTCGACTCGGTGCGGGCGCTCCAGGAGCGCGGCTACCAGAGCATCCGCATCCAGAGCGGCGTGCCGGGCCTGAAGTCGGTCTACGGCGTCCATACGACGACGTCGGACGACGGCTCCGCGCCCGACGTCCTCGCCCGGCCGGCCGTCGAGGACTGGGACACGGCCGCCTACCTGCGGTACATCCCGAGGGTCTTCGAGGCCGTGCGCAACGAGTTCGGCCCGGACCTGCCGCTGCTGCACGACGCGCACCACCGGCTGTCCCCGATCGAGGCGGCCCGGCTCGGCAAGGACCTGGAGCCGTACGACCTGTTCTGGCTGGAGGACTGCACCCCCGCCGAGGACCAGGAGGCGCTGCGCCTGGTGCGGCAGCACACGACCACGCCCCTGGCGATCGGCGAGGTGTTCAACACCGTCTTCGACTACCAGACCCTGATCGACGACCGGCTGATCGACTACGTGCGCTCCGCCGTCACGCACTTCGGCGGCGTCAGCCCGATGAAGAAGCTGTTCGACTACGCGGGCCAGCGCGGGATCAAGAGCGCGATCCACGGGCCCGAGGACATCTCGCCGGTGGGCATGGCCGCCGCGCTGCATCTCGACCTGGCGATCCACAACTTCGGCATCCAGGAGTACTCCGGGCACACGGACCTCACCAACGAGGTCTTCCGGCACGCGTACACGTTCGAGGACGGCCACCTGCACCCGGGCGAGGCCCCCGGCATCGGCGTCGAGCTGGACGAGGAGCTCGCCGCCGCGCACCCGTACGAGCCCGGGTACCTGCCGGTCAACCGGCTCCAGGACGGGTCCGTCCACGACTGGTGACGCGGGTCACCCCCGCGTCATCCCATCCGGGAGGGCCTCCGCGCCGAACCACCGGTGCAGACACGATCGGAGGCCGTTGTGGGGCAGACTGGTTCGGTGGCCTCACCACCTGTCCGGACCTCGTCACGGGACACCGTCGACGCACTGCTCACGGCGTGCGCCGGGGGCGATCCGGCGTCGTTCACGCCCGTGTACGACGCGCTGGGGCCGGTAGCCTACGGCGCGTCGCTCGGCGTCCTGCGCGACCCCGACCATGCGGCAGAGGTGACCCAGGAGGTGATGGTGGAGGTGTGGCAGACGGCTTCGCGGTTCGACGCCGCGCGCGGCTCCGCCCGCACCTGGGTCGCCACGCTGGCGCGCCGGCGTGCGGTCGACCGCGTGCGGTCGGAGCAGGCGCACCGGGACCGTGACCAGCGGGACACGGACCTGCGGACCAACGAGTCCGAGCGCGACGTGGTGGTCGAGGACGTCGAACGGCGCCTCGAGGGTTCCGCGGTGCGCCGCTGCATCGAGGGGCTCACCCCGACCCAGCGCGAGGCGGTGGTGGTCGCGTACTACGGCGGCCTGACCTATCGCGAGGTCGCCGAGCGGCTCGACAAGGCCCTGCCGACCGTCAAGAGCCGGATCCGCGACGGCCTCAACCGGCTCCGGGACTGCCTGGAGGTGCGTCGTGGCTGACGAGACGACCGGCCCGCGCGCCGTCTCCGGCGACGTCTGGGACCTGCTGCCCGGATACGCCCTCGACGCGCTCGACGACGCCGACCGCGAGGCGGTCGAGCGGCTGCTCGCGTCGGACGCCGACGCACGTCGCGCGCTCGACGAGTACCGCGACGTCGTCGCCGCGTTCGTGGTCGAGGCCGAACCACCCGCCGCGCTGCGGGCCGGGGTGCTCGCGCAGGTGCAGGGCACGCCGCAGGTCCGGGACCTGACGGCGGCTGCTCCGGCTGCTCCGGCTGCCCCGGCTGCCTCGACCGCACCAGCGGCGGGGTCCGGCGACGTCGTCGACCTCGCCGCCCGCCGCCGTCGCCGGCGCTGGGGCACCGCGGTGGCCGCGGTCGCCGCGGCGGCCGCCATCGCCGTGCCGACCACGATCGCCGTGCAGGTGACCGCCGAGCGCGACCGCCTGCGCGAGCAGGGCCAGGTGGTCTCGGAGATGCTGGCCGACCCCGACAGCGCGATCCTGCGCGGGGCCGTCGAGGGTGGTGGCGAGGCGTCCGTGCTGGTCTCCGGCGACGACATGTTCTTCCACGCGGAGGGCCTGCCGGAGCTCGACCAGGACCAGGCGTACCAGCTCTGGGTCGTGGAGGACGACGGCAGCGTCTCCTCGGCGGGTCTGCTCGCCCCGCACGACGGCCAGGCGACGTCGCTCGTCCAGGGGCAGCACGGCGTGGGCATGGCCGTATCGGTGGAGCCGGAGTCGGGTTCCGAGGAGCCCACGACCGCGCCGATCGTCGTGCTGGGGGCCTGACCCGGATCGTCCGGACCAGCGCCCGTCCGGACCAGCGAGCGCGAACGAGAGAGGGCGCACGTCCAGCCGGACGGGCGCCCTCTCTCGTGACCGCGGGTGGATCACATCGGCGGCATCAGCACCGAGTCGATGAGGTAGACGGTCGCGTTCTGGGTCATGACGCCACCGCAGATCACGTTCGCGTCGTTGACCTTGAGGTCGTCGCCGCTGCCGGTCACCTCGAGGGTGTCGCCCTGCACGGTGGTCTGCTCGCCGACCACCTGGTCGGGCGTGAGCTGGCCGGGCACCACGTGGTACGTGAGGATCGAGGTCAGCAGGTCGCCGTCGGTGGACAGCGTGTCCATGGTCTCGGCGTCGATCGCCTTGAAGGCGTCGTCGACCGGGGCGAACACGGTGAACTCGTCACCGTTGAGGGTGTCGACGAGGTCGACGTCGGGGTTGACCTCACCGCTCACGGCCGAGACGAGGGTCGTCAGCAGCGGGTTGTTGGAGGCCGCCACGGCCACCGGGTCGGTGGACATGCCGGTGACCGAGCCGGGGCCGTCCGGCACCTGCTCGGCGTAGTCGGCACAGCCGGGGCCCACGAGGTTCGCGGCCGGGTCGGCCATGGCGTCGTCCTCGGCGGGCGACTCCTCGGTCATCGAGTCGGTCGCCTCCTCGGACGCGGAGGTGTCTTCGGACCCGGTGTCTCCGCCCGACGAGTCCATGCTGCAGGCCGAGAGGCCGAGCATGGCCAGCGTGGCGATACCGGCGACGGCGTAGGACGTGCGGGTTCGAGCGTTCATCGGTCTCTCCTCGGTGTGGCGTCACCCCGCGTCTCACGGGGCGTCTTGACCGGGGTTCGGAGCCGTCGCCGCCCCGGATGGGGGTCGGCGCGGATCAGTTTTCCGCGGCGTCCGATGTCCGGTCCGTACCCGTCCGGCGACCCATCCGGAACGGGCCGCGCGCCGAACCCGCCACATGGGAACCCTCATCGTCATCGGCCTGCTCGGGGGCCTGATCACCGGAATCTCGCCGTGCATCCTCCCGATGCTGCCGGCCGTCTTCTTCGCGGGCGGAGTCCAGGGCGCACGCGACCGGGCGGGCGGTGCGGGCCGGAGGTCCCTGCGTCCCTACATCGTGATCGCGGGCCTGGTCCTGAGCTTCAGCTTCTTCACGCTGGTCGGCTCCCTGCTGCTGTCCGTGCTGGGGCTGCCGCAGGACCTGCTGCGCTGGGCGGGGATCACGCTGCTGGTGCTGCTCGGCATCGGCATGATCGTGCCCCGGTTCGAGATGATCCTGGAGCGTCCCTTCCAGCGCATCGCCGCCTTCGGGGCCAAGCGGGGTGCGGCCCGGCAGGACCGGGGCGCCTTCATCCTCGGCCTCGGCCTCGGCGTGCTGTACGTGCCGTGCGCCGGACCGGTGCTCGCGGCGATCACGGTCGCCGGCGCCACGGGCAACATCGGGGTCGAGACGGTGGCGCTGACCGTGTCGTTCGCCGTCGGCGCCGCGCTCCCGCTGCTCCTGTTCGCCCTGGCCGGACGGCGGATCGCCGAGCGGGTGCAGGCCTTCCAGCGGCACACCAAGGCCATCCGCACCGGTGGCGGCATCGTCGTCATCCTCCTGGCGGTCGCGCTGGCCTTCAACGTGCCGGCCGCGATCCAGCGGCTGCTCCCGGACTACACGGGCGCGCTCCAGCAGCGCATCGACTCCTCCGAGACGGTGCGCGAGGCGCTCGACCTCGGCGGTCTCGTGACCGACGAGAACCGTGAGCTGTCCAACTGCTCCAACGGGGCGCCCGTCCTGGAGGACTGCGGCACGGCGCCGGAGATCCGCGGCATCGACCGGTGGCTGAACACGCCGGACGGCAAGGCGCTCCAGCTCGAGGCGATGCGCGGCGAGGTCGTGCTCATCGACTTCTGGACCTACTCGTGCATCAACTGCCAGCGGTCCATCCCGCACCTCAGCGCCTGGTACGACAAGTACGCCGACGTCGGCAAGGGCTTCGAGGTGATCGGCGTGCACACGCCGGAGTTCGCCTTCGAGCGCGAGACGCGCAACGTGATCGCGGGCGCGAAGGACCTCGGCGTGACCTACCCGATCGCCCAGGACAACTCGTACGCCACCTGGACGGCGTACCGGAACCGGTACTGGCCCGCCCAGTACCTCATCGACGCCGACGGCACCGTGCGGCACATCCGCCTGGGCGAGGGCGGGTACCAGCGCACCGAGAACCTGATCCGCGAGCTGCTCGCCGACGCCAACCCCGGCGTCGAGCTACCCGGGGCGACGACGGTGCGGGACGCGACCCCGCCCGACGAGATCACGCCCGAGACGTACTTCTCCATCAAGCGCGTCATCAACTACGCGGGCGGGCCGCAGTACGGGGCGGGCCGCGAGGAGTTAACGCTCGCGGAGGACCAGCAGCAGGACACGTTCTCGCTCGGCGGCACGTGGGAGATCGACTTCCAGGGCGCGGAGGCGGTGTCCGACGACGCCCGCGTGCGCCTCGCGTACCGCTCGACCGACGTGTTCGTGGTGCTCGGCGGCGAGGGGACCGTCGAGGCGACCGTCACGGCCGACGGCGAGGAGCAGACACGCGACATCGACGTCTCCGGGAACCCGCGGCTCTACCCCGTGCTGGAGGGGGACGAGCCGACCGAGGGTCTCGTCGACCTGAAGGTTCCGGCCGGCGTGCAGGTCTTCACCATGACGTTCGGCTGACGGCTGCGCCGGCGGGACAGCACCGGACCGGGAGGGTGCAGGGGGCTCGCCCGGTCCGGTGCTGTCAGGCCGGGTGGACCAGCCGCACGGTCTGGAGCACGTGCACGCACAGCTCGCCGGTCTCGTCGGTCACCCGGACCTCGACGAGCACCTGGCGGGTGCTCGCGCGGACCGGCACGGCGGTGGCGGTCGCCTCGCCCGTGACGGGGCGCAGGAAGTGCGTGGTGGAGTCGACGGTCGCGGGCAGCGCGCCCGGTGCGCCGTTGACCGAGGCGCAGACGGCGGCGACCCCGTCGGCGAGCCCCATCAGGGCCCCGCCGTGCAGGCCGCCGCCCACCGTGGACAGCGGCTGGGAGTAGGGCAGTCGTCCGACGACGGCCTCCGGCGTGATCCGGTCGAGCTCGACGCCGAGCGTCCTGACGAACGGTGCTGCCGCATAGACGTCGTCCGCGGTCGGTGTCATGAGGTTCCTCTCGGGTCACGGTTGTAGAGATCTCTCTCTAGAGATGGGACTCTAACGACGTGCTGCAGTACCGTCAACGCATGGCCCGGCCCACCCACGACACCTCGACGATCCTCGACGCCGCGGGCCGGATCCTCGGCGAGGGCGGGCCGGCGAAGGTCACCATGGCGGCGGTCATCCGCGAGGCCGGCGTGCCCAGCGGGTCGCTCTACTACCGGTTCCCCGACCGGCCCGCCCTGCTCGCGGCCCTGTGGAACGGCGCGATCGAGAGCTATCACCGCGACGCGTACCCGCTGTTCGAGGGAGACCCGGTCGAGGCGGCGGCCGCGCTCGCCGCATACACCGTGCGGTGGTGCCAGGCCGAGCCCGCCCACGCGCACGCGCTCCTCGCGGGTCGTGCGCGGTTCGAGGCGGAGGCCTGGCCCGAGACCGCCCGGGACACGGAGGCGACGGAGAGCGCGCGCTGGAACGACGCGATCCGTGGGCTGACCCGGCGGGTCCGTGCGGAGACCTCGGTCTCGACCACGGAGCTGCTCCTGGTCGTCGTCGACCTGCCCTACGCCGCGGTGCGGCGGTACCTGAGCTCCGGCAGGCCGATCCCGGCGGACCTCGCGGACGTGGTCGCGGGGATCGTCCGGACGTCGCTGCGCTGAGGCGCCGCCGCTGGTCGAGCTGGTCGAGACCAGGTCTCGACGAGCACGATCAGCGAGGTCAGTCGGCCGGGGGCGCGTCCAGCTCGAACGCCGCCGGGTCGGTCGCGACCCCGTTGACCTGGAGCGTCACCGCATGCGGCCCCGGGTAGTAGCGGCGCGTGGTGATCGGCCGGAACGAGTGCTCGCGGTTGAGCTCGACCTGCTCGCCCGGGGCGAGCGTCCGGGTGGTCAGCTTGAAGGTCTTAGTCGTCTGCGCGCCGTTGGCCTTGTGGTGGTGCACCACGTAGTCGATGGCCAGCCGTGCCTCCTCGGGCCCGACGTTGCGGACCGCGGCCGTGAACCGCACCGTGCCACCGAAGGGCACGCGGGCGGCGTCGAGCACCGGCCCGTCGATCTCCAGCGTCGCCGGGCCGAACCCGAGCAGCGCGAGGGCGCCCGGGTCCCCGCGCTTGACCAGGGTGCGGAGGGCGTGCCGGACGAGGGCCGGCGTCGTCGGCGCGGGGGCGGCCAGCCAGCGTGCCGCCGTCGCGACCACCAGCTCCGGGTGGTCCCGGCTCAGGTCGTTGAGGTGGTTGGCCACCGAACGGCGCACGTACTCGCTCTCGTCCCGGTACAGGGCGTCGAGCACCGGCACCGTCACCCCGGGACGGGCCAGGATCTCCGGCACCCGGACCGACCAGGGCAGGTACGGGCGCGTGCCCTCGCTGGCCAGACGGCGCACGCCGACGTCGTCCGACCCCGCCCAGGCCGTGGCCGTGGCGAGGGCGCGATCCAGGTCGTGCCGCAGCAGCGTGCGGACGGCGAACTCCGCGGTGAGCCGGCCGGTGAGGTCGGCCAGGAGCGCCATCGCGTCGTCGAACGCGGCGTCCGTGCCCTCCGCGACGGCCCGGGCCGCGACCGCGCTCGTGACCGGCCAGATCAGCCAGCCCCCGAACGGCTCCGCGCCGTCGCGCGCGGCGCGCACCACCGTCGCGAGATCCGCGTAGGTTCCCGGCAGGTCGGTCAGCAGGGCGTCCCGCAGGAGGTCCGCCCGCTCGCGCAGCGAGAGGTCGGCGAGCCGGCCCGCGGTCGCCGGCAGCGCCCGCAGCGTCACGCCCGGGGCGGCCGCCCGGACCGCGCGGGTCAGGGTCGCGGCGGTGGTGTCACTGATGAGCTCGTCGGCGAACGGCATGGGGCTCCTTGCACGGGATGTGTCAGACGCTCAGGTCACCATGGTGACCTGAGCGTCTGACACTGCCTCCGGTTCAGGGTTCAGGCTCTGCTTGTCGGTCGCCTGAGCCTGCGGTTTCGCTCCGGGCGGGTGCCTCGTTCCTCGGCCCCCACCCTGCGCTGCGCCTGCGGCTCAGGCTCTACCTTTTGTCGCCTGAGCCTGCGGTTCCGCTCCGGGCGCGGGCCTCGTTCCTCGGCCCCCACCCTCCGCTGCACCTCCGGCTCAGTCGACGGTCGCGTCGACCGTGACCTCGATGTTGCCCCGCGTCGCGTTCGAGTACGGGCAGACCGCGTGCGCGGCCTGGACCAGGCCGTCAGCGGTGGTCTGGTCCACACCGGAGAGCTCGACGTGCAGCGCGGCGCTCAGGGTGAACGCACCGCCGTCGGCCGGGTGGATGCTCACCTCGGCGACCACGGCGGAGTCACTGATCGTGACCTTCTGCGCCGCGGCGACGGCCTTGAGCGCGCTGTGGAAGCACGAGGCCCAGCCCGCCGCGAACAGCTGCTCGGGGTTGGTGGCGCCGCCCGGGCCGCCCATGTCGGCGGGGATCGCCAGCTTGAGGTCCAGCAGACCGTCGTCGCTCACCGCGCGGCCTCCCGCGCGGCCGTCGCCGGTGGACGTCGCGACGGCGGTGTAGATGCTGTCAGCCATGGGATGCGCTCCTTCTCGAGGCCGGGAACCGCAGTTCCGACCATGTAGACGAACTAGTACGTCTACCCTAGCACCTGACCCGGGCGGCACAAGCGACCGACGACGAGAGCCCGCCGCCACGGTGAGGTGGCGACGGGCTCTCGTCGGGTCCGGGCGGGTCCGGAGCGGATGCGGCTACACGCGGGAACCGGCGGCCTGACCTGAGTCGATGACGGCGAAGAACGCCCGCTCCAGGGCGCCGCCGACCTGGGCGGGGTCATCGAGGTACCCCGACAGCATGGCGCCGTCGCGCAGCATCATCAGCTCCTCGGCCGCCTGCTCGGCATCGGTCACGCCCAGCTCCGCGGCCATCGCGGCGAAGGTCTGCCGGTACCAGGCGCGGTGCTCGGCGACCACCTTGCGGACGTCGCTGCCGGGCTCCGCGTACTCAGCCGCGGCGTTGATGAACGAGCAGCCGCGGAAGCCAGGCTTGCAGGCCTCGGTGCCCACTACCGCGGCGAACCGGCTGAGTGCCTCGGCGTCGCTCCCGGACGCGCGCAGCCCGTCGAGCGCGCCGCGCTCCCTGGCCGCCTGCCGCTCCAGGTAGGCCACCACCAGGGTGTCCTTGGTCCGGAAGTGCCGGTAGAACGTGACCTTGGTGATCCCGGCGCGCTCGATGATCTTGTCCGCGCTGACCGCCCGGATCCCGTGGGCGTAGAACAGCTCGGTGGCCGCGTCGAGGATGCGGTCCCGGGTCGATGGGGCCGACGTCGTGCTCATGTGCGCACCTGCCTTCGTACTCGTTCCGACGATCTGAGGAGAAGAGTCTACCCGGAGGTGTACTGACGGGTTCGTCTACCGCGCCGGGCCCACACCCCGGGGTTTCCACTTCGCCGTCCGGTGGGGGAGAATGACATCCGTGGTTATCCGGAACGCCCGATTCGTCCCGCACCACCGACCTGCGTCCGCCGCGGCTCTGCTCGCGGTCGGCGCCCTCCTCCTGGCCGGTTGTACCGTGCCGACGGCCGAGGGCGATGACGGCAAGACGGGGGAGAAGTTCCAGGTCAGGGACCCCTCCGGGCCGGCCCTGGTGCTCGACTCGACCGACCCCGCCGAGCTTGCCCTCACGGCGAGCCAGGCCTTCTTCCACGCGTCCCCGGTCGCGGTCGTCGCCTCGGCGGACGACGTCGACGCACGCGCGACCGCCGCGGCCACCGGCGCCGCCGTCACCGCGCCGGTGCTGCTGACCGACGGCGGCGTCTCGGACACCAATGTCGTGGCCGAGCTCGAACGGCTCGGCGCGGGCACGGTCGTCGTCGTCGGCGACGAGCAGGCCGTCGCGGACGTGGGGCCCGCCGCGGGCGACGCCGAGGTGGTCCGGTTCGACCCGGGCGCGCTGAGCGCGGCCGCCGAGGCCGCCGCCTCCGCGGGCAAGGGTGACGGGGCCGGGGGCGAGCCCGGGAAGGGCGACGCGGGCACGAAGGGCGACGCCAAGGTCGAGCTGCCGACGGCGGACCGCCTGCACGCGGCCGACCTGGCCGGGCTGCGCGCGGACATCCCCGACGTCAGCGATCCGGAGCTGCTGCAGGAGATCCTTGTTGCCGTCGACCCGAAGCCCGGACAGGAGGCCGCCATCGGCACGGCCCTGGCGGCCGGCGCCGTGCCGGTCGAGGTGCCGGGCGGCGACGTCGCGGCCCACGCGGGCACCGTCGAGACGATCCGTGCCCTCAAGCCGCTCGGCGTGGTCGGGATCGGCGCCGAGTTCGGCGCCGCGGAGGACCTGGGCTGGCAGGTCGCGGTGGCGACGTCGGGTGCGACGCTGCCGGACGGCTCGCTGCAGCTCTTCCCGGGCCGCTACGTGTCGACGTCGTACACCGTGCCCGCCGGCATCGCGGACCCGGCGGCGGACGCTGTCCGCGCCGTGAACGCGGCCGCCACGAACGGCGAGCTGCTCGGCGGGTCGCCGCTGGTGACCGTGACGGCGAGCGTGCGGTCGAGCGCGCCCGGCGAGGACGGCGACTACGTGGACGAGCAGCCGCTGGAGCTGCTCACGCCCGCTGTCGAGGCGATCCGCGACGCCGGGCAGATCGTGCTGCTCGACGTCGCGCCCGGCGTCCAGCCGCTCGCCGCTCAGCTGGACGACCTCGAACCGCTGCTGACCCAGCCGGGTGTCGGCCTGTCCGTGCACCCGGAGTTCCGGGTCGCGGGCAACGGCGCGGAGTCGGGGGCCGTTCCCGTGGCGGAGCTCCAGGAGGTGGTGGACCGGCTCGCGCGGATCGCCACCGCGCAGGGGCTGCCGCAGATCATGCTGGAGGTGCACCAGTCCACGGCGGCGTCGGTGGTGGACCGGTCGAGGCTGCGGATCCCGTCGCAGGTCGCGGTGGTCTTCACCGCCGCAGGCCCGGCCGCGGGCCAGGCGACGGCCGGTGGTGTCTGGGCTGACGTCGCGAACGACCTGCCCGCCCACGCCGTGCTCGGCTGGTCCGCGCCGAGCGAGGTGCCCGCTGACGCGACCAGCATCCTGCCCACCGAACCGCTCCTGGGCCTGGTCTCCGCCGGCTGAACCTGCCAAACTGCGGGCATCCATCGGAGCGAAGGGGCCCTAACAATCGTGACCACCGTGAGCAGCGGCGCGGCCGTCGTCGCCGACGCCATCATCCCCGTACCTGTCGAGCTCGTCGCGGGCGAGGGGGCGCTGGACGTCAGGTCCGTCACCGTGCACGCGCCCGACGCCGTGACCGCGCGCCTCGCGGGTGAGCTGCTCACGAGCGCGGGCGCCGCGGTCGTCGCGGACGGCGCCGTCGGGGCGGACGGCGCCACGGCCGTCACGCTGACCGTCGACCCCGCCGCCGGCCCCGCGGGCTCCTCGAACCCCGAGCGCTACACGCTCACCGTGACCGCCGAGAACGTCTCCGTCGCGGCTCCCGAGCGCTCCGGCCTGCTGCACGGCGTCCGGACCCTGCGCCAGCTCGTCAACGCGGGCCGGTTCGGCGCCGACGGCGCCGACGGCGACGGCGACGCCGGGGCGACGGACGCGCCGCTCGAGGTGCGCGCCGTCGTCGTGCGGGACGAGCCGAGGTTCGGTTGGCGGGGGCTGTCGTTCGATGTGGTGCGGCACTGGTTCGGGCCCGCGGACCTGCGGGCGGTCGTGGACCTCGTGGGCTCCTACAAGATGAACCGCCTGCACCTGCACCTGTCCGACGACCAGGGCTGGCGGCTGGAGATCCCGTCGCGCCCCGCGCTGACGGAGAAGTCGTCGCAGGGCGCGGTGTCGGGAGCGACCGGCGGTTTCCTCACCGCCGACGAGTACCGCGAGCTGCAGGAGTACGCGGCCGAGCGGGAGATCGTGATCGTCCCGGAGATCGACGTGCCCGGGCACGTCAACGCGGCGACCCACGCCTACGGCGAGCTCACGCCGTCGGGGGAGGCCACCGACGCCTACGACGGGATCGAGGTGGGCTTCTCGAAGCTGCACTTCGACCTGCCGACCACCGAGCCGTTCCTGCGGGACGTGTTCACCGACGTCGCGCGCATGACGCTGGGGCCGTGGGTGCACTTCGGCGGCGACGAGGTGCTGGTGATGCAGCCCGAGGAGTTCGGCCGGTTCGTGGTGCTCTGCCAGCAGATCATCGCCGGCGCGGGCAAGATCCCCGTCGCCTGGCAGGAAGCGGCCGGCTCCGCGCACGGCGACCAGGCGGCGGTCGCGGCGCTCGCCGAGTCCGGTTCTGACTCAGCTCCCGGCGCCGGCGCCCCGGCGGACCACGCCGGCGCGCCCGACGGCGAGGCACCCGCCCTGGTCGAGCCCGGCACGGTGCTCCAGTACTGGGACACCCGGCCCGACCCGGCGCCGTTCCTGCGCGCCGCGCAGTCCGGCGCGAAGTTCGTGATGTCCCCGGCCGACCGGGCCTACCTCGACATGAAGTACACGCCGGAGCACCCGCTGGGCCAGCAGTGGGCGGCGTTCGTCGAGCTGCACGACTCCTACGACTGGGACCCGGCGACCCTCATCGAGGGGCTGCCCGAGTCGGCGATCGAAGGTGTCTCGGCCGCCGTCTGGACCGAGACCCTGCTGAACCGCGACCACCTGTTCTCGATGCTGCTGCCCCGGCTCGCGGCGGTGGCCGAGGCCGCGTGGTCGCAGCCCGGCGTCAAGGACTGGGAGTCGTTCCGAGGCCGGATCGCGGTAGAGGCCGGCGCCTGGCGCCGCGACGGCGCCAGCTACCACCCGACCCCCCAGATCGACTGGTGACCTACCCTCCCCACCTCGTTGAGTGCGGGCTATTTGTTGGATCCGGGCGGGAATCTCAACACATAGCCAGCACTCAGCGGGACGGGGCGGGGCGTGCCGCCAGGGCCGCCGCGTAGAGGTCGCGCTTGGCCACGCCTGCGGCGTCGGCCACCTCGGCGACCGCGGCCTTGAGCCGCTCGCCCGCGGCGACCCGTTCGAGCACCTCGCCCACGACGTCGTCCACGCTCGCCTGCACCGCCGGAGCCCCGCCGACCACCACGCAGATCTCGCCGCGGAGCTGCTCGGCCGCGGCGCGCTCCGCCAGGTCCGCGAGCGGGCCGCGCAGCACCTCCTCGTACGTCTTGGTCAGCTCGCGTGCGACGGCGGCCGGGCGGGTGTCGCCGAACGCCGCGGCCATGGCGCCCAGCGTCTCGGCGATCCGGTGCGGCGCCTCGAAGAACACCATGGTGCGTGGTTCGCCGGCCAGTGCGGCGAGCGTCCGGGAGCGGTCGCCGGCCTTGCGCGGCAGGAAGCCCTCGAACGTGAACCGGTCGGTCGGCAGCCCGGAGAGCGCCAGTGCCGTGAGCACGGCGCTCGGCCCGGGCGCGGCCGTGACGCGCAGGTCGCGCTCGATCGCCCGCTCCACGACGCGGTACCCCGGGTCGGAGACGGACGGCATGCCGGCGTCGGTCACGACCACGACCGTGCCGCCGTCGGCTACGACGTCGAGGAGCTCGTCCGCGCGGGCCGTCTCGTTGTGCTCGTGGTAGCTGGTCACCTTGCCGCGCACCTCGACCCCGAGCCGTCCGGCGAGGGCGTGCAGGCGGCGCGTGTCCTCGGCGGCCACCACGTCGGCGTCGGCCAGCAGGCGGACCAGCCGCGGCGAGGCGTCCTCCGCGTTGCCGATCGGGGTGGCTGCCAGGACGAGGGTGCCGGCCTCGGGCGCGGGCCCGGGAACCGGGGACGAGTCGGTCATGAACCACAGGGTCCCACGCTCTATGCTGGCCCGGTGTCTCAGCAGCCTGAAGCCACCGGAGCACATCACGCCGCAGTGCAGCAGGCTCTGCCTGGAACCTACGGGGCGCACGTGCGCCGCGAGGCGGTGGGCGCCCGGATGACACCGACGGGATCGTTCCCCGCCGTCGCCCCGGCCGAGCCGCCGGTGCGCGACCGCCTCCTGCGCGACCTGCTGGGCGAGCGCCGGCTCGCGCTCGGCCGCCGCGCCTCGGACCGGTTCTGGGGCATCTTCGGCGCGTTGGTCGTGACGGCGATCGCCGCGGGCGCGCGGCTGTACGCGCTCGGCCGCCCGGGCAAGCTGGTCTTCGACGAGACGTACTACGTCAAGGAGGGCTGGTCGCTGGCCAGCCTCGGCTTCGAGGCCGCGTGGCCCGACAAGCCCAACCCGGCGTTCGAGGCCGGTGACGTCAGCTCGTACAAGACCGACGAGGCCGAGTACGTGGTCCACCCGCCCGTCGGCAAGTGGATGATCGCCATCGGGATGCGCCTCATGGGCGGCGCGACCGACCCGATGGCCTGGCGCATCGCGAGTGCCGTGATCGGCGTGGTGGCCGTGTTCCTCATGGTCCGGATCGCGCGCCGCATGTTCTCGTCCACCCTGCTCGGCCTGGTCGCGGGCCTGTTGTTGGCGGTCGACGGCGAGGCGATCGTGCACTCGCGCACCGGCCTGCTGGACCAGTTCCTCATGTTCTGGGTGCTCGTCGGGTTCGGCTGCCTGGTGATGGACCGCGAGTGGGCCAGACGCCGGCTCGCGGACCGGGTGGCGCACATCGTCGAGGCGGGCGGGGAGATCGGCCGGTACGGGCCGCGGCTGGGCTTCCGCTGGTGGCGGCTCGCGGCGGCAGTGTCGCTGGGGCTGGCCTGCGGCGTGAAGTGGTCGGGCCTGTACTTCGTCGCGGCGTTCGGCCTGCTCACCGTGGTCTGGGACCTCACGGCCCGCCGCACGGCCGGAATCGGGCGGTGGTGGGAGGACGCCTTGGTGGTCGACGCCGTCCCGGCCGCCCTGGTCATGCTGCCCACCGTTCTCGCGGTGTACGTCGCGTCGTGGTCGGCGTGGTTCGCGCACCCGAAGTCGTACCTGCGCGACTGGGCGGTGGTGAACGGCGTGACGCCGCCGGGCTGGTGGCCGGACTGGGGCTGGGCGCAGGGCGCCTGGGAGGCCGGCCGGTCGCTGTGGGAGTACCACCACATGATGTGGGACTTCCACACCAACCTGGACTCGGACCACAACTACGCGTCGCACCCGCTGGGGTGGATCGTGCAGTGGCGGCCGACGTCGTTCTTCTGGGAGAAGTTCGCCCCGGGCCAGGGCCCCTGCCCCGCGGACTCCGTGGGCGACTGCGCCACCGCCGTCACATCGCTCGGCAACCCGCTGCTGTGGTGGCTGGGCGCCGTCGCGATCCCCGTGGTCCTGGTGCTCGTGATCAAGTTCCGGGACTGGCGCGGCACCGCGGCCCTCGTGGGGATCGCCGCGGGCTGGCTGCCGTGGTTCCTGTACTCGTGGCCGCTCGCGGACCGCACCATCTTCACGTTCTACTCGATCGTGTTCACGCCGTTCGTGATCCTCACGCTCGTGTACGTGCTGGCGGTCGGGCTGGAACGGACGCCGCGCCGGAGCGCGGACCGGCGGATCGTGTGCTGGCTGGCCGCCGTGATCGTGGTGCTGATCGTGGGCGTGAGTGTGCTCTACTACCCGATCTGGACCGCGATGCCGGTGCCGTACGAGTACTGGCAGCGGCTCATGGTGCTCCCGAGCTGGATCTAGGCGTCAGAGGGCCGAGGAGTCGCGGAGGTCGACGCCCGCGGCCGTCAGCTCCTTCTCGGCGGCTTCGCCCTGCTCCGGCGAGACCGGGATGGTCAGGTCGGTCAGCACGCGGGCGTGCAGCCCGGCGCGGCGGGCGTCGAGCGCGGTGTGCTTCACGCAGTGCGACTGGACGAGGCCCACGACGTCGACGGCGGTGACCCCGGCGTCCGACAGGACGGTGGCGAGGCTGCGGCCGTGCTCGTCCGCGCCGTCGAAGCCGGAGTACCCGTGCGAGTACTGGCCCTTCAGCAGCTTGGCGTCCGGCGCGAGGTCGGCCAGCGCGGGGTGCAGCTCGGCGTTCGGTGAGCCGGCGACGCCGTGCGGCGGCCACGAGTCGACGAAGTCGGGGGTGTCGCTGAAGTGCTCGCCCGGGTCGATGTGCCAGTCCTGGGTGGTCACCACGGTCGTGTACCGGTCCCGGTGGGCGGCGGCGTAGGCGGCGACGCGGTGCGCGATCTCGTTCGCGCCCTCCGTGGCGAGCTCACCTCCCTCGCAGAACGTGGGCTGCACGTCGACGACGATGAGGGCCCGCAGCTCGGGCGAGGACTCGGCAAGGCTCATAGGACTCACTCTTCCACTGCGCGGGTGGGACGAGGTACCCCCCGGTGGTCGGTAGTTCGTCACATGATCGGCACCCCGGAGTGCCGATCACCTGACGGACTGCCGATCGCCACGCCTCACCCCGGCACGCGCGGGGTGCTTGGATGGGGGAGTGGACACTGACGCCGGGGTGCGCCGGCACCTGCTGACCTGGGCTCTGCCCGCGTTCGTGCTGGTCGCGGGGCTGGCCGGGTGCAGCGGGTCGGCCGAGCCCGGCGTCGTGTCGCCGAGCCCGACCGCCTCGCCGAGCCCGACCGCGGAGGCGAGCACGGCGGCGCCGTCGGGCGCGAACGGTGCGGACCCCTGGGACGGCGGGGTGACCGCCGAGGCCGAGGTGGTGGCCCAGGAGCTCCCGGTCCCGTGGGGTATCGCCCCGCTGCCCGGCGGGCGGTTCCTGGTCACGATGCGGGACGACGCGGCGCTCGCCGTGGTGCACCCGAACGGGGACGTCGCACCGCTGGACTCGTCCGGGGGCGCCCAGGACCTGGCCGACCAGACGATGCCCGGCGGCGAGGGCGGGCTGCTCGGCGTGGCCGTGGACCCGGAGGACACCGGGCCGACGTTCACGGTCTTCCTGTACCGCACCGGCGCGGAGGACAACGCGGTGCTGCGCGCCGAGCTCGACCTCGACGGCATGACGCTGCGCGACGTCACCACGATCCTCGACGGCATCCCGAGCGCGTCCAACCACAACGGCGGCCGGATCGCGCTCGGCCCGGACGGGTACCTGTACGTCGCGACCGGCGACGCCGGGAACCCGGCGAACGCGCAGGACCCGGAGTCGCTGGGCGGCAAGATCCTGCGTGTCACCACCGACGGCGAGCCCGCGCCGGGCAACCCGGACCCCGGCTCGCCGGTGTGGTCCCTGGGACACCGCAACGTGCAGGGCCTCGGCTGGGACGCGAGCGGCCGGATGTTCGCGAGCGAGTTCGGGCAGGACGAGCTGGACGAGCTGAACGTGATCGAGGCGGGTGGCAACTACGGCTGGCCGGACGTCGAGGGGCCGGGGGAGCGGGCCGGGTTCGTCGACCCGGTCGCCTGGTGGCCGACGTCGGAGGCGTCGCCGTCGGGCATCGCCGTCACCGACGAGGCCGTGTACCTGGCGGCCCTGCGCGGGGAGCGGCTGTGGCGCGTGCCGCTGCTCGGCACGGCGCAGGACGTCGCCGACGGCGCGAGCCCCGGCTTCGGCGAGCCGCAGGAGCTGCTGGCAGGGGAGTACGGGCGGCTGCGCGCGGTCCAGGCCGGCGACGACGGCGAGCTGTTCGTCCTGACCGGCAACACGGACGGCCGGGGCGAGCCGGCGACCGAGGACGGCCGGCTCGTCGACGACCGGCTGCTGCGGGTCACGCTGACGCCGGCGGGTTGACCGGCCGGCGGGGCAGCCGGCTCGGGGAGTATCCACTGGCAGACGTCTAGGGCTGTGGATATCCTGGCTGCCGGGAAGGGGCCTCGTCGTAGGCTCGAACCACTGCCGATCGAGAGGGGTGAACAGGATGTCCGCAGAACCTGGCGCGTACCGGACGGTGCCACGCGGTTACGTCTACGCCGACCACATCCCGTACGTCACCCCGGAGTCCCTGGAGGAGCTGCGGGGGCCGAGCACCGGGATCGTCACCGTGGGGCCGCACATCGACACGAGCCTGGACCCGACGTACGACCTCGCGCGGAGAGCGCGGAAGCTGGAGCTGTACAGCGCGACCGTCCGCGACGGTTTCGTGCCGGACCACCGGGCCGTGCTGAACCGGTCCGAGCTGTTGCGCCTCTGGCCGTCCCTGAATCTCCCGGGCCGGTGTCGTGCGGTCTGGGAGTCGAGGTTCCCGGAGCTGGCGGCCCGTTCGAAGGTCGCGGGAGCCGCCTGATGCTCCCCTTTCACGAGCGCCTCGCCACGATCGGCCTGGAGGCGCTGGAGGGTTATGGCTTCGCGCTGGCGGGCGGTTACGCGATCTCCGCGAACGGCATCGGCGACCGGCCGTCCAACGACGTGGACCTGTTCACGAACGTGTTCGAGCCCGATGTCTTCGTCGTCTCAGTGGCGAAGCTCCGCGCGGCGTTCCTGGCCGCCGGTCTGGACGTGCGCGACAACCTGATCGGGCGGACGTTCGCCGACGTGAACGTCACGGACCCTGTCACAGGCGAGTCGAGCGACGTCCAGCTCGGCGCGAACTACCGCGCGTTCCTTCCCTCGCAGCTGGCCGTCGGGCCGGTGCTCGACGTCCGCGACGCCGTCGCCGGGAAGATGAGCGCCCTGTGGTCCCGGGGTGAGACACGTGACTTCATCGACATCGACGCCGTCGTGGGCTCCGGGCGCTTCACCCGTGACGAGGTCCTGGCGATCGGTGACGAGCAGGAGTCGCTGCCGTTCGACCGGGTGATGCTGGCGGATCGGTTCCGTTCGGTCCAGGGCAAGAGCCCGGAGTCGTTCGAGGCGTACGAGGTCGGCGAGGACTGGCGGAAGGAGATCGTCGGGCGCTTCCTCGACTGGGCCGACGAGGTCGACCCCGCCGTCGTCCGCTGAGCTCCAGAGCGGCGCCGCTCGGCAACCGTCGCGGCCGCACCACGACGCCCCGGACGCGCAGATCGGGCTGGACCGCGCACCTACGATGGACTCATGCCGGAAGCCGAGAAGACCTTCTACCTCACGACGCCGATCTACTACGTGAACGACGCCCCCCACATCGGGCACGCGTACACGACGGTCGCCGCCGATGTCGTGACACGCTGGCACCGCCAGCGCCAGGAGAACGTCTGGTTCCTCACCGGCACCGACGAGCACGGCGAGAAGGTGCTGCGCACCGCGGAGGCCAACGGCGTGACCCCGCAGGACTGGGCGGACCGGCTGGTCGAGACGGCCTGGAAGCCGGTGCTGGAGACCCTCGACGTGCGCAACGACGACTTCATCCGCACCACGGAGGAGCGGCACGAGACCGCGGTGCAGGCCTTCCTCCAGGGTCTGTACGACAAGGGCGGGATCTACGAGGGCTCCTACGAGGGGCCGTACTGCGTGGACTGCGAGGAGTACAAGCTCCCGGGCGACCTGCTCGACGGCACGGGCGAGTACGAGGGTCAGAAGGTCTGCTCCATCCACGGCAGGCCGGTCGAGATGCTGTCCGAGCAGAACTACTTCTTCCGGATGAGCGAGTACGCCGACCGGCTGCTCGCCCTCTACGAGGAGCACCCCGAGTTCGTGCAGCCGGCGTCGGCCCGCAACGAGGTCGTGAGCTTCGTGAAGCAGGGGCTGCAGGACCTCTCGATCTCGCGCTCGACGTTCGACTGGGGCGTGCCGATCCCGTGGGACTCCTCCCACGTGCTCTACGTCTGGTTCGACGCGCTCCTGAACTACGCCACGGCCGTGGGCCTCGACAGCGACGACCCGGAGCGCAAGGAGCAGTTCGCCCGGACCTGGCCGGCCGACGTGCACCTCGTGGGCAAGGACATCCTGCGGTTCCACGCGGTGATCTGGCCGGCCATGCTCATGGCCGCGGGCCTGCCGCTGCCGAAGACCGTGTTCGCGCACGGCTGGCTGCTGGTCGGCGGCGAGAAGATGAGCAAGTCCAAGCTCACGGGCATCGCGCCGTCCGACATCATCGACACCTTCGGCTCGGACGCGTTCCGCTACTACTTCATGCGCACCATCGCGTTCGGCGGCGACGGCTCGTTCTCCTGGGAGGACATGACCGCCCGCTACAACGGCGAGCTCGCCAACGGTTTCGGCAACCTCGCGTCCCGGACTGCCGCGATGATCGGCAAGTACTTCGGCGGTTCCCTGCCCACCCCGGGCAGCCTCACCGACGCCGAGACGGGACTTGCCCGGGTGGCGGCCCAGGCAGTGCGCGACGCCGAGGCGGCGATCGACCGGCTCGCCATCCACGACGCGGTCGCCGCGGTCTGGACGCTCGTGGACGCGACGAACGGGTACCTCGCCGAGACGCAGCCCTGGAAGCTCGCCAAGGAGCCGGGCGAGACCGACGAGGCCGGCGCGGGGGTGGACGGCGGCCGCCTGGCGACGTCGCTCGTGACCGCGACGGAGGCGCTGCGCTCGCTCGCCGTGCTGCTCAACCCGATCACGCCGAAGGCCGCGGCCGGGCTCTGGGAGCTGCTCGGCGCGGAGGCCTCGCTCGGGGCGCTCGACGCCCAGCCGCTCGCCGGCGCGGCGACGTTCGGGGTGCTCCCGGCCGGCACCACCGTGACGAAGGGCGCTGCCCTGTTCCCGCGCCTCGACGACACCGCGGCCTGAGCCCGGCGATGGCGAAGCGCACACGCGAGCGCGGGTTCCCGACCGACCCGGAGCCGCTGCCCGTCCCGGTCGTCGACAACCACACCCACCTCGACCACATCGCCGCGGTGCTGCCCGGCGTGGCGCCGGAGGGCGAGCGGGGCGACTGGCCACCGTCCGTCGCGGACCACCTGGTGCGCGCCGCGGCAGCAGGCGTCGACCGGGTGGTCCAGGTGGGCTGCGACCTCCCGTCGGCCCGCTGGACGGACGCCCTCGTCCGGCAGGACGAGCGGGTGCTGGGCGCCGTCGCGATCCATCCGAACGAGGCGACCCTGCACGCAGGGGTGCTCGAGGTGGGGCCGGACGGGCTCACGCCCGAGCCGGAGGAGCGGCACACCGTAGGGCTCGACGACGCCGTCGCCGAGATCGCCGACCTGGCCAAGGGCAACGACCGCATCCGCGCGATCGGCGAGACGGGCATGGACCTCTTCCGCACGGGCCCGCGCGGCGAGCAGGCCCAGCGGGACGCCTTCCGCGCGCACATCGCGCTGGCCAAGGAGCTGGGCCTGGCCCTGCAGATCCACGACCGCGACGCGCACGCCCAGGTCATCGAGGTCCTCCTGGCCGACGGCGCGCCCGAGCGCACCGTCTTCCACTGCTACAGCGGCGATGCCGAGATGGCCCGCGTCTGTGCCGAGCACGGCTGGTACCTGTCGTTCGCGGGACCGATCACGTTCAAGGCCAACGACCACCTGCGCGCGGCCCTGGCCGTGGCGCCGCGCGAGCTGATCCTCCTGGAGACCGACGCCCCGTACCTCACGCCGCACCCCTACCGGGGGCAGCCGAACGCCCCGTTCGCGGCGGCCCACACGGTGCGCGGCATGGCGGCCCACCTGGGGGAAGACCTCGGGGTGCTGTGCGCCGACATCGGTGCCAACGCGGAGCGCGTCTACGGCACCTGGTAAGAATGGCGCATTGGGCGGAAGAAAGCGGCATTTGATTTCATATCCCCACGCCTTTTGCTGCGAGGTTTGTTCCGTTACGGTCTGGTGCTCGTGGTGAGGTACGCACGGCCGTGGCTCGCAAGCAGACCGGCCCGCTGGCTGGTTCGTGGTGCCGTCGTCGGCGTGCTCGCCGGCGTCGCCGGCATGTACACGGCCAACGCGACGACCCTGACGATCGACTACAACGGCGACGTCCGCACGCTCGGCGTGTACGGCGACACGGTCGCCGAGGCGCTGGCGTCGCAGCACATCGAGCTGCAGCCCGACGACGTGGTGCAGCCGTCCGCCACGTCCGGCGTCGGCCCCGGCAACACCGTGGTGGTCCGCACCAGCCGGAACGTCACCGTCGAGCTCGACGGCCAGGTGATCACGCTGCGCACCACCGCGGGCACGGTCGGCGAGCTGCTGGCGGCCCTCGGGCCGCGCGGCGACGGCGCCCTCGCCACGGCCTCCCGGACCACGCAGCTCGACCGCGACCCGGTCCGGTTCTCTACGGTCAAGAAGGTCAGCATCGCCGTGGACGGCTCGGTGCTCGAGTTCAGCACCACCCGGTCGACCGTGCGCTCCGTGTTCGACGAGGCCGGGATCTCGCTGGCCGACGGCGACGTCACGTCCGTGCCGCTCGACGCCGCCGCCGTCGACGGGATGATCATCATGGTCAGCCGCGACGCGTCGTCGTCGCGCACGGTGACCGAGGTGGTGCCGTTCGAGACCGAGACGGTCGAGGACTCGAGCCTCCCCGAGGGCTACGAGTCGATCCGCACCGCGGGCATCGCCGGCGAGGCGAAGGTGACGTACGAGGTCAAGACGGTGGGCGGTGCCGTGGTCGAGCGCACCGTGGTGGACCGCAAGGTCACGCGCGAGCCCGTGAACGAGGTGCTCGTGGTGGGGACCATGGACGTGGCCACCGCACCCGTGGACCCGGGTTCGGCGCGGGCCCTGGGCCAGGCGATGGCGGCCGAGCGCGGCTGGGGCGCCGACGAGTTCTCCTGCCTGGACCAGCTCTGGCAGAAGGAGAGCGGCTGGCGCTGGAACGCCGACAACCCCAGCAGCTCGGCGTACGGCATCGCCCAGGCGAACCCGGGCTCCAAGATGGCCACGGTCGGCAGCGACTGGCTCACCAACCCGGCCACCCAGATCGAGTGGGGACTGGGCTACATCTCGGGTCGCTACGGCACGCCGTGCGGTGCGTGGGCGCACTCGGTGGAGATCGGCTGGTACTGAGCGGACCATTTTTCACCCTGGAACATTTGGGATATTTAAGGATCTATCCCGACCTTTCCAAGGTGTATTTCGCGGATAGGCTTGCATTTGATAACGGCAGGGTTACGGTCTCTGGGACCGCCGGATCGGCCGGTCGGGCCCGCGCCCCCGCGCGGGAGGTGCGTGCGACTCGTACCGTCCCGGCCTCCGTGCCCGGACCGCGCGAGGACTGGACCCGCGTGTCATCTCCCCACCCAGCTCAGGGCATCCCCAGCGAACTGCCCCCCACCCCTGAGGCCGGCTCCGACGTCGGCATCACCGAGATCTTCGAACCGCCCACAACGGTTCACCCCCTCACCCCGCCGGGCTCCCCCGACCCGGCCCCGCCCCGCAAGCGCCACCGCAGAGCCGCCCTCCTCGCGGGGGCCGCGGCCATCGCGGTCGCCGGCGCCGGTGGCATCACCGCCTACGGTTCGGCCCACAAGACCGTCACGCTGGACGTGGACGGCAAGGTCACGACCGTCGAGACCTTCCAGGGCGACGTCGCCGGCCTGCTGGCCGACGAGGGCGTCGACGTCACCGACCGCGACGCGGTGACGCCCGGCGGCCCCCTCCGCGACGGTGGCATGGTCGTGGTCCGCTACGGCCACGAGATCACCCTCCAGGCCGACGGCGAGCGGCGCACGACCTGGGTCACCGCGCTCGACGCCGACGAGGCGCTCGCCACGCTCTCCGAGCGGGCCGACGACGTCGCGCTGGTCCCGTCCCGCTCCGGCGGCCGCGTGACCCTCCCGTTGCGACTCGACGCCGACAGCCCGGTGAACCTGGTCGTCGGCGGCAAGACCCAGCGGGTGGCCGACGGCGCCGCGCAGCTCGACGACCTGCTCGCCGAGCACGACGTGGCGGTCGACGCGGACGACCGGGTCACCGTCAAGAGGTCGGACGGCGCGTCCGACGCGTCGGCGGACCCGGGCGTCGCGACGCTGTCCGTCGTCGTCGAGCAGGTGCGGAGCTCGGTCCAGAAGACCGTGACCCGCCTGTCCTTCGACAAGGTGCGGACCGCGGACCCGGACCGGTACGAGGACCTCGACCCGTACGTGGCGACCAAGGGTGTCGTGGGCAAGCGCGTCACGACGTGGGACGTCACGACCGTGGACGGCGAGGTCGTCAAGCGGGACAAGCGCTCCTCGAAGGTCGAGCGCAAGCCCGTCGACCAGGTGACCGTGTACGGCACCAAGGACCGGCCGGCGCCGAAGCCCGAACCGGCGCCCGAACCAGAGCCGCAGCCTGTCGCGAAGGAGCCGGCCCAGAAGGCCGCCCCGGCGCCGGAGCCGAAGTCCGACGTGGTCGCGACGACCGGTGTCTGGGCCCAGCTCGCGCAGTGCGAGTCGGGCGGCGATCCCACCACCAACACCGGCAACGGTTACTACGGCCTGTACCAGTTCTCGCAGCAGACGTGGGTGGCGATGGGCGGTTCCGGCCTCCCGTCGGACGCCTCGGCCGCCGAGCAGACCATGCGGGCCCAGAAGCTCCAGGCGCAGTCCGGCTGGGGACAGTGGCCCGGCTGCGCCGCGAAGCTCGGCCTGCTCTGACCTCCTCCCCACGTGTCAGACGTACAGGTCATCCGAGTGACCTGTACGTCTGACACGGGGAGTGAGTTGGACGGTTGTCCTAGACGAGTGACCGACAACACACCCCGATAGCACCGAGAAACTTGGCCGGACGATAACGGATCAGTTACGTTCGGTTGTCCTCGCTGGCGGGAGGGCGCTCAGTGGTGTAGGCCACAGCGCCCGAACGGTGGCAGGGCGGCACTGAGAACGGAACCTCGTGATCAGTGCGAGACCGCCGGATCGGCCGGTCGAGACCGCGACGGCTCGCAAGAGTCGCCCAGGCCCCCAGGCCGAATCGTGGTGGGGACGCTCGCGCGAGCGCGCGCCCCCTGGCTCGCCGCCCGTGCCCGGGACGTCCGACGACTGGACACGAGTGAACCCCCGTTCTGAGCAGCAGAGTTCTGGCTCCATCCCCAGCATCAACTCAGAGTCCGAGGCCCCGAACCCTCAGACGACCCTCTCGAAGCGTCGCCGTCGCTGGCCCCTGGTCGCCGGCCTTGCAGCCGTGGCGATCGCCGCTTCCGGCTCCGTCGCCTTCGCGGAGGCGCGCAAGACCGTCACGCTCGACGTCGACGGCACCACCAAGACCATCACCACCTACTCCGGTTCCGTGCAGGGCATGCTCGAGTCGCAGGGCGTCCGTCTGGGCGAGCGCGACGTCGTCGCCCCCGGCACCGACGCGAAGCTGTCCGACGGCGACCAGGTGGTCGTCCGCTACGCCCGCCAGGTCACCATGTCCGACGGCGGCGACCAGCGCGACGTCTGGGTCACCGTGACCGACGCCGGCGAGGCCCTGACGACCCTCGCCGAGCGCGGCGGCGACGTCGCCCTGGTGGCGTCCCGCTCCGGCGACCGCGCCTCGCTCCCGCTCCGCCTGAACGACGACGGCCCCGTCGCCGTGGTGGCGGACGGCAAGACCCGTGTGGTCGAGGACCACGCCGACGGCGTCGACAGCGTGCTCAACGGCCTGGAGGTCGAGCTCGACAAGGACGACCTCGTGAACATCGTCCCCGTGGCCACGCTGGCCGACGACAAGGCGATCGACGCGAAGTCGGCCAAGGCCGCCGAGAAGGCCGGCGCCGACGTCGCCGTCCAGGTGCAGCGGGTCGAGACCAAGAAGGTCACCCAGCGGTTCGACGTGGACCACGAGGTGAAGACCGTCCAGGACAAGAACCGCTACGCGGACGAGGGCGACCACGTCCGCACCGCGGGCAAGGACGGCGTGCGCACGCGCATCGTCCAGCTCCGTACGGTCGACGGCGAGGTCGTCGCCCGCAAGGAGCTCTCGAACAAGGTGACCAGGAAGCCGGTCACCGGCGTGATCGTCGAGGGCACCAAGGAGCGCCCGGTGGAGAAGAAGGTCACCGTCGAGGAGACCAGCACCGAGAGCAGCACCCCGGCGCCGTCCGGCTCCGTCAAGGAGATCGGCCAGCAGCTGGCCGCCGCCCGCGGCTGGACCGGCTCGGAGTGGACCTGCCTCGAGGCCCTCTGGGAGCGCGAGTCCGGCTGGAACTACCAGGCGGCCAACCCGTCCTCGGGCGCCTACGGCATCCCGCAGGCGCTGCCGGGCTCCAAGATGGGCTCGGCGGGCGCGGACTGGGCCACCAACCCGGCCACGCAGATCAAGTGGGGCCTCGGCTACATCGCGGACCGCTACGGCACGCCGTGCGGTGCGTGGGGCCACTCGGAGTCGGTGGGTTGGTACTGATCCGCTGACTGCGACATTCTCCAGTTAGGCTCACCTGCATGAACGACACCTCAAGCGCCCTGCTCGGACCCGCGGAGATCCGCGACCTGGCAGGGCGCTTGGGCGTCCGGCCCACCAAGACGCTCGGCCAGAACTTCCTGCACGACGGCGGCACCGTCCGCAAGATCGTGCGCACCGCGGGGCTCCGGCCCGGCGAGCGGGTGGTCGAGGTCGGGCCCGGGCTGGGCTCCCTGACGCTGGGCCTCGTGGAGGCCGGCGCCTCCGTCGTGGCGATCGAGATCGACCCGGTCCTGGCCGGGCAGATCACCGACACCGTGCGGACCCGGGTCCCGGGCGCCGACTTCGAGGTGGTGCTGTCCGACGCGCTGGACGTCACGGCGCTGCCCGGTGAGCCGCCGACGGCGCTCGTCGCGAACCTCCCATACAACGTGGCCGTCCCGGTGCTGCTCACCATGCTGCAGCGGTTCGCCTCGCTCGAACGCGTGCTCGTGATGGTGCAGGCCGAGGTGGCCGACCGGATCGCCGCCGTCCCGGGCTCCAAGATCTACGGCATCCCGTCGGTGAAGGCCGCGTGGTACGCGTCGGCCCGCCGCGCCGGGACCATCGGGCGCAACGTCTTCTGGCCCGCGCCCAACGTCGACTCCGCGCTCGTGTACCTCGAGCGCCGGGACCCGCCGTCGACCACCGCCTCGCGCGAGCAGGTCTTCGCCGTCGTGGACGCCGCGTTCGCGCAGCGCCGCAAGACGCTGCGCGCCGCCCTGTCCGGGGTGTTCGGCTCCGGCGCCGCCGCGGAGGCGGCGCTCCGGGCCGCCGGCGTGGACCCGGGCGCCCGGGGTGAGACGCTCGTCGTCGAGCAGTTCGCGCGCATCGCGGAGCGGCTTTCCGCGACCTCGTCGGTCGAGCCTGTCGAGGCCTCGGATCTCGACGAGCTCGATCAGCGAGAGGAGGGGGACGAGTGATCCCGCGCCTTTCAGCGGCCCCACCGCCGTCGGTCCGGGTCCGCGCGCCCGGGAAGGTCAACCTCGGGCTGCGCGTGGGTCCCGTCGGCGACGACGGCTACCACCCGCTCGCGACGATCTTCCAGGCCGTCTCCCTGTTCGAGGAGGTGACGGCGACCCAGGTGGCACCCGGCGCCGGCATCTCGCTGACGGTCTCGGGCCCGCAGGCCGACGCCGTCCCGACCGACGAGACCAACCTCGCGTGGCGCGCCGCCGCGCTGCTGGCCGAGCGCACGGGCCTGCCGGACGACGTCCAGCTGCACATCACCAAGGGTGTGCCGGTTGCGGGCGGCATGGCGGGCGGGTCCGCCGACGCCGCCGCCGCGCTCGTGGCCTGCGACGCCCTCTGGGAGGCCGGCATACCCCGCCCGGACCTCGTGGAGCTGGCCGCCGAGCTCGGCGCCGACGTGCCGTTCTCGCTGCTGGGGCACACGGCCGTCGGCACGGGACGGGGCGACCTGCTCACGCCCGCGATGACCCGCGGCGAGTTCCACTGGTGCTTCGCGACGCAGCGGGAGGGTCTCTCGACGCCCACCGTGTTCCGCCGGTTCGACGAGCTGGCCGGGCCGTCGACGCCGCGTGTGGCCCCCACCGACGACACCGCGATCATGCACGCGCTGCGCGCCGGTGACGCGGTGGCCCTCGGCAAGGCGCTGCACAACGACCTGGAGGGTCCGGCGCTCGACCTGCGCCCCGAGCTCGCCGACGTGCTGGAGGTCGCGACGGAGTCCGGCGCGCTCGGCGTCGTCGTGTCCGGGTCGGGCCCCACGGTGGCGGCGCTCGGCCGGTCCCGGCAGCACGCGCTGGCGCTGGGCGCCGCGTGGACGGCGGCCGACGTCGTCGACGCGGTCTGGTGCGCCACCGGGCCCGCCCCGGGCACGCAGATCGTGACCCCGATGCGCGCCTGAGCGCGCACCGGGTCAGTACGCGACCTGGGGGACGAAGACGTTCGTCAGGTGCGTGTGCCGCGTGATCCAGCGGGTGCGCCGCGTCGCCAGGTTGCTCTCGGCGGTCAGGGCGCACTCGACCACCCGCTCGACGGTGCCCGTCATCGCGCTGAGCGCCAGGGCGGCGTTGCGGCCCCACTCCTCCAGCAGCACCTGGGCGCCCGCGCCCTGCGTGAGCTGCAGCGGGGTGCTCGCCCGGCGGGCGAACGCGACCAGGGAGTCCTTGTGCGCCGCCGGGATGTCGCCCTCGACCAGGGCGCACGCGAGGTCCGGCAGCAGGCCGGCCGCGGCGACGGCCGCCGCCGCGACGGGGCCCGTGCCGAGCACCGCGATGCGCGACGGGTCCACGCTCTCGAGCGTGCGCAGGGCCTGCACCGCCCGGACCGCGTCCGTGAAGACGCCGCGGTTGTACGGGTCGTCCAGGTCGTCCTGCGGCACCTCGACGACCAGGTGGGCGAACCCGCCGGACGCGAGCCACTCCAGGTCGCGCGCGGCGGCCTTGCCGGCCGGCCGCAGCTCGACCAGACCGGGCAGTGTCGCGGCGGACCCGACCGGCATGACGAGCCAGCCCGTCACCGGGCGGCCCTCGAAGCCGGCGAACGTCACGGTCTCCGCGTTGAGGTCCCGTGAGTGGGCGAAGGTCGCGGTCAGGACCGGCGCGACCTCGATGTCCCGGTGCGCGGCGAGGTTCGCCGCCCAGAACGCGTCGAAGTCCGTGGGCTCGTCGGTGGCGGGCGGAGCAGCCGGTGCCACCGTGACGAGCGGCAGGTCGTACTCGGGCACGGGTGGTACCTCCGGGTCTTGGGCGTGCGCTCGGAGCGTACCGCCCGTGTCCGACAGTCCGGACGCCGGTCCACGGCCCCCGGCCGTCAGACGGTCTTGTTCAGCCATGCGAGCTTGCGGGGGAACCGGTAGTCCCCGCCGCCCTCGTGGTTGTTGTAGGGGTAGACGTCGATCTCCTTCTCGACCGCGCGGGAGCCGCCCGGTCCCCAGCCGTTGTACGCGGCGTACACGGTGGACGGCGGGCACGTGGCGTCCATGAGCGCCACCGAGAACAGCGTCGCCGCGCGGGCGCGCCGGGCGAACGACACCCCGTCCAGGTAGGAGAAGGTGCGCCAGACCTGCTCCTCGACCGCCGGGTCGCGGTGCACGGAGAGGTACTTCGTGATCTCGCTGTACGGCGCGTTGTCCGTGATCGACACCGCGCGGCGGTAGTGGCACAGGAACGGCACGTCCGGCATGGCGGCCACGACGTCCGGCACGAGGCCCGCGACCGCGATGTTGATGCCGCCGCCCTGGCTCCCGCCGCTCAGCGCCACGCGCGCCGGGTCGAGCCCGTCGATCGCCCGCACCGCGTCGACCGCGCGGACACCGTCCGTGAAGACGCGCCGGTAGTAGTGGTCGTGGGGGTCCAGCACGCCGCGGGTCATGAACCCGGGGGACGCGGGGCCCGACCCGACCGGGTCCGGCGTGTCCCCGCCCGCGCCCCAGCCCGAACCCTGGCCGCGCGTGTCCATCATGAGGTGCGCGTAGCCCGCGGCGGCCCACTGGATGCGCTCGTGCGGCAGGCCTCGCCCGCCGCCGTAGCCCTGGTACTCGACCACGACGGGCAGGTCGCCCGCCGCGTGCGCGGGACGCGTCAGCCACGCCTTGACCGGGTGCCCGCCGAAACCGGCGAACGTGACGTCGTCGACCAGGATCTCGGTGAGTCCCACGTCGATGCGCTCCACCTGCGGGGCGTCGTCGAACGTGCGGGCCTCGGCCAGCGTGGTCGACCAGAACTCGTCGAAGTCGGCGGGCTCGTCGACCTCCGGGGTGTACTTCTCGAGTTCGGGCAGCGGCATGTCGAACTGGGCCACGTGGATGCTCCTCGGCGTCGTCGTCTGCTGTGCCGGCGGCGAAGTCCTTCCTGCGTCGTCGGCGCGCCGTCCTGAGCTTGTCGAAGGGTCGGCCGGGGTGAGCGTAGCGCGCGACTACCCTTGGTAGGTGGCACATCTTCTCGGCGCAGACGGCATCGCGTTGACCATCGGCACCCGGACCCTTCTGGCGGACGTCTCGCTGGGGCTCGACGACGGCGACCGCGTCGGCATCGTGGGCCCCAACGGCGCGGGCAAGTCCACCCTGCTGCGCATCTTCGCGGGCGCCACGCCGCCTGACGGCGGCCGTGTCACCCGGGTGGGCGGCTCCACCCTGGGCCTCCTGGACCAGCGCGACGAGCTGCCCGCGGACGCGACCGTGCTCGACCTCGTGCACGGCGACGCCGAGACCCACGTCTGGGCCTCGGACGCCCGCGTCCGCGAGGTGCACGACGGCCTGATCGCCGACCTCGCCTGGGACGCCCCGGTCGCGAAGCTCTCGGGCGGCCAGCGCCGCCGGGTCGCGCTCGCGGCCCTGCTCGTCCAGGACCCGGACGTGCTGCTGCTCGACGAGCCCACCAACCACCTCGACGTCGAGGGCGTGGCCTGGCTCGCCGCCCACCTGCGCGAGCGGTACGGCCGCCCGGGCACGACGGGCGCGCTCGTGGTCGTGACGCACGACCGCTGGTTCCTCGACGAGGTCTGCTCCCGCATGTGGGAGGTGCGCGGCGACGGGACCGGCGCCGTCGACGGGTACGAGGGCGGCTACGCGGCCTACATCCTGGCGCGCGCCGAGCGGGCCCGGCAGGCCGCGACGGCCGCCGAGAAGCGGGACAACTTGCTGCGCAAGGAGCTCGCGTGGCTGCGCCGCGGGGCGCCGGCCCGCACGTCCAAGCCCAAGTTCCGGCTCGACGCCGCGTCCGCCCTGATCGACGACGAGCCGCCGCCGCGCGACTCGATGGAGCTGACGCGCATGGCGACGCGGCGGCTCGGCAAGGACGTGCTGGACCTCGAGTCGGTGTCGGTCACGGTGCCGGGCAAGGTCCTGTTCGACGACGTGACCTGGCGCCTCGGCCCCGGCGACCGGTACGGCGTCGTCGGCGTCAACGGCGCCGGCAAGACGACGCTGCTCGCGCTCCTGGCGGGTCGCCGTGAGCCGGACTCGGGACGCGTCAAGCGCGGCAAGACCATCCACGTGCGGGAGCTCTCGCAGGACGTCGCCGAGCTCGACGAGCTCGGGACCCTGAAGGCCGTCGAGGTGATCGAGCAGGAGAAGGGCCGGGTCGTCGTCGACGGCAAGGAGCTCACCGCCGCGCAGCTCACCGAGAAGCTCGGCTTCACGCGCGAGCGCGCGTACACACCGGTGCGGGACCTCTCCGGCGGCGAGCGGCGGCGGCTCCAGCTCCTGCGGCTGCTGGTGTCCGAGCCCAACGTGCTGCTGCTCGACGAGCCCACCAACGACCTCGACACCGACACCCTCGCCGCCGTCGAGGACCTGCTGGACGGCTGGCCGGGCACGCTCATCGTCGTCTCGCACGACCGGTACCTGCTGGAGCGGGTCGCCGACCGGCAGGTCGCGCTCCTCGGCGACGGGACCATCCGCGACCTGCCCGGGGGAGTCGAGGAGTACCTGCGGCTGCGGGCGGCGGCCAAGGCGCCGGGCGCCTCGGGCGCCTCGGGCTCCTCCGGCTCGGGCGGCGGTTCCGGGGCCGCCGCGGGGTCCGGCGCGGGCGCGGCCGGGCCGACGGCGGGCGCGCCGGCGTCGGGTAGCGAGGAGCTCTCGCAGCGCGACATCCGCGCCGCGAAGAAGGAGGTCTCCCGGATTGAACGGCAACTTGCGAAGATTGCCCAGAAAGAGGCCGAGCTGCACGAGAACATCGCGCGGCAGGCAACCGACTATCAGGCCGTCGCGCGGCTGGACGCGGAGCTCCGCGACCTGGTGAGCGAACGGGACGAGCTCGAGGCGGCCTGGTTGGAAGCTGCGGAGGTGGCGGGATGACCGACAACGATCTGACACCGCTCGACGGGGTGGACCGGGCGCTCGTCGACGCACTGCGCAAGGACGGGCGCACCACGCTGGCGGTGCTGTCCGAGATCTCGGGGCTCTCCCTGTCCGCCGTGCAGGTGCGGGTGCGCAAGCTGGAGGCGCGCGGCGTCATCACGGGTTACCGGGCCGTCGTGAACCCGGAGGCGGTGGGGCTGCCGCTCTCCGCCTTCATCGAGATCACGCCCCTGGACCAGGCCCAGGAGGACGACGCGCCCGAACGGCTGCGCGGCATGGCCGGCATCGAGTCCTGCTACTCGGTGGCGGGCAACGCGAACTACCTGCTCACCGCGCGGGTGGCGTCGCCGCGGGCGCTGGAGGAGCTGCTCGGCAAGATCCGGCGCACGGCGAAGGTCTCGACGCGCACGACGGTGGTGCTGCAGACGTACTTCGAGGGGCAGACGGCCGAGCTCGACTGAGCCCGGGCCCGGGCCCGGGCCCGGGCTCAGTCGAGCTCGGCTCAGCGCAGCGCCAGGGCCGGGTGGTCCAGCGTGAGCGTGCCGCCGTCGGCGTCCAGCTCCGCGGTGACGCCGAACGGCACGGTGAGCGGGTCGGGGCCGTGGCCGAACCCGAGCTCGCCAAGGATCGGGATGCCGAGCGGGCCCAGCAGGTCCAGGACCACCGGTTCGACCGGCTCGCAGTCCTGCCACGACCCGAGCACGATGCCCACCGCGCCGTCGAACCAGCCCGCGCGCAGCAGGTGCGTGAGGAACGAGTCGATCCGGTAGGCCTTCTCCTCGATGTCCTCCAGGAGCACGAGGCCGCCTGCGGCCGAGGAGGTCGTGGGTGTGGTGGGGCCGGTCCCGACCGACGTCGTCAGGAGCGAGAGGCAGCCGCCGGTCGTGACGCCGCGGGCCGTGCCGCCCACCAGGGTGTGCGCGTCCGGGCCGGTGAGCACCTGCGTGGCCTCCGGCTCGAAGAGCGTGCGCCGCAGGTGCTCGCGAGCGACGTCGGACTTGAGGAACGACATGGTCCCGGACATCGGCCCGTGCAGCGACACCAGACCGAGCCGCGCGGCGACCGCCTGGTGCAGCACCGTGCAGTCGCTGTACCCGACGAGCACCTTGGGGTCGGTGGCGGCGAGCGCGTCCCAGTCGACGAGCTCGACCATCCGCGCGGCGCCGTAGCCGCCGCGTGCGGTGACGATCGCCCGGACGTCCGGGTCGAGCCAGGCCTCCTGGAAGTCCGCGGCCCGCGCCTCGTCATGACCCGCCAGGTAGGCGTGGTCGGGGTGCGTGTCCAGCACGTGGGGCATCACCTGCACGTCGAGGCCCCAGTCCCGCAGGTGGGCGACGCCCTCGTCGAGCCGGTCGGCCGGGACGGGGCCGGACGGGGCGACGACGGCGACCGTGTCGCCCGGGCGCAGTCGCGGCGGGCTGGTCAGGGGCCGCAGCATGCCGCCGACACTACTCGCCGGTCCGGCGTGCGCCCGCTGGTGGTGCTTTCTTTCAATCATCTGAAATCTGGCCCCGGAGTGCGGTGGTGAGCCGGGTGAGAAGCCCCGACAGCAGCAGGCGGTCCTCGGCCGGCAGTCCGGCCAGCAAGGTCTCCTCGTGGGTGAGCAGCTCCCGCACGGCGCGTTCGACGAGCGCGTGCCCGGCGTCGGTCAGGGTCACGGCCACGGCCCGCCGTCCGGCGTCGGACGACGAGCGGACCACCAGGCCCTCGCGCTCCGCCCGCGCGACCCGCTGCGAGATCGCGCCGGCGGTGACGAGCGTGTGGGCCGCGAGCTCGCGCGTGGTCAGCGACCAGGGCGTCCCGGACCGGCGCAGGGTGCTGAGCAGGTCGAGCGTCGCGGGGTCGATGCCGATCCGCCGCAACGTCCGGCGCCGCTCGTCCGCCAGGGTCTTGGCGGCGCGCCACAGCGGCGTGATCACGCCGATCGAGGCCACCGTGACGCCCGGCAGCTCGCGTTCCCACGCCGCGGCGATGTCCTCGGGCGGAACGGCCGCCGTGGTGTCGAAGGGGTACTCGGTCACGCTGGCCTCCTGTACGTTTAGATCTAAACGTACACGGCCCCAGGAGGTAGCGGCATGTCCGGACTCGTACTCGTCACCGGCGGATCGGGCGGTATCGGTGGCGCGGTGGCGCGCCGGTTCGTCGAGGAGGGGCGCCAGGTCGTGATCACCGGCCGTGACGCCGAACGGCTCGACCGGGCCGCCGTGGCGACAGGCGCACGCGCGGTGCGCTGCGACGTCGGACGGCCGGACGACGTCGAGGCGCTCGTGGCGCAGCTCGGCGCACCCGTCGAGGTGCTGGTGGCCATGGCCGGCGGCAACACGGACTTCGACGGGCCCGAGCCGGCGGGCCTCGCGCAGGTGGCCGACGGCTGGCGGGCCAACCTCGACGCGAACCTGATCAGCACCGTACTCGTCGTGACCGCCGTCCTCGACCACATGCCGACCGGCGGCTCGGTCGTCACCGTCGGCTCGATCGGCGCGGAGTACGCCGGCACGTCGTACGGCGTGGCCAAGGCGGCCGTCCAGGCGTGGACCGCGGGCCTGTCCGCGACGGTCGGGCCACGCGGGATCACCGCCAACTGCGTGGCGCCCGGGTACATCGAGGACACGGGCTACTTCAAGGGCCGGCTCACGCCGGAGCGCCTGGGCCGGCTGGTCGCGGCCACGCACGACGGGCGTCCCGGCACGCCGGACGACGTCGCCGGGCTGGTCTCGTTCCTCGCCTCGCCGGCCGCGCGGCACATCACGGGGCAGACGCTGCACGTGAACGGCGGCGCGCACACGACCCGGTAGCCCATCGAAACACATGAGATCCGGTTTCTGCCGGTGCGCCGCTTCCGTCGTGTAAGTGCGAATTGTTACGCTCGCGGTAACCAGCACCCGCGCCCGGCTCCGTCGTCGGGCACACGAAGGAGCGCGAGGAAATGCCCACCACCCGAACCTGGCTGCAGGCGGGCGGGGGCACCGCGGTTCTCGCCCTGATCGTCGCCGCCGTGGTGCAGGCGGCCAACTCGAGCGCGACCTGGGTGTCCAACGACCCGGTGGGCGAGTGCGGCAAGACGTCCGGCGGCCAGGTGGTCGCGGCGCAGAACGTGCTGTCGGCCGCGACCGGGCTGGAGACCGTGGACGGCACCTGGGACAGCCAGTCGGAGGCCGCGACCCGGGCGTTCCAGGCGTACAACGGGCTGCCCGTCGACGGCTGCGTCGACACCAGCACGTGGGTCACGATGCGCGCGCTGGCCATCTCGCTGTGCGATCCCGACTACAGCTGCCAGGGCCCCGACCACCGCATCCGCTATGCCGCGCCGGGCGGTGCACGGGACGCCTACCTCGCGGAGAACGACTGCGACTGGGGCTCCTACGTGCTGCCCGGGGTGGCGCGGAGCCCGGTTGCCTCGAACAAGGTCATCGCGCTCTCGCGTGACGCGGTCACCGAGATCGAGTGCGGGGGCTGACGTGGTCACCACCATCGACGAGCCGAAGATCCGGCCGGAGTGGCTGCTCGGCGGGGCCGTGACGCTGCTGGGCGCCATCATCATCGTGGTGGTCACGATGGTGCTCGGCGCGGGGGAGGACGAGCCCGTCGTCGTCCCGGCGGACGCCACCGAACTCACGGCGAACACCTGCGCCGCCGACCTGCGCCAGCCGCACTGGGTGCCCGACGACGTGCGCCGGGCCGTGGCGGAGTGCCCTGCCGAGATCTCGGCGGGGATGGGTCGCACGACGGCGGAGGACCACCTCGGCACCTGGATCACCTACCCGCTGGACGGCCCCGAGAACGCGGAGACGTTCCGCGGCCGGCCTGGCCCCGGGTGGCCCGAGGAGGAGGTCCGCAGCGGGGCGTTCCACCCGGCGTCGGCCATCGTCTACGTGGCGTACCCGGGAGCGAAGGAGCTGTCCGGCAAGCTGTCCGGCGACACCGTGACGGTCGAGTGGCAGGACCTGAAGGAGTCGGGCCTGGAGGCACGCGTGACCCGCGTGGACAACAACGGGTTCGGCCCGGTCCGGGTCGAGTGGACCGACGACGTGGGCTCCTACCTGCTGCTCGCCACGATCGGCCGCACGCCGACGGCCAACGCCGGGCCCTCGGTGGCCGAGCTGATCCGGATCGCGGACAGCGTCGCGGCCGAGGACGAGTGACCGGCCGGGCGCCCGGGTCTTCTGGGCACCCGAGCGCCTGACCGGTCGGTCCGGGGCCGCCCGGGAGGGGGCGGCCGGGCCGTCAGAGGGCGGCCGTCAGCGCCTCGTCGAGGGCCTGGACGCCGGCCTCCAGCGCCTCGGTCGTGACCGTCAGGGCCGGGCGGAAGCGGACCGAGCGCTCGCCGCAGCCCAGCAGCAGCACGCTCCGCTCGGTGAGCGCCGCCAGCACCCGGTCGCGCACATCGCGCGAGGGCAGGGTCAGCGCGCACATCAGGCCGCGGCCGCGCACGTCGGTCACACCGGCGTGCCGCCCGGCGAGCTCGGTGAGGGCGTCCTGGAGCTGCTTGCCCATGATGAGGGCCCGCTCGACCAGGCCCTCCTCCTCGTAGGTCTCCAGGATCCGGCGGGAGCGCACCATGTCGGTGAGGTTGCCGCCCCAGGTGGAGTTGATCCGCGACGAGACGGCGAACACGTTGTCCGGCACCTCGTCCACGCGGCCGCCGGCCATGATGCCGCAGACCTGCGTCTTCTTGCCGAACGCGACGATGTCCGGCGTGACGCCGAGCTGCTGGTACGCCCACGTGGTGCCGGTGATCCCGGCGCCGGTCTGCACCTCGTCCATGACGAACAGGGCGTCGAACTCCCGGCACAGCGCCTGCGTGCCCTGGAGGAACGAGGGGCGGAAGTGGTGGTCGCCGCCCTCGCCCTGGATGGGCTCCATGATGAAGGCCGCGATGTCGTGCGGGTTGGCCTCGAACGCCGCGCGGGCGGCCCCGAGCGCCGCGGCCTCGGCGGCGTCCATGTCCTTGCCCTCGGCGAGGTACGGGGACGGGATGCGGGGCCAGTCGAACTTGGGGAAGCGGGCGACCTTGCCCGGCTCCGTGTTGGTGAGCGACATCGTGTACCCCGAGCGGCCGTGGAACGCGTGCTCCAGGTGCATCACCTGGGTGCCGAGCTCAGGGGACCGGCCGTTCGCCTCGTTGTGGCGGGACTTCCAGTCGAACGCGACCTTGAGCGCGTTCTCGACGGCCAGCGCCCCGCCGTCGATGAAGAACAGGTGCGGCAGGGCGGGGTCGCCCAGCACCCGCGCGAACGTGTCGGCGAACCGCGCCATCTCGACCGTGTAGATGTCGGAGTTCGACGGCTTGTTGATCGCGGCGGCGGCGAGCTCCTCGCGGAAGGCCGGGTCGTCGGCCAGGGCGGGATGGTTCATGCCGAGGGGCGACGAGGCGAAGAAGGTGAACAGGTCGAGCCACTCGTGACCGTCCCGCGCGTCGACGAGCGTGGAGCCGTGCGACCGGGTGAGGTCGAGGACGAGGTCGAACCCGTCGACGAGGAGGTGCTCGCGGAGGGTGGGGAGCACTGCGGTGGGCTCAAGGTGTGTCGTCATGCTGGAAAGATTGGCAATGATCCTGCCAAGTTTCAACGAGTATGGAAAAGTTCCTGTTACGGCCGCGCGGGCCCGCGCCGCCGGGTCGCGACCAGCTCGGCCGTCCCGAGCGCCAGCGTGGACCCCAGCATCACCCCGAGCGCCGCGGTCCAGCCGCCCGACGCCGCGTGGACCGCGCCGATCACCGCGGGCGCGGACGCCGCCACGGCGTAGCCGAAGGCCTGCACGGCCGCGACCGTCCGCCGGGTCTGGGCGACGGTGCGGCACCGCTGCGCCACCACCGTGAAGATCACCACGAAGTTCCCGCCCTGCGCGATCCCCGCGAGGCTCACCCACAGCAGCCACCACTGCGGCGCGAGCAGCAGGCCCGCCGGCAGCGAGACCCAGAGCAGGGCCATCGCCACCGCCGCACCACGCATCGGCACCCGGGCGGCCAGGGCGAGCGGCACCAGCACGCTGCCCGCGATGGCGAGCCCCTGGAACGGCGCGGCCGCGTTGCCCGCCGTGGTCACCGACACGCCCAGCAGGTCGCGCAGAAGCTCCGGCAGCCAGCCGGTCACCGCGAAGTACGAGAAGGACTGGCCCGCGAACGCGACGGTGAGCACCCAGGTGATCGGACGGCGCAGCACGCCGGCCCAGGTCTCCTCAGGCCTCTCCGCCACGTGCGGAGCGCGCGTGACGGCAGGCCGGTCGACGAGGTGGCGGGTGGTGATCTTCCACCACACGAGCGCGACCAACGCCACGATCGCCCACGACGCGATGGCGCCCCGCCACCCCAGCAGGGCGGCGAGGGGCGCGGTGAGCGACGTCGCGAAGACCGACCCGAGGTTCATCACCGACGAGTACAGGCCGGTGGCCGGCGCCGTCCGCGCCGGGAAGTCCCGCGCGATGATCACCGGGACCACCACGTTGCCCACGGTGATGGCCGAGCCCAGCACGACGGTCCCCGTGAAGGCCGCCACCACCCCCACCGTGCCCGACCCGGCAGACCGGATCAGAGTGCCCACGATCACCCCGACCAGGGCGACCGTGACCGCCGCGTACGGCCCGACCCGGGCGATCAGGGTCGACGCCGCCGGTGCCACCACGCTGAAGCAGAGCGCCGGGATGCCCACGAGGAGGCCCGCCAGGGTCTGGTCGAGGCCGAGCCCGGCGGCGACGTCGGACATGACCGGCGGGAGAGACGTGATGGGGGTGCGGAGGTTCAGGGCGAAGACGAGTACCGCGACGAGCAGCGCGGAGCCGCCCGCCGCCGCGCGGATGTTGCTCATGATGCGTTCATTGTGCGTGACGGCGGCAGTTGGTTGCGTCGGACGTCCATCGCATCACCACACGATGTGCTGCTCGACACCCCGGTTCCCCCAGGAGGGATTGCGGCTTTCCCGCTAGATTGGGCGACCGGTCACGACTGGAACAACTGAGGTGTGGAATGAACCAGCGGCAGGTCTTCCCCGCGGTGGGAGCACTCGTCGGCGTACTCATGCTGTCGGGATGTGGGTTCGATCTCGGCAAGGTGGACTACACGGAGCCCGAGTTCGTCGGCTCCTGGGTGGGTGACGGCGCAGGGACCGTCGTGGCGCTCGGCGAGGACCGGACGTTCACGGCCGTCGGCGTCCCCGACGAGCTGCTCGACGGCGCGGGCAGTGACGTGCCCGCCGAGATCGAGGGCACCTGGAAGTACAACTCGAAGAGCTCCGCGGACCACGTCGAGCTGACAGTCACCGACGCGGACGGCATGCCGGCGAAGCTCGGCGAGCTGCCCCTGTACGTCGCCGACGCCGACGACCTCTTCTTCCTGCCGGACCAGGTGGGCCGCGAGAAGATCATGGTGAGCCGGGACCGCTGAGCCTGCGGTTCCGCTCCGGGCGCGTGCCTCGTTCCTCGGCCCTCACCCTGCGCTGCACCTCCGACTCAGTCGTCGAACTGGGCGGTCACCGTGCGGAGCAGCGCCGCGAGCTGCGGGCGCTCCGCGGGGGACAGGGCGGTCAGCACCTTGGCCTCGATGTCGAGCAGGTCGCTCATCGCGGCGTCGACCCGCGCCAGCCCCTCGTCGGTGAGCTCGACCAGCACACCGCGGCGGTCGTCCGGCGAGCGGTGCCGCTTGACGAACCCGCGCGACTCCAGCCGGTCGATCCGGTTGGTCATGGTGCCGCTCGTGACCAGCGTCTGGGTGACGAGCGTGCCCGGCGACAGGCGATAGGGCTCGCCGGCACGGCGCAGCGCCGAGAGCACGTCGAACTCCCAGGTCTCCAGGCTGTGCCGGGCGAACGCCGTGCGGCGGGCCAGATCCAGGTGCCGGGCCAGCCGGGACACCCGGCTGAACACCGTCAGCGGTTCGAGCTCGAGGTCCGGGCGCACGTGGTGCCACGCGGCGACGATGCGGTCGACCTCGTCGGCGGGACCTGTGTGCTCCATGGCGAGAGGCTACCGGATGTCTCGATATCAAGAATCTCGACCAGACGCCTGCCGTGCGTACCGTGGTGGACGATGGTCCGGCGACCGTAGGCTCAGGCATCGTGGGAACAGACATCAGGGTGCACCAGGTCTACGCCGGACGCGTGCTGCAGGGCGTCGGGGCGCGAGCCCTCGTGCCCGACGAGATCGAACGGCTCGGTGCGCAGCGGGTGCTGGTGGTCGCGGCGCCGTCGTCGGCCGAGGTGGCGCAGGACCTGGCCACGAACCTGGGGGAGCGGCATGCTGCGACCTTCGGGCGCCCGGCCCAGCACACCCCCGTCGAGGTGACCGCCGAGGCGCTCGCCGTGGCCCGGGAGGTACGTGCCGACGCGCTCGTGGCGATCGGCGGCGGGTCCGCGATCGGGCTCGCCAAGGCGCTCGCGGTCCGGACCGGCATGCCGCAGGTCGCCGTGCCCACCACCTACGCGGGCTCGGAGGCGACGCCCGTGCTCGGGGAGACCGAGAACGGCGTCAAGACGACGCGGCGCGACCCGGCTCTCGCGCCCGGCACCGTCGTCTACGACCCGGAGCTCACACTGTCCATGCCCCACGGGCTCACGCTGACCTCCGCGCTCAACGCGCTGGCCCACGCCGTCGAGGCGCTGTGGGACACCGAGTCGAGCGCGGCGACTCGCGCGTACGGGGTCGAGGCCGCCGACGGCATCCTGTCCGCGCTCCCGCTGGTGCTGGACCGGCTGTCCGACGTCGACGCGCGGGGCCGGCTCCAGGAGGCGGCATGGCTGGCGGGCGCGTGCCTGGCGCAGGCGCGGATGGGCCTGCACCACCAGCTCGCCCACGTGCTCGGCGGTACCTACGGCCTGCCGCACGCCGAGCTGCACGCCCTGCTGCTGCCGCACGTCATGCGGTTCGACCTGGTCGCCGCCCCGGACGCGGCAGCGCGCCTGACGCGCGTCGCGAACGGCGACCCGGCGGGCGCGGTCGCGGCGCTCGCGGCCCGGCACGACGGCCCGACGACGCTCGGCGCGCTCGGCCTGCCCCGCACCGCGCTGCGCGAGGCGGCCGAACGGGTGGCCGCCGACCCCTACCCGAACCCGCGCCAGGTCACCGCCGACGCGGTGGAGGAGCTGCTGCTCGCCGCGTGGTGAGGCGCGGGCGACGAGCCCGGTCCGACGGACGAGCACCAGCCGACGGGCGGCGGGCTTCAGGCCGCCCTGCGGCCCAGGAGGTGCGCCTGCGGGAACCCCCGCACCGGGTCCTCGCCCGGCGCGATCACCAGGCGGGCGACCTCGGTCACGCCGTGCCGGCCGAGGAGGCCGACGACGTGGTCGGGCGAGTACCGCCAGGCCGGCGACACCTTGTGGTCGAAGGGTTCGGCCGGGCTGCTCGCGGGGCCGAGCGCCTGGAACGACAGCAGGACGTACCCGCCCGGGGCCAGGACGCGGATCAGCTCGGCGAGCGTCGCCGGCAGCGCGTCCGGCGGCGTGTGGATGAGGGAGTAGTTCGCCACCACCCCGGCCAGGCCCGCCGTCGCGACACCGAGCGCGCCGAGGTCGCCCATGTCGCCGACGTCGAACCGCACACCCGGGTGGGCCGCGCGGGCGTGCTCCACGAGCCGGGGCGACAGGTCGACGCCGAACGCGTCGACGCCCCGGTCCCGGAGGTAGGCGGTGACGTGCCCGGGGCCGCAGCCGACGTCGGCCACCTGCGCGCCGGCTGACTGCCCGCCGTCCGCCTGCTCGCCGCGCGTCTGCGCACAGAAGCGCCGGACCAGGTCGGCGAACGCCTGGAGCATGACGTGGTTCAGGGGCTGGCCGGCGAACGCCTCGCCGATGAACGCGGTGTACGCCTCGGCCTGGTCGTCGTAGTCGTCGCGGACGGTTGCGAGCTGCTCGGAGGTGGTCACGCGGCGCAGCCTAGATCGTCCTCGTCGGCAGTCGTCAGTGCTTGCCGAGCACAGGGATGTCGGTAGAATTGATGATGCGAGGGGCACTAGCCCCGAGAAGTGAGCCCGGGAGCCTACCCTTCAGGTGGGTGGCCCGGGCTTCGCGCTGTCAGGGCACCTCGTGGAACTGGGCGACCATCGGGCGCACACGGTCTCGCCACGAACCGGCCCGCTGCCACGCCCACGCGACCGCATCCGCTGCCCAGAGCAAGGGTTCCTCGTGGCGGTGCAGATGGTCATAGCGGGTCTCGCTCTTGTGCAGCTCTTCGTACAGCCACCGGCGGTCCTTGCCGACGACACTCTCGTCGAGATCCAGGACGACCACGCCGGTCTCTACCGCCACACAGCACTGGGCAAGCTTCCGGACGCATGTCTCTCGTTGCCGCAGCCCGCGTCGCCCGGTCGCCTGGACGACCATCGCCATGACCTCGTGCGCGACCAGGACGTCCAGGACAGCATGGCGAAGGTCGTCCCGAGCCCCGTTGAAGTGCACGCTGCGCCGCCCGCGAGGCCGGAGCTGGCGCAGAGCACGGCGCAGGGACTGCAGATGCTTGGGATGGACGAAGGCAGCCGCCATGAGATAGCCGCGGGACTTTGACTCGTCGATGAAGACGTGGGCGCGCCGAGGTACCTCATCGGGGATCTGTCGGTCGGGATCGATCGGCCGCACGGGCTTCCTGTCGTCGTGGATGCACGAAGGCGAGCCCCGGTGACTCGGGGCCCGCCTTCTCGTACCTCCACTCTATGGCACTCGTTGGCGCGGTGCCCGGTCAGATGTGCGCCACCGGGAGGTCGACGGGCGCGACGTGTTCGCGGGTCCTGCACGCGCTGACCGGCGCCAGGAACAACTGACTCTCGTTCAGAAATATGTCCGCTTCATGGCGGACCATGGTTCAGTTTCACCCCCAATATCACAGGGTGAAACTGGGTGCGCATTAAAGTCGAATATCCATTTCCCGTTGCAGAGTCCGTGTCGTGTGCTTAATGTATGGAACGCGAACACTGTTCCGCTCGCAGGTGATCATCCTGTGATTCCCGTTTTCCGGAAGGAAAAAGCACCATGTCTGTTGTTGACATCGTCTCGACCCTGCTCGACTCCCTCGGCATCACCCTGGCGCAGATCCGCGTCCTTCTGGGTCTCTGAGCAGGGAATACGCCGCTATAGCGGCGTGAGCAACATCCCCAGCCAAAGCGAACGCCCTCTGCGTATTCAACGCAGGGGGCGTTCGTTCTTTTGCGCTGGCGCAGACATTGTTGCGTCCGCGCAAACTGACTTGACGACACCGGGCATTTCAGTTGTCCACGGCATTTCGCCGCCGGTATTGACGCTCCGTCAGTGTGCGGCGACGCCGGGCCTCAGCGCGACATCTTTGTCAGGGCCGGCTTCTTCTCCATGTTGTGCAGGCCGTTCCAGGCCAGGTTCACCAGGTGCGCCGCCACCTCGGTCTTCCTGGGGCTGCGCGCGTCCAGCCAGTACTGGCCGGTGAGCGCGATCATCCCGACCAGCATCTGGGCGTAGAGCGGGGCAGCCTTGGTGTCCAGCCCGTTCTCCCGGAACTGCGGCTCCAGGATCGCCTCGACCTGGGTCGCGACGTCGCCGATCAGGCTGGAGAACGTCCCCGTCGCCTGCGCCACGGGGGAGTCGCGCACGAGGATCCGGAATCCGTCCTCGGACGACTCGATGTAGTCGAGGAGGGCGAGCGCCGTCCGCTCCAGCAGCACCTTCGGGTGGCCGCCGGAGCCGAGCGCCCCGGTCAGGGCGTGGGTCAGGGCCTGCACCTCGCGGTCCACGACCACGGCGTAGATGCCCTCCTTGCCGCCGAAGTGCTCGTAGACGACGGGCTTGGACACCTCGGCCCGGGCCGCGATCTCCTCCACGCTGGTGCCCTCGAAGCCCTTCTGGGCGAACAGGCCGCGGCTGACCATGAGCAGCTGCTCACGCCGCTGGCTGGCCGTCATGCGAGGTCGATGGGTACGTCGGTTTTCGGCGGCCATGGGGTTCATTGTGCCCGAGCGGCCGTTCGGGGCGTGTCCCGGCCGGGGCGGCCCGCGCCGCGGATGTGGCTGACGACTCGACCCGTCCGGCATGGGGCATGCCCCGGGACCTGGCAGACTGTTCACGGACGTGCGACGGTGGCACACGCCCGCCTCGGGTCACGACGGAGCCTCCCGCGCGCCCGGTCCGCCTTGGTGTAATCGGCAGCACAGAGGTTTTTGGTGCCTTTAGTCCAGGTTCGAATCCTGGGGGCGGAGCCATCCGGATCTGACGAACCCACCGATCGGAGCACTCGTGACCGAGACACCTCAGCCGGCAGCAGTCATCGTTCTTGCCGCCGGCCAGGGCACCCGCATGAAGTCAGCGCTGCCGAAGATCCTGCACCCCCTCGGCGGCAAGCCGATGGTGGGGCACGCGCTGGCCGCGGCTCGCGAGCTCGAGCCCGCGCAGGTCGCCGTGGTGGTCCGGCACGAGCGCGACCTGGTCGCCGAGGCCGTCGGCCGGCTCGACCCCGCCGCGATCCTCGTGGACCAGGACGACGTCCCCGGCACGGGCCGCGCCGTGCAGTGCGCGCTGGCGGCGCTCGACTCCAAGGCCCAGGCGGCGTCCGCCGCGGCGGGCCTGGCCGACGGCGAGGTCGTGGGCGACGGCATCGAGGGTCCGGTCGTCGTCGTGGCCGGCGACGTCCCGCTGCTCGACGGCGCCACGCTCGGCCAGCTCCTCGCGGCGCACCACGCGGACGGCAACGCCGTCACCATCCTCACCACCGAGGTCGCCGACGCGACCGGCTACGGCCGGATCGTCCGCGAGAAGGGCACGGGGGACGTGCTCGAGATCGTCGAGCACAAGGACGCGAGCGCGGACCAGCTCGGGATCCTGGAGATCAACTCGTCGGTGTACGTGTTCGACGCCGCCACCCTGCGTCGCGGGCTGAACGGGCTGGACAGCAAGAACGCGCAGGGCGAGGTCTACCTGACCGACGTCGTCGCGTTCGCCCGCTCCGAGGGCCTGCACGTGCGGGCGCTGCTCGCCGACGACCCGATGCTGGTCGAGGGCGTCAACGACCGCGTGGCGCTCTCCGTCCTCGCCCGCGAGATGAACCGCCGCGTCGTCGAGGAGTGGCAGCGCGCGGGCGTGACGGTCCAGGACCCGGCCACCACGTGGATCGACGTCGACGTCGAGCTCGCCCCCGACGTCACGCTCCTGCCGAACACGCAGCTCAAGGGCGCCACCGTGGTCGCCACGGGCGCGACGATCGGCCCGGACACCACGCTGACCGACGTCGAGGTGGGCGCGGACGCCACGGTGGTCCGCACGCACGGGTCGCTCGCCGTCATCGGCGAGGGCGCCTCCGTGGGCCCGTTCGCCTACCTGCGCCCGGGCACCAAGCTGGGCCGCAAGGGCAAGATCGGCACCTTCGTCGAGACCAAGAACGCCGAGATCGGCGAGGGCAGCAAGGTGCCGCACCTCTCCTACGTCGGTGACGCCTCGATCGGCGAGCACACCAACATCGGCGCCGCGTCGGTGACCGTCAACTACGACGGCGTGCACAAGCACCGCACGGTGATCGGCTCGCACGCGCGCACCGGCGCGGACAACATGTTCGTCGCACCCGTGACCGTGGGCGACGGCGCGTACACCGCTGCCGGGTCCGTGATCCGCCGGGACGTCCCCGCGGGCGCGCTCGGGGTCACCGCCGGGCAGCAGCGCAACATCGAGGGCTGGGTCGGCCGTCGTCGGCCGGGCACGGCCGCGGCGGACGCCGCGGCGTCGGCCAGCGCGCCGTCCGGCCTCGGTGACCAGGCACAGCGCCAGCTTGCCCAGCAGAATGCAGCCGGGGCCCCCACGGCCCCGCAGGCCGCGGCCACCCAGGCCGGACCGGCCGACCAGGCCCCCGCTCCGGGGGCCGACGAGGAAGGAAAGTCGCACTGATGTCCAGCACCGTTCCCGGACCCAACCGCCACCCGCTCGTCCTGGCGGCGGGCCGAGCGCATCCTGAGCTGGCGAAGAACGTCGCGAAGGAGCTGGGCATCGACCTCCTGGGCGTGTCCGCGTACGACTTCGCGAACAGCGAGACCTACGTCCGCTTCAGCGAGTCGGTGCGCGGCATGGACCTGTTCCTGCTCCAGTCGCACACCATGCCGGTCAACCAGTGGATCATGGAGCAGCTGCTCATGGTCGACGCGGCCAAGCGCGCCTCGGCGCACTCCGTCACCGTGGTCGCGCCGTTCTTCGGCTACGCCCGGCAGGACAAGAAGAGCCGCGGCCGCGAGCCGATCTCGGCCCGGCTCATCGCGGACCTGTTCAAGACGGCGGGCGCGGACCGCCTGATGAGCGTGGACCTGCACACCGCGCAGATCCAGGGCTTCTTCGACGGGCCCGTGGACCACCTGTGGGCCATGCCGATCCTGGTCGACTACGTGCGCACCCGCGTCGACGTCGAGAACGTCACCGTCGTGTCGCCGGACGCCGGCCGCATCCGCGTCGCCGAGATCTGGGCGTCCAAGCTGGGCGGCGGCCCGCTGGCGTTCGTGCACAAGACGCGCGACGTCACGCGGCCCAACCAGTCCGTCGCCAACCGCGTGGTGGGCGACGTCCAGGGCAAGGACTGCGTGCTGGTGGACGACCTCATCGACACCGGCGGCACCATCGCCGAGGCCGTCAAGGTGATCATGGCGGCGGGCGCCAAGTCCGTGACCGTCGCGGCGACGCACGGCGTGCTGTCCGGACCGGCCGCGCAGCGGCTCACCGAGTGCGGGGCGCGCGAGGTCGTGGTCACCGATACGCTGCCGATCGAGGAGGACCGCCGGTTCGAGAACCTCAAGGTGCTCTCGATCGCGCCGCTGCTGGCCTCCGCGATCAACGAGGTCCACTCCGACGGGTCCGTGACCTCGCTGTTCGACGGCAACTCCTGATCCGGAGCGCCGAGCGGGACACTTGACTCAGACCCGGCCAACGGTGGACCGTGTCTTGACATCGATCTGGGAGGGTCAGTGACCGTCACCGTCGTGGTCCCTACGTTCAACGAGGGACCCAACGTCGCCGCGCTCACGGAGCGGCTCTGCGCCGCCTTCGGGGTGCTGCCCGACGACGGTCGCCGCTCCGGCGTCCCGAGCGGACCCGAGGGCGGCCCCGCTCCGGTGGGGGCTCCGGAGCTGGCCGAGATCCTCTTCGTCGACGACTCGACCGACGACACCCCCGACCGGATCCGCGAGGTGGCGGCCAGCGCACCCGTCCCGGTGCGGCTGCTGCACCGCGACACGCCGCAGGGCGGGCTCAGCGGTGCCGTCGTGGCCGGGCTGCGCACGGTGGACACCGAGTGGGCCGTGGTGATGGACGGCGACCTGCAGCACCCGCCGGAGCTCGTGCCCGCCCTCGTCACGCGCGGGCGGGAGGCGGGCCTCGACCTCGTGGTGGCGTCCCGGTACACGGGCGACGGCGACGCCGGGGGCCTGGACGGCTGGTGGCGGCACGGCGTCTCCATCGCGTCGGCCCTGCTGGCGCGCTCCATGTTCCCGGTCCGGCTGCGGAACGTGACCGACCCGCTCACCGGCTTCTTCGCCGCCCGCGTGGAGCGCCTGGACCTCGACGCCCTGCACCCGCGCGGCTTCAAGATCCTGCTCGAGCTGCTGGCGCGCAACACCCTCGCAGTGGGCGAGGAGCCGTTCGTGTTCGGCGAGCGGTACGCGGGGCACTCCAAGGCGACCTTCAAGACCGGCCTGCGCTACCTGGAGCAGCTCGCGGCGCTGCGGTTCGGGCGGATGTCGCGGTTCGCGATCATCGGTGGCTTCGGGGCCGTGCTCAACGTGCTCATCCTGTGGCTGCTCACCGCGCTGAGCGTGCACTACGTGCAGGCGGCGGTGATCTCCGCCGTCGTGACGATCCTGATCAACTTCCTGCTGCAGGAACGCTTCGTGTTCCGGGACCTGCGCGACGAGGGCCGCGGCGTCTGGTCGCGGTTCGCGCACTCGTTCGCGTTCAACGGCACGGAGGCGGCCATCCGGCTGCCCGTGCTGTGGTGGCTGGTCGAGCACACGGGCATGTGGCCCGTGCTGGTGCAGGCGGTGACGCTCGTCGTCGCGTTCCTGCTGCGGTTCGTGTTCCACGTCCAGGTGGTCTACAAGCCCCGGCGCACGCAGCCGGCGATCGGCGTCACACCGCCTCTCGGTGCGGACCGGGCCGACGAGCGGGTACAGTAGTCAGGTTGCCTCGGCGAGGGACGTCTGACGGCCGCGGCGGGACCTGATCCCGCAAGCACTCGGCCGGCGTCCGTGATCGACTGGGCGGCCGTCGGCGGCCCCGGGCGGAGTACCCCTCCAGACCTCGCCCCGCGTGCCCGCTCCGCGCCCGTCACGTGTCCCGCGCCGACGCAGCCGCCATCTTCGAGTTGCACACATATCTTCCAGGAGTGAGTTCCCATGGCCGAGATCAAGCTCGCCGCTGAGCCCCGCACCGAGTTCGGCAAGGGTGCGGCCCGCCGCATCCGCCGCGACAACAAGATCCCCGCTGTCCTGTACGGCCACGGCACCGACCCGGTGCACGTGACCCTGCCGGGCCACGAGTCGATGCTGGCCCTGCGCCAGACCAACGTGCTGCTCTCCATCGAGCTGGACGGCAAGGGCCAGCTGGCCGTCGCCAAGGACATCCAGCGCGACCCGGTCCGCAACGTCATCGAGCACATCGACCTGCAGGTCGTGCGCGCCGGCGAGAAGATCACCGTCGACGTCACCGTGAACATCGTGGGCGAGTCGGCCCCGGGCACCATCCACCTGGTCGAGGCGCAGACGCTGTCGGTCGAGGCCGAGGCCACGCACCTGCCCGAGTCCGTCGACGTCTCCATCGAGGGGCTGGAGAACGGCGCGCAGGTCCACGCCGGCGAGGTCGCCCTCCCGTCCGGCTCCACGCTGCTCACCGACCCGGAGCACGTCGTCGTGCTGATCACCGAGCCGCGCGGCGAGGCCAGCCCGGACGAGGCCGAGGAGTCGGCGGAGTCCGCCGAGTCGGCCGCCGAGGCGCCCGCGGAGGGCTGAGCCCCTCCCGCGACCCGCAGCGTCCCGGCCTGTGCCGGACGTACCGGGTCCAGGCACGACGGGCCGAGGTGGAACGTCCTGACGCGCGCACGAGAGGATCGTGTGCGGCGCGGGTTCCGCCTCGGCCCGACCTGTCTCCGCCGTGCCGTCTCTCCGGCACGGCGCGGCAGCCCGCCCCCGTGAACGCCGTCGTGAAGGGAACATGACATGAGCGACCGGCCCTGGCTCGTCGTCGGGCTCGGCAACCCCGGCCCCAAGTACGCCGGCAACCGGCACAACGTGGGGCAGATGGTGCTGGACCTGCTGGCCGAGCGCACCGGCGCGCGCTTCTCGAAGCACGCCCGGGCCCAGGCCGTCGTCGCGGAGGCCCGGCTCGGGGTGCTGCCCGGCGGGGCCCCCGGCCCCCGCGTGATCCTCGCGAAGCCGACCACGTACATGAACACCTCGGGCGGCCCGGTCAGTGCCCTTGCGAAGTATTACGACGTCGAGCCCGACCACGTGGTCATGGTGCACGACGAGGTGGACATCCCCTTCGACACCATCAAGCTCAAGGTCGGCGGGGGCGAGGGCGGACACAACGGTCTGCGCGACACCACCAAGGCGCTCGGCACCAAGGAGTACCACCGGGTGCGCGTCGGCGTCGGCCGCCCGCCCGGCCGGATGGACACGGCGGACTACGTGCTGCGCGACTTCAGCGGTACCGAGAAGAAGGACCTGCCGATCCTGGTCGACGACGCCGCCGACGCCGTCGAGATGCTGCTCACCGAGGGGCTGCTCGCGGCCCAGGGCAAGTACCACGTCGCCAAGGCCTGAGGCGGCCGCACCGCCGTCCGTCTCGTTCCCGTGCCGGATTCCCCAGGTCGCTCGCGTGACCTGGGGATCTGCCGTGTCCGGCGGGGTCTGACAGCGGTGTATGCAACCGGGTGAACCGGGGGTGATCATGCCGTCCTGGCAGGGCCCAACCGGCACGGGCGATCCTAGGGTGGCGATGTGGGCAGCACCTTCGCACTTTCGTCACACCGGACCCGCCGGGGCCGTCGCCCCCTCGCGGCCTTCGTGGTCGCCGTCCTCGCGGCCTCGTCGGCACTGCTGGCGGTGGTTCCCGCGGCGACCGCGGCCGACCCGTGCGGGTCGGGGGGCAACCCGGTCGCCTGCGAGAACTCGAAGCCGGGTACGTCCCCCGACGTGTGGGACATCGACCGGTCCGGCGACGCCAGCATCCAGGGCTTCGCCACCCAGATGAGCGTCGACACCGGCAGCCGGGTCGACTTCAAGATCGACACCGACGCCCGGGCGTACACGATCGACATCTACCGCACCGGCTGGTACCAGGGGCTCGGGGCGCGCAAGATCACGTCGGTCTCGCCCAGCGCCACGCTGCCGCAGCGGCAGCCGGAGTGCGCCTGGGACGAGACCACCGAGCTGGTCGACTGCGGGAGCTGGGGCGTCTCGGCGGGTTGGAACGTTCCGTCGACCGCTGTGTCCGGGGTGTACATCGCCCTCCTGACGAGGACGGACACCGGCGGCCAGAGCCACATCACCTTCGTCGTGCGTGACGACGGGTCCACCTCCGACGTCGTCTTCCAGACGTCGGACACCACGTGGCAGGCCTACAACACCTACGGCGGGTCCAGCTTCTACACCGGCGGCGCCAACGGGCGCGCGTACAAGCTCAGCTACAACCGCCCGTTCGCGACCCGCGGGCTGGAGAACGGCCGGGACTTCTACTTCAGCGCCGAGTACGCGATGGTCCGGTTCATGGAGCAGAACGGCTACGACGTCACCTACATCGCCGGGGCGGACACCCACCGCGACGGGGCCCGTCTGCTCAACCACAAGGCGTTCCTGTCCGTGGGGCACGACGAGTACTGGTCCGGCCCGCAACGGGCCGCCGTCGAGCAGGCTCGGGACGCGGGCGTGCACCTGGGCTTCTTCGCGGGCAACGACATGTACTGGCGCACGCGCTGGGAGCCCTCGGCGGCCGGCCCGTCGACCAGCCACCGCACCCTCGTCTCGTACAAGGAGACCTGGGGCCGGGCCAAGATCGACCCGTCCAGCGAGTGGACCGGGACCTGGCGCGACCCCCGGTACGCGAGCGCGGCCGCGGGCGCCGGACGCCCTGAGAACGGCGTGATCGGCACCCTGTACACGACCAACTACTCGGACCTGCCGCTCACGGTCACGTCCGAGGACGGCAAGCTGCGCATCTGGCGTGGCACGACCCTGGGCTCGCTGCCCGCGGGGACCTCCCAGGCGCTCGCGCAGCACACGGTCGGGTACGAGTCGAACGAGGACCTGGACAACGGCTTCAGACCGGCGGGCCTGATCCGGATGTCGACGACGGTGGGCAACGTGCCGGAGTACCTGCAGGACTTCGGCAACACGGTGGCGCCCGGCGTCACGAAGCACACCATCACCCTGTACAAGGCCTCCAGCGGCGCCCTGGTGTTCTCCGCCGGGACGGTGCAGTGGGCCTGGGGCCTGGACCAGGAGCACGACGGGAACGGCGCGCCCGCCGACTCGCGGATGCGCCAGGCGACGGTCAACCTCTTCGCGGACATGGGCATCCAGCCGGCCACCCTGGCCTCGGGCATCACCCCGGCGACGCGGACGACGGACACCACCGGGCCGACCACCCAGATCACGAGCCCGGCCGGGGGGCAGACGTACCGCGGCGGGGCGAGCGTGACCGTCACGGGCACGGCCACGGACGCCGCGGGCAAGGTGGCCGGCGTGGAGGTGTCGCTCGACGGCGGCAAGTCCTGGCACCCGGCCGAGGGCCGCGCGAGCTGGAAGTACACCGGTCAGGCCTTCGGGTCGGGCGCGACGCAGCTCCGCGCCCGGGCGATCGACGACTCCGCGAACACGGGGGCCGTGGCGACGGTGGGCGCGCAGGTGACCTGCCCGTGCACCGTGTTCGGCACCACGACGCCGCCGACCGGCCCGGCCGACGACTCGTCGGCCGTCGAGCTGGGCATGCGGTTCGTGCCCACGGACAGCGGCTACGTGAGCGGCGTGCGGTTCCACAAGACGGCGGCGAACACGGGCACCCACTTCGGGGCGCTCTGGAGCGCCTCCGGCGAGCAGCTCGCCCGGGTGCAGTTCACCGGTGAGACGGCGAGCGGCTGGCAGGAGGCGTCGTTCACCAGCCCCGTCCCCGTCGTCGGGGGGCAGGCGTACACGGTGTCCTACACCGCGCCCAACGGCGGCTACACGTCGAGCCCGTGGGCCTTCCAGACCAAGGGGCGCGAGGCCGGGCCGCTCACCGTCGAGGGCGGTTTCGGTGCCGCGCCGGCCGGCCTCTACGGCGCGCCCGGCACGGTCCCCACCGAGAACTGGGACAACGCCGCCTACTGGGTGGACGCGGTGTACACGACGAACGACAGCTCGCCGCTGGTGGCCTCCTCGCGGACCCCGGTCCCCGGTGAGGTCAGCGTGCGCCTGGACGCCCCGGTGCGGATCACGTTCTCCAAGAGCGTCGTGGCGTCGTCGATCAGCATGGCGCTGACCGACCAGGCCGGCGTGGCGGCCCCCGGGACCGTGGCGTACGACGCCGCCACCCGCACGGCCACGTTCACGCCGTCGTCCCCGCTCGCCGGGTTCGCCACCTACAAGATGGTGGTCTCCGCCCGGACGACCGACGGCACCACGCTGTCCGACGGCGGCACCTGGAGCTTCCGGACCCTCCGCCCGCCGTCCACGACGTGCCCCTGCGGTCTGTTCGACGAGACGACCGTGCCGGGCGTCACGGCAGCGGCCGACAACGCCGCCGTCGTGCTGGGCATGCGCTTCACGCCGCGGGTGACCGGCAAGGTCTCCGGGCTGCAGTTCTGGAAGTCGACCCAGATGGCGGGGCCGTTCGTGGCGACCCTGTGGGGGCCGAGCGGCCAGGTGGTCGCGCAGAAGACCGTCTCGGACCCGGTGCCGCAGGGGTGGCAGGACGTCACGTTCGACACGCCGGCCGACGTGACCGGCGGCCAGGAGTACACGGTGGGCTACCGCGCGCCGTCGGGCCGCTACCCGGTGACGCTCGGCGCGCTCGGCGCGGCCCGGACAGTCGGGGACCTGAGCTCGCCGCAGAACGCGGGCGTGTACCTCTACGGCTCCGGCCGTCCGACCACCCAGACGTCCTCGTCCTACCTCGTCGACGTGCAGTTCGAGCCGGCCGCCGCCGCCCCGACCATCACGTCGCGGACGCCGTCCGCCTCCGCGGTCGACGTGGCGACGAGCACCAAGGTCTCGGTCACGGCCTCGCAGACGTTGGCGACCGCCGGCACGACGCTGACGCTGACCGGCCCCGGCGGGCAGGCGGTGTCCGGCAGCCTGGCCGTCTCCGGCACGACGGCGACGTTCACGCCCGGGAGTGCCCTGACGCCCGGCACGGCCTACACGGCGGCGTTCACCGGGAAGACGTCCGGCGGGCAGACGCTCGGGCCCACCTCGTGGTCGTTCACCACGAAGGCGGCCGACGGCCAGTGCCCGTGCACGATCTTCGGCGCCGCCGTGCCGCCGGTCGCGTCCGCGGACGACGGCGCGGCCGTGGAGCTCGGCACGCGGTTCACGGCGAGCCGCAACGGCTTCGTCACGGCCGTGCGCTTCTACCGCGGGCCGGCGAACACCGGCACCCAGACGGTGTCGGTGTGGAACTCCGCGGGCACGCGCCTGGCGACGGCCCAGGCGGCGTCGGGCGGGAGCGACGGCTGGCAGACGGTCACCCTGGCCCAGCGGGTGGCGGTCACCGCCGGGAGCACGTACACCGTGTCCTACCTCGCGCCCAACGGCGGCTACGCGGCGGGGTCGGGCTACTTCTCCCAGGCGCGCACCGTCGGCCCGCTGACGGCGCCCGCGAACGCCGGCACCTACCTCTACGGCGGCGGGTTCCCGCAGTACACCTGGCAGAGCACCGGGTACTGGGTGGACCCCGTGTTCACCGACCAGTAGGACGACGCCGGTGAGGCGCCGGTGAGGCGGACGCTGCCGTGCCGGGCGGCGTCCGCCTCACCGGTGTGCCGGGCTCAGCGCGCCGTGAGCGTGGCGAACACCGTGACCGCGCACCCGTCGCCGGCGCGGACGGTGGTGAGCACCACGCTCTCGCCCTTGCGGGCCAGGTCGACGGTGGTGCGGCGCGGCCGGTTCGTCGTGTCCTGCTCGGCGAAGCCGCCGGAGGTGAACCAGGAGCGGTAGTCGAGCAGCACGTCGGTGCACGCGGCGTCGACGGTCGCGTCGAGCGTGACCTGGTAGCGGCCGTCCGCCCCGGTCACGGAGCTGGAGTCGACGTCGGCCCCCTTCGGCACGAGCACGACGTCCTCGGGGAAGCCCGCCACGAGGCCGGCGGCGCTGCCGGTCTGCTGTCCACCGCCGAGCCGGCCCGCGGCGGGTCCGGTGGCGTTGCCCAGGCCGTTCGCGGGCGACCCGTCCTGCGACACGGGCGGGATCACCTCGCTGCCGTCGCCGCCGCTCTGCCCGTCGCTGCCGCCGTCCGGCATGGGCGCCGTGGCCCCGGTCCTCGTCGGCTCGGTCTCGGGTTCGGCGCTCGGCTCCGCGCTCACGCCCGGTTCCGTGCTCGGCTCGGCCGACCCGGTGCCGCCGTCGTCCGGCTCGTCCGACGGCGTGGCCGGGGCCGTGCCCGGACTCGTCGCGGAGGCGGTGCCGTCGTCGGGCGTCCGGCTCGCCTCGGGCGTGCCGGTGCAGCCGGTCAGGACCAGGGCCGCGGCCAGCAGCGGGGCGGCCGCGGTACTCCTGGTCGCGATGCTCCGCGCGGTGCTCCTACGGTTCGTGCGCATGGTGTCATCCCCTGACCACGCTCGGGGACCAGGCCTGCGGGATCGCGACGGCCGGAGCCGTCGAACCGTCCGCGGGCAGGGCCCAGACGTCGGTGGTGCCCGGCTCGTCGGCGCGGGGCAGCCCGTACAGGATCGTCGTGTCGTCGAGCCAGGTGATCTGGTCGTCGACGTTCCGCTCCTCGCCGTCGAGCACGGTGACCGCCATCGTGTCGAGGTCCAGCACCGCCGGGGTCCAGTGCGGGGTGGCCGCGCCGGGCTCGCGGGCGTCGTGCTTGAACGCCAGGCGGGTCCCGTCGGGCGACAGCGAGGGGCACTCCACGCCGTCGAGCAGCGTGACGAGGGTGCGGTCGTCCAGGTCGCCCCGGACGAGCCAGGTGCGGCCGAGCGACTGCGACTGGACCGTCGCGTAGAAGGTCCGTTTGTCCACGAAGGTCACGCCCCACACGTTCCGGTCCACGGGGGCCACCGGCTCGCCGTCGACGAGCAGCGTGAAGTCCTCGAGGTTGCCGGACACGTCGGAGCCGTCGGCGCGGTGCACCGTCGTCTCCGTGGAGAAGCCCGTCGTGGCGTACGAGTGGCCGGTCACGAACGCGGTGGTGGCCACCAGGCCGTCCGGCGAGAGCCGGGTGCGGCTCGGGACGCCGGGCAGCGGCCAGCTCGCCGTGGGCTGCCACGCGTCGTCGAGCACCTCGGCCTCGTAGGTGGTGACGACGCCGCGGCGGGTGTGCAGGCAGACCGTCGTCTCGCCGTCGGTGTCGACGCGGTCGCAGACGGCGGGCGTCACCTCGCGGGGACCGGACAGGTCGTCCAGCGCGACGGCGGACACCCTGCCGTACAGCTCGCCGGGCGCGGTGCCGCGGAACAGCACGTGCGGGCCGTCCAGCACGTCCTCGGCCACCTCGACCGCGCTGGGTGCGGCCTGCTCGGCCCGCGCGCGCAGCACCTCGGTGGTGACGTACCAGCCGGTGCCGGCCAGCACCACCACGGCCAGCACGCCGAACGCCGTGCGCCGGCGCAGGGTCGGGCGCGGGCTCATGCGGGGGACCTCCGCAGCACGTAGGCGCAGACCGGGACGGCCAGGACGAGCGCCGCCGTCGCGATCCACAGCGCGTCGACCCGGCCCGTCGCGTACCAGAGCACGCCGAACCCGGCGGAGGCGGCCATCCGCGCGACGGCCGTGACGGTCTGCGCGGTGCCGATCGCGGTGCCGCGCACGGCCGCGGGGACCAGCGCGCTGGTCAGCGCGGACAGCACGCCGTCGGTCGCGGCGTAGAAGGCGCCGAGCAGCACCAGGGCGACCACCGTCGTCGTCGTGCCCGCGAACGGGGAAGCCGCGCACGCGTAGGCGGCCGCGAGCAGCACGTGCCCCCAGACCAGCACGCGGGCCCGGCCGAAGCGGTCCGCGAACCGGCCGACGGGCGCGGCGAGCAGCATGTACACGGCGTTCGTGCCGACGTAGAGCAGGGGGAACCACTGCGTCGCGAAGCCGTCGCGGTCCTGCAGCGCCAGATAGACGAACCCGTCGCCCACGGTCAGCAGGCCGAGGAGCCCGGCGACGACGAGGAGGCGCACCGTGGCGCCGCCGCGCAGGAAGCTCCACGAGAACGGCCGCCCGGCGAGCTCCAGGCCGCCCGGTGCCTCGCACGTGCAGCCCTTGCACTTGGGCAGCCCGCGGGACTCGCGCGTGCGGTGCGTCCGCAGCCAGGCGGCCTGCCGGGGCCGCAGGTCCGGGACCAGGAGCACGAGGGCGCCGACGCCGAGCACCGCGGCGCCGAGCGAGATCACGAAGACCGTCGTGTAGCCGTCCGGGATGGCCCAGAGCACCACGAACGCGAGCAGCGGGCCGAGGGCGGCTCCCGCCGTGTCCAGGGCCCGGTGCACCCCGAAGGAGCGCCCGAGGTTGCGCGGGTTGGCGGACGCGGCGATCAGGGCGTCGCGCGGTGCCGTACGCACGCCCTTGCCCACCCGGTCGGTGACGACGAGGCTCGCGACGGCCGGGAGGCCCGCGGCGAACAGCAGGCCGACCCGGGTCAGGGCCGACAGCCCGTAGCCGACGGCGGCGACCCACTTGGGCCGGTCGGTGCGGTCCGCGGCCCAGCCGCCGGCGACCCGGACCAGGGCGCCGGCGCCCTGGACGAGCCCGTCGACCACGCCGTACGCGACCACCGACAGGCCGAGCGCGGCGGTGACGTACAGCGGCAGGATCGCGGTGACCGCCTCGGAGGAGACGTCCGTCAGGAAGCTCACCACGCCGAGCGTGACCACGGTGGACGAGACCCGTCCGGCGCGGCGGCGCGCGGCGTCCTGCCGGGCGGGAGGTCGCGCGCCCGGCCGTTCGGGGGACGGAGTTCCGGTCGGTGTGCCGGTCCCTCCCGGAGCAGCGCGGAGGAGCCCTGACATGTCGCTCAGGCTACGACCGGGGGCCCCGGTCCCGACCGGTCAGGCAGGGGTGAACTGGGTTTCTCACCCGGGTGAGGCGACCCCGTGCGGGGTCAGTGGGCCTCCGCCCCGGCCCACGTCGTCAGGTAGCTCTCCGGGCCGCGCGACAGGTCGTCGACGAGGTCCTGGCCACCCACGAGCCGCAGGTCCTCGACGTAGTCGGGCACCAGCCCGTAGTGCGCCACGCCGTCGACGTTGACGTCCCAGGTGCGTTCGCCGGTGGTCTGCCGGTCGAGCAGCGTCCCGCCGTCGAACGACCGGAACGGGTAGGTGACGGGGTTCGCGGCGGCGTCCGCCCGGGGCGGCGGCGTGCCGCCGAACCCGTTCATGTCGAAGCCGAACCCGATCCCGGCGCCGTACCGGTCGCGGACGGGCGCGGTGCGCTCGTACTCCGCGACGAGCTCCTCGGTGGCGTGGCCGTAGATCGTGGCGAACCCGCCCAGCGCGTAGAGGCGGTCCAGGTAGCTCTCGTCCATCCAGGAGTGCGTCGACAGCACGCCGGGATAGCCCTCGTCCTCCAGGAGGTCGAGGGTCTGGCTGGCGGCCTTCGCGCTCATGTGGTCGACCTCCACCATCATGTTGCGCTCGACCAGGCCGCGGACGGCGTAGGCGCCCAGCCCCGTCAGGCCGCGGGTGTTGCAGACGGTGCCCGGCGGGTAGAGGGGCAGGACCGGCGGCAGGTCGTCCTCCAGCTCGGGCGGCAGCTCGCCGTTGCCCGGGTTGTTGTCGTGCGGCTGGTCCGCGGGGCAGGAGCGCGCGTCCCACCAGGTGCCCGTGGACAGGAACTGGCCGGCGTTGATGACCGTGCCCAGGGTGCCGGCGTCGAACCGCACGCCGCACAGCGCGTTGTCGAACTTGTGGCACAGGTACATCGAGCGCACACCGAGGGCGTGGAGCTCGTCGAGCCCGGCGTCGATGTCCGCCCGGGAGCAGTTCGGGATGCGCAGGGTCTGCTTGCAGCCGAACGGCTCCGACGTCTCCACGCCGAGCACGACGGCCAGCTTGCCCTCCTCGATCACCTGGCGCGCCTGCGCGCTGCTGGTCACCACCCGGAACCAGCCGCGGCCCGGCCCGCCGTACTGCTCGTCGACGTACGCCTGGAGGTCGTAGGTGTCGCGGGCCTGGCGGCGGATCGCCGTCATCTCGTCACAGCTCTGGTAGGTGCCCGGGTTGATCGAGCACAGCAGGCCGTTGGTGACCAGGTCGTTGACGAGCACGCGCTGCCCGCCGCGCCAGGCCCGCTCCACCCAGCGGTAGTACATCTGCTGGTGGGTGAGGGAGTCGTGGGCGGGCCAGTCGGCGAAGGTGGGCCAGCCGGTCGTGTCGTGCGTGCCGATCGGGGAGCCGTCCCGGGTCAGGTTCTCCAGCAGCGCGCCGAGCCCGTGCGGCTCGTGCGACGGGCAGTCCCGCAGCGCCGTCCCGATCCCCTGCTCCGAGAACACCTTGCCGCAGACGGCGGCGCCGCCCATGCCGTCCTGCATGAACAGGTGGCTGTGCGCGTCGATCAGGCCGTACACCGTCCCGTCGGGCCGGGTGCCGGTGAACGGCGTCCCGGTCGCGTTCACCTCGGACTCCGGCGTGGGGAGCGTGGGTTCGGGCAGGGCCTGGGGCGCGCCGTCCGTGGCCGACGCCGGTACCACCACTGCGGTGCCGCCGAGGCCCAGGGCCAGCAGCGCGGTCACGAGGACCGCCGTTCGTCTGATGCGTCGCACGAGACCTCCCGGAGGGCCAGGGCGAGGCCGCGGCTCCGCCGTCAGGACGGCGCCGTCGCCGTACTGAGGGTGAAACAGTAACAGGCAAGTCGCTTACGGGGTAGATATCCGGCACGTCCTGGTAGCGGGCCGGGCCGGCCCCGTCAGCGGGTGCCGCCGGCCAGCCATCGCGGCGGCGCGAACAGCCAGCGCGCGCCGATGCGGGGTGCGAGCGCGCCCAGCCCCAGCCCGACGGAGATCGCCGTCGCCCACAGGACCACGGGCAGCCACTGCGACTGCGGCGCGGGAATCCAGATCGCGTTGCGGTACAGCAGGCAGAGCAGCGCGAGCACCACCGACGTGTGCGTGACGAAGACCGGCAGCGTGCGCGAGCCGATCCAGCGCAGCCCGAGCGCGCCGGGCACCCGGGAGACCAGCACGCTCACCGCCACGCCGGCCGGCACACCGGCGACGTTGGCCAGCAGGTACAGCCCGGGGACGTCGGACAGGCCGAGGTCACGCACCGTGATCTGGATCCCGAGCCAGAGGCCGACGGCGAGGAGCGCCCAGAGCCAGGTGACGCGCTCGGCGAACCGTTCGAGCAGCGGCCGCAGGTGCAGGCCCGCCAGGAAGAAGACCGCGAACTGCGCCGTGCCGCGCCACGCGATGCTCTCCGGCTCCCAGCCGGCCAGCGCCCACCCGCTCACGGCCGCCGCCGCCACGAGCTGCACCGGCACGGGCACCCGGCGCAGCAGCCGCGCGAGCACGAAGAACGCGGCCAGCGTCCAGAGGAACCACAGCTCCGACCGGGGGACCAGCAGCGACCAGGCGAGGTCGTGCGCGAGGGTGCCCCAGTCGGCGTCCGCCACCTGGTAGTAGCCCGTGAGCAGGCGCACCACCAGGGAGATCGGCTCCCAGAGCACGAAGACCCAGGCGAAGTGGAGCAGCTTGCCGCGGGCCAGCCGCGACCACGGCACCGCCGTCCACTTCCCGGCGAACATGCCGGCCACCGCGAAGAACAGTGGCATGCGCAGGCTGCGCAGCGTCTCGTTGACCTCGCGCAGGACGCTCACCTCGTAGCCCGTGGACCACGTCCAGTTGGTGGCGTGGTAGAGCACCACCAGTGAGATGGCGAGGCCGCGCGCGGCGTCGGGCCAGGCGAGGCGGACGGCGCCGCGGCGCGCGACGGCGGCGTCGCGCGCCGCGGGTGTGCCGTGCCGCGGGGCACCGGAGGGGGTGAACATCGCCGGTCATCGTAGGACAGAGCGGGACGGAAGGCACCGCAAACCGCGGTGTCAGTGCCCAGGAGTAGCCTGGACCCAGCCCCTCACCGCATGTGCCCTCCCCGGGTCATGCCCGTGAAGGGCCCGTCGTCGTGCGCCCTCGAAGGAACAGATCTATGAACCTCACCTGCCTCCTCCCCACTCTTCTGCGCGATCCCGGCGCGTCCGCCGCCGTGGAGCACGTGCGCACCCGCGGCTTCGCGGACGTGGTGGGCCCGGTGGGGGTGCGTCCGCCGCTGCTGGTGGCCGCGGCCGAGCGGCGCCCCCTCGTGGTCGTGACCGCGACGGGCCGGGAGGCCGACGACCTGGCTGCGAGCCTGCGCGGCTACCTCCCGGAGGAGCGGGGCGACGAGGTCGCCGTGCTCCCCGCCTGGGAGACGCTGCCGCACGAGCGGCTCAGCCCGCGCGCCGACACCGTCGCCAAGCGCCTGGCCGTGTTCCGCCGGCTCGCGCACCCGGCCGAGGGGCACGGGCAGGCGAGCGAGGTCCGGCTGCTGGTCATGCCCGTCCGGGCCCTGCTCCAGCCCGTCGTCGAGGGCCTGGGGGAGCTGGCGCCCGTCCAGCTCGAGACCGGTACCACGGCCGACCTGACCGACGTGGCCGAGCGGCTCACCGCGGCCGCCTACACGCGCGTGGACATGGTGGAGCGGCGCGGCGAGTTCGCGGTGCGCGGCGGCATCCTCGACGTGTTCCCGCCCACGGAGGACCACCCGCTGCGGTGCGAGTTCTGGGGCGACGAGGTCACGGAGATCCGCTGGTTCGCCGTGGCCGACCAGCGCAGCCTGGAGATCGCCGAGCACGGCGTCTGGGCGCCGCCGTGCCGCGAGATCCTCCTGACGGACGCCGTCCGGGCCCGCGCGGCGGACCTGGTCGAGACGCTGCCGGGCGCGGTCGAGATGCTCGACAAGCTCGCCGCCGGCGTGGCCGTGGAGGGCATGGAGTCGCTCGCCCCGGTGCTGGTGGACCGCATGGTCCCCGTGCTGGAGCTGGTGCCCGACGACGCGCTGCTCGTGGTCAACGAGCCCGAGCGCGTGCGCCGCCGCGCGCACGACCTGGTGGCGACCACCGAGGAGTTCCTCGCCGCGGCCTGGACCGGCGCGGTCGCCGGCGGCGCGGCGCCCATCGACCTGTCCGCGGCGTCCTTCGAGACCTTCGCCGAGGTGCGCGAGATCGCCGCCCGGCGCGGTCTGGGCTGGTGGACCCTCTCCTCCTTCACGCAGGACACGGAGCTGGCCTCGCTGGTCGAGCCTGTCGAGACCCAGGTCTCGGCAGGCTCGACCGACGGCGGGTCCGAGACCGTGTTCACGATCAGCGCGCGCGACGTCGAGTCGTACCGCGGCGACCTCGCACGCGCCCTCGACGACGTGCACGTGCTGCAGGTCGCGAGCTGGCGGCTCGTGCTGACCACCGAGGGGCACGGGCCCGCCAAGCGCATGACCGAGCAGCTCTCCGCGGCCGGCACCGCGGCCCGGCTGGCGGTGTCGCTGGAGGAGGAGCCCGAGCCCGGCGTCGTGCACGTGCTCGCCGGCGGCGTGGGCAAGGGCTTCGTGGCCCCCGAACTGCAGCTCGCTGTCTTCTCCGAGCAGGACCTGACCGGACGGGCGGGCGCGAACACCCGCGACATGCGCCGCATGCCCAGCCGACGCCGCAACGTCGTCGACCCGCTCCAGCTCAAGGCGGACGACTACGTGGTGCACGAGCAGCACGGCGTCGGCCGGTTCGTGGAGATGGCCCAGCGCACCATGGGCACCGGCGGCAACCGGGCCACCCGCGAGTACCTCGTGATCGAGTACGCGAGCAGCAAGCGCGGCCAGCCGGGCGACCGGCTGTTCGTGCCCACCGACCAGCTCGACCAGGTCACCAAGTACACGGGCGGGGAGTCGCCGTCCCTGTCCAAGATGGGCGGCGCCGACTGGAAGAACACCAAGGCCAAGGCCCGCAAGCACGTGCGCGAGATCGCGAGCGAGCTGATCCGGCTCTACAGCGCGCGCATGGCGACCGAGGGCCACGCCTACGGCCCCGACACCCCGTGGCAGCGCGAGCTGGAGGACGCGTTCGCCTACGTCGAGACGCCCGACCAGCTCGCCACCATCGACGAGGTCAAGGCCGACATGGAGAAGTCCGTGCCGATGGACCGCCTGGTCTGTGGCGACGTCGGGTACGGCAAGACGGAGATCGCCATCCGGGCTGCCTTCAAGGCGGTGCAGGACGGCAAGCAGGTCGCCGTGCTGGTGCCCACGACGCTCCTGGTGCAGCAGCACTACGAGACCTTCTCCGAGCGGTACACCGGCTTCCCCGTGACCGTGCGTGCGCTGAGCCGCTTCCAGTCGGCCAAGGAGTCCGAGGAGACCCTCGCCGGGCTCAAGGACGGCAGCGTCGACATCGTGATCGGCACCCACCGGCTCATCACCGGGTCCGTCGCGTTCAAGGACCTGGGCCTCGTGGTCATCGACGAGGAGCAGCGCTTCGGCGTCGAGCACAAGGAGACGCTCAAGCAGCTGCGCACCAACGTGGACGTGCTGGCGATGTCCGCCACCCCGATCCCGCGCACGCTGGAGATGGCGGTGACGGGCATCCGCGAGATGTCCACGCTGGCGACGCCCCCGGAGGAGCGCCACCCCGTGCTCACCTACGTCGGCGCGTACGAGGAGAAGCAGATCGCGGCCGCCCTGCGCCGGGAGCTGCTGCGCGAGGGCCAGGTCTTCTACGTGCACAACAAGGTGGAGACCATCCAGCGCGCCGCGTCCCGCCTGAACGAGCTCGTGCCCGAGGCCCGGATCGGCGTGGCCCACGGCAAGATGAGCGAGCACCAGCTCGACCAGGTCATCCGCGCCTTCTGGGAGAAGGAGCTCGACGTCCTGGTGTGCACCACGATCATCGAGACCGGCCTGGACATCTCCAACGCCAACACCCTGATCCTGGAGCGCTCCGACATGCTGGGCCTGTCCCAGCTCCACCAGCTCCGCGGGCGCGTCGGCCGCGGGCGCGAGCGCGCGTACGCCTACTTCCTGTACCCGCCCGAGAAGCCCCTCACCGAGACGGCGCACGACCGGCTCGCCACCATGGCCGCCCACACCGACCTCGGCGCGGGCATGCAGATCGCCATGAAGGACCTCGAGATCCGCGGTGCGGGCAACCTGCTGGGCGGCGAGCAGTCCGGGCACATCGCCGGCGTCGGCTTCGACCTCTACGTCCGCATGGTCGGCGAGGCCGTCTCCGCGTTCCGCGGCGACACCGAGGAGGAGACCCCCGAGGTCACCATCGAGCTGCCCGTCGACGCGCACCTGCCCGAGTCCTACATCGCCACCGAGCGGCTGCGGCTGGAGGCGTACAAGAAGGTCGCCGCCGCGCACGACGCCGCGGCGCTCGCGGAGGTCCGCGCCGAGCTCACCGACCGCTACGGCGCCCTGCCCGAGGTCGCGGGCGCGCTGTTCGACGTCGCCGACTTCCGCAACCACGCGCGGGAGGCCGAGCTCACGGACATCACGGCCCAGGGCAAGTACATCCGGTTCGCGCCGGTCAACCTGCCGGAGTCGGCGCAGCTCCGGCTCAAGCGGCTCTACCCGGGCACCATCCTCAAGCCGGCCATCCGGGCGATCCTCGTGCCGTTCCCGACGACGGCGCGGATCGGCGGACGGCCCCTGCGCGGCACCGAGGTGCTGGAGTGGGCCCGGGGCCTCATCGACGCGGTGATTCTGGCGGACGTGGCGGCTGCCGCTAAGGTCGGCACACGCTCGTGACCCCAGGCCTCGCGTCCGTGGGATAGGTGAAACTCGAATTCACAGCAACTCACCCGGACCGTATAGGCTCCACCCGCGTAACCCGCTCATCATGTCGTTTCGTGGAGGACACCGCATGGCACTCGGACATCGCGTGCGTGGACACCGCGCACGCGCGGTCATCGGCTCGATCGCGGCGCTGACCGCGCTCGGCGGCCTGCTGACCGGCTGCGCGACCGATTCCGCCGAGTCGGCGGAGGGCAGCGCCCAGACGGTCGAGGTGCACCCGGAGCTGCAGGCGATGCTGCCGGGTGAGCTGCGGGCCAAGTCGGCGCGCATCGCCGTCGGCACGGAGTCGGGCTACCCGCCCTTCGAGTACACGAACGAGGCCGGCCGCATCGTCGGCTTCGAGATCGACCTGTTCGACGCCGCGTCGAAGCGGCTGGGTCTGAAGTACAACTTCGTGGACATGCCGTGGGACTCGCTGGTCACCGAGCTGTACGCGAGCAACGTCGACGTGGTGGCGGCCGCGATGTCGGACACCCCCGAGCGGCAGGCCAACTCCGACTTCGTCGACTACTACAACGACAGCGACGCGATCATGGTCCCGGCCGGCAACCCGGAGGGCATCAAGAACCTCAAGGACCTGTGCGGCCGCACGGTCGCGGTCCTCGTCGAGACCACGCAGGCAGAGGCACTGGCGGCGCTGAACGCCAACCAGTGCCAGGCCAAGCCGGTCACCGTGCTGACCTTCGAGACCGACGCCGACGCGCTCGCGCAGGTCCAGGCGGGCAAGGCGGACGCGGAGCTCACCCAGTGGTCGACGGGCGCCTACAACGCCAAGCAGGTCGGCTCGGGCGACATCTTCGAGGTGGCCAACACCGAGATCATCAACCCGACGCCGCTCGGGTTCCGGTTCCTCAAGGGCGACGTCGAGATGGTGCGGGCCTACCAGGCCGCGGTCCAGAGCATCATCGACGACGGCACCTACGCCGAGATCCTGGAGAAGCACGACCTCTCCGCCGGCGCCCTGACGACGGCCACGATCAACAACCAGCAGCCGTGACGCAGCGCTGAACGCTTGCACCGAGCGGGCCGTCCCACACCGTGGGGCGGCCCGTTCTGTGTCTCCGGGAGGTCGCCCGTGCGCCCCGCCGACGTCCTGCCGGCGGGCCGTCGCGACACCTCCCTCGGGGCGCTCGCTCCGCATCGCGAAATAACGGCCACCCTGGTGACCGTTAGGGGGCCCTTCGGCTAGCCTGATAACCGAAAGGAGAAAGTCATGGCCAGAACATCCCTCCGCACCCAGCGCGATCTCACGTCGCTCGGCGACCACGTGCGCGCCTGGCGCAAGATCCACGGCCTCACGGCCCAGCTCGTCGCCGACCGTGCGGGCATCACGCGCACGACGCTGCGAGCCATCGAGACCGGCACGGGAACGGTCAGCCTCGAGAACACGTTCGCGGTCCTGCGGGTGCTCGGCATGGCCGACGCCGTCGTCGGCGCGAGCGACCCCCTGACCACCGAGATGGGCCGGTTCCACGCGGAACGGGCCCTGCCGCAGCGAGTCAGGATCCCCAGCTGAACCAACCGGGAAGGTGATCGCCGATGTCGATACGTGTCGAGGTCGAGCTGCCCGGCGGCGGACAGGTCCGCGCGGGTGACCTCGACATGCATCTCAACCGGGGCGGCGCGCTCGTCGGCTGCACGTTCCGCTACGACGCTGCGTACCTCCGCGACCCGCGCGCGTACCCGCTCTGCCCCGAGCTGCCTCTGACGCCGGGCAACATCCCGTCGGGCAGCGACCGGCCGCTCTTCGGCGTCCTCGCCGACTGCCAGCCCGACCAGTGGGGCCGCACCCTGCTGTTCAACGCGGAGCGGCGCGCCGCCCGCGCGGAGGGCCGCGGCTTCATGACGTTGACCGAGGTTGACTTCCTGCTCGGCGTGCAGGACGAGACCCGCCTGGGTGCGTTGCGCTTCTCGCTCGACGACGGCAAGACGTTCATGGGCCCGCCCCGGGCGGAGGTTCCCGACCTCGTGGACCTGCCGTCGCTGACCGACGCCGCGGACGCCGTCGCGCAGCACCGCGAGACCGACCACGACGTGCGGCTCCTGGTCGCGGCCGGGACCTCGATGGGCGGTGCCCGCCCCAAGGTGACCGTGAAGGACGCCGAGGGGGACCTGTGGATGGCCAAGCTGCCCGAGACCGGCGACCGGTGGGACGTGCAGGCGTGGGAGTACCTGACGCTGCGACTGGCCTCGGACGCCGGCATCGAGGTGCCCGTGGCGCGGCTGCACCGCATCGGCCCGTCGCGCTCCATCCTGCTCACCCGGCGTTTCGACCGGCGGCCGGACCGCGGGCGGATCGGCTTCCTGTCCGCGGACAGCCTCACGCAGAAGGCGTTCTTCGAGGTCATCGACTACCGCACGCTCGCGGAGACGCTGGCGGACCACTCGGGGCGGCCGGCCACGGACGGGCACGACCTGTTCCGCCGCGTCGCGTTCACGCTGCTCGTGCGCAACGTCGACGACCACATGAAGAACCACGGGTTCCTACGGCGCGCGGACGGCTGGTCGCTGTCGCCGCTGTTCGACGTGAACCCCAACCCGTTCGCCGTCGTGGAGTCCACGCCGCTGCGCCCAGGCAGCACGCGGATCGACCGGGACGTGCGCGTGCTGCTGGCCACGGCCGACTCCTACGGCCTGCGGCAGGACGACGCGCGGGGGGTGCTCGCCGAGGTGGCCGCGGCGACGTCGGGCTGGTCGCGGATCGCGCGCGACATGTCGCTGCCGCCGGAGGAGATCGCGCTGATGGCGGAGGCGTTCGAGAACCCGAACCGGGACGAGGCCCAGGCGGCCTGACGGCTCGGGGTTACGCTCGCCCCATGAGCGGCAACACCCGGCCCATCGAGGCCTCCATCCGTACGGACTTCCGCGACGAGATGGACTACGGCTCCTACCTGGGGCTCGATGCGCTCCTGTCGGCGCAGCACCCGGTGAGCGACCCACCGCACCACGACGAGCTGCTGTTCATCATCCAGCACCAGACCACGGAGCTGTGGCTCAAGCTGGTGGTGCACGAGCTGCGCGGCGTGCGGCGGTTCCTCGACAGCGACGACCTGCCCCGCGCCCTCAAGGGCCTGGCCCGGGTCAAGCACATCCAGCGCACCATCACCGAGCAGTGGTCCGTCCTGGCGACCCTGACCCCGAGCGAGTACGCGGAGTTCCGCGGGTCCCTGGGGCAGTCCTCGGGCTTCCAGTCCCACCAGTACCGGGCCGTGGAGTTCCTGCTCGGCAACAAGCACGCCGGGATGCTCCAGGTGTTCCGGGACAAGCCGGAGATCCACGCCCAGCTCGCCCAGCTGCTGGAGGAGCCCACGGTCTACGACGCCTTCCTCCGCCTGCTGGCGCGGCGCGGGCACGCGGTCCCGGCCGAGATCCTGGAGCGCGACGTCACGCAGGCCTGGACCGAGCATCCCGAGCTGATCAAGGTCTTCAAGACGATCTACGAGGATCCCCACGCCTACTGGGAGCTGTACGAGGCGTGCGAGGACCTGGTCGACATCGAGGACGCGTTCCAGCTCTGGCGGTTCCGCCACCTGCGCACGGTGCAGCGCACCATCGGGTTAAAGACCGGCACGGGCGGCTCCAGTGGCGTCGGCTTCCTCAAGCGGGCGCTGGACCTGACCTTCTTCCCCGAGCTCATCTCGGTCCGCACCGAGATCGACGGCCCGCTCGGTGTCTGAGGCGGTCCCCGGCACGCGGCCCGGCACGACGCTCCCCGGCGTCGTCGACCACCACGTGCACCTGGGCCTGGTCGACCGGACGCCGCTGGCCGACGGGCCGATCGTCGAGGTGCACGACCTCGGCTGGGACCCGCGCGAGGTGGCCGCCTGGGCGGCCGCGCCGCCGTCGGGCCTCCGGATCCGGTACGCCGGACCGTTCCACACCGCGCCGGGCGGGTACCCCACCGGCCGCTCGTGGGCGCCGGACGCCGCGGTGCGGCACGTCGCCTCCCCGGGCGAGGCCGCGGGAGCGGTGGCCGACGTCGTCGCCGCGGGCGGCTTCGCGGTCAAGGTCGCCCTCCACGCGGGCATGTCCCTGCTGCCCGACGACGTGCTGCGGGCGCTCGTGGCCGCAGCGCACTCGGCGGGGCTGCCGGTCCTCGTCCACGCCGAGGGTGCGGGCCAGGCCGAGCGGGCGATCGACGCGGGCGCGGACACGCTGGTGCACGTGCCGTGGACGGAGCCGCTGCCGGCCGAGGTGATCGCCCGGGCAGCGCGGATGACCTGGATCTCGACCTTTGCGATCCACGACGCGCCCGGCGGGTCGGCGGGGTTGGACCGGGCGCTCGACAACGCGCGCCGGTTCGTCGCGGCGGGCGGGCGCCTCGTGTACGGCACGGATCTGGGCAACGGGCCCGCGCCGGCCGGGGTGAACGAGCGCGAGATCGAGCTGCTCGGTGCCGTGGGCCTGACGGGGGAGGCGCTGCGCCGCGCCGTCGTCGGCCCGCTCGATGCCGCCCCCGCGTTGGCCGCCCCGCTCCCGGTGCCGGAGACGGCGTCCGACCTGATCGCCTGGCTCCGGGCCTCCACCCGGCTCTGAGCTCTGCCGCCCACCGCCGGTCGAGCTTGTCGAGACCCCATCGCTGGTCGAGCTTGTCGAGACCCGGGCCTCGACAAGCTCGACCAGCGACTGCTCGACCAGCGGCTACCGCCTCCTACCTCAGTTGCGGTTGATCGTGAACGTCGACGTCGGGTTCTCGATGTCGCGGAAGTTGTTCCCGAACGTCAG
>NZ_JBVKBM010000005.1:0-335335 GCF_055598465.1 Promicromonospora sp. NPDC110617
CGGGCTGAAGGTTGGTGTGGTAACCCCTTCGATACCGGAGGTCCTCGCTACTTTCCGATCACGCCACGCCGTTCACAACCTTCCGGGGAACTACAGCTAGCTGGCCCGTCGACCAGTCGGCCAGTCGGCCAGTCGGCCAGTCGGCCAGTCGGCCAGTCGGCCAGTTGATCAGTCAGCCAGTTGGTCAGCCAGCCAGTTCGTGAGTCAGCCAGTTGGTCGGTCAGCCGCGCGCGGCCCGCGGCCCGCACCACCGGTCCACTGCCGGCGGAACCAGCCCTCCCAGGTGTGTCCGCCGAACCGCTCACCGGCGGCGACCAGCTTCTCGAACGAGTGGTATCCACCGGGCAGCGGCACGCGCCACGGCACCGGCGTCGCACCGTCCGCGGAGCCCGAACCGTCCGCGGAGCCCGAACCGTCCGTGGAGCCCGAACCGCCGGCGGAGCCCGTGGCGCGGTAGCGCGCCAGCCGCGGCATCCCGGCGAGCTCCTCCGCGCGCACCGGCACGATCTCCAGCGCGATGCCCCGCTTGTCGGTCACACGCAGGGCGCCGAGCACCTTGCCCTTGACCCAGCCGCTGACCTTGGCCTTCAGGTGGTCGACGGGTCCGCCGATCGTCGGCAGCTCCGGCGGCAGCTCATAAGCCAGACCGACGCGCTCCGCCCGGGTCCACCGGACGAGGTCCCAGGCCGTGCCGTGCCAGAACCAGATGCCCGCGACGTCGACCACCATGCCGCGCGGCCGGGTGACCCGCCAGAACGACGCCACGAACAGCACGCACAGACCGCCGAACAGCAGGCCGAAGAACCCTGCGATCCACCTGACGGCGGGGTCCGGGTCCGTCACGACGGCGTAGCCGCACGCCCAGCCGAGCGGGCCGGTCAGCAGGATGCCGACCACGAGGGTGATCGCACCCAGCCGCCCGAGGTCCAGCCGGTGCGCGCCGGGCGAGAAGACCGGCCCGGCGCCGTCCGCACCGCCGTCCGCGCCGCCGCCAGCGCCGCCGTCCGCAATGTCCCGTTCTGTCACGCGCGCAGCGTAGTGCACGCGCCCCCTGCCCCACCCCGTCCCGCCTCGCCCCGCCTCCGGCGTCGTTGAGTGCTGGGTTCTTGCGCTTTTCCGTGTGCCAGAAGGACACATACCCAGCACTCAACGACCCGAGCGGGGCCGGGCGGTCAGGCGGCGGCCGGGGCCGTCAGGCCCAGGAGCGCCAGACTGTTTCGCCACAGCGCGTCGAGCTGTGACGGGTCGTTGAACACCTTGGCGAAGAGCACGAGCCCCTCGAGCTGGGCGACGATCGCCTTGGCGGCCCCGTCGACGCCGTCCGCCGGGGGCTGCACGTCGCCGGACTCGACGGCCGCGGCGAGCCGGGCCGCGATCATCTCGATCTGCTCGTCGAAGATCTCCTGCAGGCGCAGCCGCACCGGCTCGTTCTGGGAGCTGACCTCCAGGGCGAGGTTGCCGAACAGGCAGCCCGCCACCCAGCCGGTGCCCGTCAGGGCGTCGACCTGCATCTGTGCCGTGGCGTCGAACAGGCCGCGCAGCCGCTCGAGCAGGGTGCCGGGGCCGTCGAGGATCCCGGTCCACACGCCCTTCTGCCAGGTCCAGTGCCGGTCGATCACGGCGAGCGCCAGCGCTTCCTTGGACGGGAAGAAGTAGTAGAACGACCCCTTGTTCACGCCGGCGCGCGCGCACAGCTCCGCGACGCCGATCGAACCGTAGGGGCGCTGGGAGAACAGTTCCACGCCCGCTTCGATCAGGCGTTCACGACCATCTGAGCTTCTCGGCATGTTGACAGCATACGACCGGTCAACTATAAAGGGAACCACCCAGTAGTTGACCGACCGTCTACCAAGGAAGAAGACCATGAGCACTCACAAGGTTGCCGTCATCACCGGAGCCTCCCAGGGCATCGGCGCCGGCCTGGTCGACGCGTACCGCCAGATCGGGTACGCCGTCGTCGCCAACTCGCGCTCCATCGACCGGGACGAGGCCGACGACCTCGCCGTCGTCAGCGGAGACATCTCCGACCCCGCGACCGCGGACCGGATCATCAAGACCGCCGTCGAGCGCTTCGGCCGCGTCGACACGGTCGTGAACAACGCGGGCGTGTTCATCGCCAAGCGGTTCACCGAGTACACCGCCGCGGACCTCGAGGCGATGGTCGGCATCAACGTCGCCGGCTTCTTCCACCTCACGCAGCGCGCGATCCCGCTGATGCAGGCGGCCGGCGGCGGCCACGTGGTGAGCATCACCACGACCCTCGTCGAGAGCCCGCTGTCGGTGTTCCCGTCCGCCCTCGCCTCGGTGACCAAGGGCGGCATCGCCTCGGCCACGCGCGCCCTGGCGATCGAGTACGCGGCGGAGAACATCCGCTTCAACGCCGTCTCCCCCGGCGTCATCAAGACCCCGATGCACCCGGAGGAGACCCACGAGACCCTCGCGGGCCTGCACCCGCTCGGGCGCATGGGCGAGATCGACGACGTCGCCCGCGGCGTCCTCTACCTGGAGCAGTCGCCCTTCGTCACGGGCGAGTTCCTGCACGTCGACGGCGGTCAGATCGCGGGCCACTGACCCGTCCGGGGCGGCCCGCGCGGGCCGCCCCGCACCCGGCCGGGCGCCTCCGTCCGGCACCTCGCAGGACACCTCGCAGGACACCTCGGCCGGCGACACGGCCACGCAGCTCACCGGTCCCCGGACCGGGACAAGGAGAGAGATCATGGTCCAGCACAAGACCAGCCAGGAGATCACCACCCGGGACGACGCCGGGGTGATCTCCGCGCTGCTCGACCGGTGGTCCGACGGGATCCGCCGCCGCGACCTGGCACACATCGCCGCGCAGTTCACGCCGGACGCCCTGTTCCAGGGCTTCGACCCCGAACCGTCCTTCGGCCGGGACGCCGTCTCGGCGTACTACGGCAAGCAGCCCGTGGGCCTGACCGCCGAGCACACGCTGATCCGGACCGGCGCGCTGGGCGACGACGCGGCGCTCGGCTACGCCGCGGTCACGTTCCACCGCCCCGGCGGACCGGTGAACGTCTACCTCACCGTCGTCGCGGTGCGCGAGGAGGGCCGCTGGCTCATCAGCCACTACCACGTCTCCCGCGTGCAGTGACGTGCAGTGACGTGCCGGGTCAGGGGCGCGGACCGGGCTCCGGCACGCCGTCCGGCTCCGGCACGCCGTCCGGCTCCGGTGCCCCGGCCGCGTCCCGGGCCGACGCCGCCGCCGTGGCCTCCAGCAGGTCGGCGAGCGCGCGCAGGCGCTGCGCCACCTGCTCCCCCAGCGGCGTCAGCCCGTACTCCACGCGCGGCGGGATGGTGGTGACGACGTCGCGCGTGACCATGCCGTCCCGCTCCAGGGCCTGCAGCGTCTGGGACAGCATCTTCTCGCTGACGCCCTCGACCCGGCGGCGCAGCGCGTTGAACCGGTAGCTGCCCTCCCCCAGCGCGAGCAGCGCCAGCGAGGCCCACTTGGACGTGACCACCTCGAAGGCCGCCCGGGAGGTGCACCCGCGGGCGAAGACGTCGGTCACCAGCTCCTGCGGCGGCCCGCTCGGGGCGTCGCCCGAGAGGTCGGCGGGTTCCAGGTCGGTGATGCTCACGAGCCCAGGGTACCGCGCACACTCGGAATGTGGTGTACTTTCGATTCGTTAGTGCTATCCGTTGGCAACTGACCAACGGGCCGCTCGGCACACACCGCACCGCGAACTGGAGAGAACCATGACCACCTACGCCGTCACCGGAGCGACCGGACACCTCGGCCGCCTCGTCGTCGAGGAGCTGCTGTCCCGTGGCGTGCCCGCCGCCGACGTCGTCGCGATCGCCCGCACGCCGGAGAAGGCCGCCGACCTCGCCGAGCGCGGCGTCCAGGTCCGCGAGGGCGACTACGACCGCCCCGAGACCCTGCCCGGCGCCCTCGCCGGGGTGCAGCGGCTGCTGCTGGTCTCCGGCAGCGCACCGGGTGCGCGCGTGCCGCAGCACACGGCCGTGATCGACGCCGCGCGGGCCGCCGGCGTCGAGCGCATCGCCTACACCAGCATCCTCAAGGCCGACGACACCTCCAACCCGCTGGCCGGGGAGCACCAGGCCACCGAGCAGGTGCTGCGCGCGTCGGGCGTCCCGGTCACGCTGCTGCGCAACGGCTGGTACACCGAGAACTACACCGAGCGGCTCGCCGAGTACCTCGAGCGCGGCGAGATCGTGGGCGCGGCGGGGGACGGCAAGGTCTCGGCCGCGCCGCGTGCGGACTACGCCGGCGCTGCGGCGTCCGCCCTGCTGGCCGACGACGCCGACGACGACGTGGCCGACGACACGGCCGGCTCCGGAGCGGGTGACGGCACCGCGCCCGTCGTCGTCCACGAGCTGGGCGGGCCCGCGTTCACGTTCGCGGAGCTGGCGGCGACGATCAGCGACGTCACGGGCGCCGCGGTGACCTACCGCGACCTCGCGGTGGCGGACTACGCCGCCGAGCTCCAGCAGGTCGGGCTCGACGCCGGGACCGCCGGCTTCGTGGCCGGGCTCGACGCCTCGATCGCGGCCGGCGACCTGCAGACCGACAGCGACGACCTGGATCGCCTGCTGGGCCGCCCGGCCACCCCGCTGGTCGACGTCGTGCGCGCCGCGCGGGGCTGAGCCCGCCCCTCGGCCGGGCCGGCCGCCCGGCTGAGCCCACCTCTCGGCGGCGCCGAGGGGTAACGGCAGACACTCCCTCATCCGCGGGGCGCGTGTTGAATGGGGGCATGCGAGGAGCAATCATTCATGGGCCCGGGGACGTCCGCTTCGAGGAGCGGACGGACCCCGTCGTCCTCGAACCGACCGACGCCGTCATCCGGACCGTCGCCGCCTGCGTGTGCGGCTCGGACCTCTGGCGTTATCGCGGGATCTCCGAGGTCAAGCGGCCCACGCCGATCGGCCACGAGTACGTCGGCGTCGTCGAGCAGGTCGGCGCCGACGTCACCACCGTCAAGCCCGGCGACTTCGTGGTCGGCGGGTTCCTGCACAGCGACAACACCTGCGCGGTGTGCCGCAAGGGCATGCAGGCCAACTGCCTGCACGGAGGCGGCTACGACGGCTGCCAGGCCGAGAAGATCCGGATCCCGAACGCGGACGGCACGTTGCTCGCCACCCCGGGCGAGCCGGACGCCGACCTGATCCCGAGCCTGCTGAGCCTGTCGGACGTGATGTGCACCGGTTGGCACGCGGCCGTCTCGGCCGGGGTCGGGCCGGGGTCGAGCGTCGTCGTGGTGGGCGACGGCGCCGTCGGGCTGAGCGGTGTGCTGGCCGCGGCCCAGCTCGGCGCCACCACGATCATCGCCATGAGCCGGCACGCGTCGCGGCAGAAGGTGGCCGAGGAGTTCGGCGCGACCCACATCATCGCCGAGCGCGGCGAGGAGGGCCTCGCCAAGGTCCTGGAGCTGACCGAGGGCATCGGCGCGGACGCGGTGCTGGAGTGCGTCGGCACCGCCGAGGCCCGGGCACAGTCCGTGGAGCTGGTCCGTCCGGGCGGCATGATCGGCATCGTGGGCGTGCCGCACGGCGACCTGCCCGTCGACTCCCTGTTCTGGGGCAACAAGGGCCTGCGGGGCGGCGTCGCGCCGGTCCGTGCCTACCTGCCGCACCTGCTCGACCTGGTGTGGAAGCGGGAGATCGACCCGGGCAAGGTCTTCGACCTGACCCTGCCGCTGTCCGAGGTCGCGGAGGCCTACCGCGCCATGGACGAGCGGCGCGCGATCAAGGTGCTGCTGCAGAACTGACCGCAGGCGGTCGGGGCGGGGCGAGCGGAACCGCTCCCGGTCGGACCATGCACCTGCTGCCAGACCTGACATCGGTCTGGCAGCAGGTGCATGGTCCGACCGCGCGGCGCCGTGGCAACCTGCCGAGGGTCGGCCTGTGGCTGGCCGGTCTGAAGCTGGCCGGTCTCGTGATGGCCGGCCTCGCGATGGCAGGTCTCATGATGGTGGCCGGGGTCAGTCGGCGAGCGCCGCCGTCAGGTCGACCTCGACGAGCTGGCCGGCGAAGCCGAGCACCGTGACGCCCAGGAGCGTGCTCGCGGTGGTGAACGCCTCGGCGAGCGGGCCGGCGCTCAGCCGGTGCCAGACCGCCGAGAGGACGGCGCGGTCGTCGGTCGCGACGTAGACGACGGAGCGGACGACGTCCCGCGGCGCGGCGCCCACGGCGGAGAGCGCCACCAGGGCGTTGGCGGCGACCTGGTCCGCCTGCGCCAGCGGGTCGTCGGCGCCGACGAGGGCGCCGGACTCGTCGAGCGGGCACTGGCCCGCCAGATGGGCGGTCCGGCCCTCCTCGACGATCGTCACATGGTGGTAGCCCGGCGTCGCGTGCAGCCCGTCCGGCTGCACCCTGCTGATCCGCATCGCAGGAGTGTCGCAAGGACGAGGGCTCCCTCGCGATGTGTTTTCCGGGGCCGCGACAGCGCACCGGCCGCGGGCCGGAGGCAGGAACGCAAGGCGGGAGCTCAAGGCGCGAACCGGGGGTGCGGAGCCTCGACCGGCCCAAGCTGGACGGTGGGGCCTCGGCCGCCGCGAACAGTACGGCGGGAGCTCGGCCGACCAGGGTACGATGATGTTCGCGCGAGTGGAACACCCCGTCCGTTTTGGCGAAGCGAGAGTCATGACCGAGCAGCTGGAGACCGTGCTTTCCGAGACCCCGACCTCGGAGACCGCGCCATCCGCGTCCGCGCCATCCGAGACCGCGCCATCCGCGTCCGCGCGAACCGCGTCCGCGCCACCCGAGACCGCGCGGCCCGAGACCGCGCCGCCCGAGACCCTGGAGCCGTACCCGGCGCGCGGGCTGCGGTCCGACGCGCGGGACAACCGCGAGCGCATCCTCCAGGTGGCGCGCGCGACGTTCGCGGAGCACGGCATCGACGTGCCGATGCGGGAGCTGGCCCGGCGCGCCGGCGTCGGGCCCGCGACGCTGTACCGGCGCTTCCCGACCAAGGAGGCGCTGGTCACCGAGGCGTTCGGGGAGCAGATGGCGACCTGTTCGAGGATCGTCGAGCAGGGCCTGGCCGACCCGGACCCGTGGCACGGGCTCGGTGCGGTGATCGAGGAGGTGTGCGTGATGCATGCCCTGGACCGCGGCTTCACCGCCGCGTTCGTCACGGCGTTCCCGAAAGCCCTCGACTTCGCCCGGGAGCGCACGCACACCCTGCGGTCGCTGGCGGAGCTGATCCAGCGCGCGAAGGACTCCGGCGGCCTGCGCCGCGACTTCGTCCTCGACGACCTGATCATGCTGATCATGGCGAACTCCGGCATCCGGGCCTCGTCCCGCAAGGCCGCGGTCGCCGCCTCCCGCCGGTTCGCGGCGCTGCAGATCCAGTCGATCAGCGCCCGGCCCGACGTCGCGCCGTTGCCGCCCGCCGTCCGGCTGCCGCTGCTGGCCGCGATCTAGGGCCTGTCCGGGTCAGGGATACCGACGAGCGACCTCAGGCGCGGGCCGGTGCCGAGCCGTCGTCGAGCGCGCCGCGCACCTCGCGCACGATGCGCGCCATCGCCTCCTCGGCGGCCTCGGCGTCGCCCGCGGCGACCGCTCGGGCCACCGCCTCGTGCGCGTCGAGCGCCTCCGGCACGGGGTAGGCGGGCATGAGGCCGAGGTGGATGCGCCCGGAGATCACGACGGCGACGACGTCGGCGAGCGCCGTGAACAGCTCGTTGCCGCTGGAGCGCATGAGCAGCTCGTGCATGCGGATGTCGAGCGCGAGGAACTCAGCACCGTCACCCTCGCCTGCCTCGCCGAGCTTGCGCATCTGGCCGGCGGTGGCGACGAGCTCGTCGCGCACCGCCGCCGTCGCACCGCGGGCCGCCCCCGCCGCGGCGCGCGGCTCGACGGCCTGGCGCAGCTCGGTGAGCGAACGGAGCTGGGACGTGCGGCCCGGGCCGTCCAGGCGCCACGCGATGACCCGGGGGTCGAGCACGTTCCAGGCCGAGTGGGGCAGCACGACGATGCCCACGCGAGGACCCGACCGGACCAGGCCGAGGCCTTCGAGCAGCCGCATCGCCTCGCGCGCGACCGTGCGGGACACCCCGAACTCGCTGCCGATCCCGTCGAGCGTCAGCGCGGCGCCGGCCGGCAGCTCACCACCGGTGATGCGGCGGCCCAGGGCGTCGAGGACGGGGCTGTGCAGCACAGGGGCCATCCGCACAGCCTAGTTGGCGCCGCCCCGCCCGGCCGATTGGTCACACCATTGGTGACATGAATCACGCGCGAATGGTGTCATCAATGGGTGAAGATAGATGCCATGGACACAGACGTCACCGAGACAGCGATGTTCTCGACCGAGACAAGCGGCGGGCCGGCAGGGCCCGCCGGGACTGATCCCGCACCCCGTGCCATCGTCGTGATGGGCGTGGCCGGCTCGGGCAAGACCACGGTCGCCGCCCTGCTCGCCGGCCGCCTCGGCGCGTCGTTCGCCGAGGGCGACGACTTCCACTCGCCCGAGAACGTCGCCAAGATGGCCGCGGGCCACCCCCTGGACGACGACGACCGCTGGCCCTGGCTGCGCGGCATCCGCGACTGGTTCGCCAAGGAGCTGAACGAGGGGCGCAGCGCGGTGGTGCCGTGCAGCGCTCTGCGCCGCAGCTACCGCGACCTGCTGGAGACGGCGGGCCGGGACACGAACGGCGACGGGACGGTCGGCAGCGTGCAGTTCGTGCACCTGACCGGCTCGTACGACCTGCTGCGCACCCGCATCCAGGGGCGCGCCGGGCACTTCATGAAGCCCGAGATGCTCGACAGCCAGCTCGCCGCGCTGGAGCCGCTGGCCGACGACGAGCCCGGGTTCTCCGTGGACGTCACGCCGCGCCCGGACCAGATCGTCGACGAGATCCTGCACCTGCTGGGAGAGGACGCCTGATGCTCGCCACCACCGCGCTCACCGGCTCTGCTCTCACGGACTCTGCTCTCACCGGCTCTGCTCTCACCGGCTCTGCTCTGCCGGTCTCCGCCGCCGCGGCGGACACGGCCCCGGCCGCCTCGACCCCGCAGCTCGTCCTCGCCGCGCTCCTCGGCATCATCGTCATCGTCGGACTCATCGTCTGGCTGAAGATGCACCCGTTCCTCGCGCTCGTGCTCGGTTCGGGCGTGCTCGCGATCGTGGCCGGGGTGGGCCTCACGGACACGTTCACCAGCTTCACCGCCGGCCTCGGGTCCACCGTCGCGGGCGTCGGCGTGCTCATCGCCCTCGGCGCGATCATCGGCAAGCTGCTGATCGACTCGGGCGGCGCCGACCGGATCGTCGACACGATCCTCGACCGCACGCCCGTACGGCGTCTGCCCTGGGCCATGGCGCTCATCGCGTTCGTCGTCGGCATCCCGCTGTTCTTCGAGGTCGGCGTGGTGCTGCTGATCCCGGTCGTGATGATCGTGGCGCGCCGCATGCGCGCCAACCCCGTGCTGGTCGGCATCCCGGCGCTGGCCGGGCTCTCCGCGCTGCACGGCCTGGTGCCGCCGCACCCCGGACCGCTGCTCGCCATCGACGCGCTCGGCGCCAACCTGGGCCTCACGCTCGGCCTCGGCCTGCTGGTCGCGATCCCGACGGTGATCATCGCCGGGCCGCTGCTCGCCATCCCGCTCACCCGCTGGGTCAGGCTGGACCCGCCCACCACGGTGCTCGGCATGTCCGACGACGCCGCGGGCGGCAACGGCGCGGGCGGGACCGGCGGCGCGTCGTCGTCAGACGGCGCCGGGAAGGCCACGGCGACCGCCACCGCGACGGAGACCGGCACCACCACGCTGCGCAAGCCGTCCTTCGGCATCTCGGTCCTGGTCGTGCTGCTGCCCGTGATCCTGATGCTCGCGCGGTCCGTGGTCGAGATCTCGGGCGCGACCGAGACGGGCTACGGCACGGTGCTGGAGTTCCTCGGCGAGCCGCTCGTGGCGCTGCTCATCACGTCGCTGTTCGCGCTGTTCGCCTTCGGCACCGCCGTCGGCCGCACGCGTCAGCAGCTCGGCGACCTCGTCGGCTCCTCGTTCGCGCCGATCGCCGGGATCCTGCTCATCGTGGGTGCGGGCGGCGGCTTCAAGCAGACGCTCGTGGACTCGGGCGTCGGCGACGTCATCGCGTCCGGCATCGCCGACGCCGGGATCACCCCGCTGCTGGCCGGCTGGCTCGTGGCGGCGCTCATCCGCATCGCCACCGGTTCGGCGACCGTCGCGACGATCACCGCCGCGGGCATCATGGCGCCGCTGGCCGCGGGCCTGGAACCCACGCAGGCGGCGCTGCTCGTGCTCGCCATCGGCGCGGGCTCGGTGTTCCTCTCCCACGTGAACGACGCCGGGTTCTGGCTCGTCAAGGAGTACTTCGGCATGACGGTCGGCCAGACCTTCAAGACCTGGTCGCTCATGGAGTCGGTGCTCTCGGTCGTGGCCCTGCTGGTGGTCCTGCTCCTGGGCGTCGTCGTCTAGCAAGCCGACCGGACCGGCCACCCGCCCAACCCGATCGTTGAGTGCTGGGTATGTGTTGCTCTCGGACGTCGAGACGAACACATACCCAGCACTCAACGGTTGGGGTGGGTGGGGTGGGTGGTTACCAGGTGAGGTGGGTGTCGCCCTTCTGGACCCGGAAGACGTGCGGCTGCTTGCCCGGGACCGTCACCGTGATCGTGGTGCGGGACGTCGCGGTGACGTCAATGCCGTTCTCGCCGCGGGCGGCGTCGAGCACCACGTCGCGGGCGACGACCCGCCCACCCTCGGCGCGCACCACCGTCCGGCCGTCACGCTCCAGCGTGGTGCTGCGCGGACCTGCCGTCACCGACCACGCGTGCCCCTTCAGGGGCACCTCCGAGACCGTGTTGGTGCCGGGCAGGCCGAGCGTGCCGAAGCGGAAGCCGGCGGCGTCGCCCCACGGCTCGTCCGCGATGAGCTCCTGCGTGCTCATCAGCGGCATCAAGTTGGACCACGAGTAGGTGCGCCACGCGGTGTCGGTCGCCACGGAGTTGATGACCTGGCCGGGCTCGGGGTCGAAGTACTCCGGGAACCAGCCGATGTCCTGGTACGAGGTGAGCCACATCCTGGTCGACTTCGTGGCCAGCTCGGCGGCGGCCTCGTCCAGGCCGTACCGCTTGAGGCCGTCGTAGACGGTGGCGTTCATCGGGGGCCAGGCGGCGCCCTGCCACTCCTCGCACGCGTCCTCCTCGCCCGGCTGGAAGTACCGGTACGCCTCGGACGACGCGTTGTAGCGCCCGGCGCAGAACGCCGGGTCGTTGCGCGCCACGCTCGGGATGACGAACTCGCCGCCGTACTCCTCCGGGTTCTGCAGGTGGTCGCGCACCAGGATCTCCGCGCGCTCCGGCGTCGCCAGCCCGCCGAACAGCGGGTAGAACACCGTGGGCGTGTTGGTCGGCTCCCAGCTCCCGTCGAGGTACCGGTTGAGGTAGAGCCCCCGCTCCTCGTTCCACAGGTGCTCGTTCATGCGCACCTCGAGGCGCTCGTGCAGCGCGGCGTACCGCTCGGCGCCCGCGGTGTCGCCGAGCACCGTGGCCATCTGCGCCAGGTTCTCGGCCATGAGCCCGTAGTAGGAGTTGAGCGCGACGTCGGTCAGGTTGGTGTTCTCCCGCGTGTCCGTGCCGCCGTCCCGCGGGACCTCGACGTAGTTCCAGTACTGCGGGCTGTCGTCCAGGCCGAGGTGGTTGCCGCGGCCGCCACGGCGCTCCTCCACCCACGGGCTCTCCAGGAGCCCGTCCTGGTTCGTGTCGAACTCCGGCATCCGCTCGATGTACTGCGTCATGATCGGGTAGACGAGCTCCAGGATGCTGCGGTCGCCCGTGCGCGTGTAGGCCCGCCAGGCGGCGTAGGTGTGCATCGGCCCGGCGTGGAGCTGGTCGTAGCGCGGGCCCTTCTGGTCGTAGAAGTCGCGGATGTGGTCGAGCGCCGTCGCGGGGTCGACGCTCAGCTCGGTGATCGCGTCCCAGGCGGAGTCCCAGCCGAGGAAGATGTCGTCACCCCCGCCGCCGAGGCCCCACATGACGAACGAGCGGTCGTACTTCTCGTCCCAGTTGTCGTTCAGCGACATGGCGTCGCGCAGGTACGTCGCCGCCTGGCCGGTCGGGCCGCGGCCGTGGAGCGTGTCGTCGTCGGCCCGCGCCTCGGCGCGGTCCAGGATCCGCGTCACGTCCCGGGTGCTCAGCCGGGACCGGTCGGGCGCCTCGGTCGAGACGGCGGCCTGGAACGCGACGGTCTCGCCCTTGTCGAGCGCGTACCGCTGCGCGACGGCGCCCTCGCCCGCCGCGTACTCCTTGCCGGCCAGGCCCTTGAGCAGCTCGGCGACGTTCGCGTAGCCGGTGGTCTCCTCGGGCGTCTCGGTCGAGTCGAGGCGGAAGCTGCCCACCCGGGAGGCGTCGCGCACGCCCGCCGACGTCGCGACGATCGAGCGCTCCCCCTCGGGACGGTACGTGCTCGGCTCGGCCCACGGCGGGCTGGCCTGCAGGAACACCTCGGTGTCGTCGGTCAGGGCGGTGGCCGAGCCCACGATCTCGCCGTCGTCCGTGGTCGAGAACCGCAGCCGGACGGTCCGGGTGTCGCGCACGGCCGCCTCATACGCGGCCTCTTGGACCGGCAGCTGCTCGCGGGCCTTCGCGACCTCCGCCTCGGACCAGTCCTCGGGGTGGGCGAGGACGGCACGCAGCCCGCCGAGCGTCTCCGGCGTGATGTTCCGGTTGTCGGTGGTCATGTCGATCTCGTAGTACGAGCCGTCGGGCGTGACCGTCCCGATCCGCTTGATCCACGGGACCATGTTGTCGTCGAGCACGCGGCCGGCCGGCGTCACCATGTTGAACGCCAGCGAGAAGCGGGCGTGCCCCTTGCCGACCAGGAGCGCGCCGTCGAACTCCTGCTCCTTGAAGCCCGGCAGGGCGAACGGGAGGGAGCGCGGGGCGTACTCGTCGTCGGAGGAGCCGGCTCCGGTGCCGGCGACCTGGGTGGCGGCTGTGCTGGTGGTCGCTGTGCTGGTGGTGGTGCTGGCCGCGGCAGTGGTGCCGGCGTCGGCGGCCAAGGCGCCCGCCGCGAGCGGGACGGTGAACAGGGCGCCGGCCACGAGAGCGGCTCCGAACCTGGCGGTCGTTCGTCGGCTCATCAATGAACCCTTCACGTCGATGTGAACGCTAACAACGTGCACCCTAGATGCTGGTCACATGACATACAAGTGCAGAGTTGGTCGAGCTGTGGCACGCGAGTTTCTCGTGTCACCTGCAGTCCGGGCGCGCCGACGGTCGCCGAAGAGCAGCCAAGCCTCGGCCAACGGGCTCCGCTCCGACATCGGCCCGTACGACATCGGCCCGTACGACATCGGCCCGCGCGACGGCGGCCCGCGCGACAGCAGCCCGCGCGACAGCAGCCCGCGCGACAGCAGCCCGCGCGACAGCGGCCCGCGCGACAGCAGCCCGCGCGACAGCAGCCGCACAACGGCGCGGAGACGACGGCCGCCGTGGCCTTGACTACGTAGTCAGGGCATGGTTCGCTCGGACCCGTTGACTACGTAGTCAGGCCGCGGTCGGCCCAAGGCTGAGGCGCGATCGGCGCCTGGCCAGAGACTGGTCAGTGCCTGGTCAGAGATTGGCCGGGGCCGGTCGTGACACCGTCCGAGCACAGCGAGGGAGCTGGTCCATGGATGCCGCGCAGCGCCCGCCGCAGCGCGCCTCGCAGCGCGTGTCGATGACGGACGTCGCCCGCCGCGCCGGCGTCTCGCAGAAGACCGTCTCGCGCGTGGTCAATCGCGAGCCGCACGTGACGGACGTGATCCGCGCGCGGGTCCAGGCCGTCATCGAGGAGCTGGGCTTCCGCCCCAACGCGGCCGCCCGCGCCCTGGTCACCCGGCAGAACCAGCGCATCGGCATGGTCACGATGGGTAGCGCGCTGTACGGTCCGGCGTCGATCCTGGAAGGGGTCGACGCCGCCCTGCGGGGCTCCGGCTACCACGTGAGCGTGGCGCGCACGCGGGGCGGCGGCGTCGCCGACCTGCAGGCCGCGATCGACGAGCTCGTCGCCCAGGACGTCGCAGGACTCGTGCTCTCCGAGCCGATCGACCTGGGCCACCCGGAGCTGCGCCTCCCGGCCGGGCTGCCGGTGCTCACGTTCGACTCGCCGACGAGCGTCGCCGGTGCGGTGCCCGACGTCGTACCGGGGAGAGGCGCAGCACCCGGGGAGACCCGCGGCGACCGGCTCTTCCTCGGGGCCGACGAGCTGAGCGGGGCCAGGTCGGCCACCGAGCACCTGTTGACGCTCGGTCACCCCACGGTGCGCCACATCGCCGGCACGGCCGGCTGGTCGGCCACGGCACGCCGCATCGCCGGTTGGCGCAGCGCCCTGGCCGACGCCGGGGTCGAGGCGCCCGACGTCGTGCACGGCGACTGGAGCCCCCGGTCCGGGTACGAGGCGACCACCGAGCTGCTGCGCCGTGCCGAGCTCGACACCAGCACCAGCACCAGCACCAGCATCGGCGCGCCCGTCACCGCGATCTTCGCCGCCAACGACCACATGGCGATCGGCGCGATCCGGGCCGTGGAACAGGCCGGCCTCCGGGTGCCGGAGGACGTCAGCGTCGTCGGCTTCGATGACGCTCCCGAGGCCGAGTTCCTGTCCACTCCCCTGACGACGGTCCGCCAGGACTTCGCCGAGGTGACCCGGCTAGCCGTGCACCGCCTGGTCCGCACCATCGAGGGCCGCCCGCCCGCCGAGCGGCACCGGCTGGTCCCGACCCAGCTCGTGGTCCGGGAGAGCACGGCGCCGCCGTCCGACCGGGCGCTGTCCGGCAGGAACTTCGACACCACCAGACCCGCCGTCACCCCATCCGAGAGGTCAGCATGAACCCCCTGCACCACCTGTCCGACGGCGTCCTGTTCGGCGCCGCGTACTACCCCGAGTACCACCGGCCCGAGGACCGGCTCTCGAACCGGCTGGAGAAGGACCTGGACCTCATGGTCGAGGCCGGGTTCTCCGTGATCCGGGTCGGCGAGTCGGTCTGGTCCACGTGGGAGCCCGAGAACGGTCGCTTCGACCTGGACTGGCTCCAGCCCGTGCTCGACGGCGCGCACGAGCGCAGCATCAAGGTGGTGCTCGGCACACCGACCTACGCGGTGCCGATGTGGCTGGCACGGCTGTACCCGGAGATCAACGTGGTGCGCAAGGACGGCCGCGAGATGGGCTGGGGCGCGCGCCAGGAGATCGACTACACGCACCCGGCGTTCCTGTTCCACGCCGAGCGGGTCATCCGCGCCGTCACCGCGCGGTACGCCGGTCACCCCGCCGTCGTCGGCTTCCAGGTGGACAACGAGCCCGGGAACGAGATCTTCCACAACCGCCAGGTCTTCGAGCGGTTCGTCGACCACCTGCGCGGCACGTACGGCACGGTGGAGCGGCTGAACGACGAGTGGGGGCTGACGTACTGGTCGCACCGGCTGTCGTCGTGGGCGGACCTGTGGACGCCGTCGGGCAACGCGCAGCCGCAGTACGCGCTCGCCTGGCGCCGGTTCCAGGCGCAGCTCACGACGGACTTCATCGGCTGGCAGGCCGACGTCGTGCGCGAGTACGCGCGCGAGGACCAGTTCGTCACCACCTGCATCTCGTACGAGCGCCCGGGCGTGCAGGACGACGCCCTCACGCGCGAGCTGGACGTGACCGCCGGCAACCCGTACTACCGGATGCGCGACCACCTGGCCCTGCCCCCGACCGCGGCCGACGACCAGGCCTGGATGACCACGGGGACGTGGTCGCTGTACGCCACGGCGGACCGGATGTACGCCTCGAAGCAGGCGCCGTTCCTCGTCACCGAGACCAACGCGCAGGCGATCGGCGGACCCTGGCAGAACGAGCCCGCCTACGACGGCCAGTGGCGCCAAGCCGCCTGGGCGCTGGTCTCGCGCGGCGCCACCATGATCGAGTACTGGCACTGGCACACGCTCCCCTACGGCACCGAGACGTACTGGGGCGGTGTGCTGCCGCACTCCCTGGAGCCGGGCCGGGTCTACCGGCAGGTCGCCGAGCTCGGCGCCGAGCTCCGCACGGCCGGTTCGGCGGTGGCGAACCTGACGCCGGACGCCGACGTCGCCCTGGTCTGGTCCAACCCGAGCAAGTGGTCGCTGGCCGAGTTCCCGCAGCTCGGCGGCGGCGCCGGCCCGGACCCGCGCGGCTGGCACCGGATCTTCGACGCCTTCTACCGCGGGGCGTTCGACGCCGGACTGCAGGCGCGGCTCGTGCACGACGCCCAGCTCACCGACGCCACCCCCGAGGACACCGCGCGCGAGCACCCCGTGCTGGTCGCGGCGGGCGTGACGATCGCCGACGACGCCTGGCTGCAGTGGCTGGAGCGCTACGCCGCGGCCGGCGGCCACCTCGTGCTGGGCATCCGCACCGGGTACGAGGACGAGGAGGCCCGCGCCCGGGCGGAGCGCAAGCCCGCGCACCTCAGCGCGGCGGCCGGCGTCTTCTACGACGAGTTCGCGACGATCGACGCACCGCTGCCCGTGCACGCGGCGGACGGCTTCGACGTGGCCGCCGGCGCTCCCGCCGACCCCCTTGCCGGCGCGCACGCGACGAGCTGGGTCGACGGGCTGCAGGTCCTGGACGCCGACGTGCTGGTCAGCTACGACCACCCGCACTTCGGCCGCTGGCCCGCCGTCACCACCCGGACGCACGGCGCGGGCCGCGTCACCACGGTGGGCACCGTGCCCGACCCGGCGCTGGCCACGGCGGTGCTGGACTGGGCGGCGCGGCACAGCGGTGCGGCGGTCCTGACAGGAACGACGGCTGGGGCGCCGTCGGTGAATCCGGCGTCGGGCGCGGCAGTGGACCCGGCGTCGGACGCGGCGATGGATCCGGCGTCGGGCAGGGCAGTGGGCGCTGCGTCGGACGTGGGGCCGCGGTGGCGCCCGCAGGCGCCGTCGCAGACGGTGACCGGTGCGCGGAACCCGGCCGGTCAGCGGGTGCGGTTCGTGCACTCGTGGTCCTGGGACGGAAGCGTCTTCGTGCTGCCGGGCGCGGTCCGCGACCTGCTCAGCGGCGAGGAGCTGGCCGAGGGTGCGCGGATCGAGCTCGGCCCGTGGGACGTCAGGGTGCTGCTCGAGGTGTGAGGACGGGTGCGCGGGGCCGGGCGCTAGTCCGGCTCGTGCTCCGTGCTCGCCAGGTCGTCGAGGAACCGCGCGACGATCTCCCGCTCCTTGGGCGTCAGCCGCGCCGCGGCGTCGAACCGCCGGGCGTGGCTGCGCCCCACGGTCTCCCGCGCCGCGCGCCGCGTCTCGACGGACACCTCGATCGCGAGGCTGCGCCGGTCGGATGGGTGGGGGAACCGGTGCACGTGGCCGCCCGCGGCGAGCCGGTCGATCAGCTTGGTGGTGGAGGCCGTGGTGATGCCCAGGTGCTCGGCGATCGCGCCCGGCGTCACGATGCGCCCGTGGTTCTGCATGGCGATGATGTAGCGCAGGGCCCGCATGTCGGTCTCGCCGAGCTTCATGTACCGACGCGACGCCTCGCTCATGCGGCGCTCGGTCTCGTGCCAGCCACGCAGGGCCTCCAGGACGCGCACGACCTGGTCGACGTCACGCTCGTCCATGCCCGCGCGGTGCACGATCTCCTCGTCGGGGTCCATGACGCGGGGGTCCAGCATCGACGGCTGGGTGTCGGCGTCCGGCACGGGTTCAGGCTCCACGCTCGGATTTTACCCCTGCACATACTGCGTCATACACTTGAATATAGCCTGGCTAGCTAAATTACCGGGCATCCCTGGCATGCCTGTGCCTTGTACCCCGCGCGTGACCCCGATCGCGTGCCCGGTGCGGGGAGCGGGCACCCCCACTCAGAGAAGGAGCCGACGACGCCCATGAGGCTCTGGTCGCTCGATCCCGCACTCCTCGACCGCCAGGGGCTCGTCGCCTGCTGGCGCGAGGCGCTCCTGGCGCAGGCCGTACTCCTCGGCCGGACCGCGGGATACACCGCACACCCCCAGCTCGAGCGTTTCACCGCGCACCCGGAGCCGGTCGCCGCCATCTCCAGCTACCTCCACGGGGTGCGGGACGAGGCGACGCGACGCGGCTACCAGTTCGACGCCGAGCGGATCTCGCGGCCGCCGGCCCCGAGCACGCGCGACGTCCGCCGGATCGTCGTGACGACGGGGCAGCTCGACCTCGAGCGGCAGCACCTGCTGCGCAAGCTCGCCGTCCGCTCGCCCGAGCTCCGGCCGCGGCTCGCCTCCACCGGCACGCCCGCCGCCCACCCGCTGTTCGTCACCGTACCCGGCGACGTGGCGAGCTGGGAGCGAGTCGTCGCATGAGCACCGCACCCAGTCCCCGCGCCCCCCGCACCACGACCTCGTGCGTTCCGCGCTGGCTGCGGGTGACCCTGCCCGCCGTCCTCATCCTCGTCTGGCTCGTGGGCGTCTCCGTGGGCGGCCCGTACTTCGGCCGGATCGACGAGGTCTCCTCGAACGACCGCACCGCCTACCTGCCCGAGACCGCCGAGGCGACCGAGGTGCAGGAGCGGCTCTCGGGCTTCACCGAGGGTGACGCGATCCCGGCGCTGGTCGTCTTCGTCTCGCCGGAGGAGCTGTCCGACGACGACCTCACCGCCATCGGCGACCGGCTGACCGCCGTCGCCGACCTGGACGTGGTGGACGGCGACGTCTCCCCCGCCATCCCGTCGGACGACGGTGTCGCCGCGCAGGCGTTCGTGCCGCTGTCGGGCGACGCCGACGTGGGCGAGGCGACCGCCAAGCTGCGCGAGACGCTGGGCGAGGACCTGCCCGCCGGCGTCGACCTGTACATCACGGGCCCGGCCGGCTTCTCCAGCGACCTGGTCTCGGCGTTCGCGGGTATCGACGGCCTGCTGCTGGGCGTGGCGCTGGCCGCCGTGCTCGTCATCCTGATCATCGTCTACCGGTCGCTGCTGCTGCCCCTGGCGGTGCTCGCCACCAGCATGTTCGCGCTGTGCATCGCGCTGCTCACGGTGTGGCACCTGGCCAACTCCGGGGTGCTGCTGCTCAGCGGGCAGACCCAGGGCATCCTCTTCATCCTCGTGATCGGTGCCGCGACGGACTACGCGCTGCTGTACGTGGCGCGGTTCCGCGAGGAGCTGCTGCACACGCCGGACAAGTGGACCGCGACGCTGCGCGCGCTGCGCGGCTCGGTCGAGCCGATCCTGGCCTCGGGCGGCACCGTCATCGCCGGCCTGCTCTGCCTGCTGTTCAGCGAGCTGCGGTCCAACAGCACGCTGGGGCCGGTCGCCGCCGTCGGCATCGCCTTCTCGATGCTCGCCGCGCTCACGCTGCTCCCGGCCCTGCTGCTGGCGTTCGGCCGGGCGGCGTTCTGGCCACGGCGCCCCGTCTACGACCCCGCCGCGGCGGAGTCCGGCGCCGAGGAGGTCGGGCTGTGGGGCCGCGTCTCGCGCGCGATCCGCGCCAGGCCGCGCACCATCTGGATCACGACGGCGGCAGTGCTCGCCCTCGGCTGCGTGGGGATCACCCAGCTCCAGGCCTCGGGCGTGCCGCAGTCGGAGCTCGTCCTGGGCTCCTCCGAGGCCCGCGACGGGCAGGAGGTGCTCGCCGAGCACTTCCCGGCCGGTTCGGGCAGCCCGGTCTACGTCGTCGCGCCGCAGGAGGACCTGCAGCGCGCGGCCGACGTCCTGCTGGCGGACGACGGCATCGAGGACGTCGCCATCACGGCCGACACCGCGAGCTCGACCGCGCCGGTGACCGAGGACGGCGTGCAGCCGTTCGGTCCGCCCGGCTCGCCGGCCCCGGAACCCGTGGTGTCCGACGGCACGGTGCTGCTCCAGGGCACGCTCGGCGACGCCGCGGACTCGCTGGCCGCGGAGCAGACCGTGCGCGACCTGCGCGCGGCCTACGCCGACGAGCTGCCCGCCGCCCTGGTCGGCGGCGAGTCGGCGACCGACCTGGACACGAACGAGGCGTCGATCCGGGACCGCACGGTCATCGTGCCGATCGTCCTCGTGGTGATCCTGGTCATCCTCATGCTGCTGCTGCGCGCGGTGCTCGCCCCCGTGCTGCTCATCCTGACCACCGTGCTGTCGTTCGGGACCGCCATGGGCGTCTCCGCGCTGGTCTTCAACGACGTGCTGGGCTTCCCGGGCGCCGACCCGGCGGTCCCGCTGTTCGGGTTCGTGTTCCTGGTGGCGCTCGGGATCGACTACAACATCTTCCTGATGACCCGGGTCCGGGAGGAGTCGCTCGTGCACGGCACCCGGGAGGGCGTGCTGCGCGGGCTGCGGCTGACGGGGGGCATCATCACGTCGGCGGGCCTGGTGCTCGCGGCGACGTTCACGGCGCTGGCCGTGATCCCGGTGCTGTTCCTCGCCCAGCTCGCGTTCATCGTGGCGTTCGGCGTGCTGCTCGACACGTTCCTCGTCCGCTCGCTGCTGGTGCCGGCGCTCACGTACGACATCGGCCGGAAGGTCTGGTGGCCGTCGAAGCTGGGGCGGGGTGGGAAGTAGACGGTGAAAAGTAGGCGGTGAGAAGTAGGCGCTGAGAAGAAGGCGCCGGCGGGTCCCGGGCGTCGTGGCGCCGGAATCCGTAGGTGGCAGAGGGTCGGCCGGTCCTGAGGGGCCGGCCCTCTGCTTTCCTGGCTTTCTTGCCGGATGCCGGTCAGGTCGCAGTGAGGCCCGCGAGGACTCGCGCCAGGCCGTCGCGGAACCACGTGTCGGCGTCGGCGTCGAACGACTCGGGCAGCCTGCCCTCGCTCACGGCGTCGAGCCACGGGTGGCGGCGTCGGGACCCGGTGCGGTCGAGGCGGCGGGCCTCCGCCGCCCACCAGGCCCGGTAGTCCGTCCCGGAACGGGATGCGCCGTGCTCGGCGAGGAGCAGCAGGGCCATGCCCTGGACGTAGCCGCTGAGCGCGAGGTACCGCCCCAGGGCCGACGGCGGGTCGGCGCCGAGCGATTCGAACGCCTCCGTGCTGGCCCGGGCCGCGTCCAGCACCGCGGGCACGAGGGGTGGCCGGCTGCTCGCGAGGACGGCGACCAGCCAGGGATGCTCGCGGTACGCGGCCCACTCCTGCTCGGCGAGGCGGACGAGGACGTCGAGCGGGGTTTCTGCCTGCGCGGGGAACGTGCTCTCGACGGGGGTCCCTGCGTGCGCCGGGGCGTCTGCGTTCGTCGCCGTGCGCTGCCGTGGGGTCGCCCGTCCCGAGGCCGTAGGGCGTGCTGTCGTGGCCGCCGGTCCCGACGCTGCGGGGCGTCCCGACGGGGCCGCCCCTCCCGGTTTGGCCTTCCGTCCAGGCGTGGCCTCCCGTCCAGGCGTGGCCTCCCGTCCAGGCGTGGCCTCCTGTCCAGACGCCGCGGGGCGTCCCGACGGGGCCGCCCCTCCCGGTTTGGCCGCCCGTCCGGACGTGGCCGGAGGCGTCGCGCGGCGTCGCGGCGCGAGGATCCGTTGGACCAGCGCGGCGATCAGCCGCTCCCGGCTCCCGAACGCGTGCTGCACCTGGGTGAGCGGCACCCCCGCACGGTGCGCGACGGCGCGGAGCGTGACGGCGGCGGCCCCGGCGTCGTCGGCCAGCGCGATGGCAACCGCCAGCAGGTCGCCGTCTTCCGGGACGCCCGCCGCCTGGAGTGCGGCGACCGGGCTGCCTGCGGTTGCGGGCGGTCGGGATGCGATGAGCCTGCCGGGCACCCGACGCCCCTCGTCCCGACGACGCCGGTAGGCCCGCGACTGACAGGACCGCGAGCAGTACCGACGAGGACGTCCGGTGCCGGCGGCCGGGCCGAGGTCACGTCCGCACTCCGCGCACGCCATGCCGGGTTCCTTTCGTCGCACACGCTGGTGAGTCGAAACTACTGCTGCGCGCTCCCGGCGCGCACGAGCCTGAGGTCATGTCGAAGCCTGAGATGCCGGATCCGGGAGCGCCGGAGCCCGGGATGTCCAACCGTGGAGTGCCGACGCTTGGAGTGCCGACGCTTGGAGTGCCGACGTCTGGGGTGTCGACGCTTGGGATGTCGACGCTTGGAGTGCCGACGTCTGGGATGTCGGGGCCGGGTCTGACCGTCCGGCCGGCCGTACCCGCGGAGTCCGACGTCGTGCTCGAGGTCTGCGTCGAGGCCTTCGCCGACGAGGCAGTGTCGGCGTGGGTGGAACCCGTCGCCGAGCGGCGCCTGGACCGCACCCGGGAGCTCTTCACGACATCGCTCCGCACGGCCGTCGACGCCGGCCAGCTCCTCGTGGCCTGGACGCCCGGAGGGGAGCCGGTCGCCGCATCCCTCTGGATCAGGCTCGACGGCGCGCCACCGAATTCCGAGACCGCCGAGCCAGCCCTGACCGCCGATCCCGCTGATCCCGCCGGACCCGATGACGACCGCTCTGTCGCACGGCGCCTGGCGGCTGTCCTGGCGGCAACCGCCGCCCGCCATCCCGAAGCGCCCCACGTCTACCTGTCGGCCATGGCCGCCCTCCCCCGCCTGCGAGGGCGAGGCGCGGGCTCGGCGATGCTGCGCCACGGCCTCGTCCAGGCCCGGGAACTAGGCCTCCCGGTGTACCTGGAGGCGTCGACGCCGCAGAACCAGCGCCTCTATGCCCGTCACGGATTCCGGGAGCACGGCGCGCCCATCCGGCTCCCCGAAGCAGGACCGACACTTCAGCCGATGTGGCACCCGAACGGGAGGACGTCCTCCTGAAGCCGAGGCTTCGCGGGAACCGAAGAGTTATCCACAGATCTTCTTATCACCCAACACATAGCACGTTCGTTCGATAGGCTCGGATCACCGTCGCAGCCGACCCGGTCCCGGCGTGGGAGATCGCGCACGAGAGGTGGTGTGAACCATGGCAGGAGAAGGGTGTGGAGGCACCCGACGTGCCCTGGAGGACGTCCTGACCGACCTCGACGCGCTGCTGGACGAGCTCATCGCCACACCACACGGATCCCTGACGACCTCAGGTCTGGTGTCGGCGTCCGCCCGGCTCCGCGTGGCCGGAGCGCGCATGGACGCCGTGCGCTGGTCGATCCTGCCCCGGATCGAGGCCGCCGGGCTCTGGGCCCAGACGGGCGCACGCACCTTCGCCGTCTGGCTGGCCCGCGCCGAGGACGTCCAGACGGTGACCGCCCGACGCGACGTCCGCACGGCCAGGGCCCTGCGCGACCACCTGCCCGCCACCCTGTCGGCAGGCCTGTCGGGTCACGTGGGTGTCGACAAGATCCGGGCCCTGGTCGACGTCGCCACCACCAGCGACACCCGCACCGAGGCCCTGGCCGCCCCGGCGGTCGATGTGCCCACCCTCGATCAAGCCGGCACAGTCCCTGATCCGGGTCCCGCTGGGGATGCACCCGCTGTACGTGACGAGCCGACGGACGAGCCGACGACGGGCACAACGGAGGCTGCACCGGCGCCTACGTGGGAGGAGCAGCTGCTCGACTGGTCGACCCAGAACGGGCCCGACCGGTTCCGCGGCCTCGTGCGCTACTTCGCCCGCCACGCGGACCCCGACGCCGACGAGCGCGGCTACACGAAGGCCAGGCAGCGCGAGTACCTCGACGTCGCACCCACGCTGGGCGGCTACCACCTGAGCGGGTTCCTCACCGAGGAGCACGGCCAGACGCTGACCACGGCGATCGGCTCGATCATGGGCGCGCCGGCCGCGGACGACGACCGCACGCCCGGTCAGCGCCGTGCCCAGGCCCTCGCCGACCTGAGCCGCATCGTGCTCGACACCGGCCGCACCGGCACCGGCGCCTCCGTCCGCCCGCACCTGAGCGTCACCGTGTCCTGGACCGAGCTCCAGGCCCTCGCCGGCCAGAGCCCGGCCAGGAGCGGCGCGGAGCACCCCGGCGCAAGCGTCCCGTCCGGGCCGACCAGCCCGACCAGCCCGACGAGCCCGACGAGCCCGACGAGCCCGACGAGCCCGATGAGCCCGACCACGCCGACCACGCCGGGCGGCCCGATCGGTCCGGACGGTGTTCCCCACATCAAGCGTCCTGCTGTCTTCACCGAGACGAGCACCCCGGTGCCAACCTCGCTCCTGCGCCGCATCGCCTGCGACAGCGAGGTCACGCGCATCGTGTTCGGAGCAGACTCGCAGATCCTGGACGTCGGCCGGAGCAGACGGACGGTCACCGGACAACTGCGCCGGGCGGTCATCGCCCGCGACCAGCACTGCGTCTACGGTCAGTGCGACCAACCGCCCACACGCTGCGAGGTCCACCACGCCCTCCGCCACTGGGCGCACGGCGGCGAGACCTCGACCACCAACGCCGCCCTGCTCTGTTACCACCACCACGACCTCGTCGACACGCAGAACATCACGATGCACTACGACCACGGCTGGCACTTCACGCACCCGAACGGCCACGTCACGCACCCCACCCGCACGAGCACCACATGACCAAGGAGCCACAGACCCACCGCCACGGCACGGCCGCCGCAGGATTCCGGCCAGATCGAGCGGCTCCCGCCCGGCCTTCGTCACCGAGGCTGGGCGGGGTCCCCCCGATCTTCACCACCGAGAGGCTCGGCGGGACCCCACCCATCCCTCGACACTCGAGACCGAAGCTGGGCGGAACCCCACCCGACCCTCGACACTCGACGCCGGGGCGGGCGGGACCCCGCACGGCCATCGACACCCAGGCCGATCAGCTTCCCGCGGGCCCGAACCGTTCGGTCCGGATGCGGGCCGGATCGTGGCCCTGGGCCACGAGCATGCGGGCGACCCCCTCGACGAACCCCGTCGGACCGCACACGTACACGCGCGGCTCCAGCTCGGGCGGCCAGCCCCACGAGGCCAGCTCGGAGGAGGTGAGCCGGCGCGGACCGCGCAACGCGGTCAGCGAGACCGCCCGCGTGTAGATCGTGCTCGCCTCGAACCCGTCGCCGCGGGCCACGAGCGCGTCGAGCTCGTCGGTATACAGCCGGTCCTCCGGCGTCCGCACCGAGTAGATCAGGCGGAACGGCGTCCGGTCGCCGGACTGGCGGCGGGCGCGGGCCATCGACATCACGGGGACCAGACCGGAGCCGCCGGCCAGGAGCAGCACGGGCGTGCCCGCGTCCCGCTCCGGATCCCAGACGAACCATCCGCCGATGGGCCCGCGCACCTCGATGGCCGCCCCGGGTGGGAAGTCGTCGACCAGGTAGGGCGACACCTCGCCGTCCCGCACGCGCTGGACGGTGACCTCCACACCCCCGCTGCCGGACGGCGTGGGGCCGCTCGCCAGCGAATAGGACCGCTCGGCGGTGTAGCCGTCGGGTGCGGTGAGACGCAGGTCCAGGTGCTGACCTGCCTGGTGACCGGGCCAGCGCGGGACGTCGAGCACGAGGGTCTCCGCGGAGGCGCTCTCGGCACGTCGTTCCAGCAGGGTCGCGACCTGCCAGCCGGACGGGACCGCGTAGCGCTGGCCGAGCCGGGTGCCCGCCGCCTCAGTCACCCTGGTACCTCTGCTCACGCCACGGGTCGCCGAGGTCGTGGTAGCCGAGCTTCTCCCAGAAGCCCGGCCGGTCCGTCGGCATGAGCGTGAGCGAGCGCACCCACTTCGCCGACTTCCAGAAGTACAGGTGCGGCACGAGGAGCCGCGCGGGGCCGCCGTGCTCGGGGTGCAGCGGCGCCCCGTCGAAGGTGTGCGCGATCCACGCCTTGCCGCCCAGCAGGTCGGCGACCGGAACGTTGGTCGTGTAGCCCCCGTAGGAGCCGACCATCGCGAAGTCGGCGGTGGACTCGACGTCCGCGAGCAGCACGTCCAGGGACACACCCCGCCAGCGAGTGCCGAACTTGGACCAGCGGGTGACGCAGTGGATGTCGACCGTGGGCGTGTCCTGGGGCAGCGCCATCAGCTGTGCCCACGTCCAGGTCTTCGCGGCACCCGACTCGTCGGTGACGGTGAAGGTCCAGGTCCGGCTGTCGACGTTGGGCGTCGGCCCGGCGGAGAGCACCGGGAAGCCCTCCTCCTTGTACTGCCCGGGCGGGAGTGTCACGCCCGCGGGCCGCGGCCGCCCGCGAAAGCCCGGGGTGAGCGTGACACCCGCGCCGCCGTCGGAGCCGGCGAGAGCGCCGGTGGGATCGGGACCGATGGGGCCAGAGCTGGTGGCATCGGTGCTGGTGCGGTCGGTGCTGGTGCGGTCCGTGCCGGTGAGATCGGGGCTGGTGAGATCGGGGCTGGTGCGATCGGTGCCCGCGGAATCAGGACCGCCAGGTACAGGCGGGGGCGTGCTGGTCATGCCTCAAGATAATGCGGCGGCGGACGCATCGTCACGCGTCGGACGGGCGAAGCGCGCGGATCTCGGCGCGCGGTCGACGCGAGGCCGACGCGAGATCGGACGCAGGACTCCGGTGCGAGTTCAAGCAGTAGTTGAAGCTTTGGCAGCACGCAGGCTGAGGTTCAGGTTGAAGGTCCCGCGCACACCACCCGACGTCGCGACCCAGCCCACGCCCACTCAGACTCAGACTCAGACTCAGACTCAGACTCAGACTCAGACTCAGACGAGACCCTCGTCGGCCAGCGCCTTCTGGGCAATCTTGAAGGCCTGGTTCGCGCTCGGCACCGAGCAGTAGACCGCCGTCTGCAGGAGCACCTCCTTGATCTCGTCGACGCTCAGCCCGTTTCGGACGGCGGCCCGCACGTGCATCGCCAGCTCGTCCCAGTGCCCACCGGCGATGAGCGCGGTCAGCGTGATCATTGAACGGCTGCGCCGGTCCAGCCCCGGACGATTCCAGATCTCGCCCCACGCGTACCGCGTGATGAGGTCCTGGAAGTCGGCGGTGAACGCCGTCGTGCCCACGATCGCGCCGTCCACGTGCGTGTCGCCCAGCACCTGGCGCCGGACGGCGGCACCGTCGTGCCGGCGCACGTCGTCCCCGCGCTCGGGTCTTCGGCTCAGGGGAACGCTGCTCGCGGGCGCGGCCCGACGAGCCGGCACTTCGCTGCGCCTCGCCACCACTCCGCCTCTCGACACACCAGCGTTGTCCGGCGCTTCGGCGCGCTCGGCCGCATCGGCACGCTCGGCCGCATCGGCACTGCTCGACGCGTCGCGATCCCGCACGATCTCGCCGCTGTCAGGGACGCCGCTCCCGTCCGACGCCTCATCCTCGTTCGCCGACGTGCCGGCGGTCAGGGCGTCACTGCTGTTCCGCAGGTTGCCGACGTCCGGCGCCTCGTCACCGCGCTCGACGTCGCCGGTGTTCGCCATGTCGCTTGCGTCCGGCGCCTCGTCACCGCGCTCAAGATCGCCGGTGTTCACCATGTCGCTCGCGTTCGGCGCCTCGTCACCGTTCAGGGCATCGCTCCCGTTCGGCTCCTCGTGCTTGTTCGACGACTCGGCACCGTTCGACGCTCCCACACCGTTCGATGCTTCGACGCTGTCCAGGACCTCACCGTCGTCCGGCGCCACGCCACCCTCCGGCGCTTCGCTGCTGTCCGACGCTTCGGTGCTGTCCGGCACCCCGCCGCTCTCCGGCACCTCGCCGCTTCTTGGCGCCTCACCGCTGTTCGAGACTTCGCTGCTGTCGGTCACGCTGTCACCCTTCCCGAGACGAGGTCGCGCACCAGGCCGGCCACGGCCTGCGGCCGCTCCGCCGGTGCGAGGTGTGCCGCTCCGTCCAGCACGTGGAGTCGTGCGCCAGGGACGGTGTCAGCGATCTCCTCGAGCTTCGCGGGCGGCGTCGCCGGGTCCGCGCTGCCCGCGATCGCGACGACGGGGACGCCGACCGCGGCGAGCTGTCCCCGCAGGTCGTGGGCGCCCACGGCGTCGCACACCGCGGCGTAGCCGAACCGGTCGGCGGTCTGCAGGCCGGCGAGCAGGCGGAGGGCCACCTGTGGTGCGCGGTCGAGGAATCCGGGCGCGAACCAGCGCCGCGTCGCGGCCTCCACCTGAGTGGGTGTGCCCGCCCGTCGCACGAGCTCGGCCCGTTCGGCCCACCCCGACGGTTCGCCGAAGGAGGTCGCCGTGCAGATCAAGGCCGCGCCGAGCACCCGGTCGGGCGCGTCCAGCAGCAACCGTTGACCGACTGCCCCGCCCACCGAGACACCGGCGTACCAGAACGGCGCCCCGACGTCCCCGCGCCGCGCCTGCGCGCGCTCGACGACGCCGAGGACCGCATCGGCGAGATCAGCGATGCTCAGTCCGTCGAGCTCGTCCGCGGACGGCGTCGGCGCGGCGCCGTGGCCCGGCAGGTCCCAGCCGATCACGTCGAGCTCGCCGGCGCCCTCGGCGGCTCGACCGCCGTCCGCGGAACCGCCCGCCCCGGCCAGCAGCCCGACCGCGTCGCCCCACAGCGCCGCCACCGACGTGCCCAGGGAGGGCCCCAGCACCAGCAGGGGGCGTGCGGCGTCGCGCAGCACGAACTCGACGGCGCCCAGCCTGGGTCGCGCGGTCATGTTCCCTGCCCTGCCTGTTCGGCGTACTGGTCCAGCACCCGGCCGACGACGGCGGCCGCCGCCTCGACGTCGGGCGCCGGTCGGAGGCCGGGCAGGCCGTCGCGCAGGTTCCGGGCCACGGCGTCGGCGTCGACCTCCAGACCTTCCAGGAGCTCCGCCGCGGCGTGCGCCGAGGCGATAGCGTGCCGGGCGAGCAGCTGCAGGGCGGGCCACTCGGCGTGCCAGGCACCGTCGGACCGCTCGTCCACGGCGAGCCCGGCGGCCCCGAGCACCTGCGCGGCCAGGTGCGGCGCGGCGATCGCGGAGCGCCGCACGAGCACCGACAGCACGGGGTTGCGCTTGTGCGCCATGGCCGACGACGTCCCGCGCCCCGGCGCGACCGGCTCACGCAGCTCACCGACACCCGGCCGGACCGCCTGCAGCACGTCGTTCGCGACCTTGCCGAGCGTCGTGCAGGTCTCGGCGAACGCCGAGGCGATCCGGACCATCGGCGTCCGGGTTGCGTGCCACGGCGCCGGGCCGACCGGCAGCCCGAGCTCGGCGCCCCAGGCCTCGACGAGAGCGAACTCGGGGCGCGGGGTCCCGATGTCGTCGGCCGGAACCGTCGACGCGGTCGCTCCTGAGCGCTCGGCCGCCTCCGCCCGCTCGGCCGCGCCCGTCCGCTCGGTCGCGCCCACCCGCTCGATCGCCCCGCTCAGGTCTCTTGGCTCAGACGGGTTGGTCGCTCCACTCAGGTTTCTTGCCTCAGACGGGTTGGTCGCTCCGCGCAGGTCTCCTGCCCCAGACGCGTTGGTCGCTCCGCTCAGGTCCGTTGCCCCAGACGGGTTGGCCGACCCGGAAAGCGCAGCCAGTCCGGACAGCTCGCCGGCCGCGCCGCCGTAGGCCAGCGGGAGTGCGCCCGAGACGGTATCCAAGAAGGCCCACGCGGCGAGGATGCCCTGCAACCAGCCGGCGAAACGCGCTCCGAGCGTCGTAGGCACCGCCGCCTGCGCGAGGGTGCGGGCGAGGGCAGGCCGGGCGCGGTGCTCGGCCGCGAGGCGGGCAGCCGCCGCGGCCGCTCGGTCGAGGTCGGTCACGACGGCTCGCGCGGCGTCGCGCAGCACGAGGACCAGCGCGGTGTCGAGCACGTCCTGCGACGTGAGGCCCGCGTGCACGGCAGGCGCGAGACGCGGCCCTGCCGCGTCTCGCAACGCGGCGACCAGCGGGATCACCGGGTTTCCCCCGGCCCCGCCGGCACGGGCCAGCCGCGTGGCGAGGGCCAGCGCGTCGTCGTCCGCCCCGGCGAGGCGCTTGACGACGGCGTCGAGGTCAGCGTCGAGGTCAGCGTCGAGGCCGGCGTCGAGGCCGGCGTCGAGGCCGGCGTCGAGGCCGGCGTCGAGGTCGGCGTCGTCCACCCGGTGCCCGACGACGACCCGCACCCAGGCCGCCTCGACGCGGAGCATCGCCCGCAGCACCGCCACGTCGTCGGTGAGCGCGGCCGGGGATCCCGGGGCGAGGTCGGCGCCGGGGGTCAGCAGGCCGACGTCAGGCATCGCCGCCACCCCGCGGACCACCGTGCGTCCCGCTTCCGTGCGTCCCGCTTCCGTGCGTCCCGCTTCCGTGCGTCCCGCTTCCGTGCATCGCGCTTCCGTGCATCGGTTTTCCGTGCGCAACCGTGTCGTACGTGAGGAACACGGTCTCCTCCTCGCCCTTCGGGCCGCCCTGGAGACGGATGTCGAACCGCAGCGACCCGTCGGGTTCGCGCGATGTGACCAGCGTGGCGCGCCGACCGGGTTCGAGCGAGGCGAGCAGCGGCTCCGCGGCCAGCGGGCTGACGCCGGCCAGGCCCCGATCATCCAGGCCGACATCCTGCGTGGCGACATCCCGCGAGGCGACATCCAGCAGACCGACATCCTGCGGGCCGCCCTCACGCGAGGCGACATCCTGCAGACCGACATCCTGCGGAGCGACATCGCGCAGGGCAGCACCGTCCGGACCTGCGCTGCGCGGGGCAGCGCCCGGGCCGGCGTCCGGCAGGTACGCGCGGGTGTGCAGGCGGTCCTGCAGGCCGCGCGCGAAGAGCGTCACCGCGAAGAACGCGGCGCGCCCCGGCTCGGTGGCGCCCGGCGTCAGGGTCCGGAACCAGTAGCCGCCCTCACGGTCCGTCTGGGCGCGGCCCCAGCCGGTGAAGGTCCCGTCGCGCAGGAGGGAGCCCGACCTGCCGACGACGGCACCCGCCGGGTCGGCCTGCCAGATCTCGATCAGGGCGTCGGGGACGGGCGCACCCGCGCCGTCGTACACCGTCCCGTGGAGGCGTACGGCGCCCGGCGCGCCGGCCTCGACCAGCTCGTTGCCGCGCGCGTAGGGCAGGGCGTAGCCGAAGAACGGCCCGACGGTCTGCCCCGGCGTCGGCGGGAGCAGGGCGTCGCGCGTGGGCACGGGCGCCCCCGCGGACGTGGGCTCGGGTGTCCGCTCACTCATCGCCGTCCTCCGGCTCGGTCCAGGTGCGGTGCGCTCCCGACAGCACGATGTCCCACCGGTACCCGGTCGCCCACTCGTGCTGCGAGAGGTCGTGGTCGTACGTCGCGATCAGCAGCTCGCGCGCCCGGGGGTCCTGGATGGACTGGTAGATCGGGTCGAGGGCGAACAGCGGGTCTCCCGGGAAGTACATCTGCGTGACGACGCGCTGCGTGAGCTCGGTGCCGAACAGCGAGAAGTGGATGTGCGCCGGACGCCACGCGTTGAAGTGGTTCTTCCACGGGTACGGGCCGGGCTTGATCGTCTGGAACCGGTACCAGCCGTCGTCGTCGGTCAGCGCGCGCCCGATGCCGGTGAAGTTCGGGTCGACCGGCGCCGGGTGCTGGTCGCGCTTGTGCACGTACCGCCCGGCGGCGTTCGCCTGCCACACCTCCACGAGCTGACGCCGGACGGGCCGGCCCTGGCCGTCGACCACCCGGCCGTGCACCACGATCCGCTCCCCGATCGGCTCGCCGCCGTGCTGCACCGTCAGGTCGGACTCCAGCGCGCCGATGTCCCGCTCGCCGAAGACGGGCGCGAACAGCTCGATCGTCTCCGGGTCGGCATGGCGCAGGTCCTTGGTCGGGTGCCGCAGGAGCGAGCTGCGGTACGGCGGCCAGTCGCGCCGCGGACCGAGCTCCTGTGGCGCGCCCTGCGCAAGCCCCTCCTCGTACGCCCGGTGCGCGGCCTCGATCTCGGCGCTGAGCTGCGCCTGCGTGTCGGCCGCCGCGTCCGGCGCCGTGCCGGCTGCTGGGGCGTCCGCCGAGTCAACAGCCGAGTCAGCAGCCGGGTCCGCTGCCCAGTCAGGCGCCGGGTCCACCACCGAGTCAGGTGTCGTGGTGGGCGCTGCGTCGGCCGCCGGGTCGGGCACTGGTTCCGTCATCTCGTCTCCCTCTCGACGTCGTCGTCGGTCGCCGTGCTCCGTGTCGTGATGCACTCCGCGCCCCGTGTCGTCACCCACCCGCTCGTCCGCCACACTCACAGCGCCCCCTCCCCGAGCACCGGGCCCCAGCCCGTGTACCCCTCCGCGAGGAAGCGTCGGCCGGACTCCGAGGTAGTGAGCGTGCGCAGCTCGGCCAGGCGCCGCCGGGCGGCGAAGCCCGTCTCGCCCGGGTGGGAGTGCAGCATGCCGCTCATCCACGCGGAGAAGTGCTGCGCGCGCCAGACCCGTTCGGCGACGCGGCGGCCGTACTCGTCGAGCACGGCGTCGTCCCGCTTGGCGAGCCAGGTCTCCAGCACGTCGTGCAGCACGACGACGTCCGCGAGCGCCAGGTTCAGGCCCTTGGCTCCCGTGGGCGGGACGGTGTGGGCGGCGTCGCCGGCCAGGAGCATGCGGCCGTGCCGCACGGGTTCGACGACGGACGAGCGGAAGCGCAGCACCGACCGTTCCTCGACGGGGCCCTCGACGAGGCGGAAGCCGTCGGGCCCGGCGACGCGGCGCTGCAGCTCGGCCCAGATCTGGTCGTCGCCCCAGCCGGCGGGATCCTCGTCGGGGTCGCACTGGAAGTAGAGGCGCTGGTGGGTGTCGGTGCGCTGGCTGATCAGGGCGAACCCGTGGTCGGACGCCGTGTACACGAGCTCGGGCGCGCTGCGCGGCGTCTCGACGATGACGCCGAACCACGCGTAGGGGTACTCGTGGACGAACGTGCGGCGCTGCGCCTCGGGCAGGGTGTGCCGCAGGGTCGAGTGCGAGCCGTCGGCTCCGACCAGCACGTCGCAGCGCAGCTCGTGGGTCTCGCCCTCGGGGTCGGTCCAGAGCACGCCTGGCCGGTCGGTGTCGCCGTCGAGCATGTGCGTGACGGTCGTGCCCCACCGGACCTGGGCGCCCTCGCGGCCGACGCCGTCCGCACCGTCGGCCGCGCGCCGGGTCGCGAGGTCGACGAAGACGTCGGTCTGCGGGTACAGCCACACGCTGCGGTCGGTGAGGCCGGTCAGGTCGATGCGGTGGTCGGCGCCGTCGAAGCGCAGCACGATGCCGTCGTGCCGGGACCCGTCGCGCAGCACGCGGTCCAGCCCGGCGTCCACGAGGACCTGCACCGCGCCGGCCTCCAGGATCCCGGCACGGTGCGTGTGCTCGATCTCGTCGCGGGAGCGCGCCTCCAGCACCACGTGGTCGACGCCGGACCGGTGCAGCAGGTGCGAGAGCAGCAGCCCGGCCGGTCCGCCGCCCACGATGCCGACGACGGTGCGCTCAGGTGCTGGTGCGGGCAAGACATCCTCCCGAGGTTCGACGGTTCAGGGAATCACGCTCAGGGAATCAGGCTCAGGGACTCAGGTACAGGGAGCCAGGTTCGGGGACTCAGCAGGTTCAGGGACTCAGGTACAGGGCATCAGGTTCAGAGGTTCATACGGTTCAGCAGGTCGGCAGTTCGCGCTCCCAGCAGCCCGGCCACGGAAACCCGCCCTACCGCATCCGGGCCAGGTCGGCCTCGATCGCAGCGGCCGCCTTGAGCAGCGGGGGCAGCACGTGCCGCAGGATCTCCGCGACCTCGCCGCGGCGGACCGGCGCCGACACGTTCACGGCCGCCACCACGCGGCCCGTCCCGTCGCGCAGCGGCGCCGCGACCGACCGCAGGCCGTCCTCCAGCTCCTGGTCCACGAGCGCCCAGCCCTGCTCGCGCACCTCGGCGAGCGCGGCCCGCAGGTCCTGGGGGTCGGTGATCGTGCGCGGGGTCAGCGCCGCGAGCGTGCCCGACGGCGCCGCCCGCGCGAGGTGCGCGTCGAGCGCGGCGGGCTCGGCGTGGGCCAGGATCGCCCGGCCCATCGACGTCGCGTAGGCCGGGAACCGCGTGCCCACCCGGATCGTCGCGCTCATGATGCGGCGCGTGGCGACGCGGGCGACATAGACGATGTCCGCGCCGTCGAGCACCGCCACGGACGAGGACTCGCTCACCCGTTCGGACAGCTTCTCGAGGTGCGGGGTCGCGATGTCCGGGAGGGTGAGGCTCGACAGGTAGGCGTAGCCGAGCTCGAGCAGGGCGGGCCGCAGCGTGAACTCGCGGCCGTCGGTCGCGACGTACCCGAGCTCGACGAGCGTGTGCAGGAACCTGCGCGCCGACGCGCGGCTGAGCCCCGTCTCGCGCGCGACGTCGCTCAGCGTGAGGGACCGCCGGTCGCCGTCGAACGCACGGATCACCGCGAGGCCGCGTTCGAGGGACTGCACGAACTCGGGCGAGCGGCCGGCCCCGGCATCGGCCCCGGCATCGGCCCTGGCATCGGCGTCGGCCCCGCCGTCCGCATCAGACTCAGGCAGACCAGACCCAGGCAGACCAGACTCAGGCACGTCGGGTTCCGGTACGTCAGGCATCCGCTCCCCCCACCGCGTGGGTGAGCCGCGCCTCGGCGAGGCTGCGCACGCCCTGCTTGGCCTGCTGCACCAGCTCGTACACGTGCGTGCGCAGGCGGGCGAACTCGGGCGCGGACCGCGTCCCGAGCTGGTCGCGGTCGGGGCCGAGGCCGATCGCGACGTCCTCCAGGACGACCGTGGGCCGGGCCGAGAGGACGAGCACGCGCTCACCGAGGTAGATCGCCTCGTCGATGTCGTGCGTCACGAAGACGACGGTGATGCCCAGCCGCCGCCACAGCTCGCGGACCAGGTCCTCCAGGTCGAACCGGGTCTGCGCGTCGACGGCGGCGAACGGTTCGTCCATGAGCAGCACCTGCGGCTCGTACGCCACGGCGCGCGCGATCGCCACGCGCTGCTGCATGCCGCCGGAGAGCTGCCACGGGTAGGCGCCGGTCACGTCGTCCAGGCCGACCGCCGCGAGGGTCTCCCGGACGAGCTCCGCCCGCCGCCCCTTCGCGACACCCTTCTCGCGCAGCGGCAGCTCCACGTTCTGGGCGACCGTCATCCAGGGGAACAGGGAGCGGCCGTACTCCTGGAGCACCACCGCCATCCCCTGCGGCGGCTCGGTGATCACCTTCTGGCCCAGCACCACCTCGCCCGACGTCGGCGGCAGGAGGCCCGCCACGCAGCGCAGCAGCGTCGTCTTGCCGGCGCCCGAGGGGCCGACGACGCACACCAGCTCGCCCGGGCGCACCTCGAACGTGAGGTCGGCGATCGCCTCGACGGGCGCCGTGCCGCCACCCGCGCCACCAGCACGGGTACCAGCCGGTCGAGCACCACCCGGACGAGGACCGCCGGCGTACACCTTGCGCAGGCCGCGCACGGCGAGACGTGCCCCGCCTCCAGCGGTGTCCGTCATCTCGGTCCCGTCCATCTCAGGCACCTCCGTTCTGCGACTGCCGGTACCCGAGGTACCAGCCGAGGACCGCGCTCGTCACGGCCCGGAAGACGAGGGACAGCAGCACGCCGATGACGCCGAGCAGGATGACCCCGCTCCACATCTCCGGGATGGCGAAGCTGCGCTGGAACTGCACGATCGAGAACCCCAGTCCGTCCTTGGCCGCGAACATCTCGCTGATCACCATCAGGATGATCCCGATCGACAGCGCCTGCCGGGCGCCGGTCACGATCTGCGGGCCGGCGCCGGGCAGCACGAGGTGCCGCAGCGTCGCCACGCGCCCGAGCCGGTAGGCCCGGGCGGTGTCGCGCAGCACCGGGTCCAGGCCGCGCACGCCCTCGACGGTGTTGAGCAGGATCGGCCACAGGCAGCCGGTGGCGATCACGACGATCTTCATCGGGGTACCGATGCCGAGGAACAGCATCAGGACCGGCACCAGCACGGGCGGCGGGATCGCGCGGAAGAACTCCAGCACCGGCTCGGCGTAGGCGCGCAGCGCGCGCGAGGACCCGATCGCCACCCCCAGGCCGACGCCGGTCACGAGCGCGACCGAGTACCCGGCGAGCAGTCGCAGCACGCTCGGCACCACGTCGGTCGCGAGGCGGCTCCCGCCGATCCCCTCGCCGGGCGGGGCCCCGGAGGGGGCGCGGAACCACGTCTCGCCGAACGTGCCGACGATCGCGCGCAGGGGCGGGTTGAAGTACGACGTGCTGCCGGCCGTAAGGACCCACCACGCCACGAGCAGCACGGCGGGCAGGCCGACGACGAGCAGCACGGACCGCAGGACCAGCGCCGCCCTGGAACCGCTCCGCGCCGGGCCCGTCATGCCGCACGCTCCCCACGGACCGAGGGGTGCCAGAACAAGGTCCGGCGCTCCAGCGCGCGGGCCACGACGTTCACGCCGACACCGAGCAGGCCGGCGACGACCACGTAGGCGTACATCGACGCGACCGCCCCCGAGGACTGCGCCACGCCGAGCAGCTTGCCGATCCCGGGGGTGCCGATCAGCAGCTCGCCGGTCACGGTCAGGATGAGCGCCACGCTCGCGGCCAGCCGCAGGCCCGTCATCGCGTATGGCAGCGCCGTCGGCCACACCACGGTGCGGACGCGGGTCAGCGGCGAGAACCGGTACGAGCGCGCGGTGTCCGAGGCGACCGGATCGACGTCCTGCACGCCCGCGAGCACCTGCACCAGGACCTGCCAGAAGCTCGCGTAGACCACGAGCAGCAGGGTGGAGGTCATCCCCGTGCCGTACAGCAGGATGGCCACGGGGATGAGCGCGACCGAGGGCACCGGACGCAAGAACTCGATCGTCGACGCCGTCCCGGCCCGCAGCAGCGGCACCGACCCGATGACCACGCCCAGCACGACGCCTGCCACGAGCGAGATCGCCAACCCCGTGAACCACGTGGTCAGCGTCTGCCCGAGCGCCGTCCAGAACTCGCTCCGGCCCAGTCGTTCCGCCAGCGCCGCCAGGATCTGCGACGTCGGAGGCAGGTACCGCGCGCTCACGAGCCCGAGGCGTGGCACGAGCTCGACGACCAGGAGCAGGGTCGCGACCCCGGCCGCGCCGAGCGGCCAGGCGGGCACGTCTCCGGTTCGGCTGCCGGACCGGGCAGCGGACCGAGCAGCGGACCGAGCAGCGGACCGAGCGCCGGACCGGGCAGCCGGGCTGACGACGCGGCTCACGGCAGCAGCGTGCTCACGTCGACGGCCTCGTCGAAGAGGCCCTGTTCCAGGCCGAGGTCGGCCAGCACCTGGAACGACGACGCCTCCAGCCCGGCCGCGAACCGCGGCATGATCATGGCCTTCTTCACGGCCGGGTCGATCTCGGTGTAGGTGTCCAGGATCGCGCGCGTCTCGTCGGGGTGCTCCTCCGCGTAGGTCAGGGACTCCTCCATGGCGGCGGTGAAGGCCTCGACGGTCGCCGGGTCGGCGGCGATCTGCTGGTCGGACGTGAAGTAGGCGGCGATCAGCAGGTCGGGGTCGGTCTCGGCGAAGTTGGAGGCCACGACCCGCGCGCCGTCCTGCAGCGCCCGGGTCAGGTGCGGCTCGACGATCCACGCGGCGTCGACCTGGCCCCCGGCGACGGCGGCCGGCATGTCGGGGAAGGCCATCTCGACGAACTCCACCGCGGCCGGGTCGCCGCCGGCGTCGGCGACCACCTTGCGGATCGTGGTGTCGCCGATGTTGTTCAGCGTGTTGACGGCGACGGTCCGCCCGGCCAGGTCGGCGGCGTCCTGGACGTCGGAGTCCTCCGGGACGACGACGGCGCTGAAGTCCTCACCGGCCACGCCCGTCGTGGAGTTGCCGGGCGCCACGGCCTTGAGCGGCAGCCCCTGCGACGACGCGACCAGCAGCGAGGTCACGTTGCTGAACCCGAACTGGTACTCGCCGGCCACCACGGCCGGCACGATGGCGGCGCCACCCTGCGCGAGCTCGAGCGTGACATCGAGGCCCTCGTCCTCGAAGAAGCCCTCCTGCACGCCGAGGTAGATCGGTGCGACGTCGACGATCGGGATGACGCCGACCGTGACCGGCGTGAGCCCGCCGTCGGACCCGCCGCCTCCGGTGCCGCCGGAGCCGGACCCGGCCTCGGAGGCGCCCCCGCACCCGGCCAGGAGCAGGACCGCCGTCGCGGCGGCAAGAACAGGAGCAGCAGCAGAAACAGCAGCAGGGACAGCGGCCGGGACAGCAGAAAAGCGGGTACGTCGCACTGAGGTTCTCCCTTGAACATGGTGCTGAACGTGGTGCTGAACATGGTGCGGAACGTGATGCTGAACATGGTGCGGAACGTGATGCTCGCACTGTGTTCGGTATCCGAACGATTGTGCCCACAAAGAACATAGCGACCCCGGCGGTGCGCGGTCAACGCCGTCCGGCCGCGTACGCAATCGCCCTCATTGCCCGATCTGCCCAGCGGTAATAGCATCCGCCTGCCCGGCTTTTCACCCGCTCGCACGTACCCCGCTCGCACGTACCCGAAGCGCAGGACTCACGAGAGGCCCGTCATGGAACGCACGGACCGCCGACCGACGCCCCACACACCGGCCCGCATCCTCGCGGCCGCCGCCGTCACCCTGCTCGCGCTCGTCGCACCGGCCACGGCCGCGCAGGCCGACCCGCCGCCGAACCTTCCGCAGAACGCCGGCGGGTACGAGCAGTCCTTCTCCCCCGCCTACGACTACGACACCGACGGCTGCTACGCGACGTCCGCGATCGGCCCGGACGGGACGCTGGCGACCGGCCTCGCGATCGGCGGCGCCGTCAACGGGAGCTGCCGCGACCAGTGGGACCTGGACGCGTCGCAGACCTACTCGCGCGACAAGTGCAACAACGGCTGGTGCGCCGTCATGTACGCGAGCTACTTCGAGAAGGACCAGACCATGGACGGGCCGGTGGCGATCGGCAGCCACCGGCACGACTGGGAGCACGTCGTGGTGTGGGTGAACCAGGCGAGCAACCAGGTGGAGCACGTCTCGATCACCGAGCACAGCGGCTCGGCGACCTACCCCCGCTCCCAGGTCCGGTTCGAGGGCTCGCACCCCAAGATCGTCTACCACAAGGACGGCGTGAGCACGCACCTGTTCCGCCTGGCCAACGGTAACGACGACCCGCCGGAGAACCACTACGGCACCTGGCGCTACCCGCCGATCGTCGGCTGGAACGGCTGGCCAAGCACGGCGCTGCGCGACCGCCTGATGACCGCCGACTTCGGCGGTGCGAGCATCAAGATCGACGACGGCGACTTCACCTACTGGCTGGAGCGCATGAAGCCGGCCGGCATCCCGTTCGACCCGGCGGCCTAGCCCGACTCCGCCCAGACGCGGGCCGGGCCGACCCAGACGGGGTCGGCCCGGCGCGCGACGTCGGCGACGAACAACCGCTCCAGCCCCGTCAGGTCGCCGGACCGGGCTGCCACGACGAACGCCTCCAGCAGCGCCCGGCGCTTGCTCGCCAGCACGGCGCTCCGTCGCCCGGACGTGATGTGCTTGCGCGCCCGGCTGACGAGCTGGCGCGCGGCCGCCTGCGAGAGCTGGACGATGTCGGCGATGTCGGCGTACGCGTAGTCGAACGCCTCGCGCAGCACGTACGCGGCGCGCTCGGTCGGCGTGAGGCGTTCCAGCAGGACCAGGACCGCGACGTCCAGGGCCTCCGCCCGCTCCGCGCCGAGCGCCGGATCGTGGCTGGTGTCCACCGGCTCGGCCAGCCACGGGCCGACGGACGTCTCGCGCCGCGTGTGCGCGCTCTGCAGCACGTTGATCGCGAGCCGCGTGGTGGTCGTCGTCAGGAACGCGTGCGGGTTGCGGACGACGGACCGGTCCGTGGTGTGCCAGCGGATCCAGGTCTCCTGCAGCACGTCCTCCGCCTCGACGACCGAGCCGAGCATCCGGTACACGATCCCGAGGAGCTGCGGGCGGACCTCCGTGAAGACGGCGGCCGCGACGTCGAGGCCCGGCCCTGGCTCGCCCCGCCCTGGCTCGCCCGGCTCTGGCTCGCCCGGCTCTGAACTGCCCGGCTCGGGGGCACCTGATGCGGTCATGGACTCACCTCGGGGACGAACGGCCGTCACAGCCGGCGCCCCCGACCGGTCGTACGTGTGAGGCCGATAAAAGCACGGCCCGGATCCCCTGTCCTGCGCTGCCCGCGCCGCCACCCGGGCGGGCAGACCCATCGAGATGCATCCACAGGCTCGGTAGCAGGCAGGACGTAGCAAGCGACAGAGCAGGCAATCAGAGCAAGCAATCAGAGCAAGCAATCAGAGCAAGCAAGGAGAAGAACATGAGCGAGCACGTGCTCGAGCCGGCAGCCCAGGCGTTCGCCGACGCGACCGCGAAACCCCCGTTGCTCTACGAGCTGGGCGTCGAGGGAGCCCGCAAGCTGCTCGACGACGTCCAGGCGGCGCCGATCGAGAAGCCGGACGTCGACGAGAGGTGGATCACCGTCCCGGCCGACGTCGGCGACGTGCGGGTGCGGATCGTCAAGCCCGTCGGCGCCGGATCGACCGGACCGGACGGCGCGGGCCGACCGGGGCAGGAGCTGCTGCCGGACCTGCTGCCCACGCCGCTGCCGACCATCCTCTACGTGCACGGCGGCGGGTGGATCCTCGGCAACGCGGGCACCCACGACCGCCTCGTGCGCGAGCTGGCCGTGGGCGTCGGCGCCGCCGTGGTCTTCGTGGAGTACACGCGGTCGCCGGAGGCCCAGTACCCCGTGGCGATCGAGCAGGCGTACGCCACCGCGCGGTGGATCACCCGGCACGGCGCCGCCGAGGGGCTGGACGCCACGCGGCTCGCCGTCGTCGGCGACTCGGTGGGCGGGAACATGACCGCCGCCCTGTCGATCCTGGCCAAGCAGCGCGGCGACGTGAGGTTCGTGCACCAGTCGCTGTACTACCCGGTGACCGACGCCGGGCAGGACACCGGCAGCTACCGCGAGTTCGCCGACGGCCCGCACCTGACGGCCAAGGCGATGGCGTGGTTCTGGGACGCCTACCTGCCGGACCTGGAGCGGCGCGGCGAGATCACCGCCTCCCCGCTGCGGGCCACCGCCGAGGACCTCGCGGGCCTGCCCGAGGCGTTCCTCGTCGTGGACGAGAACGACGTGCTGCGGGACGAGGGCGAGGCGTACGCGCGGAACCTGCTGGCCGCCGGCGTCCCGACCACGACCATCCGCTACAACGGCACGATCCACGACTTCCTGATGCTGAACCCGCTGCGCGGCACCGCCGCGACGACCGCCGCCCTGGAGCAGGCCGTCCACGTGCTGCGCAAGGCGCTGGGCACCACCGTGAGGAGCAGCACCACCACCACATCAGTCGCCAACACAGCAGTCACCACCACAGCAGTACCGAGCAAGGGAGAGCAGTCATGACCACACCCACCGTCGTCCTCGTCCACGGGGCGTTCGCCGAGTCGTCGAGCTGGAACGCCGTCGTCGGGCACCTGCAGCAGCAGCTGATCCCGGTGGTCGCCGTCGGCAACCCGCTGCGGTCCGTCGCGGGTGACGCCCAGTACGTGCGCGACGTCGTCGCCTCGATCCCCGGGCCGGTCGTCCTGGCCGGGCACTCCTACGGCGGCATGGTCATCACGGAGGCCGCCGCCGGCAACCCGAAGGTCGTGGGTCTCGTCTACGTCGCGGCGTTCACGCCGGACACCGGCGAGAACGCGTTCAACCTGTCGGCCAAGTTCCCCGGCAGCACCCTCGGCGCGACGCTCCAGGCCTACCCGGTCTCCACCGGTGGCAACGAGCTCGCGATCCGTCCGGAGGTGTTCGGCGAGCAGTTCGCCGCCGACGTCGACGAGGACCTCACCGCCCTCATGGCCGCCACCCAGCGGCCGGTCACCGAGGCTGCCCTGACCGACGACCTGCCCGCGGCCGAGCCGGCCTGGCGCACGATCCCGTCGTGGTTCGTGTACGGCGAGGACGACCGCAACATCCCGGCCGAGCTGATCCGGTTCATGGCCGAGCGCGCCGGGGGCCGCCTGGTGACCGGGGTGCCCGGGGCGTCGCACGCGGTCGCCGTGTCGCACCCGGTCACGGTGGCCGAGACGATCATCACCGCGGTCCGGGCCACCTCGGACTGAGCACCGAGCACCGAGCACGGACACCGAGTTCGGACACCGGGCACGAACACCGAGCACGATCACCAAGCTCGGACACCGGGCTTGAACATGACGCCGGCCGGGAGCCCGCCAGCATCCCGGCCGGCGTCGTCCGTGCGCCGTCGGCGCGCGCCGCGAGCGCCTCAGAAGGAGCCCACGACCTCCAGGAGCCGGAGCCGGTCGTAGCTCTCCGTGCCGGGCACCGCGGTGAAGACCGTCAGCGCCTGGTTCTGGTCCGGGTCGAGCAGGGTCTGCCCGTGCAGCTCCACGAGACCCACCTCGGGGTGGTTCAGGCGCTTGGGCTCGCAGTAGGGCCCGACGACGGGGTGCTCGTCCCACAGCCGGGCGAACTCCGGGCTGCGGTCGCGCAGCCGGACGGCGAGCTCACCCGCCGGGGACCGCGGACCGGTCTGCGCCTGGAGGGCGGCGAGCCGCGCCGTGAGCGTGCGCCCGTGCCGCTCGTGGTCCTCCTCCGGTGTGCGGTCGCGGGCGTGCGGGTCGGTGAACCACCGGTAGGCGCGCACCCGCTCGGGGCCGGTGTAGGACGTCTCGTCGCCCAGGAGCGCCACCGCGAGCCGGGTCTGCCGCAGGGTCTCGCCCAGCACGTTCTCGACCTGGGCGGGCGCGTCCGTCAGACCGTCGAGGATCCGCATCATGCCGACGTTGACGTGGTCCCCGCGCTGCACCCGGCGGGGCAGGGCGTGCCCCGCGAGCTCGACCAGCCGGTCCCGCTCCTGAAGGCTCAGGCGCATCCCGTGCGCGATCGCCGCGAGCACCTGCTCCGACGGCACCGGCCCGCGCTGCTGCTCGATGCGGCTGTAGTAGTCGGCGGAGACGCCGCTCAGCGCCGCCACCTCCTCCCGCCGGAGCCCGCTCGTGCGCCGGCGCGGGCCGCGCGGCAGGCCCACGTCCTCCGGCTGGAGCGCCTCGCGGCGCGTCCTCAGGAAGTCGGCCAGCTGCTGACGGTCCATCGTCGCCTCACTCTCGTCGTGCGGACCCTGCGCATGCGGGCTCTGCGCATACGGGCTCCTGCTTCGCGGGAACCTTCGCTCTCGGAACCTTCGCACTCGGAACCTTCGCCGGTCAGGAGCCCGCACCCGGGAACCGGACGCCCGTCAGGTCCTCCGAGACGTCCCAGAGCCGGCTCGCGGCCGCCTCGTCGGTCGCGGCCGCGTAGACGCGCTGCGGCGCCGAGCTGCCCGTGAAGTGGCCAACGCCGTCGGGCCCGTAGAACGTCCCGCCGCCGGCCGTGACGTCCGTGACGGCCTGCAGGGCAGGCAGGACGCCCATCTCGACCGGCTGCACGAACACCCCGAGGGCGAGCAGCCGGCGCATGATCGTGTCCATCCGCGGGGGCTCGCCAGTTCCCGAGCCAGCTGCCGAGCCCGTTCCCGAACCCGTTCCCGGGCCGCTGCCCAGGCCCGGTCCGGCCGCGTAGAGGCCCGTGTAGGTGGTGCCGGGGTGGGCCGCGTTGCTCACGATGCCCCAGCCGTGCGCCCGGCTGCGCCGGTCCAGCTCCAGGGCGAACATGAGCTGGGCGAGCTTGGAGAAGTTGTAGGCGCGCACCGGCGAGTAGTCGCGCTCGCTGTTGAGGTCGGCCCAGTCGATCCTGCCGAACCGCGCCGCGGCGCTCGACATCGTGGTCACGCGCGCCCCGGTCACACGGGTACCGGCCGCACGGGTCTCGGTCGCACCGGCCTCCGAGGCACGCAGCAGCGGCAGCAGCCGCCCGACGAGCGCCATGTGTCCCAGGTGGTTGGTCCCGAGCTGGAGCTCGAACCCGTCGGCGGTCGTGTGTCGGCTGGGCGGCGTCATCACCCCGGCGTTCGCGACCAGCAGGTCGATCGGCCGGCCCTCGGCCAGGAGGTCGTCGGCGAGGGCGGCCACGGACTCCAGCGACGCGAGGTCGAGCCGGCGCGTGCCGACGACGGCGTCCGGCACCGCCGCACGAAGGCGCCCGACGGCGGCCTCGCCCTTGGCCGGGTTCCGCACGGGCAGCACCAGCTCGGCCCCGGCCCGCGCGAGCCGCTCGGCGATCCCGAGCCCGATGCCGTCGCTCGCGCCGGTCACGAGGGCGCGCCGGCCGGTGAGGTCGGGCACGACGACGTCGGTGTACCTCCGGGGCCGGTGCCGCGCGGGGCTGCCGGCAACGGCGCTGCTGGTGACGGGGCTGCTGGTCTTCTTGCTGACGGCGGGCTTGCTCACGACGGGTCTTCCTCACGACGGGTTCTCCACCGGTCGGCCGACCGGTCCCGATCAGCGTGCGCGCGGCCCGCGGCCGGATCCAGGTTCGAGCTGTCCGTGGCTACGGGCCTGTGACCAGCACCACGTCACGTCCGGGCCCGCTGTGTTGTCGAACTGGTAAGACCACCAGGAGGGTGTCATGGAGAAGATTCTGATCGTCGGCGGCGGCTACGCGGGCTTCTACACCGCGTGGGGCCTGGAGAAGAAGCTCCGCAGGGGCGAGGCCGAGGTGACGCTCGTCGACCCGCACGGCTACATGACCTACCAGCCGTTCCTGCCCGAGGTCACCGCCGGCTCGATCGAGGCGCGCCACGTCATGGTGTCGCTGCGGCGCCACCTGCACCGCACCACGATCATCGCCGGCCACACCACCCGGATCGACCACGCGCACCGCACCGCGACCGTCCGCACCAACGACGGCACGCTGCGGGAGATCGCGTACGACACGATCGTCGTGACCGCCGGCGCCGTGACCCGGACCTTCCCCGTCCCCGGCATCGAGCAGGAGGCGATCGGCCTCAAGCACGTGGAGGAGGCCGTCGCGATCCGCGACGCGCTGCTGACCGCGTTCGACCGCGCCGCCCTGCTCCCGCCGGGGATCGAGCGGCGTCGCCTGCTGACGGTCACCGTCGTGGGCGGCGGGTTCACCGGCGTCGAGGTGTTCGGCGAGCTGCTCTCGCTGGCCACCGCGCTGCTGCGCTCCTACCCGGAGCTCGGCCGTGACGACCTGGCCTTCCACCTCGTCGACTCGAACAAGCGCATCCTGCCCGAGGTCACGGACGAGCCGGGCCGCTGGGTCGTGCGGCACCTGCAGGAACGCGGCGGGCGCATCCACCTCGGCACGCAGGTCGTCTCGGCGGCCGACGGCCGGATCATGCTCTCGACCGGCGAGTCGTACGGCAACGGCCTGCTGATCTGGGCCGCCGGCAACGGCAGCAACCCCGTCGTCGCGCGGAACACCGACCTGCCGGTCGACGAGCGCGGCCTGGTCCGCGTCCGCGCGGACCTCCGCGTCGGCACCGACGACGAGCCCGTCGCCGACGCCTGGGCCGCCGGCGACAACGCCGCCGTGCCCGACCTGGCCTCGCCCGTCCCCGGCGCGCGGACCGTGCCGAACGCGCAGCACGCCGTCCGGCAGGGCAAGCTGCTGGCGAAGAACCTGGTCGCCGTCCTGCGCGGCCGAAAGCCCAGGCCGTACCTGCACCACAGCCTCGGCGTGGTCGCGACCCTCGGCATCGGACGCGGGATCTTCCAGTACAAGGGCCTGGTCATCAAGGGGTTCCCGGCCTGGATCATGCACCGCGGCTACCACGTCCTGGCGGTCCCGACCTGGGAGCGCAAGGTGCGCGTGCTGCTCGTGTGGGTCTCGGCGGTGCTGTTCGGCCGCGACATCATCCCGCTCTCGACGGTGCAGGCGCCGCGCGCGGCGTTCCTCGCGGGCGGCGACCCGTTCGCGGGTGCGCACGAGCGGACGACGCCGGCCACCCCGGCAGCCGCACCGGCGGCCGCGGCGGCGGCCGCACCGGCAACCGCGGCGCCGACAGTCGCGGCACCTGCGGCACCGGCCGCCGACGCCGTCCGCCCCGAGCTGAGCGTGGTGCGCGATGCTGGCTGACCTCCGCCGCCGGGCCGCGGGACTCCGCGCCCGGGCCGCCGCGCTCGGCGAGCGGCGCGTGCAGCTGCACTGGTCCAACCTGTTCGGCGTCGTGACGTTCACGTGCCTGGTCGTGCTGACCGTGACCGGCATCCTGCTGGCGTTCACCTACACGCCGTCGAACGAGCTGGTCACGTACACCGGGCCCTACGGGCCGCTGCAGGGGGCGACGGTCACCGAGGCGTTCGCCTCGACCATGCGCATCTCGTTCGAGCAGACGGGCGGCCTGCTGCTGCGGCAGACGCACCACTGGGCGGCGCTCGTCATGCCGGCGTCGGTCATCACGCAGCTGCTCATCACGTTCTTCACCGGCGGGTTCCGCCGGCCGCGGCGGCTGAGCTGGGTGCTGCTGGTGGCCGCCTTCGTGCTGGTGCTGGCCGCCGGCTGGAGCGGTTACGCCCTGCCCGACGACATGCTGTCGGGCACCGGCCTGCGGATCGTGGAGGGCGTGGTGCTGAGCATCCCGTTCCTCGGGACCTGGATTGCCGGGCTGATGTTCGGCGGGCCGTTCCCGGGCCAGATCATCGAGAACCTGTACCCGCTGCACGTGGCGATCGCGCCGGGGCTGCTCGTCGTGGTCCTGATCGCGCGGGCGGCGCTCACCCTGCGGGACGGGCAGGCCAAGCAGTTCCGGCCGGAGCCGGTCGCGTCGCTCGGGCTGCGCCTGTGGCCCGACGCCGCCTTCCGCGCCTTCGGCATGATGGGCATCACCGGGTCCGTGCTGGTGCTGCTCGGCGCGACCGCCACGATCAGCCCCGTCTGGACCTACGGGCCGGCGTCGGTGGGCGAGGTCGGTGCCGGGAGCCAGCCCGACTGGTACATGGGCTTCCTCGACGGGGCGCTGCGCCTGGTCCCGATGGGCTGGGAGACCGAGTGGTTCGGCTGGACGTGGACGTTCGCCACGCTGGTCCCGCTCGCCGTGGTCGCCGTGTACTTCGGGCTGCTGGTCGTCTACCCGTACGTCGAGGCGTGGGTCACCCAGGACCGCGAGCAGCACCACGTGCTGGACCGGCCGCGCCACTTCCCGGTCCGCACCGGGATCGGCGTGGCGGGCGCGCTCTTCTACGGCATCCTGTGGGGCGCCGCGAGCGCCGACATCGTCTCGACGGAGTTCAACGTGACCTTCGAGTCGGTGATCACCACGCTGCAGGTGCTGCTGTTCGTCGGTCCGGCGCTGGCGTTCGAGATCACGCGCCGGGTCTGCATCGGGCTGCAGCGCAAGGACCGCGAGATCGCGCTGCACGGGCACGAGACGGGCCGGGTGGTGCGGATGCCGAACGGCGGGTACGCCGAGATCCACCAGCCGGTGGACGACGCCGAGCGGGCGCGGCTGACCGTCGTCCCCGTCCCGGCGGCGCCGGGCCGAACGGACGGCCGGGGCCGGCTGCGCGGGACCGAGCGGCTGCGCGGGGCGCTGGCGCGCGGCTTCGGCACGGGGCACGTCATGCCGGCGGCGGAGCGCGACGGTGGGCGGGGCCGGGACGGCGCCCGGGAGCTGGAGGGCGCGGGCGGCCGGGGCCGGGAGCTGGAGGGCGCGGGCGGCCGGGGCCGGGAGCTGGAGGGCGCGGGCGGCCGCGTCGCCGCCGGGAGCGGCCGGAACGCCGGGACCCACGCGACGCGCAGGGCTATCCGCCCAGCGCCGAGAACGCCTCGTACACCATGAACGCCGGCCAGAAGAGGCCCTGGACGATGGCCCAGATGACCTCCCAGAACCCGTCGGCCTGCTGCCAGAAGTAGACCCAGGCACCGATGACGCCAAGCCCGTAGATCGCGCCGCCGCCGGCCGCCGCACGTGAGTCGCTCATGACGCACCTCCTGCGCCAACGCTACGCGGGCGACGGTCCGGCGTCCCGCTGAGCTGGGCGGGGGACGCACCTACCGGGCTCCCGGGCGGCGGTTCTCCTCGCCGGCACGGGCCGCCTCACCTTCGAGGCCCGGGTTTCTCCGCTTGAGACGCCCTGAAAGCGGAGAAACTCAGGCCTCGAAGGCGTGCATCGCCCGCACGAGCCAGCCGACGAGCCGGGAACGCTCGCCCTCGACTCCTTCGGACAGCCGCGCCGCGACGTGCACCACGAGCCACGGCTCCAGGTCGCGCAGGGGACGCGGCGAGCCGTCGGCGTAGGCCAGCGCGTACCCGCGGGTGAGCACCGACCGGCCGGCGGCGACGAGCCCGCGGCTCGCCAGCCCGGCCACACCGCGCGGGGCGGCGGGCGACGCGTCGGCCCACTGCAGCAGCAGGATCGCCCGGGTGTGGTCCGCCTCGGGCACACCGCGGGCGGCGTTGGGCCAGTCGATGACGTTGACCCGCTCGCCCGACACCATGACGTTGCCGGGGTGGTAGTCGCCGTGACACAGGCGGTCTCCCGACGGCAGCCCGTCGAGCAGGCGCAGCGCGAAGCCGCGCAGCTCCGGGGACAGGGTCGCGCCCTCGATGCGCGCGGCCAGCACCTGGCGGACGTCGGGCAGGTCCGCCGGGGCGGGCACCGCGTGGACGGCGAGATGCGTGTCGGCCAGGGCCCGGGCGAGCGCCCGCACCCGCCACGGCCTGCGCCGGAGCACCTCCAGCATGTCCGCGCCGGCGACCCGTTCCAGCACCAGGCCGGGGCGGCCGTCCCAGGTCAGGACGTCGACGAGGCCCGGTGCGACGTCGTGCCCGGCCAGCCCGGCCAGAGCCGCCGCCTCGGCCTGGTGTCCGTCGAACCCGGAGCGGTAGAGCTTCACGACGGCGTCGCCGCCCCACGCGTACACCTCCGCCTCACGCCCCACGCCGATCCGGGGCCCGAGCCTTGCCCCACCGGCGGGGACCGGTCCGGCGGCGGTCGAGTCGGTCATCCGCACAGTGTGCCGGGCGGACGGCGGTGCTCACCACATCCTTTTCGGGTGGTCTCCGGCAGCCGCACACCCGAGCCGCCCGGCGCGCTCCAGGGTGTTGACCACAGCAGTTGCTGCCAGCCGGAGGCCGAATCTGGCAGCAACTGCTGTGGTCAACACCGTGGGGTGGTGTGGTTGCGTCGACGCGGCAGGCGAGTCGGGGGCAGGGCTTCGACGCGGCGACGGCTCGGGTGATTTATCGGCTCATGTGCCGACCTGACTTGACTTGATCAGGCTCGCCTCGCCTAAGTTAGGCACACCTAATTCCATACCGGGCACCGTCCCGGCGTACGAGGGAGTTGTCCGATGTTGCGCCTGCCCGGAGCCGGCCCCGATCGCGCCGCGACGCGCACCCCGAGCAGGCCGGTCACCGACAGGTCGTTACCTCCGGCCCGACGCCGTGCGGCCGGCGCCGCCGCCGCGGCCGGGCTGCTCGCGATCGCCGTCCTCCTCGCCGGGTGCGGCCTGCAGCTTCCCCTGGCGGGGCACGCGGACGACGGCGGCGCCGTCGTGGGCACCGAACCCCTCGCCGAGCTGGAGCCGATCGCCGACCCGCGCGCCTGGACCGGCGAGATCACCGTCGGCACGCCCGAGCGCCCCGTCGACCCGGTCGCCGAGGACCCGCGCCCCGCACTGCCCGCGACCGTCACGGACGCGCAGGGCACCGAGGTGACCGTCACCGACACGAGCCGGATCCTCGCGCTCGACCTGTACGGCTCGCTCTCGCGGATCGTGTTCGAGCTCGGGCTGGGCGACCGCGTCGTGGGGCGGGACGTCTCGTCGGGGTTCCCGGAGATCGCGGACCGCCCGGTCGTCACGTCCGACGGCCACGAGCTCACGGGTGAGGCGATCCTCGACCTGGCGCCGACCGTCATCCTCACGGACACCACGCTCGGCCCCTGGGACGTGGTGCTGCAGATGCGCGACGCCGGCATCCCCGTCGTCGTGCTCGACAGCCACCGCAGCCTGGAGACCTCCGCCGACCTGGCCCGCGCCACGGGCGAGGCCCTGGGCCTGCCCGGCGAGGGCGCGACCCTGGCCGAGCGCACCGCGGCCGCCGTCGACGACACGCTGGCGCAGGTCGCGGACCTGGTGCCCGCCGACCCCGCCGTCCGGCCGCGCGTGATCTTCCTCTACGTGCGCGGGCAGTCCGGCGTCTACTACCTGTTCGGCGACGAGTCCGGGGCGGACTCGCTGATCGAGGGCCTGGGCGCCGTCGACGCCGCGGCCGAGGTGGGCTGGAAGGGCATGCGCCCGCTGAACGACGAGGGGCTGATCTCCATGCAGCCCGACCTCGTGCTGCTGATGACCGGCGGGCTGGAGTCCGTGGGCGGCGTCGACGGGCTGCTGGAGCAGGTGCCCGCCCTCGCGCAGACGCCGGCCGGCGAGAACCGGCGGTTCGTCGCCATGGACGACACGGAGATCCTGTCGTTCGGGCCGAGGTCGGCGGACGTGCTCGACGCGCTGGCCCGCGCGTTCTACGCGCCGGAGAGCGTCTCGTGACCCCGGTCGACGCCGACGTCCGCGTGCTGCCGCCCGCCCGCCCGGCCCGCACCGCGGCCGTCGCCGCGGGTCTGACCGTCGCGCTCGGCGTGCTGGCGGTCGTGTCCGCCGGGTCCGGGCAGCTCCACGTGCCGCCGGCCGAGGTGGTGGGGTCGCTGCTGCACCACGCGGGACTCGACGCCGGCCCGCTGCCGGCCCACCCGAACGGCGACGCCGCGCTCTGGACCATCCGGTTCCCGCGCGTCGCCATGGCGGCGCTGGTGGGGGCCGCCCTCGCAACGGCGGGCGCCGTCATGCAGGGCGTGTTCGGCAACCCGCTGGCCGAACCCGGCGTCGTCGGCGTCTCCTCCGGCGCGGCCGTGGCGGCGTCCGTGACGATCGTGCTCGGGCTGACGGCCCTCGGCCCGTGGACGACGGCGGTCGCCGCTTTCGCGGGCGGGCTCGCCGCGACGTTCCTCGTCTACGGGCTGGCGCGGTCGGCGGGCCGCACCGAGGTCGTGACGCTCGTGCTCACCGGCGTGGCCGTGAACGCCGTGTGCGGCGCGGGCCTGGCGCTGACCACGTTCCTCGGGGACACGCAGGCCCGGGAGCAGATCGTGTTCTGGCAGCTCGGCTCGTTCAACGGGACCCGCTGGGCGTACGTCGCCGTGGTCGCGCCGCTCGTGGTCGTCGGACTGCTCGGCGCGCTGCTGCTGGCGCGCCGCCTCGACCTGCTGTCCCTGGGCGAGCGGTCGGCGCGCCACCTCGGCGTCGACGTCGAGCGCCTGCGCGTGCTCAGCATCGTGGTGGTCGCCGTGCTCACCGCCGCGGGCGTCGCGTTCTGCGGCATCATCGCGTTCGTCGGACTCGTGGTGCCGCACCTGGTCCGCATGGCCGTCGGCCCGGCACACCGGGTGCTCGTGCCCCTCAGCGCGCTCGGCGGCGCCGTGCTGCTGCTGGCCGCCGACCTCGTCGCGCGCACCGCCGTCGGCTACGCCGACCTGCCGATCGGCATGCTCACCGCGCTGGTCGGCGGGCCGTTCTTCTTCTGGCTCATCCGCCGCACGCGCCGCACCGCGGGAGGCTGGGCGTGAGCGCGCTCCTGACGCTGACCGGGGTCCGGGTCGAGGCCGGGAGCGCCGTCCTCCTGGACGACGTCGACCTCGACGTGCGCCCGGGCGAGGTGCTCGTCGTCGTCGGCCCGAACGGCGCCGGGAAGTCCACGCTCGTCTCCGTCCTGGCCGGCGACCGCGCCCCCGACGCCGGCGAGGCGGCCTGGACCGGTACGCCGCTGGGCGCCGTCCGGCCCGCCGAGCTGGCCCGGCTGCGCGCCGTGCTGCTCCAGGAGAACCAGGTCAGCTTCCCGTTCCGGGTGATCGACGTGGTCCGCATGGGGCGCGCGCCGTGGCAGGGCTCGGGCAGGCAGGGCTCGGGCAGGCAGGGCCCCGGCAGGCAGGGCTCCGGCAGGCAGGGCTCCGGCACCCCCGCCGACGACGACGCCGTGGTCGCCCGCGCGCTCGACGCCGCCGACGTCGCGGCGCTGGCCGAGCGACGCTTCCCGACGCTGTCCGGCGGCGAGAAGGCCCGGACGTCGTTCGCACGGCTGCTCGCCCAGGACACGACGCTGCAGCTGCTCGACGAGCCGACCGCCGCCCTCGACGTACGGCACACCGAGCACCTGCTGCGCCAGGCCCGGCGGCACGCGACCGCGGGCGGCGCCGTCGTCGTCGTGCTGCACGACCTGGCGCTCGCCGCCGCCTGGGCGGACCGCGTGCTGGTGCTCGACGGCGGCCGGGTCGCCGCCCTCGGCGCCCCCGCCGACGTGCTCACCGCCGATCTGCTCACCCGGGTGTACGAGCACCCGGTCGACGTGGTGCGGCACCCGCTCACGGGCGGGCTGCTGGTGCTCCCCCGCCACGGCGGCGATCACGGCAGCGCTCCCGCCCCTTCGCCCGCCGGGACCCCCGGGACCCCCGGCCTGATCGACGCGCAGGCCCGCACCGGAGCCCCTGCCCAGGTTTCCGCCCGGACACCTGCCCCGACCGAGGACGCCCTCAGCGAGGACCCCGCATGACCTCCCGTCACCTGCCCCGCCCGCCGATCTCGCTGGTCGCCCTCGTCGTCGTGGTCGCGCTGGCGCTGCTGGGCCCGGTGCTGCTCGGCTCGGTGCCGACGGCGCACGCCGCCGCCCGCGTCGCGGTGTCGGGGCAGCCCGACCCGGGCGGGGCCTCGACGGTGCGCCTCTCGGGCAGCGGGTTCCAGTCGGTGCCCAAGGCGTTCGGTGGGCTCTACGTGTTCTTCGGGTGGGTCTCGGACCCGTCGGGCGGGTCGTGGGCGCCCAGCCGCGGCGGCGTGTCCGGCGACGCCTACCGGTACGTACCCGACGCCGAGACCGCGCAGAACGCGGGCTACCAGCGGTTCGTCGCGTTCCCGGGGTCGAGCACGGAGGCGGAGGCGAACGGCGGCACCATCGCCGCGGACGGCACCTGGTCCACCGACCTCGTGATCCCCGGCGCGCGCTTCAAGGCCGCCGACGGCGGCACCGTGGACTGCGCGGCCGTGCAGTGCGGCATCATCACGATCGGCGCGCACGGGGTGCGCAACCCGAACAACGAGACGTTCACGCCCGTGACGTTCGCGGGCTCGGGCGCGGGCTCGGGTACCGGCGCGGGCTCGGGTACGGCGGGCGGCGGCTCCGGTGCGGGGTCGGACGCGGCGGACGGCGGCTCGGGCGGCGCGCAGGACGACGCAGCCGGCTCGGGGACGGGCGGGTCCGGCAGCGCATCCGGCGACGCGAACGGGTCCGGCGACGACGCGAAGGGCCGCCCCGCGAAGGCCGGCCTCGGCGTGGACCAGGCCACCGCCGTCGTCGGCCGCGTGCTGAGCTTCGGCGCCCAAGGCCTGGAGCCCGGCGAGCAGGTGAGCGTCACGCTCGACGACGGCCTGGTCGCCGTCGGGCCGCTCGTCGCGGGCAACCACGGCGAGGTCGCGGGCCTCCTGGAGCTGCCCGCGGACCTGCGCACGGGCACGCACGTGCTGCGGCTGTCCGGCGCCTCCTCCGGGACGACGATCGAGACCGAGGTGACCGTCACCCGCGACCCGGCCGAGGTCTCGGCCGCGGAGGCCGCCGCAGAGGCCGCGGGAGCCGCGGGGACGGGGGCCGCGGGAGCTTCCGTGGCCGACGACGGCACCTGGCGGCCCGAGGAGATCGCGGTCGGCGTCGCGGCCCTGCTGCTGGTCGTCGCGATCCTGTCGTCACTGGTCACGTCGCTGAAGCGCCGCGCGGACCGGCGTCGGGCGGAGCGGGACACGGCAGGGCGGGAGGCAGGGCGGGAGGCAGGAGCCCCGGGCAGCGGGGACCCCACGGAGCAGCCCGACCCCGCAGAACAGCACCCCGCCGAGCAGGAGGCCCGCGCATGAGCCGCACGACCCGCCGTCGTCACGGCGCCGCGACGGCCGCCGTCGTCGTGCTCGCCCTGCTACTCCCGGCGACGGCCGCGGCATCAGCCGTCGCGTCGGCGACTGCGGCAGCGACTACGGCTGCGACAGCGGCCACCGGCGACGACCAGGGCCCTCTCCTCCTCACCGTCACCGTGCCCGAGGACGAGAAGCCGCCGCCCGGCGAGGCCGAGGACGGCAGGCTCACCGACGCCGAGCTGCGCTGGGCCGTCAGCGTGCAGGCCGGTTCGGAGAGCCACCTCGCCGGGCAGTGCAACTTCCTGGTCGCGGGCCGGCCCGGCACCGACGGCGACACCGGCGGCGGGCGCATCTGGACGGACGCCGACCGGGACCTCTACCACGGCACCGCCGGCGACGTACGGGTGGTGCGCACGGTCGGGCGGGGCGCAGACGCTGCCCAGCGCGCCGCGACGTTCGGCACGCGCTGCACGGCTCCCGACGGCCGTCCCGTGTCGTACTCGGCGGGGCGCACGACGGGTGCCGAGGTGGTGCTCACGGGCGGCACCGGCACGCGCGAGGCCGACGGCTCGGTGCGCATCCGCTGGACGGGCAGCTTCACCGTGGTGTTCTACGGCGGCCTGGTCTACTGGTGGGTCACCGACCCGGAGCTGCGCCTCGACCCCGCCGGGAACGGCGCGCTGACCGGCACGCTCGGCGGCTACGGCACCGACCAGCAGGACATGACCGTCTGGGAGCCGCTCCCGCCGACCCGGGCACAGCTCCTCACCTTCACCGGACGCCGGCTCGACCCGAAGTCGCGGGGCGGGCACCTCGTGCCCGACTACTGCGGCGTGCGCGCGAGCACCGGCGACCGCGTGCCGCAGCTCCGCGAGGACCCGGCCGGGAGCTGCTGGGGCTCGTTCCCGCAGGGGTTCGTGAACTTCCACCAGCGTGTGGGCGAGCCCGAGTTCTGGTACTCCACCGGTACCCGGGACGAGATCAAGTCTCCCGCGAACGTGAGCGTCAGCTTCGACGCCGCGGAGTCCGTCGGCAGCGCCGGCCCCGGCAACGGCGGCACCGGCACGGGCGGCGGCAGCGACAACGGGGGCGGCACGGCCCCACCCCCCGCGGCTGCCCGACCCGCCGCGTCCGCCCCGCCCACCACCGGACCCGAGGGCAGCGGCGGCAACCCGGCCGGGGGCGGCGGAGGCACTCGCGACGGCTCCGGCTCGACGCCCGACGCCGACACCCCCGCCTCGTTCCTCCCCGTGGCCGCCGCGACCCTCGACGCCGCCGGCGCCGCCCTGATCCCCGACGGCCTGATCCCGGGCGGCACCACCGGCCGCCGGCTCGCCGTCCTGACCGCCGTGCTGCTGGTCGCCGCGTCCGTGGCGATCCTCGGCTTCCGGCAGGGCTGGCTCGTGCTGCCCTTCCGGCGGCGTGACCCCTGAGACCCCCAGTCCGCAGTCCATCCCCAGAGAGAGGCAAGAACTGATGACACGCAGCAGACCGGCGGGCCGCGCGCGGCACCGCGGGCACGCTCTGATCGCCACCGGACTGGCCGCGACGCTCGGCACGGCGCTCGCCGCCGCGCCGCTCGTCGCACTGACCGCCACCGCGGCGGAGCCGAGCGAGGTCACCGCCGACAGCGGTGACCTCGCCTGGGGCTTCCGCGAGAGCTTCCGCAACTACGTGGGGCGCCAGACGGCGGCGCTGCCGCCCATCGGCGCAGTCCCGGTCGGCGAGCGGATCACGCTCGTCGCGCCCGGCGAGTTCGACGAGAACGGCACGCCCGCCGCCAACCTCGACACGACGCCGCCGAACGAGACCCTTCCCTACCTGCTGCCCGTCACGGGCGGCACGGTCACCGACGCGGACAACCTGACGGTCGCGAGCGCCGGCGGCGCCGTCTTCCACTTCCCGTCGCACGCCTTCACGGTGACGGTCAAGGACGTCGCCGTGGTGGTCGACGGCGGCGCGGGCACCCTCGTGGGCGACCTCGCCGTCGAGATCCCGGAGAACAACCTGGGCTACGAGCCCGGCACCTACGGCGGCGACGACGTCGTGCTCGGCGAGGTGGCGACCACCACGGTGGACGTCGCGGCCGACGCCGTCACCGTCTCCGGGACCGGCGTGACCCTGACGGCCGAGGGCGCCGCGGCGCTCCAGGGCTTCCTGGCCGAGGGCGCCGCGCTCGACAGCTTCACCGTGAGCGCGCGGACCGCGCCGGCCGAGGAGCCGGGCACCGGGGAGCCCGAGGAGTGGAACCCGACCGTGACGCTGTCGAAGGCGTCGGGGCTGGACCCCGCCGGCGAGACCGTCACGGCCACCGGCTCGGGCTTCGACCCGGCGGCCAACGTGAACACCTCGGGCCGCCCGCCGGTCGCCGCGGGCGCGCCCACGGGCGTGTACGTGGTGTTCGGTTCCTTCGGGAACCCGTGGCGTCCCTCGGAGGGCGCCGGCTCGGGCGCCCGGACGGTGCTCGCCCAGAGGTGGGCGCTGCCGGAGCCGTCGTACTCGCAGGTCAAGGCGGACTTCCCGAACGTGGCCGGGCAGCTCGTGCTGCTCAACCCGGACGGCACGTTCACGGCCGAGCTCGCCGCGGCGCCGTCGGACACCGCTACCGGCGCCTACGGCGTGTACACCTACGCCGCGGGCGGGGCGGCCGCCAACGCCGCCCAGGAGCTGGGTATCCCGGTGTCGTTCGCGGCGCCGGGCGGCGAGGGCGACATCGACCTGGAGGTCACCGTGCCCGAGGGCGAGGACCCGGGTGAGCCCGGCGAGCCGGGCGCGTTCACGTGGACGGTCGTGGGCGGAGCCGGGGCCGTGAGCCTCGGCACGGCCGAGGCGGGTGCGGGCGCCCTGACCGCGACGGGCGACCTCAAGCGGGTCACGGTCACGGACACCCGCGCGGGCGGTCCCGCGTGGAGCATCAACGGCACGGCGACCGACTTCCTCGCCACCGGCGGATCGGCGTCCTTCCCGGGGAGCAGCCTGGGCTGGTCGCCGTCGGTCTCGGAGAACACCGGCGGCGCCGTCGCCGGTGCGCTGGTGCGGCCCGGCACCGGCTCCGGCCTGACCGCGGGCGCCACCCTGGTGTCCGCTCCGGCGGGGCACGCGTCCGGTTCGGTGACGGCGGACGCCGCGCTCGACCTGCGCATCCCCCTGGAGACGCCGGCCGGCGACTACGCGAGCGTGCTCACGCTCACCGCGGTGGGCTGACGGTCCCGTGCTCTCCCTGCCTCACCTCCTGCGTCACAGCGCAGGCCCGCTGCCGCGACGCGCCCTCGGGCGCGCCGCGGCAGCGGTGCGCACCGTCCTGCCCGTGGTCGCCCCGCTCAGGATCGCCCCGCTCAGGATCGTCCCGCTCAGGATCGTCCGGCGCGGGACAGGCGTGCTCGGGATCGTCCTGACCGGGATCGCCCTGCTCGGCGGGCCGCCGCTCGCGGGTCCCGCGGCGGCCCACGCCATGCCGGCTGCCGCAGGGTCGACCGCCGCAGGGTCGACCGCCGCCGCCGTCGGCACGGCCACTGCCACCGCTACCGACACCGCCGCCATCGGCACGTCCACCGCCACCGACACCGACACCAGCCCCAGCACCAGAACCAGCACCGACGGCATCTCGTGGTCCGTCGCCCCCGCCGACAACCGGCAGGGCGCCGGCCGCGCCAACTACGCCTACGCCGTCGAGCCCGGGGACCGCGTCCGCGACGCCCTGGTGGTGACCAACCGGTCGGCAGCTCCCCTGCGGCTCAGCGTGTACGGCACCGACGCCTTCACGACCCCGGGCGGCCACATCGACCTGCTGACCGCCGAGGAGCCCGCGACCGGCCTCGGCACCTGGATCACGCTCCGGCGGGGCGCGCTGGACCTCGACCCGGGCGAGTCCGCGGAGGTCCCCTTCACGCTCCGCGTGCCCGACGACGCCGCGCCCGGCGACCACGCGGGCGGCGTCGTCACCGCGCTGACACAGCAGGTGGGCGGCTCGGCCCTGACCGTCGACCGGCGTCTGGCCCTGCGCGTGCACGCGCGCGTGGCGGGCGACCTCGCGCCGGGGCTCGGCATCAGCGACCTGAGCGTCACGACGGACGTGTCGGCCAACCCGTTCGGGACCGTCACCTCGACGGTCCGCTACCGGCTCACCAACACGGGCAGCGCCCGGCTGGTGCCCACGGAGTCGGTCAGCGTGGCGGGTCCCGCGGGCGGGTCCTGGGCCGGCGGCACGGCGACGGCGTCGGGCGAGCTGACCGAGATCCTGCCGGGCTCGACGGTGGAGCGCGTGGTCGAGGTCCGCGGCGTCCGCCCGCTCGTTCGGGCCGAGGCGACGGTCCGGGTGGACGGCCTCGTGGTCGGCATCGGCGGGGGCGGCGTCACCTCCGCGCACGACGCCGTGAGCGGCTGGGCCGTGCCGTGGGCCCTGCTCGGCCTGGTGCTGCCGGCAGTGGCGGCCGCCGTGGTGATCCCACTGGTGCGCGCGAGACGTGGCAGGCTCTGGGGCAGACCTCACGACGCAAGGAGTACCTGATGAGCCGGCCGGACGAGCAGCGGTTCCCGGCGTCGGTGTTCGGCGTCGGCTCGGAGCCCGACGCGCGCTTCTCCCTCGCCAACGAACGGACCTTCCTCGCCTGGATCCGGACCGCCCTCGCCCTGGTGGCCGGCGGCGTGGCCCTGGAGACCCTCGGGCTCGACCTGCACCCGGGTCTGCGGCTCGCGGCGTCGCTCGTGCTCATCGTCGCGGGCACGGCGCTGCCGCTGATCGCCTGGGCCGGGTGGATGCGCGTCGAGCGGGCGCTGCGCAGCGGGTCGCCGCTGCCGTCGTCGATCGTCGGCGTGGTGCTCGCGGTCGTCGTCGCGGTGGTCGGTGTGCTGGTGCTGCTGGGCGTGCTGCTGCGATGACCGCGGCGGGGTCGCCTCCGGGCGCGGGATCTTCGCCGGGTGCGGGGTCTTCCCCGGGGGCCGGGTCACCTCCGGGCGGCGGGCCGCCCCCGGGTGCCGGACAGGCGCCCGTTCCTGGGCTGCAGCCGGAGCGCACCGAGCTGGCCTGGCGCAGGACGGCGCTGTCGGTCGCCGCGGTCTCGCTGGTCGGGGCCCGGCTGCTGCCCGCACTCTTCGGCAGCGTGGTCTGGCTGCTGCCCGGCCTGGTCGGGCTGATGCTGGCCGGGTACCTCCTGATCGCGTCCCGACGCCGGCACGGCCGACGCGTGCCGATCCCGGCGCGGGGCCCCGGGCATGACTCGCCGGGCGCGGGGCTGCTCGCGGTGGCAGGCGCGGTCGTGGTGGCGATCGGCCTGGGCGGCTTGGCGGTCGTCGTGGCGACCCACCTCCGGGCCTGACGGTCCGCCGACCCGACCGCTGGTCCGCCGTCGGGCACCGGTCCCGCACGGCGCGCTCCGCTGGGCCGCCAGGCCCCTGGGCCGCCGGACGCGTCCAAGGTGCGCTTCTACCCAGTCATCTGGCCCGCAGGACGCATGACTCCGGGCCGAATGACTGGGTAGAAGCGCACCTTGTGGGCAGGCTGATGGGTGGGCGGGCTGATGGGTGAGTGGGCGGGCTCGTGGGTGGGCGGGTCGACGGGTCGTCCAGGTCCGCGGGTCAGCGGGTCAGGGCAGGGTCCAGCGCTGGACCGTGCTCCCGTCGCAGTCGGCGATCTGGGTGCGGGTCCCGTCGGTCTGCACACGGCCGACCGGCTGCAGGCAGCGGCCGGACTGCGGGTTGCGCAGCGCGAGGGTGCCGCTGGTCGAGGCCCACTGCTGGGCGCCGGTACCGTTGCAGTCCCAGAGCTGGACGGCGGTACCGGGCGCCGTGGCTCCCCCGGCGACGTCGAGGCACTTGCCGAGCGCACGGACGGTGCCGTCCGTGCCGACGGTCCACTGCTGGGCGGCGTTGCCGTTGCAGTTCGCGAGCTGGATGGGCGTGCCGTTGGCCGAGTTGGCGCCGGCGACGTCGAGGCAGATGCCGTTGCTCGCCCGGATCGTGCCGGTGCGCCCGCCCCCGCCGCCCTGGGAGTCGTAGACCCGGACGTAGTCGACGACCATCTGCTGCGGGAACTGGGTGCTCCCGTCGGGGTAGCCGGGCCAGTTGCCGCCGACGGCGACGTTCAGGATGAAGAAGAACGGCTGGTTGAACACCCACGGGTTGCCGCCGGTGTTGGCGGGCGTGAAGGTCTGGTACGCGTTGCCGTCCACCAGCCAGGTGATCGAGTTGGGGCTCCAGTCGATCGCGAAGGTGTGGAAGTCGTCGGCGAACGACCAGCCCTGCGGGTGCTGGTACTGCCCCGTGATGGGGTTGCCGCCCGAGTAGCCCGGGCCGTGCAGCGTGCCGTGCACCAGGTGGGGCTCGCGGCCGATGTTCTCCATGATGTCGATCTCGCCGGACTGGGGCCACGGCGTGCCCGGGAACTGCCCGCCGAGCATCCAGAACGCCGGCCAGATGCCCTGGCCGCGCGGGATCTTGATCCGCGCCTCCAGCCGGCCGTACTGCGGCTGCACCTTGCCCTTGGTCGTCAGCCGGGCCGAGGTGTACCCGCTGCCCTCCTGCCGGGCCGTGATGACGAGGTTGCCGTTGCCGTCCAGGGCGGAGTTCTGGCGGGAGTTGACGTAGTTCTGCAGCTCGTTGTTGCCCCAGCCGCCCGCGCCCGTCTCGTGGTTCCAGTTCGCGGCGTTAGGGGCGCTGCCGGCGGCGCCGTCGAACTCGTCGGACCAGGTCAGGGCGGCGGCGACCTGTGCCTGCGCATCGGTCTGCGCGGCGTCTGCCTGCGCTGCCGTGCCCTGGGTTGCCGTGTCCGGCGCTGCCCCGGCGTCGGGCACCCGCGGCGGCGCTGCCGAGGCGACGAGCGAGGCGGACAGGACGAGCGTCACGGCGGCAACCGCCGTGACGAGGGTTCGGGGTGTGGTGCTACCGGCGGTGCCGGACCTGCCGGATCTGTGTGCACGACGCATCGGGGTGCTCCCTCGACGTGAGCCATCCCGCCGGGCGGGACTGCCCGGCGGTCATCGCAGTGACCTTCGCGCTCAGAGCTGTTGCTGACGGACCGTACCTTCGGCCCTCAGAGCCGCACAACGAGTGGTCGCACAGTTACGGGTTTTCCCCATCCTGCTGCCGGTTCGCCGCGGGTGACGGCGGCGGACGCCGGGGCCGCGCTGTGAATGTTCGGCCCGCACATCTGAGGATCGGGTGACGGAGGTGCGTGGCGGCGCCCGGCGCGGGGGCGCAGCGCTTACCGTCTACCCGTGACGCTCGTCGACCTCGTGCTCCTCGTGGTGCTGCTCATCGCCCTCGGTGCCGGGCTGAGCCGGGGCCTGCTGGCCACGCTCGGCGGCCTCGTCGGCCTGATCCTGGGCGGCCTGGCCGCGTTCTGGGCGGTCCCCGCGGTCAACGACGTGCTGCCGTCGTCGCAGTGGCGCGGGCCGGTCTCCATCGCCATCGCCGTGCTGCTGCCGCTGTTCGGGGCGTCCCTCGGCGCCGGCCTGGGCCGCGACCTACGGCGCGGCGTGGACCGCACCGCGCTGCGCCCGCTGGAGCGGCTGCTGGGCGGCGCGGCGAACGTGATCGTGGTCGCCCTGGCGCTGTCGTTCGTGGGCAACGCGGTCTCGGCCACCGGCACGCCGGGCGTCTCGTCGGCCGTGTCCTCGTCGGCGGTCCTGCGCACCATCGACGACCTGACGCCCGCAGCGGTGGGCCGCCCCCTGGCCCAGATGCGCGCCATGGTGCTCGACGACGGCCTGCCGCGGCTGAACATCCTGATGGTCCCCCGGCAGGACCCGGTCACGCCCGTCGTCGACCTCGACGACCCGCAGCTCGAGGCCGCCGCCCAGTCGGTGGCCCGGATCTCCGGCATCGCCTACGCGTGCGGCAAGAGCTCGACCGGGTCGGGGTTCGTCGTGGCCCCGGACCGGCTGGTCACCAACGCGCACGTCGTGGCGGGCGTGGACCGGCCGGTCGTCGAGCTGCCCGACCGTCCGGCCCGCGAGGGGCGTGTCGTGTACTACGACCCGGTGGACGACCTCGCCGTCGTCGCCGTCGAGGACCTGGGCGCCGAGCCGCTGAAGATCGCGCGGACCCTCTCCGTCGGCGACCGCGCCGCCGTCCAGGGCTACCCGTGGGGCGGCCCGTTCACCTCACGTGGCGCGGGCGTGCTGAGCGTCAGCACCGCCCCCGTCCCGGACGTCTACAACGAGGGGGCCAGCCCCCGCGAGGTCTACTCGGTGGCCGCCGAGGTGCGCCCCGGCAACTCCGGCGGGCCGCTGCTGACCACCGACGGGCGCGTCGCGGGCGTCATCTTCGCGCGCGCCGAGGCCGACGTCGAGGTCGGGTTCGCCATGACGGACGCCGAGCTGCGGCCCGTCGCCGCCCAGGCCACCGCCCTGGACACCCCGGTGTCGTCGGGCCGCTGCGCGGCCTGACCCCTCCCGGCCCGCCCCCTCCCGGCCCGCCCCGCCTGGACCGCCCCGCCGCCGACCCCGGAAGGCCCCTAGAACGCCCGGTAGTCCGCGATCGGCGTCTTGGGCCCGCGCCGCGGCGCGCGCGGGTGCCCGGAGAGCGACAGCAGCCGGACCACCCGGTGCCGGTGCGGCGCGTAGGGCGCCAGCAGCCGCAGCATCCCGGCGTCGTCGGTGCGCTCGCCGGCCAGCGCCCAGCCGACGGCGGCCGGGAGGTGGAAGTCGCCGACCGAGACGGCGTCCGCGTCGCCGAACGCGCGCTGCGCCACCTCCGCCGATGTCCACACGCCCACGCCCTGCACCTTCTCCAGCCGCACCCGGGCCTCCGCCGGCGCCATCGCGGCCGCCTCCTCCAGCCGTGGGGCGACCAGGGCACACCGTGCCACGGTCCGCGCACGTCCGGGGTCGACGCCGGCGCGGTGCCAGTCCCACACCGGGACCCGCGCCCAGGCCTGCGCGTCGGGCACCACGCGCAACCCGCCGCGCTGCCCACCCCGCTGCCCGCCGTGCTGCCCACCCCGCTGCCCACCTCGCTGCCCACCGTCCAGACCCTCGGGCGCGGGCCCGGGGGCCGGGGTGCCGTACCGCATGAGCAGCCAGCGCCAGGCCCGGTGCGCCGTGACGGTCTGCACGCGCTGCTCCAGCACGGCGGGCACCAGGGACTCCAGCACCCGCCCGCTGCGCGGCATCCGCAGGCCGGCGGCCCGGCGGTGGGCGTCGCGGACCTGCGGGGGCGGCGCGAAGCCCGCCGCGTCGTCGTCCTCGCCGAGGAGGACCGGCAGCGCCTCGGCGGCCTCGCGGGCGCCGTCGCCCCACAGGTGCACCACCACCTCCCGCGGCCCGGCCGGGACGAACCGCTGCGTCACCGGCCCGCTCCGGAGCAGCGACGTGCGCCAGACGGACCCGTCGGCGGCCCGGTGGAAGGTGGGGTCGCCCGGTCCGTGCGCGAGCGGTCCGAGCGTCAGGCCGACGTCGAGCCGCCGCGGCGAGGTGTGGCGGACGGTGAGCACATCCCAGTGGACCACGCCCGGGGACCGCGCCGGTACACCATGCCGGAACACCATGCCGCGACGGGTTCACCCCACCGCTCACGGGACGGCGCGCTCCGCCTCCACCCGGTCCACCTCGCGCACCACGGTCTCCACCAGCAGGCGCTGCCCGAGCGGCCGGAAGTGCCCCGCCAGCGGCAGCTCGACGTTCCGCGCGCCGGGCAGCCGGCCGGTCTCGGGGATGTGCGGGTCGAACCGCGGGTACACGGCGGTGATGCGCTCGTTGACCAGCAGCTCACCCGCGAGCGCCAGCAGCACCGGGTCCCGTGGGTCGAAGGAGCGCAGGGCGCGCGAGAGCATGTACCGCGCCCAGCGGGAGCCGGAGAAGGGCGTGGCGATCGCCACCATGCCGAGCACGCGGTCGCTCGCGGGCGAGAGCATGACGTGCTTGCCGATGAGGCCGCCCTTGCTGTGCGCCACGAGCACGACGCCGGACAGGTGGGCGCGCTCGAGGTGCTCGACCACGACGTCGGCGGACTCGGGGACGGGCCGGGCGTTGTGCCGCAGGCCGGGCACGGCGTGCACGGGGTGGCCGGCGCGGGCGAGCGCCGTGGCCGCGGGGCCGAGGAACTCCCAGGTCTCGTAGATGCCGGGCAGGAGCACGACGGGCGCGGCGCCGCCGGGTCCGGTGGGCAGGACGGCGCGGCCCACCAGGTGGCGCAGCTGCCGGTCGGCGGCCCAGGCGTAGTCGACGGCCCGCGTGCCGAGCCGGCCGAGCTCGGCGAGCACGCGTGGGGCGGGCCTGCCGGGGTCGCGGGACCGGTTCATCGGGTGCAGGTTATCGCGGGATGCGGGTGCCCGGGCCGGGTGCGACCGTGTGTTCATGCGTGTCGTGGTCGTCGGAGCAACGGGAAACGTCGGGACCGCGCTGTTGCGCGCCCTGCACGCCGAGCCGCGGGTCACCTCGCTGCTCGGCATCGCGCGGCGGCTGCCGGACCGCACCGCGGAGCCGTACCGGCACGCGGGGTGGGCCGCGGTCGACGTCGGCTCCGAGGACCTGGACGCGACGGTGGTCGCGCGGCTCGCGGACCAGTTCGGCGGGGCGGACGCCGTCGTGCACCTGGCCTGGCTGGTCCAGCCCAACCGGGAGCGCGAGCTGCTGCGCCGCACCAACGTGGAGGGCACCCGCCGGGTGGCGGAGGCCGTGGCGCTGGCCGGGGTCCCGCACCTGGTGGTCGCGTCGTCGGTGGGCGCGTACTCCCCTGTGGGCGACGACGCGCCGCGCCAGGAGGACTGGGCGACGGCGGGCGTCCGGACGTCGCACTACAGCGTGGACAAGGCCGCGCAGGAGCGGGTGCTCGACGAGTTCGAGGCGGCGCACCCCGACGTCGTGGTGGCCCGGCTGCGGCCCGCCCTGGTCTTCCAGGCGGACGCCGCTCCCTCGATCGCGCGCTCCTTCCTCGGGCCGCTGGTGCCGGTGCGGCTGCTGGGCCGGCTGCCCGCGCTGCCGCTGCCCGCCGGGTTGCGGCTGCAGGCGGTGCACGCCGACGACGTCGCCGACGCCTACCGGCGCGTGGTGGTCGAGCGGGCCGCCGGCGCGTTCAACGTCGCCGCCGGGGACGTGCTGCGCGGGCAAGACCTCGCGCGGATCGTGGACCACGGGCGCCTGGTCGAGGTGCCGCCCGCCGCCGTCCGGGGCGCGCTGGCCGCGGCCTACGACGCGCACACGGTGCGGGCGGACCCGGGCTGGCTGGACATGGCGCTGTCCGTGCCGGTCCTGGACTCGGCGCGGATCCGGGCCGAGCTGGGCTGGGAGGCGCGGCGGACGGCGGCGGAGGCGGTCGAGGACCTGCTGGACGGGATGGCCGCGGGCCAGGGCGTGGGTTCGGCGCCGCTGCGTCCGGCGCGACCGCGGCCTCCGGGTGCGTGGGACGGGCCCCGCATCCCCGACTCGATGGACCACTACCTCTTCGGTCTCTACCTCTCGGACCACTTCACCGGCGCGACGGCGGGCCTGGAACGCCTGGAGCTGATGACCCACACCTCCGAGGACACGCCGTTCTACGCCGAGCTGGCCGAGGCGACCGAGCAGCTCCGGAGCGAGCGGGAGCTCTACCGCGACCTGCTGGCCACCCTCGGCGTGCCGCGCCGCCGGCACCGCCAGGTGGCGGCGTGGCTGGGCGAGAAGGCCGGGCGCCTCAAGCTCAACGGCCGGATCGCGGACCGGTCTCCGATGACGCCCGTGCTGGAGGCGGAGCTGATGCGGTCGGCGGTGCTGGGCAAGATCGGCGGCTGGCAGACGCTGCGCGAGCACGCCGCCGACGTCGGCCTGGACCCCGCACAGCTCGACGAGCTCCTCGCGCAGGCGCGTCGGCAGATCGACCTGTTCGACCGGTACCACGCCTGGGCGCGCGAGCGGGCGTTCCGGACGGCGGCCTGGGAGCGCTAGCGGGCCTCGTCCTCCCGGTCCTCCCGCGCTGCCGCGACCCGGATCTCGCGGCCACGCTCGACCTCGCGCAGGTGCTTGGCCTCGCGCTTCTCGCTCGCCCGCGCGTCCTTGGGCGGGAGCTGCACGTTCTCCTCGGCGGCGATGCCGCCCTGGAGCTCGCGCCCGCGTTCGAGCTCCGCGTCCAGCTCGGCGCCGAACAGCAGCGCGAGGTTGGTGATCCAGAGCCACAGCAGGAACACGATGATCCCGGCCAGCGACCCGTACGTGGCGTCGTAGCTCGCGAACGACGCGACGTAGAACCCGAACGCGGCGGACGCGACCAGCCACCCGAGGATCGCGACGACCGCCCCGACACTGATCCAGCGCATCCTCGGCTGCCGCACGTTCGGCGTGACGCGGTACAGGAGCGCGACCAGCAGCACGGCCAGCAGGAGCACCACCGGCCACTTGACGATGCCCCAGACCGTGACCGCCGTCGAACCGAGGCCCACGGCCTCGCCCACCGCCCGGGCGAGCGGCCCGCTCAGCACCAGCGCCCCGACGACCAGGGCTGCCATGACCACCACGATCAGCGTGACCAGCAGCATCACCGGGCGGAGCTTCCAGATGGGGCGGCCCTCGTCGATCCCGTAGATCCGGTTCATCGCGCGCCCGAACGCGCCGACGTATCCCGACGCGGACCACAGGGCCAGCACGACACCGAGCACCAGGGTGAGCCCGGCACCGCCGCTCGCGGCGGCGTTCTGGACGAGCGGCTCGACGATCGCGAGCGCGTCGGGCGGCACCACGCCGTCGACCGTGTCGAGCACGCGCTCGACCGCCTGGCCGCCGTCCCCCACGAGACCGAGCACCGAGACGAGCGCGAGGAGCGCCGGCGCCGCGGCGAGCACCGCGTAGTACGTCAGGGCCGCGGCCAGGTCCAGGCACTCGTCCCGCGTGAACTGGCGCACCGTGTTGCGCGCGACGTATTTCCACGTGCTGCCATGCAGGTCCGGCGGGGCGTCCGGCGTGCGCCGGTCGTCCGGCGCCGGTGCGGCCGCGCGTGCGGACGAGTCGTCGATGTCGGTCATGTCAGCCCCCTCGTTCCGACCACCTCTTGCCCGGCGTGCTTCTCCGCGGGCCCGGGCCCGCGGAGAAGCACGGTTCAGTCGTTCCCGGCGACCCGCGACCGGACGTCGGCGGCTGCCTCCCGGCCGTGCTCACCGACGGACCGTGCGGCGTCCTTCGCGGCGTCCCGCACGGCCTCGGCGCTCTCCTGGACCGGACCGCGCAGGTCGTCCGCGACCTCCTTCGCCGTGCTCCGCACGTCCTCCACGAACGGCGCCGCCTTCTCCCCGACGGTCGTCGCGGCACGGCGTTCGGCGCGGCTGGACGGGATGAGCGACGCCGCCACGAGGCCCAGCCCGAAGGCGACCAGGCCCACCCCCAGCGGGTTGCCCTGCGTCTGCGCGCGGACCGTGCGCGGCACGGAGCCCACGGACTCCGCCACCGACGACGCGGCCTCCCGGCCGCGGCCGGCCAGGTCGTGCGCGCCGGTCTGCGCCGAGCCCGCGGCGTCGTGCGCGGAGCCCATCACGCGGTCCTTGACGTGGGACACACCGGAACGCACGCGGTCGGCCTGACGCCGGGCGACGTGACTCGGGTTCACCTTGTCGCCGAGCGCGTCGACGTCGTGGCTCAGTTCCTCGCGCGTCCGCTCGATGTCCGCGCGGATCTCCTCGGGATCGTTGGTGCTCATGAGTTCCTCTCCTCGTGTCCACGCAGTGCGTCGGGGATCTTCTTGACCGACTCGGTCGTCCTGGACAGGCCCTCCACGGAGCGCAGCTCGGCGCGTCCACGCGCGGCGAGCACGGCGGCGATCACCGCCCACACCGCCGCGACGACCAGGGCCGACCAGCCGCCGCCGATCAGCGAGCCGAGCGCCCACCACAGCGCGAGGGACAGGAACAGCAGGACCATGTGGCCCGCCACCCCGGCGCCGCCGAACATGCCGGCGCCCTTCCCCGCGCGCTTGGCCGACTCGGTCACCTCGGCCTTCGCGAGCGCGACCTCCTGCCGGATCAGCGTCGACAGGTCACGGCTGACCTCGCCGACGAGCTGGCCCACGCTCTGCCGCTCGGGCGGCGCGTTGCGGCCGTCGGTCGGGTCCGGTGCCACGCTGGAGGCCACGAACGGATCAGGTGCGCTCGACATACGGCTCACCCCCGGCGCTCGGCGCGGCCCAGGACTCCGGGGCGGGCGGCGCGGCGGGCGGCACGGCAGCCGGCGGCGCGACCGGCGGCGGGGTCGACGGCGGGGTCGACGCGTGGCGGCGGTCGCCCTCGTCGTCCGGCGCGTCCCGCATGCCCCGGACCAGGCGGCCCACCAGCAGCCCGGCCCCCGCCGCCAGCGCGATGAACAGGCCCGGCCGGCGCCGCGCGAAGTCCTCGACCTCGCGCAGGACGGCGCCGGGTTCGCGTTCGTCGAACCAGTCCGCGACGCGGCCGGTGGCGTCACCCGCGCGCTGGACGAGCTCGCTCGCGTAACCCGGGTCCTGGGTGCCGCCCGCCATCTGGCCGAGCTCGTCGCCGAGCGACCGCAGGCCGCTGGCCAGATGCTGCTGCTGGGTCTCCATCTGGGCACCGAGCTCGATGCGTGTGCGCCCGATCAGGCCCCGCGCGCGTTCCGAGGCCTCGTGGGCCACGTCGCGCGCCGCCTCCTTGGCGTCGTGTGCGGTCTCGCGGCCGGCGTCCCCGATCTCCGACGCCGCGTCGGCGACACGTTCCTTCATGCCTGGGGCCCCTCCGGGATCGTCCCCGGCGCCGCCCGTTCCGGACGACCAGCTCCCCTGCTGCGGGCCCGTCCCTGTGCTGTACGGATGTGCCGTCTGGCTCATGATGGGACTCCTGTCGTCGTCCCCGCCTGACGGCGGTGGACGAGGTCGGAGAGCAGGGCACCGGTGTGCCGTGCTCCACCGTGCGGCCGCTTCATGACCTCTTTCCAACCTAGGCGGGTGAAAGCCACTCGCAACCCGGGGTCGACGCGCGGCGGCCGGCGAGGCCCGATGGCAGGGCGACCGATGTCGGGAATACTGCGGAAAAGGACTCGGTAACCGAGAGCAAAGAGCGGCTCAAAAACCCCTATTCATCAGCGTCTTTGCGGTCCGGACTGTCCGAATCGCCCGAACCGGCGTAGGGTGAATTGCTCGGAGTCATGAAGCGGCTCCCGATCCGGACGGATCTGGGAGGCACCTGTGTCCTTGATCGAACAGCCGCGCTCGACCGCTGTGAGCGACATCCAGAACAACCACTCCGCACCCACCGCAGGTTTCTCGCCGGCAGCCCTCATGCGCACGATGGGGCTGGGTACCAATCTTCTGGTCGGTACCTACCGCGTCGAGCTCGCCTCCGGGACGTGGTGGTGGTCCGACGAGGTCTACACGATGCACGGCTGGAAGCGGGACGAGATCGAGCCAGGGCTCGACGCCCTCCGCTCCCGCAAGCATCCGGACGACCGGACCCGCGTGGTCCGCGCCGCCAGCCAGGCGCTGCGGGTCGGCCGCCCGTTCGCGTGCGCGCACCGCATCGTGGACCGCAACGGCCGCACCCGGTCGGTGGTGGTGACCGGCCAGGGCAGCCAGAACGACCGCACCCATTCGCCCGAGCTGGTCGGCTACGTCGTGGACGTCACGCCCGTGCAGAAGGAGGCGCTGGACCGGGAGGCGGACGGCGCGGTGAACCGCGCGTTCGTCAGCCAGGCGGCGATCGAGCAGGCCAAGGGCGTCATCGCCGCGGTGCGGGGCGTCGACGAGAACGCGGCGACGGAGATCCTGGTCGAGGTGGCGCGCAAGGCCGACGTCCCGCTGCGCCTCGCCGCCGACCAGGTCATGGAGGCGCTGCAGGCCGACAACGAGAAGGCCGGCGTCACCCAGGCCGCGCTCCGGCGCGCGCTCGACGTCGTCCACCCGGTGGGGCGGCCGCGCGGCCATGACGCCCTCCTGACCCGGCGGCCGCGTCGCACGGACACGCGCCGCCGGGACAACTGACCCGGACGGCTGGCCGGGACAGCTGAGCCCGGAACAGCCGAGCAGGGTCAGCCGAGCAGGGTCAGCCGAGCAGGGTCAGCCGCGCCCGCCGGGCGGCGGGCACCTCGAAGGACGGCGCGCCCGGGGTCAGCTCCGCGGTGAAGGCCGCGAGGTAGGAGTCCAGCCAGACGGCGCGCCCGCCCTCCGTGGGCGCGTCGCCGGCCGGGTCGTCCACGGCGAGCTCCAGCCGGGCGTCGCGCACGCGGAGGGTCTGGCCCGACGGCGTGTCCACCCACGAGCCGGACTGGATCGAACCGATCTCCACGGCCAGCCGGTGGCCGGCGGCCAGGGTCCAGTCGGTCGACTCCAGGTCGAGGGTCACCCGGCCCGGGTCGACGACGGCGGCCTGCTCGACGAACGGCACGGCTGTCCCGTCCGGGGCGACGTCGTGCAGCTCGACCAGCACGTTGCCGGTGCCCCGCACGTCCAGCGCCACCTGTGGTGTGCCGACGACGCGGGTGTCCGTCCTGACGGGCGCGGACCATTTCAGGAAGCTCGACCGGGCGCCGTCCTGCTCCTCGTCGGGGCCGCCGTCATCGACGTAGGAGCCGCCGCCGAGCGCGATCCGCGCGGTCCGGTCGGCGGTCGGCCACGTGTCCTCCGCGCGCCAGGCGCCGGTGCTGTCCTGGATCGAGAACGCCGGGTACTCCGTCGTCGGCGCCATGCCCTTGAGGTGCTCGTCGTAGAAGGCGCCGATCTCGTCGAACCAGCCCGCGCGCCCCATCTGCAGGGTGCCGTCCTCGGTGCGGTCGTTGCCCCGCACGTGGTCCCACGGGCCGAGCCAGCCGCGCTGCGGGCCGTCGTGGTGGGCGAGGTACTCGGCCATGCCCTCGGGCCGGGTGTTCCACTCCAGGAAGCCCTGGGTGACGAACAGCGGGGTGTCGCTCCCCTTCGCGTGCCTCGCCAGGTCCCGGTCCTGCCAGTAGTCCGTGCCCGGGTCGGCCTTCAGGTTGTCGACCGTGTTGGCCGCGACGCACTCGGGGTGCGCCAGCTCGTACCTCGAGTTGGCCAGGTAGCGCTCGTCGTCGTCCGGCAGCTGCGGGAGCTGGGCGATCGTGTTGTACGTGCTCGGCGCGATGATGCCCTCCTGACGGGGCACGCCGTTGCTGCGGACACGGTCGTACATGTCCCAGATGGGCTCCTGGGCGACGACCGCCTTGAGCGCGTCCTGGTCCAGGTTGTTGCCGATGAGGCCGGTGACGGCGTCGTACGACTTGCCGTACATGCCCACCGCGCCGGTGGACCACGACTGGTCGGCGGCCCAGTCGATCGCGGCGGCCACGTCGGCCTGCTCGCCGGGGCCTGCGAAGTCGAGGCATCCGGTCGAGCCGCCGTAGCCGCGGGTGTCCACCAGGACCAGGGCGTAGCCGCGGTCGAACAGGTCGATGCCCTCGACGAGGTCGCCGAACCGGTCGGACGGGCCGGTGTGCGCGTGGCCCTCCGCGGAGATCTCGCCCGAGTGCCCGAAGTACGAGCCGGCCGACAGGATCACCGGCACCCGCTCGCCCTGCTCCAGCCCCTCCGGCAGCAGGACGTCGGCGTGCAGCTCGACGTCGGAGCCGTCCGAGGACGGGAAGTAGTGCTGCGTCCATGCGGCTCCCTCCGGGACGCGGTCGTTCTCCGCGTGCGTCACGGGGTGGTCGGCGGTGGCGACGGCGGCCTTCCCGGACGTGCTACCGGGCGACGTGCCCGCCGGGGTCGCGGACGGTGCGTTCGTCGGGTCCTCCGACGTCGCCAGGGCGACGGGGACCCCGACGGCGCCCGCCAGGGCGACGACGGCCAGGGCGGACACGGTCGTGAGTGCGGCTCGTGGTCTGTGCATGGCTCGATCACACCGGATCTTTCACCCGCTCGACAGTGGGACGACGTCACCGACCCCGCATGACATTCATCAGGCCCGGCTGTGACGCAGCGTCACTGGTGGGGCCGGGGCCGAGGACGAATACTGGGGAACGATTCTCCGTGCCCCACCCGAACCGGAGTGCCCGATGGACCTCGAGCCAGTGCGTGTGTCGCACCTCCGCGCGCACCTGACCGGTGCGCGCGCAGCCTGTGCGCGCGCGGCCGGTGCCGAGCGGGTCGAGTGGTGAGGCCCCGGCGGACCGCCCTGTCCGAGCACAACGAGGTGTCCCAGGGGAAGCTGCGCCGCCTCAACCTCGTGCTCCAGGTCCCGCCGATCGTGCTCACGGGCGTGGTGCTCGTGCTGATCGACCACACGACCTGGTGGGGCACGGCAGTGCTGGTCGTGGGCGTGCTGGCCGCGGTCGTCGCGATGGAGCGGTGGACGGCGGACGACCTCGCACGGGTCGCCCTGCCCTGCCTGACCGTCACGGCGGCGGTGTGGGTCTTCGGGGCGCTGGTGACCGACAGCAGCACGGCGTTCTACGGCGTCGGCGTCGTGGGCTCCCTCGTGGTGCCCCAGCTCCCGCGGCACCGGATCGCCGCGGGGCTCGGGCTGCTCGGCTTCATCGTGGCCGTGGGCGCGAGCCGGCTGCTGGTGTCGCCCGGCGACGTCGCCGGCGACCTGATCACCTACGTGCTGGTGCCGGCGGGCGTGTTCGTCGTGGCCACGCCGCTGCTGTACGGCAACCAGCGGTACCTCGACCTCATGAAGGAGACGCGCGACCGCGAGGCCGAGCTGGCCGTCGCCCAGGAGCGCATCCGGTTCGCGAGCGACCTGCACGACATCCAGGGACACACCCTGCACGTGGTCAAGTTGAAGACCGTGCTGGCCCAGAAGCTGGTGCACGGCGACGCCGACCGGGCGCAGGAGGAGCTGCGCGAGATCCACGCGCTGGTCGCCGACACGATCGCGCAGACCAAGAACCTGGCGCACGGGCAGCGGCGGCTCAACCTGTCGGTCGAGCTGGAGAACGCGAAGAACCTGTTCGAGGCCGCGGGCATCGACGTCCGCGTCGACCGCGTGGCCGAGGCCGACCCGCGGACCGCCGAGCTGCTCGGCCAGGTGCTGCGCGAGACGACCACCAACATCCTGCGGCACGCGCAGGCCTCACTGGTGCGGATCACGCTGTCCGGCTCCGGCATCGACATCGTCAACGACGGCGTCCGGGACGGGCCGCCGCCCGCGCTCGGCGGGCTGTCCGCCCTGCGGCAGCGCGTGGCCGAGGACGGCGGCGAGCTGACGGTGGAGCAGGGTGCGGGACGGTTCCGGACCGCGGCGACGTTCCTGCGGGACGGCGTGACCCCCGCGAGGCCCGCAGCACCGGCGGGACCCGCGGGGCCTGCGACGACGACGAGAGCACTGGAGGGCAGCCGATGACCACGGTGGTACTGGCCGACGACGAGGCCCTGCTGCGCAAGGCCCTGGCCGCGCTGCTCCCCCTGGAGGGCGACATCGAGGTGCTGGCCGAGGCCGAGGACGGCGTCACCGCCGTCGAGGCCACGCTGCTGCACCGGCCCGACGTGCTCGTGATCGACCTGGAGATGCCGGGGGTGGACGGGCTCGGCGCCGTCGCACAGATCCGGGCCGCGCGGTCGGACCAGGTGATCCTCATGCTCACCCGCCACGCCCGGCCAGGGGTGCTGCGCAAGGCGCTGCGGCTCGGCGTCCAGGGCTTCGTCAGCAAGTCCGCGGAGCCGGCGCACATCACCCAGGTCATCGCGGCCCTGCACGAGGGCAAGCGCTGGATCGACCCGGACGTCTCGGCGCTCGCCGTCATCGACGACTGCCCGCTCACCGAGCGGGAGGTCGACGTGCTGCGGGTGACCAGCAAGGGCTACTCGGTCGCCGAGATCGCAGCCCAGCTCCACCTCGCGGAGGGCACGGTGCGCAACTACCTCTCGAACGCGATGCAGAAGACCCAGACCCGGACCCGGCACGAGGCGGCACGGTACGCCCGGGAGCACGACTGGCTGTAGGGGGGCTGGTTGTCGGGCGCACTCTTGCCGGTCATGACCTCTGCGCCACAGGGCGGCGAGGCACGATACTGGGCAGGCACAAGGACGGCCGACCCAGGGAGCGGGCATGGCACACGGCGGCACGGGCCGGCTGTCGGTGCGCCTGCTCGGCCCGTTCGCCGTGACGGTCGACGACGCGCCCGTCACTCTCAGCTCCCGCCTGCGCACTCTCCTCGCGGTGCTCGCGCTCGACGTCGGGCGGCCCGTGCCGACCGAGCGCATCGCCGCCGCGGTGTGGGGGCAGGACCGCCCCGCCGACCCCCGCAAGGCGATCCAGGTGCTGGTAACCCGGCTCCGCACGGCGCTCGGGGCCGACGCCGTCCGCACCACTCCCGGCGGCTACCAGCTCGACGTCCGGCCCCAGGCCGTCGATCTCTCCCGGTTCGAGGCGGCGCTGACCGCGAGCCGCGCGGCGGCCGACCCCGCCGAGGAGTACCGGCTCCTGCGCCAGGCCCTCACGGACTGGCGCGGCTCCCCCTTCGAGACGGTCGACTCCGACCTGCTCCGCACGGTCGAGCGCCCGCGGCTGGTGCAGCCCGCGCTGGCCGCCGTGGAACGGTGCGCCGACCTCGCGCTGGCCACCCACGCCCCCCACCCCGGCGACCCCGACCCCGGCAACCCGGACCTCGGCGACCTGGCCGCCACCCTGCGCGAGCTCGTGGCCGTCCACCCGCTGCGCGAGAGCCTGTGGGTCCGGCTCATGGCCGTGCTCGACCGCACCGGCCGGCGCGCGGACGCCCTGGCCGCCTACCAGGACCTGTACCGGATCCTGCGCGACGAGCTCGGCACCCCGCCCGGCGAGGAGGCCCAGGCCGCGCACCGCCGGCTCCTCGCGCCCGAACCAGCCGAGCCACCCGAACCGGCCCAGCCACCCAAGCCACCGGCACCCCCGGCCATGCTCCCGCCCCCGGAGCGCACCTTCCGCGGCCGCGCCGCCGCCCTCACCGCCCTGGACGCCCTCCTCGACGCTGCTCCACGGATCGCCGTCGTCGACGGACCGGGCGGGGTCGGCAAGACGGCGACGGTGCTGCACTGGGCCCACCGCGCGTCCGACCACTTCCCCGACGGGACCCTCTACGTCAACCTGCGCGGCTACTTTCCGACCAATACGCCGCTGGCCCCCGCGGTCGCCGTCCGCCAGCTCCTCGACGCGCTCGGCGTCCCGCCGGCGCAGGTCCCGGACGACGCCGATGCCCAGGCCGCCCTGTACCGCTCGGTGCTCGCGGACCGCCGGGTCCTGGTGGTGCTGGACAACGCCCGCGACGTCGAGCAGGTGCGGCCCCTCCTGCCGGGCGGACGGCGCTGCGTGGTGGTCGTCACGAGCCGGAACCGGCTGGGCGGCCTGGTCGCCGTCGAGGGCGCCGCGCGGCTCGCCCTCGGGACGCTCCCGTCACCCGAGGCCGAGGACGTGCTGTCCGCCCGGCTGGGCGCCGCCCGCCTCGCCGCTGAGCCCGCGGCCGTCCGCGAGCTGCTGGCGCTGTGCGGCGGACTCCCCCTGGCGCACGTGATCGTCGCCGAGCGGGCGGCCGCACGGCCCGGGGCACCGCTCGCCGGCCTGGTCCGCGAGCTGCACCGCTCCCGTATCTCCGCCCTCTCCGCCGGCCGCGACCGGGCGGCCCGCTCCGTCTTCTCGTGGTCCTACCGCGCCCTGGGCAGGGACGCCGCCGCGGTGTTCCGCCTGCTCGGCCTGCACCCCGGACCGCACGTCACCGTCCCGAGCGTCGCGAGCCTCGGCGCGCTCCCCCGGGACCGCGCCCGCGCCGCCGTCGCCGAGCTGGAGCGCGCGAGCCTCCTGATCGAGCTCGCGCCGGGCCGGTTCACCATGCACGAGCTGCTCATGGACTACGCGTCCGAGCTGGTCGCGCAGGACCCGCCCGAACAGTCCGGCGCCGCGACCGTCCGCATGCTCGACCACTACCTGGGCGTCGCCCACCAGGCCGAGCAGGCGCTCGCGCCCACCGAGGACCGGCACACGCTCGGCCCGCCGTCGGACGGCGTCGTCGCGTCGCCCCCGTCGTCCGGGTACGACGCCGGCCTCGCCCTCCTCGAGGACGAGGCGCCCGTTCTCGTCGCGATGGTCCGGCGGGCCGCCGCCACCGGCAACCACGAGCACACCTGGCGCATCGCACGCTGCCTGCGCCCGTACCTGTGGGGACGGCGGCAGATCCCGACGCTCCTGGAGTCCGAGCGACTGGCGCTCGCCGGGCTGGAACGCCTCGGCCGCGTGCCGGAGCAGGTGGGCTCCCGCCGCTGGATCGCCCACGCCCTCATGCGGCTCGGGCGGCCCGACGACGCCTGGCGCACCCTCGAGCCGACCCTCCCCCTGACCGAGCACCAGGCCGAGCGCGCGGCCGAGCACCACGACGAGGTCGACGACACCACGCGCGCCTGGCTGCTGAACACGACGGCCGCCGTCCTGTCCGAGCTGGGCCGCCTCGACGAGGCCCTGGACCACGCGGAGCGGTCCCTCGATCTCTTCCGCCGAACGGGCGACCTCCTCGGCGACGGCTGCACCGAGTCGGCGGTGGGCCTCTACCTGCGCCGGCTGGGCAAGCTGGACGACGCCCTGGCGGCCGCGCAGCACGCGTACGCCACCCTGACGGAGACCGGCGACCGCTGGGTCCGCTGCTACACCCGCGAGCTCGTCGGCGACATCCAGCTCGAGCTCGGCGAGCCGGACGCCGCGGCTGCCACCTACCGGGCGTGCGCCGAGGACCTGCGCGCCCTGGGCCGCACGGACGAGCTCGCGGGGATCCTGGGCAAGCTCGCCGCCGCGCGCGGCGCGGCCGACGCCGCGGCCGCCGGCACCGCCGCCGACGACGGTGACGACGACGGCGACACCGACGCCGACGCTGACCCCGCCGGAGGTCGCTGGACGACCGGCAGCACCCGGTCGCCGTCGAGCACCACCTGACCGAGCGGCGTGAGGGTGTGCCAGACGCTGTTACGTTCCCGCCGCGACGCGATCAGGCCGGCGTCGCGCAGCACGGACGCGTGCTCCGAGGCCGACGGCGCGGAGACGCCGATGTGCCGGGCCAGCTCGCTCGTGCTCGCGCCGTAGGCGAGAGCCGCCAGCGCGGCCGCGCGGGTCCGGCCGAGGAGCGCGGCCAGCGCCCGGTCGTGCCGGCCGCCGCCGGCCGGGCGGAGCCAGGCGAGCCGGTGCGGCACCGGGTACACGAGCACCGGCGCGAGCCCCGGGTCGGCCAGCGAGATCGGCGCGCGCCAGCAGAAGAACGCCGGCTGCAGGGTGAGCCCCCGGCCCTGGAGGTACAGGTCCCGGTCGGCTGCGGTCTCGACGCACAGCACCGGGTCCCGCCAGGTGACGGACGGGTGCACCGAGCTCAGCAGCGCCGCCGTGCCGCCGCCGGTCAGGGTGCGCACGTGCGCGGCGACATCGGCCTCCACGGCAGTGCGGATCGCGGACCAGTAGGGGGCGAGCGCCTGGTCGTGGTACGCCTGGGCGGCGCGGCCCAGGCGACGACGGGCCGGCGCCGACCGCGCCAGGTCGGTGGCCCAGCGCGGCACGTCGCGCTGCCCGCCCAGGAGCCCCAGCTCGTCCCGGAACCGGGCGGACGGCGTGCTCAGCACCGTCTCCAGGCCCGCGCCGAGCTCGGTGGTCCCGCCGGCGGGCGTGAGGAAGTCGGGCGTGTACCCCCGCGGCGGCGTGAGCCGCAGGTAGGAGCGCGCCTCCCACGACAGCCCGGACAGCACGCGCGAGCGCCACTCGGCGAAGACCATCGGCCCGCCCGGCTGGTTCACCTGGTGCGCGCTGAGCACGGCCTCCCACAGCGGGTCGGGCCCGGGGGCGAGCCGGACCCGCAGCAGGTCCTCGGCGGTGAAGTGGATCCGTAGCATCGGCGCCCTCCTGCAGGACGCCGGATCTCGGCGTCAGCACACATTCCACGCGGTGACGGTTTCAAACCGCTTTCACTTTCGGTCGGGACGCCGACCCGGCAGGATGGCCGGGACGGGGGCGCGACCGAGCGGGACGATGCGGCAGGACGGGATGCGGCGGGACGGGATGCGGACGGACGACGGGCACGAGCCCGCGGTCACGGTCTCCGTGCTGGGCCCGTTCGCCGTCGTGGTCGACGGCGCGGAGGTGCGCCTGCCCGGCCGCCTGCGCGCCCTCCTGGCCGGGCTGGCGGTCGGCGCGGGCGCGCCGGTGTCCGTGGAGCGACTGGTCGACGTCGTCTGGGGCGAGGACCTGCCCGCCTCCCCGCAGGGGTCGCTGCAGGTGCTGGTCCGCAGGCTGCGGTCCGTCCTGGGCGACGCCGCCGTCGAGACCGGACCGGGCGGGTACCGGCTGGCCCTCCCCGCCGGGTGGGTGGATGTCGCGTCGTTCGCGGGCCTCGTCCAGGCCCCGGCCGCCGAGACCACGCCCGTAGAGACCACGCCCGTAGAGACCACGCCCGCGGAGACCCCTGCCGCGGAGCGACGGCGCCTGGCCGAGGCGCTGCGGCTGTGGCGCGGGGCTCCGTTCGACGGGGTCGGGTCCGAGATCCTGCACGCGGTCGAGGCGCCGCGGCTGGAGGAGCAGCGCCTCGCGGCGCTGGCCCGCCGCATCGAGATCGACCTGGCGACGCCGGACGACGCCCTGGTCGCCGAGCTGCGCGAGCTCACGGACCGGTACCCGCTGCAGGAACGCTTCTGGGGGCACCTCATGACGGCGCTGGCCCGGAGCGGACGGCCCGCCGAGGCCCTCGCCGCCTCCGCGCGGCTGGAGCAGACGCTCGCCGACGAGCTGGGCATCGGCCCCGGGGAGGCGGTCCGGCGGCTGCGGCGGGAGATCGCCGGCGCGGAGAACGCAGGCGGGGAGAACTCAGGCGGGGCGACCGCGGGCGGGGAGACCACAGGCGCGGAGTCCGTCGGCCGACCGGGCGCGGAGCCGGGCCGCGTCCCGCGCCAGCTCCCGCTCGGTCCCCTCACCTTCAGCGGCCGCGCGGCCGCGCTCGCCGAGCTCGACGCGTTCCTCGCGGACGACGGCGCGCCCCGGGTCGCGGTGCTCGACGGCGCGGGCGGCGTCGGCAAGACCGCGACCGCCCTGCACTGGGCGCACCGGGTCGCCGAGCGGTTCCCCGACGGGCAGCTCTACGCGAACCTGCGGGGGTTCGACCCGACGTCGGCCCCGGTGCCGCCGGGCACGGTGGTGCGGGCGTTCCTGGAGGCCCTGGGCGTGGCCAAGGGCCGCGTCCCGGCGTCGGAGGACGCCCTGCTCGCGCTGTACCGGGGCGTCGTGGCCGGACGGCGGCTGCTCGTGGTGCTGGACAACGCCCGCGACGCCGACCAGGTGGCGCCGCTGCTGCCCGGGTCCGGGCCGGGCGTCGCCGTGGTCACGAGCCGCGCCACCCTGACCGGCCTGGGCGCCGCGCGGGTCGCGCTGGGCACCCTGACGCCCGCCGAGGGATACGACCTGCTCGCGCTGCGGGTCGGCGCAGAACGCTGCGCGGCCGAGCCCGAGGCCGCGCGCCGGATCGTGGAGCGCTGCGCCGGCCTGCCGCTGGCCGTCGTGATCGCCGCGGCCCGGGTGCTGGCCCGGCCGGCGTTCCCGCTGTCCGCGGTCGCCGACGAGCTGGCGGACGGCGGCGCCCGGCTCGACACGCTGGGCGACGACGACGCGATGGCCGACGTCCGCAGCGTGTTCGCCACGTCGTACCGGGCGCTGTCGCCGCAGGCGGCACGCCTGTTCCGCCTGCTCGGGGTCCATCCCGGGCCGGACGTAGCGGCGGCCGCGCTGCCGGCCCTCCTCGGCGACCCGGGCACAGCGGGCACAGCGGGCACAGCGGGCACAGCGGGCGCCGAGGACGCGCCGGCCGAGCTGGTCCGCGTGAACCTCGTGACGGAGCACGTCCCCGGCCGGTACGCGATGCACGACCTCGTGGCGGAGTACGCCCGCGAGCGGGCGCGCGAGGACGAGACGCGGGAGTGGCGGGACGCCGCCGTGGGACGCGTGACGGCCTGGTACCTGGGCGTCGCGCTGGAGATGGACCGCCGCCGGTGGCCGGGCCGCGTCCGCCAGGAGTTCGTCCGGGACCCCGGCCCCGTCCGGGTGCCGGACGCGGAGCCCGCCGCATGGTTCCGGGCCGAGCGGACCGTCCTGTTCGCCGTCGTGGCGGCGGCCCGCGAGCACGGGCTCCACGGCGAGCTGATGTCCCTGGTCTGGGCCCTCTACAGCACGCTGTCCCAGCACGCGGAGCAGCGCGACGCGCTGCGGACGGTGCTGGTCGCGGCGCGGGACGTCGCGGTCGAGGTGCGGGACCGCGGGGCGGAGCTGTGGTGCACCCGGTACCTCGCGGCGGTGGCGGCAGCCGCGGGGCGCCGGAGGGAGTGCGAGGAGCTGCGGCGACGCACGGTCGACCTGGCCGCGGAGCTGGGCGACGTGCGAGGGCTCCAGCTCGCTCACCACGGCTACGCCGGCGACCTGGTGCGCTGGGGGCGGCACGACGAGGCGGTGGCCCAGGCGGAGCAGGCGCTCGTGCACGGCCGCCGCTCCGGCGACCCCTTCCACGAGGCCCACGCGCTGAACATCCTCGCGTGGTCCCTGGCGCACGCCGGCGACCTCGACCGGGCGCTGCCGCTCGCCGAGCGGGCCCTGGGGATGCTGAACGACCGGGACAACCCGACCACCCGCGCCGTCGTCTGGGACACGCTCGGCCTCGTGCACACCGCCCTGGGCGACCCGGAACGGGCGATCGTCTGCTACCAGGAGGCGGCGGTCCGGTTCCGGGAGTTCGACGTGGGGCAGGACCTGGTGGCGGCCGAGCGCCGGCTCGCCGTCCTGCTCGGGGAGGCCGGCCGGTGGGCCGAGGCGCGCGACGCCTGGCAGGAGTGCCTGGACCAGTCCGTCGAGCTCGGGCTCGGCGGCGTCGCCGGGATCCGGGCGGAGCTGGCCCGGGCCACCGGGGAGCTCAGCCCCGCGGAGCTCAGCACCGCGGAGCTCAGCACCGAACTCAGCCCCGACGACGCGAGATCGTCCGGCCCAGCCACACCAGGGGGTCGTACCGCCGGTCCGCCACCCGCTCCTTCATCGGGATGAGGGCGTTGTCGGTGATCTTGATCCCCTCGGGGCACACCTCGGTGCAGCACTTGGTGATGTTGCAGCGGCCCAGGCCGTGCTCGTCCTGCGCGGCGGGCACCCGGTCGGCGACGTCGAGCGGGTGCATCTCCAGCTCGGCGACCCGCATCAGGAACCGCGGGCCGGCGAACGCCTGCTTGTTCTCGTCGTGGTCGCGCACCACGTGGCACGTGTCCTGGCACAGGAAGCACTCGATGCACTTGCGGAACTCCTGCGAGCGCTCGACGTCGACCTGCGCCATCCGGTACTCGCCCGGCGCGAGGCCGTCCGGCGGCGTGAACGACGGGATCTCGCGCGCCTTGGCGTAGTTGAACGACACGTCCGTCACGAGGTCGCGCAGCACCGGGAACGTCCGCATCGGTGTCACGGTCACCACGTCGGTGGGCGCGAACACCGACATCCGCGTCATGCACAGCAGCCGCGGGCGCCCGTCGATCTCGGCCGAGCACGACCCGCACTTGCCCGCCTTGCAGTTCCACCGCACCGCGAGGTCGGGCGCCTGCGTGGCCTGGATCCGGTGCAGCACGTCGAGCACCACCTCGCCCTCGTTGACCTCCACCTCGAAGTCCGCGAGCGCCCCGCCGGAGGCGTCCCCGCGCCAGACCCGGAAGCGACCCTTGTAGCTCATGCCGTTCCTCCCTCGGGGTGCAGCGCCGCGGACCGCCCGGCGTCGGTGTGCCCAGCGTCGGGGTGCCCGGCCAGCTCGGCCGGCGTGTAGTACTTCTCCAGCTCGGACAGGTCGAACAGCGCGAGCAGGTCCGGGCGCATGGGTTCCCGCTCGGCGGGTTCGACGGCGGTGCGCGGCACCACCGCCGCGCCGGACCCGAGCCCGGACCCGTCCCGGACGCAGTGGGTGACCAGCACCCGGTGCCGCCACTCGGCGTCGAGCCCGGGGTGGTCCTCGCGGGTGTGGCCGCCGCGGCTCTCGGTGCGCAGCAGGGCCGAGGACGCGACGGCCTCGCTGACCATGAGCATGTTGCGCAGGTCCAGCGCGAGGTGCCAGCCCGGGTTGTACTGGCGGTGACCCTCGACGACGACGTCGTGCACCCGGGCCCGCAGCTCGGCGAGCCGGTCGAGCGCGGCGACGACCTCGGCCTCGGTGCGGATGATGCCGACCAGGTCGTTCATCACGCGCTGCAGCTCGGCGTGCAGCGTGTAGGGGTTCTCGCCCGCCCCGCTGACCGGGTGCGCGTCGAACGGGGCGAGCGTCATGGCGGCCGCCGCGGCGACGTCCGCCTCCCGAACCTCGGGACGGCGCTCCAGGCCGACGACGTAGTCGGCCGCGCCGAGCCCCGCGCGCCGGCCGAACACCAGCAGGTCGGACAGCGAGTTGCCGCCGAGCCGGTTGGAACCGTGCATCCCGCCGGCGCACTCCCCCGCCGCGAACAGCCCGGGCACCCGGGACTGCCCGGTGTCGGGGTCCACGGCGATGCCGCCCATCACGTAGTGGCAGGTGGGTCCGACTTCCATCTGCTCGGCGGTGATGTCGACGTCGGCCAGCTCCTTGAACTGGTGGTACATCGAGGGCAGGCGCCGCCGGATCTCGTCGGCGGGCATGCGGCTGGCGATGTCGAGGTAGACGCCGCCGTGGGGTGAGCCGCGGCCCTCCTTGACCTCGGTGTTGATGGCGCGGGCCACCTCGTCGCGAGGCAGCAGGTCGGGCGTGCGGCGGTTGTTCTCCTGGTCGTCGTACCAGCGGTCCGCCTCGTCCTCGGACTGGGCGTACTGGCCCTTGAACACGTCCGGCACGTACCCGAACATGAACCGCTCGCCGTCGGAGTTGCGCAGCACGCCGCCGTCGCCGCGCACGCCCTCGGTCACGAGGATGCCCTTGACGCTGGGCGGCCAGACCATCCCGGTGGGGTGGAACTGGACGAACTCCATGTCGATCAGGCTGGCCCCGGCGCGCAGGGCCAGGGCGTGGCCGTCGCCCGTGTACTCCCAGGAGTTGGACGTGACCTGGAAGGACTTGCCGATGCCGCCCGTGGCCAGCACGACGGCGGGCGCCGAGAACTGCACGTGCCGGCCCGACTCGCGCCAGTACCCGAACGCCCCGGCGACGGCGCCGTGGTGCTCGGTCCCCGCCTCGGGGTCGGTGAGCAGCTCGGTGATCGTGCACTCGGCGAACACCCGCAGCCGCGCCTCGTGGTCGCCGGTGGCGGCGTGGTCCTCCTGCTGCAGCGCGACGATGCGCTGCTGCAGGGTGCGCAGCAGCTCCAGCCCGGTCCGGTCGCCGACGTGCGCGAGCCGCGGGTAGGTGTGCCCGCCGAAGTGGCGCTGGCTGATCCGGCCGTCGGGCGTCCGGTCGAACAGCGCGCCGTACGTCTCCAGCTCCCAGACCCGGTCCGGCGCCTCCTTCGCGTGCAACTCCGCCATCCGCCAGCTGTTCAGGAACTTGCCGCCGCGCATCGTGTCGCGGAAGTGCACCTGCCAGGAGTCGTGCTCGTTGACGTTGCCCATGGCCGCCGCGCAGCCGCCCTCGGCCATCACGGTGTGCGCCTTGCCGAACAGCGACTTGCAGACGATCGCCGTCCGCAGCCCACGCTCGCGGGCCTCGATCGCGGCGCGGAGCCCCGCGCCGCCCGCGCCGATCACGAGGACGTCGTAGTCGTGCCGTTCGATCTCGGTCAACGCCGGTCTCCTTACCCGATGAGTCGCAGGTCCGTGATCGTCCCGCGCGCGACGAGCATCACGTACAGGTCCGTGAGGATCAGCGAGGCGAGCGTGATCCAGGCGAAGAGCATGTGCCGCGTGTTGAGCGCGGAGATCCGCGTCCAGAACCAGTAGCGGACCGGGTGCTTCGAGAAGTGGGTGAGGCGGCCGCCCATGACGTGCCGGCACGAGTGGCAGGACGCCGTGTAGCACCACAGCAGGGCGACGTTCGCCAGCAGCACCAGGTTGCCGACGCCCACGACGAACCCGCCGTCGGGATGCCGGAACGCCACGAGCGCGTCGTAGGTGTTGACCAGCGAGACCAGGACCGCGACGTAGAAGAAGTAGCGGTGCACGTTCTGCATGACCAGCGGGAAGCGGGTCTCGCCCGTCTGCCGCGCGTGCGGCTCGGGCACCGCGCACGCCGCGGGCGCGAACCAGAACGACCGGTAGTACGCCTTGCGGTAGTAGTAGCAGGTGAGCCGGAACAGCAGCAGGAACGGCAGGCTGAGCGCCGCGTAGGGGATCAGCGGGTGGTCCGGCAGGAACATGCCGAAGTGCGAGGACCCCGGCTCCGACGCGCACCCGAGCGACACGCACGGCGAGTAGAACGGCGTCAGGTAGCGCTCGTCCGCGAAGAAGTACGCCTGCTGGAAGGCCCGCGCGGTGGCGTAGACGACGAAGACCAGCAGGCCGGCCGCCGTCGCCGCCGGGGCGAGCCACCACCGGTCCGTGCGCAGCGTGCGGGCCCCGACCGCGGCGCGCCCCGGTGCGTCGACCCCGCGCCACGCGGGGTGGCGCGCCGTCGCCGTCACGACCGGTCGCCGTGGTAGCCGCCGAGCCCCTCGTCGTCGGCATCGCTGAACATCGACTCGTCCAGCGGGGTGTCGGGCACGACGACGTGCTCGGGAACCAGGTCCGGGACGCCCCGCGCGGGGTGTGCCGCGGCGAGCTCGCCCGCGTCGATCTCCAGCCGCTCCAGGTCGTTCACCAGCCGGCGCACCTCGGGTGCGTCACCGAAGGCGCCGCGCACGTCGGCGACGCTCCGACGCAGCTGCTCGATCGAACGGCGCAGCGTCGCGAACTCGGTGGTCGTCATGGGACACCTCCTTGGCGACGCGCCTCACCCCGTCGTGAGGTGCGTCACACCAGACTCTGCCGTGTCTGCCCCGGTGAGGCAAGGGCGAACCCGCCGTGGGACCCGAGCGTGACAGGAACGAGACGTGACCGGCGTTGCCCCACCCGGGTCGGTTGGTGTTAGGTAAGCCTTACCTGACCTGGAGGACGACGTGGCGTACGACGACTTTTCCCTGCACCTGCTCATGGCGGGCGACGCGCACGACGCGCCCCGGCTGCGGGAGCTGATCGACCTGCTCCCCGTCCACGCCTACGGCCAGGTCTTCGTGGAGGTCGGTGTCACGGGCGGACAGCGGCGGGTCGACCCGGCGGACTGGCCGCTGCCGCCCGGGATGAGCATGACCGTGCTGCGCCGCTCCCCCGGCTCGCCCCGCCCGCGCCGCGGGCAGCTGCTGGCCGCGGCAGTCTCGGCCTGGGCGGCCGAGTGGCTCCCCGCCGACGCCTGCACCTGCTGCGCCGGGCCGTTCGCGCTGTGGGTCGGCTGCGCGGCGAGCCCCGACGTCGAGGGCATGTGCCGGGCCCTGACCCAGCGGCTCGACCTCGCCCCGGCGCACCTGCATCGCCCCGGCCCCTGACCTACCGTTGGCCCCATGACGACGACCGATCCGAACTCCGAGTACTTGCGCCTCCTGGGCGAGCAGGTGGGCCACGAGTTCGCCGCGCACCTGCAGTACGTGGCGATCGCGGTGTGGTTCGACAGCCACGACCTGCCGCAGCTCGCCGCGCACTTCTACCGGCAGGCGCTCGAGGAGCGCAACCACGGCATGATGATCGTGCAGTACCACCTCGACCGGTCGCTGCCCGTGCGCATCCCGGGCACCCCCGAGGTGCGCAACGACTTCGCGGACGTGCTGGAGCCCCTGCAGCTCGCGCTCGACCAGGAGCAGCAGGTGACCAACCAGATCGAGGCGATCTTCCGCGCGGCCCGCGCGGAGGGCGACGCGCTCGGCGAGCAGTTCCTGCTGTGGTTCCTGGAGGAGCAGGTCGAGGAGGTCGCCGCCGCGACGACCCTCGTGACCGTCGCGAAGCGCGCCGGCGACAACCTGTTCGACCTGGAGAACTACGTGGCCCGCGAGACCATCGGCGACGCCGGCGAGTCGGCGGCCGCACCCCGCGCGGCGGGCGGGGCGCTCTGACCTACGCCGGCTCCGCGTACACGTCCGGTCCGCCCTCGTTCTCCTGGAGCTCGTCGAGCTCGTCGAGCAGGTCCTCGAGGGCGACCAGACCGTCCAGCCGGAACGCGTAGGGCACCGCCCGGAGGGCGGCCGTCGTCCGCCGCACGACCGGCAGGCGCTCGCCGGCGCGGTCCGCACCGACCATCCCCCGCGGGATCGCGTCCTCGACCAGGTGATCCGTCGGGACCCGGTCGGGGTCGAGGTTCGCGTACGCGTCACCCAGCAGGCCGTCGAGCACCGTCCGCAGCCGCGCCCGCTCCCCGGGCTTCGCCGAGGTCAGGGCCGACAGCAGCCGTGGCTCGAACGCCCACCCCGGGTCGGGCAGGGCAACCGTGTGCGCCACGCCCTCGACGTCGAACCACATGATGCCCTCGATTCCCGCCCGCAGGTGGCCCGTAGGTACGGACCGAGGCTCAGGTCCGCGCTGACGGAAGCAACCTAGAGAACACCCGCTCGCTCGCACAAGGCGATCGCGGGTGAACATCTCTCCCGCTCAGGCCCTGCCCGGTCAGGCCTTCGCCGGCGGGATGTTCTGGTTCAGGTGGAACACGTTCTCCGGGTCGTAGGCGCGCTTGACCTCCGCGAGCCGCGCCAGCTTCGCCGGCGGGTAGGCCCGGCGGACGCCGGCCGCGCCGTCGTCGGCCAGGACGTTGACGTAGACGCCGCTGGCGTACTGCTCCAGCAGGGCCGCTGACGAGCGGGCGGCGGCGATCCGCCGCGCGTCCTCGGCCGGATCGGTCCAGCCGGTCGCCACGACGTACTCGAACCGCGCGTCGCGCTGGCTGAAGGCGGACTCGTCGTCCGGCACCTCCGCGATGGCGCCGCCGTAGGCCTGGAGGCCGGCCCGCACCTCGGGGTCGTGGGCGAGCAGCGCCTCCAGCGCGGCGTCGGGCAGCTCGCGGAAGTAGTGGCCCTTCCAGTAGCGGCGCACGGCGTGCCCCCGGACGCTGTCCTCCCGGGTCTGCAGGTCCAGGTAGGACAGCTCCTCGATCCGGCGGGCGGACGGCGTGCCCAGCGCGTCGAGCTCCCGCGCGTGCGCCCGGCCCTCGTCGGGGTCGCCCACCCAGACGAAGCCGAGCGTCGCGACGCCGTCGTGCACGGCCGCGGTGTAGGTGGCCTGCCGCGGGGCGTAGGCGCTGAGGTCGCGCCACCGAAAAGCCGCCGACGCCGCGGACGACGTCGACGCCGCCCCGTCGCCCGCCCCCGCCGCACCGATCGGGAAGTCGAGCTCCACGCCGAGCGCCCGCGTCCCGGCCGGGTGCAGGCGGAACTCGAACTCGGTCACCACGCCGAAGTTGCCGCCCCCGCCGCGCAGCGCCCAGAACAGCTCGGGCCGTTCGTCGGCCGACGCACGGACCACCTCGCCGGCCGCCGTCACCACCTCGTAGGCCACGACGTTGTCGCAGGCCAGGCCGTACTGGCGGGCCAGCCACCCCATGCCGCCGCCCAGGGTCAGCCCGCCGACGCCGGTGTGCGAGACGTTCCCCGCCGTCGTCGCCAGGCCGTGGGGCTGGGTCGCCGCGTCGAGCGCGCCGAGCAGGGCGCCGCCCTGCACCCACGCCCGCCGGCGCTCCGGGTCCACACGCACCTCGCCCATGGGCGTCAGGTCGATCATCAGCCCGCCGTCCGGCACCGCGTGCCCGACGACGCTGTGCCCGCCGCACCGGACGCCCACCTCCAGGCCCTCGCGCCGGGCCAGCGCGAGCGCCGCGACGACGTCGTCCGTCGTGCGGCACCGGACCACCAGGGCCGGGCGGTGATCCACCATCGCGTTCCACACCGCGCGGGCCTCGTCGAACCCGGCGTCGCCCGGACGCCGCAGGTCGAGCCTCGCCACCGCCGGGTCTTCCGTGATGTCCATGCTGCCGTCTCCTCGCGCGTCGTGGGACCGTGCCGGTCGTGGGACCGTGCTGCAGGAGAGACCGTCCGTCGCCGCGGGACTCATCGCACGCGACCAGGAAATTTGTTGCCGCCGCTTCCCCGCCTTGGGACCATGACCGGGTGACATCGCCGCTGACCGACGAGAGTCCGAGCGCGCCCCTGCGGCTGCGTCCCCCACGACATGCCGTCGACCCGCGCGCCGTGGGCTGGTGGGCCCTGCAGTGGGTCCTGCTGACCGCGGTGCCCGTGGTCGTCCTGGTGGTGCTGGGCGTGCTGATCCCGCCCGCCCGCCTCTGGCTGTTCCTGCCGGCCGGCATCCTGGCCGTCCTCGGGGCGGCCGCCGCGCTCGCCCTGCCCCGGCTGTGGTTCCGCCACCACCGCTGGGAGGTCACCGACGAGGCCGTCTACACCCGCACCGGCTGGTTCTTCCAGGAGTGGCGGGTCGCCCCGCTCTCCCGGATCCAGACGGTCGACACGGCGCGGGGGCCGCTGGAGCAGCGCTTCGGGCTCGCCACGCTCACGGTGACGACGGCGTCCGCCCGGGGCGCCGTGAAGATCGAGGGGCTCGACGCCGAGACGGCCGCCGACCTCGCCGCCGGGCTGACCGTCGCGACCCAGGCCACACCCGAGGACGCGACCTGAGCGCCGCGGACCGCCCCGCGGCGCCCGAGAACCCCGCGTCCGACGATCCCGCGCCGGACGACGTCACCTGGGAGCGCCTGGACCGCCGGGCCTACCTGGCCGGCGCCGCCTACACCCTCGGCCCCGCCGCGGGTGCCGCGCTCATCACGGGGTACTGGCTGGCCGTGGGCAGCGGGCTCGGGTTCGCGCTGGCCTGGGTGCTGCCCCCGCTGGTGCTCGCGGTGGCCGTGGGCGGCCTGGCCGGCGAGTGGATGCGCCGCGTCACCCGGTACCGCGTGGACCCGGAGCGGTTCCACGTGCACACCGGCGTCGTCGTCCGCAAGCGCCTGGCCCTGCGCCGGGAGCGCATCCGCTCGGTGGACCTGACCGCCGACCCGGTGCTGCGCGTGCTCGGCACGGCCACCGTCCGGGTGGGCACGGGCGAGCAGGCCGGGACGGAGGGGACGGTCACCCTCTGGCCGCTGCGTCGTCCGGACGCCGAGGCGCTGCGTGCCACCCTTCTCGCGCACGCCGCGCCGGGAAGCGGTGCCGAGGGCAGGGACGGCGGCACGGACGACGACGGCGCCCTCGCCCGGTTCGACCGCCGCTGGATCCGGTTCGCCCCGCTGTCCTTCCTCACCCCGGCGCTCGGCGCCGCGGCGGCCGGCGGCCTCATCCAGGTGTCCGAGTGGTTCGGCCTGCAGGAGGAGCTGTTCGAGACGATCGGGTCGTGGTTCGGCCTCGCTCCGGCCGTGCTCGTCGCCGTGCTCCTGGGCGTGGTCCTGTTCGTCGTGGGCGGCGTGGCCACCGTCGCGCTGTGGGTCGAGTACTGGTGGAACCACACGCTGGACCGCCGGGCCGACGGCACGCTGCACGTGCGGCGCGGGCTGCTCACCACCCGGTCGATCACGCTCGAGGAGTCCCGGCTGCGCGGCGTCGAGCTCGTGGAGCCCCTCACCGCCCGGCTGGCGGGCGGAGCACGCGTGGACGCGGTCGCGACCGGCCTCGCCACGGGCGAGGAGGACTCGACCGACAGCAAGACGCTGCTGCCGGTCGCCCCCAAGGAGCTCGCCGACCGGGTCGCCGCGGACGTGCTGCGCGAGCCGGTCTCGCCTACGGCGGCGCCGCTCACGGGCCACCCCGTCGCCGCGCGCGGCCGCCGGCTGCGCTGGGCGCTGGCCACCGTGCTCGCGACCGAGGCCGTGCTCGTGGTGCTCGGCCTGCTGCTCACGCCCGTCCTGCTGCACATCGCCTGGACCAGTGCGCTGGTGCTCGTACCGCTGGCGATCGTGCTGGCCCTGGATGCCTACCGCTCGCTCGGCCACACGCTGACCGAGCGCTATCTCGTCGCGCGCAGCGGCACCGTGCGCCGCGCCACCGTGGCGCTCCAGCGGCGTGGCATCGTGGGCTGGACCGTGCGGCAGTCGGTGTTCCAGCGCCGGGCCGGGCTCGTCACGGTGCTCGCGACCACCGCGGCGGGCTCGGGCGCGTACGCCGTGCGTGACGCCGCCGAGCCGGACGGCCTGGCGCTGGCCGACGCCGCCGTGCCCGGTCTGCTGCGACCCTTCCTGGTGGGCCCCGCGGACGCGGTGGGGCCGGCGGACGGACCCGTCAGCGCACCCGGACCGCGCCCGGCTGGACGGTGACGGCGGCGCGGGTCGACTCCCCCAGGTCCTCGCCGTCGATCTCGAACACGCGCGGTTCGCTCAGCTCGATCTCCAGGCGCTCCAGCCGGCGGTGGGTCGCGCTCTCGCTGCTCTCGGCCGAGGCCCCGCCGGCCAGGGCACGCTTGATGCCGTTGTCCCAGACCATGTTCCGCAGCGTGTCGACCCACCCGGCGGCGCCGTCGGCGCTCAGAACCAGCAGGTCGAGCTCGCCGTCGCCGGGGTCGGCGTCGGGCAGGAGGGTGATGCCGGCCTGGAGCATGCCGCAGTTGCCCACCAGCAGCGTGTGCGCGCTGTCGCGCTCCAGCACCTGGCCGTCGGCCGTGATCGTGACGTCGAGGGTGCCGCTCGCGGTCAGCGCGCGCCCCAGCGACTCGACGTAGGCGAGCCAGCCCACCTTGTCCTTCAGGTCGTCGTCGGTCTCGGTGATCATGTGCGCGTCGAGCCCGAACCCGGCCATGACGGCGAAGGCGTGGCGGCGCGTGCCGCCGTCCAGCTCGATCTCCAGCCAGCCCACGTCGAGCGTGCGCGGGCGGCCGCCCAGCACCCGGCGGAAGGCCGCCGCCGCACCGGTGAGCGGCACCCCGAGGTTGCGGGCGAGCAGGTTGCCGGTGCCGAGCGGGACGATGCCCAGCTCGACGTCGGCGCCCGACTGCGCGAGGTGCTCCGCGACGGCCCGGACGGTCCCGTCCCCGCCCGCGGCGACGAGCACCTCGGCGCCCGCCTCGATCGCCCGCCCGGCCGCGCCCTGGCCGGGATCGTCCTCGGTGGTCTCGAACCACAGGACCGCCTCGCGCCACCGCGGGTCGTCCAGGCGCTCGGCGGCCACGGCCTTGTCCAGCGCGGTGTCGAGGGCCTGCCTGGTCGTCTTGGCGGGGTTCCAGATGATGCCGAGGCGTGCGGTCATGGCGTCATGCTCGCACGCCGCGACGGGTCGCGAGGCGGAGCACCACGAGTGCCGCGAGCGCCGCGGCCACCTCGCCGGCGGCCAGGGCGACCCAGGTGGCGGTCGGGCCGACGTGGCCGAGGGCGAGCACGAGCGGGATCTTGATCGCCACGAGGGTGCCGATGGACACCAGGTAGGACGGCCGGGCCTGGCCGAGGGCCTGGAAGTACGCGGAGACGAGCGGCGGGATCCCGGCGAGGGCGAGGCCGGCCGCGATGATCCGGAGCGCCTCGGTGCCGGCGCGCACGGTGGCGGCGTCGTCGACGAACACGCGCACGAGCGGCTCCGCGAAGACGATGACGAGGGCCGCGGCGCCGATCCCGTAGAGCACCGTGGCGCGGAGGCTGAGGGTGCGGGCGCGGGCCACCCGGTCGGGCAGGCGCGCCCCGGCGTTGTAGCCGACGACGGGCTGCAGCCCCTGGCTGATGCCCGTCTGGGGCATGGTCACGAAGGTCTGGATGCGCGCGCAGACGGCGAACGCGGCCAGGACCACGGCTCCCCCGGTGCGGGACAGCGCGAGGTTGACCAGCACGGTGAGCGCAGTGGTGCCGAGCCCGGCGAGGAACGAGGGTGCGCCGATGCCCAGGAGCGCGCCGATCGTCGGCGGGTGGGGCCGCAGGTCGGCCCACCGGACGCGATAGGGCCGGCGGCGCTGGAGGAAGAAGAACCAGAGGCTCATCGCCGCCGAGACCGCCTGCCCGCAGACGGTGCCCAGTGCGGCGCCGCGAACGCCGAGGTCCAGGACGAAGATGAACAGCGGGTCGAGGACGATCTGCACGACGACGGCCACGACCCACACCATGGTGGAGTAGGCCATCCGGCCCTCGGCCCGGATCAGGCTGGAGAAGCTGGTGGCGAAGATCGCCCCGGCCAGGATGACGACGGCGTAGTCGTGCGCGTACTGGCGGGTGGCGCCCGTCGCGCCGAGCAGGGTCAGCAGGGGCCCGAGGAACGTGAGGCCGGCGACGGTGGTGAAGATCGCGGTCGCCCAGAACAGCACGAAGGCGTTGCCGGCGGCGCGGGCGGCCCGCGCGGGGTCGCCCGCGCCGAGGCTGCGCGAGACCAGGGACGCCCCGCCCACGCCGACCGTGGTCGCAACGGCTCCCAGCCCGAGCAGCACCGGGGCGACGAGGTTGACGGCGGCCATCGCCGTCGGCCCGACGCCCCGGGCCACGAACCAGGCGTTCGTCAGGGCGTAGATGCCGTAGACCCCCACCGACAGGGTGGTCTGCGAGGAGGTGTGCCACAGCAGCCGGCCCACGGGCCGGGTGCCGAGCAGGTCCGCCGCCCGGCCGGCTGAGTGGTCGGCCGGGCGGCCGGTGCGGGTCACGGCTCTCTCGTGCGGCCGAGCAGGCCGAGCGCGATGTCGAGCTGCTCGCGCGCCCAGCGGTACTGCTCCGGGGTCTGCCGGCGGTAGGTGGTCTCGACGAGCATGGTGACGCAGAGCCAGAGGGTGTAGAGGTGGCGGCGGGTGCGCTCGCCCTCGGTCAGCTCCGGCAGGCCGAAGCCGCGCTGGAACGGCGTCGGGTCGGGGAAGAACGGCAGGTCCAGGCCGGTCAGCCCCGCCTCCATGAGCGGGTCGCCGAACATGGCACGCTCGTGGTCGATGACCGCGACGATGCGGCCGTCGCGGATCATCGAGTTCTTGGCCCACAGGTCCACCTCGACGAAGCGCGGCACGGTGACCTCCGCGAGCACGCCGGCGTGGTCGTCCCAGACCTTCCGCACGACGTCGGGGTCCCACCCCAGGTCCACGCCCGCGCGGACGCCGTCCGCCAGGACGTCCGCGAACAGGGTCGTGGCGGCCTCCGGCCAGGTCGCGAAGCCGGGGCCGTCGACGGGCCCGAAGTGCGGGCCGACGATCGCGGTGAGCTCCCGGTTCAGGGCGCCGAGGTGCTCGAAGCCGGCGTCCACCTCGGCCGGTGAGAGCTCCCCCGCCTCGGCGGCGATGCCGAAGCACGCGGCGTCCACGTGCTCCATCGCGAACCAGTCGGCGCCGCACAGGTCGCCGGTCAGGTCGCTGTGGTCCACGCGCGGCACGGGCACGTCCGACGCGCGCCGCACGAGCTCCATCGCGGCGATCTCGTTGCGCATCATGCGCTGCTCGCGCGTCATGACGGGCACGTCGGCGGGCGGGGCGATCTTGAGCACGGCCCGCGCGCCGTCGCGCACCCGGACCGCGTAGAGCGCGTTGAAGAAGCCGTAGGACAGCTCCGTCGCGAAGTCCTCCCCGTCCGGCACCTGCTCGGGGCCGTAGGCCCGCTCGATCATCGCCCGCAGCGTCGTCGTCGACTGGCGGTTCTTGGTGATGCTGTCCACTGGTCCTCGTCCTCGATGCTCGATGGTGTGCGGCGCGGTTGTGCACGGGCTGGCCGGCGCACGTCGATGCGTACGGTCGTACGCAAGTGAGTGTAGAGACTTCCAGCACGCTTATCTACCACCTGGTAGGTAATCGCGAAATTGTCGCCCGGGGCGCCCTCGCCCTGTGCCAAGATCTGCCGGTGCAGATCAGGCTGATCGGTCCGTTCCAGGTCTCCCTGGACGACGGCGCCGCCGCCGACGTCCCCGGGACGCGGCTGCGCGCGCTGCTGGCCGCCCTCGCGCTCGACCCCGGCCGCGTCGTGCCCAGGGCGACGCTGGTGGACTGGATCTGGGGCGAGGCCCCGCCGTCGGACGCGACGAACGCGCTCCAGCGCCTGGTCTCCCGGCTGCGCAAGGTGCTGCCGGACGGCTCGCTGGAGGGCCAGGCGAGCGGCTACCGGCTGCTGGTGACCCCCGACGACGTCGACGCCGTGCGGTTCGAGCGCCTGGTCGCCCGCGCGCACGACGCCGACGTCGCCGTCCGGGTCCGGCTGCTGCGCGAGGCCCTCGCGCTGTGGCGCGGCCCGGCCCTGCAGGACGTCGGCGGGCCGGACGGCGTGGTCGGCAGCGGCGTCGGCAGCAGTGGCGGCGCCGGCGGCGGAAGCCTCGCCGCCGCCGTCACCCGGCTCGACCGGCTCCGCCTGACAGCCCTGGAGGACCGGTTCGACGCCGAGCTCGGGCTCGGCCACGGCGCCGAGGTCGTCGCGGAGCTGACCGACCTGGTGGCCGAGCACCCCGTGCGCGAGCGGCTGGTCGCCGCGCTCCTGCGCGCGCTGGCCGCGACCGGGCGCGACGCCGAGGCGCTGGAGGTCTACCAGCGCACGCGCGAGGCGCTGGCCGACGCCCTCGGCGTGGACCCGTCGCCGGAGCTGTCGGCCCTGCACGTCGCCCTGCTGCGCGGCGAGCTGGCCCCGCGGGAGGCGACCCGCCGGACCAACCTGCGGGCCGCGCTGACCAGCTTCGTCGGCCGGGACGCCGACCTCGCCGTGGTGCGCGGCCTCGTCGCCGACCACCGCCTGACCACGCTGGTCGGGCCGGGCGGCGCGGGCAAGACCCGGCTGGCCGTCGAGACGGCGGGCCTCCTGGCCGCCGACCTCCCCGACGGGGCGTGGCTCGTCGAGCTGGCCCCGCTCGGCCCCGACGACGACGTGGCACAGGCGGTGCTCACCGCGCTCGAGCTCCGCGACGCCCTGCTCGGCGAGGGGTCCGCCCTGGACACGACCGACCGGCTCGTCGCCGCCGTCCGCGACCGCGAGGCCCTGCTGGTCCTGGACAACTGCGAGCACGTGATCGACTCCGTGGCGCGGTTCGCCGAGCGGGTGCTCGGCGAGTGCCGGCGCCTGCGGATCCTGGCCACGAGCCGCGAGGCCGTCGGCATCCCGGGCGAGGCGCTGTGGCAGGTGCTCCCCCTGGCCCTGCCGGGCGCCGCGGCCGGCGACGACGAGATCGGCTCCGCCCCCGCCGTCCGGCTGCTGCTCGACCGGGCGGGCGCGGTGCGCGCCGACCTCGCCATCGCCGCACCAGCCGCCACCGCCGACGCGGCCGGCACCCTGGCGACCATGGCGCGCGTGTGCCGGGCGCTGGACGGCATGCCCCTGGCCATCGAGCTGGCCGCCGCCCGGCTGCGCACCATGTCGATCGACCAGCTCGCCGCCCGGCTCGACGACCGGTTCCGCCTGCTGACCGGCGGCAGCCGCACCGCGCTGCCGCGCCACCGCACGCTGCGCGCCATGGTCGACTGGAGCTGGGAGCTGCTGTCGGACGCCGAGCGGACCGTCCTGCGCCGGCTGTCGGTGTTCCGCGGCGGGGCGAGCCTGGAGGCCGCCGAACGCGTCTGCGCGGACCCGGCGACCGGCGTCCTGCGCGACGACGTGCTCGACCTGCTCACCGCCCTGACCGAGAAGTCGCTGCTCGTCGCGGACGGCGCGGCCCACGCCCCGCGCTACCGCATGCTCGGCACGATCAAGGAGTACGCCGCCGGACGCCTCGCCGAGGCCGGGGAGGACGAGTCGGCCCGCCGGGCCCACCTGGCCTGGTGCACCGAGCTCGCCGAGACCGCCGAGCCGCACCTGCGCCGCGCCGAGCAGCTCACCTGGCTCGCCACGCTCACCGTGGAGCACGACAACCTCACGGCCGCGATGCGTGGCGCCCTCGCCGCCGGCGAGGCTCCGGAGGCGATGCGCCTCGCGGCCGGCACCGGCTGGTACTGGTGGCTCAGCGGGCACAAGTCCGAGGGCATGGACCTGCTGCTGGCCGCCACCAGACTGCCGGGCGACGTGCCGGACGACGTCCGGGCCTGGGTGTACGCCCTGCTCTCGGTCTTCCTGAGCACGGGCCTGGGCGACGAGCACACGGCCGCCGACTGGATCCACAAGGCCTACCGGTTCAGCCAGGACGCCGAGCGGCAGCACCCCGCACTGCCGCTGACCGTCCCGCTCGAACGCCTCCTGGTCGCGCCCGACGAAGGCCTGGCCGCCTGGGCCGACGTGCTCGACGACCCGGACCCCTGGGTGCGTGCCCTGGCCCGCCTGCACCTCGGCAAGCTGCGTCTCCTCCTCGGCCAGGACGAGCGGGAGGCGGAGGCCGACCTCGCCCGGGCGCTCGCGGAGTTCCGCGCGCTCGGCGAGCGGTTCGGCATCTCGTTCGCGCTGGCCGAGCTGGCCGACCAGCTCGCGGCGCGCGGCGACCTCGCGGCCGCGTGCGAGCACTTCGAGCAGGCGGCCGTGGTGGTCACCGAGATCGGGGCCGTCGACGACGTGATCCAGGTCCGGTCCCGCCTGGCCCACCTGCACTGGCTCCTGGGCGATGCCGACGCGAGCGCCGCCGCCATGGCCGAGGCCGAGCAGCACGCGCGCCGGGTCACGTGGCCGGGCACGCTGGGCGCGCTCGCGCTCGCCCGGGCGGAGCTCGCCCGCTGGCGCGGGGCGGCCGACGAGGCGCGCGAGCACCTGGCCACCGCGGCGGAGATCTGGGGCGAGGACGCCGGCGGGGCGCACATCGGCGCCGTCCTGCGCGACCAGCTCGGCTACCTGGCCGCCGACGTCGACGAGGCGCGCGCCCACCACACGGCGGCCCTCCGAGCAGCCGTGGAGACCGGGCACGCGCCGATGGTCGCGGTCGCGCTGGTCGGTGTCGCGGACCTCGCGCTGCGGCTCGGGGAGCCCGAGCAGGCCGCGCGCCTGCTCGGGGCGAGCGCCGGGGTGCACGAACGGCGCGACTACCGCGCCACGCCGGACATCACCCGGGTCGAGTCCGCGGCGCGGAGCCGCCTCGGCGACACGAGGTTCGCCGAGGCGGCCCGGGTGGGGCGGGAGTCGGCACCTGCACCGGGCTGGGAGCGACTCGCCGCCGTCACGCTCGCTTCGTGAACGTGGCACCCGCCCAGACGTAGCCCACCAGGGCGATCGCGACGCACCAGCCGACGGCGACGAGCGCCGTGCCCGGGGACGGCGTGCCGGCGAGCAGCCCCCGGACGGTCTCGATGATCGGCGTGAACGGCTGGTACCGCGCGAACTGCGCCAGCCCGGGGCCCATCGTGTCGGCCGGGACGATCGCGCTGCTGAAGAACGGCAGCATGACCAGCGGCACGGACGCCAGGCCCGCGGTCTCCGGCGACTTCGCCGCCAGGCCGAGCGCGACGGTCAGCCAGCCGGTCGCGAACCCGAGCAGCACGACCATGCCGGCGACGCCCAGCCAGTCCAGGGGTCCCGCCGCCGGGCCGAACCCGAGCAGGAACGCCACCCCGAGCAGGGCCGCGACGGCCACCACGTTGGTGAGCAGGCTGGCCACGACGTGGCCCGTGAGAACGGCGCTGCGCGAGACGTCCATGACCTTGAACCGGTTGATGATCCCCTTGGTCATGTCGGAGTTGACGGCGGTGGCCGTCGACCCCAGCCCGTAGCAGACGGCCAGCAGGATCAGGCCCGGGGTCGCGTAGTCGATGTAGTCGACGCCCACGTCGAAGGCGTCGCCGAACATGTAGACGAACATCAGCAGGATGATGATCGGCATCAGCACCGCGTTGAACACGGCGGTCGGGTTGCGGGCGATGTGCTTGAAGTTGCGGCGCAGCATCACCAGCGCGTGGGGCCGGGCGCTCATCGGGCGGCCTCCTTCTCGGTGGTCGGGTCGGTCGTCGGGTCGGGCGTCGGGTCCGTCGTCGGGGTGGCGCCGTGCCCCGTCAGGGCGAGGAAGACGTCGTCGAGATCGGGCGTGTGCACGGACAGCTCCTCGGCGCTCAGGGAGTACTCGTCGAGCCGGTCCAGCAGGGTGCGCAGCGACCGGGTGCCGCCGTCGCCGGGTACCCGCAGGCTCAGCGCGTCGTCGTCCCGCGTGGCGTCGGTCAGGACCCGCGCGGCGGCGTCGAGCTGGTCGAGGGTGGCGAACCGCAGCCGCACGTGGGTGCCGGGGATCTGGCGCTTGAGCTCGTCGGCCGTGCCCTGGGCCACGATGCGGCCCTGGTCCAGGACGGCGATCCGGTCGGCGAGCTGGTCGGCCTCCTCCAGGTACTGCGTGGTGAGGAAGATCGTCACGCCGTCGGCCACCAGGTCACGGATGATCGACCACATCGTGCGGCGGCTGCGCGGGTCCAGGCCCGTCGTCGGCTCGTCCAGGAAGATGATCTCCGGGTCGCCGACCAGGGTCATCGCCAGGTCGAGCTTGCGGCGCATGCCGCCCGAGTAGGTCGACGCCGGCTTGTGCGCCGCCTCGGTCAGCTCGAAGCGCTCCAGCAGCTCCGCGACGGACGGGCCGGCGGCGGCGCGGCCGTTGAGGTCGACCATGAGCTGCAGGTTCTCGCTGCCGGTCAGCAGCTCGTCGACGGCGGCGAACTGGCCCGTCACGCCGATCGCGGCACGCACGGCCTTCGCCTCGGTCGCCAGGTCGTGGCCGGCGACGCGGGCCGTGCCGCCGTCGGCCCGGGTCAGGGTGGTCAGCAGGTTCACCGTCGTCGTCTTGCCGGCGCCGTTGGGGCCGAGCAGCGCGAAGATGGTGCCGGCCCGGACGTCGAGGTCGATGCCGTCGAGCACAACCTTGTCCTTGAACGTCTTGCGCAGTCCCGAGACCGCGATCGCCAGGTCGCTCATCACATGACCCCCAGCATCAGCGCGATGGTGCCGCCGGTGGCCATGAGCAGCGTGGTACCGGCGTGCATGCCGATGGACAGTCGCAGGTCCTGCTTCTTCCAGACGAACCAGGGACCGGGGAAGAAGAAGATCACGCGGGACAGGAACACCCAGGGCGACCAGAGGTGGTAGAGCGAGAAGAGGACCGTGCTGAGCACCGGTGCCCAGGCACCCAGGTGGGCCAGCCGCGGCATCAGGAACCCCCGGAAGTAGTACTCCTCGATGAGCGGCAGGGTGAAGCCCGTGAACGGGATGGACGCGGCCAGCGTGATGATCATGACCGTGCGGTCGTTGCCCTCCAGGTACGTGGTGGCGCTGGCGCCGACGTCGTCGAACGGGAGCCACGTGAAGAAGGCCTCGAAGACGGCGGTGTCCAGGACGGTGAGCACCGACGACACCACGACGAACCAGGCGATGAGGCCCGCGACCATGCCGATCAGGCGGCCACGCGGCACCGGCTTGTCCAGGTAGCCCAGCACACCGCGCAGCGACCACCGGCCGGTGCGGTAGCGGCCGAGCCAGAGCAGGCCGAGCTGGAGCGGGTAGAGCACGATGACCAGGGCGATCGCCCAGCCCAGGAACGACGGGTAGTCGATGGCCCGCACCAGCGGCTGGGCCACGAGCAGGTAGACGGCGACGATCAGCACGCCGGGCACGAGGTGCAGGGCGATCGACAGCGGGAGGGAGTGGCGGTCGGCGAGCAGCAGCTCGGCGACGCGGTGGGTGCGCGTGTCCTCGACGAAGGCCGTGGGGCCGGTTCTGTTGTCCATGCCGAGGATGCTGTCGCCACCCGCGGACACGACGCTGACACGGCGCTGACACGGCTCCCGGACCGCCGTCAGCGCGTATCACCCGTCCGTTTGCGCAACTCCCGGTGTGCAGTGGCACTATTTGCCCGGCCGGTCCGGCCGGACACTCTACGCAGAGGGGGCAGTGCGCGTGACGAACACGGGTGTGCGTCGGGCCGACGTCGCCAGGCTCCGCACCGCGTTGGCCGGACTGTCGGACGAGGCCGGACCGTCGGACGGCCTCGCGGGGCGCGGCGACCGGGGGGCGCGCCCCGAGTGCCGCTCGACCCGGGCCTCGATCCACGACTACCTCTCGGGACGGCTGCTCCCCCACCGCCGGCACCGGCTGGAGCGGCACCTGGACGGCTGCGCCGGATGCATCCGCGCGTTCATCGACGTCCGCCAGGTGTCCTGGAACCGCAGCGCCCTGGACCGGCGGCTGGTCGCCGACGACCACCGGGGCGGCCGGCACCGCCGTCCCCTCCGCCGCCGTGTCAGACGTACAGGTCACTCGGGTGACCTGTACGTCTGACCCGCGCCGTCAGCCCGCGCGGACCGCCACCTCGAAGACCCGGGCCACGTCCGGGGTGTAGTTCGACGGGTCCGTGATCACGAGCCGCACCTGGTCGACGGCCGCTGCCGGGCCGGGCACGCTGACCAGGCCGAGCGTGTTGTCGTCGAACGCGCCCGCCTGCTGCCACCCGGCGGACGTGTGCACCTCGACCGTGAAGTCGCGCAGGACGTTGACCGAGCCGCCGCCGATGAACCCGCTGTACACGTCGACCTGGTCGACGACGGTCGGCGCGTCGAGCGTGATCGTCAGGGTGGGCGTGGTGTCACCGGCCGCCGACAGCCAGCGGCCCGCGTTGGTGCAGTCGCCGTCCACCGCCTTGGCCGCGCCGCTGGTGGAGCTGTTGGACGACGACGCGACCGCCGTGGCCCCGACCGCCGCGTGGGACGCGCACGGCGACGCGTACGGCTGGTCGGCGAGCCAGGCCTTGATCATCGCGCCCTGGTGCTCGCCGCCGAGCAGGTTCCAGTCGTGGTCGAACATCTGCGGCTTCCAGTAGTTGTCGAAGATCCACGCCGTCCAGCTGATGTGCGGCCGGGCGTCGAGGTACTGGCGCAGCGGGATGCCCCAGCCGGACGTCGTGCCCTGCGTGACGGTCGGGTCGGAGAACTCGCCGGGCGGGTTCCAGCCGAACTCCGTGAGGATCACCGGGATCTGCTGCGCGGCGTTGCCGAACTTCGCGTCCAGGTTCGTGGCCGTGGCGTCCCCCTGGTTGGGGTACAGGTGATAGACGTACGCGATGTCGTTGCCGGCGATCGGGTCGGCCGCCGCCTGGTTGACGTACGTGCTCCACTGCGGGCCGCCCATGAGCAGCAGCGTCTCGGGTGCGACCGCCCGGATGTCGTCCACCACGGGCTGGATGTACGCCTTCCACGTGGCCCAGCTCGCCGGGGCGACGGGCTCGTTGAACACCTCGTAGATCACGTTCGGCACGTCGGCGTACAGGGGCGCCACGTAGTCCCAGAACTCCGCGACCGTGGACTGCGGCACGCCGGTGCTGCCGTAGTCGGACACGTAGTGCAGGTCCACGATGATGTAGATGCCCAGGTCCACGGCCTGCTGCACGTAGGGGTCCACGTACTGGGCCACGTTGTCCTCGACGCTGAGCGAGCCCCAGACCGTGACGGGCAGCCGCACGACGTCGGACTGCCAGCCGTCGGACACGGTCATGTCGATCACGTCGGAGATCGGCCTCGGGTGGCACTCGGGGCACTCCGCGTTGTGCCGGGGCGCCAGCACGGACACGCCCCGGAGCTGGACGGGGCTGCCGGCGGCGTTGACGATCTTGTTGCCGGAGGTGCCGAGGCGCGAGACGACGGCGGGTGCGGCGTCGGCTGCCGGTGTGACGTCGGGCGAGAGGGCGGCGGGCGCGACCTGGGCGCGCTCGACGGCGGCGGACGCCGCCCCGGCCGCTCCCGCCGCCGGGACCGCGAGGCCCAGGCCGGCCACGACCAGCGCGAGCGCCGACGCGGCGACCGCGTGCCGTGTCCGCGCCCGGCGGGGCGGTCGGGCGGCGGGTCGGGAGACGGCGGGGACCGTGGTCGGCACGTCGGCGCGGGCTGAGGTCGGCACGTCGGCGGGCGCGGTGGTGGGAAGAGCTCGGGTGGGCCGGGACCTGCGGCCCCTGGAGAGGATGTTTCGCAGCACGATGGTTCTCCGTTCTTCGTCGAACGCGCGGTCGAGCTGGTGCAAGGCATGGCACAAGAGGTGGCACACGAGGTGGCACACATGAGATCGGTCGGCTGCCGTGAGACCGGTCGGTTGACCGACCGGTCTCAGTGCACCGGACCGAAGTCAGTGAGTTCGGTCAGTTGCTCCTGGTCACCTCCCCCTCACTCGCGGTGGGTACGGATGTCGTCGGGCCACGCGAGCGTGATGCCGAGCGTGTCGGTGAGCAGGCGCTGGTAGTCGGCGAGCCGCGCGGGGTCGTTGCGCACCTTGCGGGGCGGCAGGCCGCGGTCGAGGCAGAACGCGACGAGCGCCCCGACCGCCTCGCCGACGCCCCACTCCACGGGGTGCAGCCGGTAGCAGCCGTTGGTGATGTGCGTGGTGCCGATGTTCTTGCCCGCGGGCAGCAGGTTCTCCACGCGCACCGGAACCAGCGCCCCGAGCGGCACCTGGAACGGGTACGCCTCGATGTCCACGTAGGTGCGGCCGGCGGTGCTGGGGTGCAGGTCGATCCGGTAGCGGCCCAGGCCCACGGTGTCGGGAAAGACCTCGCTGCCCGCGCCGTCGGGCCGCGCCTGCACGCCCACGTGCTGCTCGGTGACGGTCAGCTCCGCCTTGATGCGGCGGGCCTCGCGGATGTACGGGGTCTTGGCCAGGCCGTCCGGTGTGCCGGTCACGTCGGGGCGCAGGCGCAGCCCGGGGTAGCCGGTACCGCCGTCGGGCCGCGGCGCCTCGGTCTGGAGCCAGTGCAGGAACGAGAGCGACAGGTCGCGCGCGCCCGCGAGCGCCGCCGCGCGGGCGGCGTCGTCGACGCCGGGGCCGAGCAGGGGCGCCGCCCAGTAGTCGATCTGGGGCCAGTTGACGATCGTGACGTCGCGGACGGTGCCGTCGGCGAAGTTCTCGCGGGCCAGGACGCGGCGGAACGTCCACAGCGGGAAGTGGGCGTTGCGGGCGTGGTCGGCCTCGAACAGGCGGGAGGTGCGCGGCTGCAGGGTGATGGGCACGACGTCGTCGAAGGAGAGCTGCGGGCCGGGCCAGAAGGGCGCGACGGCGGTGCGCCAGTGGGCGTAGCCCGCGGGCCGGTCCACGGTGTGGTCCTCGCCGGGCCGGTGCTCCAGGGCGAAGCACCAGGAGATCGCCTGCTGGTCCAGCGGGTCGGCGACGGCGGGGGCGTGCGGCTCGCCGGTCTCGTCGCGGCCCTCGGCGCCGATGACGTGCTCGACGTCGGCGAGCTCCAGGAGGTCGCCGAGCTCGGTGGCGTCCACGACGTAGTCGGCGTGCACGGTGGTCCCGTGGCCGTCGCGGGTGTCGCGCAGGGTGACGGCGTCGACCTCGTCGCCGGAGGTGTGGGCGGCGACGGGCTCGTGGCACAGCAGGAGCTCGATCTGCCCGCCGGCGCGCCAGGGGGCGATCATCTCCTCCAGGACGGCGGCCGCGACGCGCGGCTCGTGGCACAGGTGGCTGACGATGCCGAGCCCGGGGTCGAGCAGCGGGTCGGCGGCGGCGCGCGGCGTCAGGGGGTAGTTGCGCCGGTAGTAGTCGCGCACGCGACGGCGCAGCTCGGCGTACCCGGGCGGGGCGTAGCGCTCCTCGATCCAGGTGTGCTCGTCGGGCGGCACGGCCTGCGCGGTGAGCTGGCCGCCGAGCCAGTCGGTGGGCTCGGTCAGCACCACGCGCCGGCCCAGCCGGGCCGCGGTCAGCGCGGCGGCCACGCCGCCGAGCCCGCCGCCCACGATCAGCACGTCCGTCTTGCGCTCGCTCGTCCCCGCGCTCATCCAGCGTTCCCCTTCGTCGGTGCTGATGGTCCGGCCGGCGGCGCGGCCACGGTCTCCCCGTCGACGACGACGCACTCCACGAGCACGTCCGCGACCGGCTCGCCGGGCTCGTCGAGCATGCCGACGAGCGTGTCGATGGCGAGGCGGCCCACCTCGCGGCGGGGGATCTGCAGGCAGTCCCAGCGCACGGGGGCGTCGGGGGCCACGCCCTCCAGGACGGCGACGGACACGTCGCGCGGCACGGTCAGCCCGCGCGCGGCCAGCCCGTCGGCGAGCGGGTGCGCGAGCCACTCGGCGTCGGCGACCACGGCGGTGACCTCACCGGCCGCCACGACGTCGAGCCAGGCGGGATCGAGGGCGCCGTCCTGCAGGCCCGGGCCGGCCGGGGAGACATCGCGCAGGTCGCGCCGCGCGACGGCGGACTCGTAGCCCCGCCGGCGGTCCGCGTAGGACTCCTCCTCGATGCCGGCGCGCAGGTAGCCGATCCGCTCGTGCCCGAGGTCGGCCAGCCGGTCGACGATGGCGGCGGCGGCCGACTCGTAGTCGGGCACGACACACGTGATGCGCGTGCCGGGCACCTCGCGGCGGCCGATGTGCACGAACGGGTAGCCGTCGGCCTCCAGCCGCGCCAGCTCAGCGCGGTCGGCGGCGACGCCGAGCAGCACCGCGCCGTCGGCCACGTTGAGGCGGTTGACGCCGTCGCGGTAGACGCGGCGCCGTCCGTCGCTGCCGCCCGTGGAGGTGAACAGCACCAGGTCGTGGTCGATCTCCTCGGCCCGCTCCTCGATGCCGAGCAGGAACTCGAAGTAGAAGTCCTCGCGCGCCCGCGGGAACACCGCCTCGAAGGTGTGCACGCCGAGCAGCCGGTTGCGGCCGGTGCGCAGCTTGCGCGCCGTCGGGTTGGGCACGTAGCCCAGCTCCTTGATCGCGTCCTGGATGCGCCGGACCGTGGCCTCCGGGATGCGCGCGGCATCCGTGTCACCGCCGATCACGCGGGACACGGCGGACTGCGAGACGCCGGCCAGCCGGGCGACGTCGGACTGGCGCGGCGCCCGGGCGCGGCGCGGGGTGGTGGTCACTCGTTCTCCTGGGTGATCGTGCGGTCGGCGGCGTGCAGCCAGCAGCGGGCCCAGCGACCCTCGCCGAGGTCGGTACGCGGCGGGGCCTGCGTGCGGCACACGTCCATCGCGAACGGGCAGCGCGGGTGGAACCGGCAGCCGGACGGCGGGTCGATCAGGCTGGGCGGCTCGCCCAGGCCGTCGGCGTCGGCGTCGAACAGGGCCTCCCGGTCGCGCGCGCCGCGGCCCGGGTCCGGCGACGACTCCACCAGCAGGCGGGTGTACGGGTGCTGCGGGTCGGCGATGACCTGCTCCTTGGGCCCGCCCTCGACCATCTCGCCGGCGTACATCACCACGATGTCGTCGCAGAGGTAGCGGGCGCTCGCGATGTCGTGCGTGATGTAGAGCAGCGCCAGGCCGTCCTCGGTGCGCAGCCGGTCGAGCAGGTTGAGCATCTCCAGGCGGATCGACACGTCGAGCATCGAGATGGGCTCGTCGCCGAGCAGCACCTTGGGCTCCACGGCCAGGGCCCGCGCGATGACGACCCGCTGCCGCTGCCCGCCCGAGAGCTCGTGCGGGAACTTGTCCACGTACTGCTCGGCGGGCGTCAGCGCCACGCGCTCCAGCAGCTCCCGCACCCGCCGGTCGAGCTCCGCCCTGCCGCGCACCCCGTGGTGCAGCTTGAGGGGCCGCTCCAGGTTGTGCCGCACCCGGTGCAGCGGGTTGAGCGAGCCGAACGGGTCCTGGAAGACAATCTGCACGTCCTTGTGGTAGCCGCGCTCCACGCGCCCGCGCCGCTGCCGCACGGGCACGCCCTCCAGCGCGATCTCGCCGCTCGTGGGGGTGTAGAAACCGGCGAGCAGCCGGGCCAGCGTCGTCTTGCCGCTGCCCGACTCCCCCACGAGCGCGACGACGCGACCGCGGTGCAGCGCCAGCGAGGCGCCCTCCACGGCGCGCACCACCGAGCGGGCGCCCACGGCCGAGCGCACCTCGAAATGCTTGGTCACGTCCACGGCCTCGAGCACCGGGACGTCCGGCGTGGGAAGGGTGGTGGCGGTCATGCGGGGCCTCCTTCGGTGCGGCCGGACGCCGAGTCGGGTGCCGGGGCCGGTCGCGCGGTCGGGTCGTGCAGCCGGCAGGCGACGGCGTGCCCGCCCTTCGTCACCAGCTCCGGCAGATGCGTGTCGCACCCCTCGAACCGGGCCGCGCACCGCGGGTGGAACGGGCAGCCCGACGGCGGACGGCGCAGGTCGGGCGGCGTGCCCGGGATCCCGGTGAGCCGCGTCAGGGGCGCGTGCAGCGGCGGGAACGAGTCGCGCAGCCCGCGCGTGTAGGGGTGGCGCGGGTCGTCGTAGAGCTCCCGCGCGGTGCCGAGCTCCACGATGCGCCCGGCGTACATGATGGCGATGCGGTCGGCGAGCTCCAGCAGCAGGGACAGGTCGTGCGTCACGAAGACGACGGCGAACCCCAGCGTCCGGCGTAGCCGCAGCACCTGGGCCAGGATCTGCCGCTGCATGACGACGTCGACCGCCGTCGTCGGCTCGTCCATGACCACCAGCTCCGGGCCGCACGCGAGCGCGAGCGCGATGCTGGCGCGCTGCCGCATGCCGCCCGACAGCTCGTGCGGGTAGCTGCGGGCCCGGTCCCCCGAGATGCCGACCGTGGCGAGGAGCTCGGCCGCGCGCGCCCAGGCGGCGTCCTTGCTCAGCGTCCGGTCGTGGGTGCGCAGCGCGTCGGCGAACTGCGCGCCGAGCCGCATCACGGGGTTGAGGGCGTCCATGGCGCTCTGCAGCACGATGGACAGGGAGGTCCAGCGCAGCGCGCGCAGGGCCTGGGGGCTCGCAGTCACCAGGTCGACGGCGGCCCCGCCGTCGCGCGGCTGGAAGACGATGCTGCCCGCGGTGGTGACTGCGGGCGGCCGCTGCAGCCGGGTCAGGGCCGTGATCAGGGTGGACTTGCCGGAGCCCGACTCCCCCGCGACGCCCAGGATCTCGCCGCGGCGCAGCGTGAAGGTGACGTCGGCGCAGGCGCGCACCGGGTCGCCGTCGGTCACGTACTCGACGGTGAGACCGGTGACGCGCAGGACGTCGGCTCCCTGAGTAGCGGCGGTTCCGGTGGTGCCGTGCTCGGCGTCGGACCTGATCTGGGTGACCATCAGGCATCACTCCCTACGGACGTCTCGGCAGCATGCTCGGCAGCAGTCTCGGCGGCGCGGTCCCGGGTGCGACGCACCACGGAGCGCCGCACCGTGCGCAGCTTCGGGTTGGCCAGCTCGTCGACGCCGAAGTTGACCAGCGTCGCCGCCGTCGCGACCAGGGCGATGCACAGGCCCGGCGGCACGAACCACCACCACATGCCGCGCAGCACCGCGCTCTGCTGCTGGGCGGCCTGGATCATGGTGCCCCAGCTGATCGCGCCGGAGTCGGAGATGCCGAGGAAGGCGAGGCCCGCCTCGGCCATGACGCCGCCGATGACGCCCGACAGGAACATCGCGGCGATCCAGCCGGTCAGGTGCGGCAGCACCTCGTGGAACAGGAGCCGGTGGTGCGGTTCGCCGAGGGTGCGCATGGCGAGCACGAAGTCGCGGTTGCTCACGCTCATGGCCTGGGCGCGGATGGTGCGGGCGCCGCCCGACCAGCCGAAGAAGCCGATGATCAGCGCGATGACCCACAGCCCCGTGCCCTGCATGTAGCCGGCCACGATGAGGATGAGCGGCAGCACGGGCATGACGATGAACAGGTTGGACAGGAAGTTGAGCCAGGAGTCGGTGCGGCCGCCGAAGTAGCCGGCGGGCAGCCCGACGAGGATCGCGAGCGCCGTGCCGATCACCGCGGAGAGGAACCCGACGAACAGGGAGCCGCGGGCGCCCTCGATGGTCTGGGCCAGCACGTCCTGGCCGAACTGGGTGGTGCCGAGCCAGTGCTCGGCGCTGGGCGGCAGGCCGATCGCGGTCAGGTCGTTGGCGCGCGGGTCGAGGGTGGGCACGCTCGCCGTCAGCCACGGTCCCAGCAACGCCAGGAGCACGAAGAAGCCGATGACGGCCAGGCCGACGCGGACCTTCCAGCCCTTCAGGAGTCCGGTGTTCACGCCGCTCACCCCTGTTCCCGGATGCGCGGGTCGAGCACCACGTAGAGGGAGTCGGCCAGGAGGTTGGCGAGCAGGGTCGCGAGCGTCACGATGAGGAAGACCCCCTGCATCATCGGGTAGTCGCGCTTGTTGAGGGACTCGAACAGCAGGTAGCCGATGCCGGGGTAGCTGAACACGGTCTCGGTCAGCAGCGCCCCGCCGATCACGCCGCCGAGCGCCATCGCGAAGCCCGTGAAGCTCGGCAGCATGGCGTTGCGCGCGGCGTAGCGCAGGATGACGCGGCCGCGGGAGAGGCCCTTGGCCTGCGCGAGCAGCACGTAGTCCTCCCGCACGGTGGTGACCGTCATGTTCCGCATGCCGAGCAGCCAGCCGCCGAACGCGGAGAACACGATGGTCGCGGCGGGCAGCGCGCCGTAGTGCAGGACCGAGGCGAGGAACGGCAGGTTGAACCCCTCGGCGAGGTTGGCGTCGTAGCCGCCCGACAGGGGGAACCAACCGAGCACGAAGCCGAACACCCACAGGGCCAGCAGCGCGACCCAGAAGTACGGCACGGACGACAGGAACGCCGTCAGCGGTGTGAGGATCGAGTCGAGCCGGCTGCCGGCCTTCCACCCGGCGATCACGCCGAGGCCGGTGCCGAGCACGAACGCGAGGACGGTGGTGGTGCCGACCAGCAGGAGCGTCCAGGGCAGCGCCTCCAGCACGAGCTCGCTGACGGGCACGGGAAAGTTGACGACGGAGACGCCGAGGTCGAACCGGGCGAGCTGCCCCAGGTAGCCGAGGAACTGCTCGCCGAGGTTCTGGTCGGGGTCGCCGAAGATCGCCCGGATGCTCTCCAGGGTCTCCGGCGGCACCTGCTGGCCGCTGACCCGCTGCAGCTCCTCCACGATCGCGGAGGACGGGTCCCCTGGCATCAGGCGCGGCAGCAGGAAGTTGAGCACGATCGCGGCGGCGGCCGCCGCGACGTAGAAGCCCAGCCGGCGCAGCAGGAACCCCCAGCGACGCACCGCTCGCACGGCCGCTGGCGGGCCGCCCTGCGCCGGGCAGGCCTGCGCCGGGGCCGGCGCCTCCGTCGTCGTCATGGTCAGCCCTCCGCCGGCTCGAGGCCGAGCAGCGTGAGGATGAGGTCCGGCCCCATCCCGACGAAGGGGATGTGGTCGAAGTTGTCCGGCGTGGGCCAGCCCGACCAGCGGGTCGCGTTGATCTCGACGAAGTAGAAGTTGTCGTACAGCGGGCTGAACGGCACCTCGTCCACGACGAGCTCCTGCATCCGCAGGCCCAGTTCCTTGAGCTCGGCCTCGTCGTCGGTGCTCTCCATCGCCGCGATGATCTCGTCGGCCTCCGGGTTCGAGAAGCGGCCCTGGTTGAGGGTCGCCGTCTCCCCCACCGGCACCACGAAGTCGCCGTCCAGGAACCCGTAGACGCCGTAGATGCCGGCGCCGCCCGTGGACGCCGCGGTGATGTCGAAGTCGCCGAGGTTCATCGCGTCGTAGTAGCCGGCGGTCGGCTGCCCGGCGGGCTTGACCTCGACGCCGAGCGTGTCGCGCCAGCCGTTGATGAGGATGTCGGCGTAGCTGCCCCAGGCCCAGTCGTTGTTGAACAGGATGGTGGGCCGGTAGCTCTCGCCGTCCTTGACGAGGGCGCCGTCCTTGACGGTCCAGCCGCCGTCGGCCAGCTCGGCCTGCGCGGCCTCGGCGTCGACGGGCCACGGGTCGGCGAGCTCCGGGTTGATCCAGTCGGCGTAGACCGTGGCGTTGAGCCCGGTGGGGCCGGCCTCGGTGCCGGGGCGCTGGAGCGTGGTGGTGATGGCGGTGCGATCCATGGTCATGGCCAGCGCGCGGCGCACGTGGACGTCGTCGAACGGGGGCTTGCCGGCGTTGAACATCGCCGACATCGCGCCGCCGTTGGGATAGAGCTGGTAGAGGTTGTGCTCCGGGTCCTTGGCCGTGTACTCCTGCTCGCCGTTGGCCCAGGAACCCTGCGCGATGTCGATGTCGCCGCGCAGGAGCTGCGCCTTGGCGGCGTCCGCGCTGGTGGGGATGATCTTGTAGGTGGACATGGGCAGCTCGCCGCCCCAGTAGTCGTCCCGCGCCGTCAGCGTGACCTGCTGCGGCTTGAACTCCGTGAGGGTGAACGGCCCGGTGCCGACGGGCTCCGGGTTGGTCCAGGTGTTGAGGTCCTGGTCGCGCCAGATGTGCTCCGGCACCATCGGCAGCAGGATGTTGGCGAACTGCTTGACCGTGGCGAACGACGGCTCGGCGAACGTGACCGTGAACGTCAGGTCGTCCACCTTCTCGGCCTTCTCGTAGGTGACGCCCGCGATCGAGAACTCCGGCTGCTCGATCGGCAGGTTCAGCGAGAAGACGGCGTCGTCGGCCGTGAAGCGCTCTCCGTCGGAGAAGGTGACGCCGTCGCGCAGGTGCACCGTGAGCGTGGTGCCGGCGTCGTCGAACTCCCAGCTCTCCGCGAGCCACGGCTCGACCACGGCGCCGTTGCTGTAGTCGACGCGCATGAGCGGCTCGTAGACCAGCTCCATGTTGGGCGCCTTGTCGACGGCGGGGCCGACCACGTTGTAGTTGTGGACGAACGTGGTGCCGCCGTCCGTCTTGCCGTAGATCATCGTGTCGTCGCGCCCGCCCGCGGTCCCGTCGCCGGACGACGAGCCGCCCGCACAGGCCGAGGTGAGCAGGACGAGTGAGACGACCAGCGCTGAAACGCGCCGCCCGAACGATCGTGCGTGTCCCATGCCAGATCCCTTCCGCTTCGTCGAGGTGGATCACCGCGCAGTCGCTGCGCGAATTCTGCTCATACGTATGAGCAGCGACTCGCGGCGATGCGGAGGGTTGCTCTTACGTATGAGCGAGGACATTAGGGGCGAGGCGGGCGGGGTGTCAACACCCTCGTGGTGCGAGGTTCAGGGGAGCTCGCGAGCCTCGGGCGGCAGCTCGTCGTCGATCGCCGCGCGGACGAACTGGACCAGGGAGTGCTCCGGCCCGAGGGTGAAGCGCTTGGAGACCTTGAAGACCGGGTAGGCGGCGTACTGGGCACCCTGGACAACGGCGGTGCGCTGGTCGGCGTCGTAGGTCCAGCGTGCGTCGGTGCCGTGCTGCACGATCACCTCGCCCACGTACGCGCCCATGCCGAGGCTGAAACCCTTGTCGAGGTCGGCGGGAGACGCGGACTCCAGCAAGGTACCGATCAGAACCTCGAGGGCTGTGATCGACTCGACGGTGTAGTCGAAGAGGTCGGGGCTTCGGGAGTTGCGGACGAACTCGCCCGCGAAGCTCCGCGTGATGTCGGCGGCCTCGGCGTCCGTGGGCGGGCGGAGGTCGTCCGATTCCTTGGGCTTCTTGCGCCACAATGCCATGCGACCATCATGCCAGGCCGCGTATTCACAGCACATTCAGCGCGTTGATCGCCAGCTCACGAACGACATCCCATTCAGGGTCGTTCTGCAGGGAGTCCATGCTCCAGAAGTTTTCGAAGCCAGGCTGGCTCTTCGACATCAGGAATGCATCAAGAGCTGTAATCATTCCTTGCGCCCGTGGCAGGATCCAGCCGGACCTGACGAACTGTCCAGCCAGGAGTGCTCCGTCCTCAAGCTCGAGCGCGAGCTCGTCGACAAAGCCCGAGTCACCCGTCCCGATAGAGGACAGCCAGGCAATCTGCCGGTCCGCGGGCAGTGCCAGGATGGCGACGGCTCGCACCAGCCTCGCGAGTTCTGAAGGGTTGATGTCTGTCATCTAGAAGTTCTCACCGCTCCATCCGTGCCGTGACATCGTCGAACAGGTCCCCGGTCGCCTGCTGAGCGAGGTTGCGCCAGGCGCTGACCAAGGCTATCGAGATCGCCTCGCCGTGCGGCGACATGAAGGTGCATCGTCCGAGTTCACAGGGCTGGCCCCCTGCGTGGATCTGCGAAGGGCGGTCGATCAGCTCGGTCATCTGGGCACGCGTCAACCCGACGGTATGGTGGTTGCGCATCGGCCCTTCGTCCGGCTCGACCGGTGGTCCCGACATCCCGATCCGGCCGGACGCGAAGACCGTTGAGCTACTACCTGTCGAACCCTGTCCTGCCCCAGCAACGATGCTGGTCAGGCAGCTACGAGACCACTCCCGAGCCAGACGCGCTGACGAACGCTCCAAGGAGCAACATGGAATGAACAGCATGGTTTTTGAATTGCATTCGACCAAATTCAGTGGGACACATCACCGGATATTGAGTTTCACAGAACTGGGAAGAAACGAGTTCGGCCTTTGGGGGCGTTCGACCGACTCATCGCGCATCGAGTGGGGAACGGCGAGGTGTTCGGATTCGCCTTTCCAACACAGATCCTGGTCCCCTTCGACGGGTCGGGCTGGACGATTTCGTTCATCTCAAGACCCGGAGGCACGGAGAGGTCTATGGAAACATCTGCCTGCCGCCAAACTTCTTGTTGACGGAACGGTGGAGGCGGTCGACCTCGATCTCGATGTGGTGGGCACGCTCGGAAGTGTTTCGACAGTGGATTGGGAAGAGTTCGAAGAGAACCGGATGCTCATGGCCTATCCGCCTGGTGTCGAAGAATTTGCGCGGAGACAGGCCGATGGACTCCAAGCTCTGCTCGGTGCGGGTTCAGGAAGCCGACTGGCCAGAGCGGAGGCGGAGTGGCGGAGGCGCCGTGTTCGGACTGACCCTGACCTGCGCTGATTGACCAGCCCGGTACCCGGCCAGCACTATTGCGCCCGTGACCTCGTCGAACAGCCGCCGGGACCGGTTGCGTTCCCTCGCCGCCGAGACCGTCGACGCCGTGACGACCGGCTCCTACGTCGTCGACGGCCGGCGCGTCGACATCGCCGACCAGGTCGCCGCCGCCGTCGCCGGGACGCGGCTGTTCCTCCCGGAAACGCCGCTGGCGGACGTCACTGCTTGGTCCGGCACCACCACGGTCGAGGTGCGCGAGGAATCGAGCCTCGCGGCGGCGCGGCGGCTCGGCCCGGGCGCGGCGTGCCTGGTCTTCGCGTCCGCGCGCAACCCGGGCGGCGGGTTCCTCAACGGCGCCCAGGCCCAGGAGGAGGCGATCGCGCGCAGCTCGGCGCTCTACGCGACCCAGACCGTCGTGCCGGAGTTCTACGAGCACCACCGCCGTGAGACGTCCCTGCTCTACAGCGACCGGGTCATCCTCTCCCCCGACGTCCCGGTCATCCGGGACGACGACGGCGCCCTGCTCGCCGAGCCGTACCCGGTCACGTTCCTGACGGCTACGGCGCCGAACCGGGCCGCAGTCGAGCGCAACCAGCCCGCCGCGGTGGGCGAGGTCAGTGCCACGCTCGTCCGCCGTGCGGCGCGGGTGCTCGACGTGGCCGCCGCCCACGGCAGCCGGCGTCTCGTCCTCGGCGCGTGGGGCTGCGGGGTGTTCGGCAACGACCCAGTCGACGTCACGTCGGCGTTCGCCGAGGCGCTGGCGTCCCGGCCGTGGCTCGAGCATGTCGCCTTCGCGATCCTGGATCCGAGGCCTGGGCAGCCGGTGCTCAAAGCCTTCGAGCGGGCGCTGAAGGTGCCGACGGCCCAGACGTGAGTCCCGTGCGTACCTGGTCCTGGCCCAGATCCGGTAGCTACCCACCACCCGTCGCCTTCCCGATCGTGATCACGTCCGGCATCGCCAGCGAGCCCCACCGCTCGAGGTCCGGCTCGGTCCCGGTGAGCTCGGCGGCCAGCAGCGTCCACGCCGTCCCGTGACCGACCAGCACGACGTCGCGCCCAGGGTACTCCTCGACGACCTGCCGCACTGCGTCGACCACCCGCGACCGTGTCCGGCTGATCGGCTCCCAGCCCGGGCGGACCTCGGTGTGCGGGGTTGCGAACGCCTCGCGGATGACGTCCGCGAAGTCCGGCACCCACCCGGTGCCCGAGCGGTCTTGCTCCCGCAGGTCCTCCACCACTGGCACGTCCCGTCCGGTCAGCAGGAACGCCGTGCGCACGGCCTTCGGCTCAGGCGAGGTGTACCAGACGGCGTCGTCCGGCCATGGCGCCTGCGCCGCCAGGTCCCCCACCTGGTGCTCGTGCCCCGGGTCCAGGACCCATGTCGATGCCGGGACGGTCGGGTCAATGATCGGGCGGCCGTGCCGGACCAGGTAGAGCACCACCGCGCAAAGCTATGCGGCTTTCGCGGTTGAGCGGCCGACACCGTCCAGCGGTTCAGAACAGCTGCGGGTGCTGATCCCCCGGACCCAAGACACGTCTCAGGTCGGCGACGGCAGCGTTCGCATGGCCCAGCCACGCGGTGAACTTCTCCTGACCGGCTTCCGACCAGAGCTCACTCTCCTCGGAGCTGCTACCGAGCACACGTGGTACCTGCTCCAACAGCCACACGGCCTGATCGTCAGAGACTGTCCGCCGGGCAAGCTCGACCGTCACGCCCTCATCGACGGGCGGATCGCGCAGGCCGCGCCCGACGAGCACCAGCTCGGCCAGGACGAGGAGCGCAACGCCGGTCCCGTGATCAAGGTAGGCAGCCTCGGTGTCGACGACGAGTTTTTCGAAGGAGAACTGTCCTTCGACGATCTCGTACAGCAGGTCGCCCGCGCTGTCGTTGTCGAACGCTCCTGGTCCCCAAGCTCCCATGCTGACGGACGGTACCTGCCGCCTCCGACATTCCTCCGGTGACGAGAACGGTGAGTGCACGCTGTTGGCTCAGCCCTGCCGCAGCCGCATATCTCGTTGACCGTGGCGCCGCACCGCTGCCACGGTTCGTCCATGTCAGCCCTGCGGATTGAACCGGTGATCGAGGTCTTGGGCGACGACACGTTCGACCTGTGGCCCGCCGTCGGCCAAGGTGGTCACTGGTACCTCGCTCTGCACAGCGGGCTGCGCGACACCGAGGTCGGTACAGCTGTGCACCAGATCTTGCGCTGGTTCCACACCGACGAGAACGGCGATGAGGCACCGAGTCTCGACGTCTACCTCGGTTGGGCCCTGGGACCACACGTTCCGTACGACACGCAGCCGATAGCCATGGGCGGCTTGCGATTCACCGACACCTGCACCGGCGCTGCCATCCTGCCCGGCTGCTGCTATTCGCTCGACGAGCGCTTCGAGGTCCACGAGGTGCTCGACGGCGACCGCACTGGGTGCTGGCTCGGGCACAGCCCCACGGTCACGCTCACCCTGCGCGACGGCCTCGTCGAGATCGTCCAGGACGCCGAGGACCCAGCGAGCCCCGTTCTGCGGTTCTCTCCGCGTGAGGTGTATGGCGCTCTCGCCCGAGCCGAGGCCGACCTCGACGGCTTCCGCGAGAGGGTCGCCGCCTGGGCACGCATGCATGCGCCAAGGCACTCCGGCGCGCTAGCCGACGCCGTCGCTCGCGCGCTCGTCGCTGGCCCTCGCTGAACTGCGTCCGCGGGCGCCGCTGGTCCGGCAGCACTTCGACCGCGCCGTGCCAATCATCCTGTTCGGGTGACGTCGGCACCGCGTACTTCGGCGATGTTGGTTCCGAACCCGGCGGCGGGAAGCGCGGCGGGTAAGCAAGGAGAAGCGACATGAGCCAACCGACATCCCTCCCCCGGATCTTCCGTCGCCCCGTCGACAATGCCGAGTCGCGCGAGTCGTCGGCCCTGCTGGTCGGCGCGGGCGCCTTCGTGGTCGGGACCCTGGTGGGGCTCTTCGTGTTCCGCGACGGCGGCGTGCCGATCGCCGGCCGTGGCTCGATCGGCGACTTCGCCGCCCTCGGCGGAGCGCTCGTGGCCATCGTCGCGTTCCTCCTCGGCTGCGCCCTGCGGCGCACCCAGACCCGGCGCGAGTCCACGGACGACGACGCCCGCCCGCGCCTGCGCTGGTTCGACATCGCGGCGCTGTCGCTGGCGCACGCCGTCATCGCGCTGCTGGGCTGGATCGCCGCCGCGTCGGTCGTGAGCCGGAGCTTCGTCGGCGCGACGGCGTACTCGACGTCGGCCGCCTTGCTCGGCGGCGTCGCCCTCGCCGTGACGGCCTACCTGGTGTTCCTCTCCGCCGTGAACCTCACGCCGATGATGCTGTCCCTGGTCCTGGCGGTGTTCCTGACCGTGGGCGTCTTCGCCAGCATGCTCAGCGCCAGCGACCCGCTCTGGTGGCAGGAGAACCTCAGCGCCCTCGGGATGAACGACGACGTCTCCTCGCTCGCATTCAACCTGACGCTCGTCATCGCCGGCGCGATGGTCACGATCATCGCGAACTACGCGACCGCGTACCTCCCGCACGCCACGCCCCCGGAGGCGCGCGGACGACGCCGGGTGCGGCTGGCACTCGTGCTCATCGGCGTGCTGCTGGCATGCGTGGGGATCTTCCCCGTCGACGACTTCCTGGTCGCACACAACATCTCCGCCATGGGGATGGTGGTCATCTACGTCACGACGGTCGTGACCATGCGCCGGCTGCTCCCCTCGATGCCGCAGGTCTTCGTGCTGCTCGGCTACATCTACGTGGGCTGCATCGTGGTCCTGGCGGTCTTCTTCATCACCGGGTACTACAACCTGACGGCGGTCGAGCTGGTCGTCGCGGTGCTCATCTTCAGCTGGATCATCGTGTTCCTGCGCAACACCGGCGCGGTCGAGGCCACACCCGGAGGCGAGGACAGAACCGTCTACGGCCGGTCCGGCGTCGCGCCGTAGCGCAACCCGTCGTACAGGAGCCCGACGACCTGTGCGGCGTCGTCCTGCCAGCCCTCTGCCCGCATCCCGCAGATGCCGCCCAGGGCGCGCAGGACGATGCGCCCGCTGACCCCCGGACGCACGAGACCCGCCGCGACGCCTGCGGCGAGGAGCTCGTCCAGGGCTCGGATCATCTCGTGACGCGTCTCCTCGGACGCCGGCGAGTCGGTCGCCATGACGCTCTCCAGCACCTCGCCCATCCCCCTCCCCACTGCTGCGTGTTCCACGAGCAGCAGCAGGAACATCCGCAGCGCTTCGTCCGGTGCGTGCTGCGTGAGGAGCCGCGCGGGAGCGGCGCAGAGCTCGGCGACCTCCTGGCGGTACACCTCCGCGACGAGCACCTCGCGCGTCGCAAAGTGGCGGTACAACGTGCCGACGGCCACGCCCGCTCGGCGGGCGATGTCCTCGACATGGGCGTCGGCGTCGGCGAGGAACGCCTCCCGCGCCGCGGTCAGGAGCGCTTCGCGGTTGCGGCGGGCATCAGCGCGCAGCGGACGTGATGACGGCAAGGATCCTCCATAAGGTGAGTCAGGCTCAGGTTACGGTGTACTGTTTCCGGAGCCGGGTTCACCTTATCGAAGGAGCACAGCTGTGACGACCGACCCCTCAGAGACCTCCGGGCTGCGCGTGCTCGTGACCGGCGGCAGCCGCGGGCTGGGCGAGGCGACGGCCCGCCGCTTCGCCGCGGACGGCGCCACGGTGCTGGTGGCATCACGAACCGCACCCCCGGATGACCTGCCCGCCACTTTCATCCCGACCGACCTGCGGTCCGAGCGCGGAGTGGCGGACCTGGGCCGGCGGATCCTGGACAGCGTCGGAGGAGTGGACGTCCTGGTCAACAACGCCGGGGCGGCCTCCGCGCCGGCGCCGACCATCGAGCGGAGCGACGCGTCCTGGCTGGCCGACCTCGAGATGAATCTGCTCAGCGCGGTCCGTCTCGACCGCGCGCTGGTGCCCGGGATGATCGAGCGCGGCTCCGGCGTCGTGGTCCACGTGTCCGCCATCGCCAGCCACCTCCCCCAGCCCGCGGAAGCCTCGTACGCGGCAGCCAAGGCGGCGCTGAACACCTACAGCCGCGAGCTGGCGACAGCAGTGGGCGAGCACGGCGTCCGGGTGGTGTGCGTCGTGCCGGGCTTCGTCCTGACCGCGGGAGCGACCGACCATCTCCAGGGCATGGCCGACAGCCAGGGCGTCAGCTTCGACGACGTCGAGCGGCAGATCGTGGACCGCCTGAACCTGCCCATGGGGCGCCCCGGAGAACCGGAGGACGTCGCCGAGATGATCGCGTTCCTCGCCTCCCCGCGGGCCAAGTGGCTCACCGGCGCGCAGTTCCGGGTCGACGGCGGACTCATCCCCACGGTCTGAACCCCACACCGACACGCGATACCGAATCTGGATTCGAGGAGAGACAGCATGACCTTCAGCCTGACGTCGCTGGTACTGGACGCCGCAGACCTGGACGGCGAGAGCTCGTTCTGGCACGAGCTGCTCGGCGGTTCGATCAGCAGGACGCCGACCCATCACTTTCTGCGGGTCGACGACTTTCCCGTGGTCGTGATCCAGCACGCCCCGGGCCACGTTCCGCCGCAGTGGCCCGACGGCACCTCACAGCAGATGCACGTCGACCTCGCCACGGACGACCTGGCCGCCGCGGACGAGCGCGTGCTGGACGCCGGTGGCCGACGGCTGCGACCGACCGACGGCGTCGCCCCCGCCGAGCAGGGCTCCCGGGTGTACGCCAGTCCGGCCGGACACCCCTTCTGCCTCCGATCGAGCTGAGGCGACGGGCCCGGCAAACCGGGCAGCTCGCCGTGCGGCCCGCCGATTCCCGGGCACCATAAGGTTGTCGGCACGCTACCCCAGCACCCGCACGCACCACGGAGGACAGCGATGAGCATCGAGACCCCGCGTCACACCGCCACGGCGACCACCCACATCGCCGAGCCACCCGAGCGGGTCTGGGCCGAGCTCACGCACCCCGGGGCGCGGTGGATGCTGGGCGCCAACGTCGAGACGGACTACCGGCCGGGCAGCCCGATCACCTTCGAGGGCCACTTCTTCGGCCGGGTCTTCGCCGACAAGGGCACCGTCATCGCCGTCGACCGCCCGCGCCTGCTGCACTTCACGCACTTCGCGCCGCTCAGCGGGCTCGCGGACGTCGCCGAGAACTACCACGAGATCCGGATCGAGCTCACGCCCGACGACGGCGGCACCCGCGTCACCGTGATCCAGGAGAACATCGACACCGCGCAGCACGCGACCGCCTCCGAGGGGCACTGGAAGGACGCGCTCGCCACGCTGGCCCACCGCGACGACGGGTCCGGCCCGACCCATTGGTGAGCCCGACCCGCCCGCTCGGCACCTAGCCCGGCTGACCGATCCGGCGGACCGCCTCCAGCGGGTACGGCGTCTCCCGGCTCTCCCGCTGGAACGCACGGTAGAAGTCCCCGACCACCGCGGCGACCGGCGCATGCCGGAGCAGGGCCGCCGCGAGCGCTGTCGGGACTCCCTCCGGGGGTAGCCCCGCAGCGCACGCGCGGACAAACGCCCGGCGCTCCTCCGGCCGGAACCCGTACAGCGCGACGGCCAGCCAGTTCACCAGGTGCGTGGCGGCGTAGAACCGGTCGTAGTCCTGGTGCTCGTCGAAGAAGGCGGACTCGTCCGGGGTGAGCGCGAAGCGGTCGGAGATCGCGAGGCCGTAGTCGGCGAAGTAGAGCCGGTCGCCGTCGGTCAGGATGTTCTGGAAGTGGGCGTCGAAGTGCAGCAGCCCGCGAGCGTTCATGAACGCGATGCCGGCCCTCAGCTCGTCCTCCACCAGGGCGCAGGCCCGCTCGGCGGCCTCGTTTCCGGCCTTGATCTGGACGTCGAGCCAGTCGTGCAGGTTCTGCGGGATGTACTCCAGGAACAGCACGAGGCTCGCCGACGACTGCTGCAGGGCTTCGATCCGGTGGCGGATCTCGGGTCCGCCGCCCCAGTAGCCGACGGCGTGGTCCACGTCGGCGAGCTCGTCGGGGAGCGGGTGGCCGGCGTCCGGCAGCTCCCGCCAGTGGTACATCAGCGGGAACCCCCCGAACTCGCCGGCGAGCACCCAGTCCGTCGTCATGATCTGCGCGGCCAGCTCCCGCCAGGCGCCGAACCCCGGGCCACCGATGGCGCCGACGCCGTAGTGGCAGAAGGTCGGCAGCCCGAACAGGTTGGCCGTCGAGCCGACGTTCTCCGGACGCCGCTCGAGGTCGGTGAGCCGCACCTGCTTGACGAAGACCGGTGTGCCCTCGACGTCCAGCAGCACGGTGGCGCCGCCGATGCCGGAACCGATCGGCGTGCCGGCGTCGACGAGCTCGCGCAGCCTGCCGTCGCTGCACCCCGACAACGCCGTGGACACGGCGCCGTGGGCGGCCAGGCGGGCACCGTGAGACGGGTCAGGAGTCGTCAACTGCGCCGCCCTGCACGAGCACGGCGTATCCCGGGCCCATCGGCAGGTAGTCGGTGTCGAAGCCGGCGAGCGTCGGCGGCTCGCCGCCCTCGACGGCGGCGACGAGACGGTCCAGGTACCACTCCCAGCCCGGTCCCGTCTCGGGCAGCATCTTCGGGTCGAGCTCTCTCTGCCGCAGGGTCAGCGTGGTGCCGCCGTCGACCTCCGCGAGCTCGGCGCTGAGCCGCCAGTTCCCGAACTGGTCCTCGGCGCTCACCGCCAGCAGCCGCGGCGGCTCGCACGCGTCGACGCGGAACGGCGCCGGCGCACCGGGTTCGGCCTCCGCGTTCATGGTCACCAGCACGGTGCCGCTGGCCGGGTCGCCGGTCCAGGTGCCGAACCACCGGGCCAGGCGCTCCGACTCGGTGACGCTCGCCCACACGTCGTCGATCGGCACACCGAACCGGCGCACCAGCACCAGGGTCCGTCCGTCGTCCTCCAGGGTTCCGGTCAGGTTCATGCGCTCCGCTCCTTCGCGTTCGTTCCCGGGGTGGTGCCTGCGGCGGACGTTCCCCGACGGCGGTCCCGCGCGGCCCGGCGCACCTCGGTGCCGAGCGCGTCGAGGTTCGCGACGGAGACCGGCGCCCGGCGCGTGGTGAGCGCGGCCAGGAGCTCGCGCACCTCGGCGAGCGGTGCGGGATCGAGCGCGTAGCGCCGCTCGCGACCCTCGTCGGTCCCCCGCACCAACCCGGCGTCACTGAGCACCCGCAGGTGCCTGCTGATTGCCGGGCGCGACACCGCGTGCTCGGCCGCGAGGTCCACCACGCGCGCCGGACCGTCCGCGAGCCGCAGCAGCAGCTCGCGGCGGATCGGGTCGGCGATGGCCCCGAAGACGTCCATGCTCGAATGGTAACCGATTGGTTACCATTTCGCGCGAGGGATCAGTCGGTTGGGACCTCAGGAACGACGTCGGCCACCCGCACGTCGACGACAGCAGCCCCGCCCTCCGCGAACGCCTCGACGCCCACCGCACCCGGCTCCGGGAAGACCACCTCGCTCACCGCGACCTCGCCGTCGTTCGCCAGGACCTCCACGCTCATCGAGTCGGTCAGGACATCCAGCGTGATCGCGCCGTCGACCAGCCGGACGGGCACACGCCGGGGCGTCGCGAAGCCGTCGTGCGCCACGACGCCCGAGGCGGAGCGGTCGAGGACGAGCTCGCCCGCCGCCCGGTCGTAGCCGATGCGCGAGCCGCACGACTCCCCCACCAGCACCCGGATCCCCGCCAGCGACGCGGAACCCGGCACGATCCGGGCCCGCACCCGCTGCTGGAGGCCGGCACCCCGGCCGACGGCGACCACACCGGCGCCGTCACCGACGCTCGCCCCGTCACCACCCACGGCAACCCCCTCGGCCGCCACCACCTCGCGTTCGGCCCGCTCGATCTCCCGCGAGAACCGGCTCACCAGGCGCGGCACGCCGTCCACGGCACGGAGCGCGAGGTCGCGCGGCGCCGACATGATGCCCTGCCACGGCGAGGTCGGCGCCCGGAACGCCTGGCCCATCCAGCCGATCAGCACCCGGCGCCCGAGCGACGCACGGGCGTCCAGCCCCACGCCGCCCGGCTCGCCCGCCAACCCGTTGAACGACGCCGCCGCGTAGAGATCGGCGCCGTGGTCGACGCGCCCCGTGGGCACCGCGGCGTCCGCCACGAACCGCTCCCCGTCGAAGTCCCCGACCAGGTAGTGCTGCCCCGGCCCTCCGGTCGAGAGCACCAGCACCCAGCGCACGTCACCACCGGCGACACCGCCGTCGGCCCCCGAACCTTCCACCACCAGCGGGAACAGGTCCGGGCACTCCCACATCCCCGGCAGCCGCGGGTCGGTGAAGGTGCTCGTGGTGCGCCACCGCAGCAGGTCGTCCGAGACGTTCACGACCAGCCGGGAGGCGTCGGCGTCGACCGCGACCATGACCCAGTGCCCGCCCGCGGGCGGGCCGAACCAGAAGACCTTGGGGTCGCGGTAGTCGGTGCGGCCCCGGTCGTGCACCGGGTTGCCCGCGTACTTCTCCCAGGTGCGCCCGCCGTCGGTGCTGAACGCGACCGACTGTGCCTGGTTGCCCCCGTGCACCGGGTGGTCGCGGTACGCGCTGGTGTAGAGCGCGACGAGCGGCGCGGAACCAGCAGCACCCAGCCCCGACGTGTTCGCGGCGTCGACCACGGCGGAGCCCGAGAAGATCATCTCGTGCTCGGTCGCGGGGATGGCCACGGGATGCTCGGTCCAGGTCAGCAGGTCCGGCGACGTCGCGTGCCCCCAGGCGATGTCGCCCCACTCCGGGCCGCCCGGGTTGTGCTGGAAGAACAGGTGGTAGGTGCCGTCGTGGAAGAGCAGGCCGTTGGGGTCGTTCATCCAGTTCCGGGCCGGCGAGAAGTGCAGGCGCGGGCGGTAGGGCTCGGTGACGACGGGTTCGCTCGTGGGCATGGACGCTGAGGCTAATCAGCGTCCATGCGGGTCGTCAATAGGTATTTATCAGGGCCGCGCGGTCGACTCCCGGACCACCAGCGGGCAGTCGACCATCTCCGCGTGCGGCGTCCCGGCGGGATCCTTCATGAGCAGCTCGGCCGCCCGCAGACCCATCTCGCGGTGCGGCAGGCGCACCGTCGTCAGGGCCGGGTGGATCGCGTCGGCCAACGCCTCCTGGTCGTCGTAGCCGACGATGCTCACGTCGTCCGGCACCCGCAGGCCGCGCTCGTGCAGCGCGAGGAGGGCGCCGAGCGCCATCTGGTCGTTGCCGCAGATCAGGGCGGTCGGCCGCCCGGCGTCGAACAGCTCGTTGGTGATCCGGTAGCCCGAGCGGGAGCCGTAGTCACCGTGCCGGCGCACCACGCGGGCCAGGTCGACCGACGCCGCGCGCAGGGCGTCGTCCAGCCCCGCCTCCCGCTCGCCGGCCGCGAAGTCGTGCACCGGGCCGCCCAGGAACGCGATGTCGCGGTGCCCCAGGTCGAGCAGGTGGGCCGCGGCCCGCCGTCCACCCTCGCGGTCGTCCGGCAGCACGGTCCCCTCCCCCGTGCCGCCCGACTCCGGCCAGCACCCGACGAACAGCTCCCGCGTCTCGCCCAACGCGCGGTGCACGGTCACCGGGCCGGTGCCCGCGGAGGCGTGGACGATGCCGGTCACGCCGCGGTCCAGCAGGTCGGCCACGGCCTCGTCGCCGTCGTGCCCCTCGACGTCGATCACCATGCAGACGTGCCCGGCGGCCCGCGCCGCGCTCTGCATCCCGGCGAGCAGCGCACCGGCGAACGGGTGGGACGCGACGCCGTAGGACACCACGCCGAGCGTGGTCGAACGGTTCAGCCGCAGCTCCTGCGCGCGCCGGTTCAGCCGGTAGCCGAGCGACCGGGCCGCCTCCAGGATGCGCTCGCGCGTCTCGGCCGCCACCGGGATGTCGCGCCGGTCGTTCAGCACGAACGAGACGGTCGACTGCGAGACGCCCGCAGCACGGGCCACGTCGTTCATCGTCGGCCGCCCGGCCTTCGCCCTGGCCCCGCCGGCCTGGGCCGTCACCTCGGCCGCGCCCGCCCTCGGCCCTGCACCTGCCGCTTCCGTCATCGGTACCTCCCGCGTGCAGACTACCGCCGCACGATTCGGTCAATACCTATTGACGACGCCGCGACGCCTCTGCTTCACTCATCGCCCAATAGGAATTGACCACCTCAGAGAGGAGGGGACGGATGCCACTGCCGCCACTGTCCCGACGGTCGCTGCTGCGGGCCGGGGGTGTCGGACTCGCGCTCGCCGCGACGACAGCCCTGGCCTCGTGCGCACCGCCGTCGGACCCGAAAGCCCTGAAGATCGCGTTCTTCGGGGACCAGCGCGGGGCCGACGAGCTGCGCGCCCGGCTGGAGGAGCCGGTCCGCGCGCTCGACCCGACCATCCGGCTGGAGATCAACGCGACACCGGGCACCGACTGGAACGAGTTCTTCGCCAAGCTGCTCACGCAGATCGCCGCGGGCAGCCGCCCCGACATCGTGAGCGTCGCCACCGAGGGCGTCCAGCTCATGGCCGGGCGCGGCCTGGCCGCACCGCTGGACGAGTACGTCACGCGCGACCTCGACGAGCTGCGCGACTACTTCGACGACGTCTCCCCCGCGCTGGTCGAGGCGATGATGTACGACGGCAGCCTGTTCCTGCTGCCGCTCGACTACAACGCCGGGAACATGTACTACAGCCCGCTCCTGTTCGAGCAGGCGGGCCTCGACCTGCCCGACCCGAACTGGACCGTCGACGACTTCTACGACGCCGGCCGGGCCCTGGCCCGCATCCCCGACATCAACGCCTACGACTGGGTCGTGCGGCTGTGGGGCAGCTGGACCTCGTTCCTCTACGCGAACGACGGCAATCTGCTCGCCGAGGGCCGCTCCCCCGGCGGCGCGTGGCTGTGGGACGCCGCGTACGCGGGCAACCCGGCGGCCGCCGGCCGCGGCGGCGGCTGGGCCTGGGGCGATCCCGTGGCCAACTCCCCCGCCGCGGTCGAGGCGCTCGAGCTCATGATCGAGCTGCGCAAGGAGGGCATCTCGCCCTCGCCCGACGTCGGCGGCGGCCAGACCTCGCAGGCCCTGTTCGCCGCGGGCCGGGTCGGGATGAGCGTGGGCGGCGGCTTCTGGGCCGGCGGCCTGCACAACGCGGGTATGGCGCCCGGCTCGTTCGACGTGCAGTACTTCCCGCGCTGGAAGTCGCAGCGGCACCTGTTCGGCACGGCCGGCTACGCGATCCTGGAGACGTCCGACAAGAAGGACCTGGCCTGGGAGGTCGTCAAGCGGCTGACCTTCCCGGACGCGTTCGACGTGCTGTTCCCGGGCAACGTGACCACGCCCGCGCGGCAGTCCCTGTCGACCGCGAAGCGGTACGAGAGCACCGGCCCCGAGCACTGGGACGTCTTCAGCACCACGCTGACCGAGTTCCCGGAGACGGCACCGATCCCGGCCCCGATCTACTTCAACGCCCTGTCCACCGCGCTCAACCAGCGCACCACCGAGGCCATCGCCACCGGCGACGCCCGGGCCGCCCTCGACGGGCTCCAGATCGACCTGGAGACGGCCGCGGGAGCCGTCGGATGAGCGCCGTCACGCCCACGCGGCGTCCCGCACCCGCCCGGCCCGCCGACCTCGTCCGGCGGACGCCCGCCGCGCGCCGCAGCCGCCGGGCCGAGGCCGCGTTCGGCTTCGGCATGATCGGCCTGGCCGGGGCGGCGATCCTGTTGTTCACGATCGGCCCGATCCTGGCCTCGTTCGGCCTGTCGTTCTTCGCCTGGGATGTCATCACGCCCCCACGGTTCGTGGGCCTGGACAACTACGCCGCGATCGGCAGCGACCAGCGCGTGGTGCACTCCTTCGGCGTCACGCTCGTGCTCGCGTTCTCGATCGTCGTGCTCCAGGTCGCGATCGGCCTGTTTCTCGCGCTGCTCGTGGACCAGCGCCGCCGGGCCTCGACCAAGGCCGTGTTCCGCACCGTGTTCTACCTGCCGCTGCTGGCGTCCACGGCTGCCGTCTCGATCTTCATGACGTACATGTTCAACGAGCGGTTCGGCGTCGTGAACTACTACCTGCGCCTGCTCGGCGGCAGCGGCGTGCCGTGGCTGACCAGCGACGCCGGCGCCGTGGTGACGATCGTCTTCGTCGCGGTCTGGCAGTCGGTCGGGTTCACGTTCGTGCTGTTCGTGGCCGCACTGGCCGGGCTCCCCCGCGACGTCATGGAGGCCGCCGAGATCGACGGCGCCGGGCCGGTGCGCTCGCTGCTGCGGATCAAGCTGCCGCTGATCAGCCCCACGGTCTTCTTCGCGTGCGTGATCGGCCTGATCAACGCGATGCAGCTGTTCGACCAGGCCTTCATCATGACCAAGGGCGGGCCGGGCACGGCCACCACGACCATCACGATGGTCATCTACCAGACGGCGTTCCAGAACCTGCAGTTCGGGTACGGCTCAGCCATCTCCATGGTGCTCTTCGCGGCGCTCATCGCGCTCACCGGACTGCAGTTCACTCTCTCCCGGAGGCTGGTGTTCTACTCGTGACCGCTCCCTCGTACACCCGGTCGTCCCTGCTCGAACGATCCTCCCTCACCCGCCGCATCGGCCGGGGAGCGGGCCTCGTCGTCCTGATCCTCGCCGCGATGGTCGCCTTCGGTCCGTTGCTGTGGACGCTGACGACGTCGCTGCGCGAACCCGCCGAGTCGTTCACCAACCCGCCGGTCTGGCTCCCGCTGGAGCCCGACTTCTCCAACTACGCGGCCGTGTTCGGCGAGGTGTCGCTCGGCCGGTTCTTCCTGAACAGCGTGATCGTCACCGGCCTCATCGTCGGCGCGCAGATCATCACCTGCACCCTGAGCGGGTACGCGTTCGCCATGGTGCGCTTCCCCGGGCGCGGCGCGATCTTCGCGCTGTTCCTGGCCACCATGATGGTGCCCGTCCAGACCACGATCATCCCGGTGTTCGTGCTGATCAGCCGCATGGGACTGTCCGACAGCCTGGCGTCGCTGATCCTCCCGGCCGTCGGGAGCGCATTCGGCACGTTCCTGATGCGGCAGTACTTCCTGCAGATGCCCGTGGAGCTCGGGGAGGCGGCTCGGGTGGACGGCGCGTCCCGCTTCCAGGCGTTCCGCCTGATCTACGCCCCGATGGCGACGCCGGCCATGGCCACGCTCGCAATCCTCGCGTTCACCGGGTTCTGGGCGGAGTTCTACCGGCCGCTGATCTTCCTGCAGTCGCAGGAGAACTTCACGCTGCCGCTCGGGCTCGTCACCCTCCAGGGCACCTTCGGCACGGGCAGCATCTCGGTCGTGCTGGCGGGCGTGATCCTGTCCATGATCCCGAGCGTCATCCTCTTCGTCGTCGCGCAACGGCGGTTCGTCGAGGGCATCACCGCGGGCTCGTTCCGCTGACGGTCGGCCCGGCGTCGTCCGACGACGACGCCGGGCTGCGCCCGGCCGGAGCTCCCCCGCGGGACGTTGTCAGACGACGACGGCGTCACCCGCGGGGCGGCCCGACCGAACCGCGCTCGACCAGGTGCACGTCGAGCGCGACGGGCTCGCGCCCGCCGTCGCCGACCCCGGCCCCGCGCTCGATCTCGTCCAGGATGATGCGCGACGCCTCGGCGACCTTCGCGGGCATGTTCTGCGCGATCGTGGTCAGGCCCGGCGTGGTGTACCGGGCGAAGTCGAGGTCGTCGAACCCGATCACGGACACGTCGCCGGGCACGGACCCGCCGGCCTCCGCGATGCCCGCCATGATGCCGACGGCGAGGTGGTCGGCCGTGGCGAACACCGCGGTCACACCGGGGTGGTCGTGGCGCAGCCGCAGGCCCAGGCGCCGCCCGTCCTCGAACGAGGTGAGCACCTCGACGGCGCCGACGTCGTCCGGGTCGAGCCCCGCCGCCAGGCAGGCCTCGCGGAACCCGGCCCAGCGCTGCCCGACGACACCCATGCCCTGGTAGGGCGGGCCGGCGAACAGCACGCGACGGTGCCCGGCGACGGCCAGACGCTCCCCGGCCAGGCGGCCGCCGCCGTGGTCGTCGCTGCGCACGCCGATGGCGCGCGGGTTGGCGGAGTAGCTGTCGATGGCGACGACCGGCACGGCGTCGACCCGGAGCCGGTCGATCTGCTCGTCCGGGAACTCGACGAGCGCCACGCCGTCGAGCGACCAGCCGCGGACGGTCTGCGCCACCTGGTCCTCGTGCTCGATGCCGCGCAGCAGCACGTGGTAACCGTGATGGCGCAGGTGGGTCTCCATGCCACCGACGACGGCGACGGTGTGCGGGCTGACCAGCAGGCTGTTGTTCTCCCCCACCGGCACGAGCGCCGCCACGATGTGCGAGCTGTTCGCCGCGAGGCTGCGCGCCGGGATGTTCGGTACGTAGCCCAGCCGGGCCGCGATGCCCAGGACCTTCTCGATCGTGGCGGGCGAGACGCGGGCGCGCTTGCCGTTCATCACGTTCGAGACGGTCATGACGCTGACGCCGGCCTCGTCCGCGATGTCGCTCAGTCGCGTGGTCACGCGCACCTCCCCCGTCGGCATCCGGCTCCAGCCGCATCCTAGGTGGCCCTTGACCGGGAACTTGGCGTGGCCGTACCGTCTCAGCGGAAGTTTACCGCTAAACCTCCCCTCAGGTGCGCATCCGGTTCGAAGGAGATCCCATGCCGCGCAGTACCCAGCACCGTCCATTCCCCGCCTGGCGCAGACGCCTGGCCCTGCTGGCGGCCCTCGCGGTCGCCGGCTCCGCCCTCGTGGCCGGCGCGGCCCCGGCGGGCGCCGCGACCACCCGTTACCAGGCCGAGCAGGCCGCCCTGACCGGCGGCGCGGTCGTCGCCACCGAGCACACCGGCTACACCGGCTCCGGCTTCGTCGGCGGTTACACCGACGGCAACAAGGGCACCGCGACCAGCACGTTCGCCGTGACGGCGGCGGCGTCCGGCCCGCACACGCTGGCCCTGCGCTACGCCAACGGCACCGGCTCGGCCAAGACCCTGACTCTCCTGGTGGACGGCGCCGCCCAGCAGGTCACCCTGCCCGCGACGGCGGGCTGGACCACCTGGGCGACGCAGAGCACGGTCGTCACGCTGTCCGCGGGCAGCCACTCGGTCGCCTACCGGTTCGGCTCCGCCGACTCCGGCAACGTGAACCTCGACGCCCTCGACGTCAGCGACTCGGGCGGCAGCAGCGGGGCGGACTACGGCCCCGGGCCGACGTTCGAGGCGGAGGCCGCCACCCTCGCGGGCGGGGCCGTGACCGCAGCCGACCACACCGGCTTCTCCGGCAGCGGGTTCGTCGGCGGGTTCACGGACGGCAACGCGGGCTCGGCGTCGGTCACCTTCAAGGTGCAGGTAGCCGGCGCCGGGGCCAAGGACCTCACGGTCCGGTACGCCAACGGCACCGGCTCGGCCCGCACCCTCTCGCTGTACGACGGCGGCACGCGCCTGACGCAGCTGACCCTGCCCGCGACCGCGAGCTGGGACACCTGGGGCACCGTGACGCACACCGCGACGCTGAGCGCGGGCAACCACGACCTGCGGCTGGCCTATGCGTCGGGCGACAACGGCAACGCGAACATCGACAAGCTCGACGTCGGCACGAACGTGCCGCCGCAGCCCGCCGGGCCCGGCGAGGCCGAGAACGCCTACCGCTCCGGCAACGCGGCCGTGGCGAGCGCCACCGGCGGTTTCACCGGCGCCGGGTACGTCGGCGGCTTCACGACGGCGGGCGCGCGTGTGCTGCGCACGGTCCAGGCCGGTTCCGCGGGCACGGCGACGGCAACGATCCGGTTCGCGACACCCGCAGGCGCGCGCACGCTCGACCTGCTGGTCAACGGCCGGGTCACGGGCCAGGTGAGCTTCGCCGCGGGCAGCGGCTGGCGCACCGTCACGGCGAGCGTGCCGGTGCGGGCGGGCGTCAACACGGTGGGCCTCCGGGCGGCGGGCTCGGGTGCCGACGTGCTGGTCGACAGCATCGTCGTCTCGGGTGAGACGGACCTCGCGGCGCGCGGCGCGTCGACGTCGTACACGCAGTACGAGGCCGAGGCCGGGTCGACGACCGGGACCAAGCTGGCGCCGTCGCGCACCTACGGCACGGTGCAGGCGGAGTCGAGCGGCCGCAGCGCGGTGCGGCTGGACGCCGTCGGCGAGCGGGTGGACCTGACCCTGACCGCCCCGGCGAGCGGGCTCGTGGTGCGCTACTCGATCCCGGACAACGCGGCCGGCACGGGCCAGACGTCGCCGCTGGCGGTGTACGCGAACGGCACCAAGCTCAAAGACGTCACGCTGACCTCGGCGCACGCCTGGCAGTACGGCGAGTACCCGTTCCACAACGACCCGTCGCTCGGCGGGGCGCACCGGTTCTACGACGAGCTGCGGTTCGAGATCCCGGAGCAGCCGGCTGGCACGGTGCTGCGGCTGCAGAAGGACTCGGGCGCCGTGGCGCACATCGACGTCGACCTGGTCGAGGCGGAGCGCGTGGCGCCCGCGCTCACCGCGCCGTCGGGCGCCGTGTCGATCACGGCGCACGGCGCGACGTCGGGCGGGGGCGACGACACCGCGGCGATCACGGCGGCGGTCGCCGCCGCGAAGGCGGCGGGCGTGCCGGTCTGGATTCCCGCGGGCACCTTCCACGTGAACGACGCCGTGCGGGTCGCGGGTGTGGCCGTGCTGGGTGCGGGCCCGTGGCACTCGGTGATCGTGGGCACCGGCCGGGCGGGCGGGTTCTACGCGACCGGCGGCGGCGTCACCATCGCGGACGTCGCGATCTTCGGCTCCGCGACCGTGCGCGAGGACGCCGAGGGGCAGGCCGCGATCGAGGGCGACTTCACCAGCGAGTCGCTGCTGCAGAACATCTGGGTGCAGCACACCAAGGTGGGGCTGTGGGTGCGGCCGGGCTCGCGCGACGTGCTCGCCGTCGGGCTGCGCGTGCGCGACACGTACGCCGACGGCGTGAACCTGCGCTCGGGCGTGACCAACGCGCAGGTGACCCAGTCGACGTTCCGCAACACGGGCGACGACGCGCTGGCGATGTGGTCGGACGGCGCGGCCGTGAGCGGCAGCGTCTTCTCGTTCAACACCGTCCAGGCGCCGGCCCTGGCCAACGGCCTGGCCGTCTACGGCGGCGGGGGTGGCAACCGGGTCGAGGACAACCTCGTGGCCGACACCGTCAACGCGGCCGCGGGCATCGCGATCAGCACCCGGTTCGGCGTGCCGTTCACGGGCACCACCACGGTGGCGCGCAACACGCTGACCCGCACCGGCAGCCGCGAGCCCAACTGGCCGGCCGAGCTCGGCGCGCTGTGGGTCTACGCCGACGTGCACGCCATCGACGCGCCGATCGTGATCCGTGACCTGACCATTCAGGACAGCACCTACGCGGGCGTGCTGATGTCGTGGCAGAAGTCGATCCAGCAGGTCAGCCTCGACCGGGTGAGCATCACCGGCTCGGGCACCTACGGCATCGAGCTGCACGCGGCGGGCAGCGCCACGTTCGCGAACACGACCGTGTCCGGCTCCGGGACGGCGGGGCTGCTGAACGACATGGGGTTCGTGCTCGACCGGCTCGGGGGCAACTCGGGGTTCTGACCCGCTGACCGCTGGCACGGCCCGGGCTCACCGCGTGTGGGCCCGGGTCTCGCCGGTGTCCGGGCCGGTCGTGGTGGCGTCGGGGTCGGTCGTGGTGGCGTCGAACACCCAGTTGTGTGGCGCGCGCTTGGCCGTGTAGGCGCCCGTGGGCAGCTCGTCCTGGGCGCGGAGCATCCACTGGGTCAGGCGCCAGAGCAGGTCCGCGCGGTCGGCGGCGTGGTCCGGGTCGTCGAAGAGGTCGTGCACCTCGGTCGGGTCGGCGGCCAGGTCGTACAGCTCGCCGCTGCCGTCGCTGTGCACCACGAGCTTGAGGTCGCCCCGGCGCAGCATCCGCGAGCGCCCGCTCTGGGTGACGGTGTTGAGCTCGTCGAACGTGCGGCCCTCGTACGGGAAGTGCAGCGGCGGGCGCTCGTGGGCGCCGTAGGTGAGGCCGCCGAAGCCGCGCTCGGCGTAGACGTCGTCGAACTCGCGGGAGGTGCGTTCGGCGTCGAGCAGGAGCGGGGCGAGGCTGCGACCGGTGACGCCGTCGGGGATCGGGGCGCCCACCAGCTCGGCGAGGGTGGGCAGGAGGTCCACGATCGAGACGAGCTCGGGCCGGGTGCGGGCGGCGACCGGGCCGCCGCTGAGGAAGAACGGGATGCGCATCAGCACCTCCGGCAGGCCGGCGCCCTTGCGCTGCAGGCCGTACTCGGCCACGTAGTCGCCGTGGTCGCTGACCATCACGACCAGCACGTCGTCGCCGAGCGTGGCCCAGACGTGCTCCATGAGGCGGCGCACCTGGTCGTCCAGGAGGCGGAGCTGGCCGCAGTAGGTGGCGCGGTAGCGGGCGCGCTCGTCGTCGTACCCGGGGCGTTTCTCCTCGACGAGGTCCCGGAGCCAGGCCCAGTGCCCGCCCTTGGCGGCGGCGACGTCGGGGCCGTGCAGGCGCTCCGGGATCTCGTCGGTGTCCCACAGGCTGAAGTACGGCTCGGGGACCTGGTAGGGATTGTGCGGCTCGGGGAAGGAGACCCAGAGGAAGGTGGGCTTGTCGGGGGCGTCGGACCTGCCGCGCGGGCGGGCCGGCGCGCTGCCGGACGCCTGTGTGCCGGACGCGGCGCTGCCGGCCGCCTCGGTGACGGCCTCGATCGCGTCCGACACGATGCGGTACGGGAGGGAGTCCTCCAGCGGGAACGGCGTCGGCTCAGGAGCGACGCCGTGGTCGAGCTCGTCGAGCCAGCGGTCGAACGCCGCGTGCCCCTCTGTGTGCTGCGGCCCGCCGGTGTGCCAGTACGGCCCGCGGTAGGCGTCGAAGTCGTCGGGGCCGCGGTGCATGTGCGGCTTGCCCGCGAAGATGCGGTGGTAGCCCGCCTCGCCGAGGACGTCCAGCAGGTCGCGCTCGTAGCGTGCCGAGCCGGGCGTGCTGTTCTGGGTCACGCCGTGCGCCGACGGGTAGCGCCCGGTCAGCAGGCTCACCCGGGCCGGCACGCACAGGGGTGAGCTGGTGTAGCCGCGCTGGAAGTCGGTGCCCCGGCGCGCGAGCTCGTCGAGGAACGGCGTGGTGTCCACCGGGAACCCGGAGCGGGCTGACAGGTCCGCCCGGTGCTGGTCGGTCATGATCAGGACGATGTGCGGCGGGGTCGCCGGCCCTGCCGTGTCCTTCGCCGTGTCGGCTGCCATGTGTTCCCCTCGCATGCTTCCCCTCGCGGTGGTTCTGCTCGCGGTGGTCTCCTCGCGGGACGGCACGACGTCGTGGGGCGCGGCACCAGGCCTTGCCACGATGCAAGCCGATCGGCCCGCACACTATCCAGTAGGCTTGCCGCGATGCAACAGCAGCGCCGCTGAGCAGGTCGGACACGGCTTTCGCGAGCGCGGCGGTTCGGTGCGGACGCTAAGGAGGCCACCGTGGGTCGACGCGAGGACGTCGCCCGTCTCGCGGGTGTCTCGCCGCGCACCGTGTCGAACGTCGTGAGCGGCGCGGTCAACGTCGCCGCCGGCACCCGCGAGCGCGTGCTCGCCGCCATCGAGGAGCTCGACTACCGACCGAGCGAGATCGGCCGGATGCTGCGCTCCGGCCGCACGGGCATGGCCGCGCTCGTGGTGCCCGACCTCGACAACCCCTACTTCGCGGAGCTGGCCCGCAAGCTCATCGAGGCCGCCCGGCACCACGGGTACACCCTCATGATCGAGCAGACCGACGGCGACCGGGACCGCGAGCGCGAACTGATCGCGCGCGCCGACACCAAGGCCGTGTTCGACGGCCTGATCGTGAGCCCGCTCGGCCTCACCGACGACGACCTGACCCGGTCGTCACGCACCCAGCGGCCCGTGGTGCTGCTCGGCGAGGAGCCGCACCCGGGCTTCGACCACGTACACATCGACAACTTCGCGGCCGCACGCGACGCCGTCGAGCACCTGCTGGCCACCGGCCGGCAGCGAGTGGTTGCTGTCGGTGCGCAGAAGGCGGAGGGGTCGTCCAGCGGGCTGCGGCTCGCCGGCTTCGAGGCCGCGATGGGCGCGGCACCGCATGCCTCGGCCGACGTCGCGTATGTCGACGCGTTCACCCGGCGCGGCGGAGCCGACGCGACCCGCGCCCTCCTGCGCGGACGCACCCTGCCCGACGCCCTCTTCTGCTTCTCCGACCTGCTCGCCCTCGGCGCGCTGCGAGCGCTGCACGAGGTGGGGATCTCCGTGCCCGAGCAGGTCGCCGTGGTCGGCTTCGACGACATCGAGGACGGCCGCTACGGCAACCCCAGTCTCACGACGATCTCGCCCGACAAGGAGGCGATCGCGCAGGCCGCCCTGGACGCCCTCGTGCGCCGGGTCGGCGGCGACGGCAGCAACGCGGTGCGCGTCATCGCACCGCACCGGCTGGTCGAGCGCGAGAGCACCAGGGTGGGCGGCGCCTAGTCACGCCCCGGTCGGCGTGGGCACCTCCTCGCCCGGCACCCCGTCGACCAAGGCCACGCTGTCCGGCGCCGCATCGTCCGGCGCCGCGTCGTCCGGTGCCACGACACTCGCGTCCAGCCGCAGCGCCGCGACGAGCTCGCGGTAGAGCTCGTCCGACGCCAGCAGCTCCGTGTGCCGGCCCGTCGCCCGGACCCGGCCGCGCTCCAGCAGCACGATCTGGTCGGCGTCCATGACGGTCGAGATCCGGTGGGCGATGGTCACCACGGCACCGGTGCTCGCGACGTCCCGGATCGCCTCGGCCAGCGCCGCCTCGGTCAGGCCGTCGAGCTGCGCCGTCGCCTCGTCGAGGAGCAGGATCTCCGGCCGGGCCACCAGCGCCCGCGCCACGGCGACCCGCTGCCGCTCGCCACCCGAGAGCTGCGACGCGCTCACCTCCGTGTCCAGCCCGTCGGGCAGCACCGCGACCCGCTCGGTCAGCCGGAGGGCGTCGACCGCGGCCCAGATCTCGGCGTCGGTCGCGCCCGGCGCGGCGTAGGCCAGGTTCTCGCGCAGCGTGCCCGGCACGATCGGGGTGTCCTGCTCCACGTAGGCGATCCGGGACCGGATCTGGTCCGTGGTCAGCCCCGGGTAGGGTCGCCCGTCGAGCTCGACGTGCCCGCCGTCCGGGCGGAGGAACCGGAGCAGGAGCGACATGATCGTCGTCTTGCCCGCTCCCGAGGGACCGACGATCGCCGTGTGCCCGCGCCGCGGCACATCGATGCTCACGCCGTCGAGCGCCGGCGGCCTGGCGGCGTCCGCGGTGTCGTACCGGTAGGTGACGTCGTGCAGCCGCACCAGGGGTGACTCGGCGTCCGCGCCCGGCACGGTGCCGGAGCCCCGCGCCGCGCCGTCCTCGCCGGTCACCGCGACCGCCGCGGCGTCGTCCTCGGCCTCCAGCGCCATCTCCTCGACCTCGCCGATCCGCGCGGCGGCCGCGAGCCCGGACTGCAGCGACGTCAGCGACATCGTCAGGAGCATGACCGGCATCATGAGCTGGAACACGTACAGCAGGAACGCCACGAGAGTGCTCACGGTGATGGCCTCGGTCGAGACGCGCCACGCCCCGACGCCGAGCAGCAGCATGACCGCCAGGTTCACCGCGACACCGGTGATGGTCCAGGACACGTTCTCCAGCTTGACCGCACGGATACCGCTGCGCGCCGACGCCTCGGCGTGCGCGGAGACCCGGCCGGTCTCGCGCGACTCCGCCCGGGCCGACTTCACGGTCCGCAGCGCACGGATGACGCCCTCGAGGCGCCCACCGAGCGCACCCACGTGCTCCTGCGCCTCCTGCTGCGCCCGGGACAGCCGCGGCATGAGGGCGACCACGCTGATGCCGGCCAGGACCAGGACGGCGACCGTCACGCCGAGCAGCACGACGTCGAGGTAGGCCATGAGCGCGATCGCGCCCACGAGGCCGATCACGCCGTTGACGAAGTTGACCACGCTGGACGTCGTCGCCTCGCGGATGAGCAGGGTGTCGGAGGTGACGCGGGTGACGAGCTCGCCGGGCTGGCGGGCGGTCACCTCGGGGACGCGGGCGTGCAGCAGGTGGCGGACCAGCCCGGTGCGGGCCGCGAGGATGATCCGCTCGGCCAGCGTGCCGAGCATGATGCCCTGGACCAGGCCGACGACCGTCCCGGCGACGAGCAGCACGGCGAGGACCGTGATCGGCGTGGCCAGGGACGCGGACGTCTCCAGCCCGTCGAGCACCGCCTTGGTCACCAGCGGCGTCGCGAGCTCGGTCGCGGTGCCGACCGCGCCGAGGAGCAGCGCCACCACCAGCACCGCCTTGTGCGGGCGGGCATAGGCCCACAGTGCGCGGACCTTGTCCCGGGTGCTCCGCCCGGCCGGCGCACCGGCCTGTGGCCTCTCGTCTGACACGTCACCGCTCCGTCCGCTCGTGGTTCGCTCGCTCCGACCCGGCTCTACAGCCGCGCTCCATTCTGCGACACCACTGTCGCATTTCGCAACCGTATTGTGTCAACCGGTGCAGCGGCCTACCCTCGGCCTGTGACGACGACCGAGCAGAACGAGCGCGGGGCACGCGCCCGCACGAGGTCCGCGGTGCTGGACGCGGCGGCGGCCCTGTGGGCGCACGACTTCTCGGCGTCGCTCAGCGCCATCGCCGAGCGCGCCGACGTCAGCCGCTCGACGCTGCACCGCTACTTCACCGACCGCCAGGCGCTCATCGACGCGCTGCTGCTGGACTCGCTGGCCCGCCTGGAGACGTCCGAGGACGGCTCCACGACGGCGCTCCCGGCGATCGAGGTGCTCGAGCACTTCCTGCGCGCCGGGGTCGGGATGGGCGACCGGGTGATCTTCCTGTTCGCGGACCCGAACAGGTTCGAGGGCAACCCCCACTGGTCCGCCGACGACGGCGACGAGGAGATGCGCGCGCTCGTGGACCGGGCGCGCGCCGAGGGGGCGATCGGGGTCGGCATCCCGACGTCGTGGGCCCTCAACCTGTTCTACGCGCTGCTCTACACCGCGGCCGAGGTGAGCAACCAGGACCTGCCGCGGCACGTCGCGGCCGACCTTGCCGTGCAGTCGTTCCGGCGCAGCGTGGCGCCCTGACCCGGGCGAGTGTCGCCGCCCAGGTCAGGGGCCGGTTCACAGGCCCGGTTCGCGGGCCCGGTTCAAGCATCTCGTTCAGCGCGGCGCGTCCGACAACGGCACGGCCGCCGGCCGCTCGCACCGGCTCTCGACGGCGACCGCCGTTCCGGTGTCCGCCGCCGCGAGCAGCGCGGTCATGATCTCCAGCACGTGGTAGGCGAGCTCGCCGCCGGCCCGCGCGGGCACGCCGTCCGGCGTCGTCGCCAGGTCCGCGACGCCGTAGCCGCGGCCCGCGTCCCGGTAGCCGGCGCTGGGCGGCAGGGTCTGCCAGGAACCGCCGAGCTCGTGCAGCTCGACGTCGCCGTCGAACTGGTTCGGGTCGGGGACCACGAGCGAGCCGGCCTGGCCGTGGACCTCGATGTTCGAGGCGCGCGTGGCGACCGAGTCGAAGCTCATCACCAGGGTCGACAGCGCGCCCGAGACGTGCCGGAGCACCCCGGTCACGTGCGTGTCGACGTCCACGGGAACGGTCTCGCCCGCCCGCGGGCCGGAACCGATGGTGCGCGTCGCGCGCGTGTGGCTCGCGGCGCCGACCACCGACTCGACCGGGCCGAGCAGCGTGACCAGCGCGGTCACGTAGTACGGGCCCATGTCCAGCAGCGGGCCGCCGCCGGGCTGGTAGTAGAAGTCGGGGTTCGGGTGCCAGCGCTCGTGGCCCGGCGTCGTCATCGTGGCGGTCGCGGCGACCGGGAGGCCGATCGCGCCGTCGTCGATGGCCTTGCGCGCGGTCTGGATGCCCGTGCCGAGCACCGTGTCCGGCGCGCAGGCCACCCGCACGCCGGCGGCCCGCGCGGCGTCGAGGACCTCGCGGGCCTCCGCCGGCGTGACGGCGAGCGGCTTCTCGCCGTACACGTGCTTGCCGCCCGCGATGGCCCGCAGGGCGATCTCGGCGTGGGCCGCGGGAATCGTGAGGTTGAGGACCAGGTCCACCTCCGGGTCCGTCGTCAGCTCTGCAACGGTCAGGGCGCGGACGCCCTGCTCGGCCGCGACGGTCTTCGCGCGGTCGGCATCGAGGTCGGCCACGGCGACGAGGCGGACGGCGTCCAGCCGCTCGAACGTGGTCAGGTACTGGCCGGCGATCGCCCCGACCCCGACGATCCCGACCCTCAGCGGCTGGCCCACAGGATTCCCCTCTCGATGACGGTGCGGACGTTCGGGTCGTCGACGACGGCGAGCTCGTGGCCCGGCGTCGAGACGAAGATGCGGCCCGCACCCCACTGGCGGGTCCAGATCGCGGGGCACGTGACCGGCCGGTGCCACGGGTCGAAGTCGCGCGCGGCGAGCGTCGTGGTCGCCAGCACGTCGTTGTACTCGTCGGACAGCACCCAGTACTGCTCGGTCGTCAGCTCGAAGTCGGAGAGCCCGGCGACGATCGGGTGGTCGGCGCGCTCCGGCACGATGTCGATGGTGTGCCGCAGGAAGTTGTCGGCGGCCTCCCCCGCCAGCTCCGCGCGCGGCGCCTTGGGCGGGTGGGTGGCGAACTGGCCGCCGATGAGCTGCAGGTAGTCGGAGCTGTTGCGGTAGGAGTCGGCGATGCCGCCGTGCCACCCCGCCAGCCCCGTGCCCGCCGCCACCGCCGCGATCAGGCCGCTCAGCTCGGCGCCCTCGATGGTGCTCATCGTCACCGTCTGGACGATGACGTCGACGCCGGCCAGGTAGTCGGCGTCGGCGTACACCGCCGTCGAGTCCTCGACCCGGACCTCGTACCCGTGCTCGGCCAGGAACGGGAGGAACGAGTTCGTGGTCTCGACGGGCTGGTGCCCGGTCCACCCTCCGCGCACGACCAGTGCGCGTTTCGTGCTCGACGTCGTCGTCATAGATGCTCCGCTCCAGAAAGTTGCGCAACTCGTGGCCCAATGAGTGCCAGCGCCCCTTTGATACACGAGGACTTTTGCCGGATCAACCCCCAATAAGTTGCGCAACTTTTGCCGCGGTCGCTACGGTCGCGACATGCCGAACCCTCGCCGGACCACGCTCGCCGACGTCGCGCAGGCGGCCGGGACGACGGTGCCCACGGTCTCCAAGGTGCTCAGCGGCCGGTCGGACGTCTCCACGGGCACCCGCGACCGGGTCATGCGCATCGTCGCGGAGCTCGGGTACCGCGGCAGGTCCGGGAGGGACGCCGCGCCGCGGGCCGAGAGCTCGCTCGTCGACCTCGTGCTGAGCGGGATCGAGGGAACGTGGGCGAACCGGGCGCTGAGCGGCGTGGAGCAGGCCGCCGAGGAGGCGGGTCTCGACGTCGTCGTCTCCGTGGCCCGGCCGCCCGACGACGCCTGGCTCACCCGCCTGCTCGCGCGACGTCCGCGCGGCGCCGTGCTCGCCCTGGTCGACACCAGCGTCGAACAGCTCGCGGCGCTCGCCGCCGCGCGGGTGCCGATCGTGCTGCTGGACCCGGTGCGGCAGCCGCCGTCGTCCGTCGCGAGCGTGGGCGCGGCCAACTGGGCCGGCGGGCGGGCCGCCGCCGAGCACCTGCTGGCCCTGGGGCACCGGCGGTTCGGGATCCTGGCCGGGCAGCGCACCCACCTCTACAGCCAGGCCCGCATCGACGGGTTCCGTTCCGCCGTCACGCAGGCAGGTCTCGACCTGCCCGACGACCGCGTGGTGCACACCGACTGGCGGCGCGAGCGCGCCACGGAGCAGGCCCTCGACCTCCTCCGGGGTGGGACGCCGCCGACGGCAGTCTTCGCGTGCTCGGACACCATCGCGCTCGGCGCGTACGACGCCGCCGCCGCGCTCGGGCTGCGCATCCCGGAGGACGTCAGCGTGGTCGGCTTCGACGACCTGCCCGAGGCGCGCTGGCTCAGCCCCGCCCTGACCACGGTGCACCAGCCCATCGCCGAGATGGGCGGGGCCGCGCTGCGCATGCTGCTGCGGATCAGCGGCGGCGTGGTGCAGGAGGCGCCGCGGGAGGAGCTCGCGACGCGGCTCGTGGTCCGGGGGTCGACGGCGACCGTCTCGGTGTCACAGCACTGAGCGGTACCCGGTCATGGGGGCGTGACCTCGAACATCACCGTCCCCCTCGACACCCACACCATCGCCGTCCAGCACGAGAACGCCGTCGTGAACCAGCGCTACCACGTCGCCGGGAGCGGCCCCGTGTGCGTCGTCCACCCGGGCGGGCCCGGGATCGGCTGGGACTACCTGCGCATGCCCGAGCTGGAACGGACCATGACCATGGTGTACGTCGAGCCCGTCGGCACCGGGGCCTCGGGCCGGCTCGCCGACGTGCGCGGATACAACCTGGCCACGTACACCCACTTCCTGCACGCGGTGGTGGAGGACCTGGGACTGCCGCAGGTCATGGTGCTCGGCCACTCCCACGGCGGGTTCGTGGCCCAGCGCTACGCGCTCGACCACCCCGACCGCGTGGCCGCGCTGGTCCTGTTCGACACCTCCCCCGTGACCGGCGACGACTTCTGGTCGACGGCGGTCGCGAACATGGAACGGTTCGCGGAGCGCCACCTCGCCGAGCACCCCGAGGTGGCTGGTTACGTCGCGGGCCTGACGGGCCGGCCCGAGCCGTCCGACGACGAGGGCGCGACGGAGGTGCTGCGCAGGATCTCGCCGACCTACTTCCACGACTACTGGGGCCACGAGTCCGACTTCGCCGCGGGGCGCAACGCCCTGCGCATGTACGCGGCCCCTGCGTGGGGCGAGGGCCCGGCCTTCGACGTGCGGGAGGAGCTGCCCGCACTCACGATGCCCACGCTGGTGCTGGTCGGCGACGACGACTTCATCTGCGGTCCGCGCTGGGCCCGGATGATCCATGAGGCCGTGCCGCACTCGCGACTGGCGATCCTCGACCGGACGGGGCACCTCGGCCACATCGAGAGCCCCGGCCAGGTGACGGCGGCGGTCGCCGAGTTCGTCGCCACGGTGGGCGACGGGACCGCCTCGTGAACTGATCCGGCACGGACAGCGACCTGCCCGAGCGGGTATCAGCCGCCCGGGCAGTCGCTGTCGCCGCCCGAGAACTCGGCGCAACCGGACCACGGGGTGTACGAGGGCTCGACGTCGGGGCTCGACACCTCGAACGACGGCACCGCGCACAGGATCACGACGGCGAGCGCGACGAAGGCCGCCGGACCGTGCCAGAGGTAGATCCAGCTGGCCTCGCGCCGCCAGGCGCTGACCATGGTCCAGACGACCGCCGGCACAACGATCAGGGCGACGACGGCATAGGTGACGCGGTTCGCGGAGACCGGCGTGCTGCAGCTGTCCCAGAAGCAGCCCTGGGCGGTGAACCAGTTGCCGACGAGGACCGGGACGCCGAGGGCGATCACGACGGCAGCAACCGCTTCGAGCGCCGGCATCCCTGAGGCCTTGGCGTCCTGGCGGAAGGTGCTGGCGGCCGGCATGGGCTGACTGTACTGGTCAACGCCGTTCTGAGCCGCAAGGATGGGGCCGCACGGGTTGTCGGGGACCAATGAGGGTCAGGGCAGCATCGACCGGTTGTCGCCGGGCGACGTGCCGAGCCGGAGGCACTCATGACGGACGCTGTGGCACCACGAGACGCGGCCTCGACAGAGGCGTGGGAACACCGGCCGATGCTCTCCGCGAGCGACAAGGGGTCGCGGATCACCTGGCTGGCCCCGGGCCGGTCCCCCGGACCCGTCACGCCTCGGGTGCAGGTCGGGGTCCTGCTGTGCCTCATCGCCTGGACCGCCGCGACGGTCGCCGGCTCGTCGGTGCTGTGCGGCGCGACCTCGACCGAGTGCACGCCGGGCATCGGCCAGGGCTGGCTGATCGGTGGGGCGCTGGTGCTCGGCTACCTGGCGGTTCTCGCGACGGTCGACCTGGGCGAGCGGGCGCAGGACCACTTCGGGCAGCGGCGGGCCGCGTCGATGTTCTACCTGGCGCCGCTGCTGACCGGCATCACTGTGGGCGCGGCGGCCGGGGCGGACCTCGCGCTGGGCGCCGACCAGCGTGTGCACCAGGTGCTCGACGGCGTGCCCGGCACCGAGGCGGTCCTCGTGTCGGCCGTCGTCGCGATGCTCGCGGCTCTCTGGGGTGCTGTCGTCGTGGTGCGCCTCCCGGGCGCCCTGCGCCTGGCCCGACGGCGTCAGGAGACGATCGCGCGGCTCCGGCGCGACGGACAGCGCTACACCGGCCGGCTCACGCTCGGCGGGGTCCGCTTCTGGCTGCACAGCGACCCCGAGCTCGATGTCACCGTCACCTACGACTCGCCGGCAGGACGGCACACGGTGGCTGCCCGGATGCGGACCTCGCCCGACCGGGTCCCCCGGACCGGAAGCAGCATCGTCGTGCTCACCGACCTGCGGGGCGCCGTCCACCTGGAGCTCGACCTCGACGCCGGTCCTGTCTACGAGCCGGAGCAGCGGTACGCGCCGAGCGAGTGACGGCATGCTCGCTCTGGTCGGGCACAGCCCCCGAGGTGGGGTAGTATTTCCGTCGGCCCCAAGGGGCCAAACCCGGTAGCCTTGGGCATGCTCAAGAACACCGCGGGCTGTGGCGCAGCTTGGTAGCGCACTTGACTGGGGGTCAAGGGGTCGCAGGTTCAAATCCTGTCAGCCCGACAGTGTGATGTCGCAGGACATCGGAATGGCCGGACCTACGAAATCGTAGGTCCGGCCATTGTCATTTCCGGGCTGGTCCGGGTGGCCGGCCGGTGGGTTGGTAGTCCTTGGTCGGGTCCAGGACCGTCGCGGAGGTTCTCGCCGGTCGCGGCGTCGATGATCTGGATGTCGAGGTCTTCGGCCAGGATCAGGACGTAGGTTCCTGCGTAGGTTCGTCCGATGCCGATGTGGTGCAGGCGCCCGGCGTGGCACAGGGTGACGGTCCCGGCCTTGTTGACGCGGTCTTCGCGGACCCGGTCGTGGGTCTGTTGCGGTCGTTCGGTGTCCGGGACGGCTTTGAGCCAGGCGGTGTAGGCCGTCGCGGGATTGGCCCGATGGCGCAGCAACTGCAGCTGGGCGAGCCTGGTCGGCTGGGCGGGTTGCGAGCGCGGAGCCATTTCTTCATCGTCTGCTGGAAGCGTTCGACCTTGCCGCAGGTCGTGGGGTGGCCGGGCCGGGAGTTCTTCTGTGTGATGCCGACGCGGAGTGCGGGTCGTCGGCAGCTGATCCATGGTGGAGGCAAGACATCGTGCCGACCGGAGGAGCGACCATGCCGAAGCGAGACCCCGGACCGAGTGTCAAGGACAAGAAGCTGTACGAGAAGCTCCGCGACGAGGGCAGCTCCAAGGAGAAGTCCGCGCGGATCGCGAACGCCGCCGCGAACACCTCCCGCAAGAGCGTGGGCCGCAAGGGCGGCAAGTCCGGCGACTACGACGACTGGACCGTGGAGAAACTGCGCAAGCGCGCTGCCGAGATCGGCATCGAGGGCCGCTCCACGATGCGCAAGAGCGACCTGATCAAGGCACTTCGTTCCCACTGACCCGACAGACCGACCCGACAGGAGATTCATGAAAGCGCTGTTCCTGAGCTGCACCCTGAAGCCCTCCCCCGCACCGTCCAACACCGAGTCCCTGGCCGACGTTGTGGCGTCCGCCCTGCAGGAACGGGGCGTGGCGGTCGACCGGCTCCGGCTCACGGACCTGTCCGTGCCGCCGGGCGTCGAGACCGACCTCGGCGACGGCGACGACTGGCCCGCGGTCCACGAACGCCTCCTGGACGCAGAGATCCTCGTCGTCGTCACCCCGACCTGGCTCGGCCGGCCCTCGTCGGTGGCCCAGCGGATGCTGGAACGCATGGACGCGATGCTCTCCGAGACGTCCGCCGACGGCACACCGGTCGCCTACAACCGCGTCGCCGGCGTGGTGGTCACCGGCAACGAGGACGGCGCACATCACGTGATCTCCGAGATCAGCGGGGCGCTCGGCGACATCGGATACACCGTGCCCGGCCAGGCCTGGACCTACTGGAACCAGGGCCCCGGCCCAGGACCCGAGTACCCGGACACCGACCACGGCCACGAGTGGTCCCACAGCACCGGGCGGCTGATGGCGCACAACCTGCACGCCGTCGCCTCGGCACTCGCCGCGCACCCCGTGCCGCCCCACGAGGACTGAACCCGGCCCGGTCCCCGGGCCCGCCGACGAACGCGCCGGCGACCGGGAGAGATCGTGGGCACGCTGAGAACTACCGACCGAACTGTCAACCCGGTGGTCATCGGCGCCGGGCCGAACGGGGCTGGTGGCCGCCAACGCAATGGTCGACGCAGGCTGGGACGTGCTGGCGCTCGAGGAGCAGGACACTCCCGGCGGCGCCGTGCGCACCGCGGCGGGCCTAGAGACCTTCGACGCGAACGACGGCACGGGCGACGGCGCGGCGTGGTTGGCGCTGTTCGCGCAGTAGAGCAGGGGTGCGCGACCCAGGGCCCGGCGGACCTGGAGGCAGCCGACCGCAACCTCGTCGGCGGCGCGGTCGACGGCGGGACGTCGTCCCTGCACCAAGAGCTGTTCTTCCGGCCTACGCCCGGTCTCGGCCGGCCCGAGACGCCAATCGACGGGCTGTACCTGGCGCTCTTGACGGACAGCGGGCTGCCGCAGGTGGAGAAGAACGCGTGCTCGGCCCCGACGGCGTCTGCCATCAGCTTTTGCGCCTCGGCCAGGACGCCCTGGGACTGGCGTCGGTCGTCAAGGCCGTTGAGCATCAGCACGTCCGAGGCGAACACGCCTGCGCCGACGACGTCGACGACGCGGGGTCCGCTCCTCGGCCCTGGCCGTGAGCCGGTGGACCGAGGACGACGTCGTCGCGGCGACGGAACTCCTGCAGTGCCTCGAGCACCGGTGCGCGTGAGTGGTCCATGTCGCCTCTTGTGTCAGGTCGTCGGCTACGAGTACTGCCGTCGTGGTGCGGCGTCGTCCATGAGGAACGAGCGCGACGCCGCGCCTTGACGTTAGGACGGCGAGTCCCCGCTCGCACGTACAGGTCGCGGTGCCCTGGTCCGGTGCCGTCAAGCCATGGGAATCGTCGCCCTGGCCCTGGGCATCGACCCCGAGGGGGCGCCGATGGCCCGCGGGTGCGAGCGGGAGACCGGCGATGCAGCATCAAAGTGCGCCCACCTTCCACCCGAGGAGGCACGGATGACGACGACCCCCACCACCCCGCCCATGGACCCCGGCTCGTCGGAGGCGACCGAGCGCCAGCTGCAGCTGGCCGTCGCCCAGGGAGATGCCTACCGGCGCGCCCTCGACCACATGGCGCAGGACGTCGCCAAGACGGCGGGGACGAAACAGGTCGGCGACTACCTGGTCGGCTACGCCATCGAGGACGCCGAGGGCATGTACCAGGTGCAGGACGGCGAACTGGTCTGGCAAAACCCCGGTGACGCGAACACGCACGTGGAGGTGATCGTCTGCGACGCGGCCGACGGGCGCTTCGTCCCCGGCTTGGACGTGAGCGCGACCCTCGTGACACCCGGCGGGAAGGAGCTCGGGCCCTTTCCCCACGAGCTGGTCTGGCACCCGATGCTCTACCACTACGCCCGCAACTGGGAGCTCCCGGAGGACGGCGACTACACCCTGCGCGTGCACGTCGACCCGCCGCCCTTCATGCGGCACGACGAGATCAACGGACGGCGGTTCGTCTCACCGGTCGATGTCGAGTTCTCCGGGGTCGGTATCGAACGTGGTGCCGAACCGGTCGACCCACCGAGCTGACCGACCCTACGGCGACGATGCAGGAGAGGAACGAGCATGTCAGAGTTCACCGGCCCGAAGGGGCCTATCCGTGACGTGACGACCGGGATGACGGTCCTCGACGCCGACGGTCACGAGCTGGGTACCGTCGACGAGGTGCACCTGGCCGACGCCGGCGCCGTCACCGGCGCCGGCCAGACGCCCGAGACGGCCGAGACGGCCGACAGCGTGCTGACGTGGATCGCCCGGGCGTTCGGCACCGACAGTGGAATGGACCAACAGGCCCAGGAACGCCTCGTGCGTCTCGGGTTCGTCCGGGTCGACAGCAAGGGGCTGTTCTCAGGACATCGCTACGTCGAGGCCGGCCAGATCGGTTCCGTCACCGGCGAGCAGGTGCGGCTCACAGTGTCGGCAGACGAGCTGCTCAGGTGAGCTGGTCGACGCACGCCGTGATCGGCGCCGAACGGCCCGTACTCGGGCTCCGCCCGGCCGCGGTGTCGAATCGTGCCGGACGGTCGTGACAAGTGTGCTCGCCCCGTTCGCGGCCGTCAGCTACCGAGCCGGCGGGGCGTGGCGGTGGCGCCAGGTCCTGGGCCTGGGGCGCGTGGCGCGTCCTGAAAGGACTCCGGGCGGACGGCCTGTTCGTGGGCGTGATGTCGAACCGGTCCGACGTCAGGCGGGGTCACCTGACCGTCGCCCAGGTGGACACCGTGGACCGGCAGGCGCGCCGCGCGTTGGGCCGGGTCGACACCTGGCAGCTCTGCCCGCACGCACCAGGAGAGGGCTGCACGTGCCGCGAGGCGGAGGCCGGGCTGGCACTTCGGGCCGCGGCGGAGCTGGGGGTGCTGCCCGCCGAGTGCCTCGTGGTGGGAGACGCCCGCGGCGGCATCGGTGCGGCGGTCACCTCCGGCGCGCGGAGCTTCGTCATGCCGAGAGGCAGGGTCTAGGGCGCAGGCGGGCGCCGTCCCGCACGACGCCTGTGGGGATGCGGGTGACCGGACGCCGGGTGAGCCTGGCGGTCATGCCGACCCCGCCGCGCTTCCTCGTCGCCCTGCATCGCCGCTGGTCACGCCACCCGCGCTGGGCGCTGGCGATCAAGGGCTCGCTCGCGGCGTCGCTGGCGTGGGTCGTCGCGGTGCTCGCACCGGCGCCGTTCTCCGAGCAGCCGTACTACGCGCCGCTCGGGGCGATCATCGCGATGTCGAGCACGGCGGTCAGTTCGGTGCGGCAGTCCGCCCAGGCGACCGGCGCAGTGCTCGTCGGGTGCCCGACAGACTCACCGCCGTCGGACTGGCCGACCGACCTCGACTCGTCCGTGTCCAACCATCGTTCGAGCTCGGCCGGGGTCATGTTCACGGCGTCGTCGAACTCGTCGCTCATGAGTCGTCGTCCAGCGCGGACGGCTTGTGCACCGCGTCCTTGCCGGTCTTGTCGCTGCGCACGCGGTACCGCGGGTCGCCCTCCGAGGCCCGGACCGTCCGGCCTGCGGCCTCGGTGTCCTCGGTGATCTCTTCGACCACCCCGCCGTGCACCGTCTGCCCGTGGCTCGACCAGGTCACCTCGTCGCCCTTGCGGGGCTTCTTCTCACCCATGAGCCCACTGTGTGCCGCTCGCCTGCGACTCGCACGACAGTTGACTGCGCGGCGCAGCCCTCGTCCGACATGCGGGTGGAGCGGCCCCGGGTGAACGTGGAGGGGCCGTCGCGCCCCGCGACGGCCTGCACGTTCAGGACCACCGGCGCGACGTCGAGGAGGACTCTCATGCGATCACTCACACGGCAGGGCCAGGAGCAGGCCGGCGGCCGGGCCGGCAGGGAGACCGTATGAGCGCCGCCACGGTGGCGGACGACCTGGTCTCGCGGCTGGTCGACTGGGGCGTCGAGCGGGTGTTCGGGTACGCGGGCGACGGCGTCGACCCGTTGCTGGCCGCTCTGCACCGGCAGCAGGACCGCATCCAGCTGGTCACTGCGCGCCACGAGGAGATGGCCGCCTTCATGGCGACGGGCCACGCGAAGTACGGGGGCGGTACCGGCGTCTGCCTGGCCACCCAGGGGCCCGGCGCCATCCACCTGCTCGAAGGCCTCTACGACGCGAAGCTGGACCGCAAGCCGGTCGTGGCGATCGTCGGACAGGTGGTGCGCACCGCGCTGGGCTCCGGCTACCTGCAGGAGGTGGACCTGCAGACTCTCTTCAAGGACGTCTGCGCGCAGTACCTCCAGGTGGTGTCCGCACCCGACCAGCTCCCGCACGTGCTCGACAACGCCTTCCGCACGGCGCAGGCCACCTCCAGCCCGGTCTGCGTCGTGGTCCCGCACGACGTGCAGCAGGCCGATGCGCCTGCACGCGACCAGCAGGAGCACGGGATCGTGCAGTCGTCGACCGCCTACTCGGCCGGGCGGTTGCTCCCGGACGAGGACAGCCTGCGGGCGGCGGCCGACGTGCTCGGGTCGGGCGAGCGGGTGGCCGTCCTGATCGGCCAGGGCGCCGCCGGGGCGGAGCGCGAGGTGCGCGACGTCGTCGAGCGCCTCGGCGCAGGACTGACGACGTCGCTGCTCGGCAAACCCCTGCTCGACGAGTCGCTGCCCTACCACTGCGGGGTCATGGGGCACCTGGGCACCACGGCCTCCGCCGAGCTCATGGCGGGGTGCGACACCCTGCTCGTGGTGGGCAGCAACGACCCGTGGACCGAGTTCTACCCCGCGCCCGGGCAGGCCCGCGCCGTGCAGATCGACGTCACGCCCCGCAACATCGGCACCAAGTACCCCGTCGAGGTCGCCCTCACGGGCGACGCCGCCGCGACGCTCACCGCGCTCGCTCCCCTGCTGCCCGCACGCGCCGGCTGGCGGGCGGACGTCGAGCGCGCAGTGTCCGCCTGGCGTGACGTCGCCGACCGCCGGGCCGCCCAGCGGCCCGCGCGGCTCAACCCGCAGCACGTCGTCCGCGAGCTGTCGCCGCACCTGACCCGCGACGCGCAGGTGGCCGTGGACGTGGGCTCCGTGACGTACTGGTACGCCAGGTTCCTGCGGCTGCCGCCGGGCGTGCCCGCGCACCTGTCGAGCACCCTGGCCTCCATGGGCTCCGCGATGCCGTACGGGATCGCGGCCAAGCTGCTCCACCCGGACCGCCCGGTGGTGGCACTGGCCGGGGACGGCGCGATGCAGATGAACGGGCTGTCGGAGCTGATCACGGTCGCGGACCGGTGGCGCGACTGGGCCGACCCACGGTTCGTGGTCCTCGTGCTGCACAACGGGGACCTCGCGGAGGTCACCTGGGAGCAGCGCGAGATGGAGGGCGATCCCCGGTTCCCGGCCTCGCAGCGGGTACCGCCCTTCCCGTACGCCCGCTACGCGGACCTGCTCGGCCTGCGCGGGCTCCGCGTGGAGGAGGCCGGCCAGGTCGGCGAAGCCTGGCAGCAGGCGCTGGCCGCCGACCGGCCGGTCCTGATCGAGGCGGTGGTTGACCCTGACGTCCCGCTGCTACCGCCTCGCCGGCCCGAGTCCACGGTGGAACGCACCCTGGCGGGCCTGGAGCAGGAGCCGGACCCGGATCAGGCACGCGCCCTGCTGTCGGAGCAACGAGACGACGAGAAGCGAAAGGGGTCCCGATGAACCAGGACAACGCCTTCCCCGCCCAGCAGCAGGAGCCGCCTGGCACGACGGGCCGGATGGACCCGGAGCCCGACCACGGCGAGGCCAGCTATGTCGGCAGCGAGAAGCTGGTGGGCTACAAGACGCTGGTGACCGGTGGCGACTCCGGCATCGGGCGCGCGGTCGCCATCGCGTTCGCACGCGAGGGTGCCGACGTCGCGATCTCGTACCTGCCCGAGGAGGAGCAGGACGCGCGCGCCACCCAGGAGCTGGTGCAGGCCGCCGGACGGCGCTGCGTGCTGCTCCCCGGGGACCTGCGCGACGAGGCCACGGCCCGCGAGGTCGCGCACCGGGCCGCCGGTGACCTGGGCGGACTCGACGTGCTGGTCAACAACGCGGGTTACCAGATGGCACGGCGCGAGACCGTGGCCGAGGTGACCACCGACGACCTCGACCGGGTGCTGAAGACGAACCTGTACGCCCTGTTCTGGGTGACGCAGGCCGCGCTCGACCACCTGCGCGAGGGGGCGGCGATCATCAACAACTCGTCGATCCAGGCCTACCAGCCGTCCACGTCGCTGCTCGACTACGCGGCCACCAAGGCCGCGATCAACAACATCACGGTGAACCTCGCGGCCGAGCTGGGCCCGCGCGGCATCCGGGTGAACGCCGTGGCACCGGGGCCGATCTGGACCCCGCTGCAGCCCGCGACCCAGCCCGAGGAGAAGATCACCGCGTTCGGCGCTGACACCCCGCTGGGCCGGGCCGGGCAACCCGCCGAGGTGGCACCGGCGTTCGTCTACCTCGCCTCGCCCGTGACGGCGTCGTACGTCTCCGGGACGGTGCTCGGCGTCACGGGCGGCAAGCCGGTCTTCTGACACCGCTACGACCTCGCGACACCGGGGCACGCCTCCGGAGGTGTGGGATTCAGCGTCCCCGGAAGCTTTGTTCGTCGCGGGAGCGAGCCTACGATCGGAGTAGCTGGTCCTGGAGGTTTGGATCATGGCAACCGGAGGAACCGGATCATGACCATCTCGGCGTTCCCGCGCGAGCTGGCCTTGCAGGCGGCTTCGGTGCTGGACGCCAGGACCGAGGTCAGCATCACCATGCGCCAGCTCGGGGTCGCAGTGCGTGCCGGGAGCAGCTCCGACGGCGCCGCTCGGTGCGACCAGGCCGAGTCCCTCGCGAACGATGGCCCCTGCATCGACGCCATGGACGAGCAGGTCGCGCGCGTTGTGACGTCGATAGGGGACGGTCAGGGCTGGACGGCGTGGCGCCGGCAGGCCATCCGTGAGGGTTTCGTCTCCGCGGTGGCGGTCCCCGCAGACCTGGACGACACGATCGCCGTGGCCGTGAACGTCTATTCCCGCACCTCTCTGGACTGGACGCCCACGCTGCTCACCACGGCCGGCGGATACGCACAGCTCGGCGTGGACATGGTGCGGGTCTGTCTGGCTCGCGCCCAGCTCGACGACGACGTGTCAGAGCACTACGGACGGATGTCCGACCTGGTCGTGACAGAGCACGCCGTCAGCGCCATCATGGAGGCGAACGACTGCCCCGAGCACACGGCGAGACACGTCCTCGAGTCCGCCTCCCTGCGCCGGAACGTCTCCCGCCGCAAGGTCGCCGAGATCATCCTGCGCGCCCTCGTCGTGAGCGAGCCATCCGCGACGCAGGACACGGCAGACGCCGTCGACCCGATCAGGTCGCCCGGCAGGGAAGGGCCCACCTAGGTGCCGTCGGCTCCCGGTGCGAAGGCCTCACGGTAGAGCACCACTGCCTCGTCGACGGCGGACGGGGCGAGGAACGCGAGCGGCGTGATCTCTAGGTACCGACCTTGACCAGCCGACACGCAACCGAACCTTCTTCGATTTCCGTCACCATGATCGACACGCCCTGGTCAGCGATCGACCATTCCATCAACTCGTCGGCAACCAGTTGACTACCAGGAGTCGCGGCATCGAACATTACGGCCACTCCCTGCCATTCCACCGATCCGACGACATCCCACTTGAGACCGTTCCAGGACGACCTAATTGTTTGGAAAAGGTCGTCCTCATCGTCGGCCCAACCCCACTGGATCACGCAGCCCAGGTGATCTGACCATGTAGTGGACATCGGCTCTCCCGAGAGGGACAGTGCAGAGAATGAGCGCCCTTCCCCGCCTACCTCGACCATCCCAATGTCGTGGACAGAGCAAGCAAGATCATAGTCAGGGCCACGATATCCGGACCACTCAGCCACCGAAGTCGCCTGCATCACGACCGTGGGACCGCCGGTCGATTCGAGCCACCTCATCTATCCACCAAATCCTCTGTAGTCGCCGCGCGCTGCGAACCCGCGGGATCGCGTTAACCAGTCCGGAGAATAGCGACCACGCCGCCCACCAGCTGCGTAAGGGTTCGGCCGGCGGACGTCCGCGCGTGTTCGACACGGAGGTATACAAGGGCTGCAACGTTGTCGAGCGGCGTCCGTGGTCGTCAGGCACGAGTTCCGCGGTCTCCGCGATCCCAGGTCGAGGACGCCGTGGACCAGGCCGCGGAGACTGTTGTCGCCCGCTTCGGCACCGTATGAGGCCGGGGTGCCCACCCCTCAGGCGACGATCCGACCTGGCTTCTCAGGCGCGTGGTCCGAACGCCGCCAGGAACGTGTCGACGCCGGCATTGACCGGCCCGACGGCCTCGGCCGGATCGATCAGTCGGGCGCCGTAGGCGCTGCGCGTGAGCACCTCGTCCTGGACCAGCGCCATGAAATGCCGGGCTGCCCGCGCCGGGTTGTCGGTCTGCAGCCGCCCCGTCGCGGCGAACTGGCCGAACTTGCCCGCCAGGCGGTCCAGAGTGCGGTCCCGCCCGGCGTCGCGGATGGAGTCGACGGCGTCGCCGAACCGTGGCGACTCCGCGAACTGCAGCCGGATCACGGCGGCCCCCTCGGCGTCCGTGACGCACGCGATGATCGACGCGCCGAGCCGCTCCAGCTCGGCCCGCAGGTCATCGGTGTCGACGTCGATCGAGTCGACGATCTGCGACACCCGCTCCCCCGCCCGCGCGGCGTACTCGGTGATCACCTCGAGGAAGAGCGTGCGCTTGTCGCCGAAGTGGTTGTAGACCGTCGGCTTGGCCACACCCGCGTCGCGGGCGATCTCGTCGACGGACGCGTCGGCGAAGCCGTCCCGGGCGAAGACCAGCAGCGCCGCGTCGAGGATCGCGCGCCGCTTGTCCGGCCGCGCCCCGCCACGCCGCCGGGCGGCCGTCCCCTCGTCCAGGTGCGTGCTCATCACCGCAGATCCTACCTTGACCGCTGTACCGGCGCGGCGCATATAGTGAACTCATGAGTTCAATTCAGCGAACCACCGGGTCAACACGCGTCTCCGCGCCCCGACTGGGCACCCTCGCGACGGTCCTCGTGGCGGGCGGCGTCCTCGCCCTGCTGTCCACCACGGTCGTGGGCGTCGCCGTGCCCGACCTCGCGGACGACCTGCGGGTCTCCGAGTCAGATGCGTCCTGGGTCGCCACGGTCGCGCTGCTCGCCGCGGGCGTGGCGATCCCCCTGTCCGGTTGGGCCACCACCCGGTTCGGAACCCGCGCCACCTGGCTGGTCGCGCTCGGCCTGTTCACCGTCGGCCTGGCCGCCTCCGCCGTCGCCCCGACGCTCCCGGTGCTCGTGGTCGCCCGCGTCGTGCAGGGTCTGGGGGCCGGGGCCCTGGAGCCGATCATGCTGACGGCCCTGGCCCGCGCCGTCGACCCGGCCAGGATGGGCCGCGTCATGGGCTCAGCGGCAGCGGCCATGTCGATCGGGCCGCTGCTCGGCCCCGTGACCGGCGGCTTCCTGGTCGGCGCCGTCGGCTGGCGCGCGGTGTTCGGCGTGCTCGCCGTGGCCGCGACAGTCCTGTGGGTCGTGTCGCTGCTCGTGGTCCGGGACGACGAACGCGCCCCGGCCGCCCTCGACCTCGTAGGGCTCCTGCTGCTCTCGGCCGCCACCACGGCGCTGCTCGCCGGGTTCTCCCGCACAGCTACGCCGGACGGTGTCGACCCGCTCGCGGTCGCGCTCGTCGTGGGCGGCGCGCTCGCCCTGCTCGCCTTCGTACGGTGGGCCCGACGCCGCGGCACGACGGCGGTCGTCGACCTCGGCACGTTCTCCGCGCGGGGCTACGGCGCCGCCGTCGGCGTGATGGCGCTGCTCGGCGCGGCCGTGTACCCCGCGTTCTTCGGGCTGCCCCAGCTCTTCCAGTCGGTCAGCGACCTCTCGCCCGCGGCGGCGGGCCTGCTGGTGGCGCCCTACGGCCTCGGCACCCTGATCGCGATGCCGCTCACGGGCCGGCTCTCGGACTCGGTCAGCACCGGCCTGCTCGTGCGGATCGGGGCCGGCGTGGCCGCGCTCGGCTTCGCGGGCTACCCGCTGGCCGTGGTGCTCGACGACGACGCCCGGATCGCCCTGTACGCCGTGCTCGGCCTGGTCGTGGGGCTGGGCATCGGCTCGGTCGGCAGTCCGACCGTCTCGTCGATCTACCGCGCGCTGCCGCCCGAGCGCATCGCACCGGGCACCACGATCCTGTTCGTCACCAACCAGCTCGGCGGGGCGCTCGGCGTGGCGGTCCTGGCCGGGATCGTGGGGATCCTGGGCGACGGACGCTGGGACGCCGACGTCGCGGGCTGGCCCCTGGCCGTCCCCGTCGTGGCGTGCCTCGCCGTCGCGGCGCTCTCCGCCCGGCTGGCCAACGCGGACGGCGCTACGGCAGGAGTGTCTCGCTCCGGGTCTGAGGATGGCCCTCGTCCTTCCGTTGATTGAGAGCCACCATCCGGGCGACGGGGCGGGCAAGTACGCACGCAATCACGCGACGGCTGGAATTGTTGCGGCGCGTAGGATCGCCGCCGAAGCCGGCGATCGGCCCGAGAGAATGGGACCTCGTACCTCTGCTCAGGAATCGCTTCGACGAGTTCGAAGATGCGGGCGGTCAGCTGTCATCGAGCATCCGCAACCGCCTCGACTCTTTGATCAGCAGGAGCGGCACTGATCCCCGGAGGGCGTACCTCTTCGCTCACTACCGAGCGCTCAACGACGCAGATTACGGACGCAGGACGGCTGATCGTGGATTCGAAGACATATCGAGTGCGATTGCAGATGCGACGGCCCAGGGTCCTTCGGGCATATACCCCACGACTGGCACGCACTAGCGTCACCACGTTCCGCACCTCAGAGCGCTCGCTCTGGCCGAGCCGGCCCTGCCATGCTCAGGAGTCACGACCCGCGAGCCTGCTCTCCGAGGTTCCACGACCATCATCAGGCGCTGCAGGCGGGCGATCTCGGCTCCCACACAGAGGAGGAGGCCCCGCTTCGTTCGTTGTGACCGCACGACGCTTGGGTGGCCGCCAGGTCCACACATCGCGGAATCCAGGGGTAGGCAGGCGACGGCGTACCGGAGGTCGTGCGGCGCTGTCCGCGTCCCGTCTGGTGTCGTCCAAGAGCACGGGCTGCTCCTCCCTCGGGTTCGGTGCCAGCTCGCCTGCATGATCCGCCGTTGTCCTGCAGCGGTAACGCGACTGCGGCAAGCAGGAACCAGCGTTGCCCAGCGCATGTCTGACCTCACTGTCTTCTGGCGCTCCAGACCTGCCAGGCGAGCTCCACCCGGTTGCGCACGCCGAGCTGTTCCATCGCCGAGCTGACGTACGCCTTGACCGTGCTCTCGCTGAGGTGCAGGTCCGTCCCGATCTCCGCATTGGTGCGCCCGCGGGCGAGGAGGCCGGCCACCTCCTGCTCCCGGGCACTGAGCGTAGCCAGCTTGGCGTCCGCCTGGCGGGCCTCCTCCCGCCCGGCCTGCCCTTGACGCAGGTCGTGCGCCACCTGATGGGCCACGGCAGGCGAGAGCCAGGTCTCCCCCGTGGCCGTACCCCGCACCGCGCGCAGCAGGTCGCGAGGGTCGCCGGACTTGAGCAGGAAGCCGTCGGCCCCGAGCGTGATCGCGCGGCGAACGTACTCGCTCTCGCCGAAGCTGGTGAGCACCACGACGCGGACCGGCATCCGTTCACGGCGAATCACCTCCAGCGCACCGAGGCCGTCCAGCACGGGCATGCGGACGTCCAGCACGACGACGTCAAGTCGTCGCGCCCGCACCACGGCGAGCGCCTCGCGCCCGTCGGCCGCCTCGGCGACGACGTCGATGCCCTGGTCGGTGGCGAACGTCCCGGTGAGGGCCTCGCGGACGCGGGCATCGTCGTCGACCACGAGCACCCGGACCGGCGCGGTCACCACAGGGGCTCCGCGGCGAGGTCGGTGACGCGGGTGACGGCCTGGTCGTCGGCGCACACCTCGACCGAGGCGGCTGCGAGCGGGAAGTTCCCGTCGGTGTAGACACGGCACGTGGAGCCGGGCGGCGGGGCCGGTGCCCGGTCGTCGAGGCGTACGGGTGCCTGCCGTGGGGGCACCAGGGCGTCCAGCTCCGCCGTCGGCAGGCCGACGGCGATCCGGGCGAGCACGTCGGGCTCGGCGGTGGTGTCGTGGGACGCCCATGTCCAGAACCCGAGCACCGCGGCGCACGCGAGCGCGACCGGTGCGGCGACCTGCCGTACCAGGACGCGCAGGGGCGGTGCGACCGTGGCTGTGTCGGGATCCGTGCCCTCGGGCGGGTGGTCCGCGAGCCGGGTGGGGATGCGTGCCGTCAGGACGTGCGCGCCGTCCTCGTACCGGGTCTCCAGACTCCCGCCGAGCGCGGCGACGCGCCGGTGCAGCGCGGGGATCCCGTGTCCCTCGCGCGGGGACGCCCGCCCGGCGCGGTCGCGGGACGCCCGCTCGCCGGCCCCGGCCGCGCCGTCCGCCGGGTGGACGACGCCCGAGGTGGCCACGCGCGCCTCGACCACCTCGCCGGCGGCCTCGGTCGTGGTCGCGAGCACGACGGCGACCGGGCTGTCGGGCGCGTGCCGGGCGGCGTTGGTGAGCCCCTCGCGGACGACCGCGCGCACGGCGAGGCGGACGGGGACGCTGATCCGGCCCGGCTCCGCCGCGGGCACGACGTCGGTCGCCCGGTCGACGTCACCGTGCAGGGTGACCCGTGCACCCGCGTCGCGGGCCCGGGCGACGAGCGTCTCGATGTCGCCGGTGACCGGCTCCTGCGGCACGCCGCCGTGCAGCAGGGCCACGGCGTCGTGCAGGCCGGCCACGGCACGGTCGGCCTGCCGGCGCAGGCGTCCAGCCAGCTCGGCGTCCTGGCCGGTGGACCGCAGCTCGAGCAGGCCCGCCTGCATCGCGATGAGGCTGAGCTCGTGGCCGACGAGGTCGTGCACCTCGTCGGCCACGCGCCGGCGCTCCGCCGTGCGGCGGGCGCTCTCGCGTTCCCTCGTGTACCGGCGTCGCAGCAGGAGGTACTGCGCCAGGAGCAGGAGACCGCCGAACCCGGTGAGCATCACCAGCTCCGTGAGCGCCAGCAGCAGCCCCGAGCCCGTCCACCACCCGAGGCCCAGCACCGCGGCCTGGGCCACCACGAACGCGGGGGCCGCCCAGCGCAGCACGGGGTGGGTTCTCATCGGGCCGAGGCTAGACATCGCGGCGCGTCACCGTCCACACGGCCGCGCCCAAGGTCGCGGCGGACCAGGCGGCGAGCACCGCGATCCCGAACGGGCGGGACAGGTCCGTGGTGTCGGCGACGAGCGCCGCGCCGGCAGGGCCGGGCAGCCACCGCCCCGCCCCGCCCGGCATCGCGAGCGTGACCACCAGCAGGACGAACGCGGCGGACAGTGCCCCGACGGCGCTGCGGCACAGGAAACCCAGCCCGACGGAGACGAGGGCGGCGGCGAGGAAGACCCCGGCGGTCCCGGCGGCGGCCTGAGCCAAGGGGACGGGCTCGCCGGCGTGGTCACCGAGCACGGTGGCGGCCAGCAGGGCGCAGGACGGGCCGAGCAGGGCGCCGAGCGACGCGGCGACCCCGCCGGCCACCACCGCCTTGGCGGCCACGACCACCCGCCGGCGCGGTGTGGCGAGGAAGGTCGGGCCGATCGAGCCGGCCGCGTACTCCGGCGTCACCAGGTGCAGGGCGAAACCCGCCACGGCCACCTGGGCGAAGCTCACGACCGGACCGAGCACGTCGGCGACGGCAACTCGTGCCCCGGGTGGGAGCTCGCCGGACGAAGCGGCGTGCACCACGTCGTTGGCCAGCGTCAGAGCGGTGGCCAACGCGATCAGCACCGCGGCTCCCAGCCAGAGCGCCGGCGCGGGGACCGACCAGGTCTTGCCCCACTCGGCCCGGGCCGTATCCGCCACCTCACGGAGCTCAACGGACATGACGCACGTCCGTCCGCAGGTCCGCGGCATCGCCAGCCGGAGGCCCGGTCAGGTCGTCGTCGGCCAGGTACTGCGCCGAATCGCCCACCAGGTCGAGATAACCCGACTCCAGGGCCGACATACCCTCGGCAAGGTGCTCAGACCGGGCGCGCGCGGCAAGGTCCGCGGTGGGCACGTCAGCCAGGAGGCGACCCCGCCCCAGTACCAGCACATGGTCTGCCACGAGCTGCACCTCCGACATCAGGTGGCTGGAGACCAGTACCGTGCGCCCGTCGTCAGCGAGGCGACGCAGCAGCCGCCGGATCCAGCGCACGCCGTCGGTGTCCAGGCCGTTCACCGGCTCGTCCAGGACCACGACGCGCGGGTTGCCAAGCAGCGCGGCAGCCAGCCCCAGCCGCTGCCCCATCCCGAGCGAGAACCCGCCGGCCCGGCGGCGGGCCACGTCGCGCAACCCCGTGAGCTCGAGCGCCTCGCCGACCCGGGGTTCCGGGATACCGTTGCTGCGTGCCAGGGCCAGCAGGTGCTGGCGGGCCGTGCGCTGCGGGTGCCAGGGGTGCCCGCCCAGGTGGGCGCCGACGACGTGCAGGGGCCGGCGCACGGACGCGTACGGGCGGCCCGCCACCAGTGCCGTGCCGGACGTCGCGTGATCGAGGCCCAGCACGAGCCGCATCAGCGTGGACTTGCCCGCGCCGTTGGGGCCGAGCAGGCCCGTCACGCGGCCGGCCGCCACCTCGCACGTCACGTCTTCCAGCGCCGTGGTGGCGCCGTACCTCTTGGTCAGGTGCTCGATCTGGATCATGCGGCCAGCCTCGCTGCCGCAGGCAGGATGCCGGTACCAACGAAAGTACGGACCTTCAGGCCTGACACGGCCAGGCGAGCTGGCGGTCTCCAGCCGGCGCTGAGAGACCGGACGGGCACTGTCCGGACCCGCCGAGCTCGTCGTCGAGGCCGGCAGGCGGAGGCGTGGGCATCCGTGCGCCGACCGGGCTCGCCGCCCCGCGCGAAACGTCGCGACCGTGCCGAGGTGCTCACCGCTCACGGCTGTCCGAGCGACCCGAGGATCTTCCGGATGGTCTGTCGTGCGGTGCGCAGCTCCTCGTGGGTGACGCCGGCCACCCGGAGGCGAGCGTGCCGGTCGGTGTCGGAGCGGCCGACGAGCGTGGCCAGCGCGATGTCGCCCTGCGCCGTCGTCGCGATCAGCGGCGCCGACCGGTGGCCCGGGTTGGGTGCTGAGGCGAGCAGCCCCTCCGCCAGCAGATCGTTCACGACGCGCTGGACGCTCTGCCGGGCGAGGCCCAGCCGCCGCGCGCCGTCCGCGACCGTCATCGAGCCGGCCGAGAAGACGCTCAACGCATGCCACCGCGCCACCGTCTGCCCCGCCTGCGCGGCCAGGGCCTCGCTCGTGCGGCGCGACGCACCGGCGAGCTCGTACACGTCGGCGATCAACAGGCGGTACTCCTCGGCCGTGCTTCTGTCGGTGCGACTCATGACTGACATGGTGACATATCGACAGCAGCCTGTCAGACTGACAGCATGCTGACGAATAACGAGGAACGTCGTGGCGGAGGCCTCGCGGCGGCCCTGCACGCGGACGGACCCGTGCGAGAGCACGCAACCGAGCTGGAGACCTTCGGGCAGTTCGTGGGCTCGTGGGACATCCGCTGGTACGGGACCGACGAGACCGGCCTGCAGCAGACCGCCGTCGGGGAGCTGCACTTCGGCTGGGTGCTCGGTGGGCGGGCCGTCCAGGACGTCTGGATAGTGCCGGGCCCCGACCAGCCGGGCGCGGGTATCGCGCCGCGGTCGTTCCACGGGTCGACCCTGCGGTTCTACGATCCCGCCCTCGGCGCCTGGCGGTCCACGTGGATCGAGCCGGTCAACGGGCGCGTCCGGACGTTCGTCGGGCGCCAGGAAGGTGACGAGGTCGTGCTCGTCAGCCTCGACGGGCATCCGTTGCTGCGCTGGCGGTTCACCGACATCACCCCGGACTCGTTCACCTGGGTCGGCGAACGATCCACGGACGAGGCGCGGACCTGGGCCGTCGAGGAGCGGATGCAGGCCACGCGCACGCGAGGCTGACGGCCGCGCGTCATTTCTACCGACTGCTTCCAGCGAAGGTCGGTCGCGTGCCGATGTGCTGTCAGGTTTCGCTGAAGGTGCGTCTGTAGGCGCTGGGTGTGGTGCCCAGCCGGTCGCGGAATCGGCGACGTAGGTTGACCGCCGAGGCCAGGCCGACCCTCGCTGCGATGGCTTCGACCGGCAGACTGGTCTGCTCCAGCAGTGCGCGCGCCGCGTCGAGGCGCTGCGCCAGCAGCCATTGCCCCGGGCTGGTGCCCAACTGGTGATGGAACCGGCGCGCGAGGCTTCTGCTGGACACTCCGGCGCGCTCGGCGAGGCGGTCGAGGGTCAGCCGGGAGTCGAGTCTCCCCATGGCCCATTCCAGCAACGGCCCCAACGACTCATCTGCGGTGGACGGTGCGGGCTGTGCCGCGTACTGGAGCTGGCTTCCTTCCCGGCGCGGCGGCAGAACCATGTTCCGGGCCACCTGAGCGGCGTAGGCGGCGCCGTGGTCGGACCGCACCAGATGCAGGCACAGGTCGATGCCCGCGCCAGTTCCCGCGCTGGTCGCCACGTCACCGTGGTCGATGTAGAGCACGTCCGATTCCACTTGCACTCCGGGAAATGCCTCGGCCAGCCGACCGGTGTGCCGCCAGTGCGTGGTGGCACGGCGGCCGTCGAGCAGCCCGGCCGCGGCGAGGACGAAGGCGCCGGTGCAGATCGCGACGAGCCGCACCCCGCGCCGGTGGGCGACGCGCAGCTGTTCGATGACGGCCGTCGGGACCGGAGTGCCATGCGGAAGCCATCCGGGCACGACGATGGTGTCCGCGTCCTGCAGAGCCTCCAGTCCGGCGTCGACGAGCATCTCGAAGCCGACGCTGGTCGGCACGGGGCCGGGACGTTCGGCGCAGATCTGGAAGTGGTAGCGCGGCGGCACGCCCGTCTGGACCGTGCCGAAGACCTCAGCCGCGCAGCCGAGCTCGAAGGGCGACTGGGGTGGGTTGACCAGCGCCACCACGCGATGAAGGCTCATGGCCAGAATGTACCTGTAGACGTCTTTCCAGACTCTGGATGTGCGCGGTGATCCTGGCGATGGTGGTCGGCATGAGCGAGAGCGACGAGACAAGAGTGCTGAGAAGTGATGTGCAGGTGGACGGCCAGGGTGCCAGCTACCTGACGGTGGATCAGGATGGCCCGGTCGTGCTGCTGCTGCACGGCACCTACTGGAGCCGGGTCTGGCTGCCCGTGCTCGACGGTTTGGCCGATGCCGGGCTGCGACCCATCGCGGTCGACCTGCCAGGGCTAGGTCGCTCAGCCGGCCAGCTCGACCTGACGACAGGGACAGTTCCGGCTCTCGCGGACTGGGTAGCGAGGTTCACGGGCGCACTGCAGCTCTCCGGGCCGATATGTGTTGCAGGCCATGACATCGGCGGCGCGGTCGCCCAGCACCTCCATGCCGGGGTCCGCCTGGAGGTGCCGCGACTGGCGTTGGTCAACTCGGTCACCTATGACTCGTGGCCGGTATCTGGCGTGGCCCAGTTCAGGGACCAGGAAGCCGCCGCGGCGATCACTGCGGAGGAACTGCTCGCCGCCCGGCGGCAAGCGGTGACCCGGGCACTGGCCGGCGCCGCTACCGAGCAGCGGATCAGCGAGTACCTCGAGCCGTGGACCCAGGAGGGTGTCCGTCGTTCCTGGATGAACCTGGCGGGTGCGGCCGACAGCCGCTACACCATGGAGCTGCTTCCCGCGCTGCGGCGCTCTGCCGCACCCAAGCTGTTGGTCTGGGGCGAGGACGACGTGTTCCAGAACGTGGCGTACGCCGAACGGTTCGCCGCGGAGATCCCGCACACCACGCTCGTACGCGTTCCGGATGCGGGTCACATTCCCATGGAGAATGCACCCGACCTCGTCGCTCGCGCGCTCGCCGACTTCTTCACCGACTAGGCGCTCGACGTCGCCCACCCTCACTTCGTCGGATCACGGCAGCGCGTTGCTGCGGTGGTCGCACCTGCGGAAGGACCTGACCATGACAGAGAGTGCCCGACCCGCCAAGACACTTCTGATCCGCCCTTACGAGGCCGGTGATGCCGGCGCCACCTGGCGGGTCTTCCATGCGGCAGTCCACGGCACGGCGAGTCGCGACTACACCGCCGAGCAACTCGCCGCGTGGGCGCCTCCCACGATCGACGAGTCCCGGTGGGACCAACGCCGCTCAGCCGCCCACACGTACCTGGCCTGCTTCGATGGAGCGGTCGTGGGTTTCAGCGACTTCACCGACGTCGGCGTGCTCGACATGTTGTTCGTCCACCCCGACGCCGGCCGCCAGGGCGTCGCCCGTGCGCTTGTCGCCCATGTCCTGCGAGAGGCCGCCGTCGCAGGGCACCACCGCCTGCACGTGCACGCCAGCCTCACCGCTCGGCCCGCCTTCGAGCGCTTCGGCTTCGTGGTCGACGCGGCCCGCCGGGGCACGATCCGGGGGCAGACGCTGGAGAACTTCGACATGAGCATCGATCTCGGATGACCCGTCAGGAACGACCTCGACCCGATGTCGGGCTTCGGTGCCAGGGCGACAGGCAACGGCGTGGACGTGCCCGCACCGTCAGGACCCATAGGGTCCGTCACGATTCCCGGCCGCGCCACGTCCCGGCGTCCGATGCGAGCCTTCCGCGTGAGACTGCACCTATTGGGGTCTCGGAGTGACGCTGCTGCTGAAGCTCCTGCTGGCGCCCGCACTCGTGGTCGGCTCGTCGCTGGCCGGTCGCCGGTGGGGATCCCAGATGACAGGCGTGCTGGTGGCGCTGCCGATCGTCGCGGGGCCGATCTTGTTGATCACCTGCCTTGAGCACGGCACCGGGTTCGGAGCCGCAGCGGCCTCGTCCTCGCTGCTCGGGCTGATGACCCTCGCACAACTGACGTTGCCACCTTGGTTGGGCTTCCTTCTCGTGCTCGCTGCGGTCTGGGGCGTGTCCCGGGCACTACCGTCCGGCATCAGCTCGTCGGACTCGCGGCCGGCAATGGCCTGGCCATGGTGGGATCTGCCCGGCCGCGCTGCCGCGACCGCGGCGCTCGTGGTGGTGGTGACCGCCGCATCGGGCGCACTGGGGCCGGGCGTGACCGGAGTGCTCGCGCCGTTCCCGATCGCCACCGGCGTGGTCGCGGCATTCTCGCTGGCCCAACGCGGGTCGGCTGAGACGGTACACACGCTGCGGGGCGTACTGGCCGGGCTGCCCGGCTTCGCGGTCTTCTGCTTCCTGGTCGCGATGCTGGTGGACAGGCTCGGCACACCGCTCGGCTTCGGCGTCGCGCTGACCGGAACCGTCGCGACCCAGCTGGCCCTGCAGCAGGTCCGCGGACGAGGGCGCTACCAGAGCACAGAACCCACCCTCAGCGGCGAAACGACATCACCCACGGTCGGGCCCGACCTGCGGTAGCACGAGGCGGTGGCGTCACCGCCTGAGCACCGTGAGCGATCAGAGCTCCCCGCCGACCTGCGGGGTAACTGACGAACGGGCCCGTGACACCCACCACCGGGTCCGCACCGACCGCGTCAGCAAAGCACGAGCCAGTCTCTAGGTACCAGAAGCCGCTACCCACGCGGCGTGCGCGGCTCCGACCACCCCTGCGCGATTCCTGAGGACTGCTGGAACGATCGGTGTCCGCAGGTCCAGCAAGGGGAGAAAGTGGGCCGCCTGCTCCGAGATGGCCCCGCCGACGACGAACAGGTCCGGCGAGAACAGTTTCTCGACGTGGGAGTAGTAGCGCTGCAGCCGTGCGGCCCACTGCTCCCAGGACAGGTTCTCCGCGTTTTTCTGGCGCGCCGACGCGCGCGTCTCGGCGTCGTACGAGTCGATCTCCAGATGCCCCAGCTCCACGTTGGGGACGAGTCTGCCGTCCACGACGACACCAGAACCGATTCCCGTTCCCAAGGTCGTGACGATCACTGTCCCCGCCACACCCTTGGCGGCGCCGAAGCGCACCTCCCCGAGCGCCGCGGCGTCCGCGTCGTTCACGGCGACCACGGACTGTGCGAGGCGGTCCCCCACCAGGGTCGGTACGTCGACGCCGGTCCACTTCTGGTCGAGGTTGGCCATGAAGGGGATGACGCCGTGCACGACAGGGGCGGGGATCGACAGGCCCACGGGCATCGCACCGGTCACTCCGTGGAGGTCGAGCAGCCGGTCGACGGCCGCGACGACGGCGTCCGGCGTGGACGGCACGGGCGTCGTGACGTGCGACAGCCTGTTCAGCACGTTGCCCGATCCGAGGTCGACCCGACCAGCCTTGATCGCCGATCCACCGATGTCGATTCCGAATGCCAGGTCAGGCACGATGTCGTCCTCTCTGCTGTTCCTCGCCCGGACGGTGCACGGTCATGGGGCGTCCCGCTCGTACCGACCTCAACGCATCCGTGTCGGCCTTGATGCCCGGAGCACCTCGCCGACGCGCTAGGAGCGTTCCATCGCGACGACCTCCGGGTGGTGCAGGTCGAACGCCGGCGACTCCGAGCGGATGCGCGGGAGCGACGCGAAGTTGTGCCGCGGCGGCGGGCACGACGTGGCCCACTCCAGGGAGCGGCCATACCCCCACGGGTCGTCGACCCTCACCTGCGGCGCCCTGCGGGCAGTCACGTACACGTTCCAGAAGAACGGCAGCATCGAGACCGCGAGGATGAACGCGCCGATCGTGGAGACCTGGTTCTGCCAGGTAAAGCCTTCGTCGGGCATGTAGTCCGCGTACCGGCGGGGCATTCCTGCCGCGCCCAGCCAGTGCTGGACGAGAAAGGTCGTGTGGAAGCCGACGAACAGCACCCAGAAATGCACCTTGCCCCAGCGCTCCGACAGCATGCGACCGGTCATCTTGGCCACCAGAAGTAGAACCCGGCGAACATCGCGAACACCACGGTGCCGAACAGGACGTAGTGGAAGTGGGCCACGACGAAGTAGGAGTCGGAGAGCTGGAAGTCCAGGGCCGGACTGGCGAGGATCACGCCCGTGAGCCCGCCGAAGAGGAACGTGACGAGGAACCCGATGGCAAAGAGCATCGGCGTCTCGAACGTGAGCTTGCCTCGCCAGAGCGTGCCAATCCAGTTGAAGAACTTCACGCCGGTCGGCACCGCGATGAGCATGGTGGTGAAGGCGAAGAACGGCAGGACGACGGCGCCCGTGACGTACATGTGGTGGGCCCACACGGTCATCGAGAGGGCACCGATGGCGATGGTCGCGTAGACCAGGCCCGTGTAGCCGAAGAGTGGCTTGCGGCTGAACACCGGCAGCACCTCGGACACGATGCCGAAGAAGGGGACGGCCATGATGTAGACCTCGGGGTGCCCGAAGAACCAGAAGAGGTGCTGCCAGAGGATGGCGCCACCGTTCTCCGGGTTGAAGATCTGCGCGTCGAGACGGCGGTCGGCGCCCAGCGCGAACAGGGCTGCGGCCAGCGGCGGGAACGCCATGATGATCAGCAGGCTGGTGATCAGCGTGTTCCAGGTGAAGATCGGCATGCGGAACATGGTCATGCCCGGGGCACGCATGGTGATGATCGTGGTGATGAAGTTGACCGCGCCCAGAATTGTGCCGAAACCACCGAGTGCCAGGCCGAACACCCACAGATCGCCTCCCACGCCTGGACTGTAGGTGGTGGTCGACAGCGGGGCGTACGCGAACCAGCCGAACGAAGCCGCCCCTTGCGGGGTGAGAAAGCCCGCGCCGGCAATGAGGCCGCCGAACAGGAACATCCAGAAGGAGAACATGTTCAGCCGCGGGAACGCGACGTCGGGCGCGCCGATCTGGAGCGGCATGATCACGTTCGCGAAGCCCGCGAACAGCGGGGTGGCGAACAGCAGGGCCATGATCGTGCCGTGCATCGTGAAGAGCTGGTTGTACTGCTCCTTGCTCTGGACGATCTGGATGCCCGGCTCGAACAGCTCCGCGCGCATGGTCAGCGCCATCAGACCGCCGACGCAGAACCAGAGGAACGAGGTGATCAGGTAGAGATACCCGATCGTCTTGTGGTCGGTGGACGTGATCCACCGGACGACGGTGCGCCCCAGCGACTGGCGGGTGGGCGCGAGTCCTGGCACGACCTCGTGCTGGGTCCTCGCGGCGGTGGTGGTCATCTGCATGCTGCTTCCTTGCGTGTCGGGGCCGGCGGGCCGGTCGGTGCGAGGGCTCAGACGCGCCAGTCGTCGCTGTCGAGGACGACGTGAATCGCGGCCTCCTCCGCGGAGGCTCCCGCGCCGTCAATACCGACGTCGGTCGCCCGCAGGTCCGAGGACAGATCACTGCCGTCCTGCTCGGCCCAGATCAGCCGGCCGGCCCTCAGCGAACCGACCTGGTCGTCGATGAGCTCACCGTCCGTGTCCGACGTGTCCCCCAGGCCGTCGCCCTGAAAGCGGTCAGCCTGCTCGGGAACCTCTCGGGCGAGCCGCATCGCGAGCGGCTCGTGCTCACCGACCTCCTGGGGCGTGAAGCCCCAGCCGTAGGCAAGCGGCTTGTCGAGCGGGGAGTACCCGGCTCCGTCGTCGTCCCCGCCGAGCTCGTCGTCATCGAGGCTCTCGTCCTGCGGAAGGAGCCCGAACACGTCCTGCTCGGTGCCGTAGTCGTCGAACGCACCACTCATGTGGACCTACCTCCTGGGGGTTGCGCACCTGGGCCTGAGGCGGGCCTCACCGTGCGGTGTCAGTCGCGGCCTGGTCCGCGCTACATCGTTCGTGGACACCCGGTGGCTGGTTCTTTCGTGCGGAACCAGTGCGCCGCAGGCCGGCCGCGAAAGATGCGCCCAGCCGGGGCACACCAACAGTGGCCTCACCGGGTACCCGATCCCATGACGAGAGGACACTGCATGACCATCACCAGAGGCTTCCGGGGACGCCACGATCCGCGTGCCGTCGACCTTCCGCCTGGACAGCACCTCACCACCGGCTTTCCGGTCCTGAGCACAGGACCGGCGCACAACGAACCGACCAGCTCGTGGGCTTTCTCCATCACCTCCGAGAACGGAGGGACCCGCACCTGGACCTGGGCCCAGATGATGGAGCTGCCCGCGGACATGGTCACCGCGGACATCCACTGCGTGACCCGCTGGTCCAAGCTGGGCACGACGTGGAAGGGCGTCAGCCTCGACCTCCTGTTCGAGTGCGTCGATGTCCAGCACCCGTACGCCATGGCGCACTCCTACGGCGGGTACACGACCAACCTGCCCGTGGCCGACCTGGTGGGCGGCAAGGCGTGGATCGCCTATGAGTTCGACGGCCGTCCGCTGACCGCCGAGCACGGCGGGCCGGCGCGCCTTCTCGTTCCCCACCTGTACTTCTGGAAGTCGGCGAAGTGGGTCAAGGGGCTCTCACTGATGGCCACCGACGAACCGGGATTCTGGGAGTGCCACGGCTACCACAACTACGGCGACCCCTGGCGCGAAGAGCGGCACACCGATGACTGACCCGCGCCGCCCGGACGCCGCCGGTGCCCCGTGGCGCACCGCGCGCCTGATCACCACACGACGCCAGTCACGACACGCGCGAACCCTGACGTTCCGTGTACCGGGTTGGACGCCGCATCTCCCCGGCCAGCACGTCGAGATCCGGCTCACCGCGCCGGACGGGTACACCGCGCAGCGGCTGTACGCGCTCGCCGAACCGTACGCCCCTGATCGTGTGGCGATCACCGTGGACCTCCTTGCCCGCGGTGAGGTGTCCTCCTACCTGGTCCGTACCATGCAGCTGGGTGACCAGATCGATGTCCGCGGGCCGTTCGACGCCGGCTTCTCGTGGGATCCCGACGATCCGAGCTCCGTCGGCCGGCCGCTGCTGTTGCTCGGCGCCGACGCGGGCGTCGTACCGCTGATGACCATCCTGCGTGCCCGCGCCATCGTGGCGGACCGTCCCGCGGCGCTCCTGGTGTACTGGACCCGGGACGCGGCCTCGCACCTGTATCGAACAGACCTGGTCGCTCCCGACGCGGACGTCGAGGCTCGTGTGCGCTATGACCGACCCGTCCGTGCCGCGCCAGGTTCAACGGTGCGCGAGGTGGACCCGGACGACCTGCGTGAGCCAGCCGCGTGGCAGGGTCTTCCTCGTCCGGTGGCGTACGTGAGCGGACCGGACGGCTTCGTGGACGAGGTCGCCGCTGCGCTGTTCAGGCGTGGTTACGGCGACGAGCGGGTCAGGCTCCAGCGCTTCGGCCTATGACACCGCTCGGTCGGAGATGACGAGGCTCTCGAGGTGGGCGAGGGCGACGTCGATCGCGATGCCCATGGGCTCGACGTCACGTGCCGTCTGGGCGAGAAGGTAGCCACCCTGGAGGGACGCCAGGAAGCCGACGGCCAGGCGGGCGGTGTCGACGGACTCGTCCAGCACCCCGGTGCGCTGGATCCGGGCCAAGGCCCCGTCGATCAGGCGCTGCCAGGCCTGGAACAACTCGTCCAGCATCTGCCGGGCAACGGCATCATGGTCGGAGACCTCGCTCGCCAACGAGCCCAACGCACACCCATACATACCGTGCCGCAACGCGCTGGCCTTGACCAGGGAATCACGCCAGCGCCGCAGCCCAGCCAGCGTGGAGACCTTTCCCAGCATGTTCGTCTCCCGGGCGATGACGAACTCCCCCACATGCACCACCACCGCCCGGACCAACGCGTCCTTGTCCTCGAAGTGCCGGTAGAGCTGAGACTTGCTCACGCCGCTGGCGACCATCACGTCGTCCAGGGTCGTCCCACCGATCCCCTGCACACGCATCAGGTCCGCGGCCGCAGCGACGATACGGGCTCTTGTCCTCAACCCCCGCGCCGTCAGCCGGACGGCCGGGCTCTCGTCCGCGTTCGCGTTCGCGTTCACAGCGCCATCGTACTGAGCGGGCTATCGAGGCGATCGGTCGCCGGAACCGCTCGGTCCACGCGGCGAGAGCACCGGTGCCAGGGCGATGTCGAGTGCTGCTTCCAGCGGCCGGGCGTCCTCCGCCAGCCAGCTCAGCGTCGCGCCACCGTGCAGGGCCGCCAGGATCGCGATGGCCACGTCCTCAGGTCTGATGGACGTCACGGGGACGGCGGCCGGCTCACCTGGCCGGACTGGTTCGCTCAGGGTTATCCGATCGAGCATGCTGGTGATCAGTACCTGCCAGTCCCTGTGGAACTCGTTCAGGCGGCATACCCCCTGGTTGCGGCGAAGGGCCTGCGCGTAGGGCGACCTGCGATCCATGACTTCACGGATCAGGCGAGACCGCCAACCGGTGAGGTCCTCGGCGCGGCAGACATCGGCCAGCCAGTGCTTCTCCGTCTCAAGGACTGCCTGAAACGGCTCGGAGGTCTCCTTCTCGTGGGCCCCGGTGTCGCCGGCCCGCACAGACCGACTGCCGGCACGTCCGCTTGTCACCGCGCGTTCGTCTCCTCGCCTGTACGTCGGTCACTGGTCGCCGGCAGCTCCCACGGAAGTCTAACTGGACGAGATGGTCCTGTTCAACCGGAGGAACCCTGGGCGGGTGGGCCGCTCGTCAGCACAAGCCGGGACGAGCGCTACTGGGACAGATACCCGTTGGCGGCCAGTTCGGAACGCAGCTTCTTGCGCGCGTCGAACAGAACCTTGTACAGGGCATTCCTGCTCGAGCCGAGCTTTTCGGCCAGGACGTCCATGGGCACCTCCTGTACGACCGCAGCCATGAAGACGGTCCGTTGCCGGTCCGTGAGACAGCGCTTGATTGCCGCCGAGACAGCGTCGACGAACTCTGCCACCTCGATCTCCTGCCCAGGCGCCGCCTCGAACCGCGAGGCCATGCGGGACCAGTCCTCCTGGTCGTACGGGATGTCACGGTGCCGCCAGAAATGCCGGTTCACCTTCGTCGCAACGTCGAAGATGACGAACTTGCACGCCCACGTCGTGAACCTCGACTCACCGCGGAAGGTGTCCAGACGCCGACGGATCGCCATCAGCGCGTCCGCCGCGGCCTGATGTGCGATGTCATCCAGTTCAGGTCCGTACACCCGTAGGGATGCGGCACGACGGGCCACCTCGCGCCTGGCGACGCGATGGAGCAACGGGTAGAGCTCCTCGCAGGCCGTCTCGCGTTCAGAACCCGTCGCACCGAGGCCCTGCACCCACCTCTGGTTGTCCTGAGCGATCTGGAGATCCATCGCGTCCCACCCTTCTGGCCGCGCAGGAGGTGAGAGACCAACGCCAGCCATGTCCGTGCAGACCTCGAACCGAAGCCATCGCCACACCGTAAACCGGACCCTAGAGTCCAGACAAGAGGGTTTGTTGTTGGCAACACGGAATCATCTGGCCGACAGGGTCCACTTTGGCCGTGAGGCGCCTGACTTGTCCCGTTCTCGTTCGTCGCCGGATCGGTCGCTACCGGTAGAGGCCGTCGAACCGATTGCCGCCGCGGACCTCGGTGAAGCTGATCCCGATGCGGACGCCCTGCTGCACGATCCAGCGCACGACGTAGTCGGCGCGGTAGTCCGGCGGCCAGAACGACGAGAACTTGCCGTCGGCGAGCACCTCCCACGTGCCTTCGGTGTGCGTGCCACGCTCGACATAGGTGGTTCGATTCCCGTCCGTCGTGAACGTCTGGTTCGCTCCGTCGGCGTAGACGAGGGTTCCCGCGGTGAGCGCATCCGCCATCTCCTGTGCCGTGACGAGCTCCCCGTCCTGGGGTGCCTGGTGCCATGTGGGTGCCATGAGGTTGTCCTTCGTCTGGTGGTGTGGGTGCTGCCCGGCGGTGTCGGCAATGACTCAGGACCGAGGCTGTGCTCGCGCGGCGTGTGCGGCCGCGAGACGCTCCTCGACGATGGCCAGCGCAACCTGCCACGACTTCTGGAACTGCCGTACACCGTCTGCGAGCAGGCGGCAGCTCGGCCCAGGTGGCTGTCCCCATCGCCTCGGTGAACGCACGATAGGCGCGCGTCGACCTCCAGCGAGACCCATCCGTCCTGCCCGTCGGAGCGTCGGTGGACGGCGGCCAAGACATCACAGGCGTACCGCGCGTCCTCGGCCGCCAGCAGTCGAGCGGCTTCCTCCGGACCAGCACCTCGGGACGCCAGATCGTGAAAACTGGCGGCGTACGCAGACACCTCACCGGCGAGCGACTTGGCAAACAGCGAGGGATTTGTGGTCACGCCGGACACGCCCAGGTCGTCCCGCAGCGTCTGCAAGGTCCCCGAACGCAGTTCGTCGCGAGTGACACCATCCAGCCAGGGCGATACGCCGAGCTCACACAGTTGGCGAAGCAGGTTTGCGGACATCGGTTCTCCTTCGAGTCTCCGCCCGCGGGCGGCTGCGGGGCGCAGCCCAGGCCCGTCATCGGCCGGCCACGGTTCGCCGTTAGTCGCGAGAGCGCCGTGTGTCTTACCCGACCACGTGCTCGTCCGACACAGGTCGGTGAGTTCGAAACGGGAGGTAAGACCCGGTGAGCGGCTGTCCACTCATCTCGTGAAGGAACGGACGCTGCGGGGTACATGTCCTCGACATGTGTCGTGACCGCGCTGATGCGCTGCCCGTCAGCGCCAACACGACGAATGAACCACTCGGGTTGGCAGAGGAGACGAATGCTCAATAGCCCCAGCGATTCTGGTCGTGAACTCTGGAAGCGGCTGGACGCTCTCCTGCGGACCGACCCCGAGGACCCCGGTTGCAGCATCTGCCGGCTCGATATCGACGTCTACGCCGAGATCAGCGTCAAGGGTGGTGACCCAGCCGCTCGTCTTCCAGGTGTCGCAGCACACCTGGGCTCCTGTGCCGAGTGCCGCGACGACCTCGAAGGACTGATCGCCGCACTCACGCGCACGACCGGCTGACGCTGTGCGGGCATCCGGACCGGTCGGCATCGGAACCGTTCCCCCGCGATTCGTCTCGCAACCACACCAGGACACGCCCCGACCAGGGCACCTAGCTCAGATTGGAGTCGGCATGCCGTTCGCAACCCGCGGATTCTCCGGGCGTAGAGGCCACGCAGACACCCGCATACCACCCGGACAGACCATGGTCGAGAAGTGGCCGGTGCTCAGTGCCGGACCCACCCCGCACGTCGAGACCAAGGACTGGCAGTTCACCGTCCAGGACGAGACCGGCACCGACCACCGGTGGAGCTGGGACGAGCTCCTCGCGCTCGGCGTCGAGGACGTCACCGTGGACATCCACTGCGTCACCCACTGGTCCAAGCTCGGCATGGCCTGGCGCGGCGTCAGCCTCGACAAGATCCTCCAGGACGTCACCTCCGAGCACCGGTACGCGATGGCCCACTCCTACGGCGGCTACACCACCAACCTGCCGCTGGAGGACCTGGTGGGCGGCAAGGCATGGATCGCGATCGAGGCCGAGGGCGAGCCCCTGCATCCGGAGCACGGTGGGCCGGCCCGGCTGCTCGTCCCGCACCTGTACTTCTGGAAGAGCGCCAAGTGGGTGCGCGGCCTGACCATGATGCCGGGCAACGACCCGGGGTTCTGGGAACGGTACGGCTACCACATCTACGGCGACCCGTGGAAGGAACAGCGGTACCGGTGAACGCTTCTCCTTCCACGGCAAAGTCCGCCCAGCACCGCATGCGCAGCACCTGGCACACCGCCACGATCGTCGAGACGCGAGCAGAGACACCCCGCTCTGTCCGCCTGACGTTGGCTGTCCCGACGTGGCCCGGAAGCGAGCCTGGCTCGCACCTGGACGTGCGACTGACCGCACCCGACGGGTACCAGGCCAATCGTTCCTACTCGGTCGCGTCGTCGTCCCCGTGGGGGCACGTCGTCCTCGCGATCGATGAGCTGCCGGACGGGGAGGTGTCGCCGTTCCTGGTCAACGAGGCGCAGCCCGGTGACACGCTGGAGGTCCACGGACCCCTGGGGTCCTACTTCGTCTGGCGTCCCGGTGAGAGCGACCGGCCGGTCCAGCTCATCGCCGGTGGCTCCGGCGTCGTCCCGCTCTACGCGATGGCCGTGGCACACGACCTGGCCGAGGACTCGACGCCCTTCCAGCTGCTCTACTCGGTCCGGACGCCCGCCGACGTCTTCTTCGCCGACGAACTCAACGGGCTCGCCGGACCGTCGTTCCAGGTCACACGCGTCTACACGCGTGCGGCACCGGCCGGCTGGCCCGGCACCGTCGGGCGCCTCACGCGGGAGGCACTTGCCGCGTGCACGATCCCACCAGCCGAACGGCCCCGGATCTACGTCTGCGGGTCCACCGGGTTCGCGGAGACCGTCGCCGCCTGGTTGCTGGAGCTCGGCCATACGACCACGGACATCCTCACCGAACGATTCGGAGGTCTCTGATGTCGAACCACCTGGACGGGAACGCCCTCGCCGGCGTGCTGTCTGAAGTGTTCACCGTGGACGTCACCGCGGCGCGGGGCCGGTGCAGCAGCTGCGGGCGAACCGCACCTGTCGCCGAGGCGATGGTTTACCCCGACGCCCCAGGTCTTGTCGCACGCTGCGCGTCCTGTGACCACGTGCTTGTCGTCGTGGTCACCGCCGGCGAACGCCTCGTTCTCAGCCTCGCAGGACTGGACGCGATCGACCTTCGCGTCTGACGCATGTCGCCACAGGCACTGTGGCCACGACTGCGCCACAGCTATCTCAAAGGAGCACACCCCTTGTCCGACAACGACTTCCTCGCCCAGGCGGCGGCGCGCAGCGCCGAGACCGACGCCGACCGGCAGCGACTCGAAGGCATGATCAGCCAGGCCGCCGGCTCGACCGCACCGAGCAAGGACGCGGCCGGTCCCAGTGACGCCTCCATCCTCAACTTCGCGCTGAACCTCGAGTACCTCGAGGCCGAGTTCTACCTGCGCGCCACGGGAAGTGCACTGCCCGACGAGCTCACCACAGGAGTCGGCGCCCGAGGTGAGGTCTCAGGTGGCAAGCCGGTCCCGTTCAAGAACCCGGTCATCCGACGGTTCGCCGAGGAGATCGCCTCCGACGAGCGCCAGCACGTCACCTTCCTCCGTGGCGCGCTGGGCAGCGCCGCCGTGGCCAGGCCCACCATCTCGCTCGACCACAGCTTCACCCAGGCGGCCCGCGCCGCCGGTCTGATCGGCGAGGGCGAGACCTTCGACGCCTACGCCAACGAGGTGAACTTCTTGTTCGCCGCCTACCTCTTCGAAGACGTCGGCGTGACCGCGTTCAAGGGCGCCGCACCGTTGATCGAGAACAAGACCTACCTCGACGCAGCTGCCGGCCTGTTGGCCACCGAGGCCTACCACGCCGGCATCGTCCGGCTGGCGCTGTACAACCAGGGGGTCATCGACGACGCTGTGTTCACCGCTGCCCAGAAGATCTCCGACGTGCGCAACGCCGTCGGCCACGTCGGCGACGACGACCAGAGCATCGGAACCGCCGACCGGCTCAACCTCGTTCCGACCGACGAGAACGGTGGCGCCTTCGGACGCTCACCCGGGCACATCCTGAACATCGTCTACCTCACGCCAGAACGCGCCAGCAGCGGCGGCTTCTATCCCGACGGGCTCAACGGCGACCTCACCGAGAGCGACGACAGCTGACACCGCGGTGCGGAGCAAGGCTTGCCCTGCTCCGCACCGCCAGGCGCTCCCCCGCCGGGCAGACTCCGGTCAGTCGCGCACGCGGACGACCATCTTTCCGCGGGCAGGTTCGGGCGCGTTGAACGCGGCGACAGCGTCCTGGAGGCTCACCTCCTGGCCGATGTTCGCCCGCAGTCGGCCCCGCTGGACCCGGCGGGCGATCTCGTTCAACTGTGCCCGCTCGGAGACCACGACGAAGTCGACGGTCCGCCCGTCCGTCGGTCGCACCTGAGGGCTGCCCGCGATAGTCACCAGAGTCCCCCCGGGCCGCACCATCCGTGCGGACCGGTCACCGATCTCGCCCCCGAAGACGTCGAACACAAGATCAACCTCGCCGACGTCCTCGAGTGTCTCGTTCCCCAGGTCGACGAACTCGTGCGCACCGAAGTCGAAAGCCTCCTGGCGATGCGCGGCACGCCCGGTTCCGATCACGTGCGCGCCGCACTCACGTGCGAGCTGGACCGCCATCGACCCCACCGCCCCGGCAGCGCCGTGCACGAGGACGCTCTGCCCTGCGCTGAGGCGCCCGTGCTCGAACAGTCCCTGCCAGGCGGTCAGACCTGTCATCGCGACACCGGCGGCCGTCACGAAGTCGACGTCGCCCGGCAGCGGCGCCAGGTTCCGCGCCTCGACCACGACACGTTCGGCAAGGGTCCCGTCCCGGGTCCAGTCGGTCAGTCCGAAGACGCGCTGGCCCACGGACAGGCCTGCGGCACCATAGCTGAGCGAGGTGACCACCCCGGCGACCTCGTGGCCGGGGACGGACGGGGTTCGGTCACGGCCGAGACGGTCGACCCAGGTCGAGGGCCACTCGAGCTCGTTGCCCGTGAAGCCCGAGGCGTGCACCTCGACGACGACATCGCCGTAGTTGGCTCCTTCGAGGCCGGCCAGCCTTTCGACATCCGGGTCGGGCCGATCCACCAGCCGCATTCCGGCTCTGCCTGCAGCGCGGTCCGACACCACGATGGCCTTCATGATTCTCTCCTTCTGTCGTGCTCTACCGGGCGATCTTGCTCTCGGGCTGGCTCACCAAGGTCGACGCGACCCGTGCTCGAAGGACGGGAAGCACATCGGTGACGAACCATGGGTTGCGGGCCTGCCAGCGAAAGTTCAGCGGCGAAGGGTGCGCCAGGGGAAACATCGTGGGCAGGTACTCACGGAAGGCGTGGACGGTCTCGGTGAGGTTCCGTCTCGCCCGGCCGGCGAGATAGTGCTGCTGGGCATAGCTCCCGATGAGGATCGTCAGCCCGATCCCGGGCATGAGGTCCAGCAGCGGACGGTGCCATCGCGATGCGAAGTCCTTCCTGGGTGGCAGGTCGCCGGTGGCTCCTTTGCCCGGGTAGTAGAAATCCATCGGCAGGAGGGCGAACAGGGCCGGATCGCGGAACTCGTCCTCGGTCACGCCCAGCCATTCCAGCAGCTTCGCGCCGCTCGCGTCGTTCCAGGGCACACCACTCTCCTGCGCCGCGCGGCCAGGCGCCTGGCCGACGACCGCGACCCGAGCCTCGGCGCCGGCGGTGTACAGCGGCGCGTATCCGCGCTCCTTGGCCCAAGCATTCGCCGGATCCGCGACGATCGCTGCCCGGATCTCGTCGAAGCCGTCAGTCATGGGTGTTCCCGTCACCGCGGGGAGACCTTCACGACACCCGGGTGCTGCTGGTCGACGACATCCTGGTACTCGGTGTGCTTGTCGATGAAGGTCCGCACGATCGGGCACAAGACTGTGGCCTTCTTGCCCTGCGTACGAAGGTCGTCCAGGACGTGCCGGATCAGCTGGGTTGCGGCGCCGTGGTGACGGAACTGCGGCAGGATCGACACTGCGACGAGGACGACCCGACCGTCGTGGTCGCTGTAGGTCAGCCCGCCGACCTCTTGATCGCCGGCGGTCGCATCGTAGATTCCAGCCGCCTCGTCCTTGACGATCGTCAGTTCGAGGGACTGCGGGGTCGGTGCGTTCGGACGGGGGTCGGTCATGAGGAGGTCCTTTCCCAGGGTGGCCGGTGGCCATCGCGACGGTGTGCGACTTCAGACCCGCACACCATCGTTAGTGGCACGCGGAGCCACGATCCATACGCGTCACGTCCCCGCACCCGTGCGCGCCGTAGACGGGGCAGCGCCCGCCCTGAAGCGACCGGCCGCGCCAACTGGACGATAACGTCCAGTTCGCGTACGGTCGCGCCAGTTCGTCACGCGGGCCGTCCGGCATCCGGCGGACAGAACGCCCGACTGATCCAGGAGGAGACATGAGCCATCAAGTCACGATCGACGGCACCACGATCGAGACCCGTCGCCTGCGGCTGCGACCCTGGCACGCCGACGATGCGATGGCAGCGTTGGCCATCTACGGCGAGGCCGACGTCGCACGCTGGCTGGCGCCGGCGATGGGCCGCATCGACGAGCCGGGACGGATGCGCTCGATCGTCGAGCGATGGGCCACCGAGCACGATGCGGACACCGGAAGGCCCACCGGCCGGTGGGCGATCGACGACCTGGCCGACGGCAAGCTGATCGGGTCCGGACAGATCCTCGGCTTGCCGCCGGAGGGCGAGGACCTGGAGCTCGGCTACCAGTTCGCGCCCTCGGCGTGGGGTCGTGGTCTGGGTTCTGAGGCCGGCCATGCCCTGGCCCACTATGCGTTCTCTCACGACGAGGAAGAGGTGTTCGCCGTCGTCCGCCCCTCCAACGAACACGGGATCCGGACGGCACGCGAGATCGGGATGGAGTGGGTCGGCGAGACGACGAAGTACTACGACCTGAAGCTTCAGGTCTTCAGGCTCCGCAGGAGCGACCTCGACGTACCGAACCCGTGACGGGGAACGGGCGGCGTCCTCACCAGGCGTGTGGTGGTGAGGACATCGCCCGTTCGCCGTCTGTCCGACCTACGCCGGGACTGCGCCGTCACCGCGCTCGGCCGCGGTCCTGTTCGGGTAGCCGGGGTGCTTGGGGTCGACGACGTCCGCGTATCGCTCGCCACCTGCCAGATAATCGGCGACGAACGGGCAGATGGCGGTCACCGTTCCCTGGCGGGAGCGAACCTCGTCAAGGACGGCGTCGACGAGGATGCTGCCGATCCCGTGCCCTCGCTGCGCCTCGTCGACCTCGGTGTGCAGGAGCACGTACCTGTTGGGCTTGAGGTGCTTGTACGTCATCCACGCGATCGTCTCGCCGCCTCGCACGAGCTCGAACCGGTCGGCACCGACCTGGTCGGTAAGCACGTCCGGGTTGTGCACGTGGTCGGGGTCGTTCACTGGAGCTCCTTTTTCGTCGTCTCACTGGTCCAGGCTGCTCTCACAGGTCCGCTGATCGTGACGACCTTGCCGTTGGCTCGCGTCACGCGGGTCGCAGGCAGTGTCATCGGGCCTGTGGGGCACGATCGCCCTGCGCGGCCGGGTCCGTGTGGACCTGGTCCATGTCGAGGTTCTTGACCATGGTCACGACTTCCGCCAGAGCCTTGGCGGGCAGAGCACCGGCCTGGTTGAAGACCAGGTGGCCGTCGCGGAAGGCCATGAGGGTCGGGATCGCGGTGATGTCAGCGGCAGCTGCGGTCCTCCGGGCTTCTTCGGTGTCCAGCTTGCCGTGGACGATGTCGGGGTTGTTCGTCGCGGACTCTTCGAAGATCGGTGCGAACTGTTTGCACGGGCCGCACCAGTCCGCCCAGAAGTCGACCAGGACGATGTGGTTGTCCTTGATCGTGCTCGCGAAGTTGTCGTCGGTGAGCTCGATGGTTGTCATGCTCTCCCTCTCGTCGAAAGTGGTCGCGTGCGCGCCGGCAGTCGGGTCGCGACGTCTGCGTCATGGCGCCAGGGCCTCGAACCGAGGGTGACAGTCGAGGCGGGCCGGCAACCGAGCGCCGCACTGATATCTGCGGCCTCCCCGCACGCGGACGCCGCGACCCTTGACAGGTGGGTGACGTCGTTTCCCGTCGTCTTACCGGTGATGCGAGGCGAGTCAGCGAGCGGCGGCCGGACAAGATTCGTGATCGCCGGCTGGTAAGACGCCGGTGTCTCGCGCGGCTAACCCTGGTGAACCGAAATACGGTTGAGGACACACGAGCGAGACGGGGAGGCGCGCGATGCGAGCCATCGTGGTGACGGACGAGGCTGCGGGTACGGCCGGGATGACGCTGACGGACCGCCCCGAGCCGGAGCCGGCCGGGAACGACGTCGTCGTGCAGGTCCACGCGTCGGGATTCACCCCGGGCGAGCTGACGTGGCCCGGTACCTGGACCGACCGTCTGGGGCGTGACCGGACCCCCTCGATCCCCGGGCACGAGCTGGCCGGTGTCGTCAGCGCGCTCGGCTACGGCACGCGGGGCCTGTCCGTCGGCCAGCGGGTCTTCGGGCTGACCGACTGGACCCGTGACGGCACGCTCGCCGAGTACGTGGCCGTCGAGGCGCGCAACCTCGCACCGCTGCCCGGCGACGTCGACTTCACGGTGGGTGCGAGCCTGCCGATCTCGGGCCTGACCGCGTGGCAGGGCCTGTTCGTCCACGGCCGGTTCGAGGTCGGGCAGAGCGTCCTGGTGCACGGCGCCGCCGGCGGCGTCGGGTCCATGGTGGTCCAGCTCGCCCGGGAAGCGGGCGCCTACGTGATCGGCACCGGACGCACCGCCGACCGGCAGGCCGCCCTCGACCTCGGTGCCCACGAGTTCGTCGACCTCGGCGCCGACGCGCTGGAGGACGTCGGCGGGGTCGACCTCGTCTTCGACATGATCGGCGGAGACATCCAGCGACGGTCGGCAGCCCTCGTGCGAGCAGGCGGCACGCTCGTGAGCATCGCCGGCCCGCCCGAGGCACGACCGGCCGAGGGGCTGGCCGTCGACTTCGTCGTCGAGGCCGACCGCGCGCAGCTGAGCGAGCTCGCCCAGCGCGTCCGCGACTCACGCCTGCGCACGAACATCGCCCACATCGCGAGCCTCGACGAGGCGGTCGCCGCGTTCAACCCGACAGAGCGAGCCACGGGCAAGACGATCATCCGCGTACGCCCGTAACACCCGACAGCGACGTTCGACCGCCGTCCCGCTCGAGGAAAGGGCTTGTGGCCGGATGCGATATGTCCTACCGACGCTTGAGCAGGCGCCCCGGAGCAGAGACTTGCGGCTTGCCTTTCTCTCCGCGGTCGTCTCACTGACCGCTGCGTTCATGGCGCTGGCCGTGCCGATCCCGCTGTTCAACATCTATCGCGCCGAGGACGGGTTCACGCCTCCGGACATCTCCCGAGCAGTCGGGGTCTATGCCCTCGGCACCCTGACCGCGCTGTTGGTGGCGGGGCGGCTGTCCAATCATCTGGGGCGGCGACCCGTCGCGATGGCAAGCCTGGGTCTGCTCCTGCTGGGTTGTCTGCTCCTGCTGGACGTGCACGACGCCGGTACGTTGCTGCTCGCTCGCGGCCTCATGGGCCTCGGCGCCGGGCTGGCCAGCAGCAACGTCACCGCGTACATCGTCGACACCATGCCGGCCCGTCCCGCGTGGCTGGCCTCGGTCACGTCCAGCCAGACACCCATGCTCGGGCTCGCGATCGGCGCAGTGCTCTCCGGCACTCTGGTGCAGTTTGCTCCCTGGCCCCGCCATCTCGTCTATGTCGTCGTGATCGGCGCCCTGCTGCTGTCCACCGCCTTGATCGCGGTGAGCCCGGAGACAGTCGCCGGGACACCGGGTGCCTGGCGATCGCTGCGCCCCGACGTCGGCGTGCCAACCCGCATCCGCCCCCTGCTTCCCGGCGCGACGGCCGTGTTCCTGAGCACCTGGGCGACCGGGGCCTTCTACCAGGCCTTCGTGCCGGCACTGGTCGAAGGCCAGCTGCACAACCACAGCCCACTGATCCCCGGGCTTGCGTTCGCGGCCTACATGGCTCCCAGCGCAGCCGGTGCCCCGTTTGGCGGCAGCCTCACGCCGGCGATCGGGCAACGTACCGGCATGGTCGCGTTTGTCTTCGCGATGGCCGGCATCCTCACCGCTGTCACCATCGGTTCCCTCCTTCTGTTCTTCACCGCGACGGTCCTCGCCGGCGCGAGCCAGGGGATTGCTCTCAGTGCCACGACTCGCGGCCTGCTGCAGGGCAGCACTCCGACCGACCGCGCACCGATCTTCGGTGTGGTCTACCTGATCTGCTACAGCGCTGCCGCTTTCCCCAGCCTTGTCGCAGGTCAGCTCTCCAGCACCGTCTCGATGCCACACATCGCCCTCGGATACGGCGTGCTGGCACTCGTCTCGACCGCCGTTGCCGTAGCAACCGCACGGAATCCATCGACGTGACCGACGCACCATCATCAACTCACCCGACGAACTGGACGGCTTGTCATGATGGCTCACAGCAGACAAGAAAATGGCCGCGATTCCTGGAGCCTGCGGGACTCGACGTTCCTCCGGCAGTTCGAGCTGCTCCAGGACAGCATGGTCGTCGGGTGGATGAGGTATCGGCACGCAGCGCCGAACCACTACTCGCTCCTCCACACGGAAGTCCTCCGGTCGGACCGCGGCGAGGGGATCGGACGCATCCTGATCGAGGCCGTCCTGGACGAGATCCGCGCGCGCCGAGCAACAGCGACGGCGATCTGCCCTTACGTCGTGGACTATCTCGTCCAGAACGACCGCTACCGCGACCTCGCCGGACTGACCCAGCCGGACGTCGAACCGGGAACGTAGCGCCGCGCTGAGGCAAAGCTAGCGTCGGGCACGGCCGAGGGAGTCACGGTGCCCAAGGTTCCGGCCGGCGTCGACCTCCGCTCTCGCCTGCAACGTCGTCCAGCCTCCGTTCGGGGCGTCGGTAGGTGTCAGTTGAGGATGCCGGCCACCCGGCGAGCGTTTGCCGCGCGATCAGCTATACCGACGTGGCAGCCGTCCTGGCGGCCTCGACCGCCGACTCGAAGTCGGGGGCGGCCCCGATCTGAGCGAGCAGGACGTTCGCCGCGTTGTAGCAGTTGAAAGTTTCGACTCTCCCCTCGTGGAGGTACCAGAGGTCCGCCGCGGGCACGTCGATACGGTTACCGGTCGGACGGATATTGCCGACCGGGGTAGGAAACGCGCCGAGATGCGTTCCCTGAATCCGCAGTTCGACGGCGACGACGTCACCCATCGCGTGGACCTTGAGCAGCTCACGGTGGACGTCGGGAAAAACACTGGCGAGACCCGTCAACGCCTGGGGGATCTCGTCGCCGCGGAAGGTCAGCGAGTTCGGGACGTCGTTGAACGTGCCGTCCGCCGTGAACAACGCGCGAAAACCAGGCCCGTCGAGGACACTCCCCTCCGCCAGCCGGTAGGCCTCGCGGACAACCTCTTCATTGCTGTTCACTTCTACTCCTCCTTGATGGGTTGGTGCTGCTCCAGAACGACGTCGTGTTGCCACTCGGCACGAATCAGGTAGTCACGTCGTACCCGGAGCAGCGTCGGCTGTCATACCTGCGCGGAACCGCCGTCGGCGAAGAACTCGGCACCGTTGACATAGCTGGACGCGTCCGAGGCGAGGAACGTCATCACGGCGGCGATCTCCGCAGGGTCGGCGAGCCGCCCGAGGGGAATGCCACCGCCGGCCTCGGCCTGCTCGAACCACTCGGGCCCGAGCAGCTCACGCAGACCAGGGGTGCGCACTCCGCCCGGGGAGACGACGTTCACCCGGAAGCCCCGTGCGCCCGAGCTGTGGGCCCATCCGCGAGCGAGGTTGCGGACCGCTGCCTTCGACGCTCCATAGACCTCGAGCCCCGGGTTGGGCCGCACGCCGGCACTCGAACCGGTGAGGATCACCGACGCATTCGCACCGAGATGTGGCAGCGCTTGCTGGACCGTGAAGATCGTCCCCTTGACGTTGGTGTCAAAGGTGGCGTCGACCAGCTCCCCCGTCACCTCGCCGAAAGGGACAACAGCTCCGTAGCCCGCGTTCGCAACCAGCACATCGATGCGTCCGGCCTCGTCGCGCACCGTCTCGTAGAGCGCGTCAAGCGCCGCGGGCACCACGACATCGCACACCACGCCGTACACGCCGGCCCCTAGCTCGGCGACCGCCGAGTCGAGCGCATCCTTGCTGCGCCCGGTGATGAAGACCGTCGCGCCCTCGTCACGAAAAGCGCGGGCCGTCGCGAACCCGATGCCGGAGCTACCCCCAGTGATCACAGCGACCTTGCCTGTCAAGACGGCCATGCCGCCCTCCTTCGAGTTATGGACCGTTTCGCCCATAACTCAATCAGATCTGGACCACATAGTCAATAACTAACGTATCCGCCCGCGGCACCGCCGACCCGCCGCACCTCACAGGCAAGGCCGTGCCGACGAGAGCTTGAGCGCCTTGAGGCTGCATGCGACTCCATTATGGACCAAAGCGCCAATAACTGTTATGGTCCGCTCATGGCACGACCTCGGAAGTTCGTCGAAGGTGATGTGATCGCCTCGGCGAGGGAGACGTTCTCGACCAACGGCTACGAAGGAACCACGCTCGACGACCTGGTCCGGGCCACCGGGCTCGGCAAGCAGAGCCTGTACAACGCCTTTGGTGGCAAGCACGAGCTGTTCCTTCGAGCACTGTCCGCAGACGCAACCGATGCCGTCAAGGCGGTGGACGAGGCCCTGGCCCACAGTTCCGCGAGCCCTCTGGAGCGCATCCACGCCCACCTCCTCAAGCTCGCGATCACCTTGACGAGCGCAGGGACCCCGGGAACCCTGTCTGGCAAGGCGGCCATGGAGCTGGCCCACCGGGACGCGACGGTCGCAAGCACGACCCTCGAGGCATTCACAGCCCTCGAGACGGCATACCGGCATTGCATCGAGGACGCCCAGGCTGCCGGACAGGTCGACGCGAAGGCCGACGCAACGGCACTCGCCGGGTTCTTTGTCGCGGTCACCCGTGGGATGGAGGTCCTGGCGAACGCGGGCGCCACCCGGGCCAAACTCACCACCGTCGCGCTGGCTTCTCTCAACGCGCTTCCTCCCGGCCGGACCGCCAGCCAGGTGCATGCCTGAGCAAACCACCTGACGCACGACCCGCCTACCCGAGCACGATTCCGTTCTCGGTCCAACGCACCCCGGTGAGGTCCGGGACGACGGCGTCACAGCCGAGCCCGCGTGCCCCCCGGTGCCGAGGGACCCGTCATCGCATCACCAGGATCCGACCGGTGACGGTACCGGTCGGGGACGTTACGGATTCTCCGTCCCGATGCCCCGGAAGACGATGTCCGTCAGTCGTCGCCCCTGCGCGAGCCCGTCCTCGGTCCCAGGGACACGCCAGAGAAACCCCATGATCAGGAGCACGTCGGCAGGCTCGACACCAGCACGGACGGACCCCTCGGCTATGCACGCGTCGAGGAGCTTGGCCACCACGGCCGTCACCGGCGCCTGGCTCGCCGCCACCACCTCCTGCACGGCCGAGGTGTACAGCGCCTCACCAAGACCATGCTTGAGACGGGTCTGGGCTGCGAGGTCCTCGAACCAGACGATGAACGCGTCCCTCGCGGTCGGCTGGGTCCTCAAGGCCTCGTCGACGGATCCCAGCAGCCGGGCCAGCTCCTGCTCGTAGACGGCGAGGACGAGATCCTCCCGCGCCGGGAAGTGGCGGTAGAGGGTCCCCGCGCCCACCCCGGCCTGCTTGGCGATCTCGTTGAGCGACACCGTCGACGACTCCTCGAACAGCCGCTTCGCCGTGGCGACGATCGCCGCGCGCTTGGCCGATGCCGTGTCGCGCTGCCGCTTGTACCCGCCGTCGGACTCGCCCATCTCCCACCTCACCGTTGACGTGCGGAGAACTCTCCGCTAATGTCGCCACATGCGGAGAACTCTCCGCAATATCTCTCTACCCTAGCAGGAGAGCCAGTCATGAGTGCTGAACCTCAGCGGGTCCTCGTCACCGGAGGCAACGGCTTCCTCGCCGGGTGGGCCGTCGTCGAACTGCTGCTCCGTGGTTACATCGTGCGCGCCACGGTCCGGTCCACCGCCCGGGCGGAGGAGGCCCGCGCCGCCGTCGCCACCAGGATCGACCCGGGCGACCGGCTCGAGTTCGCGATCGCCGACCTCACCTCTGCCCGTGGTTGGGCAAGAGCAGTGGCCGGGGTCGACTACGTCATACACCCGGCCTCGCCGCTGAGCGGCCATGCCTTTGACAGCCCGGACGACTTCATCGTCCCCGCCCGCGAGGGCGTCCTGAACGTCCTGCGCGCCTCGACCGAGGCGGGAGTGAAGCGGGTCGTGATGACGTCCGCCGCCGCCACCGCGAGCCCGCGGTCGTACGCCGAGGCCGGAGTGTTCGACGAGACCGTCGTCTCCGACGACGACCCGGCACTGCCCGCGTACCGACGCTCGAAGATCATCGCGGAGAAGACCGCATGGGACTTCATGACCACCTACCAGGGCCCGACCACCTTGACCACGGTCCTGCCGGGCGCGGTCTTCGGCCCGATCCTCAGCACCGGGAACCTCGGCTCGGTCCAGATCTTCCAACGCCTGCTCGGCGGAACGATGCCAGGGGTGCCCAGGATCGGACTCGAGGTCGTCGACGTTCGCGACGTCATCGACCTGCACCTCCGCGCCATGACTGCCCCCGAGGCTGCCGGACAACGCTTCCTCGGCACCGGCGACTTCCTGTGGATGCGCGACATCGCGCGCATCCTGAAGGATGGTCTCGGCCCCCAGGGTTCCCGCGTGCGCACGACGCAGCTGCCGGACCTCGCGATCCGCCTGGCCGCCCGCACCGACCCGGGCCTGCGCGAGATCCTGCCCGGCCTCGGCCGGCGCAGCACGCACACGGCCGAGAAGGCCCGCGCGCTGCTCGGATGGCGGCCCCGCCCTGCGTCCGAGACGGTGCTCGACACCGGCCGCAGCCTCATCGAGTGGGGAGTCGTCCGATAACCCGCGCAGATGTCACATCTCATGTCCCGAGGCGTGACGGTCGAGCATCGCGCGGAGCGCGTCCGCCGGCACGCTCGCGCCGAACGCCGCCGTGCCCGGCTGGAGGCGCACGCCGTCCGAGAGGGCTCCCGCACGTACCGGGTCGAAGCCGAGCCGGTCCACGAGCCAGGCCACGGCGGCGACGGCGTCCGCGTCGTCCCCAGCGACGGCGATGCCCTTCCGGGCGGGGTCGCCAGCAGGGCGCGACTCGTCCTCGAGGTCGTGATAGCCCATGTGGTTGAACGCCTTGACGACCCGCGCGCCGGGCAGCGCACCACGGACGAGCTCGCTGGTCGACGCGCCGGGGCCGGACAGCTCAGCCCGGTCCCCGTCGGTCTCCCGCCAGTAGTTCATGGCGTCGACGACAAGCTTGCCGTGCAGTTCGGCGGCGGGGAGGGTCCGGTACCGCCCGAGAGGAAGGGCGAGGACGACGACGTCGGCCTCCCGGGCCGCGTCGGCGGCGCGGACCGCCGACGCGCCGGGCGCCACGATCCGCACCGTCAGCGCGATGCGCGAGGGATCGGCGGAACCCGCGATCAGCACACGAAAGCCGGCCCCCAGCGCGAGACGGGCGAGCGCGGTGCCGACCTTCCCTGCCCCGAGGATCCCGACGGTGGTGATGGTCATCGGTCCCGACCGCGTTCCCGGGCGACGACCGCGCGCACGGCCGGCGCCACCTCGGCCGCGAACCGCTCGGTGGTCGCCACGTCGTCGCCGCCGATCAGGTACGCCGTGACGCCGTGCTCCAGCGCGAGGCCGGCGAGCTGCTCGACCCACTGGTCCACCGGCCCGTCCAGGAGCCCGCGGCCGGTCGCGGAGAAGCGCACGTTCATGAAGTTCATGAGCCGCCTGACGTCGGACGGCGAACGCCCGGCCGAGACCGCTGCCTCGTCGATGCGTGCGTTGATGCCGGGCAGCGAGCCCACGCCGTCGGGCAGGTACTCGATGGTGGGCAGCCAGCCGTCGCCGATCTCGCCGGTCAGGGCCAGCATCCGCTTCTTGTACGCGCCGATCCAGACCGGGATGTCGTGCGCCGGGGTGGGACCGCGCTTGGCACCGGCGGCCTGGTAGTAGGTCCCGTCGAGCCGCACCCCGCCGCGGGTCCCGGTGTCCCAGATCTCGCGGATGATCGTGACGGCCTCGCGGAGCGCGTCGACACCCTGGCCGGGCGTCAGGCGGCGTCCGCCCATCGCGGCGATGCCGTCCCAGAAGGCGCCCGCGCCGATGCCGAGCTCCACCCGGCCCCCGCTGAGCCGGTCCAGGGACGCGGCGGCGCGGGCCAGCACGGCCGGCGGACGCAGCGGCAGGCTCAGCACGTTGCCGCTCAGGTGCACCCGCTCCGTGCGGGCCGCGGCGTAGGTGAGCAGGGTCCAGGTGTCGAGGAAGGTCGGCTGGTAGGGGTGGTCCTGGAAGGTCACCAGGTCCAGCCCGGACCTGTCCGCCGTCACGGCGAGGTCGAGCACGTGCCCGGCCTCCTGGGCGCTGGGTGTCACGAACGTGCCGAAGAGCAGGTCGTGCCCGTAGTCGGTCATCTCTGTCATCCCTCCTCGTCCGCGCGGACGGCGTCGGAGCCGTCGCGCGGGTCGATGTTGTAGTTGTCGCGGAACAGGTTCTGTGGGTCGTAGCGGCGCTTGAGGTCGCGCAGCCGGGTCAGGACGGGCGGTGGGAACGCGTCGCGCAGGCGCTCGGGCCGCCGGTCGGTGTCGAAGCTCAGGTACAGGCCGTCGAAGTGGCCGGAGAGCCGGTCCCACCGCGCGTCCAGGTCGTCCTGGTCGACGCCCATCGCGGTGACCTGGAACGCCGGCGTGCGGTGGGCGAACGCCGTCTCGTGGGCGGGGACGTCCGCGATCGCGCCGCCCATGGGACGCAGCTCGTAGAAGAAGACACGCCCGCTGTGCAGCAGCTCGGCGGTGTCGTGTGCGGCCTCGGGTGTGATCGCGGGCAGGAACGCGGAGCGCGAGACAGGCTCGCCCTGTCCGTGGTGCCCGTCAGGCCCCACGTCCGCCGCCTCCCCCATGATGTCCTTGTACCGCGTCAGGTAGACCTCCTGCTGCACCAGCGCGCCGAGGTCGAGGAACGGCGTGAGCCGCTCGACGACGACCTGCGGGTCGGGCGAGTCGACGATCGCGTAGAGCTGGATCATCGACTGCCCCTGCCGGGGCCGCCCGGTCACCAGGAAGACGGTCGTGTCCCGCGGCGCGGCGGTGGCGACCTCGCCGAACCGCAGCAGCGACTTCTCGATGTCGGTGCTGACCAGCGAGAGCTTGGCCCAGCCCACCTCCCCCACGTCGTCGACCTCGAACTCGAACGCGGTGGCGACGCCGAAGTTCGCCCCGGCCCCGCGCACGGCCCAGAAGAGGTCGGGGTGGTCGTCGCGGGTGGCCCGCACCGCGGTGCCGTCGGCCAGGACCAGCTCGACCGCTCGCAGGTGGTCGATCGTCAGTCCGTGCGCGCGGCCGAGCAGCCCGATGCCGCCGGCCGTGGCCAGCCCGCCCACGCCGACGCCGCCGTAGTCGCCCGACCCGAGCGCCCACCCGTACGGGTCCAGCGCCGCCGCGACCTGCTTCCAGGTGGCCCCGGGGCCGATCCGCACCAGCCGCCGGGCCTCGTCGAGCACCTCCACGTCGTTCATCCGACCGACGTCGACGATCACTCCGCCGTCGTTCGTCGAGCGGCCGCTGACCCCGTGCCCGCCGCTGCGCACGCCCAGCGCAACGTGGGTGTGCGCCCGCGCGAACGCCAGCGCGTCCGCGACCTGCTCGGGAGTCTCCGGCCTCAGCACGAGGCCCGGCGCGCCGCCGCGCAGATAGTTCGAGCTCACGGCCAGGTACTCGCGGTCGCCCGGCTCCACCGCCGTCGCGGCCAGGGAGGCGGGCACCGCGTGGTAGTCGATGCCGGGGCGCCGCAGCGCCCTGGCGACCGCGGTCCTGCGCCGCCCGCCGACGGGGCCGTCCGCGGCGACGATGTCCGTGAGGCGCGCGACGTCGTCGCCGTCGCGCACCGGGACCACCACCGGCAGACCGCGCTCGGCGAGCGCCGCGAGCTCTGCACGATCGGCGCCGGCGGGTGCGACCACCCAGCCGGAGCCGGAGACGAGCCGCGGTCCCGCGAGCAGTGCGGCGCTCTCCCCTGCCTTGTCGACCACGGAGGGCACCGGTGCCTCCGGGTCGGTCGCCGCGGACGGCCCGCCCTTCCCTGCCGGGACCATGCCGATCCCGATGCTTTCGGTGGCGCCGGCCACCCAGACGACGGCGGTCCACGGGTCGATCCCCGCCGTGCCGTCGCCCGCGTCCGTGCCGCGCACGACGACGAGGTCGAGGCCCCCGGCCTCGGCCTGGCGTGCGAGGCCCGCCGTCAGGTCAGTGCCGGCGTCCGCCGAGGGTTCCAGCATGATCCCCAGTGCGAGTTCCATCGTGCTCTGCTTCCTTCTCATTCGTCGTCCACGTTCGCGGACTCGCCGATCTCCGCGTCGACGAGCGGCTTGACCTTCGTGCCGAACAGCTCGATCGCGTGCAGGTGCTCCGACTGCGACAGCCCGCCCCAGTCCATGTGGATGAACTGCCGCACGTGGCCCCACCGCTCGTGCAGGCGGACGATGCGCTCGGCGATCTCCTCCGGGGAGCCGACCAGGAGCGCGCCGTCGGACGCCGTACCGGCGTCGTAGGCCTCACGGCCCGGCGGACGGAACCCGCGCTGCTCACCCACGACCCGCATGAACTGGTGGTAGTGCGGCCACCACCGTTCGCGCGCGGCGTCCCCGTCGTCCGCGAGGAAGCCGGGCGTGCCGATCATCACGCGCGTCTGCTCAGGGGTGTTGCCAAGCTGACCCGCCGCGGCACGGTAGAGGTCGGCGAGCGCGGCCGAGCGGAACGCGCTGCCGGCCAGCAGACCGGTGGCGAGCGGGAGGCCCAGCTCCGCCGCCCGGACGGCGGACGCCGGTGTGCCACCCACCCCGAGCCAGACCGGGAGCCGTCCGTGCTCCACGCGCGGCGGGACGTACTCGCCGTCCAGGCTCGCGCGCGTGGTGCCGCGCCACGTCACCCGGGGCGCCCGGTTGATCTCCAGCAGCAGCTCGAGCTTCTCGGCGAACAGGGCGTCGTAGTCCTCCAGCGCGTACCCGAACAGGGGGAACGACTCGACGGAGGATCCTCGTCCGGCGATGATCTCCGCCCTGCCGTTCGACAGGGCGTCCACCGTCGCGAACTGCTCGTAGACCCGCACCGGGTCGTCGGTGCCGAGCACCGTCACCGCGCTCGAGAGCTTGATCCGCGACGTCCGTGCGGCGACGGCCGCGAGGATCGGTGCCGCGGCCGACGCCGGGAACTCCGGCGTGTGGTGCTCCCCGACGCCGAACCAGTCGAGCCCGACCTCCTCCGTCAGGACCGCTGCCTCCTGGATGTTGCGGATCGCCTGCGCCTCCGAGACCCGTTCCCCGGTCCCCGGGTGCGCGCCGGCGTCACCGAACACCGCCACCCCCAGCTCCATGTCCTTCTCCTTCATCACCGGTCCGCCAAGCGGACCGCGGTCCGAATCCTGCCGTCGGCTGTAACGGACCACGGTCCGGATCTGTTCCCGTGCACTTGGCCATGGTTAGGCTCGTGGGATGAGCGCACCGAGACCGCCGGAGATCGCACTGGTGGGCCAGCCGCGCCGAGAGCGATCTGACGCGGCGCGCAACCGCAGCCGCCTGCTCGACGTCGCCGCCCGGCTGGTGGCCGAGCACGGCGCACAGAACGTCACCATGGAGCAGGTCGCCGCAGGTGCCGGTGTCGGCAAGGGCACGGTCTTCCGTCGCTTCGGCGACCGGACGGGCCTCATGCGCGCCCTGCTGGATCACGCCGAGAAGGTGTTCCAACAGGCATTCCTCACCGGACCCGCTCCCCTGGGTCCGGGTGCCGCTCCGGCGGACCGCCTCCGCGCCTTCGGTGTCGCGGCGATCGAGCACCGCCTCCGGTACCGCGACATGTATCTGGCCGCCGAGGAACCGGCTGCCGTGCGCTACGCGGACGACCCGCCGCGGGACCTGCTCGGGCGGCACATCACGACGCTCCTCGCTGCGGCGGGCACCACGGGCGACCTCGAGCTGCTCACCGAGAGCCTGCTCGCCTACCTCGACATGCCCCTGCTGAACCACCTCAACACCCGGCGCGGGATGTCCACGGAACGCATTGCCGCGGGATGGGTCGAACTGGCAGGGCGGGCGATCGGACCAGCCGCGGCGTCCGGACGCGTGTAGGTCAGGGCGAGGTTGCCCCGGGGGAATGACTTGACGTCGATCAGCTGCAACCGGGTGAGCTCGGTGAACAGCGGGCTGCCGCCGCCGTGGGCGAAGGGGCTGACCAGCAGGTGGTACTCGTCGACGAGGTCCGCGAGGACGAGCGCCTGGGCGAACCGCACGCCGCCGTGCGCGAGGATCGGGCCGCCGTCCTGGGCCTTCAACCTGGCGACCTCGGTGGCCAGGTCCCCGGAGCAGACGGTCGTCGTCGCCCACGGGGTGTCGATCGGTGAACGAGAGAACACGACCTTGGGGACGGCGTTCATCGCGTCGGCCTCGGGCCCCGTCTGGAACGGCCAGTACCCGGCCATGCCGCGGTAGGTACGAGCGCCCATCGCGTGGACGCCGGCCGAGCCGAGCACGGTGGCCATGTGCGCGACGAACTCCTCGTCCTGGTCGTACTCGAGGAAGAAGTCGTCGCGCACGCCCGCGGGCGCCGCGGCATACCCGTCAAGGGAGAGGCTGTGTCGGAGGATCAATGGACGCACGACGACTCCAAGGACCGAATCACCCCCGCTCTCGTGCAGGGCGGTGACCTCACCGTACTCGTCCTCCTGCATGACGAGGTTGCACCGGCAGTAGCGACGGCCGGCGCGGCGCCGGGTTCGGCGTCGCCCACCGGCTGCCGTCGTCCGCCGGCGCGACGTCGTCGTCGAGACCTGCCTCCCGGACGAACTCCCGCAGCAGGTCGTGCATCGCGTACCGGCCCGGGAGCGGTTCGTCGAGCAGGTGTGCCGAGGTCAGCTCGGCGAGCACCCGGTGGGCGGCCCGGGGCGCCAGGCTCCAGCACGCCGCCAGCGCGGCCTTGGTCATTCGTGTCTCCGGAAGGGCGCCGGCGAGGTGAAGGCACCGCGCGGCCGCCGGCGTGAGCCGCCGGTAGGACCCGGAGAGGACGGCGCGCAGGTCGCATCCGGCGTCGTCGGCGGTATGGAAGGCGTCGAGCACCACCGGTTCCGACAGCCAGGCCGCGAGCGCGGCCTGCGCCTGCGCGGCGGGACGGCGGGCCAGGTGGTCGCCCGCGATGCGGAGCGCGAGCGGCAGGCCGGAGCAACGGCGCACGATCGCGTCGGTCGCCGCAGGCGCGGACCGCAGGTGCGCGGCTCCCAGCATGCTCCGCACCAGCTCGGCGGCGTCGTCGTCCGGGAGGGGGCCGACGACGAGGTGGCGTGCCCCGTCCCGGATGCTCAGCCCGCGCAGCTGGTACCTGCTGGTGACGACGACCGCGCAGCCGCCGGGCCCGGGGAGTAGCGGACGGACCTGCTCGGCGGAGTCGGCGTCGTCCAGCACGACCAGCACCCGCCTCGCGGCGAGGGTCCCGCGGAGGAGCGCGGCGCGGGCGTCCGCGGACGACGGCCCGGACGGGGTCGCGACCCCGAGATCGGCGAGGAGCTGGTCGACGACGGCCTCCGGCGTGCGCGGCTGCCCCTCGCAGGATCCCCACAGGTCGACGTACAGGACCCCGTCGGGGAAGGCTTTCTGACGTGTGTGGGCCCAGACGAGCGCGAGCGCGGTCTTGCCGACACCGGCGAGACCCCCGAGGACCGCCAGCCGTGGGTTGCGGTCGGCGTCGGTCAGCATCGCGTCGAGCGCGGTGAGCTCCGCTGCCCTGCCGGTGAACAGGCACGGCTGTGGTGGGATCTGCAGGAGGACGACGGGGTCTGGTACGTCCGGGACCAGGGCCGGTTCCGGGCGCACCTGTGCGCGTCGTCGCGCCCGGTAGGACTCGAGAAGGTCGGACAGCTGCGCGTCGTCCAGGCCCAGGCCCGTCCCGAGCGCATGCAGCGTGCTCACGCGCGGGACGGTCACGGCGCCGCGCTCGAGGTTGCGGACGGAACGGACCGACAAGCCTGCGCGCTCGGCGAGCTCCTCCTGCGTGAGTCCCGCTCGACGGCGGAGCCGCGTGAGCGGTTCGCCGGAGGCGGGCTGACCCTCCGTCATGACCGGCACCAGCACCGTCAGTGCTCGTCCACAAGGGCGCCGGCGGCCGTTGATCGCGTTCGCATGGGTGTTCCTTCCGATCGAGCGGGCACCACCAGCGTGGCCGCGCCGTCTACATCGGATCTACCTCCGACCTCTGCCTGCGATGCGGTGCTCAGAGCCCCTCGCGATCCAGCCTCGTCACTCGCGACCCCACCAGTTTCGGAGCGTCGGACCGCCCGTCCGGATAAAGTCGAACGGCCCGTGGGCGCCGGACCGCACAGGTCCGTAGCGCGCCCGCCCGGGCAGGTCTTTCGTCGGCGGGTGTCTAACCGGGGTGATCACGTTGAACGTCAGCGCTACAGCACGATCGGCCGCAGGGACGCGGGCCTACCCCAACCTCGACTTCTCCGCGTACCCCAGCGCGGGCAGCCTCTCGTGGCCGAGGAACCAACGGGTGTTCGAGGCGCTGGTGCGCCTGCACACCGAACGTTCCAGGGTCGCGAGCAGCGTGGAGTGCCATCAGCGGGTCGCGGCACGCCTCTTCGGCCGGGGTACACGGGGGATCAACGAGAACATGGCGCGGGCCGCGGGATCCTGGCGGACGCTGGAGTCGATCCGTCACTCGGGCACGGCCCAGCAGCTCGCGACGAGCCTTCCGAACAACGCGTACTTCGTGGAGCACGGGCTGCGGATGACCAGCGTGTGGAACTATTCGGGCCTCGACCCCGACGCGCGCCTCATGCTGTCCGGCGAGGACCCCTCGGTGTACTTCTTCGGCTTCGCGCCCGTGCAGCTGAAGATCATCGACGGGGACAGGGTCCTCCTGGACGGTCCCAGCATCCGAGGCGAGGCGACCGTGATGGAGGTGCGCGACGACGCCTGCCTGGCGGCCGCCCGCGGCTACTGGGATGCCGTGGTGAGCACCATGTACCCGTGCGAGGCCGAGACGGCGCCGCTGGCCGACCTGTCGCGGCGGCAGCGCCGCATCGTGACACTGATGCTCACCAGCTCGTCCGACGACGAGATCGCGCGGAAGATCGGGGTGAGCGTCCGGACGGTACGGGCCGACATCGCGGCCGTCCTCGACCTGCTGGACGCGCCGACCAGGTTCGTGGCCGGTCTGCGGCTCCGCGAGCGCCTGGGCATGGCTGCTGCGCAGCCGTCCGAGCACGCACGATGAGCGTGGCGGCTCCGCCGAGGACGCACGCCGCGGGTGCAGGTTGCTGCAACCCGCACCCGCTCTCCTGTAGCACGCTCTGACCTCGTGGTGCTCTCGCACCGCACGGAAGCGTCGCCGCAACAACGCCGGAGGGAGCCTCGGGTGCGAGTCAGAGTCCTGGGACCGATCGAGGTGTCCGACGGCGAGACCTGGTCGCCGGTGGCGGCCGCACGCTGTCGCGCGGTGCTCGGAACGCTCGTCGCGCACGGACCGCGCAGCGTGCCGGTCGAGAGCATCGTGCACGACGTGTGGGGTGACTCACCGCCGCCGTCGGCCGCCGCGCAGACCTATGGCTACGTGCACCGGCTGCGCCAGCTGCTCGGGGACCACGACGGCACGGCCCTGCGCCGGTCCGACACCGGGTACCTCCTGGTCGAGCAGCACGCGGGCGTCGACGCCCGGCACTTCGAGGCAGCGGTCGCCGACGGGCTGAAGGCGTTCGACGACGGGAGCTTCGAGCAGTCCGCCGAGGTCTTCGAGCGGGCCCTGTCCTGGTGGCGGGGCGACCCGTTCGCGGGTGTGCCGTCGGGCGGAGCCGCCGTCGAGCTGACGCATCGGCTGACGAACCTGCGGACCGCCGCCGTCGAGCGCAGCTTCCAGGCACGGATCAACCTGGGACGGCACCGGGCGGTCGTCGAGGAGATCGAGGCGCAGATCGCGGCGTCCCCCTTCCGGGAACCGTTGTGGCGGCAGCTCCTGGTCGCCCTGTACCGCAGCGGTCGGGCCGCCGAGGCGCTCCAGCAGTACGACCGCCTGCGCCGCACGTTCACCGAGGAGCTCGGCACGGACCCGAGTCCCGCGACCCGGGCGATCCACCAGCAGATCCTCGACGAGACGCTGCCGCTGTCCGCGCCTTCCTCCCGTACCGCGACGGCGCCCTCCGGCGAGGGCCGGCCGGCTTCGACCGCGGAGAACCAGCGGGTCGTGCGCCAGCTCCCCTCGGACGTACCGGACTTCAGCGGGCGCGCGGCCGAGACCGACGCCGCGGTCCGCACCATCACGACGCACGACCGCCCCGGCTCGCCCGTCGTCCTCGTGCTCCACGGCGCGCCGGGGGCGGGCAAGTCGAGCCTCGCCCTGCACGTGGCGCGCCTGGTCCAGGACCGATATCCCGACGCACAGTTCCATCTGGGCCTGGCCGGCACGACCAGCAGCCCCCGCGGGGCCGACGAGCTCCTGGCGGCGATGCTGCGCGGCCTCGGCGGGTTCGGGCACCCGCTGCCCACCAGCCCCGACGACCGGGCCGCCCTGCTCCGCTCGCAGCTCGCCGAGCGCCGCACGCTCGTCGTGCTCGACGACGCGGCGCACGCCGGTCAGGTCCTCCCCCTTCTGCCGCCGAACGGCCGTTCCGCGGTCATCGTGACCAGCCGCCGCATGCTCGCGGACCTGCCCGGGGCCCAGCACCTCCAGGTCGACGCGCTCACCCCTGCCGACGCGGACGCGCTGCTGGCGCGGATCGTGGGCGACGAACGGGTGGCACGTGAGCTGGCCGACGCCCAGGCCATCGTGCGGCTGTGCGGGTATCTCCCGCTGCCGATCCGCATCGCCGGCGCCAAGCTCCTGAGCCGCTCGGCCTGGCCGCTGCGCCGGCTGCGCGAACGGCTGGAGGACGAGACCCGGCGGCTGACCGAGCTGAGCATCGGCGGACTCGACCTCCGCGCGACCCTGGACCTCTCGCTGCGCTCCCTGTCGGACGACGCCGCCCTGGCCTTCGACCTCTTCGGCCTCCTCGGGCCGGGCGACCTGCCGGGCTGGGTGTTCGGCGCATTCCTGGAGACCGGCGCCTGGGAGCACGTCACGGACGAGCTCGTCGACGCCGCGCTCCTCCAGCAGGTCCGCTCCGACGCGGTCGGGCAGCCCCGCTACCAGATGCACGACCTGCTGCGGGTCTACGCGCGGCAGCGGGCGCGGGACCGTGGGCCCGATACCTGCCGGCTGGCCGTGCACCGGGCCGTGCACAGCTGGACCCTGCTGGTCGACAAGCTGCGCCGGAACCGGCCGCACAGCCTCTTCGACCCCCTGGACGAGCCGCGGTCCGCTCCCCCGGCGGCCTTCCCCGCCTGGCTCCCGTACGACGAGGAGAACCCACCGGACCAGGCCATGGGGACGGCGTGGACGGCCGTCGAACGCCAGTCGCTGCTCGATGCCGTGGGGCTCGCGTGCGCGCACGACCTCGCCGACGACGCCGGGCGCCTGGCCGGTCTGCTCGGCCCGCTGTACGACCAGCACGCCCTGTACGAGGACTGGCGCACGAGCCACCAGACCGTGCTCGACCACCCCGACGTCGACGACCTCGCGGCCGCCGCCCTGCGCCGAGGCCTGGGCCAGGTCCACATCTACCTCGGGGACTTCGCGACCGCCGCCGAGTTCCTTCGCGACTCCCGGAGCACGTACCAGCACCACGGTCATGATCTCGGCGCCGCCCTGGCGCACGCCAGCCTGGCCAGCGTCCACCGGTGCCGGGGAGAGCACGACGCCGCAGAGACGACGCTCCGCGAGGCGCTCGACGTCGTGGCCGCATCCGGCGACGCCCCGAAGGAGGCGCTGCTCCGCGGTGCACTGGGCCGGATCCTCACCACCCAGGGCAGGCTCACCGAGGCCCGTACGTGGCTCGACGACGCCGCGACCCTGGCCCACCGCATCGGGGACACCCACCGTGCGGCCGTCATCCTGCGCGACCTCGGAACCCTGGAGCTGGCCGACGGACAACCCGCCGCGGCCCTACGGACCCTGGAGCACGCCGCCCAGATCTTCTGGGACCTGAACGACGAGCGCTGCGCGGCCAAGACCCTGCTGGAGACGGCACCCGTGCTCGTCGCCCTGTCCGAGCGCGAACGAGCGGTCGCGTCCCTCACGGAGGCCACCGCGTACTTCCGCAGGCACGGCCTGCACGACGACGAGGCTCGTTCCCGACAGCTGCTGGCCGACGTCGCCGAGGCTCCTGGCGGCGAGGACCCTCGCTCACCTCGTTGATGGCCGAGGTGAGTGGTCACGACATCCGTCGCGTGACGCGGCCCATGACCTGGTGGTCGGGGCAGGGCCCCCACCGGCGGGAGTCGACGCCGCGGGGGTTGTCACTGAGCAGGACGATGTGGCCCGCGGGCACGCGCCCCTCTCCCCTGTCCCAGGGGGCCGGGTCGATGCCGTCGGGCCATGGTTCGCCGCCGGTCGCCGCCACACGTTTGATCAGCCAGCGCCTGCCCAGTGGCAGGCCCGACCGCTGCGCGGGCGCCGTCGTCGGCCATCCGTGCTTCACATCGGGCTTGCGCACGACGACGACGTCACCGCGGGCGGGCGCGCGCCCACCGCGCCGCACGAGCACACGGTCACCGGGCTCGTACGTGGGATGCATGCTCGTGCCGTCGACGGCGACGACGACGTAGTGGTGTCGCAGGTGCCGGTACCCGGCCGACCCGGCAAGCACCGCTCCGGCCAGCGCGAGCGCAAGGACCACGGCCGTCCCTGTCATGCGGACACTCCTTCCCCGGCCGGGACCGGGTCCTGGTAGCCGGTCGCCTGCAGCGTGAACAGGCGGGCGTACTCGCCGCCCGCCCGCATGAGTTCGTCGTGCGTGCCCTGCTCGGCGACGACGCCGCCGGCCAGGACCACGATCTGCTGCGCGTCCCGGACCGCACCGAGCCGGTGCGAGACCAGCAGGGTCGCGGTCCCGGTCCGCAGAGTGCCCAGCAGGTCGCGGACCTCGTTCTCGGCCTGCGGGTCGAGGCCCGACGTCGGCTCGTCGAGCACCAGCAGGTCGCGGCCGGACCGCATGAGCGAGCGAGCAAGCGCGAGGCGCTGCCACTGACCGCCGGACAGCGTGGTGCCCACCGACGTCGTGTCGTCCCCGACCTCGTCGTCGTTCCAGAACGCCCGGGACAACATCGTGTCGTACCCGTGCTGCAGCCCGGCCACGATCCGGTCCGCACCCGCTGCACGCGCCGCGGCGTGCACGCGGGCGTCGTCGTCCAGGTGCTCGAGCGCGCCGAGCGCGATGTTCTCGCGTGCGGACAGCTCGTACTGCACGAAGTCCTGGAAGACGGCGCTGACCCGGGAGCGCAGGCCGTCGACGTCATACCCACGGATGTCGGTATCGTCCCACAGGATCGCGCCGCGGGACGGGTCGTACATGCGCATCAGCAGCTTGACCAGCGTGCTCTTGCCCGCGCCGTTCAGGCCGACGACGGCGACGGAACCGCGCACCGGGATCGTCATGCTCACGCCGCGCAGCACCCAGGGGCCGTCGTCGGTGTAGCGGAACCAGACGTCCTCGAGGCGGATCTCGTGCTCGAGCGGGCGGGCGGGGACGGGGGCGGCGGGGGCGATCAGATCCTGCGGGGTGGCGAGGACGTCGTCGTAGTGCGCCACGAGCAGCAGCGTCGAGTGGATGCGAGCGAGGCACATGACCAGGCCGGCGGCCGCACCCTGGACTCCCCCGGTCGCACCGACGAACGCGGTGACGTCGCCGGCGGTGAAGTCGCCGCGCAGCGCGCCGAGCACCACCCAGACGAGACCACCGCCGGAGACGACGGCGCCCGCGACCATGAGCGGGGCGTGCGCGAGGAAGGTCTTGCGGTCGAGGCGCTCCTCGGCGGCGTTGATCGCGCGCAGCTCCCGGTTCATGCGGCCGGTGAGGAAGCGCCCGGCGCCGAAGATCCGCACCTCGGCAGCCGCGACGGGATGCATCATGAGGTCCTGGTAGAAGGCCAGGCGCCGCGAACGCGGGCTGATGCGCCACAGCACGTCGGCACGTTCCCGGTTGAGGACGAGCTGCACGATCAGCCCCGGCATCGCAGCGACCACGACGAGCACGGCGACCACGGGACTGATCATGACCAGCACACCGAGGGTACTCGCGATCGTGATCACGCCGCGGACCGTCCCGAACAACGAGTCGATGACCTCGTCGGGCGCGTCGGAGGCGGACGTCTGGGCCATGCGGAGCCGGTCGCGGAATGCCGGGTCCTCGAAGTGGCGCAACCCGGACAGCCGTGTGACGGTCGTGAACAGGCGAGACGTGACCAGCAGGGTGACGGCGCGGCGGATCCGGCCGTTCACGTACTGGCTGACGTGCGACATCAGCGCGCCCGCGAGGGTCATGACCGCGAGGCCTACCACGATCAGGACGGGACGGTCCCTCAGCGGCTGCGGCACGCCGGGAGCGTCGGAACCGAGCTGGAGGACGTCGAGCAGCCACTTGGTGGCGAGCACGCCGCCGGCGGGGAGCAGCGCGTCGGTCAGCGTGACGAGTACGAGGACCGCGAGAGCACCGGGCGCCGCCTGGGCCCCCAGGGCGGCGACCCGGAAGGCGCGGACGGTGCCGGAGCCGATCGCGGTCAGCGCGCGGTGACCGCGGCGGGGCCGGGTGTCGCCGCCTGATACGGCGTCGCGCCCGGCGCCGTCGTCGTCCCTCATGCCGGCACGAGTACGGTGTCCAGGTCGCTGACCTCGACCCCCGAGCGCGTGACCTGCCCGGACCCGTCCACGAGGACGAACGCCGGGTAGCCGCCGGCGTCGAACGGCAGATCGATCGCGTCGCGCCGGTGCACGACGACGGTCACCGTGTCGCCGAGCGTGGCCAGGTACTCCTCGCGCTTCTCCGCCTTGCCGTGCTCGTCGTCGTGCACGACGAACGCGATGACCTGGTGCGGGGTGAAACCCTCGCGGCGGGTCATGTCGACGAGCGGCTGTAGTTCCTTGGCGCAGGTGCTGCAGCTGGTGTCGAAGAAGGCGTAGACGGCGGTGTCGCCGTATCGGTCCTCGTAGGAGATCTCCTCGCCGGTGGTGGTCGTGGCGGAGAAGGGGCGGATGGCTGCGCCGGCCTTGACCTCGTCCAGGTCGGGGAATGTGGGCTTGCCGTGCGCGTGCCCGGCGTCGGCTGCCGGTGCGGTACGGACGCGGCGCGCGATCGCCGCGGTCAGCACGAGGTTGAACACGGTCAGGACGCCGAGCAGGACGACGGCGGCGGTGAGGACTGCCATGGGAGGCTCCGTTCTCCGGTGGATCAGGGTGGTTCAGCGGGTAGGAACGCGCGTGCCGGAACGGCGCGGGTCCGGAGGGGCGAACACGTCGACGACGTCGTCGAAGAAGTAGGTGAGTGCGGTGACCGCGGCAGCGCCGACGATGGCCAGTGCGGCGGAGCCGAGGTCCGGAAGCGGGTCGGCGACGGCGTCGGATGCGGCCACCAGGCCACCGACCGCCAGCACCGTGAGCGCGACGTTGCGGACGACGTGCGGCCAGCCGAGCGACGTCGTGCTCCTGCCGAAGCACGAGCACGTGACCGCGGCGCCGGTCGCGGAGTAGAGAGCGATGCCCGTGAAGCCGGTGAACATCAGCGCCGCGGCGGCCAGCGCGGGAGCGGCGACAGGTGCGAGGGGCGGGGCGATGGCCACGAGGAGCGCAACGGCCAGCAGGATCTCGACGCCGATGTGGAGCGAGGACACCACGTCCACGGGCAGACGGCCGAGCAGACCGGGCGCCCGGTCCAACAGTGCCTTCCAGGTCTCCCGATTGGCATCGCCGCGCACCTTCGCGACGCCGGACGCGAGCAGAACGCCGGCAACGGCCAGCTGCAGGAACAGTGCGAGGGTGACGAGCAAGGGTGAACTCCGCGGAGGTAGTGATCACATCGAGTCGGGGGACTGCCGCCATGCGCCGTCGCCTGGCGGCAGCTGGGTCAGCAGCCGCAGGAGTAGTACGCCCAGCTGGTACAGGGCGAGCTGCAGCCCACCGGGCAGTCCGTGAACAGCCGTGGCCTCACCAAGACACCGGAGGGGCCACGGCTGCTCTGCCCATCGGCCGTGGGTACGACCGATCGACCTCAGCAGACGGCGCTGCAGCTGATGTTCCTCCAGGCGGTGCACGTGCCGGCCTTCTCGCACGTGGAGCCGCTGTAACACGTACGGGCCTGGTGGAGGATCCCGGAGGTCCCGCTCGACGTGAAGCACCGTGTATAGCATCGGTACTGAGTCGAGGAGGTGCAGAGGGCCTCGGCCACCTCCTGAGGCGCGACCTTCTGCAGCATCGCCTCACCAACCCGCGCGAACAAGTTGCTCATGGTTCCCTTTCTCTCCGTGAATGCTGATGACGCCATTAATCCAGCCTGTCGCCCGGACCACCAGGAACGGCAACCGGCACATTCACCGGCAGAACGGCCGCGGCTCACAACAAGACCGGTGGAGCAACGATCCACGGGTCAGTCGTCACCTGTCCGTCGGCACGACAGAAAGATTCTCAGGCGCAGCAACCGACGGTGGCCCAGGAGGTACATGCGGTGTGGCAGTTCGTCGTCTGCTGGTAGCAGTAGCGCTTCTGCCACCTGTGCGCGCCTGTCCCGCATACGGTCGTGTTACAGCGGTACTGGTAGTAACCGGAACAGGCGGCCTCGGCCGTCTCGTTCCGTGCCGCCTTCCCGAGGATTGCGTCACCGAACTGCGTCAACAGATTGCTCATTCCACTCCTTCTTTCGTCAGGGTCTTGCGCCGGCGTTCAGCAGCAGCCGTTGTCGGCCCAGGCGGTGCAGCTGGGCGGGCAGGAACCCGTGTAGCAGGCGCGCCGCTGACGGTTGCCCGTCGTCTGCGGCTGGGCGCGACACCTTTCGCTGGACTCGCACCGGTACTGGTAGTTGGTGATGCAGACGGCCTCAGCCGTCTGCTCCGGGGCGATCTTCTGGAGGATCGCGTCACCGAACTGCTTGACGAGGTTGCTCATCCCGCTCCTTCTTTCTCCGGCATTGCGGACGGCACCATTCGATCCAGCCGACGGCCATGGCGACCAGGAAGTTCGACCGGCAACTTCACGGCAACTTCACCGGGAATGGCACCGGCCGGCGCGAAACCGGGTTCGGCATCGTCCAGCGGCTGACGTCGGTGAGCGGCTCGATGTCCTCGTCGAAGCCAGCCTCCTGGACGAACTCCCGCACCAGGCCGTGCATCGTGTACTGGTCCGGTAGCGGCTCTTCGAGCAGGTGCGCCGAGGTCAGCTCAGCAAGCACACGATGAGCGGCCCGGGGCGTCAGGCTCCAGGACGCGGTCAAGGCGGCTCTGGCCATCCGTCCCTCCGGAAGCGCGCTCGCGAGGTGGAGGCAACGCGCGGCCTGCGGGGTGAGCCGCCGGTACGGCTCGGCGAAGACGGTGCGCAGGTCGCATCCGGCGTCGTCGGCGGTGTGGAAGGCGGGCGCTGCGCTACCGGACCGGGTTCACGGCGCCGTACGCGGCAGGCGCGTCGCGTCCGTCGTCCTCGACACGGCCGACGGCCGGTGGTTCTTCGGCCGGACCGCCTGGACCGGCTACGCCGTCGCCGCGCTGTTCTCCCTGATCACGCTCGCCGTGCGGCCGGACCTGCTCCCGCTCTCGACGGACGCGCTCATCGTGGCGGACTTCGGGATCAGCGCGCTCGTCGTGCTCCCTGTGGGCTGGTCGATCACCCCGCTGCACGAGTACTGGCACTGGCTCGCGGTGCGGGCGCTGGGCCTGCAGTCGAGGTTCGGGATCAACGTCCGGTACGGGGTCCTGCTCGTGTTCGAGACGGACCTGACGCAGATCTGGAGCGTCGAGCGGCGCCGACGCTACGGGCCCCAGCTGGCCGGGATGGCGGTCCAGGGCGTGCTGCTGGCCGTGACGCTGCTCGCCGAGGTGCTGTGGCGCGACGCGCCGTTCCTGCGGCTGCTCGTGCTGCTCAACCTGGCGACGCTGTTCTGGCAGGCCATGATCTTCCTGCGCTCCGACCTGTACGCCGTCCTGGTCACCGCTACGGGGTGCACCAACCTGTGGGAGACGACCCAGCTGCGCGCGAAGGCGATGTTCCGCCTGATCAGCACATCGGAACGGCACCCCCTGGACGACGCCTCCCCGGCGGACCGCCGGGTGAGCCGATGGTTCGTCCACGTGTGGTTGATCGGACCGGTGTTCGCCTTCGGCTACCTGGTCTGGTACCTCCTCCCCTGGATCGGGCAGGCAGCTGCCTGGACCGCGGCGGGGCTCACCACGTCCCCGGCTTCCGGCACGTTCTGGTGGACCGTCGCATCCGCCGTCGCGCTGTTCGGTCCGCTCGCCCTCACGGCCGCCGTCGCGACGAAAGCAGGGATCAGGGCACTGCGGGCGCACAGGGACCCCGGGTAGTTGACCCTGCCCTGACGGCATGGTCTGAAGTAGCGCTCGGCCGTCCGATCCGGCGGCCCTGTCGACCACTTCACGGAGCATGCGCATGCGACTCTTCCGGCACGCCCTCCAGACCATCCAGGCGAACCGCCGCGCGTATCTCGCCCTGAACGCGATCCTGTACGGCTCGGTCCTCGCCGGCTTCGCGGCGGGCCTGCTCCTACCCGACCTGGCCGCCGCACAGAGGGAGTCCTTCGAGGGCAGCGACTCGGCCGACCTGATTCGGTCCCTGCTCGAGAGACCCTGGCTGTTCGCCCTCGTGATCCTCGCCAACAACGTCCTGCGAGCCGGCCTGCTCAACCTCGTCCTGCCGTCGATGATCGTGCCGTTCGCGGGGATCGTCTGGTACACCTACGTCCTGTTCACGGTCGGCCTGATGCTCGCACCGGTCAACCGGGACGGCTGGCTGACGCTCGTCCCGCACTCGCTCACCGTGGTGATGGAGGTTCAGGCCTACGTGCTGCTCTCGCTCGGGGTCTATCTCCTCGGCAGGGCGTGGATCTGGCCGCGGGCAGTCGGTGCCGGGAACCGTCGGCAGGCCTACGTCGGCGGGCTGCGCCAGCTCGGCGTGCTGAGCGTGCCGGCGCTCGCCCTGCTCGTGGTCTTCGCGCTCTACGAGTCGCTCTCCGTCATCCACCTGGTGCCGTTGCTCACGGAGGGCTGAGCGCTCAGGCGCCGTCGTCGCCGGGTCGGCACTACTCGAAGTAGGTCGGGTGGTGCGCCGCGCAGCGCGGGTTGAACGCGGCGCTGCAGCGCGGGCAGGACGGCGCCCCGCGGTACTCGGCGATCGTGAGCTCCGTCCGGCACACCCCGCAGAGCACGGCGCGCTCGTGGCCCGATCCCGCGGACCACGGGCGCGAGGCGTGGTCGGCGGTCTCGTCGTGGCAGGAGTAGCACGGGTAGTACCGGCCGCAGCAGACGAACCGGATCGCGATCACGTCGAGCTCCGTCCGGTAGTGGACGCAGCGCGTCTGGTCGTCCACGGTCGGCCCGTGCACCGCCGGGGTCATCGCACACCCCTGGCGGTCAGCGCGTCGCCCAGCCCGTCCGCGTGCTTGAGCGCGACGACCAGGAACGGGAGGGCGAACAGGCGCAGGCTCCGCCCGCCGCCGCGGGCCCGCTGCGCCTCGCGGACCTCGCGCTCGATCCGCGCGAGCACGGGCAGCGTGCTCACTGTGACCGCCACCGTCAGGGCCGCCCGGTCGGGGTCGATCCGCAGCAGCGCCAGCGGCCGCAGCGCCCGCTCCAGCACGTCGAGCAGCTCGCCGAGCGGCGTCGTCGACGTGAGCAGCCCGCTGATCACCACGGCCGCGGTCACCCGGGCGACGTTCGCGACGGCGTCCTCGGGGCCGGCGAACACGAGCTGCCCGACGGCGATCACCACGATCATCCAGCGCACGACGACGAGCTGCCGGACGAGCTCGCGCATCCCCGCGCCCGGCACGCCGTAGCAGGCGACGCAGACCGCCGCGGTGACGCCCGCGCCCCACCAGCTCGACGGGAGCAGGCACACGCCGAGCACGACGAGCATCAGCACGACCGCCTTGGGCCCCGCCGGCAGCCGGTGCCACGGGCCGTCGCCGGGCCGGTACAGGGTCAGCACGCCAGCTCCTCCTCGTAGGCCTCGACGATCGCGGCGGGCGCCCCGACGGCGGCGATCGTGCCATCCTTGACGAGCACGGCGCTCTCGCAGCGCTGGGCGAGGGCGAGGTCGTGCGTCACCAGGAGCAGCTTGTGCTCGCCGTCGGCGAAGAGGTGGTCGGCGACCCGCCGGGCGTTGCGCGCGTCGAGGTACGCCGTCGGCTCGTCGGCGATCACGAGGTCGGGGCGGCGCACGAACGCGCCGCACAGCGCGAGGAGCTGCTTCTGCCCGCCGGACAGGTCGTGGGACGCCCGGTCGGCGACGTCGGCGAGGCCGAACCGCCGCAGGGCCTCGTCGACCCGCCGGTCCCTCTCCTGCCGGGGCAGCTTGTCGGAGCGCAGCGAGAACGCGACGTCCTCCGCCACGGTCGGCATCACGATCTGGGTGTCCGGGTTGCTGAACACGACGGCGACCCGACGGCGCAGCCGGGCGGCGTCGCGGGCCGGGTCGAGACCGAGCACGCGGACCGTCCCGCTCGTGGCGTGGGCGAGCCCGCCGACGAGCCGCGCGAGGGTCGACTTGCCCGACCCGTTCTCGCCGACGACGGCAACCGTGCGTGCGTCGAGCGAGCACGTCACGCCGCGCAGCACGTCCGTGTCCCCCAGGCGCACGCCGACGGCATCCAGATCGAGGTAGCTCATCGGACCACCTCGACGACGGCCGCGACACCCATCCCGCCGCCGACCGAGGCGGCGGCCACGCCGAGGGACCCGCCCGGCGCGCCTGCGCGGACCAGCCGGCTGAACAGCCGCACCATGCCGACCGCGCCGCTGGCGCCCCACGGGTGCCCCAGCGCGAGGGCGCCGCCGTCGGCACAGACCCGCGGGTCGTCATCCGCCAGCCCGAGCCGGTCGAGCACCGCCAGCGACTGCGCCGCGAAGGCCTCGACGATCTCCACCGCGGCGAGGTCGCCGATCCCGACACCGGCGGCGTCGAGCGCCGCGAGCACGGCCGGGGCCGCGCCGATCCCCGGCAGGGCCGGGTCGCAGCCGACGACCGCGTGCCCGCGGACCACGAGGCCCGCGGCGTCGCCCCTGAGCCGGCGCGGGACGACGGCGACCGTCGCGGCGCCGTCGCTGATCCGTGTGGACGTCCCCGCGGTGACGGTGCCGCCCGGGAAGAGGGGGCCCAGGCGGGGCAGCAGGGGTTCGGCCACGCCGATCGAGTCGTCGGCGAGCACGCCGTGCACGGGGACGAGCTCGGCGTCGAACCGTCCGCCGTCGCGGGCCGCGCGGGCTCGCTCGTGACTGCGGGCGGCGTGCGCGTCCTGCCGCTCCCGGGTCAGGGCGTCGGCCCGGGCGAGGTCCTCGGCCGCCTGGACCATGTCCGGGTCGGGCCAGCCCGACGGCGTGAACGGGGCCCGGTCGTAGGGCACGCCGTCGAGCGATCTGGTCGGGGCGGTCGACGCGCTCTCGACGCCCCCGGCGATCCGCGGCCGGTCGTCGCCGGCGCGGATCGCGGTCACCGCGTCCAGGACGGCGGCCAACCCGCTGCCGCACTGCCGGTCCACGGTCACGCCCGGCACGCCGGCGCCGAGCCCGGCGGCGAGCGCGGAGACGCGGGCGGGGTTGCCCCCGGGCCCCAGGCAGTTCCCGAGCACGACGTCGGCGACCGTGAGCGCCTGCCCGGTGGCAGCCGCGGCGTCCGCGAGGGTGGCCCGGATGACGGGGCCGGCGAGCTGTTCCACCCTGACCTGGGCGAACGCCCGGCTGCGGGTGCCGATCGGGGTGCGTCGCGCGGCGACGACGACGGGCTGCTCAGCCAAGCCGGCTCACCTCGCCCGAGCCGATCCGGCGCAGCACCTCCGCGCGGGCCGGCTTGCCGGACGCCGTGCGCGGCAGCGGACCCGCGAACCACACCCGGGGCCGGTGGGCGGGGGCGAACCGGGTCTCGGCCAGCGAGCGCAGCCGGCTCGCCGTGGGCGGCGGGGCGTCGTTGTCCAGCTCGACCATGGCGGCGACGAGGGCGCCGACCCGGGGCGTGGGAATCCCGAAGACCACGGCGTCGGCGACCCCCGGGAGCGCGCGCAGGCCCGCCTCGACCTCGTCGGGGACGACGGTGGCGGACGCGGTGAGGATGGCGAAGTCCGCGCGCCCGCGCACGGTCAGCGTTCCGTCGTCGTCCACGGTCGCGAGGTCGCCGACCGTGCTCCAGGCGCCGCCGGTGCGCAGCGGGCCGGGCTCGCCGAGGTAGCCGAGGGCGGTGTAGGGCGAGCGGGCCCACAGCTCGCCGTCCCGCACGTCGATCTCCACCCCGGGAAAGGCCCGCAGGCCACGGCCGTCGTCGACCGCGACGAAGGAGAGCTCCGCCGCCCCGTAGTACGCGACGACCCGGATGCCGCGCGACTCCGCGTCCGCGCGCAGCCGCGCGTCGAGGTGGGAGCCACCGATCAGGGCCGTCCGGAGCCGTGGGGCGGCGCCGGCGTCGAGCAGGGCGCGCAGCGCGTGGGGCGTGCCGTGGACGAGGGTGGCCTCCTCGGCGCCCGGTCCGCCGGGGAAGACCGGCCGTGGGCCGCCCCCGAGCGCGTGGGCCAGCGAGAACAGCGTGAGGGACGACGCCGGAGGGGCGGGCAGGAGGATCTTTTCCGCACGCCCCGTGGTCTGGAGCAGGCCGGAGACCGCGGCGAACGACCGCTCCCACGACGCCGCGGTACGCAGCACAACGCGCGGGGCGCCGCTCGTGCCGGAGGTTGCCGTGGCCCAGGCCGCGCCGTCCGGGACCGGACCGGCGACGAGCTCGTGCACGGCGGCCCAGTGCGCCGCGGGCCACCGGTCGTCGCCGACCAGCGGGATGTCGCCGTCGGCGCGCACGGCGCGGATACGGTCGAAGATCTCGTCGGGCGCACCACGCAGCACCACGATGCGTGCGGTCATCGCGTCGCGTCCGGGGCCGGGGCGTCCTCGCGCCGCGGTGGGAGCCACGTGCGCCGGAACGCGCGGGGGTACGCCCGCAGGAGCGACGTGACGGTCAGGGTCGCGAGGGCCGCCTTGACCAGGTCGCCGGGGACGAAGACGAGGCTGGTCAGCGCGGTCTCCCCCAGGGACAGGCGCGTCACCAGGCTCTGCACCGGGATGCCGAACGCGTAGACGACCACGATGCCGCCGACGAGCATGGCGGCCGCCGTCCGCCAGACGGCAGGCTTCCGCGCAGAGGCGTGCACGATCAGGCCGGTCACGAACGCCCCGGCGACCCAGCCGGCCAGGTAGCCCGCGGACGGCCCGACGAAGACGCCGACGCCGCCGCGCCCTCCGGCGAGCAGCGGGAGGCCCACCGCGACGAGGGCGAGCAGCACGGCGACGGCCAGGGCGCTCAGCCGCGGCCCGAGGACCGCGCCCGCGAGCATCACGCCGAACGTCTGCGCGGTGATCGGGACGGCGCCGAGCACGCTGAAGCTGCCCGGCAGGCCGAGCGCCGCGATGATCGCGACGAAGACGGCCAGCCGGGCGATGTCGGTCGCGTCGATCGCCCGACGTCGTGGGCTGGGTGCTTCGGGCATGGCTGTGGTCTCCTGGTGAGAAGGTGCACTGAACGGTGTTCACCTGAACGGCGTTCATGAATATAGTGGCAACATGGTGGCTTCGGTGAACTCGCGTCGACGGAGCCGCGACGACGTCGCCGAGATGGCACTGCGCCTCCTGGACGAGTACGGCCTGCCCGACCTGACCATGCGACACCTGGCGACCGCCCTCGGCGTGCAGCCGAGCGCCCTGTACTGGCACTTCCCGAACAAGCAGGCGCTGCTCGCGGCGGTCAGCGAGCGGATCCTCGCGCCGATGGCCGAGGTGTCGGGCGACGGGACGTCCATGCACGACGCCGTGCGTGTGGTCGGCACGAGGATGCGTGCGTGCCTGCTCGCGCACCGGGACGCCTCCGAGCTGGTGTCGAGCTCGCTCGCCCTCGGGCTAGTGAGCTCACCCGTGCGGCCACGGCTGCTGGACGCCGCCCGCCGCCAGGGCGTGCCCGACGCGCTGGCCGAGGTGGCCGCCGAAGCGGTCATGCACTTCGTGGTCGGCTTCACCTTTCACGAGCAGCAGCGCCTGGCCGCGGACCAGCTCGGGCTGCTGCAGGAGACCGACGCCGCACGCCTGGAGGAGGCACGCGTGGGCTCCCCCGTCGACAGTGACTTCGCCGAGGCGCTGACGATGATCGCGCACGGCCTCGAGGTGTCGATCGCCCAGCACAGGGAAGTGCAGAGGCAGGTGCAGCACCAGACGTGACGCCCCGGAACCTGAGGACCGTCCCTCCCGGCGCCCCGTCCGACGGGGACCTGGTCCGCGCCGCGCGGGCCGGCGAGACGAGTGCGGTCGGCCTCCTCCTGGCCCGGCACCGACCCGCGATGCTCGCGGTCGCGACCGGCGTGCTGGGTCACGTCCCCGACGCCGAGGACGCCGTCCAGGAGGCCGCGCTCGTGGCCCTGCTGCGGATCGCCGACCTGCGGGACGTGGACGCGGCGGGACCGTGGCTGAAGTCCGTCGTGCGCAACGCATGCCGGATGCGGCGGCGCGCGCGGTCCGACCTGCCCCTGGACGAGCAGCACGCGGACCGGCTCCCGGGCGTCGAGCCGGACCCCGCGGACCTGCTGGACCGGTACGCGAGCCGCGACTGGTTGTGGGCCGCGCTCGGCGAGCTGCCCACGGACCTGCGGCTGACCCTCGTGCTGCGGCACCTCGGCGGGCTGCCGGCCTACCGTGACATCGCGACGACCCTGCAGATACCCGTCGGCACGGTTCGCAGCCGGCTCGCGGAGGCCCGGCGACGCCTGGCGACCGCGTTGCTCGCCACCGCCGAGGCCGCGCACGACGACGTCGCCGCCACGACTCGCGCGCGACGCGGCGAGGCCGCCGAGATGCTGACGGCGGCCGACCAGGGCGACTTCGGCTCGGTGCTGGGCGACGCCTGGTCGCCGCTCGTGGAGTCGACGTGGCCACGCGGACACACCACGACGGGGCACGACTACATCCTGCGGGCCATGGCGGCGGACGTCGCCGACGGCGTGCGCCATCGGCTCGCCGACGTCGTGGCCGGTCATGACCTCGTCCTGTGGGAGATCGAGCTGCTCAGCCCGCCGGAGGACCCGGAGCACTGCCCGCCCGGCGCGCTGTGGGTGCTCCGCCTGGAGGACGGCCTGGTCCGGCGGGCCCACCTGTTCCACCGCCCGCGGGTGTGACGCACCTCACTCCCCTGGCACCGAACTTCCTGGCGCCGGGGAGCATCGTGCAGGTGTGAACACACGGACGACGGACCCGACCGAGCTCGCGGAGAGCATCGAGGCCGAGATGATGTACCGCTACGAGACGAACGCGCCGGCCCTCGCGCAGGAGGGGCTCGGGATCGCGACGACCCGGATGGGCGGCGGCGTGGTGCTGTCCGCCCGCCTTGACCCGTTCGACTACTGGAGCAAGGCGCTCGGGTTCGGGTTCGCGGAACCCGTCACGCACGACCTGGTCGACCGGGTCGTCGCCTTCTATCGCGAGCACGGCACACCCACCGCCGTCCTCCAGGTGGCGCCGTCGGTGCTGCCGCCCGACTGGGCGCGGATCCAGGACGCGCACGGGCTGCAGCCGGCAGGATCGTGGCTGAAGCTGGCGGCGCCGGTCGCCGACGTCCGGGCCGAGGCCCGCACCGACCTGCGGGTGGGACCGGTCGGCGAGGCCGACGCGCACGAGTGGGCCGCCGTCGTCGCCCGGGCCTTCGGCATGGAGAACGCCGCCATGGTCGCGATGCTCGCCGAGAGCGTGCGGCACCCGGCCGCCACCCCGTTCGCCGCCTGGGACGGCGACACGATCGTGGCCGGCGCGAACCTCTACGTCCACGGCGCGGTCGCCTCCCTGAACTCCGGCGCGACGCTGCCGGACCACCGTGGCCGCGGCGCCCAGTCGGCGCTGATCGCCGCACGCCTGACCGCCGCGCGTACCGCCGGCGCCACCTGGGTGGTCTCCGAGACCGGTGCCCCGGCACCGGGCGAGCAGAACCAGTCCCTCGCCAACCTGCGGCGCGCCGGCCTGCAGGTCCGCTACGCACGCCAGAACTGGCGCTGGCGCGCCTAGTCGCTCCGGCCTGGTCAGTCCAGGTGCCGCAGCTCCGGCCACAGGGCGTCCCAGCCGCCCGCCGGGCTGCGGCACTCCAGGATCGACACGCCCTGTTCCTCGTTGTCGACGCCCACACCGTTGTCGAGCCGCCCCCGGACCGCGCACCCCTCGAACCGGTGGTCCCAGGCGCCGGGGGCCTCCGTGAGGACCAGGGCGACGGTCGAGGACGCCGGCGGCGGCCCGTACTCCCACAGCTCGTTGTGCCCCGAGTACACGGCGGGCAGCCCGAGCTCGGGACCGTACCGGTCCACGGCCCCGGCCTCGCCGTAGTTCTGCGTCAGGATCACCGCCCGGTCGCGGTCCTCGGCGGGGAGCGCCGCGTGCACGTCGGCGACCTGCCGTACGTACTCGGGCCAGCCGACGGCGTCCTGCGCGGCGGAGTTGATGTCGGGGATCGGCGTGCTGCCCAGGGCCGCCACCGGCACCAGCGGCAGGCTGATGACCAGGCAGATCGTCGCGTTCACGGCCACCGTCACGACGACCGCCCGCCGCCAGGTGGTCCCGGCCCAGTCGACGACCGGCACGCAGCCCGCGGCGAACAGCACCGACAGCAGGCCCGTCGCGTAGTACGTCTGGGACCCGGCCAGGTAGGTGAACGCGAGCAGCACCGGGTAGGCGACCACCAGGAAGCGCAGCAGGGGCCGACGGCGCCACACCCACACCAGCCCCACGAGCCACACCAGGGTCAGCGGCACGCCGAGCGTGAGCGCCTGGAACAGCCACATCTCGCTGCGCACGTCGGCGGCGTTGTTCTCGCCGAGCGCCGCGCCCATCGCGAGCTGCGGCCAGCCGTTCGTGGCCTGGAACACCACGTTCGGCAGGCCCACGAGGAGCGCGACGACGGCGCCGGCCCACGGCCAGGGGGTGGCAAGGGGCCACCGGACCACGGCCTTCGAGTCCCGCAGCGCCCGCCACGGCCACGCGACGACCAGTCCCAGCAGGATCCCGCCGAGCAGCGCCACCACGAGCAGCTTGTTGTACAGCGCGACTCCCGTGACCAGCCCGGCGGCGAGCCACCAGCGGGGGTCGCGCTGCACGGCCCGGATCACGCACAGGAGCACCGCCGGCCACATGAGCAGGTCCAGGCTGGACGTGAGCAGCGTGTGCGCGAACGCCACGGGGATCGCAGCCGTCGCGTATCCCCAGGCGGCCAGCGCCTGCGCTCCCGCGCGCCCGCCCAGCTCACGGGCGACGAGCGCGATCACGACGATCGCGGCCAGGTGCGCGAGCGTCGCGGGGATGCGCATGACGAGCAGCGTGTCGCCGAACAGCTCGGCGAAGGTCCGCGCCAGCCACGGTGTCAGCGGCGGCTGGTCCACGTAGCCCGAGCCCGGCGCCAGCATGCGGAAGTACAGCTCGTCCCGGTGATACCCGTACCAGGTGCTCGTCACGGTCAGCAGCACACCGAGCACCAGCACAGCGGCACCGACCGGACGCCACGCCACGGCGGGCAGCGGGCCGGTGGGCCGGACCTCGGCGGCGTCGGCCGGGCCTCGGAGCGAGTCGGGTGGTGCGGACGCGTCCGCCATGGTCGGGAGCGTACCGACGGCGCCGGGCGGCGCGCCAGGAAACGCCGCGCCAGGAGACGGGTGACCCGGACTGGCCCGGCCGGACGTCAGAGCCGGAGGTCCACCACCACGGCCGCCACCCACGCGGCCGTCACCACCAGCGCGAGCACGACGTCCCCCCGGCCGATCGGGACGGGACGCCACACGGTGCGGGGGCGCTCGCCGAGGCCCCGGGACTCCAGCGCCAGCGCGATGCGTTCGGCCGACCGGATCGAGGTGACCAGCAGCGCGAAGGCGGCCCGCCCGGCGTCGGGCAGGCCGAACCGGGGACGCCCGCGGCGCAGGGGCGCGCGCACCGCCTGCGCCGCCCGGACGGTGGCCCACCGCGCGGGCATCGCCGTGAGCATGCGGTGGCCCGCCAGCACCGGGTAGGCGTACCGGGGGCTGAGGCGGGCGTGCTGCACCAGGCTCACCATCAGGTCTCGGGGCGGCGTGGAGGCCAGGAACCCGATCGTGAGCACACCGATGACGAGGCCGCGCAGCGCGAGGGCGACGCCGACCGTCAGCCCCTCGACGCTGACGGGCGCGCCCGGCACGAGCGGGGTGCCCGGCCGGCTGAGGCCGTTGACGGCGACAAGCCCCACGCCGAACACGACGAACGGCACCTGCCCCAGCACCAGGGTGCGCGGCGGGACGCGGGCGGCGACCCCGACCGCGACGACCGCGAGCGCGTAGAGGCCGAGCAGCGGACGCGGGTCGAGGAAGCCGAGGGTGGCGAGCGAGGCGGCGAGCAGGATCGCCGCCTTGACCGACGGGTTGCGGCGGCCCAGGTAGGGGGTGGGGGCCGTCACGCGGCCACGCCCAGCGTCAGGGCGGCGGCGTCCATGGCGCGCAGCGCCTCGGCCAGCTCGTGCCCGTCGCGGACCTCGTGCGCCAGCCGGCGGAGCAGGGCGGGTGGGCGCAGTCCCGCGCGCGCGAGCAGCGGCTCGTCGCGGAGCAGGTCGAGCGGTGTCGTGTCGGCCAGCAGGGTGCCGTCGGCGAGCACGAGGACCCGGTCGGCGTAGCCCGCGACGGCCCGCAGGTCGTGGCTGGAGAACAGCACGCCGCGGCCGTCGGCGGCGGCGTCGCGCAGCGCCCGGAGCACGCCCACCGAGGCGTGCCGGTCCAGGCCGAAGCCGGGCTCGTCGGCGAGCAGGAACGGGTGGTCGTGCACGAGCATCGCCGCGAGGCTGAGGCGGCGCTTCTGCCCGCCGGAGAGCCGGTAGGGGTTGTGGTCGGCGAGCCGGGTGAGCCCGAAGCGGGCCAGGGCCTCGTCGACCCGGGGCGCGGCGTCGGGCGGCAGGCCGTGCGCCACCTCCTGGCGCACCGTCGTGGCGGTGAGCTGGTGCTCCGGGTTCTGGAACACGAGCCCGGCCCGGGGGCCGTCCACGCTGCCCGCGGCCGGCCGGTCGAGGCCCGCGAGGCAGGTCAGCAGCGTGGACTTGCCGCTGCCGTTGGCGCCGACCAGCGCCGTCGTGGTCCCCGGGTGGAGCTCGAGGTCGACCCCGCGCAGCACCTCGCGGCGTCGGCCCCGGGGGCCGCGCGCCACGGACAGGCCGCGGGCGCGGAGGGTGGGGCCGTCGGGCGGGGTGAGGCGGGACGGGACGTCGTCCCGGCCGAGCTCCCGCAGCAGCCGCGCCGCCAGGGACCCGCCCGCGACGTCGCCCAGGAGCGCTGCCAGCTCCAGGTCGAGCGGGAGCCAGCAGCCCTCGCCGACCAGGTCCCGGAGCAGCGGCACGGTGAGGTCGCCGACGGCGACGTCGTGCCGGACGCGGCCGTCGGCGCCGAGCACGATCCAGCGCTCCGGGAGGGCCGCTGCCCCGGCGTCGCCCGCCAGCTCGTCGAGGCGGTGCTCCACGAGCACGCAGGCGGCGCCGGTCTCCCGCCGCACCACGTCGAGCGCGCTGCGCACGGCGTCGATCCCGGCGGCGTCGAGCATGGAGGTCGGCTCGTCGAGCAGCAGCAGGCGGGGCGACGGCGCGACGGCCGCCGCGAGCGCCACACGCTGCAGCTCCCCGCCCGACAGCTCCGCCGTCGCCCGCCCGGCGAGGCCCGAAGCCCCCGCCCGGTCGAGCGCCGTGCGCACGGCGGGCTCGATGAGGGCGGGGTCGATCGCGAGGTTCTCGAGCGGGAACGCGACCTCGTCGAGCACGTCGGGGAGGCACACGCCCGACTCCGGGTCCTGGGCCACGACGCCCACGACGTCGGCGAGCCCCGCGATCCCGGTGTCGGCCACGGACCGGCCGGCGACGTGCACCGCGCCGTCCACCTGCGCGTGGACGGCGTGCGGGACGGCGCCGTGCAGCAGCCGGAGCAGCGTCGACTTGCCGGAGCCCGACGGGCCGAGCACGAGCACGCTCTGCCCCGCCTCGATGCGCAGGTCGACGGGTCCCACCCCGTCGCCGGTGCCGTAGACCGCCTCCAGTCCGGCGGTCTCGACGACGGTCGCCCCGACGTCGGCGGCCGCCACGACGGCGTCAGCGCTCACGGCGCGCCACGGGTCCGCGGAGCGCGGCGTCCGCCCGGCCGATGGCGAACTCGTCGAGCACGCCGGTGCCGTGCAGGCGGTCGACGATCACCTTGGCGAGCAGGCCGCCCAGCACGAGGCCGGAGACGAGCTGGATGCCCAGGCGCAGCGCCAGGATGTCCTGTCCGTACCAGCCGAACCGGAACGCGGACCACACGAAGACCAGGCCCGCGCCCAGCAGGCCCGAGACCGCGTACACGCCCCACCCGAACCGACGGTAGCGGGTCAGCGCGAACGGGAGCTCGCTGCCGGCGCCCTGGATCGCCGCAGCCACCAGCAGGAGCGGCCCGACCGGCGAGCCGAGGAACACCACCTCGACGACGGAGGCGATCACCTCGGCGATGATGCCCACGAACGGCCTGCGGATGATCGCGACCGCGATCGGCGCCACGAGCAGCCAGCCGCCCAGCAGCACGTGCTGGGCCAGGTCGCCCGCCGGTCCCATCGCCACGGCGAGCCCGTTCCACGCCTGCACGAGCGCCCAGTACAGGAATCCGAACACCACGCCGAGCATCACCATGAGCACGATGTCGCGCAGCGGCAGCCGCGCCCGGCGGCGCGTCGTCGGCTCACTCACCGGTGCCGCCCGGGGCGCGGACGTGGCTCGGGCTGTTCACCGAGAGGGTGAGGTGGCTGGTGACGTGCTGCACCGTGCGGCCCGCCAGGACCCAGCCGGCGAAGGCGCTGGCGAGCACCCGTCCGGCGTCGCCCTCCAGGCGGGTGACGAAGTGCTGCGAGCCGCGGAACGTGCCGTTGTCCTTGGCCAGCTCGATCGCGGCGTAGATGTCGCGCATGTGGTCCGGCGTGACGTCCGCGCGGACGTCGTCGGCCAGCGGGTACAGCGCCCACTCGGCCGAGACGAACCGGCCGGTGTCGCGCCCCCGGGGCACCTCGGTGACCCGCGGGCCGGCCCCGCCCGGCAGGTCGCAGGCCACCTCGCCCGGGCAGCCCCGGGACAGGTGCACGGTGATCGCGGCGTGCTTGCCCGACGCCGCGATCCCGGCCGTCAGGTCGGTCACGTACCGCAGCAGGTCGGCCTCGGCGCCGCCCACGTAGGTGCTCACGTCGCCGGTCTCGACGACCAGACCGGTCGCGTCGGCCTGCCGCAGCGCGCCCAGGATCACGTCGACGTAGTCGTCCGACATCACCGCCGCGGTGATCCGCGCGCCGACGCCGAAGCGCATCGGGTCGCCGCGCAGCTCGGCGGTCTCGTCCGTTGCCGTGGCGTGGTTCGCCATCAGGTCCTCCCCTGTCCGTCGGATATCCGTCGGGCACAGGAGGACGGGGACCGGTACGGCCACGCCCTGAGGTCGCTTCCTGCGCCGGCATGATCCGGATCAGGTTCAACGGTCGGAGTTCGATTACTCCCTCTCAGCCCGGCCTACCGGACTCCCGTGCTCGGCGCCCACCATAACAGCCGCGAATGTCCGAATAGTGAGAGCAATCGCCCAGGCTCTGGTCAAGCCCGGGACGCGCGCCTACCCGACCCGCCCAACGTGCTCACGGCCATCGCCCCGGGCTCGGTCAGGTGGACGGCCCCTGGACGAGGATCGGCTCGACGAACCGCTCTCCCCCGGTCGCGGCCGGCTCGATGACGTTGTCGGCCGCGACCCGCCCCACACCCATGAGGTCGAGGTCGATCGTGGTGAGGCGGCGCAGCTTCTGGTCGATCACGACCTCCTCCCAGTTGTCGACGCCGATCACGGACACGTCGTCCGGCACCCGGCGACCCTGCGCCTCCAGGGCGTCGAGCACGCCGAACCCGATGTGGTCGTTGCCGCAGAACACGGCGTCGAAGGGCAGGCCGCCCTCGTCGAGAAGGTGCAGGGCCTGCTCGCCCCACTCACGGCGCCAGGATCCGTGCAGGGTCGTGACGGGTGCCAGACCGGCCTCCTCCAGCGCCCGTGACAGGCCGGCGGCGCGCCGCCGCACCGCGAGGTCGTCGGCCTGCGCGGTGACGTGCGCGATCCGGGTCCGGCCGCGCTCGACGAGGTGCCGCCCGGCGAGATACCCGGCCTGCTCGTTGTCCGGCAGGAAGACGTAGTCGCCGGGGTCGTCGGTGGCGGCGAAGGCGTAGGTGACCGGGACCTCGAACTGGTGCGTGATCGACGGGGTCACGCGCGCGTAGCCGGACCCGACCACCAGCAGCCCGTCGATGCGCCGGTCCTGCAGGGTCCGGATGCTCTCGGTCATGTCGCGGTGGGCGTCTATGCGGCCGTCGAACACGAGCGCGGCACGCTCCCGGCTCCCGAGCCGCAGGACGGCGCCCATGACGACCGGCCGGGAGAAGGTCGCCGTCGCGCGGTGGGTCAGCAGCCCGACGGTCCGGCTCCGGCCCGACGCGAACGACTGGGCGAGCGCGTTGGGCCGGAAGTCCAGGCGCTCGGCGGCCTCCAGCACGCGGGCCTTGGTCGCCGGCGAGACCACCGGGCTGTCGTTGAGCGCCTTGGAGGCGGTCGCCTTCGAGACGCCGGCCACCGCGGCGACGTCGCTCAGGCGCACGGCGCGTTGTGTCGCCATCCGATGATCCTAGCGAGCCGTCGCCGCAGGTCCGGGCACCTCGGCGGGCACGTCGGCCAGGTCGCCGCCGAACGCCTCGCGCGCCGCGCCGAACGGGAGGTCGCGGACGACGACGGGCCCGCCGCCGGCCAGCGACGCGTTGCCCGCCACACCGACCGCGAGCGCCCGGACACCGTCGAGCCAGGACGCGGCGCGGCCGAGCTCGTCGCGGTCGGCGCCGTCGCCCGCACCCAGGAACAGGTCGCGGAGCAGTGCGTCGTCGGCGCCGCCGTGCCCGCCCGTGGCCTGCGGCACGGGAACCTCGCGGGCGGTGCCAAAGTGCGACTGGACCAGCAGCCGCTCCCCCGTGGGGCGCAGGTCGTCGCCCTCCGCCGGGTCGCCCTGCGCCGACGGGTCGACGGGCCGTGCGGCGGCCCGGGACGAGACTGCGCCGCGCTCGACGACCGAGAGCTCCGCGCGTCCCCGGGTGCCGTTGATCGCGACCGTATAGCCCTCCCAGGGGGCGTGCGCGTTCAGTGCGTACGTCATGGTCGCGCCCCGCGCATAGTCGACGATCACCGACAGGTTGTCCTCGATGTCGATCCCGGCGGAGAACACGTCCTGGTCGCGCAGGTACCCGTCGTGGCCCTCCTGCTCGTGGTACAGGCCGCGCAGCAGCTCGTGGTCGCGCAGGTCGAGCGCGAACGGGTCGAGGTGGGCGCCGTCGTGGGTGCCGCGGGCGGGGCGCGGGCCCAGCCCGCGCCGGGCGGCGTTGACGTCGCCGTAGAAGCGGAGCCCGCCGCTGGCGTAGACGCGCGTCGGGAGGTCGGCGAGCCACCAGTTGACGAGGTCGAAGTGGTGGGACGACTTGTGCACGAGCAGCCCGCCCGAGCTCTCCTTGCGCCGGTGCCAGCGGCGGAAGTAGTCGGCGCCGTGCGAGGTGTCCAGGAGCCACTCGAAGTGCACGGACGTGACCTCGCCGAGGTCGCCGCGCGCGACGACCTCCTTCAGCGCGGCGTTGCGGGGCGAGTAGCGGTAGTTGAAGGTCGTGACGACGTCGCGCCCGGTGGCCTCGACGGCCTCCGCGATGCGGCGCACGCCCTCGGCGTCGGTCGTCAGCGGCTTCTCGACCACGACGTCGGCCCCGCCGTGCAGGGCGGCGACCACGAGGTCGGCGTGCGCGTGGTCCGGGGCGGTGACGATCACCCGGTCGATGCCCGCGTCCGCGACGTAGGCGGTGATCGCGCCCAGGTCGATGCGTTCCGGCGCCGGATACCCCGCCTCGGCGAGCCGCCGCTCGTTCCAGTCGAGCCGCCCGGCGTTGGTGTCGCCCCAGGCGACGAGCTCGGCCTCCGCGGCGTAGGGGCCGGTGAGCGCGTCGAGGTAGAGCTGGGCGCGGCCTCCCGTGCCGATCAGGGCGTACCGCGAGCGGCGGTCGGTGGTGCGTGTCATGGCTGTGTCCTCCGGGTTCGTGGGAAGTGAGGGGTCAACGGACCGGCACGACCGGGACGAAGAACGCGGCGTTCTTGCTCGGCCCGATGCCGCTGCCCCACTCCAGGAACCCCTGGCGGGTGCCGCCGTCGTTGTCGTTGGCCAGCAGGGAGAACGAGAACGCGCCGTCCTTCGGGTCCACGCCGAGCTCGGCCCAGGGCACCACGACGTCGTACGTCGTGGTCCCGGCCTTGCGCACGACCTTGGCCCTGACCGTGCTGACGGTCCCGGCCGGGGCCGTGTACCGGTAGACGGACGCCGTCTCGCCGGGGTGGATGCCGAGCTCGACGCGCGAGGCCGGGTCCTGCCCGGGTAGGCCGCGCGCGACGGCGAGCTGGATCGAGTCGCCCGCCCAGAGCCGGTCCACCGCGGCGGAGGGAAGGTGGTCCTCGTCGCGCAGCACCGCGCGGACCCGCAGGCCGCGGTCGCTCCACGACAGCGCGAAGGTGCCGCCCAGGTCGTCCGCGTCCGGCGTGCCGCCGCTGAGCGCGACGTAGGTGCCGCGGGCGCGCCAGTCCACGACGGCGGCGCGGTGCGGCTCCTTCGCGACCGGGGCCAGCGCCGTGGTGCCGGTGAGCTTCCGGGTCTCGCCCGCCGCCGTCAGCGAGACCGCGAACTTCGTGGGCTGCCACGGGGTGAGCGCCGCGCCGTCGATCGCCGACGTCGCGGTCTGCCCCGTGCCCACGGAGAAGGCGGGGACGGTGCCGGACGCCTCGCCGACGGTCCAGCCGACGTCGGCCACGTCCACGGCGTCGCCGCCCGGCAGGTTCCGGGTGCCGAGCGCGAGCCCGACGCCGCCCTTCCGGTCCGCGACCGGCCCGAAGGACAGCACGGGGTTCTGCACGACCTCGGTGGTGTCGCCGACGTAGGCGACCACCGCGTCGCCGCTGCGCACCGTGTAGGCGACGGGGCGCTCGCCCGCCTCGCGCATCGGCTCCAGGTCGAGCACGCCCTGCACCTCGGTGCCGGTGCCGGTCAGGGTGACCCCGCCCCCGACCGGGCCGACGACGCTCACGTCGCCGGTCACGCCCAGGGCCGCGCGGTCCACGGTCACGGGGACCGAGGCGCCGCCGCCGAGCGGGATCTGGTCGGGCGTGGTGACCTGCGCCGCCGCGTCGGCGACGACCGCCGGGGTGCCGGCCGCGCCGGTCACGTAGACGGGGTCGCCCCCGACCGTGAGCTCGACGGTCGCGTTCGGCAGGGCACGCCAGGACCGCCCGTCGCCCCGGACCAGCCGCGAGGACGGACCGGTCTGCACGGCCACGGTCACCGGGTCGCCCGTCGCCCACACCATGCGGACGACGCCGCCGGCCGCGTCCGCGAAGTCGGCCACCACCGCGCCGTCGAGGCGCCGGAGCTCGGTCAGCGTGCGCCCCGCCGTCTGCCGGTTGTAGACCGCGAGCGCCGGGTAGGCGGGCTTGGGCGTGAGCGCGGTGCCGCCGCCCGTGGGCAGCCGGCTGATGCCAAAGTTGTGCTCGGGCTCGGCGCGGTTGGCGCCGGAGTCGATGAGCTCGTAGTAGACGGTGCGCTCGACGCCCGCGGCCTCCAGCAGCGCGGCCGAGCGCACGACGTAGGCGGCCTGCTGCTGCTCGGTCGTGCCGCCGGTCGTCGTCGGCCAGCCGTGCTCGCTCAGCCAGATGGGGATGTCGGAGCCGGGCGCGTACTCGTCGATCAGGCCCCGCAGGGTCGCCACGCCGGCCTCGGTGCGGCCCTCGGGCGCGCCGGGGAAGTCGTAGGTGTGATAGCTGACGGCGTCCAGGTGGTCCAGGCCGCCGAGGGCGAACAGGTCCTCCATGAAGTCCCACCGCGCGCCCGCGCTGACGGGTCCGACGACGCGGGCACCGGGGGCCGCCTCGTGGATCGCGGCGGCGGCCGGTTCGAGCAGCTCGAGGTAGCAGGCGGCTGTCATGCCGCAGGCACCGGTGTTGAAGGTGTGGTTGAACTCGTTGTAGACCTCGTAGTCGACGCCCGAGCCGTAGTGCTCGGCGGCGGCCGCGGCGTAGCGCGCGTAGGCGGCGATGCCCTCGGGCGAGCTGGGCGTCTTGCCACCGTCGTACCAGCGGCTGAAGTAGGCGAGGATGACGATCGGGCGCTCGCCGCGGGCCTTCGCGGCCGCGATCTGGGCGTCGAACAGCGCGGGGAACTCGTACACCCCGGGCGACGTCTCGATGGTGTCCCAGGACGGTCCCTCGCGGACTGTCCCGGCGCCGAGCGGCCCCATGAGCGCGTCGATCTGGTCCACGGAGTAGCGGTTCACGTGGGCGGCGACGCCTACCTCGGTGTTCGGCCCCGACGAGCCCAGCGGGTCGACGACGGCCAGGGTGCCGGTGCGGGTCAGGGGCTCGGGCTCCGTGATGGAGAGGGTGAGGCCGTAGTAGCCGGCGGGCAGCGCCGACAGGTCGACCGAGGCCACGCCCGCCGTGGCGGCCGCCGTCCCCGTGTCGAGCCGCTGCCCGGAGGAGGCGCGCAGCTCCCACGCGACGCCGTCGGCGACCGTCTTGATGCCGACGTGCGCGTCGCCCGTCTCGTACACGAGAGCGGTGTCGGCGAACGCGAGCGTGCCGGGCGGCGGCTCGTGCTGCTCGAACGACGGGTTGACCACGAGGTTCTCGTCGTCGCCCGCCACGGACATGCGGGCGTCGTCGAACCAGACGGTCCCGGTGCCGCGCACGAGGAACCGCAGGACGAAGGTCATGCTGCCCGCGGGCTGGGTATAGCTCCACTCCAGGCGGGTCCAGCCGTTCGTGCCGGTGGGCAGCTCGACCCGCTGGGCGTGGTCGCCGCTGAGCACCACGTACGCGGCGTCGGACGCGGAGAGGTCCTGCGTGCGCACCCAGACGCTCATGTCGTAGGTGACGCCGCCGTTGGCGCGGATGTTCTGCCGCAGGTCCACGTACGAGGCCGAGTACGGGGAGTCGAAGTCGACACGGGCGGCGGCCGCGCCGTCCTGGGCTCCGGCGGTGTCCGCGGTGACCACGAACTCGGGGCTCCCCGAGACCGTGGTGGTCCACCCCGGGAACGAGTCGGAGGCGGCGAGGTCGGCGCGTGCGGACGGCGGGGCAACCAGCATGAGGCCTGCGAGCAGTCCGACGAGCAGGGTGGTCGAGGTGAGCAGGGCGAGGACGGCAGAAAGGGGCCATCTTGAGGCAACACGCATCAGGTTCTCCCTCCGGCTGACCGTCATCGGTCAGCCCTTCACGGCGCCGGCCTGGCCGGCGCTCCGCAGGAACTGGCGCTGGAACACGAGGAACAGCACGACCGGGATGACCACCGAGATGAACATCCCCGCCATGAGCAGGTTCGTCGGGGCCGTGTCGGCCACGCGGTACAGCCCGACCGACAGCGGCTGGAGGTCCGGCGACGGCAGCACGAGCAGCGGCCAGAGGAACTCCTTCCACGACGCGACGATCGTCAGCAGGGACACGACGCCGATCACGGGGCGCGACATGGGCAGGACGATCGACCAGAACACGCGGAACACCCCCGCGCCGTCGATCCGCGCGGCCTCGAACACGTCCCGCGGCAGGCCGTCGAAGAAACGCGCCACGAGCAGCACGTTGAACGCGCTGGCCGCCGACGGCAGCCAGACCGCCCAGAACGTGTTGACGAGGTTGACGCCGATCAGCGGCACGTCGAGCACCGTGACGTAGAGCGAGATGAGGGAAACGACGCCGGGGATGAACAAGGTCGCCAGCACGGCCCCGTTCACGACCCGGGCGTACCGGGGCCGCAGCACCGCGATGCCGTAGCCGCCGGTCAGGGCGACCAGCAGCCCGAAGAACCAGCACCCCGCGGCCACCCACACGGTGTTGAGCAGGTACTGCCCCACGTGGATCTGCGACCACGCGTCGCCGAGGTTCTGCCACTGCACGCCGCTGGGCCACCACGCGAACGGCTCGCGCAGGATGTCCTGGCTGGTGGACAGGGCGGCCTTGAACAGCCACAGCAGCGGACCGAGGGCGACGAGGCACAGGGCGGCCACGAGCAGCACGGCGAGCACCCGCGTGGTGATCCGCACGGACCGGCGCGACCGGTCGAGCGTCGAGACGTTCGAGCGCTCCTCGGCGTCGGCGGTGGTCAGGGTGGTCATGACTCGCTCCACTTCCGGGTGAGCCGCAGGTAGACGGCGGACAGGAGGCCCAGGCCGACCGCGAGCAGCAGGCTGAGCGCCGTGGCCTTGCCGAAGTCGCCCGAGAGGAAGGCGTAGTTGTACACGAGCATCAGAAGGGTCACGGTGCGGTTCTCCGGGCCGCCGCCGGTCATGACGAACGGCTCGGTGAAGACCTGCATGGTGCCGATGAGCTGGAGCAGGAGCATCAGCAGGATCACGCCCCGGAGCTGCGGCAGCGTGACGTGCCACGTGCGCTGCAGGATCGACGCGCCGTCGACCTCGGCGGCGTCGTACAGCTCGGTGCGGATCGACATGAGCGCGGCGAGGTAGATGATCGTCGCGGTGCCCGCCGACGCCCAGGTGGACTGGATCACGATGCTCGGGATGGCGAGCGCCGGCTCCTGGAGCCAGCCGACGGGCTCGATGCCCAGCCGGGCGAGCCCGCTGTTGAACAGGCCCGTGTCCGACGGCTCGTAGAACTGCTTCCACAGCAGCACGCTCACCACCGGCGGGATGATCACGGGCAGGTAGGCGAGCACGCTCGTGATCTGCCGCGTGCGCCGCAGCTCCGCCATGACCACGGCCATCAGGATGGGCAGGGGGAACCCGATCACCAGGGCGAGCACCGCGAACCAGGCCGTGTTGCCGAGCGCGGTCCACAGGAGCGGGTCGGCGAGCACCCGCTCGAAGTTGCTCAGTCCCACCCAGGTGGGCTCGGTGATGAGGTCCGTGCGCTGGAAGGCGAGGATGAGGCTCTTCGCGATCGGCCACCACGCGAAGTACCCGAAGGTGAGCAGCAGCGGGAGGAACATCACGAGGGTCCCGACCCCGCCGCCGCGCACCCACGACAGCAGCGTGGCGGCCGGTGACACGTTGTTCTTCCTCATCCGGCGTCGACGAGGTCCTGCACCTGCGCCTGGGCGGCCTGGAGCAGCTCGGCGGGGTCGGCGTCCTCGCGCGTGAGCACGGCCTGCGCCACCGGGTCGAGGGCGGCGTACAGCTCCTGCGCCTTGACCGCGGGCTCGGGCACGATGGTCGCGTCGGGCAGGCTGTCGATGTAGGCCTGGTAGTTCTCCCGCGGCACGTTGACCTGCGGCTCGATCCAGCCGAGGAAGGTCTCGTACTGCTCCTCGGAGACGACGGGCACCTCGGGCAGGCCCACGGGCAGGTCGTCGGCCACCTGCGACTCGGCCCAGGTGGTGGCGGCCTCCTCGTCGACGTAGCGGTCGAGGAAGTAGTACTTGGTCCACTCGAGCGCCGCGCAGAGCTGGTCCGGCGTCGCCTTGGGGTTGAACCACTGGATGTTGCCGCCGCCCAGCACGCCGACGGCGTCGTCGCCCGCCGGGAAGGGCGCCAGCCCGAAGTCCTCGGCGGGCATGCCGCGCCCGATCACGACGCTGTTGTAGAGGTTCGCGCCGTTCAGGCTCTGGCCGATGTAGCCCGCCGCGAGGTCGTCCCGGACGGTGTTGTTGTCGTGCAGGAAGTTGTCGCCGGCGGCGTCCTGCCCCCAGCGCACGTCGTGCAGGAACTCCAGGCTCTCCCGCATCCCCGGGGTGTCGAGGGTGACGGTCGTCGTGTCGCCGTCCGTCTCCTGGACGAGGCTGCCGTTCGAGTACGCCATCGAGGTCAGGAGCCAGCCGCCCACGTTGCCGGTGGTGGGGATGACGAAGCCCGTCTCCCCCGTCTTCTCGGAGATGGTCGCGGCGGCGTCCAGCACCTCGTCCCACGTGGCCGGCGGCGCGTCCGGGTCCAGGCCAGCCTGCTCGAACAGCGCCCGGTCGTACACGAGACCCATGGTGTAGGCGGCCCGGACGACGCCGAAGGTGTGCCCCTCCGCGTCCTGCGTGACGCCGGTGACCTGCGGGTTGAGCTGGCTCAGCACCTCGTCGTCCGCGACGTAGGTGGTGATGTCGGCGGCCTGCCCGCGCGCGATGAGCGCCTGGATGTCCGTGAACGGCACCTGCAGGGTGGTCGGCAGGGTCCCGCCGACCAGCAGCGCCGAGAACGTCGAGACGTCGTACTTGGTCTCCTCGTCCTCGATCGTGATGTTCGGGTGCAGCTCCTCGAACGCGGCGATCGCGTTCTCCCACGCCTCCAGCGTGGCCGCCTGGTCCGACGTCGGCCGCTCGCCCACCGTGATCGTCACGTCGGCCTCGGGGTCGCAGGCCGCCCCGACCTGCGCCTCCGTACCCGTGGCCGCCCCGTCCGAGCAGCCGCTCACCATGACTCCGACGAGCGCGAGACTCGAGACCACACCGCCGACGCGGCTCCAACGACGCTGTCGCATCCTCTACCCCTTCGTAGATTCCGGCTCTTCGATAAAACCGGTTTCACGAAGACTGCCCGCCGCAGCGCCGGGCTGTCAACCCCCGATCTCGCGCCGGGCCGTCCAGCGCTCCCGGACGAGCCAGGCCTCGCACGCCCGCGCCCACCCGAGCCACGACACGTCGAGACCCACGCCGTGCCCGCCGACGGGGTACAGGTGCAGCTCGTGCGGCACCCCCGCGCCCCGCAGCGCGGACGAGAGCAGGAGCGAGTGCTCGGCCGGCACCTTGTGGTCGTCGAACGAGTGGAAGACGAAGAACGGCGGCGCGGCGGGCGTCACGAGGGTGTCGAGCGACAGCGCCGTGCGCCGTGCGGGGGTGTCCTCCACACCGAGAAGGACCTCGGCGGAGTCCCGGTGCACGTGGTTCTCCAGCGTCACGACCGGGTACCCGAGGACGACGCCGTCGACGTGGGCGACCGGGTCCACCGGGGCGAGCGCCGCCAGCCCGGCGGCGTGGCCGCCCGCGGAGAAGCCCACCAGCAGCACCCGCTCGACGCCGCGCGACCGGAGCTCGGCGACCCGGGCGGAGACGGCACGGTGGGCCACGGGGTGCGGCTGCCCGACCGGGTACCGCAGCACGCTGGCCGGCAGGCCGAGCCCGCGCAGCCACTCGGCCACCGGCTCCGCCTCGTGCGGGGCGTGCCTCCGGTAGCCACCTCCGGGGAGCACGAGCGCATGATCTGTCATCGTCTATCCTTGAAACCGGTTTTAGGGAAGGGCTAGCGTGGCACGGGTCGCCGGAGGCCGGCAAGTCGTCGCGCGCGGGCTCCCGCCCTGTGCTCGCCCACGTCGGAGCCGGTGTCGCCGAGCCCCGCAGTCCGTCGCCACCGGAGGTTGTTGCCATGTCACATGATCTGCTCGTGCTGCGGGAGGGTGACGACGTCGCCGTCGCGACGCGGGACCTGAGTCCGGGTGATCGGGTCGCGGTTCCCGGGAGTGGCCTGGTCGAGGTCGGGCACCTCGACGTCGGACAACTCGTGCCGCGCGGGCACAAGATCGCCCTCCGTCCCGTACCGACCGGCGGTCAGGTGCGCAAGTACGGGCAGGTCATCGGGGTCGCCACCGCTCCCGTCGCTCCGGGGGATCACGTGCACTCGCACAACCTCGGGTTCGAGGACGGGTCACGGGAGGCGCCGCTGGGCGGCACGCATCACGAGCTCCGGGTGCCGGACGACGAGCCCCGGCCCACCTTCCGCGGGTACCGCCGGGCCGACGGCCGGGTCGGGACCCGCAACTTCGTCGCGATCCTGACCAGCGTGAACTGCTCGGCCTCCACGGCGAAGATGATCGCGGACCAGTTCCGCGGCAGCGTGCTGGACGAGTTCGACAACGTCGACGGTGTCATCGCCCTGACCCACACGAGTGGCTGCGGGCTGGTGCCGGACTCCGAGGGCGGGCAGATCCTGCTCAGAACCCTGCGCGGCTACGCCGCCCACCCCAACGTGACGGGCCTGCTGGTCCTCGGGCTGGGCTGCGAGATGGTCCCGGGCGCCGCGTTGTCGGCCCGGTCGGGGCAGGTCGCCGACCTCGGCATGCCCGGCATCGGCGCCCCCGACGAGACCCGGTCCGGGCTGCTGGCCGCGATCGCGGACGACACCGTGGTGCGGTCCTTGACCATCCAGGAGACCGGCGGCGTGCGGGCGTCGGTGCGGGCCGGGGTCGCCGCGATCCGCGAGATGCTGCCCCTGGTCAACGCCCGCGAACGCGTCGAGTGCGACGTGTCCGACCTGGTCCTCGCACTGAACTGCGGCGGGTCGGACGGGTACTCCGGCATCACCGCCAACCCGGCCCTCGGCTGGGCGTCGGACCGCCTGGTCGCCTACGGCGCGACGTCGGTGCTGGCCGAGACCCCCGAGGTCTACGGCGCCGAACACCTCCTCACGGCCCGCGCCACCGAGCCCGCTGTCGCGAAGAAGCTCCTGGACCGCATCGACTGGTGGCGCACCTACGTGGCCGCGGGCGGCGGCACCCTGGACAACAACCCGTCACCGGGCAACAAAGCCGGCGGGCTCACGACCATCCTGGAGAAGTCCCTCGGGGCCGTCGCCAAGGGCGGGCAGGCCGACCTGGGTGCCGTGTACGAGTACGCCGAACCCATCACGCAGCGCGGGTTCGGCTTCATGGACACCCCCGGGTACGACCCGGTCTCCGTGACGGGCCTGGTCGCGGGCGGCGCGAACGTCGTCGTGTTCACCACCGGGCGTGGGTCGGTGTTCGGGTGCCGACCGACCCCGTCGATCAAGGTGGCGACGAACACCCCGATGTACTCGGTGATGGCCGAGGACATGGACCTCAACGCCGGCGTCATCGTGGACGGCACCGCGACCGTGGCCCAGGTGGGCCGGCAGATCTTCGACCACATCCTCGCGGTCGCGTCCGGACAGCAGACCGTCGGCGAGGAGCTGGAGATCGGCGCCGAGGAGTTCATCCCCTGGCACCTCGGCGCCGTCACCTGACAGGTGCCTTCCGCTGCGTCCGCGCACACCACGGTTCCCCCGTGCGCGCCATGCCCAGGATCCTTCGAGGTGGCGCTACCGTACGGGTGCCTGCCTGGCAGACGTCGACGCCGACCCGAAACGGAGCTCCTGTGGCACGAGGCACCGGCATCCCCCGCCGCACCGGCGCGCTGCTCGCCGCGACGGGGCTCGCGGCGGCAGTCCTGGCCGGGTGCGGGTCTTCGCCCGTCACCGGCGCGGCGGCCGACCTGTCCCCCGACGCGGTCTCCGCCGCGCTCGAGGAGGGCGGCGACCTGCTGGTCTGGGCGTGGGAGCCCACGCTGGACCAGGTCGTCGAGAGCTTCGAGGCCGAGTACCCGAACGTGAACGTCGAGCTGGCGAACGTCGGCACGGGCAACGACCACTACGTGGTGCTGCAGAACGCGATCAGCGCGGGTTCCGGCGTGCCCGACGTCGCGCAGGTCGAGTACTACGCCCTGCCGCAGTTCTCCATCGCGGGGTCGCTCGCGGATCTCGCCCCGCTGGGCGCGGGCGACCTCGACGGCACCTACTCCCCCGGGACCTGGGGTTCGGTGACCGACGGCGACGCCGTGTACGGCCTGCCGATGGACTCCGGCCCGATGGCCCTGTTCTACAACGCCCGGACCTTCGAGGCCGCCGGCGCCGAGGTACCGGCGACCTGGGACGAGTTCGTCGAGGCGGCGCGCACGATCCACGCGCACGACAGCGACACCCACCTCATCGCGGACGACGGCAACGCCGGGTTCGCGACGTCGATGATCTGGCAGGCGGGCGGGACGCCGTTCACCGTCGACGGGACCACGGTGACCGTCGACCTCGCCGACGAGGGCTCGGCGCGGTTCGCCGGGATGTGGCAGCAGCTCCTGGACGAGGACCTCGTGGCCAAGGTCCCGGAGTGGTCGGACGAGTGGTTCCAGCGGCTCGGCGACGGGTCGATCGCCGCCCTGGTGACGGGCGCGTGGATGCCCGCGAACCTGGAGTCCGGCGCACCCGCCGCCTCGGGCGACTGGCGCGTCGCGCCCCTGCCGCAGTGGACGGCGGGCGCCACCGCGACGGCCGAGAACGGCGGCTCCGCGCTGTCGGTCACCGAGGCCAGCACCCAGAAGGCCCTGGCCTACGGGTTCCTGCAGTACGCGAACGCCGGCGACGGCGTGCAGGTCCGGCTCGACCACGGGAACTTCCCGGCCACGACGGCGGACCTCACCAGCCCCGAGTTCCTGGGCAAGGAGCCGGAGTACTTCGGCGGGCAGAAGATCAACGAGGTGCTCTCGGCGTCGGCCACCGGCGTCGTCCCCGGCTGGCAGTACCTGCCCTACCAGGTCTACGCGAACAGCGTGTTCCCCGACACCGTCGGCCAGGCGTACACCGGCTCGACGCGGCTGGCCGACGGCCTGGGCGCCTGGCAGGACTCCATCGTCAAGTACGGCAACGAACAGGGCTTCACCGTCTCGGGACCGTGAGCGAGGCCAGGAACGCGTCGGCCCGACGGACGAACAGGTGCGCCTCCCGTTCGGCCGACACCCGGCGCGCGCGCCAGGCCGCCTCGCGGACGGTGGCGACCGGCCGGCCCTGCGCGTGCAGCAGCCGGGCCCGGAGCAGCAGGATCAGCCCCTCGGCGTACCGCTGCCCGTGGGCGTCCAGGCGGTGCTCGGCGCGGTCCAGCGCGACTGCTGCCAGACGGAGCTGTCCCGACGCGAGCCGCATCTCGCCGAGCAGCCCGTACCAGGTGGAGACGCAGGAGCGGACCGGGTCGACCAGGTTCGTCTCGATGATGTGCTGGGCCTCGTCGGCGGCGGCCGCCGGGTCCTCGCCGGTGATCGCCCGGCCCCAGCACCGCGCAAGCCGCTGGTAGGTCCCCAGGAAGGCGTAGGACAGCTCCGGGTCGACGGCGATCCCCCGCTCCGCGGCACGGAGCGCCCACTCCGGCTCGCCCGCCAGGGCCGCGATGCGCGTGCTCCAGGTGGCCCACGCCGTGACGGTGTACCGGTCGTCGACGGGTTCGAGCCGGTCGAGCAGGGCACGCGCGCCCGCCAGGTCGCCGTGCAGCGCCGTGGTCTCCGCCAGCATCCCCGTCAGCAGCAGCTGGAGACCGGCCCGGACGGGGTCCGTCGGCGGTCCGGCGGCGTCGGCGAGGAGTGTCTGCCCGGACCGGCTGAGGTAGCGGAAGCCCTCGCCGATGTTGCCGACGTGGTACTGGTGGATGCCCCAGGCCTGCAGGCCGTAGGTCCGGATGATCGGGTGCTGCGAGTGCTCGGCCTGCTCGCGCAGGCGCGCGGCCAGCGGGCCGCACTGCGCCAGGTCGATGCCCTGGACGTGCGCCGCCCAGCGGGAGTAGAGGATCCCGGCGGCCTCCACCTCGCGGCCCAGGCTCCGCGCCAGGTGCTCGGCCCGTTCCAGGAGCTGCAGCTCCGCGCCCGCGTACATCGACCGCATCCCGATGACCGCGGTGAGCTCGGTGAGCGCGGCCAGCTCGACGTCCGCCAGGCCCGCGCCCCGCGCCACCCGCACGGCCGGCCGGAGGTGCTGTTCCGCCGCCTCCAGCGCCGACCTGGCCGCGGCCCGGCGCCCGGAGCGCACCAGCGCGGCGGCGGTGCGCGCCGGCTCCGCCAGCGGCCCCGCCGACCAGAGGTGGTGCGCCACGCGCTCCGGGACGGTCTCGCCGTCGGGCGCGTGCTCCAGCGCGTCGGCGATGCGCAGGTGCAGGCGTGCCGCGCGCCGGGACGCCGTCATCTCGCAGACGGACTCGCGGACGAGGTCGTGGGCGAACCGCACCGCGCTGGGGTTCCCGGGCGCGAGGGCGACCAGCCCGAGATCCTCGGCCGGCTCCAGGCGGGCCAGGCAGGTCGTGCCGTCGAGCCCGGCGGCCCGGGCCAGCAGGTTCAGGTCGACCTCACGGCCGATCAGGGCCGCGAGCTCCAGCACGTGCCGCGCGTCGTCGTCCAGCCCGGCCAGCCGGTCGCGGACGACGTCGCGCACCGTCGACGGGATGCCGGCGCGCGCCGCGGCGTCCGCGTCGAGCCGGCCGGCCCCGGCGGCCGACCGCGCCAGCTCCTGGACGAAGAACGGGTTCCCCGCGGCGCGGGCGTGCAGCGCGCGTACCGCGGCCGGATCGGGGTCCTGGCCCGTCTCGGCCCGCAGGAGCTCCCCCACCTCGTGCACACCGAGCGGGCCGAGGCGCAGGCGGCGGTAGCCCGCGGACCGGCTCAGGCCGGCGAGTGTCCGCGCCAGCTCGGTGGCGGGCGCCGGGGCCCGGTCGCGCAGCGCCCCGAGCAGGACGACGCCGGCCGGCTGCCGGGCCGCCACGTGACCGAACAGCCGGAGCGAGGCCGTGTCCGCCCAGTGCAGGTCGTCGACCACGAGCACGACCGGCCGCCGTGCGGCGGCGTGGGCGACGAGCGCGACGACGTGCTCGAACAGGCGGAACTGGCCGCTGCCGCCGGACAGGACCTGCCCGGTCAGGGCGTCGTCGTGCGGGTCGAGGAGCGGGCCGAGCCCCGCCGCCAGCCACCGCTCCCGCTCCCGCTCGTCCAGGGCGTCGAGGAGGGTGCGGACCACCTGCACCCACGGCCACAGGGGTGGCGCGCCCTCGCCGTCGGTGCACCGGCCCCAGACCTCGAGGGCGTCGTGGCCGGTGCGGGTCGCCTCCTCGAGCAGGCGGGTCTTGCCCGCCCCCGGCTCCCCCTCGACCAGCACCAGCGCGGTGCCGCCGGCGCGCGCACCGTCCAGCACGGCGCGCAGGACGGCGAGCTCGGCGGACCTGCCCACCAGGGCGCTCCCGGGCGGTGGCGCGACGTCGGCGTCCGCTCCGCCCGCCTGCGGCGTCGCGGTCCCGGAGGGCGCCGCCGGCACGACGTCCTGGCGCAGCACCCTGCGGTGCGCCGTCTCGAGAGCCGGACCCGGACGGATGCCGAGCTCCCCCGCCAGCCGCGCGCGGACGGTCCGGAACACCGACAGGGCCTCCGCCTGCCGGCCCGCTGCCGCGAGGACGGTGACGTGGGCGGCCTGGACCGGCTCGTGCAGCGGGGCCATCGAGGCGGCCAGCCGTAGCGACGGGAGCACGAGCTCGGGCCGGCCACGGGACACGGCGACGTCGGCGGCCTCCGTGCACGCGTCGAGGAACTCACGGTCCAGCCCGGTGAAGACGGGCGCGGCCTCGGGCCCGTGGGTCAGCCCGTCGCCGGCCGGCCCCTGCCACAGCCTCAGCCCCTGGACGTACCGGCCGAGCGCCTCGTCGTGCCGTCCTCGGTCGCGGGCGCCCCGTGCGGCGCCGACCAGCTCCCGGAACGTCGCGAGGTCCAGGGTCGCGTCGCCGGACTGCCACAGGTAGCCGTCCCCGCGGCGCAGCAGGAAGGAGCTGTCGCCGCGCCGCGCCAGCCCGGGCTCCAGCAGGCGCCGCAGCGCGCTGACGTACTTGTGCACCACGTTCGGCGCGCTGCCCGGGGCGCGGTCGCCCCAGATCAGGTCGACGAGCTCGCCCTGGCCGACCGGGGCGCCGTCGTGCGCGAGCAGGAGCGCGAGCAGGAGCGCCTGCTGCCGTGGCCCGGTGTCCAGCTCGACGCCGCCGCGCCAGATCCGCAGCGGCCCGAGGAGCTGGAGCCGCAGCGCGGTCCCGGCGGCCGCACGTGCCTCCGCGCCGACAGCCACGGCGACGGGCTGAACATCCACTTCCACCATCCACACCCCGATCGGCGCGACACCCGCATCCTGTGCGGCCGGATGGTGGTCGGACCGTCCAGGCTACGGTCAGACTCTAGCGTCCGGAGCGCCGTCGCACCGGGAAAGATCACCCGCCTCCGGGACCGGGGCAGGTCCCACCCACCGGCATAGACTCTGATGTCGCGCGCGGCGCCCCTGACCCGCGCGCGAAACGAAGACGCCGAGCGGGGAGGTGGGCCCATGGACGTGCCGTCCGGCCCCGGCGCCCGCGACGACCGTCCCCGGTCACCCGCCTCCGGGCCGTTGCGGCTGCAGGTGCTGGGACCGCTGCGGATCTGGCGCGGCGACGTCGAGCTGGACGCCGGACCGCGGCAGCAGGCCTGCCTCCTGGCGGTCCTGCTGGCCCGCGTCGGACAGCCGACCGGGACGGGCGAGCTGATCGAGTCCATCTGGGGCGACGCGGCGCCCGCGAGCGCCCTCAACACGATCCACAAGTACGTCGGGGCGCTGCGACACCTGCTGGAGCCCGAGCGCCCCACCCGGGGGGCGAGCTCCTACCTGGTGCGCCGTGGCGACTCCTATCTCTGCACAGCGGGTCCGGAGACGCTGGACCTCGTGGCGTTCCGGCGGCTCACGGACCGGGCCGCGGGGGCAGCCGGCGACGGGCGGCGGGCGGGCGCCCTCGATCTGTACGCCGAGGCGCTGAGGCTCTGGACCGGCCCCGCCTGCGAGGGCCTGCTGCACGAACCGGTCGCGACCGGGCTCCTCGCGGGCCTGGACGCGGAGTTCTTCGACACCTGCCTGGTGGCCGCCGAGCTCGCGGCGGACCTGCGCGAGCCGGAGCGGGTCCTGCCGCACCTGCGCCTGGCCGCCGCGATGGAGCCGCTCCACGAGCCGGTCCAGGCGAGTCTCGTCACCTCCCTGGCGGCCGCCGGGCGCACGGCCGAGGCGATGTCGGTGTACGAGGCGGCGCGGGACCGTCTCGCCGACGAGCTCGGCATCGATCCGGGGCCTGCGTTGCGTGACGCGCGCGAACACCTGCTCCGCGGGCCGATGCCCACGGCCGGAGGCCCGGCCGCGACGCCGCGTCCGGGGACCGGCATCGTCGGCCGGGCGGACGAGATCTCCGTGCTGCGGGAGGTCCTGGAGCCGGCGTTCGGCGCAGGCTCGGGTCTCGCGCTCGTGGAGGGCGAGCCGGGGGTCGGCAAGACGCGTCTGCTCAAGGAGATCTCGGCCGAGGCGCAGCGGCGCGGCGCGCTGGTCGTGTGGGGCAACTGCCTCGACGGAGCGGGCGCGCCGACGATGTGGCCGTGGATCCAGGCCGTCGGGGCGCTGTTGGACAGCCTGCCCGCGGACGCACGCGCGGAGTCCCTGGCCGGCGAGCTCGGCCAGCTGCTGGAGCCGCACGACAACCTGCTGGCCGGGGACATCATGCCGGACAGCAACCTGCAGTTCCGGCTGTTCGAGCAGGTGGTCGCGGTGATCGGCGCGGCGGGTACGGACCGGCCGCTGGTGCTGGTGATCGACGACCTGCACTGGGCGGACGCCACCTCCCTGCGGCTGCTCGCCCACCTGGCGACCCGGCTGCCCGGCGGAGCCGTCGTGATCGGCGCCCTCCGGGACCAGCGGGCGGGGACCGACTCGGAGCTGGCCCGGACGCTCGCGGCGGTGAGCCGTGCGCCGGGACAGCGCCGGATCCGGCTCGGGCCGCTGCGCCCGGCTGACGTGGCGGAGCTCGTCCGCCGGGAGACCGGGCAGGCGCCCGGTCCCGAGGTCACCGCCGACCTCCACGCCCGCACCGGCGGGAACGCGTTCTTCGTCCGGGAGCTGTCTCGGCTGCTGGCCGAGAGCGGCGCGCTCACCCCCGAGGCCGTGGCGCGAGCCGGCGTGCCGTCCTCGGTGGTGGACGTCGTCCGCGGCCGCATGGCCGCCCTGGACGACGAGGCCAGGGACCTGCTGCGGCTCGCGGCCCTCGCCGGGCGGAACATCGACGTGGCGCTCCTGGCCGAGGCCGCCGGCCTTGACGTGCCGACCTGCCACGACCGGCTCGAGCCCCTGGAGGCCGCGGGTCTGGTCGAGCCGATGCCGGGCAACCCGTTCGCGGTCCGGTTCACGCACGACGTCGTGCGCGAGTCGGTCGCGGGAACCGTCACCCCGCTGTACGCGGGCCGGCTGCACCTTCGGCTGGCAGACGCGCTGGAGCGCACGAGCCCCGACCACGAGCCGGTCGCCGAACGCCTCGCGCACCACCTGTGGGCCGCCGGGCCGCTCTCCGACCCCGCCCGCACGGCGAACGCCCTGGTGGAGGCGGGCCGGTGCGCGGCCGGGAAGTCGGCGTTCGAGGCGGCGGCGGAGCACCTGCAGGCGGCCGCCCGCATCGCGCGTGCCGCGGGACTGGCCGAGCTGGAGCTGTCGGCGCTGTCGCAGCTCACGGCGGTGGTCGGGATGCGCGCCGGGTACGTCGCCTCGGCCATCGACGTGCTGGAGCGGGCCGAGCACCTGGCCCGGGAACTGGGGCACGAGGTCGTGGCCGCCGACTTCCTCTTCTCCCGGTGGGCCGGGTACTCCCAGGGGATCGAGCTCGACCTCGCCGGCCGCCTGGCCCGCCAGCTCCTCGACCACGGCGAGACCTCGGCGAGCCCCGTCGTGCGGGCGTACGGGCAGCACGCCTGGGGCATCCACCAGTGGGACGTCGGCAACATCGGCGAGGCCTTCCGGTACCTGAGCAAGTCCCGCACCACGATGCTCGACGACGCCGTGGGCCGCGAGGACCAGCTCCGGCACGACCTGCAGCTCCTCTCGCCCGTGATGCTCGCGCTGATGACGGCCCTGCACGGCGACGTCGACGCGGCCCGCGAGCAGCTCGACGCCCTGGAGGCCGCCGCCGCGGACGACCCGTACGCGATCACCGTCTGGGCCGCGTTCGCCGTCACCGTCGCGGCCCTCGCCGGGGAGCCCGCCTGGGCCCTGCGGGCGGCGGACCGGGGCATCGCCATGGATCCCGAGTTCTCCTTCGTCTTCCTCGGCAGCTACCAGCGGCTGGCCCGGTGCTGGGTGCAGGCGCTGACCGGCAGGGACGCGGCCGGGTCCGCGCGTCGGGCGGAGGAGCTCATCGCCACCGCGCTGCTCGACCCGCCGCGGTCCGGCCTGGCGACCTGGTACGGGCTGCTCGCCGAGATGTGGCTGTCGGCAGGGAGCCTGACCCAGGCGGCCGCAGCGCTCGACCGCGCCGACGAGGCGCTGGAGGCCCACGGCCAGCGCTACCCCGAGGGCTTCCTCCTGCTCGTCCGCGCCCGGCTGCTGCGGGCCTCCGGCGAGCCGGACGACGTCGTCCGCGCGGCGGCCGAGCGAGCCCGGGCGCTCGCCACGGAACGGGAGGCCCACCTGTTCGCCCACCGCGCCGAGCAGCTCCTCCGGGACCTGCCGGGCGGGGCAGCCGACCGCTGACCCCGCCCGCCGGCCCCCGTCAGTCGGCCGTCTCGCGGACCGCCCGCTCGATCAGGCCCACGGTCGTGTCCGGGCGGGACACGAAGACCATGTGCGACGCGCCGCGGACCTTCTGCACCGTCGAGCCGGCGCGCTCGGCCATGAACTCCTGGGCGGCCGGCGGGATGATCTGGTCGGCGCCGCTGATCAGGTAGTAGCTGGGGATCGAGTGCCAGGCCTGCGTGCCCGACGCGGGCTCGCCGAGGGCAGCGTTGGTCGCGGGCCGCTGCGAGATCGCGTAGAGCGCGGCGTCCTTGGCGGGCAGGTCGCCCGCGAAGCGCTCGGGGAACACCGCCGGGTTGATGTAGAGGTCGACCAGTCCGTCCGACAGCGGGACCGGCTTGAGGGACTCGCCCACGGTGCTGCCGGGGAACTTGCCGACCAGCGCCTCCACGCTCTCGCCGGTCTCCGGGACGAACGCCGCGACGTAGACCAGTGCCCGGACGTTCTCGTTCCCGGTGGCGGCCGAGGAGATGACCGCACCGCCGTAGGAGTGCCCGACCAGCACGATCGGCCCCTCGATGCTGTCGAGCAGCGCCCTGACCTGGGCGGCGTCGGCGGCCACCCCGCGCAGCGGGTTGGGCGCGGCCACCACGGGGTAGCCGTCCGCCAGCAGGCGGCGGCTGATCGCGTTGAAACCGCTGCTGTCCGCGAACGCGCCGTGCACCAGCACGATCGTCGGCTTCTTCGCCGGCTGGCCGTGGTGGCCGCCCGGGTGCGCGTCCGCCGTGACGGCGAACAGTCCCATGCTCGCGGCGACGAGGACCGCCGAGCCGGCGGCAAATGCCTTCAGAGTCTTTCCGAACACGATCGAACTCCTCCTGCTAGACCTTGCGGGCCTCGAACGCTACGAAGCCGCGGTGGACGCGGCCTGGACCGGGCGCGCGCCGCGACCCCGCCCCACTGGATCGGCACTGGACGGTGGGGCCGGGCCGATCAAGTAGCCGTCCATCGGGCTGCGCGAACATCGCACCCAGCGACAAGTCAGCGCGGCCGGCCCGACGAAAGACACCCACCCATGCACCAGCAGGCGTTCGAGAGTCAGTGCACAGCCGAGGAGAAGCGGCACGAGACCGCCACCTCACCGATCCGCAACCCACGCCTGGCGTTGTTCGCCCTGGCCCTGGGCACCTTCGCGATCGGCACCGGCGAGTTCGGCAGCAACGGGATCATCCAGCTCTTCTCCGCCGACCTGGGCGTGTCGATCCCCGTGGCCACCTACGCGATCACCGCCTACGCCTTCGGCGTCATGATCGGCTCGCCCGCCATCACGCTGCTGGCGGCGCGGATGAACCGCCGCACCCTCCTGCTCGGCCTGGTGATCCTCTTCCTGGTCGGCAACGCGCTCTCCGCGTGGGCGCCGAACATCGGGCTGCTGGTCGTCGCGCGGTTCCTGACGGGCTGCGTCCAGGGCGCCTTCTTCGGCGCCGGCGCCGTCGTCGCCGCCTACGTGTACGGCCCCGGCCGGGGTGGCAAGGCGTTCGCGACCGTCATGGGCGGCCTGACCGTCGCCACGATCTTCGGCTCACCGCTCGGCACGTTCATCGGCCAGAACGCCGGCTGGCGCGCCATGTACTGGGCCGTGGTCGTCATCGGCCTGCTCGCGGGCGCCGCGCTGGTGGCGTGGCTGCCCCGCACCAGCGACCTGCACGGCGGCTCGGTGCGCAACGAGCTGGGGGCCCTGCGGCGGGTCAACGTCTGGCTGATGGTCGCCGTCGCCTCCCTCGGTATCTCCAGCATCTTCGCCGTCTACACGTTCATCGGGCCGTTCATCACCGACGCCGCCGGCCAGGACGCGTCCGTCATCCCGCTCGCCCTGGCCGTCTTCGGCGTCGGCATGGCGGTCGGCAACAGCTGGGGCGGCCGGATCGCCGACCGGTACCAGAGCCGGGGCCTGCTGTACGGCTACGGCGGCGTGCTGGTCTTCCTGGTCCTGATCGGGCTGGCGGGCAGCAACCTCGCCGTCCTGCTCGTCTGCTTCTTCGGCACGGGCGCGACGATGATGTTCGCCATCCCCACCATCCAGGTGCGGCTGACCGGCTTCGCCCCCGACGCCCCGACCCTCATGGGCGCCCTGAACCTCGCCGCCCTCAACCTCGCCAACTCCCTGGGCGCGATCGGCGGGGCCATCACCCTCGACGCCGGCTGGGGCACCCTGTCCACCGTCTGGGCCGGCGTCGTGCTGACCAGCGTGGGCCTGCTGCTGTACGTCACGACCGTCGGCCGGCAGCGACCCGTGCTGCCCGCGGGCGCGTGAGCGGCACCAGGAACCGACGCAGATGACCGAACCCGAGACGCCGGGCACGTCGTGGTCCCAGGCCGACTACCAGCACCCGGCGGCAGGCTGGGGCGCGGCGCGCTCGGTGGCCGCCTTCCTCGCCACCGAGAAGGCGGTCGCCAAGGGCCCGGCGGCCATGCTCCGGATGAACCACGACCGGACCGGCTTCGACTGCCCGGGGTGTGCCTGGCCCGACGACCTCAAGGGTCTGGCGCTCGACCTGTGCGAGAACGGGGTCAAGCACGTCACCTGGGAGATGACGTCACGGCGCGTCGACCGGCACTTCTTCGCGCAGCACACCGTCGCCGAGCTGCGCACCTGGCGCGACGCCGACCTGGAGAAGCAGGGACGCCTGGCCGAGCCGATGGTCTACGACCCGGCGACCGACCGGTACGTGCCCATCACCTGGGCGGACGCGTTCGCGATGGTCGGCCGGGAGCTGCGTGCGCTGGACAGCCCCGGCCAGGCCGCCTTCTACACCTCCGGACGGCTCGGCAACGAGGCGACGTTCCTGTACCAGCTGCTGGCCCGCGAGTACGGCACCAACAACCTCCCCGACTGCTCCAACATGTGCCACGAGGCCTCGGGGCGCGCCCTCCAGGCGGCCCTCGGCACGGGCAAGGGCACGGCCGACCTGCACGACTGGGAGGCCGCCGACGCCCTGTTCGTCCTCGGCGTCAACGCGGCGTCGAACGCGCCGCGGATGCTGACCGAGCTCACCAGGGCCTACGACCGGGGTGCCCAGATCGTCCACGTCAACCCGCTGGTGGAGGCCGCCGCCCGGCGCGCCGTCATCCCGCACGAGGTCGCCGACATGGCCCTGAACCGGGCCACCCGCACCGGCACCCTGAACCTCCAGGTCCGGCCCGGCGGCGACCTCGCCCTCCTGCGCGGCATCGCGAAGGCGGTGTTCGAGGCGCACCGCACCGACCCCACGGCCCTCGACGAGGCGTTCCTCGACCAGCACACCCACGGCCTGGGCGAGTATCGCGCGCTGGTCGAGGCCACGCGCTGGGACGATCTGGTCGCCCAGTCCGGCCTGAGCGAGGCCGAGCTGCGCGGGGCCGCGAAGATCTACCTCGCCGCCGGGCGCACGCTCATGACCTGGTGCCTGGGCGTGACCCAGCACGAGCACGGCGTCGACACCGTGCGCGAGATCGTCAACCTCCTGCTCCTGCGCGGCAACCTCGGCCGCACGGGCACCGGCCCGTCACCCGTGCGGGGGCACAGCAACGTGCAGGGCAACCGCACCTGCGGCATCGACCACCGCCCGACGCCGGAATTCCTGGACCGGCTCGCGGCCGCCTGCCACATCGACCCACCCCGGGAGCACGGGCTGGACACGGTGGCGACCATCCGGGCGATGCACCGCGGCGCGGTCAAGGTCTTCGTCGGGATGGGCGGCAACTTCGTCCGCGCGGCGCCCGACACCCGCTACACCGCGGTCGCGCTGCACCGGTGCGACCTGACCGTGCAGGTCAGCACCAAGCTCAACCGCAGCCACCTCGACCACGGCCGCAAGGCGCTCATCCTGCCGTGCCTGGGGCGCACCGAACGGGACCTCCAGCGCGGCGGCCCGCAGTCCGTCTCCGTCGAGGACGCGATGAGCATGGTGCACCTCTCCCGCGGCAACCGGAAGCCCCCGTCCCCGCACCTGCTGTCCGAACCCGCGATCATCGCCGGGATCGCGCGGGCCACGTTGCCCGGCAGCGCGACACCGTGGGAGTGGTACGTCGAGGACTACGACCGGATCCGCGACGTGATGGCGCGGGCGCTCGCCGGCTTCGAGGACTTCAACCGGCGGGTCCGGCTGCCCCGCGGGTTCCGGCTGGAGCAGCCCGCGCGGGAGCTCGTGTTCCACACCCCCAGCGGCCGGGCCGAGTTCGCGTCGAGCCCGCTGCCCGACGTCCTCCCGGCGTCGGACGACGTGCTGGTGCTGCAGACGATGCGCTCGCACGACCAGTGGAACACCACGATCTACTCGGACGACGACCGCTACCGCGGGGTCCGGAACCTCCGGACCCTGATCCTGATGAACGAGCAGGACATGACGGCGCGGGACATCCGCCAGGGCGGGCTGGTCGACATCGTCGCGACCTCGAAGGACGGCTCCGTCCGCGAGCTGCGCGGCTACCGCGCGCTCGCCTACGACCTGCCGCGGGGCAGCGCCGCGGGCTACATGCCCGAGATGAACGTGCTGATCGGGATCGGCGACTACAGCACCCAGAGCGACCAGCCCCTGATGAAGCACCTCCGGATCCGGGTCCGGCCGTCGTCGGACGGCGGGTCGGACGGCGGCGCCGCGGGTGCCGGACCTGCGAGCTAGCCGAGCACCAGGTCGCGCAGCGCGGCGTCCGAGGCTGCCTGGGCGGCCCGGTCGTACGTCGAGCTGAACGCCATGATCTCCTCCGTCCCCGTGACCTCCGCCAGCCGGTCCAGGTGGCCACGCACCGTGGCGGGAGAGCCGACGGCGCCCTGCGCGAGCTGAGCGTCGACGCGGTCGCGGAGCTGCCGGGACCAGGGCTGGGCGCGGATCACCTCGACCGGCTCCAGCGGGCCGAACTCGCCCGTCTGCCGGGACCTGGCCATCGCCCACGCCTCCGGCAGGGCCAGCTCGCGCGCCTCGGCGTCCGTGTCCGCCACGAGGACGTCGAGCGAGACCGTCACCGACGGCTCGGGCGCGCGGGGCGAGGGGCGGAACTCCCTGCGGTACGCCGCGAGCGCGTCCGGCAGCGCGGGGCTGCCGAGCACGGGCCCGCCGACAACGACCGGTAGCCCGAGCCCGGCGGCGACGGCGAGGCCCCGCCCGGTGGCGAGCACATAGACCGGGATGGTGCGTGCGGCGGCGGGCCGGGCGGTGATCGCCGCGGTGCCGTCGAGGTGGTCGCGCAGCTCCTCGATGTCCGCCGGGAAGGTGTCCGGCGCGTCCGACCCGTGCCGGAGCGCCCGGCGCACCGGTGCGGTGAAGCCGAGGGTGCGTCCGACGCCGAGGTCCACCCGGTCCGGGTAGAGGGCGTCGAGCAGCAGGAACTGCTCGGCCACGACCAGCGGCTGGTGATGGGGCAGCATCACGCCACCCGAGCCAATCCTGATCGTGCTGGTGCGGGCGCCGAGGGCGCCGAGCAGCACGGGCGGCGACGCCGAGGCGATCCCCGGCACGGCGTGGTGCTCGGCGACCCAGAAGCGGTGGTAGCCCAGCCGCTCGGCCGCCACCGCGCGCTCGACGGTGTGGCGCAGCGCGGCGGCGTCGGAAGATCCGGCTCGGGTGCGGGAACGGTCCAGGAGGGAGAGCCTCACACGAGCCCCAACCGCGGCGGGCCCCGGGCGCTTCCCGGCGCCGCGCCGCGGCGCGGCGCCGTGCCGTGCCTGAGGTTGCCGCCGCGGGTACGGCGGCGGCAACCCCGCCCCGCTACGGCTGCGGGCGCGTGGGCCGCGTCGCCGTCACCGGCAGCTCGCCCCGCAGCATGCGGCCCCCGTCGTTCGTCAGGCGCAGGTAGTAGTCCGAGGAACAGGCCGTCCCGTCCTCGTCGAGCGCCCAGATGCCCGAGCCCGCCGGCACGTCTCCCGCCGTCGCGGCGGTCTTGGCGATCTGGTTGCCCTCGTTGTACTCGTCGAACATCGAGATGTACGCGCTGGCCACCCCTGCCCGGGCGTGGTTCCAGAACTGCCGCCACATGAAGTCGCCGTGCGCGCGCTGCCGCTCCTGCAGGTCTCCGGGCAGCACGCAGGGCTGGTAGTCGATGCCCAGGCGGGTGCACTCCGCCAGGTCGGGGACGGTCGCGCGCGCGTAGAAGTCGTCCGCGCCGGCGACGTTGCCGATCCGCCCGACGAGCCAGGGCGAGATCATGTCGAACGACCGGTAGACGTCCGCGAAGCCGTCCCGCGAGTCGTCGCCCTCGGTGCGCCACCAGGTGGGCACCCCGCCCATGACGTAGCAGCCCTGCGCCTGGAACCAGTCCACGACCTCCTGGCACTCCTGCGGCGTGAACGGCCGCTGGGGGTCGTCGAACCCGAAGCCCCAGATGCCCACGACCGGCTTGCCGTTCTGCCGCGCGTAGGCCGACGAGCCCGTGTGGGCCGACATCTTCCCCGCCCAGTCCTGCGTGATCTGCGTGCGCATCTGCAGCCAGTCGCTCACGTCGTACATGACGTAGTACTTCACCCCGGTCCGCTCCGCGGCCGACCGGACCCGCCCGGCGACGGCGTCGCGCGTCGGTCCCTCCGCCCCGAACGGGTTGAACCGCTGCAGCGCCGCCGTGTGGATCCCGTTCTCGGCCATCCAGCGCAGGTGGACGTCGACGGTCTGCTGGTCGTAGGAGGAGAAGAGCCGCGCGGCGCGGCCGTCGTTCAGCGCGGGGAACGCGGTCGCGTACGTGGCGGAGTACTCGCGGACGTCGGGCCACGACTTGATCGCGGAGTTGCCGGGCGACGGCGGCTGGTCGGCCTGGCGGGCCCAGTGCCACCACAGGTCGATCGGGGCGCCGTCGCCCCGGCAGGCGAACCAGCCCTGGTAGCCGGCGGTGATCTTGCCGACGACGTCGCCGGGCGGGCTCACGGCGGCGGTGCTCGCCGCCGCGGCCGCGGTGGGCGTCGCCGCGGCGGACGACACGGCGCCGGGTGCGGCAGCCGCCGTCGCGACCGCCGCGGAGAGGCTGAGGAAGGAACGTCGGGAGATGCTCATGTGGTGTCCGTTCGTCGAGGTGGCGGGGCGCGACGTCGTCGTCGCGCCCCGGGTACGTCGATCACGTGCGGTGCGGCGGAGCGGTGGGTGACCTCCCTTCAGCCGGGATCCGGTCGACGTCGAAGCGCAGGGAGTACGAGACGGACTCCCCCGGCGCGAGCACGGGCAGGCTGCCAGCCTCGCGCGCGGCCGCGCGGCCCTGGATCGCGGGGGCGTTCGCCGGTTCGAGCCCGAGGACGTTCTGCCCGGGGGCGAACATCTTCCACTGGTAGAGCACGGGCAGCGTGGCGGTCGGGAACGTCAGGGTCAGCCGCAGGCCGAGCGCCGGGTTGGACACCACCGCCCGCCCCGTACCGGGCACCAGGTCGTGCCGGTGCACGCGCTGGCGGTAGCCCGGTTCGGGCGCCGAGACCTCGCGCCACGGGTCGCCCACCGCGTCCGGGCCGTCGGGCTCGACGCGCTCCGAGGAGACGTCGAGCCCAGCGGCCTCGGACACCAGCGGCCACCCGAGGTTGGCGTGGTAGAGCACCAGGTGCGGCTCGGGGCGCCACCCCTCGTTGGTCACGGTGTCCTCGACCGTCACCCACGTGGACCCGAGGCCGGCCCTGATCCGGCGCCGGAGCACGAGGTGCTCCTCGTGGAGGGCCGCCTGGCGCACGACGCCCTCCACGACGAGCTCGTCGCCCACGACCGCGGCCCGCTCCACGCTCGCCGGCAGCGAGGTGAGGCGGCCGTGCTGCGGGAACCGCCGGCCGCCGTCGACCACCGGCGAACCCACGTGGTCGAGGCCGCAGGTGACGAGCAGTCCGCCGCCGAACGACGTCCCGAAGTCGTCGGCGCGGTAGAGGCCGGGGGCGGCGAACCCGGCGGGCGCGAGCCATGCGAGCTGCACCCCGTGCACCGTCAGGGCGCCGAGGTCGAGCGCCCGGTCCGGCAGGACGTCGAGCTCGAGCCCGCCGCCGGTCACCAGCCGCAGACGCCGGGCGCCGCGAGCAGGCCCGTCCGCGTCGACGACCTGCTCGACCCGCGCGACCTGCCCGAGCCACCCGGTGCGCCGCCGGGCCTCGTCCGGCGCCGCGCCGTGGATCGTCACGGGCGCCTCCCTCGCTGCCACCATCACCTGTGTCCCCTCGTCCTGCTCCGTCTTCCTGGTCCCGCCGGGCACCGTGCCCGGCGGGATCTCGGGTCAGCCGCGGCCTGCGGCGCCCCGCGGGGCGAACCCGGCCGTGAGGGCCACGTCGCCCGCGACCTCGAACGCGTACCGCGCGTCGCGCGAGACGACGGCACCGGACGCGTCGCGCCAGCCGGTGAACACCCGCCCGCCGCGCGGCGCGGCGACCGCGACCACCGTGCTGCCGGACTCGTAGCGGCCGGGCTCCACCTCGTTGCCCTCGACGCGCACGTCGCCCGCGCCGTCGGCCGCGACCGAGACCGCCGCGGTCACCATGTTGATCGCCAGCGTGTTGGCGATCGTGACGGGCCCGCGGCTGGTCGCGCCGTTGTAGCGCATGACGTTGACGGCCCGCACCGCGCTGGAGGCGTCCGCGTCCACCGTGTAGCCCGGCCCGAGGTTGTCGGTGCCGAGGTTGAACGCCGTCACCGTGGCCCCGTCGCGCGCGACGAGACCGTCGTGGGTGCCGTACGCGAACGTGTCGATCACGGTGAGGTCCCGCGATCCGGTGGCCCGCACCAGCACCTCGCGCTCGCGCGCGACCGGGTCGATCACCTGGCCGAAGAGGTCGGCGCCCTCGACCCAGCCCGGCAGACCGTAGGCGATCCGGGTCATGACGTTCCCGTTCGAGAGCACGTTCTCCACGGTCCCGCCCGAGCTGGCCCCGACGCGCACGCCCTCGGACAGGAACAGCCCGACGGCGCGGCGCACGAGGAAGCCGTCCGCGGCGCGGGTCATGTCGATCCCGTTCCAGGCGTTCGTGAGGCCGACGTTGACCACGTACGCCCCGGGGGCGGCGCCGCGCACGGCGAACGGGTAGGCGCGGACGCCGTCCGGGCCGGCGGGGTTGTTCTCCGGGTGGAAGACGCGCAGCCCGCGCAGGCCCGCGTCCTCGCCCGCGAGGGTGACGAACGCCGTCCGCCTGGTCGACGGGTCGGGCGCGCCGGGCTCCGCCGGGGTGCCGCCGCCCTCGTACGCGAGGAGCACCGTGCCGCCGCTCAGCTCCAGCGAGTCGCGGTTGGCCACGCCCGCCGAGCCGCGCAGCTCGACGCCCGCGGGGACCGTGAGGTGCCCGCGCACGGTGTACCAGCCGGCCGGCAGGTACACGACGCCGCCGCCGGCATCCGCGGTGTCGTCGAGGGCGGCCTGGATCGGCGCGGTCACGTCGACGTCGGAGAACATCCCGGGCGTGCGGGGGACGTCGTACGGCGCCTTCGTGACGTCCACGAGCCGCGCGTCCGGGCGCGCCGGCAGCTTCGTCCTCGGGACTGCCGGAAGGTGCCGGGGCCCGTCCAGGACGTGCACCGTCCCCTCCAGGCCGCCGGTCGTGTCCACGCCGGTGAGCTTGACGTAGCCCCCGGAGGTGTTGCGGACGGCGGCCTCGGAGCCCTCCAGGACCCCGCCGGCGAACGCCGTGCCCCACCGGTCGTCGGACACGTCGACCTGCACCGCGACGCCTGAGCGCCGCACCTCGGCGTCGACGAACGACCCCGTGAAGCTCGCGCGCTGCCCCTTGACCACGTGGATGCCGACGGCATAGTCCGCGACGGAGACGCCGACGAACTCGTCCCACTCGAGGTCGCCCAGGACGAGCCCGGTCCCGTGCTCGCGCGTCCAGGCGTCGAGGACCGCGCGGTCGGGCGCGCCGTACTCGGCGCCCGCGCCGGCCCACACGCCGTTGTCGAGGCGCACGTCCTGCCAGGTCCCGACGTCGGCCCCGTTGTACGCGACCACCCCCTCGAACAGGGCGGTCCCGACCACGTCGCGGACGTTGGCGATCTCGTGCACCTGGGATCCGGGGCCGCCCGCGCCGCGGTCGTGCGCCATGGTGGAGATCCCGATGCCGCGGTAGGAGTTGAGCATCGTGACGTGCTCGACGCTGCTCATCATGTAGTTGTGCTCGCCCTGCCACGCGCGGCCGGGGATCTCGAACGTGAAGCCGTACGGGACGGGGTGCGCGGCGTCCTGGCCGGGGTAGTAGGTGGTGAGGCCGGTGACGCCCGCGTTGCCGCCGATGCGGAACAGGCTCGGCCCGTCGTCGCCCGACGGCAGGTCCGCGACGACGACGGTGCCCCCCAGCGGGTCGCCCTTCGCGGAGATCGCGCGGTCGGGGTGGTCGCCGCGCAGCGTGCAGTGCGCGAACACCTCGAGGGTGCCGGTCACGCGGTACGTGCCCGCGGGCAGCCACACCGTCCCGCCCGTCGCGTCCTGGCACGCGTGGAGCGCGTCCTGGATCGCCGCGGTCGAGTCCGCCACGCCCGAGGGGTCGGCGCCGAAGTCGGTGGCGACCTGGTCCGCGACGACCACGTCCTCGGCCCGGAACGTCGTGCGCACGACGCGCGGGTGGACCGCGGCGGCCGGCGCGCGGCGCACCTCGAGGTCCGTGAGCGCGTACGCCGCGCGCTGCGTGGCGCGCTCGTCCAGCGCGAGGCGCACGAACCGCGCCTCGACCGGCTCGAACCGGGTGCGCACCCCCGTGGCGTCGATCGCGCCGGCGCGCGCCACCTCCTCGAAGGCCGCCCCGTCGGTGGACACCTCGATGCGGTAGACGTGCGCGTAGTCCGCGGTCCACCGCACAAACACCTCGTCGATCTCGGTGGGCGCCCCGAGGTCCACCTGGACCCACGCGCTCTCCTGCTCGCGTGCGGAGGTCCACGCGGTGGCGGGGTCGCCGTCGGTCGCGGCGGCGGTCGCCTCCCCCGAGCTCGCGGTGACACTCCTGGTGCGCGCGAGATCGGTCGTCACCTGGGAGCCGAGGAACTCCGCGAGCGCGTCCTCGAGCGCGGTCGTCGCGGCGTCCACCACGTCCCCGTTCGCCCCCGGGTCCTGGGCGACGGCGTCCGCCGCGTCGATCGCGTCCCGCAGCTCCGCGCGCGAGCCGGCGGGGTACTGCCCGTCCCGGCCGCCCTCCCGCGCGGCGTCGTGGGTCACCTCTGCACGCTCGACGAGCCGGCGCAGCGCGACGGCGGGGTCCACCGCGCGCGGCACCACCGTGACGGCGAGCGAGTCCACCCGCACGTCCCGCGACGAGCCCTCGACCGAGAGCCGGAAGTCGGAGCCGTTGGACCGGTTGGTCAGGACGGCGTCGTCGAGCAGCCACGAACGCGAGCCCCACGTCCCGTCGTCGCCCAGCTCGTGGCGCGCCGACGGCTTGAACATGTCCGGGATCGTGTCCCCCGGCGAGTCGTACTGGAGGAACATCGACCCCCCGCCCTGCTGCACGGTCGCGTCGACCAGCACCCGGTCGCGGACGTCGAGCGCGTAGGCGTCGGAGACGTTGGCGTACACGAAGCTCGTGCCCTGCTCACGGCCCGTCTGCCAGTACCCGCGGCCGTCAGCGGTCCCCGTGACCAGCCCGGCGGTGGCGTCGCCCGCCCGCACGGCGATGCCGCTCTCGGCCACCGCCGGGCCGAGGTCGACGCTCGTGCCCCGGGCCACGACCCGCACGGCCGCGACGGTCAGCTCGCCGTCGGCGCCCGCGAGCTCCACCTCGGGGCCCGAACCCATCTCGAGCGTCGCGGCCGGCAGCGCGATCACCGTGGTCGTCCAGCCGTCGCCGTCGGCGTCGGGCTCCGGCTCGCCCGGCCCCAGCGTGCCGCCGCCGCCCGTGGCGACCACCGCCTCGCCCGTGCGGTGGTCCACCACGAGATAGGCCGGGAGGTCGGCGAGCCGGCCGACGTACTCGTCGGCGAGGTCCAGCGCGAGGCGCTCGGCCCCCGCCGCGGCGTCGGTGCGCCAGTAGGCGCGCGCCCCGACCTCCCCCGTGACCTGGCCCCCCGCAGTGGGCGCCGTCGCGACGGAGACCCCGTGGGTGCGCGGGGTCGCCGACAGGTCGGCCCCGACCCCCGTGGGATAGCGGTCGACGTCGACCACGGGCCCGGCTGCGGCCGGGGCGACGAGCCCCGCCGTCGTGAGCACCACGACCGCGGCCGTGGCCAGCACCCGGCCTCTTCCTGGGTTCATGTTCATCCTCAACACCTTTGTTCGGACTGACGTGAGTGGGACGTGCGGTTCTTGACGTGGCCGGTCAGACGCTCAGGCCCTCGGCGACCGCCGTGACGTCGGGGTCGAGCGCGTCGCCCGTGCGCCACGAGTGCACGGGCACGAAGCCGAAGAGCTCGCGCACGGCCGTCGTGTCGATGACGGTCGCGGTGCCCTCCAGGGGGCGCGCCACGCGGGTCCCGGGGTGGAACCGGGCGAGCAGCTCCGCCGTCGGGATGTCGCTGGTCGTGTCCGGCGCCGCCACGTTCACGACGTGGTGGCCGTCGACGCCGGACTCCAGCACGGCACGCACCACGCCCGCGGCGTCCCGCGTGTCGAGCCAGGTCCACAGCTCCTGCCGCATCGCCCCCGGGTCGCGGCGGGCGAGCTCGACCATCTCCCGCAGCCGGTCGCCCGTGCCCACGAACGGGATGCGCAGCAGGGTGGTCGGCATGCCGTACCGGCGCGCGGCGTACGCGCCGACCTGCTCGGACGCCAGCTTGGACAGGGCGTAGGCGTCCATCGCCACCGGCTCCTGCGCCTCGTCGACCGGCACGTACGCGGGCGACAGGTGCCGCCCCGCCCACGGGTAGCCGTACGCGGAGAAGGACGACGCCGCCACGGCGACGCGCACGCCCGCCCGGCCGGCGCCGTCGAGCACGCAGAACGTGCCCTGCGCGTTCTGCGTGAACGTCTGGTCGTCGGGCACCTGGCCCGGAGACGCGATGGCCGCCAGGTGCACCACGCCGTCGACCGCCACCGCCCCGGACCCTGCCCCGGCCCCCGCCCGCAGCGCCGACCCCACGAACGCCGGGTCCCGCGTGTCCCCGACGAGCACGACCTCGGCGGACGGCGCGTCGAACGGCATGCGGTCGGTCGCCACGACGCGGTAGCCGGCCGCCGCGAGCGCCGGGACGACGACCCGGCCGATGCCGCCGGCCGCGCCGGTCACCAGCACGGCGTCGCCGGGGCGGAGCCCGCCGGCGCGGCCGGTCGGGGGCAGGGGCAGGGTGTGGTTCATGACGGGGTGGGTTCCGATCTGTCGTGCGGCCGGGGCCGGTGGGTGGTGGGTCATCCCTTGACCGCGCCGGCGAGCCCGTTGACGAAGTACCGCTGGGTGGCCAGGAACAGGATGATCACGGGGATCACCACGATCAGGGCGCCGGCCATGAGCTGGTTGTACTGGACGACGTTCGACGACTGGAGCTGCTGCAGCGCGATGGGCAGGGTGAACGTGGCCGGCTCGTTGAGCGAGACCCGGGACAGCAGGTACTCGTTCCATGTCGGGATGGCGGTGAGCAGCGCGACCGTGATGAGGGCCGGCCGGGCGAGCGGGAGGTAGATCCGGGTGAAGATCCGCAGCTCGCCTGCGCCGTCAACCCGGGCGGCGTCGCGCAGCTCGTCCGGCAGCGACCGGAACGAGTTGGTGAGCAGCAGGATCGACAGCGGTGCGGTGCCGTTGACGAACGGGAGGATCAGGCCCAGGTGCGTGCCGAGGATCCCCATCTGGTTCTCGAGCAGCACGATCGGCAGGAGGGTGACCACGCCGGGCACGAACAGCAGCACCAGGAAGAGCCGGAAGAACGCCTGCCGGCCCGGGAACCGGAGCACCGCGAACGCGTACGAGGCGGCGGAGTAGACGACGACCACGCCGAGCGTCGTCAGCCCGGTGACCTTGAGGCTGTTGAGGAAGTAGTCGAAGAAGTGCAGCTGCGCCCAGGTGTCCACGATCGTGCCGAGCGTGGGGTCGTGCGGGATCAGGTGCCCGCCCTGGATGACCTCCTGCTGCGTCTTGAAGGCCGCGGAGACCATCCAGAGGAACGGGTACAGGCTCACGACGGCGTAGCCCGCGAGCAGCACCGCCACGACGGAGCGGGCGACGACCACCTTGGCGGGGGTACGACGGCGGCGCGGCGTCCGCGGGACGGCCGGAGCCGCCGGGACCGTGCGGTCGGTGACGGTCGTCATGGCTTCTCCCGGGTGACGCGCTGGTTGACGATCGCGACGGCGAGCGCGGCGAAGAACAGGAGCCAGCCCAGGGCGCTGGCGAGGCCGAGCGTGGGCGCGAGCTCCTGCTGGAAGGCCAGGTCGTAGGTCTCCAGCCCGAGCACGTTGGTGCGCCCGGCCGGACCGCCGTTGGTCATGATCAGGAAGATCTGGAAGCCCTGGAGGGCCTCGCGCACGTTCAGGAGCGTGATCACCGCGGTGGTCCCGGCCAGCAGCGGCCGCACCACGGACAGGTTGGTGCGCCACCAGCCGGCGCCGTCGAGCTGCGCGGCCTCCAGCAGCGAGGAGTCGATGGACTGCAGCCCCGTCAGGTACAGCAGCATGGCCACGGGCACGCCCGACCAGACCATGATGACCACGAGGGTCGGCATCGCGGTGGCGGGGTTGCCGAGCCAGCCCTGCGGCTGTTCGAGGCTGCCCAGCCCGAGCGTGCGCAGCAGCAGGTTGACGGCGCCGTTCGGCTCCAGCACGTACTGCCAGGCCATGTACACCGCGATGCCCGCCGTCACGTACGGCACGAAGTACACCGAGCGCAGCACGCCGGCGAACCGGCGCGCCTGGTTGAGCACCACCGCGAGCGGGAAGGAGACCACGACGGTCAGCAGGGGCACGGCGACCATCACGCCGAGCGTGTTCAGGGCTGCCCGGTGGACGACCGGTGCGTACACCGGGCTCGCCCACAGCAGGTCGGCGTAGTTCTTCAGGCCGACCCACTCCCAGGTGGGCGTCAGGCCGTTCCAGCGGACGAACGAGAGCTGGGCGCTGAAGAAGAGCGTGTAGACGCCCATGACGAGGAAGAGCAGGAGGGCGGGGGCGATGAAGACGTAGCCCCACGCCACCTCCTGGCCGCGGTGGTGCACCGGGCGCCGGCGGCGGCCCCGCCGGCCGCCGCCGTCGTCCCCGGCGGGGACGACGGCGGCGATCGCGGTCGACGTCGTCACTTCGACTGGGACCAGAAGGTGTCGACGAGCGTCGCGACGTCCTTGCCCACGGTGGTGACGTCCTTCGTCTCCAGCGGGGTCAGCTCCATCACGGCGTCACCGATCTGTGCCGCGTCGTACGCCGCCGGGCGGTACGAGGTGTCCCCGGGGTTGTACGCGTCCTCCCCCTCGCCGAAGGCGCCGATCATGGCACCGAGCACCGGGCCGACCGTCGCGGTCGGGTCGTCGCCCAGGTCGACCGGCGGCACGTCGAGCGCGTCCTGCGCGAAGGCGGCGGCGACGTCGGTCTCCGAGAGGTACTCGATCCACTGCAGGGCGCCGTCCTTGTTGCCCGTCGAGGCCGAGACCGAGAGCCCGGTCAGGCCGAAGGGCGCGAGCTCCAGGTCGTCGATCGCGCCGTCCTCGGGCGCCGGCACGGGGAAGGTGACGATGTTCTCGGGGTCCATCCCGTTCTGGTCGAGGAAGGCCAGCGTGAACGTACCGCCGATGTCGAAGGACGACTTGCCCTGCGCAAACGCGATGTCGGCGTCGTCGATCGTGAGCGACTGCGTGCCGGGCATCCAGTAGGGCTGGACCTGGCTGTAGGCCTCCAGCACCTGCGTGCCGTTGTCCGACGCGAAGTTCTTCGCGGGGTCCTGCCCGAACAGGGCGCCGAAGTCCTCCTTGCCGAGCTGGCCGTAGGCCATGGGCTGCATGAGCCACTCCAGCCCCGTCGTGGAGGACTGGAAGCCGATGCTCACGCCGCCGTCGTCCGGCCGGGCGGTCTGCACGGCGTCGAGCGCGGCGACGAACTCCTCCCAGGTGGTCGGGGCCGCGGTGATCCCGGCCTCCTCGAGCCGCTCCTTGTTCGCGTAGACGATGCCGAACGTGCCGATGGTCAGCGGCACGGAGTACCGCTGGCCCTTCTCGATCCCGGCGGTCTTGGACCCCTCCGCGAGCGACTGCTCGTAGTAGGCGTCGGTGACGGTGCCGTCGTTCGCGACGGCGGGCAGGAACCGCGAGGTCCACTCGTCGTCCACGTCGTCGGAGAGGTCCTCGAGCAGGCCCGCGCCGCCGAACGTGAAGTCGTCGCCGTGGGTGTGCACCTCCAGCACGTCGGGCAGGTCGCCGGTCTGCGCCGCGGCCTGCACCTTGGTGATGAAGGCGTCGTCCGGCGTGTAGGCCTGGACGTCGACGGCGATGCCCGTCTTCTCCTCGAAGGACTTCGCGGCGTTCTGCAGCGGCCCGACGTGGGACTGCTTGAAGGTCCACATGGTCAGGGTGTCGGGGTCGCTCTCCTGCGAGCCCCCGGCAGCACCGCCGACCGGACCGCTGCACGCGGCGAGCGCGCCGACGAGCAGGACGGAGGTGGCGGCGGTGGTCAGGCGTGCAGAGGACGGACGACGTCGGTGTCGTATCACGGGCTGTGCCTCTCGGTCATCAGGCGGCACCGGGCGGTGTCGCGGACCATCGGAAGATAAATCAATTCGATGTACAGTGTCAACGGGCGCCGCCGCCGGTGCCCGCCCCGCGCGCGGGAACGGCCCGCGCGAACCGCTCGTCCCCGGATCGAGGTCACCGATGACACCCCTGCAGGCAGTCGACGCCGACGCCCGCGACACCCCTCCCGACGTGCTCGCCCCGGCACCCTGGACCGCCGCCGACGGCGTGCGCGTCACCGCGGTGCGCACGTTCCTCACCGGCCCGCAGGGCTGCCCCTACGTGGTCACCCGGGTCGAGACCAACCAGCCCGGGCTCTACGGGCTCGGCGACGCGAGCGACCCGCAGCGCCCGCTGGCGACCCGCACGCTGATCGACGAGTACCTCGGGCCGCTGCTCGTCGGCCGGGACCCCGCCGACATCGAGGACCTGCACAGCCTGCTGCTCAACAGCGGGTACTGGCGCGGCGGGTCGATCGAGCACAACGCGCTCGCGTCCCTCGACCTGGCCCTGTGGGACCTGAAGGGCAAGGTCGCGGGGCTGCCCGTCCACCAGCTCCTCGGCGGCCGGGCGCGGGAGCACGCCGACGCCTACACGCACGTCGACGGGGCCGACGCGGCCGAGGTGGCCGAGAAGGTGCTGGAGGCGGCCGGCCGCGGCTACCGGCACGTGCGTGTCCAGGTCGCGGTGCCCGGCCGGGACACCTACGGCACCGCCCCGCGCGACGCCGCGGAGGCGGCGCGGCGCCGGGCCCGCACAGACCGCTGGGACACGCTGGCCTACCTGCGGCACGTGCCCGGGATCCTCGCGGACGTCCGCGACCGGGTGGGCCCCGACGTCGAGCTGCTCCACGACGCGCACGAGCGCATGACCCCGGCCGAGGCCCGGCAGTTCGTCCGCGCCGTCGAGGACGCCCGGCTGTACTTCCTGGAGGACGCGCTCGCCCCTGAGGACGCCGCCCACTTCCCCGAGCTCCGGGCCGCCGGCACGACGCCGCTGGCCGTCGGCGAGCTCTACCACGACCCGCGCGCGTACCTGCCCCTGCTGGCCGGCCGCTCGATCGACTTCGCGCGCCTGCGCCTCCCCACGCTCGGCGGGCTCACCCCGGCGCGCAAGCTCGTGGCCGTGTGCGAGATGTTCGGCGTCCGCACGGCGCCCCACGGCCCGGGGGACGTGACGCCGGTGGGCATGGCGGCCAACATGGCGCTCAACATCTCCTCCCCCGCGTTCGGCGTCCAGGAGGCGGCGACGTTCCGCGACGCCACGCTGGAGGTGTTCCCGGGTGCTCCGGTCCCGGCCGGCGGGCACCTGCTCGCCTCCGAGGCGCCGGGGCTCGGCGTCGACTTCGACGAGCAGGCCGCGCGCCGCTACCCCGTGGGCGCCCCGCTGGAGCACGACCGCTGGGCGCTGCTGCGGGCCACGGACGGGAGCGCGCACCGCGCGTGACCACCCCGGTGTCAGACGCTCAGGTCACCCGGGTGACCTGGGCGTCTGGCACCTGGCCGGCCCGGCCAGGGCCGTCAGCCGATCAGGAGCGCGTGGGGCTGCGGCGAGAGCGTCTGGTCGAGCACCAGGCACGCCGCGCCGACCGCGCCGACGTCCTCGCCGAGCCGCGTGTTGACCACCTGGATCTCGTGCATCTTCTCGACGAACGGCCAGCTCGTGATCACCGGCTCGACCACCGCCAGGAACCGCTCGGACAGCATCGGCCAGATGGGACCGCCGAACACCACGAGCTCGGAGTCGAGCAGCGTCGCCGCGGCCGCGACCCCGGTGCCCACGCGGCGCGCCCACCGGTCGATGATCACCTGGGCGCCCCGCTCCCCCTCGGCCGCGAGGTCGGCGAGCCGCCCGAGCTGCTCGGCCACGGCCTGCGGGCCGGGCGCCGGGGCGACCTCCAGCACGCCCGCCGCCACGGCCTCGTCGACGAGTGCGCGCGTGGTGCAGTTGGCGTCGAGCCCGCCCACCTCGCCGGCGTTCCCGGACGCGCCGCGCAGCACGACGTCGTCCGCGACCACGCCCATGCCGGAACCGGTGCCGAGGTAGAAGAAGAGGAAGTTGCCCGAGTGCGTCGCCGCGCCCGCCCAGCGCTCGGCCACCGCGGCCGCGATGACGTCCTTGTCCATCAGCACGGGCAGCCCCGTGGCCTCGACGAGCCGGTCCCGCAACGGCACCCGGCCCCAGCCCTTGAGCTGCGGCGGGTCGACGACGGAACCGGTCGCGAAGTCGACCGGGCCGGGCACGGCGAGGCCGAGACCGAGGATCCGGTCGCGGGCCGCACCCGACTCCTCGATCACGGTCTCGATGGTGTCGCTCATCTCGGCGATCGTCGACTCCTGGTCGACGACGGCGGGCGTGGGCCGGTGCACGCTGTGCACCACCCGGCCCGCGAGGTCGAGGACGACGTACGTGATGACCGCCGGGTCGAGGTGCACGCCCAGCGCGTACCGGCCGCCGGGCACGACCTGGAGGACCGTGCGCGGCTTGCCCGCACGCCCGCCCTTCTTGCCGGTCTCGGCCAGGAGCCCCGCGTCGAGCAGGCGCCGGCAGATGTTGGAGACCGTCTGCGCGGACAGGCCCGTCGCGCCGGCGAGCTCGACGCGGCTCAGCCCGTCGGGCGCGCGCCGGACCGCGTCGAGGATCACCGACTCGTTGAAGTCGCCCATCCGCGGGAGGTTGGTGCCTCGCCGGGCGGTCGCCGGCGCGGCCGACTGGTCGATCGTCACGCCATACCTCCTGCTCGATGACCGGCCGGCGGGCGACCCGGAGGCCCGCTCCCGCACATCTTCGCACCCCGGGTCCTGGTCGGGCGCACTGTCGGGCGCACTGCCGCGCGCACTCAGGCGACCTGACGCACGAGCAGGAGCGACCAGGGCGCGAGCGAGCGCTCGACCCGCAGCACGCCGTCCCCGGGGACGACGAGCGACTCGCGGCGCGTCGCGCGGGCGGCGGCGTCCAGCGCCGCGGTCTGCTCGCGCGTGGGCGACGACGGCGCCCCCATCGCGCGCCACGCGGCCACGGGGTTGGCGTTCGACGGGTCGAGCGTCTCCAGCTCGACGACGGCGCCCGGCGTCAGCCCGTCGACGGTGATCTCGGTGTCGCGGACCGACCCGACCGCCTCGGTCGCGTCGGCGACCGTCCGGTCGTCGAACGAGGCCGGCACGGAGCGCGTGACCTCGTGCGGGTAGTGGTGCACGAGCGCGACGACCCGGCCGGTCGCCTCGTCCCGCGTCACCACGCCGTCGTCGCCTGCCGCCAGCAGCGTCCCGCCCAGCGCGTTCAGCATGCGGTACGCGTGGAACGTCGGCTTGGGCACGCCCTGGAGGGTGAGCATCCCGAACCCGCCGTGGAACATCTCGTCGCCGGCCCCGCCCTCCTCGAAGACGTCCGTGAACGTCCAGTAGGCCAGGGAGTCGACCGTGCCGATCGAGCGCAGGACCGACCGGACGACGTAGACCGCCGCCGGAACGGTGTCGTGCGTGAGGTCGCGGGGCGACGACGACGAGTTCCACTCGGTCAGGTGGATCTCCGCGTCGGGGAACGGGCTCGCGTCGACCAGGCGGCGCAGCAGCGCGAGATCCTTCGGCGTCGCGTCGACCTCACGCGTGAGCCGCTGTCCCCGGCCGTGCTCGTCGAGCGCCCAGTCGGTCGGGTACGGGTGCGCCGAGACGAAGTCGACGGGCAGGTCTTCGTCCGCGCAGAACGCGAGGAAGGCCTCCAGCCACACCGGCTTCCACTCGAGCGCGTCCAGGTCGGCGCCGAGCGTCGCCTCGTGCACCCGGAAGTCCTCGGTCTCGCCGTCGAACCGGGCGTCCGGCACGAAGTTGGACGTCGCGGGACCGCCGACCCGCAGGGCGGCGTCGACCGACTTCACGGCGCGCGCCGAGGCGGCGTAGAGCGCGAAGTACTCGCTGCGCGTGCCGCGGAAGAAGCCGCGCAGGTTCGCCTCGTTCCAGACCTCGAAGTACCACTGGCGCACCTCGGCGAGGCCGTACCGGTCGACCCAGTGCGCCACGAGCGAGCGCACCAGCCAGGACCACCGGTCGAGGTCGGTCGGCGGGGCGCCGTGCGCTCCCCACCAGAACACGGTCTCCGTCTCGCGGGCCAGCGCCCGCGGGCTGAAGCCGAGCTCGACGAACGGGCGCACGCCGGCGTCGAGCAGGGCGTCGAACAGCGCGTCGACGTACTGGAAGTTGAGGACCGGCGTGCCGTCGGCACGTTCGGTGTACACGAACATGTCGTCGTGCAGCAGGCCGTGGAAGCGGACGTAGTCGAACCCGCAGTCCTCGCGCACCGTGGCGAGATGACGCTGCCAGTCGGCCCGGAGGCCCTCGTTCGCGCGCCCCGCACCGACCACGGTGCTCCAGAAGTGGCGCAACGGGCGCCCCGGCCCGGTCGCGGTCGCCCGCAGGTAGATCGGCTCGGCCACACGTCCTCCAGTCGTCCACGCCTCGCCGGATCACGAGACGGCGCGCAGCGCGCACCGTCAGTGTAAATCAAACTGATTGACTATCACCGCGCGCCTACAGCGCGGCGACCTGGTGCGCCATGAGCACGGCGAACCGGCGCTGCTCGCGCGTCGGGAAGACCGCGTGCGACACCGCGGTGACGAGGAAGTAGCCGACGACCTCCGCGCCCCGGCGCACCGGGATCGCCACGTACTCGTCGACGGGCAGCCCGATCCGGTCGACGTCGACCGGCCGGCCGTTGCGGGTCAGCGCCCCGTCGTGGTCCAGCACGGCGAACCGCACGTCCCCCACCGGTCCCTCGACCCAGCGGGAGTCGTCGGCCTCCAGCACCTCGGTGATCTGCCGCGCCACGACGTCGACCACCGTCCTGGCGGGCGTGGTGCCCTCGGCCACCGCGCGGGCGGCGCCGAGCACCCCCTCGAGGTAGCCCGACCGGCGGGCCTCCCGCCCCAGCTGCCGGTAGCCCCACAGGGCGATCTCGGTCACCGCGAGGCTGATCAGGACGAGCAGGGTGGTCGCCTCGATGTCCTCGGCGTCGGAGATGACGAAGCGCAGGTAGGGCTCGGTGAGGAAGAAGTCGAACCAGACCCCGGCCGAGAAGGCGGCGAGCAGGGCCGCCGGCCGGTCCCCCGTGGCCGCGGCGGCGACCACGAGGAGGACCAGGACCAGCACGCCGGTCGCGGCGGCGACGTCGTCCCGCACCAGGTACAGGATCGCGCAGACGACCAGCGGCGCCACCACGGCCGCCACCCGCACCGCGGGACGCCACCACGTCGCCGAAGGCCAAGCCGAGACGCTCATGGTCATGGTGCTCCTGTCCCCCGAACATCGTGGCGCGCTCCGTGACCCCGCGCGAGCGCTGGCCGCGGACCGGGCGGACCCGGGAGCCTCAGCGCCGTACCCGGTGGTCCACGGCGACCCAGTTCGTCTCCCAGGTCTGCCCGCCGTCGGCCGAGAACGCCTGCTCGAACCGCGCCTCGTCCCGGCCCGCCCGGGTGACGAGGAACCGCACCTTGATCGGCAGGTCGCCCAGGACGTCGTCGCCGTAGAACTCGCCGACGCCGTCGCGGAACCCGCCGTACACCGCCGGGGTGAGCAGGCCGTCGCGCATGTTGACGAAGGTCAGGCTCCACCGCTGCGCCTGCGGCTCGTACAGCCGCAGGTTGATCGCGTCGATGGTGCCGGCCGGCCCCGACACCTGGAACTCGACGACGTTGGCCCGCCGGTCCACGAGCGGGCGCACGGTGCTGGTGCCGGAGAACTCGAGCCACTCGTCCGGCGACTCCGAGAGCGGGTCGGCGAGGACCCGCACGGTGGTGCGCCAGGTGCCGATCTCCCAGTCGAAGTCCCGTTGGCCGTCGACGGCTGCGGACGACGCGGGAGAGGCGAGAGATGCGGCGGGCGGCGCGGCCGGAGACGGCGCGGCGGCGCCCGAGGCGGCCGTCGCGAGCAGCAGGACGACGGCGGAAAGGCTTGCGGTGAGGAACCTTCGGTGTGAAATGGTCATATTTCGACTATCGAGCGGAGCGCGACCGTGAACAAGAAGGCACCTGCGGGTAACCCCTCTCGTCCCAACCCGCTGCCGGGCTGCCCGATGGCGGCGGCGTTCACCGCGATCGGCGGGAAGTGGAAGCTGACCCTCGTCTACTGGCTCGCCCACGGGGAGTCCCACTTCGCCGGCCTGCGCCGCAGGGCCGCGCCCATCACGCCCAAGGTGCTGGCCGAGCAGCTGCGGGAGCTCGAGGCCGACGGGCTCGTGGAGCGCGACGTGACCGGACCGGTCCCGGCGCCGGTGATCTACCGGCTCACCCCCTACGGCGCCACGGTGCTGCCCGTCGTCGAGGGGGTCCGGGTGTGGGGCGAGGCGCACCTGCGGCGCACCGGCGGCGAGACCGCGACGGAGTCGGCGATGAGCTGCGCCACCACCATCGCGTAGGCGGACCGGCGCGGCGGCGCCGGTCGGGGCGGGGACGGGAGCGGCGGTAGACTGCGTGTCCTCCGGTGATCGTGCAGGGCCACGACCACCGCCCGCGGTGGTTCGCGGAGACGTCCGGCGGCGTGTCACCATCATCGTGAGCACGGGGCCATCGTGAGCACGAGGCCGCGTGCGGGGACGCCGCGGTGATCCCGCGGCCGATCGGAACGCCCCGGCCAGGGGCCACCTGCCCACGGCCCGGCCAGCCGGCCGTCGGCCGGCCCGGGGCGTGCGGGCGTGGCGTGGTACCGCCGTGGTCGCAGTACGCAGGCAGCGAAGGAGAAGATGTGGCTCGAGCAGGCCAACGCCGGTCCGGCCGCGCGCGGAACGGGTCGGGCGCACAGCGCGGGTCCGGCGCACAGCGCCGCCGCGCCCCGCGTCCCGCCGAGCAGGGGATGATCCCGGTGCTGGCCGAGGCCGCCCGCGAGGTCGACGGTGCCGTCCGGAGACCGCCGACCCGCCCGGCGACGCGGACGAAGTTCCAGGTCGTCGCACTGCTCATGCGGGAGGAGCGGACCCGGGTCCGCGAGGACGGCGCCCTGACCGAGCCGCAGCGGGCCAAGCGGCTCAAGCAGCTCGACGCGGTCGGGACGCTGCTCGCGAAGATCGCCGCCCGCGACACCTCGCTGCTCGAGCTGCTCGCCGAGGACGCCCGGGTCTCCGACGCGGCCCGCGACTTCAAGGCGACCATGATGCGGGCCGGCGGCCTGGAGCCGCCCGAGGAGCCCCCGCCGCCCCCGCCCGCCGCCTCGGCACCCGGCGCCGAGAAGCGGGTGGTGCCCCGTTCGGTGATCTCGCGCCAGCTCGCGAACCCGTTCCTCGCCCCGGACTTCGCGGCCGCGGCCGAGCGGCAGGCCCCGCGGGTCCTCCGGCTGGCCGGCTGGGAGCTGCTCGAACCGCTCTTCCGGTCCTTCGAGTACGCCGGGCCCGGCGCGGCCGCCTGCATGCCCTTGCCCGAGCCCCGCTCGTTGTCCGCACCCGAGGGCCGGCAGCTGATGCCGCACCAGGCCCAGGTCGTCGAGGCCACCGCCCGCGGGCACCGCACCTTCCTGCTCGCCGACGAGCCCGGCCTGGGCAAGTCCGCCCAGGCGCTGCTCGCCGCCCAGGCGGCCGACGCCTACCCGCTGCTGGTCGTGGCGCCCAACGTGGTCAAGACCAACTGGGCGCACGAGGTCGAGCTGTGGACGCCGCGGCGCCGGTCCACCGTCGTGCACGGCGACGGCGAGCGGGTCGACGGGTTCGCCGACGTCGTCATCGTGAACTACGAGCTCCTGGACCGGCACGTCGGGTGGCTCGGCGACCTCGGCTTCCGCGGCATGGTCGTGGACGAGGCGCACTTCATCAAGAACAAGGGCAGCCAGCGCTCGCAGCACGTGCTCGCCCTCTCCGAGCGCATCCGCGCCCGGGCCGGCCGGCCGCTCCTGATGGCCCTGACCGGCACCCCGCTGATCAACGACATCGAGGACTTCCGGGCGATCTGGCAGTACCTCGGCTGGATCGACGACGCCAAGCCGCTCGGCCCGCTGCTGGGCGCCCTCGAGGAGACCGGGCTCACCCCGGCCGACCCGGGGTTCTACGCCGCCGCCAGGACGAGCGTGATCGACATGGGCATCGTGCGGCGCCGCAAGGCCGACGTGGTCGCCGACATCCCCGCCCGCCGGGTGGCGGACATGCCGGTCGAGCTCGACGGCGCCGCCGGCCGCTCGATCCGGGCCGCCGAGGACGCGCTCGCCAGCCGCCTGGTCAGCCGGTACCGGTCCGCCCTGCAGGCGCGCGCCGAGAGCTCCGTCGTGGACGACGTCGTCGTGGACGGCGTCGACGTCGACCTCGCCCGCCGGGTGGCGGCCGCCGAGCTGAAGGACTCGAGCTCGAAGGCCAAGGGCGAGAACGTGTTCACCATGGTCCGCCGGATCGGCCAGGCCAAGGCCGCGCTGGCCGCCGACTACGCCGCGCAGCTCGCCCGCAACGTGGGCAAGGTCGTGTTCTTCGCCAAGCACGTCGACGTGATGGACCAGGCCGAGAAGATCTTCGCCGACCGCGGCATCGGCTACGCCTCGATCCGCGGCGACCAGACGCCCCGGGCGCGCGAGAAGGCCATCACCGCGTTCACGGACGACCCCGACGTGTCGATCGTGGTGTGCTCGCTGACGGCCGCCGGGGTGGGGCTGAACCTCCAGGTCGCGTCCAACCTGGTGCTGGCCGAGCTGTCCTGGACCTACGCCGAGCAGACCCAGGCCATCGACCGGATCCACCGGATCGGCCAGTCCGAGCCCGTGACGGCCTGGCGGATCATCGCCGCCCAGACCATCGACTCGACGATCGCCGCGCTGATCGACAGCAAGTCCGACCTGGCCGCCCGGGCCCTGGACGGCGCGGGCGACGAGGATGCCGCGTCCTCGACGGACGTCCAGCTCGAGGCGCTCGTGGCGCTGCTCACCGAGGCGCTCGACGCCGAGGGCGGCGCCTGAGGCACCGGGTATCGGTGAACCAGGCACGTCAGCCGAGCGCGGCGATCCCCGCCAGCTCCTCCCCGAGGGTCCGGGCGAGGTCGGCGGCCGGGAGCGCGTCCGCGTCGCAGTGTACGGCGCAGCGCAGCACGCCGTCGTAGGAGATCGCCGCGACGCCCAGGCGCACGTTGCCGCCGAGCGCGGCGACGGGCCAGATCCGCTCGACCGGCGCGCCCGCCAGCGCGAGCGGACGCCGGGGGCCGCGCACGTTCGTCACGAACAGGACGACGAGCCGCTGCCGGCGCGCGAGCCGGCCGAAGAGCCAGGCGCCGACGCGCGTGCGCGTCAGCTCGTACGTGCCGCGCGAACGCGCGTCGTCCTTGGCGGCGCGGGTCAACCCGGCGACACGGCGCAGGCGGCGGGCGAGGTCCGCCTCGTCGGTGGGCAGCGGCACCAGCATCACGCCGACGGCGTTGCCCGACCGCCCGCGGTACGGCAGCGCGACCGGCACGCTCGCGGGCAGGACGTCCGGTGGCTCCTCCCCGCGCGCGAGCAGCGCCGCCCGCGCGGCCGCGGCGGCCGCGACGAGCAGGGCGTCGTTCACGGTCGCCCCCGCCGTCCGGGCACCTGCGGCAAGACGGTCGAGGTCGACGTCGACGAACGCCACCGCCCGGCGTCGGCCGACCCGTCCGAGCAGCACGGTGGGCAGCACCGCGCGCCGGAACATCGCCGTCGTCCGCCCGACCCCGGAGGCGAACGCACGCACCCGGACGCGCCACCCGCGCGCCGCGCTCGTCTCCACCGGCCCGCCCCCGAGATCCGCCGGGTCAGTCGTCGGGTCCGGCGCCACGGGATCCATCAGGGCCTGCGCGAGCCGGACCGCCGCGATCCCGTCGGCCATCGCGTGGTGCACGCGGAGCACGAGCCCGGCGCGCGCCGGGGCGACGCCCGGGACGACCAGCAGCTCCCAGAGCGGGCGGTCGAGCGGGAGCGGGGTGACGACGAGCCGCGCGCACAGGGCCTCGAACCCGCTCCGGCCGTCGACCGCGGCGACGCGCCGCACGTGGGCCGCCAGGTCGAGGGGCACCGGCTCCCACACGAGCGCGCGTCCGGCGCGCCGCACCCGCTGGGCGAGCCGGGGCACCGCGGGGACCCGCTCGGCGATCGCGCCGCGCAGCGCGTCGAGATCGACCTCGCCGTCCGGCCCGACGCACCCGCCGCGGGCGAGCACGCCCGCCATCAGGAACGCGTTGACGTGGTCCCGCGCGTCCAGCACGACGTTGAAGGCGTCCGCCGACGTCAGGCGCTCTGCCAGGGTCCTCGCCTCCCCGGTCACCCGTCGTCCACCGCCCGGGGCGCGAGGCCCGTGGGCGGCCCGCCGAGCGCGCGCAGCGCGTACAGGATCGTGGCCAGGTCGACGAGCTCCTGGACGAGCGCGCCGGTCACGGCGGGGATGACACCGGTCATCGCCACGACCATGAGGGCCAGGCTCAGGCCGATGCCGAGCCAGATGGCCGCAAGGGCCGTGCGCAGGGTGTGCCGGCCGACGGACACCGCGGCCACGAGCCCGTCGAGCGAGTCGACGAGCAGCACCACGTCGGCGGCGTCCCCGGCGGCGGTCGCGCCCCGCGCGCCCATCGCGACCCCGACGTCGGACGCCGCCAGCACGGGCGCGTCGTTCACGCCGTCACCGACCATCATCAGCGGTCGCGGCGTCAGCCCGGCCGCGAGCAGCACCTTCTCGCCGGGGAGGAGCTCGGCCCGCACGTCGTCGATACCGACCTGCCGCGCGACCGACACCGCCGTGGGCCGCGCGTCCCCGGTCAGCATCGTGACGTGCGCGACGCCGTTCGCCCGCAGCCAGGACACCACGGCGGCGGACTCGGGCCGGGGGTCGTCCGCGAGGACGACGGTCCCGGCGAACCGCCCGTCGACCGCGACGTACGCCGCGGCCTGGCCGGGGCCGAGGTCCGCGACGACGGTGTCCGGCGCGACGGAGCGCACGTAGCCCGGCTTGCCGACAACGACCCGGCGCCCCTTGACCGTGGCGACCACGCCGTTCGTGGCGACCTCCTCGGCGTCGTCGGCCGCGAGCAGGTCGAGGCCGCGCGCGGCGGCGGCCCGGCGGACGCTGTCGGCGAAGACGTGCGACGAGTACTGCTCGGCGGAGGCGGCGAGCAGGAGCAGCTCGTCGGCGGCGAAACCTGCGGCGGGCCGCGCCGCGACGAGGTCGGGCCGGCCCTGGGTGAGCGTCCCCGTCTTGTCGAACGCGGCGGACCGCAGGCGCGCGAGCTGCTCGACCACGGTGCCGCCCTTCATGATGACGCCGAGCTTCGCGGCCCGGGACAGCCCGCTGAGGAACGCCACCGGCGCCGCGATGAGCAGCGGGCAGGGAGTGGCCAGCACGAGCACCTCGGCGAAGCGCGTGGAGTCTCCCGAGAGCGCCCAGGCCGTGCCCGCGAGCACCAGCGAGACGGCGGTGAACGGCACGGCGAACCGGTCGGCGAGCCGCACGACCGGGGCGCGGGACTCCTGCGCCTCCTCGACCAGGGCGACGATCTGCTGGTACTGGCTGTCCGCGCTGCGCCGCGCCGCCCGCAGTCGCACGGCACGGGTCCCGTTCACGGCGCCCGACAGCACCTCGTCGCCGGCCTCCCGGCCCACCGGGAGGCTCTCCCCGGTCAGCGACGACTCGTCGAACGTGCCCCCGCCGTCGAGCAGCACACCGTCGACCGGCACGATCTCACCCGGACGGACCAGGAGGACGTCGCCCACCGCGACGTCGTCGACCGCCGTGTCCCGCACGCCGTCGAAGCCCGCGGAGCGCGGGTCGTCGATCACGTGCGCGGTGCGCGGCGACCGGTCCAGGAGGGCGGTCAGGTCCCGCCGCGCCCGCCGGGCGGCGAAGTCCTCGAGCGCCTCGCCGCCCGCGAGCATCAGCACGATGACGAGGGACGCGACGTACTCCTGGACGGCGAGCGTCGCGACCATGGCCACCACGGCGAGGATGTCGAGCCCGACGTGCCCCCGCAGCACGTCGCGCACCATGCCGACGAGGGTCCATACGACGAACCCGGCCACCCAGGCCGTCGCGACCCACCGGGCCGCGACGGGCTCGCCGTCGGTCAGGAGGACGAGCACTGCCGCGAGCACCACGGCGGTCGCCGTGATCGCCGGGTAGCGCGTGAACGCTCGCAACGCCCGCATGCCCGCAGTCTTTCCCGGAACCGCGGAGGCCGCCCCCCGGGCTTCCGTCCCGGCGGGGAGGGCCGTTGGTCCCTGGCCTGACGGCCCGGCGCGGCGGGAGGCTGGGATGGACGCCGCCAGGTGCACCTGCAGCGGTAGTCCGGACCGCACCGAGGAGGACAGCCATGGGACCCGAGGTCGTCGTCGACATCACGCCGCACGCCGCGCAGCCCGCCGCCGAACCGCCCGGGCAGCGCACCTTCCTGCCGGAGACGCGGCGGCTGCTGGTGGTGTGCGCGCACCCGTTCGACGCCACGGTGACGCTCGGCGGCGTCATCGCCGCGTTCGCCGACGCCGGTACGGCCGTGCAGGTGATCTGCCTGACCCACGACCAGTGTGCCTCCGCGGAGGGCGGGCGCCGTCCCGTCCGCGCGGCCGAGCTGCTGCGCGCCGCGGGTCTGCTCGGCGCCCGGGAGGCGACGCTGCTCGAGCACCGCGCGGCGCAGCTCCAGTGGAACCCGCCGGAGGTGCTCGCCGCCGAGCTGCGGTCGGTCGCCGGCCCCGTGGACGGGGTGCTGACGATCGATGCGAGCGCCCCGGGCAGCCACCCGGACCTGGTACGCGCCATGCGGGCGGCCCGCCGCGTGGCGGCGCGGCTGCGCTGCCCGCTCTACGCCTGGGTGCCGCGCACCTGGGAGTCGGCCGACCCGCCCGCGAACGTGCTCGCGGTGAACTGCGACCGCGCCAGGCAGCGTGCCGCCATCGCCTGCCTCGACACGCCCCGGGCGGACGATCCGTGCGCCGCCCGGACCGGGACCGACGAGCCGCACGACTACCTCACGGTGCTCTGACCCGGCTCACCCGCCAGGTCTCCCCCGGCGCCAGCACCCGCTGCTCGCCGTCGACGGCCACGGTGATCGGCGGCTGCCGCGAGCGCGACAGGCCGATGCGGACGGCGTCGTCGGCGCACCGCACCTCGATCCCTGCGTGGTCGCGGTAGCGCAGCCGGAACTTCAGCTCGGCCAGCTCGGGAGGCAGCCGGGGTGCGAGCCGGAGCACGCCGTCGGTGAGGTCCAGGCCGGTGTAGCAGCGCCGGACCAGGTCGACGGCACCGGCCATCGCGCCCAGGTGCACGCCTTCCGCGGTGGTGCCGCCCTGGACGTCGGCGAGGTCGCTGTCGAGGGCCTCGCGGAAGAAGCGCCACGAGGCCCCCGGGTCCCGGCTGGCCAGCACCCAGGCGTGCACCACCGCGCTCAGCGTGGACCCGTGGCTGGTCCGCGCCAGGTAGTGGTCCACGGTGCGGTCCAGCGCCGCGCGGTCGAACGGGTAGCCGAGCGCCGCGAGCGCGTCGACCAGCCCGCGCTCGCCCAGGAGGAAGACCAGCATCAGCACGTCCGCCTGCTTGGACGCCTGGTAGCGGTTGACCGCGTCGCCCTCGGCCTCCAGGATCCGGTCCAGCCGCCGGACGGACGGGTAGCGGGCCCGGTAGGCGGGCCAGTCGAGCTCCGCGAGCTGGTCGTACCCCTCGAACTGGCTGATCACCCCGTCGCCGTGGAACAGCACCCGCATGCGGCGGGCGACCCGCTCGAAGAGGTCCGTCTCGTCGTCGCCCAGCGCGAGACGCTCGCGCAGGGCGGCGCGCTCGCGGTCGGGCAGCAGCGCCAGGGCGTCCAGCGTGTACCGCAGCAGCCGGGTGACCATGACGTTGGTGTACGCGTTGTTGTCGATCCCGGGGCGGTCGGCACCCGGGTAGGCGTCGTGGTACTCGTCCGGTCCCATGACGCCGCGCAGGTCGTACCGGTCCGTGGCGGCGTCGTACGTGACCAGGCTGCACCAGAACCGGGCGATCTCCACGAGCATCTCGGCGCCGTGGCCGTGCAGGAACGCGATGTCGCCGGTGGCCTGGTAGTACTGCCAGACGTTGTGCGCCACCGCGATGCCCACGTGCCGCTGCAGGTGCGAGTGGTCCTCGACCCACCGGCCGGACGCCGGGTTGAGGTGCACCCGCTGCGTCTCGTCGCGGCCGTCGCTGCCGCTCTGCCACGGGTACATCGCGCCCCGGTAGCCGGCGTCCGCGGCCGCTCGCCGCGCCCGGGGCAGCCGGCGCCAGCGGTACATGAGCAGCGACCGGGCCACGCGCGGGAAGCTCAGGAGCAGGAACGGGAACACGAACAGCTCGTCCCAGAAGACGTGGCCGCGGTAGGCCTCGCCGTGCAGCCCGCGGGCCGGCATGCCGACGTCGAGGTGCGCGGTGTGCTCGGACAGGGTCTGGAGCAGGTGGAAGACGTACAGGTCCAAGGCCTGCTGGGGCTCACCGGGGACGACGATCGCGCTCGTGCGCCACAGCCGGTCCCACACGGCGACGTGGTCGGCGAGGAGGTCCGCGAAGGACGGGAGACGGGCGGCGTGCTCTCGCGCCGCGGCCAGCGACTCGGAGATCGCCCGGTCCTGCGACGTGTACAGCGCGACGCGCTTCTCGACCGTCAGCGGCACGCCCCGCACCAGGTCCGGCCGGACCCGGACGGCCGACCAGCCCGGCGTGCGCTCGGCGGCGGCGGCCGGCCCGGCACCGCCGTCGACCACCAGCCGCGCCGCCTGGGCGACACGGATCTGCGACGACGCGGTGCGCACCTGCAGCCAGACGACGCCCTCGCGCTCGTCGTACCCCTCCGCGACGGGGACCAGGTGCCGCCCGTCGAGGTCCCGGTAGCGCGCCACGCCGGCGTTGACGACCCGGCCGTCGAGCCCCGCCCACACCTCGATCGGCCCGGACCAGTTCTCCGCGAGGAAGGTGGTCTCCAGCGCGGCCACGTGCGGGTCGTGCATGGAGACGAGCCGGCGCTGGGTGACGGCCAGCACGCGGCCCTCCGGATCGAGGAACCGGGTGTGCCGGGTCAGCACCCCGCGCCGGGTGTCCAGGTCCTGCCGGTGGTCCAGCACCTGTCCGCCGTCGAGGGTGAACCAGTCCTGCCCGGGGGTGCGGAACCGCAGCGGCAGCCAGTTCGGCGTGTTGACCAGGTCCTCGTTCTCCACCTCGCGGCCCGCCACCACCGACGTCAGACGGTCGTAGCACCCCGCGACGTACGTGCCCGGGTAGTGCACGCCGTCCGCCGTCGACTCCGGGGCGGCGCCGCGCGTGGCGACGTACCCGTTGCCCAGGGTGCACAGTGCCTCGCGCAGACCCTCGGCGGCGGGGTCGAAGCCCTCGTACGACAGGATGCTGGGTTCCGCTGCGTCTCCCACGGTCACCACGGTGCCGCGCCCCGAGCCTGACCACGAGGGACCAAGGCCAGGTGAAGACGGGACCACCTTCCCTTCCGGCCGCACCGCCCCGGTGGTGGGCTGGGCGGAGAGAGCGAGAGGAGACCGGCCATGGACGTCGTCGACACCCGGCTGGAGAGAATTCTGAGCGCGGCCGGAGACGCCCCGAGCGTCCTGAACACCCAGCCGTGGCAGGTGGAGGTCGCGGACGGCGTGGTCCGGGTCCGCGCCGACCGGTCGCGACAGCTGCGGCACGCCGACCCGCAGGGCCGGGAGATGCTGATCAGCTGCGGCGCCTTCCTGTTCAACGCCCGGGCGGCCGCCCGGCGCGAGTCGCTGGACGCGGTGGTCACGGTGCTCCCGGACCCGGACGACGAGCTGCTCGTCGCCGAGCTCGTGCTGGAGCCGGGCGAGGATCCGGGCGAGGACGAGCTCGAGCTGTCCGTCGCGATCGGGCACCGCGTGACGGCGCGCGTCCCCTTCGACGACCACCCTGTCCGCTCCGACGTGTTGATCGCCGTCCAGCGGGCCGCCGACCGCGAGGGGGCAGGGCTGCGCACGATCCAGCCCACGGACCCCGACCGGCAGAAGGTGCTGGAGCTCGTGCGGCGGGCCGAGGCGCTCGCCGCCGAGGACATGGCCGGCCGCGACGAGGAGGCGGCCTGGACCCGCACCGCGCCGGGGCGCGACGACGGCATCCCGACGCCGTACCTCGGGCGGGCGCCGAGCAACGCCGACGCACCGGCCCGCCGGCTCCACGAGAGCGTGGGCCGGGAGCCGTTCGAGCGCGACTCGACGCTCGCCGTCCTGAGCACGCCGGGCGACACCCCCCGGGACTGGGTCACGGCCGGTCAGGCCCTGGAGCGCGCGCTGCTGGTCGCGGCGACGTACTTCGTGCACGCGTCGTTCGCCACCACCGTGCTGGAGAACCCGACGACCCGCCACGACCTGCGCCACGCCCTCGCCCTCGGCGGCCACCCGCAGATGCTCCTGCGGCTCGGCAACATCCCGTGGCCGGAGCACGCGCCGCGCCGCCCGCTGACGGCGGCGCCGTAGGCGGCGCCCGGGCCCCGGGCCGGCGTCACTCCTCGCCCGGCGCGCCGTCGAGCCGCGCCTGCGCGGCGGCCAGCCGGGCGACCGGCACGCGGTAGGGCGAGCAGGACACGTAGTCGACGCCGAGCTCGTCGAGCAGGGCGATCGACGCCGGGTCGCCGCCGTGCTCGCCGCACACGCCTGTCTCCAGCCCGGGCCGGGCCCGCCGCCCCCGCTCGACGCCGATCCGGACGAGCTCGCCCACGCCGTCGGCGTCCAGCGAGGCGAACGGGTTGGTCCGCACGACGCCCGCCTCCAGGTAGGCGGCGAGGAACGAGCCCTCGGCGTCGTCGCGCGAGATGCCCACCGTCGTCTGCGTCAGGTCGTTGGTGCCGAACGAGAAGAAGTCGGCGTGCTCGGCGATCTCGCCCGCGGTGAGGGCGGCGCGGGGCAGCTCGATCATCGTACCGACGCGGTAGTCCAGGTCCGCCGCACCGGCGGCGGCGAGCTCCTCGTCCGCGGTGGCGACGACGATCTCGCGCATCCGCCGCAGCTCCTCGGCGTACCCGACCAGGGGCACCATGATCTCCACGCGCGGGTCCAGGCCCCGCCCCCGCACCGCGAGCGCCGCCCGGAGGATCGCGCGGGTCTGCATGACGCCGATCTCGGGGTACAGCAGCGACAGGCGCACGCCCCGGGTGCCGAGCATGGGGTTGGCCTCGGACAGGCGCCGCACGTGGGCCAGGAGGGCGCGGGCCCGTTCCAGCTCGTCGGGTGCGCCGTCCGCCTCAGCACCGTCCGTCTCCAGGCGCTGCACCAGGAGGGACTGCTCGACCAGGTCGGGGAGGAACTCGTGCAGCGGCGGGTCGATGAGCCGGACGGCGACGGGCAGGCCCGTCATCGCCGTGAAGATCTGCTCGAAGTCGGCCTGCTGCACGGGCAGCAGCTCGTCGAGCGCGGCCTGCCGCTCGGCGGCGTCGTCCGCCATGATCATGCGGCGCACCACGGGGAGGCGGTCCGCGGCCAGGAACATGTGCTCGGTGCGGCACAGGCCCACGCCCTCGGCGCCCAGCTCGCGGGCCCGGGCGGCGTCCTCCCCGGTGTCGGCGTTGGCGCGCACGCCGAGGCGCCGCACGTCGTCGGCCCAGCCGAGCACGGTGGAGAAGTCGTCGGTGACCTGCGGGGGCACGAGCGGGAGCGCGCCCGGGTAGACGTCACCCGTGGTGCCGTCCAGGGTGATGGTGTCCGCCTCGGTGAGCACGGTGTCGCCGATCGAGACCGTGCGGGCCGCGACGTCGATGCGCAGCTCGCCCGCGCCGGCCACGCAGGGTTTGCCCATGCCGCGGGCGACCACCGCGGCGTGCGACGTCATGCCGCCGTGCGCGGTGAGCACGCCCTGGGCGGCGGCGACGCCGTGGATGTCGTCGGGTGTCGTCTCCCACCGCACGAGCACGACGTCGTCGCCGGCCCCGCCGCGCGCGGCCGCGGTGTCGGCGTCGAACACGAGGGCGCCCACCGCGGCACCCGGGGACGCGTTGAGGCCGTGCGTGAGCGGTGCCGGGGCCTGGTCGGGATCGAGCGTCGGGTGCAGGAGCTGGTCGAGCTGGGCGGGGTCGATCCGCCGCAGCGCGGTCCTCCGGTCGATCGCGCCCTCGGCGACCAGGTCGCGCGCCACCTTGAGGGCCGCCGCCGCGGTGCGCTTGCCGGTGCGCACCTGGAGCAGGTACAGCGTGCCGTCGTCGATCGTGAACTCGATGTCCTGCATGTCCTGGTAGTGCTGCTCCAGGCGGTCCATCGTGTCCAGGAGCTGCGTGTACACCCCGGGCAGCACCGACTCCAGCTCCGGGAGGCGCAGCGGGGTGCGGATGCCCGCGACCACGTCCTCCCCCTGGGCGTCCAGGAGGAACTCGCCGTACCGCTCCCGGGCGCCCGTGGCGGGGTTGCGCGTGAAGCACACGCCGGTCGCGGAGGTGTCGCCCTTGTTGCCGAACACCATCTGCATCACGTTCACGGCGGTGCCGAGGTCGTCCGGGATCTCGTTCAGCTCGCGGTACACGCGCGCCCGCGGGCTGTTCCAGGACCCGAAGACGGCGTCCACCGCCCGGCGGAGCTGCTCGTGCGGCTCGGTCGGCAGGTCGCGGCCCGCGCTCCGGCGGACGACGCCGCGGAACGTCGTCACCAGCTCCCGCAGGTCGTCCGCGGTCAGCTCGGCGTCCCGCCGCACCCCCCGGCGCTCCTTCAGGGCCGTCAGCTCGTCCTCGAAGGCCTGCCCCGGCACGCCCTCGACCACCGTGCCGTACATCTGCACGAACCGGCGGTAGGTGTCCCAGGCGAAGCGCGGGTCGTCCGACTCGGCGGCCAGGCCGCGGGCCGCCTGGTCCGACATGCCCAGGTTGAGGACCGTGTCCATCATCCCCGGCATCGAGACCACCGCCCCCGACCGCACCGACACCAGCAGCGGCCGCTCGGCCGCCCCGAGGACCCGTCCCGTGCGGCGCTCCAGGTCCGCCAGGTGCGTCCGGATCTCGTCCCACAGTCCACCGGGCCAGGCGCCGTCGTCCTCCATCGCGGCGACGCACGCCGCCGTGGTGACGGTGAAGCCGTCCGGGACGGGCAGGCCGATGCGCCGCATCTCCGCGACGCCGGCGCCCTTGCCGCCGAGCAGCGCGCGCATCCCGGCGTCTCCCTCGGACAGGTCGTAGACGTACCGCGCGCCCGGCGCCCGCGCGGACGCGTTCTGGGTGGCGGCTCCGGCGCGGCTGTTGGTGTGGGTGGTCATGACGGCTCCGTGGGCAGGCGCTCGGTGCACCCGCGCTCCGTGTGCGGGCGCGTCTACCCGGTCAGCGTCCCTCGTACGCCGTCTGCCGCACCAGGGACGAACGGCCCGGAGTCTCCGCCGGACGGGACAGAAAGGAAAAATTCACCCACCGGTCGGTGCGTCGTCGGGTCCGCGTCGGCCGGGTGGGCGAGGATTCCCCCCGACCAGTTCCCCCACCGAGAGGGAGATCAGCGTGTCCGAGCAGACCAGCACCAAGACCAGCACAGTGTCCAGCCTGATCAGAATGCTCGTCGTCCTGTCCGCCATGGTCAGCCTCGTCGCCGGCGGCGTCACCGTCGCCCCGGCGGCGAACGCGACCGTCTACGGCTCCTGCACGCACAGCGGCTGCGCGGAGGCGTACTCCTCGAAGTCGATCTGGAGCTCCAAGGGCTACCCGAGCACCCGAGGCTGGGTCAGCTGGCCGAACGGCCAGTGCAACTATGCGGGTGGCACGCACCAGAACCGCGAGGGTCAGCTCCCCGCCGGCCACTCCTACCTCGAGTTCGACGTGACGCCGCGGGCGTGCGGCGCCGCGCGGCAGTCCTACCGGCTCATCCTGGACCGCACTACCGGGGTGACCTACTTCTCGCCCAACCACTACGGCGACTTCTACCGGATGTGACCCGGTCCCGTGCGCGGTGTCCGGCCCAGCTCCGGGCCGGACGCCGCGCACGGGCCCGGCCCGAGCGGGACGGATAGCCTCGAACCATGACTCGTGACCTCCCCGTGCTCGTCGTCGACGGAACGCGGTTCGGCGACCTCGACGGCTTCGCCCGCGAGTTCTCCCGGCTGCTGAGCGGGTACACCTGGCGCGGAAACCTCGACGCCCTCGACGACGTGCTCCGCGGCGGCTACGGGACCCCGGCGAACGGCTGGACCCTGCGGTGGACCAGCTCGGAGACCTCCCGCGCGGCGCTCGGCCACCCGGAGACGGCCCGGCGGCTGGAACGGATCCTGCCCGGCGTCGACCCGTCGAACCGCGCGGCCTTCACCGCGCGGCTCGACGCCGCACGCCGCGGCGAGGGTCCGACGCTGTTCGACGAGATCGTCGCCATCGTCCGCGACCACGGACCCGGTGGCCGGGAGTCGGCGGACGGGATCCTGCTGGAGCTGGTCTGAGGCGGGTCAGCGCCTGAGGCGGGTCACCGCCGGAAGTCCAGGGTGCCCAGGAAGGCGTGCAGGTCCTGCCAGCCCTGCTCGGTGCCGTCGAACTCGACCACGAGGAAGAGGTTCTCGCCCCGGTCGCTCTGGTGGAGGTAGATCTGGGCGTCGTACCTCTCCGGCTCGCCGTCCAGGGTCAGGACCGACGGCTGGACCTCGGCGTAGTCCGCACCGGGGACGGTGATCATCTGGGACCACGGCGCGGGGTCCGTCTGCGCCCACCAGTTCCCGCCCGGCTTGCCGCCCTGCACGTACACCCGCTCGTACTCCGGGTGCTCCTTCGTCGCCGCCTCGAGCTCCTCCGCGGTGAGGTCGGGCGCCGCCGGCAACCGCGCGTAGAGGTCCTCGAGATCCTCGGGATCCACGCCCCCGTTCACGTGCGTCACCGTCGGGCCCGTCCACTCGACGCCGGGCGTGAACTGCCCTTCCGTAGCCTCGGAGGTCCAGGACTCCGGCACGGCGAACGACAGACCGTTGAGCTCCACCTGCTTCCAGCCCGCCGGCACCACGTGGTCGAGCGGTTCGAGCACGGGGTACTCGATGCCACCGACCGGCCGGCTGCTCGGGTCCCGACCGGCCTGCGCACCGTCCGACGGGTCGATGGACGGACCGGCCGACGGGGTCGGGTCGGCCGACGCCCGGTCGCTGCCCGGCAGCAGGTCACCGCGGTGGTCGCCGGCCGCGCCGAGCACACCGAGACCCGCGCCGGCGAGCACCAGCGCCGCGACGCAGGCCCCCGCCGCCGTGACCACCCTGCGGCGCCGCACGTTCCGCACGGCGGTCGTCACCAGCAGCGCCGGGTCGAGGTCGTCCGGCGTCTCGATCATGGATCCCGCCGTGCGGATGCCGGCCGCGAGGGCCGCGTCCTGCGCGGGGTGGGTGTCGTGCATGGTCATCATCGTTCTCCCCCGTTGGGCACCAGCACGGTGCGCAGGCGTCTCAAGGCGTAGGCAGCGCTGGACTTGACGGTGCCCTCGGAGATGCCGAGCTCGGCGGCCGTCTCCGTCACCGAGCGGTCGAGCATGAACCGGAGCACCACCACGCGCCGCTGCTTCACGGTGAGCTGCATCAGCGCCCGGACCAGGCGGTCACGGTCCACCACCTCCCCCTCGAAAACCAGCACGTCCGGGCTGCGCACGCTGCTCGCGGGATCGTCGGTGAGCACCTCGCGTCGGGTACGGCGCCAGGTGTCGATGCGGGCCGTCGCCAGCACACGGCGCGCGTAGGCGAACGGGTCGCCCTCTCCCACCTTCTTCCAGACCCGGAAGGTGCGCTCGAGAGCGACCTGCACCAGGTCCTTCGCGCGGTGCTCGTCACCGCACAGCATGTACGCGATCCGGTACAGCGCCGGGGTCTTGGCGTGGGCGAAGACCGTGAACTGCGCGACGGGGTCTGTATCGCTCCGGACGACCCGGACGTCCGTGGTGACCGTCCCGCGGACGGTGCCCACGGTGGTCCCGCTCATCCGCTCCACCGTCCCCGGCAGGAGCGGTCAGCGTCCGGTGTCGGTACTGCGTCGCGGCGTCGTGGACCCCGCATGGTTGGCGTCATGCACCATAGACGCAGGCAGGGTCAGGTGCGGTTCTGTCCAGTTTCCAGGAGATGCGGGGAGCCGCGACGGAGCCGGACGGGTGCCCGCTTTTTCCACTTCACCCCCTCTGTGACACAACGTTTCCCGCGCCCCGGACGTGTGAGGTGGCATGAGGAACAAAGCGGTGCACCCAGTCATCCTCGGTGGCGACGCCGGCGCGTACAGCCTTGCCCGTGCCTTCCACGAGGGCTACGGGGTCCGGTCGACCGTCGTGTCCATCCGCCCGACGCCGAACGTCGCGCACTCCGGCATCATCCGCAACGTCGTCGAACCGCGCCTCGACGAACCCGACGTCCTGGTCGAGCTGATCCGTCGGATCGCCGCCGCCGGGCCGGGCCCGGTCATCGTGCTGACCTGCGTGGACTGGTACGTGCGGGCGCTCGCGGAGCACCGCGAGCGCCTGGAGGACGTGGCGATCGTGCCCTACCCGTCGGTCGACCTGCTCGACCGGGTGATGGACAAGCGGCGGTTCTCCGAGCTGTGCCAGGAGGTCGGGGTGCCGCACCCCCGCACCGAGGTGCGCGACGGCGGGGAGCCGGTCGGCGACCTCGACCTGCGCTACCCGCTGATCGCCAAGCCAGGCGACAACACGGCGTGGCACCAGGTGTCGTTCCACGGCAAGGCGAAGGTGCACCTGGTGCAGGACCGCGAGGAGCTGGCCGCGCTGCTGACGGCGGCCGGGGAGGCGGGCTACCGGCGGCCGATGATCATCCAGGAGTACGTGCCCGGCGACGACTCGCAGATGCGGATCATGACCACCTACTCCGACCGCACGGGCGCGGTGCGGATGGCGTGGGGCGGCCGGGTGCTGCTCGAGGAGCACACGCCCGGGACGCTGGGCAACCCCGCGGCGATCCTCACCGGGCCGCTCCCCCAGGTCGAGGCGGACGCCCGCCGGCTGGTGGAGCACCTGGGCTGGACGGGGTTCGCCAACTTCGACGTGAAGGTGGACCCGCGGACCGGCGTCGGCCACTTCTTCGAGCTGAACCCGCGCACGGGGCGGTCCAACTACTACCTGACGGCGAGCGGCCTGAACCCTGCCGCCTACTGGATGGGCGACCACCTGACCGGGTTCTGGCCGCCGGCCGCCGAGCCGCTGGAGGTGCTGTACCGGATCGTCCCGGGCTTCCTCCTGGACCGGTACGTGCAGGACAAGCAGGTGCGCGCCGAGGTGCGCCGCGCCCGCACGGTGCACCCGCTCAAGTACGGCCGGGACCGGTCGCCCCGCCGCGACGCCTGGGTGCGTCTCGCCGAGCTGAACCAGGTGCGCAAGTTCTCGCAGTACCACCCCGCGCCGGAGCCGGGCGAGGCGAACGGACGGCCCGAGGAGCCCGTCCCGTCCGGGGAGCGCGACGTTGCCTGACGACGGCGGACCGTCGCCCGACGACGGCAGACCCGGCGCCGGCACCGCGGGGACGCTGGTCGGCGTGCTCGGCGGGGTCGGGCCGCTCGCGACGGTCCTGTTCATGGAGCGCGTCGTGCGGCTGACCGACGCGGCACGCGACCAGGACCACGTCGACATGGTGGTGCTCCAGCACGCGACCGTCCCGGACCGGACGGCGTTCGTGCTGGGGCGCTCCGCCGACGACCCCGGGCCGGTGCTCGCCGCCGACGCGCGGCGCCTGGCCGGGCTCGGGGCCGACCTCCTCGTGCTGCCGTGCAACACGGCGCACGCCTTCGCCGGCGCGGTCGCCGCGGCGACGTCGGCCCCGCTGCTGACCGCGGTGGACGCGACGGTGTCCGCCGTGTGCGGCGCCTGGACCGGTCGCTTCAGCGGGTCGCGGCCGGAGGCCGTCGGCCTGCTGGCGACCGAGGGGACGATCGAGTCGGGCGTCTACCTGGATGCGTTCAGCGCCCACGGCGTCAAGACCCTCGTGCCGGACGTCGCCGGCCAGGCGGCCGTGACCTCGCTGATCTACGACGGCGTCAAGGCGGGCCGCGGCGGCGACCTGACCGCGCTGGCGGGCGTGGTGGGCGACCTGCGGTCGCGCGGCGCCGGCGCGATCGTGCTCGGGTGCACCGAGCTGTCGGTCGCGGCGGAGGCGACTCCCGCGGAGCGCCTGCCCGAGGTCGTGCTCGTGGACGCCCTCGACGAGCTGGCCCGTGCGACGGTGCTGCGGGCGGGACGGCGGTTGCGCCCGGCCGGCTGACGACGGGCCGCCGTGCCGTCGCCGCCGGGCCGTTCCCGTGCGAGCCTGAAGACGCTCCTGCGCCCGGCACCGCACGTCCGTGCGCGACCATCCCCGGGAGGAACGATGTGCGCGCAGCCGTCCCCCGAACACCGGCGCCGACGTTGGCGGGGCCCGGCCCTGGTGACCGGGGCCGCCCTCGCGGTCCTGGCGCTGGGCCTGGCCGGAGGCGTGCTCGGCGCCCGGCTCGCGGCGGGCCCGGACGCGTCCGAGCCGGTGGGTGGCTGCGACGTGGCCGAGGTCGCCCCGCGCGTGCTGCCGACGATCGTCACGATCAGCGCGACGGGCGCGGAGTCCGGCACGGGCAGCGGCGCGATCCTCACCGCGGACGGCGCCGTCGTCACCAACGACCACGTCATCACGCCGGCCGTCCCCGACGGCCGGATCGAGGTGATCCTGGCCGACGGCGAGCGCCTGCCCGCCGAGCTCGTGGGACGGGACCCGCAGACCGACCTCGCCGTGCTGGCCGTCGAGCACGAGCGCGCGCTGCCCGCCATCGAGCTCGCCGGCTCGGACGACGTCGCGATCGGCGAGCCGGTCGTCGCCCTCGGTGCGCCGCTCGGCCTGTCCAGCACGGTGACGGCGGGGATCGTCAGCGCGACCGGCCGCTCGGTGACGGTGCCCACCGGCGAGGGCGGCACCACCGTCCTGACCGGGGCGATCCAGACGGACGCCTCGATCAACCCCGGCAACTCCGGCGGCGCGCTGGTCGACTGCGACGGGCGCCTGGTCGGGGTGAACACCGCGATCTCGACCGTGCCCGACAGCGCGGGACAGCCGGTGGGCGGCAGCGTCGGGATCGGGTTCGCGGTGCCCGTGGGCACGGTCCGGGCGATCACCGACGAGCTGATCGAGCACGGCCGGGTCGCGCACCCGTCCTTCGCGATGACCGTCTCCGCGCTCCCGCCGTCCGCCGCCGCGCGGTTCGGCGTGCCGCCGGGCCTCGTCGTCACCGCCGTGACGGACGGCGGGGCCGCACAGGCGGCCGGCCTGAGGGTGGGCGACCTGATCACGCGCCTGGCCGGCCAGGCTGCTCCGACCGACGCGACGCTCGCACGGGTCGTCGTCCATGCCGCCGACGGCGACGAGGTGGCGGTGGAGGTCCTGCGCGACGGGCAGACGCGCCAGGTGACGGTGACCCTGCACTGAGTCACGTCGCCCGCGACCCGGCACCGATCAGTTTCGCCGGGACGGGCCGTCCACCCGTGCATGAGCGAATTCCTCTCCGACGGTGACGAACTCTTCGCGGCGAGCTGCGTGGACAGCTACGCGGCCACCTACCCCTGGTGGGAGACGCTGCTCGGCGCCCCGCCGTCGTTCAAGGCGACACCGACCGAGGCGGTGTGGGAGGTGGCACCCCATCGCTGGATCGTGCTCGAACAGCGCCCGGAGCGCGCCGGCAACGCGACGCACACGCTGTACGTGAACGACCTCGACGCCCGCGTCGCAGCGATCTCCGCCCGCGGCATCGAGCCGAGCGACACCGAGGTCTACGGCGACGTCCGCAAGGTGGTCTACCGCGACCCCGAGGGCAACGAGATCGGGTTCGGCGGCAGCCCGGGGTGAGCCGGCCTTAGCCCGCCCGTGGTGTCGTGGAGGCCAGCACCCGGTCGATGAGATCGTCGAGCGCCGCGGTGCCCACCGGCCGGCCCTCGAACGTGACGAGCACGAGCACCGCTCCCGTCAGGAGCGCGAGCGCGGGTTCGACGTCGCGCTGCGCGACGTGGGACTCGAGGACGGCACGCAGCCCGCTGGTCCCCGTCTCGTACAGCCGCGTGCGCAGCCGGCCGACGACCTCGCTGTCGTGCGCACGCTCGACGACGCCCGCCAGCAGACGGTCGAGGTGTCCGTGCGTGAGGTCGTCGGCGAAGTCCGCCAGGCCGGCGCGCAGGTCGGCCCGCAGGTCTCCGGTGGCCGCCGGGTGGTCGGCCTCGTCGCAGATCTGCTCGATCGACGCGCTGATCAGGTCGAGCCGGGTGGGCCAGTGCGTGTAGACGGTCGCCTTGGAGTACCCGGCACGCCGGGCCACCGCGGCGTGCGTGACGGCGTCCCAGCCCTCGTCGAGCAGGAGCGCGCTGGTCGCGGCGACGACGTCGCGCCGCGTGCGGGCGATGCGCGGGTCCAGGGCTGCGGTCTCGCTCGTCATGGCGCGATCCTACGAGTACTGGACTGCGTTGACACTGTTGAACACATCGTCCAATACTGGCATCTATGACCAACAAAGCCATCCCGTCCACGGAGTTCCCCGCGGAGATCGAGGTCTTCCAGCTCCCCACCGGCACCTACGAGACCCCGGCCGCCCTGGCCTTCCGGGGCGGCCGCTTCCGGGACCGCCGGCAGTTCGCCGCCACGTGCGTGCTCGTCCGGCACCCGAGGGGCGACGCCCTGATCGACGCCGGGTTCGGCGCGCACGCCGAGGAGCACATCCGCTCGCTGCCCGCGTTCCGGCGCTCGCCGCACCGCCTCGGCGCGACGGCGAGCGAGCAGCTCGACGCCGCCGGCTACGACCGGGGCCGGCTGCTCGGCGTGCTCCTGACCCACTCGCACTGGGACCACGTCAGCGGCCTGGACTCGCTCGACGTGCCGGTCCTCGTGACCGCCGAGGAGCTCCGCTACGCGGCCGGCAGCCGGGGCGACCGGGTGTTCAGCCGGGTCACACCCGGCCACGACCTGCGGGTGTACGCCTTCGACGGCCCGCCCCACCGGGGCTTCCCGGCCAGCCACGACCTGCACGGGGACGGCTCCGTCGTGATCGTGCCGGCACCCGGCCACACCACGGGCTCGGTCGCGGTCCTCGTCACCGCGGGCCCGGACCGGCGGTTCGCCTTCGTCGGCGACCTCGCCTGGCAGCTCGACGGGATCGAGCGCGGCGCGCAACGGCCGCTCCTGATGCGGCTGCTCGCCGACAGCGACGCGGCGCGTGTCCGCCAGGACCTGACCCGGGTGGCAGCCCTCCCGCCGGACGTGCGGATCGTGCCCGCGCACGACGCGCGGGCGTACGCGGACATCCCGCTGCTGGGCTCGTAGGACGCGGCGCGCACGGCCTGGTCCGCCCCGGATCGGACCCGGGCTGTTTGCATGTCGGGCTCATCGGACGTACGGTGGAGTGACTAGTCAGTCTACCTAGACAAGCACGAGAGGCACTCCCATGAAGTTCAGGACCTCCACGCGCCGCCTCGGCGCAGTCGTCGGCGTCGCGGTCAGCGCGGCACTCGCCCTCGGCGTCGGGGCCGGCGCGGCCCAGGCCGACAGCGGCCACCGCCCCGACCGCGACACGACCAAGCCCACCGTCGTCCTCGTGCACGGCGCCTTCGCCGACGCGAGCGGCTTCGGCGGCGTGATCGACCGGCTGCAGCGCGACGGCTACCCCGTGCTCGCCGTCGCCAACCCGCTCCGCGGGCTCGCGTCGGACTCGGCGTACGTGCGCAGCGTCGTCGACTCGATCGACGGCGACGTCGTGCTGGTGGGCCACTCCTACGGCGGCGGCGTCATCACGAATGCCGCCACCGGCGCCGACAATGTGGACGCCCTCGTCTACATCGCTGGACACGCACCCGACAAGGACGAGACCGTCGGCCAGTTCAACGACCCGACCCAGTACCCCGGCAGCCAGCTGGAGCCCGAGGCACTCGTGCTGCGCCCGTTCCCGGGCGGCGTCGACGCGACCATCGACCCGGCCGACTTCCGCGAGGTCTTCGCCCAGGACCTGCCCGCACAGCAGGCCCGCCTCCTGGCCGCGACGCAGCGCCCCGCCAACGTCGCGGTCCTCGAGGAGCCGTCGGGCGAGCCGGCCTGGAAGACGATCCCGAGCTGGTACCAGATCTCGGCCCAGGACCACGCCCTGTCCCCCGTGGCACAACGCTTCTTCGCACAGCGCATGCACGCGCACACCACCACGATCAACGCCTCGCACGCCGGGTACGTCTCGCACCCGGCCGAGACGGCGAAGGTCATCGAGAACGCGGCCCGCGCGACCCGCTGACGCACCGACCGCCGGGCGTCCAGGTCACCGACCTGGGCGCCCGGCGCGCTGTTCACGACGCTCGACGGGGACGCAGACGGCCCACGACCGTCCACGCGATCATGCGCGCCATCCGCAGCGGCCCGTAGCGGACGCCGGACGCGAACGGCGCCTCACCACGGAGCGTGGCCTCCGCCCCGCCGTCGACGAAGAGCACCTGCCCGGTCACGAACGCGGCGTCCGGCGCCAGGAGCCAGGCGATCGCCGCGGCGACCGGCTCGACCGGGCCGGGCATCCCGAGGGGCTGCGGCAGGGCGTCCTGGAGCACGCGCACGCTCGCGGCGTCGGCGAGCAGGGTGCGCCGCGCGGTGCCGGTATCGACGACACCCGGGGCGACGGCGTTCAGCGGGATGCCCGCACCAGCCCACTCCTCGGTGACGGCGGTGCGGCGCAGCCACCGGTTAAGGGCGATCTTGGTCGACCGGTAGACGACGCCCCCGCGACCACGTGCGGCCATCCGGTCCGCGACCGCCAGGGCGCGGGCCTCGTCGCCGGCGAGGCACGCCTCGACGAGATCGCCCTCACCGGCGGAGAGCGAGGAGGCCGAGCTGACGACGACGGCCCGGGGAGCGGTCCGGCGCGCCAGGTCGCCGCGCAGGGCGGCGAGCAGCCCGACGGTCCCGAAGTAGTTGAGGCCGACGGCGACACGCGCGTCCGCGCTGCCCGCGACGAGCGCCACCCCGTCGATCCCGCACGGGGCCAGCTCCCGGACCCGCGCGACGGCGGCATCCCGCCCGCCCGCGGTGGTCAGGTCGGCGCGGACGTCGGCGGTGTCGGCGAGGCCGCACCGCAGCACCCGCGCACCCTCCCGGTCGAGCCGGTCCGCGACGGCGGCGCCGATCCCGGAGTCGGCGCCGGTCACCACGCAGGTCCGGCCGGCGTGCTGCGACATGGGCCCCTCCTCGATCTCGAATTGATGCACTAGTGCATTTCTACACTAGTGCATCCATCTCGCGCTACGCTGGGCGCATGAGCAAGGAGACCGGGATCCGGGAGCGCAAGCGGGCTCAGACGCGGCGCGCGATCGTCGCCGCGGCAACGACGCTGTTCCTCGACCGGGGCATCGCCGGGACGTCGATCGAGGACATCGCGGCCGGCGCCGGGGTCGCACGGCGCACGTTCTTCCTCCACTTCCCCTCGAAGGAGGACGTGCTCTTCCACTACCTGGAGGGCCACGTCCGGCGGGCGGTCCTGGCGCTGGACGACCTCCCCGCCGACGCGGACGCGGCGCAGGGCGTCCGGGCGGTGATGACGGCGTTCGTCGACCTCTTCGAGGACCCGGGCGCCGGCACCGACGAGCTCGCGGACCTGCGGGCCGAGCTCGTCACCACCTCGCACGGCCTGCCGGCGTCGCTCCTGGTGCGCCTCCAGCGGGCGCAGACCGACCTGGTCGGCGCCCTGCGCGCCCGGTTCCCGGACCGCGCGGGGTGGCCGCTGATGTCGGCGCACCTCGGCGCCTGCATGGGCGGCGCGACGGCGGCGGCGGTCGCCGTCGAGCGGCCCGAGGACCGGGACGCCGCCATCCGCGCGGCCGTGGACCGGGCGAGCGCGGGGTTCGAGGGCTGACCGCACGGACGCAAGGGACGGGGCGTTACGCTCCAGGCGACGAGCTCCCGGCGACGAAAGGATGCCCATGCCCGCAACGGCCGACCTCTACGACGAACTCGGCGAGACGGTCCAGTCCGTACCGGTCCAGTTCCAGCTCCACGGCGGCGTCGCCCGGTTCGAGGGGCACGTCCGCACCGTGCGGTGCTTCGAGGACAACGCGCTGCTGAAGTCGATCGTCTCGACACCGGGCGACGGCGCCGTGCTGGTCGTCGACGGCGGCGGGTCGCTGGAGCGCGCGCTGATGGGCGACATGATCGCCCAGATCGCCGCCGACAACGGCTGGGCGGGCGTCGTCATCCACGGCGCGGTCCGCGACCGCGTGGCACTGGCCGAGATCCCGATCGGGATCAAGGCCCTGGGCACCAACCCGCGCAAGAGCACCAAGACCGGCGCGGGCGAGGCGGACGTCGAGGTCGCCTTCGGCGGCGTCACGTTCCGGCCGGGCGCCCGGCTCTGGAGCGACGAGGACGGGATCCTCGTCGAGCGCTGACGCGCCCCGGCGCGGAGCCTCAGCCCCGCCGCACCACCTCCAGCCGGGTCAGGCGCCGCCCCTGGACCGCGGTGACGACCAGGTCGACGTCCGCGACGTGGACCTGGTCGCCCACCTCGGCGATCCGGCCCAGCCGGCTGACGACGTACCCCGCGACGGTCTCGTAGGGCCCGTCGGCCAGCTCCACGCCGGTCCGGTCGGCGAACTCCTCGATCGTGACCCCGGCGTCGACGACGGACGTGCCCTCGGCCTGCTGCGGTGCGCCCTCCAGCGCGTCGTACTCGTCCTGGATGTCGCCGACCATCTCCTCCACGAGGTCCTCGAGCGTGACGATCCCGAACGTGCCGCCGTACTCGTCGACCACCACCGCCAGGTGGCGGCGCTCCCGCCGCATCTGCGACAGCGCCGGGATGAGGTGCGCGGTGGCCGGCAGGTAGAGCATGCTGCGCGTCAGCTCGCGCACCGGGGTGGTCCCCGGCGCCCCGAACAGGTCCCGCACGTGCAGCAGGCCGGTCACGTCGTCGAAGTCCCTGCCCGTGACCGGGTAGCGCGAGTACGGGCTGGCCCGGACGATCTCCAGGACCTCGGACACCGTCAGGTCGCCGTCGACGAACGTGACCTCGCCGCGCGGGCGCATCACCTCGCCGACCGACCGCTCGGCGGCGTCGAACACGTCGCTCAGGATGCGGCGCTCCTCCGCGGGCAGGCCCTCGTGCGCCACGACGACGTCGCGCAGCTCCTCCTCGGTCATGCCCTCGGACGTGGCCCGCGGGTCGCCGCCGAGCAGGCGCACCACCGCGTTGGTGGAGACCGACAGCAGCCAGACGACCGGGCGCATCAGGTTCGCGAACACGTCGAGCGGCGGCCCGACCACCAGGGCGACCCCCTGGGAGCGCTGCAGCGCGAACCGCTTGGGGACCAGCTCGCCCAGCACCAGCGAGAGGTACGCGATCACGAGCGTCAGGGCGATGAGCGAGACGGTCGCGGCGACGTCGGCCGGCAGCCCGAGGCCCTCCAGCACGGGCACGAAGTCCGGCGCGAGCGTCGAGGCGCCGTAGGCGGCGGAGAAGAACCCCGCCACGGTCACGCCGATCTGCACCGCGGCGAGGAACCGGTTGGGGTCCCGGGCCACCGCCGCGACCCGGGCGCCCCGCCCGCCCCGGGCCTCCAGCCGGCTGATCTGGCTCTCCCGCAGCGAGACCAGGGCGAGCTCCGTGCCGGCGAAGACGCCGCCGACCAGGATGAACACCAGGACCAGCGCGACGTTGACCCACGTGTCCTGGTCCATCAGCCGCCCACCGCCCCGGTGCGGCGCGGGCGGCGGGCGCAGAGACTGTGAGCGTCGTCCATGGCGTCGAGTAGATGGTCCGTGACCTCGTGTGTCAAACCGGCACGACCCGGGCCCGGGGCCGACGCGCAGGCACGCGTCAGGCGGCGCGGCGCTCCGCGGCGAACGCCAGGATCCGGGGCACGGCGCGCTCGACGAACGCGTCGAAGTCGCGCTGTTCCGTGTACAGGTGCACGGACAGACGCAGGTAGCCCACACCCCAGATGCTCGTGAAGGCCGACTCGACGCCGGCCAGGTCGAGCAGGCGCAGGCGCAGCTCGTCGGCGTCCGTACGGTCCCGGCCCAGCCCGGCGGGCAGCCGGAGCAGGCGCATGGAGGCCACGGGCATGCCCACGTCGGTGGCCACCGGGGCGTCGACGTGCGGCTGCAGGGCGGCGCCGATGACGGCGGCGCCGTGGTCCGCGAGCGCCGTCATCGTATCGCGCGCCCGCGCCCAGCCGTGCTCGCGCTCGACGAACTCGATCGCACGGCCGGAGGCGAGGTAGCCGGTCGCGTCGAGGGTGCCCTGCGAGTCGAACCGCGCGGGGTAGCGCTCCTCGGCGCCCCACGAGTCGATGAGCGGCCACAGGTCGTCCCGGTCGGCGGCCTCGGTGACGAGCAGCGCCGAGCCGCGGGGCGCGCAGGGCCACTTGTGCAGGTTGCCGAACCACCAGTCGCCGCCGGCGGCGGCCGCGGCGTCGGGCACGAGGCCCGGGGCGTGCGCGCCGTCGACCAGCACGCGGGCGCCGCGCTCGTGGGCCAGCTCGGTGATGCGGGCGGTCGGGAGCAGGCGGGCGGTGGGCGACGTGATCTGGTCGACGACGACGAGGCGCACCGCGTCGGTGAGCGCGGCCCGGAACCGGTCGACGACGTCGTCCGCGCTCGCCGCGAGCGGGATCGCGACCGTCCGTACCCGGGCGCCGAAGCGGCGGGCGAGCCGCAGCGCGCCCATCGTGATGGCCCCGTACCCGTGGTCGGTCACGAGGATCTCGTCGCCGGGTGCGAGCCGCAGCGAGTTGAGCACGACGGTCGCCGCGGCCGAGGCGTTGGGCACGAACGCGGTGTCCTCGGCCCGCGCGCCGACGAACGGGGCGACCTCGTGGCGGGCCGCGGCGACGAGCTCCGCGACCCGCGGGAACCAGCCGACGGGGCTCAGGTCCGCCTGGCGGCGCAGCTCGTCCTGGTGGCGCAGCACGTCGGTGGGTACCGCGCCGAACGAGCCGTGGTTGAGGTGCACCACGGCGGGGTCCAGCGGCCATGCCTCGCGGGCCGGGATGCCGGACGCGAGCCGGACGGGCGCCGGGGCAGGTGCTGTGCGTGTCTGGTCCATCGACGCCTCTCTCGGGTTGTGCCGGACAACCATGGCAGGCCGGACCCGGCAGCACCAGAGCGGCTGCCCGGCGGACGGACACGGCCGGACCCACGCCCGCGTGGGTCCGGCCGTCCGACGGCGGGTCAGGACACCTCGACGTCCAGGTACGGCCGCTGCGCGGCGTCCCCCTCGCGCGACGTCACGAGCACGAGCGGACCGTAGTTCGCCACCGCGCCCGTCAGCGCGAAGCCGGCGGGCGTGCCGTCGTCCTGCGCGGCGCGGACGGCGTCCGTCACGTCGATCTCGTACCAGCGCGGGGTGGCGTCCTGGACCGTGACCGTGCCGAGGCTCGGCGCGCGCTCCGGCATGGTGCTCCACGTCAGCGCGGCCTCGGTCCAGGTCGGGTTCGCGACCTGGTGCACGCCCACGGCGGTGGCCGCCCCCGCGCTGCTCAGCCGGCCGTACACGTGCAGCGTCGCGGCGGTCGCGGCCCGGTCGCCCACGGCGTCCAGCGGGAACGTGAGGTACGAGACGCGCTCGAACCCGCTCGCGTTGTCCGGGTTGTTGCGGACCTCCAGGTTACCTGTGCCGAACACCCCGTCCGGCGCGGCGTTGCGCACCACGGCGTCCGCGGTGGGTTCGATGTGCCCCGGGTCCTGCACGGTCACCGTGGTGCGGACGGTGCTCCAGCCCACGCCGGAGCGGACGACGGCGCCGACCGTCACCGAGCCGCCGGAGACGCCCGTGACGGTGCCGTCCGCGGCGACCGACGCCACGCCCGGGTTCGCGGAGAACCACAGCACCTCGGCGCCCGCCAGGTCGACGGCGCCGCCGCCGGTGCTGGTCCCGGCCAGGCTCAACGCCCGGTCCTCCCCCACCGACAGCGCCGGGACGGGAGCCGGTGCGAGCTCCAGCCCGCTCAGCCGGTCCTGCGGTACCGGCTGGTCGGCCCGGGCGGTGGCGCCCGAGGCGTAGGCGCGGATCTCGGTGATGCTGTTGAAGGCGCTCGCCGAGTTGCCGTGCCCCACGAGCCGCACGTAGCGCGCCGTGCGGGCGGCGAAGCCGTGCACCTCCAGGTCGTCGGTGGTGCCGCTGGTCGTCTCGCCCGTCAGCGCGGTCTGCCAGGCCGCGCCGTCGGTGGAGGTCAGCACGTCGAAGGTCGAGGTGCGGGTGTGCCCGTTGTAGTAGGCGACGGAGACCGCGCCCACGGTCCGGGCGGCGCCGAGGTCGAGCGTGACGTGCTGGCCGTCGCCCTCCGCGCTCCACCGGGTGCCGAGGCTGCCGTCCACGACGGACGACGCCGCGTTGCCGTCGTCGGCGCTGGCCCGGACGGACGCGACCGGGAGGGACCGGCCGAGCACGCCCGGCTGGTGCGCGTGGATCACGTAGGTGGGGCCGGCCACGGTCCCTCGCCTGGTGGTGACGCGCACGACGCCGGGCAGCGTGCCGGACCGCTCGACCTTGGCCTGCACGCCGGGGGCGGCCGTCGCGGTGACGGCGGGCGGCCGGGTGGCCGCGGCGCCGGTGGTGACGTCGTAGCGGAACCGGCCGGTGTCGAACCCGGGCAGCGCGGCGCCGTCCACCTTCAGGCCGGTCAGCCACTCGGCGTCCGCTCCCCCGGCGTCCCAGCCGGCGATCGGGCCCACGGCCGTCGTGTCGGACGGCGGCTGCTGGCCGGAGTCCAGCGGGACCATGCGCACCGCGACGGACGTGTCGGTCACGTCGGGGACCGAGATCATCAGGCTCGTCACGCCGGTCATGGCCTTCTGGCCGCCCGGGTCCTGCACCCAGGGCAGGGGCGCGGCGCGGCCCGCGGTGATCGTGCCGTCGGGGGTCAGGAGCTGGAGCCACAGGCGCTGGCCGCCGCGTTCGAGCAGGGCGCTGCGACCGCCGTCGGCCACCGTGACCTGGGCGCGGGTGAGCAGGAACTGCCGGTAGTCGATCGGCTCGGCGGACTCGACCTCGTCCTGGACCAGCACCTGCCGGCGGTCGTCGAACAGCAGGACGCCGCGCTCGGCGCGCTCGACCCGCCCGCCGTAGAGGCCGGTCAGGTCGGTCACCGCGTACCAGCGGCGGGCGGTCGACCCCGTCCGGGTCACGGGCGCCCCCGCGGTGAGGGCCGCCGACGGCACGGGCCCGTCGCCGAGCACCATGGTGTTCTGCCCCTCGGCGCGGGTGGCGAAGTAGCCCCAGCGCCCGCCGGAGTCGGTCTTCCAGGTGAAGTACTGGTCCTGGTACGTGTCGGCGCCGAGCTCCTCGAACCAGCGCATGCCGTTCGCCTCGACCACGAGGTCGCCGGCGTCGAGGTTCATGTGCGCGTTGACCTGGTCGTACCCGGCGCGCAGCCCCTTGGTGGCGACGTAGACGGCGTAGGGGTCGTCCCAGGCGCTGCGGGCCGTGGCGATCTCGGTGTTGCCGAACGTCGCGTCCGTGGCCTCCGGGTGCGGTGCGGCGCCCGCCGTCGCGGGGTCGTACCAGAGGATGTCGAGCGGGCTCGGCGACCGGTCGGCGCGCTCGGCCTGCCAGGCGGCGAGGTGTCCGGCGTCGTAGCGGCCGGCGAGCCACATCATGAACGGCGAGTGCCAGCCGCCGGTGACGCCGCCGTACATGTCCGTGCCGCCGTCGCCGTAGTTGAACGTGTGCCCGGCGGGGCCGGTGACGTGGATGCCGAAGTCGCCGGTGCCGGACAGGCCGGGCAGCCCCGAGAGGCCGAAGTCCGTGCCGGTCGCCGTCGTCATCGCGGCGAGGTAGCTCACCAGGTAGTCCGTGCCGTACTGCCAGTAGGCGGGGCTCTCGGCGTAGGCGCCGTCCGGCGCGTACTCGGAGATGCCGTACTGGATCGATGTGATGCTGCGGGTCAGCACGGCGTCCGCGAGCTGCGGCGACTCGTCGCCGATGGCGAGCGCGCCCAGGGCGACGTTGTTGGTGATGAGGTTCCAGTTGTGGGTCTGCCCCACGAAGAAGTTCGACCCGGTCGTGTCGTAGTACGGCAGCGCGACCTCGAGCGCCTTGTCCTCGATCGCGGTGCGCACCGTCGCGCGCTGCGCCGCGTCCATCGCGTCGTACATCCAGTCGTAGCCGACGGCGACGGCGCCCGTCATCTCGCCGACGTCGAGGAAGTGCGCGGGGCTCCAGTCGGTGTAGCCGCTGGCGGAGAGCAGCTCCTCGATCCCCCGCTCGGCGTACTTGTCCTCGCCGGTGAGCTGCCACAGGAAGCCGAGCGTGAGGACGCGGCGCTTGACCTCGCGCACGGCGCTGAGGATGTTCGAGCCGCCGGGGCGCGCGACGGGCGAGGTCGGCAGGATCGCGTCGCCGGTGGCACGGATCGCGGCGAACCAGCCGGCGACGCGCTCGTCCTGCTCGACGCGCAGGCGGGCGGCGTCGAAGTCTGTCTCGTCGGCCAGCAGGCGCGGGTGGCCGTCGCGGAGCAGGGCGACCACGCTCGACGGCGGCTCGATGGCCGGGGCCGCGGCGACGGTCTCGGCGGCGGCCGGGACGGAGGCCCCCGCGCCGGGTACAACGGTTGCAGAGGCTGGTGCAGCGAGCAGGCCCAGGACGAGCGCGGCCACGGCGAGCGCGCCGGTCCCGAGCTGAGCCCTGGTACGACGGGGTCTGGAGAGGTGCACGAGGTTGCCCTTCGACGTTGAGGGGGTGGACGTTCATGCTGCAATTCGGCTGTGTGGAGCACCACGCGGTGCGCAAGAAGTAAAACGCTTGCACTCCTGGCCGTCAAGAACCCGGGCTCGTCCGGAGCCCGGGCCGTCAGGAGATCCGAGGAGCCTCAGGCGCCGCGCGGCGCCACGACGCTCCCGCGCACGACGACGTGCGTCGCGAACATCTCCCGGCCCTCCCGCGCGTCCGGCGCGAGCAGCATCCGCACGGCCGTGCGGCCGAGCTCCGCCGACGGGATGCGGACCGAGGTGAGGTCGAGGTCGGCGGCCACGGGCGAGTCGTCGAAACCGACGAACGACATGTCCCGCGGCAGGCGCAGCCCCTGCTCGCGCAGGTACTGCATGGCGCCCGCGGCGACCTGGTCGGTGTGCGCGAGCACGGCGGTGAAGGATGACCGGTCGAGCCGGCTCAGCACCGCGCGGCCGGTGGCGCGGTCCCACGCGGGACCCACCTCGAGCGCAGGGTCGAGCGGCACCCCGAGGTCGGCCAGCGCCTTGCGGTAGCCCGTGCGCCGCTCCTTGCTGATGGTGCTGGCCGGCGGGCCGCCGAGCAGGAGGATCCGGCGGTGGCCGCGGGAGACGAGGTGGCTCGTGGCCGCGTAGGCCCCGCCGGTGTTGTCGTACTGCACCACGGCGTGCGACTCCGCCCCCTCCACGGGCGGGCGGGCGCAGAGCACGAGGCGCGTGCGGGACCGGTCCAGCGAGGCGATGTAGCCGGTCATCGCCGTGCGGTACGCCTCAGTCTCCTCCACCGCACCGACCACGATGACGCCGCGCACGTGCTGGCCGTGCATCTGGCGCAGCACCTCGATCTCCTTGCCCGGCTCGTTGCCGGTGGTCCCGATGAGGCACAGCATGCCGGCGTCCTCGACGGCCGTGGCGATGGCTTGCACCAGGGCCAGCAGGAACCCGTCGTCGAGCTGCCGCACCACGATCCCGACGGTGTTGCTCTCGGTGCCGGTCAGGGCGCGCGCGTGCGGGTTGGGCGAGTAGTTCAGCTCCTGGACGGCGCGCATCACCTTGCCGCGGGTCTTGGGCGCGGGCGGATAGTTGCCGTTGAGGATGCGCGAGACGGTCGAGACGGACACCCCGGCCCGCTCCGCGACGTCGCGGATGCTGGCGCGGGCCACGGACGTCGTCGACTCCGGCTGGTCGGTGGTCACGTTCCCGATCGTAGCCCACGCCCGCTGCAAACGGTCTACCTCCGGCGATTCGGCTGGATCTCCATGTCACGAGCCCCGCACGTGCGGGTTCGCAGCGGGCTGTTGACACTCAAAGGTAAACCGCTATAACTTCCGTTCGCACCGGCGTGCTCCCGGCGTCGGACGACCATCAAAGGAGAAGGTTGTGTCCTCACCACGAACTTCCGCGGCCCCCCTCCGCCGCCGGACGGCCCCCGTCGCCGCGCTGGCGGTCGCCACGACCCTGCTGGCCGCGTGTGCGGGCCAGACCGGCGGCGCGGAGACGGAGGAGAACGCCGACGTGCCGCACGGCACCATCACCCACCTCACGCATCTCGACCCCGCGCGCTTCGAGCCGTACGTCCAGGCGTTCCAGGAGAAGTACCCCGAGGTCGACGAGGTGCGGATCGAGCGGCTGACCGACTACGGCGCCGAGATCAAGACCCGCATGTCCACCGAGGACTACGGGGACGTGCTGAACGTCCAGGGCGTCTCCCCCGACCAGCTCCCCGACTTCTTCGAGCCGCTCGGCGACTACGACGAGCTGTCGCAGGAGTACCGCTGGCTGACCAAGACCTACGAGGGCACCACCTACGCCATCCCCGATCTCGGCAACGCCTGGGGCTTCCTCTACAACAAGCAGGTCTGGGCCGACGCCGGGATCGACGACTGGCCCACCACGACCGACGAGTTCCTCGCGGACCTGCGGACCATCAAGGAGGAGGCACCGGATGTCACGCCGCTGGTGACCAACTACAAGGACGGCTGGATGCTCAGCCAGTGGGAGGGTTACCGCGGCCTGGTGTCGCTGAACCCGGACATCGCCCACGACATGAGCACCCAGGACGACCCGTGGGGCTCGGGCAACGACTACGAGATCATCGACGGCCTGCTGTACGACCTCGCGGCGGACGACCTGATCGAGGCCGACCCCACCACGGCGACGTACGACGAGACGAAGATCAAGATCGGCTCCGGCGAGATCGCCACCATGCCCGTGGCGTCGTGGGCGATCACGCGGGCCGGCGGCGACATCGAGAAGGCGGGCCTGGACCCGTCGGTGCTCGGCTACATGCCGTTCCCGATCCAGCACGACGGCGAGTTCTGGACCACCACCGGGCCGGACATCTCGCTCGGCATCAACGTGCACTCCGAGAACAAGGTGACGGCGCGCGCCTGGCTCGACTTCCTCGCGGACGAGTCGTCGTACTCGGCCGACATGGGCGGCCTGTCCCCGCGCAAGGACGGTCCCGAGCCGGAGATCCTCGCCGACTTCCTCGCGGACGTGCAGATCTTCGAGCCGGCGCTGCCGCCGGCCGGCGAGGAGTCCCGCTTCGACGAGGTCAGCACCACCTCGGGCATCATCACGACCGACGGGCGCTACCGGCAGGAGCTCATCGACGCGGCCCGCACCGGGTCGAAGACCAAGGAGCAGGCGTTCGCCGAGCTCAACGAGGCCTGGGCGAAGGGCGTCGCGAGCGTCGGCTGACGCGATCGCGGACACCCATGAGCACCACTGTGACCCCCGAGCAGGCGACGGACACGGGCCGGTCCCGGCCGGGGGCCGCGCGAACCGGATCGCGCGGCCCCCGGCGGACGGACTGGCGCAGGCGGGCGACGCCGTACGCGTTCCTGCTGGTCCCCGTCGTCCTCCTGCTGGTCTTCACGTACTGGCCGGTCGTCAACATGTTCGCCTACTCCGTCACGGACTGGGACGGGCTCGACAAGGACCGGCAGTTCGTCGGGCTGGACAACTACGTCACCACGCTGACCGAGCCCGACAACCTCCAGGTCTTCCTGGTCTCCCTCTACTACTTCGCCGCCTCGCTGGTACAGATGGCGCTCGCCCTGTACTTCGCCGTCATCCTGTCGTTCCGCACCCGGCTGAAGAACATGTGGAAGGGCATCCTGTTCTTCCCGTACCTGATCAACGGCGTGGCGATCGGGATGATCTTCCTCAACTTCCTCAAGCCCGACGGCGGCCTGGACAGCCTGCTCACCCTGCTCGGCCTCGAGTCGTTCATCCGGCAGTGGACCGGGGACCCCGCGCTCGTGAACATCACGCTGGCGAGCGTCGCCGTCTGGCGGTACCTGGGCCTCAACTTCGTCATGTTCCTCGGGGCGATCCAGTCGATCCCGCCCCAGACGCTGGAGGCCGCGCAGCTCGACGGCGCCAACCGCTGGCAGGAGGTGCGGCACATCATCCTGCCGTCCATCCGGCCCATCGTGGGCCTCCAGTTCGTGCTGGCGATCTCCGGCGCCCTGGCGATGTTCGAGGTGCCGTACGTGATGACCGCGGGCGGCAACGGGTCCGAGACGTTCGTCATCCGCACCATCTGGACCGCCTTCGAGCGCAACATGGTCGGCCTCGCCTCGGCGATGGCCGTGATCATGCTCGTCATCGTGCTGATCCTGACCTGGATCCAGCGCAGGGTGGTCCCCGACCGCGAGGTGGAGATCTCATGAGAACGACCGTGACGGCCACGCTCAAGTACGCCTCGCTCGTGGTCGCGGCGCTGTTCGCCCTGGTGCCGCTGCTCCTCGTCCTGTTCGGTGCGTTCAAGGACTACCAGGAGTACGTCTCCACGAGCCCCCTGGACCCGCCGCGGAACTGGCTCAACCTCGACAACTTCGTGGTCGCCTTCGTCGACGGCGGCATGGCGCTCGCGTTCGTCAACACCGTGGTCATCCTCGGGGTGTCGCTCGTGGGCGCCGTGCTCAGCTCGGCGTTCGCCGCCTACGCGATCGACCGGTTCCGGTTCGCCGGACGCCGGCTGGTGCTGGGGCTGTTCCTGCTGGCCGCCCTGGTGCCGGAGGTGACCACCCAGGTGGCCACGTTCCAGCTCATCAAGAACCTGGGCATCTACAACACCCAGTGGGCGCTGATCGCGCTGTACACCGGCACCGGGATCATCTCGATCTACATCTTCCTGCAGTTCATGCGGGCACTGCCCACCTCGCTCGACGAGGCGGCGCGGATCGACGGCGCCGGCCAGGTGCGCATCTTCTTCCGCATCGTGCTGCCCAACCTCAAGCCGGCCATCGCGACCGTCGTGATCATCCGCGGCATCGCGATGTACAACGAGTTCTACCTGCCGTTCCTGTACCTCAGCGACACCAGCCAGCGGCCCATCTCGACCACCCTGTTCGCCTTCAAGGGCCAGTACGGCGCCCAGTGGGAGGTGATCAGCGCCGGGGTGCTCCTGACGATCGTCCCGATCCTGATCCTCTTCCTGTTCATGCAGCGCTACGTCTACAACGGCTTCACCGCCGGCGCCGTCAAGTGACCGATTGGAAACCATGGCCCAGTTCGACATGCCCACCGAACAGCTCGAGACCTACCACCCCGACGTGCCCCAGCCCGCGGACTTCGACGCCTTCTGGGCCGAGACGCTCACCCGGTCGCGGGCGGCCGCGCCCGGTCCCGCCCGGTTCGAGCCCGCGGACACCCTGCTGCGCGACGTCCGGGTCGAGGACGTGACCTTCCCCGGCTTCGCGGGCCAGCCCGTGCGGGCCTGGCTGCTCACGCCGCGGCACGAGGCGCCGCGCGGCTGCGTGGTGCAGTACATGGGCTACAACTCCGGGCGCGGTTTCGCCGAGCAGTGGACGCTGCTGCCGAGCGCCGGGTACGCCCTGTTCGTCATGGACAGCCGCGGGCAGGGCACCGGGGCCGCGCCGGGCTGGACGGCCGACCCGTCCGGCGGAGCCGCCCAGATCGCCGGACGCGTGACGGCCGGCATCGACGACCCGCGCGAGTACTACTACCGGCGCCTGTTCACCGACGCCGCGCTCGCCGTCGACGCCGTCCGCGCCCACCCCGCCGTCGACCCCGACCGGGTGCTCGTCTCCGGCGGGAGCCAGGGCGGGGCGATCGCGCTGGCCGCCGCGGGGCTCGTCCCCGGGCTCCTCGGCGCGACGGTCGACGTGCCGTTCCTCAGCCACGTGCGCCGGGCGGTCCGGATCACCGACGCCGCGCCGTACAGCGAGCTGGTGCGCTACCTGCAGATGCGGCGCGGGGCCGAGGAGGACGTGTTCCGCACGCTCGACTACTTCGACGGCGTGAACTTCGCGCGCCGGGCGCACGCCCCGGCGTTGTTCTCGGTGGCGCTCGGCGACGTCGTCTGCCCGCCGTCGACCGTGTACGCGGCCTTCAACGCCTACGCGGGGACCGAGAAGTCGATCGAGGTGTACCCGTTCAACGGGCACGAGGGCGGGCAGTCGCACCACACGCGCCGGCAGCTCGCGTTCCTCGACAAGGTGTTCGGGACCGGTCAGGAGGGCGCGGCATGACCGGGCACCGCCCGCGCGCGACCCTCGTCATGGAGGAGGCCGCGCGGGACGCCGTCTACACGCCGGCGCTGGTGGCCCGGATCGACGCCGTCGCCGACCTGCGGCGCCCGTTCCTCACCGCCGACGAGTTCCGCGGGGACCCGCTCGCGGCCGCCGAGACCGAGATCCTGCTGACCGGCTGGGGCGCCCCGGTGCTCGACGCCGCCGCGCTCGGGCGCGCGCCCCGGCTGCGCGCGGTGTTCCACGCCGCCGGGACGGTCAAGGGCTTCGTGCACGACGCCGTCTTCGAGCGGGGTATCGCGGTGGTCAACGCCGCCGCGGCGAACGCCGAGGCCGTGGCCGAGTTCGCGGTGGCCCAGATCCTGCTGGCGGGGCGCGGGTTCTGGCACGCACAGCGCGAGTACCGGACCCAGGGCCTGGCCACCACCAGCAGCCTCGCCCACGGCAGCAGCGACAGCACGGTGGGCCTGGTCGCGCTCGGCGAGATCGGCCGGCGCGTGGCCGAACGGCTGCGTGCACACCCGGTGCGGGTGCTGGTCCACGACCCGGGGGTCGACGACGGCCGGGTGCGCGCCCTCGGCGCCGAGCCCGCCGGGCTGGAGCGGCTGTTCCGGGAGTCGCGGGTGGTCAGCGTGCACGCGCCGCTGCTGCCCTCGACCCGGGGGCTGGTCACCGAGGCCCTGCTGCGCTCGCTCCCCCACGGCGCGGTGCTGGTCAACACGGCCCGTGGCGCGGTGGTCGACGAGGACGCCCTCATCGACGTGCTCACGCACCGCACCGACCTGACGGCGCTGCTCGACGTCACCCGGCACGAACCGATCCGGCCCGGCTCCGCCCTGTGGGGGCTGCCGAACGTCGAGCTGTCCCCGCACATCGCGGGCGCGACCGGGGCCGACCGTGAGAGCCTGGGCGCGCTCGTGGTCGCCGAGCTGGAGCGGTACCTGGGCGGCGCGGAGCTGCGCCACCGTATCGAGCCCGCCATGCTCGACCGGTCCGCGTAGCGCTACTTGGTCGAGGCCGGGTCCTCGTCGCCGATGTGCCCCGGCGCGTTGGCGGCCAGCACCCGCTGGACGAACCCGCAGTACTCCGACATGTAGTGCCGCAGGAACGTCGCCGTGGTCTCGTTGACCACGGTGCCGTCCGGGCCGAAGTCGGCGGCGTCGAAGGTGATGTACGCCTCGGGCGCGTTGAGCTGCGGCGCGTCGAGGAAGCTCAGCACGCTGCGCATCGACGACTGCATCACGGCCGTGCCGATCCCGCCCGGCGAGGCGCCGATGATGCCGGTCGGCTTGCGGGCGAAGGAGTTCTGGCCCCAGGGCCGCGAGCCCCAGTCGATGGCGTTCTTCAGCGCGCCCGGGATCGAGCGGTTGTACTCCGGCGAGACGAACAGCAGCCCGTCCGAGGCCTCGATCGCGGCCTTGAACGCCCGCCCCTCCGCCGGGAAGTCGGCGTCGAAGTCCCAGCTGTACAGCGGCAGGTTGCCGATGGGGACCTCGGTGAACGTGAGGTCGTCCGGCGCCGAGGCGATCAGCGCCTTCGACAGCGTGCGGTTGATGGATCCCTTGGCCAGGCTGCCCACCAGGTAGCCGATCTCGTAGGTCATGACGCCTCCCGTGCGCTCCTCTCCACTGTGCGCTCAGAAGGCCGGACCGGCGAGTCCGGCGGCGGCGTCCAGGGGCGGCGCTCAGCCGTCGCCGTCGAACAGGCCGCCGTCGAGCAGCCAGTTGTAGCGCAGGCGCAGGGTGCGCTCGGTGCTGGCCAGCAGGGTGGCCACCAGGATCGAGAGGTTCAGCCACCCGGGCAGCTGGACCGGCGACGTGAAGGTGCTGCCGATCCGCTCGGCGACCGGCGGGAACTGGGAGATCTCCTCGATGATCTGCGGGACTCCGAGCACCAGCCCGATCACCAGGACGACGATGCTGACCAGCCCGACGGACCGGCCCGCGACCGGGTGCGCGTGCTCCAGCCAGGCGCGGCGGCCCTCGGCCGAGGCGGTGTCCGGGGCGAGCTGGCGCTCGGTGCCGTCGTCGGACACGTAGTGGCAGCGGCGGAGGCCGAAGCCGCTGGTGACCACCTCGATGACCCCGCCGGTGACCGGGAAGCGGGCCGGGAGCTTCGAGACGGCGTGCAGCCGGCCGTCGAGGTAGAGCTTCGCGCGGACCGTGCCGTTGTCGTCGCCGCCGTGCCGGATGTCCACGGACCAGGTCTCGGGGCGGCCGTCCGCGGTGGTCAGCTCCAGGTGGTACAGCGAGCGCGAGAGCGGCTGCCACCACCTGAACCGCTGGAGCGGGCTGCCGTCTCCTGGCCGTACCCGCTGGTCAGCACGCCGGCGACTCCAGTCCGAGAACATGTCCGACACCGTAACAACGCGCCCGCGGGGCCGCACCGAAGCTGACCGGCGCGGCCCCGCGGGCGTCGTCGGGCCTACCCGGCGAGCGAGGTCTCCGCCTCGGCGAACCACCGGTCGGCCGCCTCGTCCGGGGTCAGCGTGCCATAGGCGACCTCCAGGGCGATGGTCGTGAAGCTGGCCTCCAGGTTGCTGAGGCCGGCCACGGGCGGCGGCGCCGAGCCCACGAGGTGGGGTTCGAGCGCGCCCTCGTAGTCGAGGATCTGCTGGTCGAGCTCGTCGAGCTCGACGCCCTCCAGCGTGGCGCTCGACGCGGGCACGCCGCGGGACATGCCGAAGATCTCGCCGACACGGGGGTCGTTGACCAGGAAGTCGACCAGCTTCGCGGCCTCGTCGGGGTGCTCGCTGTTGGCCGCGACCGAGAGCTGCAGGCCGGGCTTGAGGAACATGCCGCTGTTGTTCTCGAAGTCGTCGGCCGGCACGGGCAGCAGCGTCAGGTTCGGCTCCGCCTGCCCCTCGCTGAACCGGACCAGGAAGTTGTCCCAGCTGATCTCGGCGGCGGTCTCGCCGACGCCGATCGCGTCCGCGCCGGAGAGCTGCTCCTGGCGCTTGGTCGGCAGGAACCCGTCCTGCTCGTGGATCGCGGCGCTCTTGCCCCACCAGGTGGCCAGGTCGTCCTGCGTGAAGCCGAGCTGGTCGCCGTCGAACAGCGACCTGCCGTTCTGCTGCAGCCAGATCTGGAACAGCCAGAAGAACTGGGTGTAGTCGACGGAGCCGTGGACGGCGGGGTCGCGCTCGGCCCCGGCGGCGGAGATCTCGGCCAGCAGGGCGTCGTACTCGTCCCAGGTCAGACCCTTCTCGGGCACGTCGACGCCGAGCTCGTCGAGCAGGTCGGTGTTGACGAAGGTGCCGAGCGTGCTGGCGCTGCTGGCCAGGCCGTAGGTCTGGCCGTCCATCTGCCCCGAGGCCAGCAGTGGCTCGGCGATGGTGTCGACGTCGATCGTGTCGCCGAAGTACTCGTCGAGCGGGATCACGTGCCCGAACTCGGTGTACTCGGTGAGGTAGGCGAGGTCCATCTGGAGCACGTCGGGCAGGGTGCGGCTCGCGGCCTCGGTGTTGCGGGCGGTCCAGTAGTCGGCGAAGCCCGCGTAGTTGGTCTGGACGGTGATCCCCGGGTTGTCCTCCTCGAAGATCTCCAGCGCCTGCTCGTACCGCTCGGCGCGGCTGGCGTCGCCCCACCAGGAGAACGTCAGCGACACGTCCTCGCCCGAGCCGCCCGAGCCCGAGCCGCCGGACGAGCACGCGGCCACGGCCAGCACGGCCGCCACGGCCACCCCGGCGCGGAACATCCTCCGGCGGCCGCGACCGCGGGCGATGCCGCGGTCGCTCCTCGCGTGCAGATACATGTGAGCCTCCTTGCTCGTGTTCGTCGCAGGACGGATACGCCCTGACCCGCGCACAGCGTGCAGGCCCGCGCGCAGCCCGCCGCGCGAACGGACAAAAGCGGTCACGGCCGGGGCACCGCCCCGCAGGAGGCGCGCACGGTGAGCCAGGGCAGCAGCTCGATGTGCCGCGGCGGCCGGTGCTCGTCGCCGTGGCGTCCGTCCGCGTCGCGCTCGCCCCTGGCGTGGGCGATCCGGTCGACCAGGAGCTGGAGCGCCTCGCGCCCGAGCTCGCGGCGCGGTGTGGTCACGGTGGTCAGGGGAACGGCGGCGAGCTCGGCGTTCTCGTCGTCGTAGGCCACCACGGCGAGATCGTCGGGCACGCGCAGGCCCCGGTCGAGCGCGGTCTCCACGAGGCGTGCGGCGTGGTCGTCGGTGTGCACGAGCACGGCGCGGGTGCCCGTGGCGAGGCACCGGTCCAGCAGGTCGGCGAGCTCACGCCGCAGCCGCGCCGGGTCCTCGTCGCCCTTGGACAGCGCGACGTCCGGACCCGGTTCGAGGCCCAGCCGGGCCACGGCCATGGCGTGGCCCTCCCGCACGCGGGGCGCGGTGGGGGTCCGGTCGTAGACGCCGAGCCCCACCCGGCGGTGCCCCAGCCGGGCCAGGTGCTCGACGGCGAGCACGGCGCCGTGCGCGTGGTCGGTGCGGGCCACGTCGAGCTCGCTGAGGCTCGTCAGCGCGTCGATGCGGCGCTCGACGAGCACCAGCGGCACGGGGATGGAGCCGAGCCACGCCGCGAGGTCCTCCGGGCTGCGGTCCCGCGTGGTGGGGGCCAGCACCAGCCCCGTCGCACCCAGCGCGAGGAGCCGCTCGACCTGCTGCACCTCGAGCTCGGACCGGTAGTGCGAGACGCCGAGCACGAGCCGCACGCGCAGCGACGGCGCCAGCGCCTCCATGCCGCGCACGGTGTCCAGGAAGTGCGCCACGGCGCTCGGCACCACCACGCCCACCAGGGCCTGCGCGGCCTGCGGGCCCCGGTCGGAGCGCAGCGCGATGGCCCCGCCGTGCACGCGCCCGAGCTTGCCCGCCTGCTCCAGCTCGCGGATGTCGCGGCGGATGGTCACCTCGGAGACGCCCAGCCGGGCCGCGACCTCGGCCGAGCGCACGCTCCCCCGCAGCTCGACCTCGCGCAGCAGGTACTCGTGCCGGCTCCTCGGCAGGTGCATGTCTCTCTCCTCGTGCGCGGCGGCGTCCCCGTCGACGCCGGAGGACACTGTAGCCAGCCGATGACCGGAATTGTCCGGTCGGACAGTTCCGGGCCGCGCGGCGGCGACGATGCGCGCGTGACGACCGCACCCCTGCCCGAACCCGCGCCCGAGACCACCCCGCGCTGGAGCCGCGACCGCTGGCTGGCGACCGCCGACGACCTGCTGCGAGCCACCGAGCCGTATGCCTCCCCCGGCCGTGCCCTGCTGCCGCTGCCCGGCCCGGTCAGTGCCTCCGGTGCCTGGAGCGACGGGCTGGAGGGCTTCGCCCGGACGTTCCTCCTGGCGGCCTTCCGGGTGCGCGGGCAGGACGGCGACGACCCCGACGGCCTGCTGCAGCGGTACGCCGAGGGGCTGCGGAACGGCACCGACCCCGCGAGCCCGGAGCGCTGGCCGCGCATCGACGAGCGCCGGCAGGCCGTCGTGGAGGCGGCGTCGGTCGCGGTGGGGCTGGCCGAGACACGGCCTTGGCTGTGGGACCGGCTGGACCACGACGTCCGCGAGCGCGTGCTCGCGTGGCTCGCCGGGGTGGTCGGCACCAGCGGGTACCGCAACAACTGGGTCTGGTTCCAGAACGTGATCGAGGCGTTCCTGGCGTCCGTGGGCGGGCCGTGGGACCAGGCCGACCTGGACCGCAACGAGGAGCTGGCCGAGGGCCTGTACGTGGGCGACGGCTGGTACTCGGACGGGCGGGGCCGCGACGGGCGGCTCCAGACGTTCGACTGGTACGCCGGATGGGCGTGGCACCTGTACCCGGTGCTGCACGCCCGGATCGAAGGCCGGCCGTTGGCCGGGCGGCACGCCGAGCGGCTGCGGTCCTACCTGGAGCAGGCGCAGCACCTGGTCGGGCCGAACGGGGCGCCGGTGCTCCAGGGCCGGTCGGTCACCTACCGGTTCGCGGTGCTGGCCCCGTTCTGGGCGGGGGCGCTGGCGGGCGCGACGCCGCTGTCGCCGGGTGCGACGGGCGCGCTGACGTCGGCGGTGGCGGAGCACTTCTTCGCGCACGGCGCGGTGGACGAGCGCGGCCTGCTGCCGATCGGGTGGCACGGCCGGTTCGACCGGCTGCGGCAGCTCTACTCCGGCGGGGCGTCGCCGTACTGGGCGAGCAAGGGTTTCGCGGGCCTGCTCCTGCCGCCGGACCATCCGGTGTGGACGGCGCCGGACGACATGCCCGAGCCGTGGCGTCAGGAGCACGTGGTGCCGCTGCGCGAGCCGGGGTGGCTGGTGGCGGGGACGCCGTCGGACGGGATCGTGCGGGTGCTCAACCACGGCTCGGACCGGCTGCTGGAGCCCTCCGCGCAGGCGCATGCCGACGACCCGTTCTACCGGCGGGTCGGCTACGCGAACGTCGTCTCGCCGCAGCTCGGGCCCGCGGACGTCGCCGCACCGTCCGACTCGCACGTGGCGCTGCTCGACGGCGCGGGCCGACCGTCGCACCGCGACGGCATCGAGCGCGTGCACCTGGGCGACCGGGTCGCCGTCTCCCGGTCGCGGGTGCACTGGCTGGACGTGCCGGGCGCCGGCCCGGACGGCGACCACGCGGGCTGGGCGGCGGCGCGCCGCGGGCCGGTGGTCACCGTCGCGAGCGTGGTGCGCGGCCCGCTGGAGGTGCGCCTGGCGTGGTGGACGCCGTTGGCCGCTTCCGGGGCGGCCGCCGCCGGGCCGGTTGCTCCGCCGCCGGGCGCGGACCTGGACGCCGACGTCGCCTGGCCCGCCGACCCCGGGCCGTGGACGTTCTGGCTGGGCGGGTGGGCGCTCGCCGCGGGGTCCGAGCAGGAGCTGGCCGCGGACGCCGCCGACGGCGTAGACAGCGCTGACAGCGCGGGCGGCACCGTGCGAGTCACCCGGGCCGACGGCACCACGTCGGCCCTGCGGGGGCTGCGCGGCCTGCCCCGGGCGGGCGTGCAGCGGCGGACGGGCGCCGACCCGTTCGGGCCGGCCTCGGCGGTCCCGTCGCTGAGCGGCGGCGTCCCGGCGGGGCCCGGCGACGTGGTCGCCGCGCTCGTGGTGCTGACCGGAGACTCGGCGGCCGACCTGGACGCCGTCGAGGCCGTGGTGCCGGTGCCCGGCCGCGGCGTGATCGAGGTGCGCTGGCGGGACGGCGTGGTCGACGTCGTCCCCACCGGACCGGTGGACCACGCGACGGACGGAGACGCAGCGTGACCCGACCCCGCGTGCTGTTCGCGCTCCGCGACCCCGCCCTGCTGCCCGACCTGTTCGACGACGCCGCGCTCGCCCGCCTGCGGGCGGCAGCCGACGTCGCCGACGGGGTGCTGACGCCGGGGGCGACCGAGGACGACCCGACCCACACCGACCTGGCCACCGCCGACATCCTCGTCACCGGCTGGGGCGCGCCGTACCTGGACCAGGCGTTCCTGCGGCGCGCGCCGCGGCTGCGGGCCGTGGTGCACACGGCGGGCACGGTCAAGTCGTTCGTCACGCCCGCACTCTGGGAGCGCGGCATCCGCGTCTCGACGGCGGCCGAGGCGAACGCGCGGCCGGTCGCGGAGTACACGCTCGCGATGGTGCTGCTGGCGGGCAAGCGAGTGCTGGAGTCGGCCGCGGCCTACGGCCGGGACCGCACGCTGCGGGGCTGGTCACCGCCGGCGCCGCTGGGGAACAACGGGCTGACGGTCGGCGTGATCGGCGCCTCCCGGATCGGGCGCCAGGTGCTGGGTCTGCTGGCGCCGTTCGACGTGGACGCGCTGCTGCACGACCCGTGGGTGGACGCCGCGGCCGCGCGCGCCCTGGGCAGCACGGCGGTGCGCCTGGACGAGCTGCTGACCCGGTCCGACGTCGTGACGGTGCACGCGCCCGCCCTCCCGGAGACCTACCGGATGCTCGGCGCGCGGGAGCTGGCCCGGATGCGCGACGCGACGACGCTGGTCAACACCGCGCGCGGGCAGCTCGTGGACACCGAGGCGCTGACGCGCGAGGTCGTGGCGGGCCGGCTCCGCGCCGTCCTCGACGTGACCGACCCGGAGCCGCTGCCCCGCGACCATCCCCTGTTCGAGGCGCCCGGCGCGCTGCTCACCCCGCACGTGGCGGGCTCGCTGGGCAACGAGCTGCGGCGGCTCGGCGCGTCCGCCGTCGCCGAGGTGGAACGGCTCGCCGCCGGCCAGGACCTGCGGCACGAGGTGCTGCCCGACCAGCTCGCCACGACGGCCTGAACCCTTGAGCGACTGACCGCATTTGTCCGTTCGTCCGCGGCCCACGGGCCGCGGACCCAGGATGTCCGACGCCCGACGACGGGCGACCTCACTTCGCGCGAAGGAGCTGAACATCGTGGTTCACATCAGTCGGCGTACCGTCCTGACCTCGGCGCTGGCCGCGGGCGCGGGGGTGGCCCTCGGGCCACGCCTCGCCACGGCGCACGCGGCCCAGGGCGTCCCCACGCTGGTCCCGGCCGGGCACGACCCGGTCGACCTGCACTGGCTGGAGGGCGGCTCCCCCGCCGCCCTGGCTGCGGGCGCCACCTGGGGCGTGCCCTGGCCGCGGGGCGCGTTCGCCCCCGACCAGCAGCTCGCGCTCACGACGGCGAGCGGCGAGCCGGTGCCGGTCCAGACCTGGCCCACGGGCTGGTGGCCGGACGGCAGCGTGAAGTGGACCGCGCACGCCGTCAGCGCGGACGCGCCGCGGGCCGAGTCGTACCGCCTGGCCGCCGGCCGGCCGAGCGCGCCCGCCGACCGGGTGACGGTCCGGGAGACGCCGGGCGAGATCACCGTCGACACCGGCACGGTGCAGGTGGTCTTCGCCCGCAACGGCAACCAGGTGGTCCGCGCGATCCGCCGCGGCGGGCAGGAGGTGGCCCGGAACGGCCGGCTCGTCGTCTCGCGGCAGGACGCTCCCGACACCGACCGGGGCGGCAGCGTGCGGCACGAGTCGTTCACCGGCGCCGTGGACCGCGTGACCGTCGAGCAGTCCGGGCCCGTGCGCGCCGTCGTCAAGGTCGAGGGAAAGCACCGCAAGGGCCACCGTTCCTGGCTCCCGTTCGTGCTGCGGTTCTACCTGTACGCGGGGTCGGACGGCGTCCGCGTGGTGCACACCTTCGTGTTCGACGGCGACGAGAACCGCGACTTCATCACCGGCATCGGCGTGACGTTCTCGGTGCCGATGCGCGGCGAGGCGTACGACCGCCACGTGCGGTTCGCGGGGGCCGACGGCGGCGTGCTGTCCGAGGCCGTGCGCGGCGTCACCGGCCTGCGCCGGGACCCCGGGGCCGCCGTCCGCACCGCCCAGGTCGAGGGCCGCGCCCTGCCCGACCCGGCCACGTGGGACCAGCGCGTCACCTCCCGCCTGCACTGGATCCCGCAGTGGGGCGACTACAGCCTGTCCCAGCTCACGGCGCACGGGTTCGAGATCCGCAAGCGCACCGGCCCGGGCCACTCGTGGATCCGGGTCGACGGCGGCACCCGCGCCGCGGGGCTCGGGTACGTCGGCACGCCGTCGGGCGGCCTGGCCTTCGGCATGCGCGACTTCTGGCAGCTGCACCCCACCGAGCTGGAGGTCACGCGCGCCGCGACCGACGAGGCCGAGGCCACGGTCTGGCTGTGGTCGCCGCGGGCCGAGGCCATGGACCTGCGCTTCTACCACGACGGCCTGGGCCAGGACACCTACCCCGAGCAGCTCGACGCCCTGGAGATCACCTACGAGGACTACGAGCCCGAGTTCGGCACGCCCTACGGCGTGGCCCGCACCACCGAGCTGATGTTCTGGGCGCTGGCCGCGACCCCGACCGCCGAGCGCTTCGCCGAGCTCGCCACGGCGAACGCCACGCCGCCGCTGCTGGTGGCCGGGCCGGGGCACGTGCACTCGGCCGGGGTGTTCGGCTCGTGGGCGCCGGCGGACCGGTCGACCCCGGCGCGGGCGGCGATCGAGGACAACCTGGACCGGATGCACGCGTACTACGTGGACCAGGTGGACCAGCGGTCCTGGTACGGGTTCTGGGACCACGGCGACGTGATGCACGAGTACGACGGCGACCGGCACCAGTGGCGCTACGACGTCGGCGGGTACGCGTGGGACAACTCGGAGCTGTCCACGGACCTGTGGCTCTGGTACCACTACCTGCGCACGGGTGACGCGACGGCGTTCCGGCTCGCCGAGGCGATGACCCGGCACACGGGCGAGGTGGACCAGTACCACCTGGGCACGTGGAAGGGGCTGGGCACGCGGCACGGTGTCATGCACTGGGGTGACAGCGCCAAGCAGGTGCGCATCAGCAACGCGAACTACCGGCGGTTCCACTACTTCCTGACGGCCGACGAGCGGGTGGGCGACACCCTCCACGAGCTCGTGGACTCCGACCGGACGTTCCTGGTGCTGGACCCGGGCCGCAAGATCAACGGCGGCGGCCCGTTCGACCCGGACCCCTCGGCGCTGGGCGTGGGGCAGACCACCGACTGGGGCGCCCTGGCGGGTGCGTGGCTCACCGAGTGGGAGCGGAACGGCGACCCGATCGCGCGGACCAAGCTGCTCAACGGCGCGCGGTCCATCGCGGCGCTGCCCAACCACTGGGTGCAGGGGTCGGTGCGCTACGCCCTGGCCGACGGCACGTTCACCGGCCCGGCCGAGCCGTCGGTGTCGATCGGCAGCCTGAGCAGCGTGTTCGGGCTGATCGAGGTGATGACCGAGCTGATCGACCTGGTGGACGAGCCGGAGGTGGAGGCGGCGTGGGTCGAGTTCTGCCGGCTGTACAACGGCACGGCCGCGGAGCAGGTGGCGGCCACCGGGGCGTCGTGGGGCAGCCTCAACCTGCGGCAGTCCTACTCGCGGGCCACCGCCTACGCGGCGTCGCGCCTGGACGACACCACCCTGGCGCGCCGGGCCTGGACCGAGTTCCGCACCGGGCACGCCGGATACCCGGCCGACCACCCCTTCGAGACGGTCCGCGTGGAACCGCCGCGCGTGCTCAACGCGGTGGACGAGGGCCGCTTCTCGACGAACGCCAGCGCCCAGTACGGCCTGGCGGCCATCCAGTGCCTGGCGCTGGTCGGGGACCAGCTGTCGTGAGGACCTGACCCAGGGGCGAGGGCCGGCACCCGCGGTGCCGGCCCTCGTCCGTGGTCACTTGCTGTCGCGCTTGCCCTGACGCCGCGCGCCCTGCGCCCGGCTCGACGCGTCGCGCTTCTTGCCGCCGGTGGTCTTCTGGTGGCTCCGGGCCCGGCCGGGCCCGACCTTGTCCGGCTTCGGGTGGTCGGCCGTCCTCGGGCCGGACGACCTGCCCGCACGGGCCTGGGCCAGCCGCTCCTCCTTGAGGGCCTCGGCCTGCACGTGCGCGACGTGCGCCAGCCGCCCGCTGACGATCGAGAGCGCCTCCTCGAACGCGGCCGCCCGCCAGCGGGGCTTGCCGCCCTTGGGCCCTGCCTTGCCCCTGCCGCCGAGCTCCTTGACGTTCTGCGCCGCCTTGCGCCGGTAGTTCTTGACGTGCTTGTTCCGTGCCCGGCGCACCCGCCGGTGCAGGTCGAGCAGCTCGTCCTCGTCGAGTGCCTTGAGCCGCTTCGGTTCGAGCTCGCGCACCAGCGCGAGCTCGTCGTCCTTGAGCACCCACAGGTAGTCGTCCATCGCTGACCGTCCTCCGCGCCGGGTCCTGGGCCTCTCCCACCTTCGCAGGTTTGGCCGCACCCAGCGCGCCGGACGCCGTCAGGTCTTCAGGATCTCCCCGTCGCTCTCCAGCACGATCGGCACGCCCGAGGTCTTCCAGCGCAGCGGGACCACCTCGACCGGGGTGTCGCACACGTTGAGGATCGCCCGCGGCGTCCGCCCGAGCCGGGCGGTGCGCCCCAGCCCGCGGTGGTGTCGCGCGACCATCAGCACGTCGGCGTCGGCCGCCGCCTCGACGAGCACCTCGTCCGGGCGGCCCAGCACGACCGACGTCTCCACGGCCACCCCCGGGTAGACGACGGCCCAGTCGTGCACCACGGTCTCCAGCAGCCGGGTGGCTGCCGTGACCGACTCGCCGGCGTAGGAGTCCGCGAGGCCCAGGTCGGTGGCCAGGTCCGGGACCTCGACGGCGTGCACCACCCGCACGGCGGCGTGCCGGCAGGACGCCACGGACAGCGCGCGGGTCAGCAGCTCGCCCGCGCTGGTGAAGGTCTTGATCCCGACGACGATGCGGTTGTGCCTGCCGTCCTGCCACCGTGCGGGCACGACCGCCACGGGGACCCCGGCCCGTGCGGTGACCTCGGCGGTCGTCGCCCGCGCGACCAGGCGCTCGGCCCCGTGGCGCGTCTCGCGGCCCAGCACGAGCAGGCCGCCCGAGGCCGCCGCGGCGACGAGCTGCGCGACGCGCGGGCCGAGGGCGAGCACCGGCTCGATGTCCAGGTCCGGGGCGGCGGCACGCGCTGTCTCCGCCTCCCGGGTGACGGTCCCGCGTCCCGACCGCTCGAGGTACGCGACGTCGCCCGCCTCCGCCGGCCAGAGCCCGCTCTCGGGCAGCGGCGCCGGGACCACGTGGACCATCCGCACCCCGCCGCGCCGGATCCGGGCCTCGTTGATCGCGTACCGGACGGCTCCCGCGCTGCGGTCGCTCCCGTCCACGGCGACGACGACGGGAGCCGGCCGCTGGTCGGCGGTCATGTCAGGCCTCGCCCAGCCGGCCCTGCGGGTGGGGGCGCGGCCGCTGGAACGCGTGCTGGCGCGCCGCCCGGGAGAACGGCCGGGTGGGCCGCCGCACGGCGACCTCGGCACCCAGGGCCTTGCCCCACTCGAGCGCGCGGTCGAGCTCTCCGGTCACGAGCGGTCCGGTGACGTCGGTGACCCAGAAGCTCGCGGGCGAGGCGATGAGGGGAAAGCCCAGCCGGTCCAGCCGGCGGCTCGCCGCTCGCGCGGCGGAGCCGCTCAGCCGCGAGGTCGCCCGCGTGTCGAACGCAGCGGCCGCCGTCAGTGTCGTCGCCCCCGGCAGCGCCCCGAGCCACTCGCGGATGCCGCGGTCGCGCGAGATGACGGACGTGGCCCGCCCGGCCGCGTCCCGCCGGGTGGAGGGCCACGACATGCTGAAGGCGTGGGTGGGTCCGCCCACGACCAGCATCGTGACGTCGGCCGGCACGATGGCGGGTGCCCCGCTCACCTCGACGACGTCGGCGTGCATCGACGACTCGATCCCGTCCGCGATCGCCCGCGCGACCGCCTCGGTGTTCCCGAACATGGACTCATAGACCACCAGTGCGCGCATCGTGGTCACCTCTCTCTGGTTCTGTCTCCACGCTCGTTCCCCGGCAGGTCGGGCGTCAGGGCCGTCCGGCCCACGTCCGCGGGACCTTTGGCCCGTGCCCGCGCCCGCCCCGTCGCGAAGACTGTGGCGATGGACGTCGTCGACTCGCGGGTGGAGCGGATCCTGCGGGCCGCCGCGAGCGCCCCGAGCGTCTACAACACCCAGCCGTGGCAGGTGGAGGTCGCGGGCCGCACCATCACGCTCCGGGCGGATCCGGCGCGGCAGCTGCACCACTGCGACCCGGACGGCCGGGAGATGCTGATCAGCTGCGGAGCCTTCCTGTTCAACGCCCGGACGGCCGCCCGCAGGGAGTCGATGAGCCCCGCCGTCCGCGTGCTGCCCTCGCGGGAGGACCCCCTGCTGGTGGCCACGATGCGGCTCGAGCCCGGCCCGGCGCCCAACACCGACGAGCTGGAGCTGGCCGTGTCGATCGCGCGGCGCAGGACGTCGCGGGTCCCGTTCGACGACCAGCCGCTGTTCACGGACGTGCTGATGGCGATCGGTCAGGCCGCCCGGGACGAGGGCGCGGACCTGCGCCCGATCCAGCCGTCCGAGCCGGCGCGTGCGGAGGTGCTGGGCCTGGTCCGCCGGGCCGAGGCGCTCGCCGCGGAGGACCCGGTGGCGCGGGGCGAGGAGCTGGCGTGGACCGCCACGGACGCGGACCGCGCCGACGGCATCCCCGCTGACCTCCTGGGACCGGCGGCCGTCGACGACGGCGCGCCGGTCCGGCGGTTCCTCGCCAGCAGGGGCAGCGCCCAGTTCGAGCAGCACTCGACGATGGCCCTGCTCTGCACGCCCGGCGACCTGCCCCGCGACTGGGTCGCCGCGGGGCAGGCGCTGGAGCGCGTGCTGCTGGTCGCGATCACCTACTTCGTCCACGCGTCGTTCGCGACGACGGTGCTGGAGAACCCGACGACGCGGCACGACCTGCGCCGGGTCCTGTCGCTCCAGGAGGCGCCGCAGATGCTGATGCGGCTCGGCTACAGCTCGCTGCCCCGGCACACGCCGCGGCGGACGGAGGAGGAGATCACGCGGTGAACCACGCAGGCCTCAGGAGCGGATGAACTCCAGCAGGTCGGCGTTGATCACCTCGGCGTGCGTGGTGGGCATGCCGTGCGGGAAGCCCGGGTAGGTCTTCAGCGTGCCGTTCGGCAGCAGCTCGGCCGACATCGGGCCCGCGTTGGCGTACGGGACGATCTGGTCGTCGTCGCCGTGCATGACCAGCACCGGCACGGTGATCTTGCGCAGGTCCTCGGTGAAGTCGGTCTCCGAGAACGCCGCGATGCCGTCGTAGTGCGCCTTGGCGCCGCCCTGCATGCCCTGGCGCCACCAGTTGCGCACCAGGGGCTCGCGGGTCTCGACGCCGGGCCGGTTGAACCCGTAGAACGGGCCGGCGGGCAGGGCGGTGTAGAACTCCGAGCGGCTGGCCGCGAGCTGGGCACGGAGGTCGTCGAACACGCTCTTCGGCAGGCCGCCGGGGTTGGCGTCGGTCTGCACCATGAGCGGCGGCACGGCGGCGATGATCGCGGCCTTGGCCACGCGCGACTCGCCGTGCCGGGCGATGTAGTGGACCACCTCGCCGCCGCCGGTGGAGTGGCCCACGTGCACGGCGTCGCGCAGGTCGAGGTAGGTGGTCAGCGCGGCCAGGTCGTCCGCATAGTGGTCCATGTCGTGACCGTCGGCCACCTGCGTGGACCGGCCGTGCCCGCGGCGGTCGTGGGCGATGACCCGGTAGCCCTGGTGCAGGAAGAACAACAGCTGGGCGTCCCAGTCGTCGGCCGACAGGGGCCAGCCGTGGCTGAAGACGATGGGCTGCCCGGTCCCCCAGTCCTTGTAGAAGATCTCGACGCCGTCATCAGTGACAATCTTCGGCACGTTTCCGTCTCCGTTCGCTGGTGCTGAGGCCCGGCTCCCCGAGCCGTCCTGCCAGCATCCATCGACCGGGCCGCGCGCGCAGGCCAGGATCGGCCCCACGACTGACTTTCCCGGGTGAAACCGAGCCTCGCGGGCGCCGGGCGGATCAGTCCTGGATGAGCGCGACGACGTTGCCCGCCGGGTCGGTGATCCAGCCGATGGTCGGACCCTGGGCGGGGTCGGAGCTCCGCGCCACGCCGCGTTCGTCCTGCTCGAACCCGGGGTACCGCAGCAGGCTCACCCCGGCTGCCTCCAGCTCCGTGACCGCGTCGTCGATGTCCGGCACCACGAGGTTCAGCACGGTGTACGACGCCGGCGCGTGGTCCGGCCCCTTGGGGTAGACGAACACCGACGAGCCCTCGGTCAGCTCGATCTCGAGACCACCCATCTGGTTCGTGCGGACGGGCAGGCCGAGGGTGTCGCGGTAGAAGCGGAGGGCGGGGTCGAGGTCGTCGACGGAGAAGCCGCTGAAGGTGCGGAGCGTGGTGACCATGGTGGGGTTCCTTTTCTCGGGTGCGTCCCACGGCTGACGACGGCGGGCGGCGGAACTCATCGGCCCGCGCTGCCCGCCGACCGCTCCGCAATGGATTGAGCAACTGCTAAATTCACTGCGTGGACACGCAGCCCCTCTACGCGATCAAGGCCGAGCTCTTCAAGAGCCTGGCCCACCCGGTGCGCATCCAGGTGCTGGAGGTGCTCGCGGCAGACCCCGACCTGACCGCGCCGGTCTCCCGCCTGCTGACCGTCACGCGGTCCGAGCCGTCCGCGCTCTCCCAGCACCTGGCCGTGCTCAAGCGCGCCGGGGTGGTCGAGGCGACCCGGTCGGGCAACGCCGTGCACTACCGGCTCACGGAGCCGCTGGTGGCCGAGCTGCTCGTGGTCGCGCGCGCGTTCCTGCTGCACCGCCTGGCGGGCCAGGACGCCGACGCCGACCGGCTCGCCGCCGCCCGGCGCCTGCCGGCACTGCCCGGCGCGAGCGCCCGCGCCGTCCTGGAGGCGGCGCTGGCCCGGACCGGGGCGGAGCGGTGACGACCGTCCGTGCCGCCGTGGCCGCCCTCGACGTGCGCGACCTGCTCCCCCGGCGCGAGGACTACGACCTGCGGCCCAGGTCGCTCGGCGCGGACCTCCTGGCGGGGCTCACGGTGGGAGTCGTCGCGCTGCCGCTCGCCCTCGCGTTCGGCGTCGCCTCCGGCACCGGGCCCGCGGCGGGGCTGGTGACCGCGGTCGTCGCGGGCGTCGTCGCGGCCGTGCTCGGCGGCTCCCGGTTCCAGGTCTCGGGGCCGACGGGGGCGATGGCCGTCGTGCTGGCCCCGATCGTCGCCGAGCACGGGCTCGCCTCGGTCGTCCTGGTCACCGTGCTCGGCGGAGCGATCGTCCTGCTCGCCGGCGTGCTGCGGCTGGGCCGGCTCGTCACCTTCATCCCCTGGCCCGTGGTCGAGGGGTTCACGCTCGGGATCGCGGCGATCATCTTCCTCCAGCAGGTCCCCGCCGCCGTCGGGCAGGAAGCTCCCGCGGGGCAGAACCCGCTGGTCTCCGCCGTCCGCGCGCTCGGGTCGACCGCCAAGGCACTGGGCGGGCTCAGCCTCGACGCCGCCACGCTGTGGGCGTTGGCGATCGTGGTCCTGGTGGCGGCGGTCATGGTGCTGCTGCCCCGGCTGCACGCCGCGATCCCGGCCTCGCTCGTGGCCGTCGCGCTCGCCACGGTGCTCGCCGAGATCACCGGCGCACCGGTGGCCCGCATCGGCGCCCTGCCCCCGGCGCTCCCCGCCCCGGCGCTGCCCGGGTTCGGCGCCGCGGCGGCGGGCGACCTCGTGGGGGCGGCGGTCGCGGTCGCGGCCCTGGCCGCGATCGAGTCGCTCCTGTCGGCCCGGGTGGCGGCCACCATGGCCCCCGGGTCGGTGTACCACCCGGACCGCGAGCTCGTGGGGCAGGGCCTGGCCTCGCTGGCGTCGGGACTGTTCGGCGGGATGCCCGCGACCGGGGCCATCGCACGCACCGCCGTCAACGTGCGCTCCGGGGCGCGCACCCGCCTGGCCGCCGTCGTCCACGCGCTCGTGATCCTCGCCGTGATCTACCTGGCCACCGGGCCCGTGAGCCGCATCCCGCTGGCCGCGCTCGCCGGCGTGCTCATGGTCACCGCGTTCCGGATGATCGGCGCGGGCACGATCCGCACGGTGCTGGGCTCCACCCGGTCCGACGCCGCCACGTTCCTGGTCACGGCCGTGATCACCGTCGCGTTCGACCTGATCGAGGCCGTCCAGATCGGGCTGGTCGTCGCCGCGTTCTTCGCCCTGCGCCGGCTGGCCCGCGCCTCGGCCGTGCACCGGGAGCCGCTGCCCGGGGCCGCGCACGAGGGCGACGAGCGCATCGCGCTGTTCCGCCTGGACGGTGCGATGTTCTTCGGGGCCGCCGACCGGATCCTCGGCGAGGTCACCGACGCCTCGGTCCGGGACGACGTGCTGGTGGTCGTCCTGCGCCTGTCCCAGCTGGACATGGTCGACGCCACGGGCGCGCGCGCCCTCGCCGACCTGGTCACCGCCCTGGAGCAGCGCGGGGTCACCGTGCTGGTCAAGGGCGTGCAGGGCCGGCACCGCAGGCTCATGACGACGGTGGGCGTGCTGGCCGGGCTCCGGCACGAGAACCACGTGTTCGCCTCGCTCGACGCCGCTGTCGCGCATGCCCGCTCCCATGTCCGGCGGGCGGCGCAGGGCGTCGACGTGCCGCAGCTCGACGGGCGGCGCTGAGCCGCGCACGAGTTCACCCGCCGGACCCGCGGAACGGGGTCGCCGGCCGTATCACGTCGTCTCCCCCGCGACTCCCTCCGGGTAGGCGGACAAGGAGGTGCGCCTGATGCGACACCAGACCGGAACTCGACCGGCGCGACGGCGGCTCGCGCCGCTGGCCCTGCTCGTGGCGCTCGTGCTCTCGGCAGGAACGGCCTGCTCCTGGGGTGACGACGACACCGCGGGCGAGGACACGACGCAGACCGACAACACCGACGGCAACGGTGGCGGTGGGGGCGGCAATGACAACGGCGGCGGGGGCGGGGGCGGGGGCGGCGGGGGCGGAGGTGCGCAACCCTCCCCGATCGTTCTCGGTAGCCCCCTGGACCGGGCCGGCGGCGACCAGACCGTGTCCGAGATCGCGGACCTGGCAGCCGATGCGCTGGCGGACGAGTGTCCCGACGGGAACCTGTGCGTGGAGATCACGTTCGAGCCCGCCGTCGGCGACTGCATCTACTCCGGCTCCGACCCCGCGTTCGGCGAGACCATCGAGGTCGGCGCGACCCTGACGCTGTTCGGGGACCGCGAAGACCCCGAGGGCTGCGCGGACGGCGGCACGGACGGCGAGAACGGCGGGGAGGTCGATCCGACCGACGACACCACCGACACCGACACCGATCAGAACGGCGACGGCACCACCGACGAGCCGACCGGCACGGACGAGAGCCCCGCCGAGGGCAGCCAGGGGTAACCACGGATGAGCGGTCGGGAGAGGACCGTGCCCGACGAGGACGCGTCGGCCGACGTGGGCCGGGACATCGGCCGGATCGCGCGCGTCGCCACGGAGGTCATCGCGCCCGTCACCCTGATCACGGCGCTGCTGTACTTCTTCGGGCGCAAGCAGATCACGTTCTTCTTCGAGTACTTCGGCGTGGACGTCTCGTCGCTGGGGCTGACCACCACCGACTACCTCTATCTCGCGCAGGACGGGCTCCTGATCCCGCTGGCCGTGGTGGCCACGGGGGTGCTCGTGGCGCTGTGGGTCCGGGGCGGGTCCCGCGCCGGAAGCTCCGGACCCGACATCGACCGCTGGCTCGTGCGCGTGGCAGGCCCGGTCGGGGCGGTCCTGGCCCTGTTCGGGCTCGTCCAGGCGTTCCGGCCGGGCGTGGGTCTGGCCGACTGGGTGCCGTCGTGGGTGGCCCCCGTCTGCCTGGCCGGCGGGGTGCTGCTGCTCGGCCTGGCCGTGCGCCACCGGCGCGCGGTGCGGCGTCGCGACGACGAGTCGTGGGTCCCGCCGTCGCAGGCGGCCCGGCTCGCCGAGTGGGGTGCGATGTTCGCGCTCGTGGCGGTGGCGCTGTTCTGGGCGGTGGCGGACTACTCCGCGGCAGTCGGCCGTGAACGAGCCGAGCAGTTCGCGGACGGCTTGTCCAAGGACTCGTCCGTCGTGGTGCGCAGCACCGTGGACCTGCAGATCGCCGGGCCGGGCGTCACCGCGGCGGCGTGCCCGGCGGGCGCGGACGGGTTCCGCTACCGGTACGACGGTCTGGTCCTCATGGCGGCCTCGGGCGGCCAGTACGTGCTGATCCCGCGCGCCTGGTCGGCGGAGGACGCCGGCGTGGTCTCGGTGCCCGCGACCGACGACGTCCGGCTCGACCACCTGAGCCCGTCACCCGACGGCAGGGCACGTCAGGGCCCCACGGCCGAGCCCGGCGGACCGTGCTGAGCGTGCTTCGTGAAGCACCGGCGATCGGGTAGCCTCCCTGCGTGCGCCTGCTCCCGCTCCTCCGCTCGGCCCTCACCGGCCCTCGGCAGAGCCTGGTCGGAGCACTGGCGATCCTCACCGTGATCGTCGGTGTGGTCACGATGCACTCGATGAGCGGCTCGCCGACGTCCCACGGGCACGCGGTGCCGCACGAGGCCACCGCGGTCGTCTCGGAGCAGGTCGCGTCGGAGCAGGTCGCGACCGCACAGGCGGGCACGGCACAGGCCGTGACCGGACCCGTCCTGCTCCAGGCCCCCGCGACGGACGACCACGCCGCGGGCGACGAGGGCTCCTGCTGCGACGGGTGCGGCGGGCACGACGCCGCGATGGCGATGTGCCTCATGATCCTCGTCGCGCTCCTCGCGCTGGTCGCGCCCGTACGGCGGCTCCTGTGGCGGGCCCCGCTCCCGCTCGCGGCGGCCCTGGCGCCGGCCTTCGCCGGCGTCCGCGACCTCGCGGCCCCCTCCTTGCACGAGCTCTGCATCTCCCGGACGTAGACCCGGGCCCCGGCGCGCACCCGCGCCGACCCGAGAGCGCGACCGTGCCCCAACGCCGTCGCGCCAGTGAGTGCTACCCCGAGACGACCCAGAGGAAGACCCCATGAAGCGCACCCTGCTGCCCACGATCGCCCTGTCCGCCGCCCTGGCCCTCACGGGCTGTTCCGCGGCCGGCGAGCACGCCGGGCACAGCGACGCGGACGTGATGTTCGCGCAGATGATGATCCCGCACCACGAGCAGGCGATCGAGATGGCGGACGCCGTCCTGGCCCGACCCGACGCCGATCCCCAGGTCGCCGAGCTGGCCACCGAGGTCAAGGCGGCCCAGGCCCCCGAGATCGAGACGCTCACCGGCTGGCTCGACACCTGGGGCGCCGAGCCCACCGGCGAGCACGGGGGCCACGCCGGGATGGACGGCATGATGTCCGACGAGGACCTCCAGGCGCTCGCCGCGGCCACCGGCCCCGCGGCGGACCGGCTGTTCCTGGAGCAGATGATCGTGCACCACGAGGGCGCCGTCGAGATGGCGCAGGCCCAGGTCGAGGACGGCCAGGACGCGGGCGCGGTCGAGATGGCGCAGACCATCGTCGACACGCAGGCCGCCGAGATCGAGACGATGGAAGAGCTCCTCGCCTCGATGTGACCGCCGGGTGGTGCGCCGGCGCACGCCGGCGCACCACCCCCTCCCCAAGGAGCCTGCCCATGCGCAGTTCGCTCGCCGGAGCGCGCCCTTGCGCGGTCCGCACCGGGGTGGCGGCCACGCTGCTCGCCCTGCTCACCTCCCTCGTCCTGACGCTCTGCTGCGCGCCGCCCGCCGCCGCGCACACCCGGCTCGAGTCGTCGGTCCCCGCCGCCGGGTCGACGGCGCAGGCCCCGGTCACCGCGGTCACGCTGCGGTTCACCCTGCCTGTGAGCCTGCTCGGCGACGGCGTGGTGATCGAGGGCCCGGACGGCGTCGTGCCCGCCGACGTCGCACCTGCCGAGGACGACCTGGTGCTGGTCGCGACCCCGGCCGCGGCCCTGGCCACCGGCCCGTACACGGTGACCTGGACCGCCGCGGCCCAGGACGGCCACCCGCTGGAGGGCACCTTCGGCTTCACCGTGCCGGGCGCGGCCGCGAGCGCGGCGCCCGACGGCGGCACCAGCCACGACGACATGAGCGGCATGAGCGGCTCGAACCACGACATGGGCCACGACATGGGCCACGACCCGGCCGCGATGGGTACCCCTGCGACCGACGCCGCGGGGGCAGTCGCCCGGCTCGGCGGCGCCGCCGCGCTGTGGGGCTGTCTGGTCGCCGGGGGCGCCCTGGCGTTCGCCGGCCTCGTGCTGCGCGGGCGGGACGAGGCGGACGTGCCGCACGTGCTGCGGCTGGTCCGCTGGTCGGGCGTGCTGTTGCTCGGCGGGCTCGCCGTGCGCGTCCTGGCGGGCGCGGTGCTCGTGGCGCACGGCGACCTCGCCGCCGCCGTCTCGCCGTCCGCGATCGGCGACTCGCTCGCCGGGACGACGCGCTGGGACGTCGGCCTCCAGGGCGCCGGCGCGGTCGCCGTGGTGGTGGGCGCCCGGCGCACGCTGCCCGGCGCGTGGCCCGCGGCGCTCGGCGCCGTCCTGGCCGGCGCCGGACAGGTCCTCGGCGGCCACAGCAACACCGTGGAACCCCGGTGGCTCGTGGTGACGGCGGACGTGGCGCACCTGGCGGCCGCCGCCGTCTGGGTGGGCGGCGTCGTCACGCTGACGCACCTGCTCCGGGCCCGGCGCCGGGACGGCCGCGACCTCGACGCCGCGCTGCTGGGGGCCCGCTTCTCCGTGGTCGCGGGCCTCTCCCTCGCGGTCGTCGGCGTGGCCGGGGTGCTGCTCGCCGTCGGGATCCTCGACCGCCCGGCGCAGCTCTGGGAGAGCACCTGGGGGCTGCTCCTGCTGACCAAGGTCGCCGTGGTCGTGCTGGTCGCGGCGATCGGCACGCACAACCATCTCCGCGTCGTCCCGCGGCTCACGGCACGCCGCCGGGCGGTGGTCCGGCACGCCGGCCGGTCACGCACCGCGGGCGAGGCGCTGCGCCGCAGCGCCTACCGGGAGACGGCGCTCATGGTGGCGGTCGTGCTGCTCACGGCCTGGCTCGTGGCGGCGTCCGTCCAGGCACCCGGGTGATGTCGCCCCGGCGCGGTATCAACCCGACGGCCGACGGCTCCGCACCTGTGAGAGCTGTTGGCAGGGGGCAGCGGCAGAAGAGGCGATGGTGCCATGTCCACGAACATCCCCTGGACCGTCCGGCAGGGTCCGCGCGGGCCGGTCCCCGTGTACGTGCTCCAGTTCGACGCCCGGGGCACCCTGACGTCGCCGCGGTCCCTGGCGGCCCTGGTCGAGGACGCGCGGGACGCCACCGACCTCGTCGTCGTCTCGCACGGCTGGAACAACGACTGGCTGGCGGCCACCTCGCGGTACGACGACTTCTTCGACCACCTCGACACGGTGCTGCGGTCGCACCCGCCCGCCGCGGACCGCCCGTTCCGCCCCGTGTACGTGGGCGTGTTCTGGCCGAGTGCCGCGCTGGTCATGCCGTGGGAGCAGGGGCCCGACATCGCGGCCGGCGGCGACGGCCTGGTCGGGGAGCTCGCCGACGAGCTCGCCGTGCTGGGCGCGGACCTCGGACCGGAGCTGAGCGGCGAGCTCCACGCCCTGCTGGCCGACCCGGAACTGGCCGACCCGGCGGTGGGCGGGGACCGCGCCGACCTGGCCGCCGAGATCCTCGCGCACCTGCCCGTGGCCGACCCGGACGAGACCGGCGCGGCGGGTGCCCGGACGGACGGGCCGGCGCTGCGCGCCGTCTGGGAGGACACGCTCGCGCGGATCGAGCCGGAGCCGGTGCGCCCCGGCGGCATCATCCCCGACGACGCCGGCCCCGCGGCCGCTCCCCGCGTCGCGGGCTTCAACCCGCTGGAGCTGATCCGCTCCGGGATCCGCCTGGCCACGGTGCGCCAGATGAAGGACCGGGCCGGGCGCGTGGGCGGCGCCGGTGTGGCCGCCGCCCTGCGCCGGCTGGCCGACGAGACGCCCGCGCGGATCCACCTGGTGGGCCACTCCTACGGCGGGCGGGTCGTGCTCTCCGCCGTGTGCAACGGCCCCTGGACGGGCCGGCCGGTCGACTCGGTGCTGCTGCTGCAGCCCGCGCTGTCCGCCTGGGCCTTCGCGAGCGACGTCTACGGGCGGCCCGGCGGGTACCGGCCGGCGTTCGAGCGGGTGCGCAACCCGGTCATCACCACCCGGTCGGCGCACGACCTGCCGCTCACGCGGGTGTTCCACCTCGCGCTGCGGCGCCGGGCGGACCTCGGCGAGGCCGAGATCGCCGGGCGGCCGCCGTCGCGGTTCGCGGCCCTCGGCGGCTACGGCCCGCAGGGCGTGGGCGCCGAGGCGCTCCAGATCGACCGGATGCCCGACGTCGGCCAGCACTACCCGATCGGCGAGCACGCCGTCGACGGCCGGTACGAGGTGATCGGCGTGGACGGCACGTGGTGCATCCCGGGCCACGGCGCCGTCCAGTCCGGCCAGACCGCGTGGGCGCTGCTGAGCCAGATCCGGGCCGCGGCGCACGCGGACGGGTGAGGGGCCGTCGATGACCAAGACCCTGCGGTCGGAGATCGACCTGCCGACCCTGCGGATCAGCGTGGACCTGGCCACCTCGGAGGCCGTGTTCGCGGTGGTCCGCGGGCGACGCCGGCCCACCGAGGTCGCGCGCTGCCCGCTGGCGGACCTCGGCCTACCGGCCAGCGCCGTGCAGCACGTGCGGGACGCCGACCTGACCGTCCCCGTGGCAGTCGTGACCCAGCTCGTGACGGCCGCGGAGCAGCTCGGCACGTCGCCGCTGCCCCCGCACAACGCGCTGTGGCTGGAGTTCCCTGTGCCGCGCGGCCTGGTGCACGTGCTGCCGTGGGAGCGTCTGCTCGCCGGGCTGGGGCGGCCCCTGTTCCGGCTGCCGTTCCACCCCGTGCGCCCGCAGAAGCCCGGGGTGCAGCTCGACGTCGCGATCTGCTCCAGCTCGCCGTTCCCGGCGGTCCGGTTCGACCCGGCAGAGGTGGTCACGCAGCTCGCCCACCAGTACGTCGACACCCCGGGGCGGCACGTCACGGTGCACCTGTTCACCGACGCCGACCGGTACGCGGCCACGTGCGACGCCGTCCGCCCGATGCTGGGCCGCGGCGACGTCGTCGTGCACGTGCCGGTGGAGCACGGCGCCGCCGCGCGGCGCGCGGCCGGCCGGCCCGCCGGCCCGCACGCGATCGCCAACCCGTGGCTCACCTGGATCCTGGCCGCCGTCGAGGGCGGCCGGCTCGACGTCGTGCACTTCGTGGCGCACGGGCACCTGTCCGACGGCCGCGGGGCGCTGGCGCTGGCCGGGTCGCCGACGACGGACGAGGGCCCTGCGACGTTCGTCGAGGCCGTCGAGGTGATCGAGCTGCTCACGCGGGTCGGGGCCGTGGGCCTGGCGCTGTCCGACCCGCCCGGCAGCGACAGCGCCGCGGGCCTGCGCGACCTCGCCGACTACGTGGCCCAGTCCAGGCCCGGGGTCACGGCCGTGCACGACGTCGCGGCGGACCCGGGCGGCGAGCAGCTCGGCCGGAGCCTGCGCACGGCGCTGACGCCCTCCGGCCCGCTCGCGGCGCCGTTCCCGGCGATGAGCGCCTGGGTGCACCCGCTGTTCGTCGAGGTCACCCCCGACCCCGAGCCCGCCGGCGAGCCGCTGACCACAGACCTGCGCACGCTCACCGACGGGCTCATGCTCCGCAAGGACGGGCGGTCCGCGTTCCTGCACGAGGCCACGCGCAAGGCCGCGGTGGAGGTCGACGGCGACTCCTGGGTCGCCTCCGCGTCGCGCAGCATCGAGCACCTGCAGATGAACTGGCTCCCCTACACCCCCGACCTCCCGGTCGACCAGGCCGCGGTGGACGCGCTGAACAACGTCTCCGCCCTGCTGGAGCGGCACGTGCACCTCGCGTACCCCGAGGAGCCCCCGGAGCCCGCACCACCGGAGGAAGGTGCCCCATGAGCCGCGTCGTCTTCCAGCTCTCCGCCTTCGGCGAGGAGGGTGCGACCACGCCCCTGGTGCGGCTGGTCGAACCCGTCGACGACCAGGCCCTCGACCGGACCTTCGACTGCCCCACGGACGGCCCGGTCAGCCCCCAGGCGCTGGACGCCGACGTCAACGCGCGCGAGGGCGACCGCCTGTTCCAGGCGCTCGCCGCGCACGAGCAGCTCGGCGACCAGCTCGCCGTGGCCCGGAACAGCGCCGACCGCCGGTTCCCCGTCTACGCGGAGATCCTGCCGCGCAGCGGCGCGGACAGCCTGCCGTGGGAGGCCCTCCGGTTCCCCGGCGACGGTCCCTACCTGGCGCTGGAGGACAAGTACGCGCTGGCCCGCGTGGTGCGCACGACGGCGCCCCCGGTGCCCCTGTACCAGCTCGAGCCGCCGCTGCGGATCATGGCCCTGCTGTCGTGTCTGGGCCTGGGCGCCGCGGCCGAGCTGCGCGAGCTGCGGGCCGCCGCCCTGGAGGCCGGGCCGGGCATGGCCCGCCTCCTGGTCGTCGTCAGCGAGGAGGAGCTGGCGACCGGCCTGCAGGCCGAGATCGACGCCGGTACCGCCCCTGAGGTCGCGGGCGTGCACCTCGTGCCGCCGGACCACCACGACCTGGTCCGCCTGGTCAACGAGTTCAAGCCCCACGTGCTGCACCTGTTCTGCCACGGCTCCGCCGAGCCCGTGCCGCACGTGCGGCTCGCCCTCAAGCAGGACTGGGCCTCGGCGAGCCCGGGGATCGGGCTGGCCCTGGAGAAGGAGCAGTTCGCGAAGTTCGTCTGGGACACGGACGGCGGCCCCTGGCTCGTCGTCCTCAACTGCTGCGAGGGCGCCGCCTCGTCGGGGGACGGGGCGACGTCCCTCGCTCGCGACCTCGTCACCAAGGGCGTGGCGCCCGCCGCCGTCGGCATGCGCGAGCCGATCCGGAGCGCCGTGGCCAGCACGCTGACGCAGGGCCTGTACGGCGCCCTGCTGGGCGAGCTGACCACGCGGACCAAGGCGGGCGCGACGCTGTCGGCGCCCCTGGACTGGGCGGCCCTGACCGTGGCGGCCCGCAACCGGCTGGTCACGGAGCTGGGCGCCGGGCTGTCGCCCACGCAGGCCAGGAACCAGAGCCGCGAGTGGACCCTGCCCGCGCTCTACCTGCGCTGGGAGGAGTTCCAGCTCCAGCTCACGCCCGCGCGGGACGGCGGCGCGCCGCGGGTCGACCCGGAGCAGGCCCGGACCTGGCGCCTGGAGGTCGCGGCGCTGCAGAGCCTGCTCGCGGCGCTGCCGCCCGGCCAGGGCGCGGCGTTCCGCGCCGGCGCCGTGGAGCGGATCGCCGAGCTCGCCGCGCTGCTCGGCGTCACGCCCGAGGCCCTGGCGGAGTCGTGAGCGTCAGCCCCGGTGCCGCCCCCGCCGTCGACCCCGGCCTCGAGATCACCAGCGACGCGTGGTCGGGCACCGCGCCGGTCACCGGGCGGTTCGCCCAGGACGTGCGGCCCTGGCTCACCCAGGAGTTCACGGTCGCCGAGCGGACGGCGCGGCCCGCCCCGGCCGACCCGTGGGACTGGCGGCACCCCGACGTCGGCTGGGGGCTGGTGGCCCGCGAGCCCGACGGGGCCACCCGGGACGAGCTGGTGGCGCTGACCGACCTGCCCGCCGACATCCGGCGCCTGGTCGCGGCGCGCTCCGGCCGGGTGTTCCGCTACCGGCCCGCCGGCGGGTACGCCCAGTGGACCCTGACCGACTACGCGGGCGACGCGCAGCCCTTCGTGCCGGCCGCCCCGGCCGGCGCCGACGCCGGGGAGCTGCCGGCCTTCCTGCTCATCTACGGCAGCCCCGAGCAGGTCCCGTGGCGGGTCCAGTACATCCTCAACCCGGTGCGCCACGTGGGCCGGCTCGACCTGACGGGCCCCGCCCTGACGCGCTACGTCGACGCTCTGCTCGGCGAGTGGCGGGACTCGGCGGCCCGGTGGTCCCGGCCCGTCGTCTGGGCGGTGGACCACCGGATGGGCGAGATCACCACCCTGATGCGCGACGTCGTCGCGGAGCCCCTGCACGGCGACCTGAGCGCGGACGCCGAGCTGACACCCACGTTCGTCGACGGTCGGTCGGTGCCCGCCACGGTCGCCGCGCTGACCGCGGCGCTGACGACCGCGCGGCCCGCCGTCGTCGTCACCACGAGCCACGGCCAGACCGGGCCCCTGACCGACCCGGCGCGCCTGCGCGCCGACCTCGGCAAACCGGTGGACCACGACCATTCGCCGCTCGACCCCGAGACCCTGCTGCGTGCCTGGCAGCCGGACGGCGCGATCTGGTTCGCCCAGGCCTGCTGCTCCGCCGGCGCGGACAGCCCCTCGGCCTACGCCGGGCTGTTCGACGGCGACCTGGCCCGGACGTTCGACGGCGTCGCCGCGCTCGGCGCCCTGACCTCGCCGCTCCCCCGGGCGCTGCTCGGCGCGAAGAAGCCGCTGCGCGCGTTCATCGGGCACGTCGAGCCCACGTTCAACTGGACGCTGAGCTTTCCGCCGAACGCGCAGCCGCTGACCGCGCAGCTGCGCGAGGCACTGTACGCGCGGCTGTTCCTCGGCAAGCCGGTGGGGTACGCCATGGAGCCCTGGTACCGGCCCATCGGCGCGCTGCTGGAGGGCTACCAGCTCGCCGAGAAGGAGTACCAGACGACCTTCGGGGCGCAGGCGAAGCCCAGCCTCGACCTCCTGGTCTACAGCCGCGTGACGGCCCACGACCGCGCCAGCACCGTCATCCTGGGCGATCCCACCGTCGCGATCCCCCTGCCGCCGGCCGGTCAGGAGCCGGCGGCTCAGGCCAGGAACTCCAGCCAGAGCGGGTAGTGGTCGCTCAGGCGCCACGACACCTGGCCCTTGGTCAGGTCCCGCAGCGCGTGCGGGAGGAAGTCGAAGCTGCCGCCGTGCCCCGTGTACGTCAGGCCGTCCAGGAGTGACGGCGCGCCGGGCCGGGTGGGGTCGCTGAACCAGGCGATCTGGTCGTACTGGTGGTGGTCCTTGTCGTCGTCGAAGATCGTGCGCGGCACCGTGCCGAGCTCCGCGGGCGGCCACAGCCCGGTCGAGACGAACGCCGCGAACAGCGGGTCGTCGAGCCGGTCGAGGTTGAAGTCGCCCAGGACCAGCAGGTTGTGGTTCCAGTCGTCGGGCCGGTCGGCCCAGCCCCGCATCCACGTGGCGAAGGCGGTCAGCTCGCCGACCCGGTCGGCGGGCGCCTTGCCCCACAGCACGTGCACGGTGGTCAGGATGAACTCCGTCGCGCCGCGCACGAAGCCCGCGGCGTACGGGGTGCGGGCGAACTGGTCGACGTCGTCGTTGCGCGCCTCCTTGGGCAGGACGAGCTCCCCGACCAGGCCCGAGGCCTGGACGCGCTCGGAGTCGTAGACGTAGGCGAGGCGCTCGCCGTTGCCGGGGCCGCCCTCGGTGACGTCGGAAGCGATGACCTGGTAGCGCGGGCCCAGCAGGCTCAGCAGGGCGAACAGCGACGTCGTGTCGCGCCGGGTCTCCTGGACGGCCGTCACGTCGAAGCGCTGGACCACCTCGGCGATGCAGGCCAGCGCGTGCCAGTCGCGCTTGGGGCTGTCGTCCGGCGCGGACTGCCCCTTGTGCGTGAGGTCGCCGAAGGCGCGGAGGTTCCACGTGCCGATCAGCAGGTTCTTGGTCGTCTTGGCCGGGATCTGGGCCGCGAGCGCGGCGCGCACCCGGTCGACGTCGCCGGCGACCGCTCCGGGGACCGGCCCGGGCGGCGGGGCGATGGTCGTGGTCATGGCACATCACCTGCATGCGGAGGGATCGGGAGGCACCGCTACCTGCCAAGAGGGCGCCCGGCCGTGGGCTGATACCGCCGGACCCGGATGAAACAGGTGATATCACAGCTAAATTTCGATGCTTCCGCATCCAGGGCGAGACTGCTGTCAGCCGGTAGAAACCGGGCAACGTGTGCGCAGGGGGCAGGTTCACGTGACGTCCAGCAGTGCTGTGCGGTTCGATCAGGCGGTGCGGTTCGACCAGCAGGAGTGCCGGTCCACGCGCGCGGCGATCCCTGGTTACCTCGACCGACGCCTCGAGCCGCGCAGCCTGCGCCGCTTCGAGACCCACATCGACCGGTGCCCCGGGTGCATCCGCGCGTTCATCGACGTGCGCCAGGTGGCCTGGGCCCGGCGCACCGCGGCCACCCACTCCATCGAGGCGGCTGCCAGGTGAACATCAGATGAACGATGAAGGAACAGTGCCTTGATATCAGCCGAAATCGCAGATCACGCCAAGGTTCGCCTCGCAAAATCGGGGCCGTGACCGAAACGCTCCTGCTCGCGCTCGTCGTCGTGACCGCGCTCGCCTTCGACTTCACGAACGGTTTTCACGACACCGGGAACGCGATGGCCACCTCCATCGCCACCCGTGCCCTCAAGCCCAAGACGGCCGTCGCGCTGTCCGCGGTCCTCAACCTCGTCGGAGCGTTCCTCTCGCTCGCCGTCGCCGCGACCATCGCGAAGGGCATCGTCGACGCCGGTGTCATCACCCTGCCCGTGGTGCTCGCCGGCCTGGTCGGCGGCATCGTCTGGAACCTGCTGACCTGGTTGCTCGGCATCCCGTCCAGCTCCTCGCACGCGCTCGTCGGCGGCATGGTCGGCGCGGTGCTGGCCGCCGTCGGCACCTCGGGCGTGCTGTGGACCGGCGTCGTGTCCAAGGTGCTGGTGCCGGCCCTCCTCGCCCCGCTCATCGCGATCGCCGTCGCGGGCCTGGGCACCTGGTGCGTCGCCAAGCTGACCCGCGGGGTGCCGCAGGACCTGACCAACCGCGGCTTCCGCTGGGGCCAGATCGGCTCCGCGTCGCTCGTCTCGCTGGCGCACGGCACCAACGACGCGCAGAAGTCGATGGGCATCATCCTGCTCGCGCTCATCGCGGGCGGCGCCGTGCCCGCCGACGCCGGGGTGCCGCTCTGGGTGATCCTGAGCTGCGCGATCGCCATGGCGCTGGGCACGTACCTGGGCGGCTGGCGGGTCATCCGCACGCTCGGCAAGGGGCTCGTCGAGATCGACACCCGGCAGGGCATGGCCGCCGAGACGTCGTCGGCCGCCGTCATCCTGCTCTCCAGCCACTTCGGGTTCTCGCTGTCCACGACGCACGTCGCCACCGGCTCGGTGCTGGGCTCCGGCGTCGGCATGCCGGGCGCGAAGGTGCGCTGGAGCGTGGCCGGGCGCATGTTCGTCGCCTGGATGCTCACCCTCCCGGCGGCGGGCCTGGTGGGCGCGCTGTGCCACTGGATCGAGTCCGCGATCGGCGGGACCGCGGGCACGCTCGCCGTCTTCGGCGTGCTGGTGCTCTCGTCCGCGGCCATCTGGCTCGTCTCGCGCCGCAAGCCGGTGGACCACACCAACGTGAACGAGGAGTGGGACGAGGAGCGCGGCGCGGCCATCGAGCCCGTCGCCGCCACGACGGGCGAGGCGGGCGGCGAGCGCGTCGGCCCGGTGCCCGCCCTCGCGACGGCCTCGTCCGTCGGCCCGGCCATCGAGTCCGTGGGAACCGTGGGGACGGTGGCCGCCCCGGGCGCCGACACCTCGTCGAAGGGAGACAACTGATGAACGACTTCATCGAGTGGGGCGCGCTGGGCCAGGTCCTGGTGGCCGGCGTGCTCGTCGGCGCGGGCATCCCCGCGCTGTTCGCCCTGGGGCTGCGCCTGCTGGCGGGCCCGGCCCGGGACCGCGAGGAGGCTGCGGCCCGTGCGGCGGCGGCCCGCCGGACGTCGCCGGACGACGCCGTCGCCGTCGCGGTCCCCCGCCCCGGCCCCGCGCGACTGGCCGGAGCGGTCCTCTGCCTGACCCTCGTGGTCGCGGCGGTGGCCACGGGCCTGTTCGTCGTGGTCTCCGGCGGGCACTAGCGGTCCGGGGCGGGCCGTCGTCCCCGACGCGCGCACCGGCACATAGCCAACGCACAGGTCCGGCCCAGGAACACCACGGGATCGGGACGCACCCTGGTGCGATGAGCCCCGCACCCGCCGGCACCCCCGACCAGGCCCGACCCACCCGCGCCGACGGGTCGCCCGTGCGGGTGCTCGTGGTCGACGACGAGCCCAACCTCGCGGAGCTCCTCACGTCCGCGCTGCGCCTGGAGGGGATGGACGTCACCGCCGTCCTGGACGGCGCCTCCGCCCTCCGCGCGGTCCGCGAGTCCGTCCCGGACATCGTGGTGCTCGACGTCATGCTCCCGGACATGGACGGGCTCACGGTGCTGAGCCGGCTGCGCGAGCACGGCGAGCGCGTCCCGGTCCTGTTCCTCACGGCGCGCGACGCGGTCGAGGACCGCGTCAAGGGCCTGACCGCGGGCGGCGACGACTACGTCACCAAGCCGTTCAGCCTGGAGGAGGTGGTCGCCCGGCTGCGCGGGCTGCTGCGGCGGCACGGCGCGACGGCGCAGCGCGGGAACGGCGTGGGCAACGGCGTGCTGGCCGTGGGCGACCTGGCGCTCGACGAGGACGCGCACGAGGTGTGGCGCGCGGGCGAGGAGATCCACCTGACGGCCACGGAGTTCGAGCTGCTGCGCTACCTCATGCGCAACGCGCGGCGTGTGCTGTCCAAGGCCCAGATCCTCGACCGGGTCTGGAACTACGACTTCGGGGGCCAGGCGAACATCGTCGAGCTGTACGTGTCCTACCTGCGCCGCAAGATCGACAAGGGGCGCGAGCCCATGATCCACACGCTGCGCGGCGTCGGGTACGTGCTGCGGCCCACCAAGGTCACGGACGAGGCACGTGCCTGACACGCCCTCGCCCCGTCGCCCCACCGCGCTGCGGCGGCGTCTCGTGCTGGTGCTCGCCGCCGTCGTCCTCGTGGTCACGGTGGGCCTGGCCGTGGCGTCGACCGCGGTGCTGCGCTCCCAGCTCCTGAGCCAGGTCGACACCGAGCTGGAGCAGGCGAGCCAGCGCCTGGCGCAAGGTCCCGTGCAGATCCAGCTCCGCGACCTCACGCCCGGCGACGACGCCTCGGCCGCGCAGCCGGGGCAGGACCTCCCCACCCTGCCGCTGCCCGCGCCGGACGGCGCCTCCGACACCGTCCGGCCCGCGTTCCCGCCAGGCCTGGGCCCCGGCAGCGCCGTCGTGCGCTACGTGGACGGCGCGCCCGTGCTCGCCGACCACGTCACGACCTCCCTGGAGCGCGAGGCTCTCGACGACGACCAGATCGCCGAGCTCCTGGCCGTCCCCGCCGACGGGCACCCGCACGACGTGCGGCTGGACGGCCTCGGCGCCTTCCGCGCGGTGCACGGCACCACGGACGACGACCAGCCGCTGGTCGTGGCGACCAGCACCGCGACCGTGGACGCGACCGTGCACCGCTACGTGCTGGTCGAGGTGGCGCTCGGCGTCGCGGCGCTGCTGGCCGCCGTCGGCGTCGGCGCGTGGCTGGTGCGCCGCTCCCTGCGGCCGCTCGACGGCGTGGCGGACGCCGCGAGCCGCGTCTCCGAGCTCGAGCTCTCGCGCGGCGCGATCGACGCCATCCCCCGCGTGCCCGCGACCCTCACGGACGAGCGGACCGAGGTCGGGCAGGTGGGCGCCGCCCTGAACCGCATGCTCGAGAACGTCGAGGTGTCGCTCCAGGCACGGCACGACTCGGAGACGCAGGTGCGCAGCTTCGTGGCCGACGCGAGCCACGAGCTGCGCACGCCCCTGGCGTCGATCCGTGGGTACGCCGAGCTCGTGCACCGCGCCCCCGAGGAGCTCCCGCCCACCGCGGCGCGGTCCCTGGACCGCATCGAGTCCGAGGCCGTGCGCATGACGGGCCTGGTCGAGGACCTGCTGCTCCTGGCCCGGCTCGACGCCGGGCGCGGGCTCGACCGCGCACCCGTCGACCTGGTCGCGCTCGCCGTCGACGGCGTCATGGACGCCCACGCGGCCAGCCCCGGCCACGGCTGGAAGCTGGAGCTGCCGACCGGTCAGGACGACGACGCGCGCGCCGGCGGGGACGGGTCGGACGAGCTGGTCGTCACCGGGGACGAGGCCAGCCTGCGCCAGGTCGTGGCCAACCTGCTCGCCAACGCGCGCACCCACACCCCGGCGGGCACGCAGGTGCGTGTGCGGCTCCTGCGCGACGGCGACGCCGTCGTCCTGCACGTCGCCGACGACGGGCCCGGCATCCCCGCCGGGCTGCGCCCCGCGCTCTTCCACCGGTTCACGCGCGGCGACGTGGCGCGCAACCGCACCGGCGGGTCGACCGGCCTGGGCCTCTCGATCGCAGACGCCATCGTGACCGAGCACGGCGGGAGCATCGCCGTCCGCTCCCGCACGGCGGACGAGGGCCCCGCGACCGGGACCACGTTCACGGTGCGCCTGCCGCACGCACCCGCGTGACGGCCCGGACCGTCCTCCCGGTCTCGGGAACGGGCCTTCGATGCTAAGAAGGAACGGTCGTGGTGGTCACCGGACGTCCGTGAGGAGCAGGTTGCGATGACGGAGATGACGGAGATGACGGAAGCATCGAGCAGGCCGGTCGTGGTGGGGGTGGACGGGTCGGAGTCGAGCACGCAGGCCGTCCGGTGGGCGGCGCACGAGGCCGCCCGCCGCGCCGTACCCCTGGTGCTCTTCAGCGTGTGGACGCCGGTCCCCGCCGCCGTACCGCACGCGCCGGCGCTCGGTTCCTACGAGGACGAGCTGGTCAAGGAGGGCCACCGCTGGCTGGAGGCCGCCGCCGCGACCGCCGAGGACGCGGCGCCCGGCGTACGCACCAGCATGCTGCAGGCGAGCGGCTCGGCCGCCGCGCGGCTGATCGGCCAGTCGGCGTCCGCGGACCTGATCGTGCTCGGCTCGCGCGGGCTCGGCGGGTTCAGCGGGCTGCTGATCGGGTCCACCGCGGTGTCGCTCGCAGCCCACGGGTACTGCCCGGTCGTGGTCGTGCGCGGTGAGCGGGCCGAGTCGGCCGCCGCGGACGCACCCGTGGTCGTCGGCGTGGACGGGTCGGCGACCAGCCGGGAGGCCCTCGCCTTCGCGTTCGAGGCCGCCGACGTGCGCGGCGCGCCGCTGGTCGCCGTGCGCGCCTGGAGCGACCTGCCCGTGCCGACCGGCTGGGAGCTGGAGCTGGGCCCGTGGCCGGAGGTCGAGCAGGAGGAGTCGGAGCTGCTGGAGGCGTCCCTGGCCGACGAACGGGCCCGGCACCCCCGGGTCCACGTGGAGCAGGTGCTGGTCCGGGACGCCCCGACCCGGGCGCTGCTCGAGGAGGCCGCCAAGGCCCAGCTCGTGGTGGCTGGGTCCCGCGGCCGCGGCGGGTTCCGCGGCCTGCTGCTGGGCTCGACGAGCCAGGCCCTGATCTACCACTCGCCCTGTCCGGTGGCGGTCGTCCCGCCGTCACGCACCTGAGGCGGCCCGGTCCGTCCGGTCGGCCAGGATCTGGTGCGTGAGCTGGTCCACGAGCTGCGCGACCTCCGGCTCGTCCCCGCCGGGCCACTGCTCGACGTACCGCCGCAGCCGCTCCCGCTCCGCCTCCCGGATCGCCTCGGCGACGACGTCGCCGGCGGGCAGCGCCCGGACCGTGTCGCCGTCCACGGCCACGAGCCCGCGGGTCGCGAGGGTGCCCGCGACGTCGCGCACCACGTCCTCGGCGCGCCCGGTGCGCTCGGCCATGAGCCGCACGGACCGGGTGCGTTTCAGCGAGACGCGGGTGAGCATCCACGCCTGGCCGGGCGTCAGGCCGACGTCCTGCGCCACGAGGTCGTAGACCCGCAGCGGGTCCCGCTTGCCGACGCGGCGCCACAGGATCAGGCGCAGCTCCTCGAGCGAGGTGCGCGACGACGGGAGCGCGAAGGTGGCGCCCGTCGCGTGGCCGGCCTCGTCGTCGCCGCCCCGTGTGGCCGTGCGCAGCTCCACCTCGGGCAGCAGCCACGTGAGGAGGAACGCGAGCGCCGCTACCGGCACCGCCCCCAGGAAGACGATGTGCAGCGCCTGCGTGTACGCGTCGAGGAACCAGGTCTGCACGTCGGGCGGGCACTGCGCGAGCGTCTGCGTGGACGCCGTGAGCGCCGCGGGCCCGCAGACGCCCTGGGCGGCGTCCGGCACGGAGGTCGCGGCCTCGGCCGCGAGCCGGTTCGCGAAGATCGTGCCGAACACCGCCACGCCCACCGACGAGCCGATGGTGCGGAAGTACGTGGTGCCGGACGTCGCGGTGCCCAGGTCGCGGTAGCTCACGGCGTTCTGGACCGCGATGACGAGCACCTGGGTGACCATGCCGAGCCCGGCGCCGAACACGAACATGCTCAGGCCCGCCTCGAGCGTGGTGGTGCCCTGGTCCATGAGCGAGAGCAGGTAGAGCCCCACGGCCGTGACGGCCGTGCCGACGATCGGGAAGACCTTGTAGCGCCCGGTGCGGGAGATGAGCTGCCCCGAGCCGATGGACGTGAGGAGCAGGCCGAGCATCATCGGCGTCATCTCCAGCCCGGACTCGGTGGGCGTGGAGCCCTTGACGGTCTGCAGGTACAGGGGGATGAAGGTGATGGCGCCGAACATCGCGAAGCCCACGGCGAACCCGATGACCGCGGAGACGGAGAAGACCCGGTTGCGGAACAGGTGCAGCGGCAGCACCGGTTCGGGCGCGCGCCGCTCGACGGCGACGAACGCGACCAGCCCGAGGACCGCGAGCGCGATCATGGCGTAGACGGGGGCGGAGCTCCACTCCCAGGTGGTGCCGCCCAGGCTGGTGACCAGCACGACCGCCGTCGAGATCGTGGCGAGCAGGATGATGCCCGCGTAGTCGATGCGCGGTCGCGTGTCGGTGGTGATGCGGGGCAGCACCGAGGCGACGACGACCAGCGCGACGATCCCGACGGGGATGTTGACGTAGAAGACCCAGCGCCAGTCGAGGTTGTCCACGAAGAACCCGCCGAGCAGCGGGCCGGCGACCGAGGAGACCCCGAAGACCGCGCCGAACAGCCCCTGGTAGCGGCCGCGGTCCCGGGGCGGCACGACGTCGCCGATGATCGCCTGGGAGAGCACCATGAGGCCGCCGCCGCCCACGCCCTGCACGGCGCGCCAGGCGATGAGCTGACCCATCGTCTGCGACGTGCCGGACAGGATCGAGCCGACCAGGAAGATCAGGATGCAGGCGATGAACAGGGTCTTGCGGCCGAACAGGTCGCCGAGCTTGCCCCAGAGCACCGTGGTGGCGGTGCTCGCCAGCATGTAGGACGTCACGACCCAGGACAGGTGCTCGGCGCCGCCGAGGTCGGAGACGATCGTGGGCAGCGCGGTGGCGACGATGGTCTGGTCGAGGGCGGCGAGCAGCATCGCGAGCATGAGGCCGGCGAAGATGGCCCAGACCCTGGCCTGCGGCAGGGTCTGCGGTTCCGCCGCTGCGCTTGGTGCGGTCATGCGGTGCCTCCCGGGTCCGGTGGACGGCGAGGCCTGCGCGCCCGTGCGTGTGCCCCCGGAGGCAGACTGTCACGGCCCGCGCGGGTCGGCGCGGGGAGGCGCCGGCGGTGCGGCGTCCCTCCCCGCGCCGGGGCCCGGTCAGTCCTGGAGGGCGGACCGGAGCGTCGCGGACGCCTGGGCGACGGCGGCCTGCGCGGCGTGCGTGTCGTGCAGGGCGTTGAGCATGACGAAGTCGTGGATGACCCCGCCGTACCGGACGCTGGTCACCTCGACGCCGGCCCGGCGGAGCTTGGCGGCATAGGCCTCGCCCTCGTCGCGCAGCACGTCGGCCTCCGCGGTGATGACCAGGGCGGGCGGCAGCCCGGCGAGCTGCTCCTCGGTGGCACGCAGCGGCGAGACGGTGATCAGGTCACGCTCCTGCGGGTCGGTCGTGTACTGGTCCCAGAACCAGCGCATGCCCTCCAGCGTGAGGAAGTAGCCGGTGGCGAACTCGCGGTAGGAGGCGGTGTCGAACGCGGCGTCGGTCACCGGGTAGAACAGCACCTGCTGCCGGAACGTGACGTCGCCGCGCTCCTTGGCGAGCAGGGTGAGGGCGGCGGACATGTTGCCGCCCACGGAGTCGCCGGCCACGGCCAGACGGCCGCCGTCCAGCCCCTGGTCGGCGCCCTCCTTGGTGACCCACTGCGCCACGGCGTAGGCCTGCTCGACGGCGACGGGGTACCGCACCTCGGGCGACCGGTCGTACTCGGGGAAGACGACGGCGGCCTGCGCGCCGACCGCCAGGTCGCGCACGAGGCGGTCGTGCGTGTGCGCGTCGCCGAACACCCAGCCGGCGCCGTGCACGTAGAGCACCACCGGCAGCGGGCCCTGGACGCCGGCGGGCCGGACGATCCGCACCGGCACGGTGCCGGTGGGCCCGCCCTCGACGGTGACCCACACGTCGTCGACCTCGGGCTTGAAGATCTCGCCCGACTGCACGTCGTCGACGGCCTTGCGGCCCTCCTCGGGCGCGAGCTGGTACAGGTACGGCGGGTTGTCGGTGGCCTCGGCGAACGCCTGGGCGGCGGGCTCCAGGGACAGGCCGTGGGGGTTTGCGGTCATGGTGGTTCCTTCGTTCCGGAGGTGGTGCTGGGTGTGCTGGGGGGGTGCTGGGCTGTGCGCGGCGGGCGGCGCCGTCAGGCGGTCTGCCCCGCGGCCCGGGCGATGAGGCCGGCGACCTCGGCGGGGTGGGTGAGCATCACGAGGTGCGGCGCGTCGAGCTCGACGCTCTCGCGGACCCCGGCGCGCTCGTAGCCGAAGCGCTCGACGTCGGGGTTGATGGTGTGGTCCGCGGCCGCGACGATCCCCCAGGACGGCTTGGCCCGCCAGGCGGCGACCGGTGCCGGCTCGCCGAAGGCCACGGCGGACAGGGGGCGCTGCGACACGGCGAGCACCGTCGCGACGTCGTCCGGCACTCCCGCGGCGAAGACCGCGGGGAACGCGTCGACGGCGACGGACACGTCGGTGCCCGGCTCCGCGCCGTCGACCGGGTACGGCGTGTAGACGAGGTGAGCCGCGAGGTCGGAGTCGGGGAAGCCGCCCTGCAGCTCGCCCAGGCTCTCGCCCTCGGCGAGCGCGTAGCCGGCCACGAAGACCAGGCCGACGACGTTCTCGGCCGCGCCGGCGACGGTGATCACCGCGCCGCCGTAGGAGTGGCCCGCGAGCAGCACGGGGCCGTCGATCGCCTCGACGATCGACCGGACGTACGCGGCGTCGCCGGTCAGCGAACGGTTGAGCACGGGCGGGACGACGACCCGGAAGCCCTGGTCGAGCAGTGCGCGCGTGACCGGGGTCCAGCTGCCGGCGTCGGCGAAGGCGCCGTGCACCAGCACGACGGTCGGAGTGGATGACATGTGGTTCCTTTCCGCGGGACGACCGCGGGAGCACGGCCGCCACGATGAGACACTTCGATCCAAGGCCGTCACCGGTGACTGCGTCCACGAAGGAAGCACGCAGGAATGGGGAGAGATGACCGAGGCGCTGGGCCCGCTGCTCCGTCGGTTCCGGCACGAGGCCGACCTGACGCTCGAACGCCTCGCGGAGCTCTCCGGGGTGAGCGACCGCACGATCAGCGACATCGAGCGCGGGGCCAGCCTCGGTCCGCAGCGACGCACGATGGACCTCGTGGCGGACGGCCTGGGCCTGGCACCCGCCGACCGCGCAGCGCTCCTGACGGCCGCCCGGGCGGGCCGGCACCGGCCCCCGGCCGGCGTCGTCGCCCCGCTGCCGCTCCCCCGCGCCGTCGCCGACCTCGTGGGCCGGGACGCCGAGCTGTCCGCGATCGGCGTGCACGTGGCGTCGGGCACCGGCGGCGCGCCGTCACCGCTCGTGGTGCTGTCCGGACCCGCGGTGCTCGGCAAGACGTCGCTCGCGGTCCGCGCCGCCGGCGACGTCCGCGACGGGTTCGACGCCGTCCGGTACATCGACCTGGGCGGGTTCGGCGGGCGCCCGCTCGACCCGCACCTGGTGCTGCGCCGCCTGATCCAGTCGTGCGAGCCGGCCGTGCGGTCCGTGCCGCAGGACCTGGACGACGCGGCCGCGCTCTGGCGCTCCCTCCTCGACGACCGGCGGGTCCTGGTGGTCCTCGACGACGCCGCCGGCGAGGAGCAGGTGCGCCCCGTCCTGCCCGCCACCGGGCCGTCCGCCGTGATCGTCACCGCCCGCCGTCCGCTGGCCGGGCTGGACGCGTCCCTGCGCGTCGAGCTCGACCGGCTCGCGCACGACGACGCCGTCACGCTCCTGCGCCGCATCATCCCCGCCGACCAGGCGCCCGAGGACGACCTGCACCGCCTCGCCGACCTCTGCGACGGCTGCCCGCTCGCCCTGCGCATCGCCGGCAACCGCGTGGCGAGCCACCGCGCCTGGACCGCGGGCCGGCTCGCGGACCGGCTGGCATCCGAGGACCATCGCCTGGACGGCTTCCGCGCGGGCGACCTGGAGCTGCGCAAGGCCTTCGCGATGTCCTACGACCAGCTCTCCGACGCCGCGCGCACGCTGTTCCGGCGCCTCGGCGTCCTGACGGGACCCACGTTCCCCGCCGAGCTCGGCGCGGTCCTGGCCGGCTCCGGCCGGCACAGCGCCGTCGACCTGCTCGACGAGCTCGTGGACCTCGGCCTGCTGGAGGCCGCCACCCACGACCGCTACCACCTGCACGACCTGCTGCGGATCTTCGCCCGCGACCGGCTCCGCCAGGACGAGGGCCCGGACGCGCAGGCCGGGCACGCGGTGCGCCTGCGGCACTGGATCCTGACGACGACCGTCGACGCCGGCCTCTGGTTCGAGCCCGCCCGCGGGCACGGGCCGGACCGGCCCGGGCTGGCCGACCTGTCCACCCGGGCGGCCGCGAGCGCCTGGCTGCACGACGAGGCGGACCACTGGTTCCACGCGCTGCGCGCCGCCGCGGCCGACCAGGACGACGCCCTGGTGGTCCGGGTGGCCGAGTCGCTGCACTGGTTCTCCGACCTGTGGGCGCAGTGGGGCCAGTGGCACCAGGTCTACGACCTGGCCGTCCGGGCGGCGGAGCGCCTCGCCGACGACGACCTGCTGGCCACCCAGCTCGGGTATCTGAGCTGGGCCGAGCTCTACACCCGGGACGATCCGGCCCGCGGCCTGGAGCACGCGCAGCACGCCCGGGACGTCGCGCGGCGCGCGGGCAACCGCGCCCAGGAGGGCTGGGCCCTGTACTACACAGGCTGGTGCGAGCTGCTGCTCGGCTCCCCCGGCGACGTCGTGCGGGACGCGCAGGAGGCGCGCCGGTGCTTCACCGAGGCCGACGACGCGGCCGGCCTGCTCCAGACGCACCGCATGCTCGCCGAGGCGTTCACGCTGCTCGGGCGGCGCGCCGACGCGATCGGCGCCGACCGCGCCGCGATCGACCTGCTCGACCGACAGCCGCACCGGTTCCCCCGGGACATCGCGCTGACCACCCGGGTCGCCGCGGCGTCCGCGATCGTCAAGAACCTCGTCGAGCTCGGCGACGGCGCGGGCGCGCTCGCGACCGCGGACGCCGCCGCGTCCGCCGTCGACGAGCTCGACGTGCCCGCCCACCGCGCCATGTACCTGCGCGTGCGGGCCCTGGCGCTCGCCGCGGCCGGGCGGAGGGCCGAGGCGGCCGCCGCGCTGGAGCGTGTCGTGGAGATCCGCGAGGCGCTGGGCGACCGCCGGCGGGCCGACGCGGCCCGGGCGCAGCTCGCCGGGCTCGGGTGATCCGCGCGGCCGCGCTCGACCCTGCTCCCGGGAAGGGTCGACAGTGGTGCGCAGCTGCTCAGGCGCCGCCGTCCTGGTGACGACGGGGCGTGCGCCGCAGCCAGTACCACCCGAGCACGACGCACACGAGGCCGTTGAGCACTCCTACGGCGACGTCGCTCGGATAGTGCATCCCCCGGTACAACCGGGAGTAGATGACGAGCAGGGGCAGTACCACCAGCACGACGGTCACGCTCACGCGCAGCCACGGGTACCGGATCCGCTGGGCCATCAGCGCCAGCGAGACGTAGAGCGCTACCGAGGCGCCGGAGTGGCCGCTCGGGAAGCTCGAGGTCGGAGGTGCCGCGTCGAGCTGTTCCACCTCGGGGCGTTCGGCGCTCACGACGAGCGCCGCCAGCATGAAGACGGCCGCCTGGACGGCGACCGCGATCGCCGGGACCACCGCGTACCACCACTGCCTGGTTCGCCACCAGACGACGCCGGACACGACGAGGCAGATCCCGATGATCGTCTCGGTGGTCCCCACCACGCCCCAGACCTCTGTGAGCAGGTCGAGGGTCGCCGTGCGCTGCGCGACGAACCATTCGTTGACCGCGTTCTCCCGCTCTCTGAGCTCCGCCAGCGGGCCGGTGAGCAGGAACCCGAGCCCCACGACGAACACCCACCACACCGCAGCCGGAACCCCGACCCGCAGGCCGAGGTCGCGGGCCGCCTCGCGCCCCTCGGGTGTCGATGTGTCGTCGGCCCACCGATCGAGGTCGAGCATCAGGAGGACGTACCCGGCTCGCGGCGCGGCGTCGACCAGTGCTGGTAGGCGAGGTACGACGCCAGCACGAAACCGACGCCGAACAGCACGCCGGCCACCACGTCGGAGGGATAGTGGACGCCGAGCATGACCCGGTCGACCCCCGTGGCGACCGTGAGCACCACCGCCCCCGCCACCGCAGCGGCCCGCATGGCCCGCGACGTGAGCGACGGCCACACGAGCACCACCAGCGTCGTCGTCATCGCCGCCGTGTTCGCGGCGTGCCCTGACGGGAACGAGAAACCGCCCGCGCTCTCCACCGGCTGGTCCAGCACCGGCCGCGCGCGTCGGACAAGCTCCTTCAGCAGGTTGGACAGTCCCCAGGCCGTGAGGATCGTCGTGAGTGCCCACCAGGTGCGCGTGGCGTTGCCGGTGCGCCACCAGTAGACCAGGCAGAGCGCGGCGACGGGCACCAGCAGGCGCGCCGCGAGGAAGGCCCACTGCCACACGACGAGCGTGCGCAGCAGCCCAGGGTGCGCCGCGACGAGTGCCGTACCCGCGGTCACGGCGCGCTCGTCGAGCTGGACCAGCGGCGGCCACTGTTCGCGCACGAGAAGTGCGATGACGACGACGGCAGCGCCGGTCGCCACACCAACCAGCACGGCGCGTACCAGACGGCGCGCGCGACCTGCGGTCGCCCGCGCTGCCCCGGCGGACTCCGGACCGCGGGCAGGGCTGCGGTGCCGTGCGGGTCTCATGCCGCCACGCTCCCACAGAGCGTCTGAGCTCGCCTACTACCTTCTGCACGCCACGGAGCCGTACCGCCGCGCGGCCTGACCGGATCCGGAGCCACCCACCCCAGGCATCCGGGGCGGCAAACGCCGCGAACGCTCGCCGGCTGGTCGCTGGTGGTCCTCGGCTGTCGTCGCTCGGAAGTCGCGGCTCAGAACGGCGGCTCGCCGGGCGGGGGCGAGGTCCCGGCCTCTTCGGTGCGTGCTGTCGTGGTTCGGGTCGTGGAGTCGATCGTGGAACCGGTCGTGGAACCGATCGTGGAACCGGTCGACGTGTAGGCGCGGGGCAGGCGGCGTCCGGTCATGGCACGCAGTGTGAGGTCCTGGCTGGTGCCCGGGTCGACCTGGTCCAGGTCGACCCGGGTGTCCAGCACCGTCGGCGGCCGCGCGTGCGTGCTGCCTACGGGCGTGGTCCAGGTGGTGATCCCGGTGACCGGGTCACGTTCGACGCCCCAGCCCGTGTGTGTCTTCAGAAGATGATGCCGGCGACACAGGGCATGCAGGTTCCACGCATTGGTCTGCCCACGCGCGCCCTCACCCCCGGCAGCGGCGCTGGTGCCAGAGACGGGTGCGTGGTCGGAGTCGTGGTCGAAAGGCTCGATGTGGTCCAGGTCGCACCACGCCGCGGGCTGCTCACAGCCCACGAACGTGCAGGTCCCGTCCCGGGCCTCCACCGCAGCCCGAAGCACCCTGCCCGGCTTGTAGGAGGTGGTCGAGTAGTCGACCAGCACCCCCGTCACCGGGTCGGTCACCAACCGCT
>NZ_JBVKBM010000006.1:0-281574 GCF_055598465.1 Promicromonospora sp. NPDC110617
GCGGCACGACCCGAAACGCTGAGAGTCAAATAATTGGCATTGACTATCAAGCACACTGTTGAGTTCTCAAACAACCGACGCACACCGTCAGAGCCACGATCTTCGTGACCGTTTCCCTGTCCGGGGCAGTTCCTTAAACTTACCAGATTCTTTCGGCCGATCAAATTCGCTTCGGTTCTGACGAACCGGAAGGAATTGCAACCCGCTTGCCGAAAATGGCGTCCCACCCGATTCCGGGGAACACAAAGTCCCTCGATCCTGCGATGTGGGTTTCAGCCCCGGCGCGGCCACTCGGTTCGTTTCCTACCCGGTGTCCGTCTGCCCGTCGGGCTGACCTGGAGAACATTACACACGATCCCGCGTACACGCCAACTCGGCCGCAGTGGCCTGCGGCACACCATGTTTCCGCAGGTCAGAGCGCATTTGAACAGCTGATGAGCGAACACCGGACAACGCTTGTGACCGGGGCCACGCACCTGAGGCACCAGCCCCTGGTCCGCGCACCTCGATGTGCCGTCCGTTGCCGCTCCCCCACGCTCATTTTCCGCTCCCCGTGCCTGGACCGCACGTCGAGACCGCACACCACGGCCGCGTACTACGTTCGGGTCGTGACACCTGAGCACTCACCGGCGTCGTCCGCCGGGCACCAGACCGCACCCCGCACCGCGCCGGACGCGCTCTCCGGCGCCGTCCGCCGGGCGGGCGTCGACGACGCGGCCGAGACCGCGTGGCTCGCCGCCCTCACCTTTCCGCTGGCGTGCCCGCCGGGTACACCGCCGTCCGACATGGCCACGCACATCGCGCACCAGCTGACTCCGGGGCGCTTCCGTGCGTGGGCCGACAGCGACCGGCACGTGCTGCTCGTGCACGACGACGGCACGCGCCTGCTGGGCTACGCGCTCCTCGTGCTCGGTACGCCCGACGGCACGGCGGAGGCCGACGCCGTCCGCACCGCGACCGGGCGTGCGGCGCCGTACGTCGAGCTGTCCAAGATCTACGTGCACCCCGACGTCCTGGGCGGCGGGGTGGCCGGCGCGCTCATGCGGGGCGCCGTGGACGCGGCGGCCAAGCTCGGTCCGGGCCTGCCGTTCTGGCTCGGCACCAACGCGCGCAACGAGCGCGCTCAGGCCTTCTACCGCAAGAGCGGCTTCGAGGTGGTCGGACGGCGCACCAAGCGCGTGGGCGACCTGGACCACGACGACCTCGTGCTGCTGCACACCCGGGCGTAGCCGGCGGGCAGAAAGGTGTGGCCGACGCCCTCCGGCGTCGGCCACACCTCACCTACCTGGCTGCGTGCGCCGGGTCAGCAGCGCTCGGCGCGCAGCGAGCGGATCTCGACGTACGACCGCTCGGCGTTGCCGAACGAGTCGACCGGGAAGCCGGGCGCGGCCACCGAGGCGGCGTTGTCCTGCTCCCAGATGCCGTGCCGCCGGCCCGAGCCCACGAGCGCCGACAGGAACTCGGTGTACGGCAGGTCGCCGGCGCCGAACTCCACGATGTCGTACCCACCGGTGTTGGCCGGGTTCGCGTCGCCGTCCTTGAGGTGCAGGAGCGGGTAGCGGTGCGGGTTGCGCTTGACGTAGTCGACCGGCTCGAAGCCCGGGTAGCGGTGCTGGCCCACGAACGCCCAGTAGACGTCCATCTCGAGGAAGACCTTCCTCGGGTCGGTGTTGTCGTAGAAGACGTCGTAGAGCCGCACGTCAGGGTTGTCGGTGGCGAAGCCGAACTCCCCGTCGTGGTTGTGCTGATAGAACTTCAGGCCACGGGCGGACGCCGCCGCGCCGAAGCCGTTGAACTGCTCGGCGGCGGCGAGGTAGCCGGCGACCGTGCGGTTGCTGGTGGGCGCCTGCGCGGTGCCCACGTGCTCCATGCCGAGGGTCTCGGCGATGTCGAGCTCCAGCTCCATGTTGTTGGCGAAGTCCGAGATCCCCCGGTGGGAGCCCACGGCCTTCAGGCCGTTGTCGTCGAGCAGCTGCCGGATCTCCTGCGGGGTGATCGCCCCGACCTGGCCCTGCGTGTAGCCGGCGAACTCGACCTCGGCGTAGCCCATGTCGGCGAGCCGCTCGAACACGGTGCGGAAGCCGAGCGAGGAGACCTTGTCCCTGATCGAGTACAGCTGGATGCCGATGTGACCGGCGGGCACGAGCACGCGGCCCCCGCCCTTGCCCGCGGCCGCTGCCGCGGGAGCGGCCGGGGCGAGCGTCGCCGCGGCGGCGCTGCCCGCGAGACCGGCACCGGCGAGCGTTGCCGCACCCACGGCCACGGTGCCGCCGGCCAGCCTCAGAAAGTTCCTGCGGTTGACGTCAGTGCGTGATTCCATCACTGCTCTCCTTCGGTCCGAGCGGCCCCGGACGGGCCGGTCGAGTTCTGTGCGGTCGCCGGGGGCGTCCCGACGCCCTCGCCGACCATCGTCAGGGCGTCCACGGCGAGGGTCCCGCCGGTCGCCGTGACGTAGAGCGTCCCCGTCTGGTCGCGGTCGCGGAACGACAGGTCGACGTCCTTCCAGGTGCGCGCGTTCACCTTCACGGTCGCGAACGGCTTGGCCGTGGGCGAGCCCCAGCGGAGCTGGAGCTGTCCCTTGCCGCGCACCGTCGCGGTCGCGCTGTCGATCCCGGACAGGCTCACCCGTTCCAGGGCGAGCGAGTCCTTCTTGCCCAGGCCGGCCACGTACGCGCCGGCCGAGGCCGTCTCGTCCTGGACCACCTCGACGCCCGTGAGGGTCGCGTGCTCCGCCTGCTGCAGCTTGGGGTTCAGGCGCAGCGTCGCCTCGCCGGCGGCGGGCGGCAGGCCGTTGGCCCCGTTGTCCGTGTAGGTGATGACGACGGCGCCGTACAGGTGCGCGCCGGCGCCGTGCTCCGGGGAGTTGGGGTCGGTCGGGAAGACGCCGGTGCAGCCGGTGCCCGACACCTCGGGGTGCGCGTGCTCGTCGTGGCCGAGGCCGTACGACCAGGCGACCCGCTCGCAGACGGTCTCGGTGCCGTCCTCGGCGTCGTTCGTGGTCACCTGGAAGGCGACCTCGTCGCCCCAGTCGAAGAACCCGCCGTCGGCCGGGAGGTCGACGGTGATCCGGGGCGCCTCGTTGCCGACGCTGATCGACGTCGAGGTGAGCGTGCGCTTGCCGCTGCCGTCGGTGACCCGCAGGCGGGCGGTGTAGACGCCGAGCTCGGTGTAGGTGTGCGTGACCTCGGGGCCGGTCAGGTCGAAGGTGCCGTCACCGTCGACGTCCCACTCGTAGGTGAGCGCGTCGCCGTCCGGGTCGCTGGAGCCCGACGCGTCGAAGGCGACCTCGACCGGTGCGGAGGTGGACGACTCCGGCGTGGCCGTGAACTGCGCCTGCGGCGACTTGTTCCCCTCGGCGTGATCGATGCGGTAGAGCCCGGAGTCCGGGTTCTGCCGGAAGAACCCGTCGCCGTACTCCAGGACGTACAGCGAGCCGTCCGGGCCGAACTCCAGGTCGATCGGGTTGTCGTTGATCGGCATGCCCGCGGCGGTGAGCGCCGAGTTGGGGAAGAAGTCCTCGATCTCGCCGACCTCGAACGTGGACCAGTCCACGCTGAACGCGGCGTAGTAGTCCTGGGAGAACTCGCCGAAGAACGCCTTGCCGTCCCAGTACTCAGGGAACTTGCCGGGCGCCGTGCTGTCCGCGTCGTAGTGGTAGACGGGGCCGCCCATCGGCGCCTGGCCGCTGCCCGAGCCGAAGCTCACGAGCTCGTCCCGGGGCTGCTGGCCCGGCTGGTCGCCGTAGTACAGGGTGGCGGCGCGCGACGGGGGCAGGTTCGTGAGGCCGGTGTTCCAGCGGGAGTTGTTGACGGGTGCCGCGCAGTCGAAGAACTCGCGCGGCGTGGCCGTCTCGAAGTTCCACTCGTTGTAGGCCGCGTTGGGGCCGTGGCAGTACGGCCAGCCGGCGTTGTGCGGGTCGTCGAGCCCCACGGCGTTCCACTCCACGTAGCCCATGGGACCGCGGTCCGCGTTCGCCGCGCCGGCGTCGGGCCCGTAGTCGCCCCAGGTCAGGGAGTTGGTCTCCGGGTCGACCTCGATGCGGAACGGGTTGCGCACGCCCATCACGAAGATCTCCGGGCGGGTGTTCTCCGTGCCGGGGGCGAACAGGTTGCCCGCGGGGACGTCGTAGGTGCTGCCCTCGCCCGGCGGGGCGCCGGCCGGGATCTCGTCCTTCACGTCGATCCGCAGGATCTTGCCCCGCAGGTCGTTCGTGCTGCCCGCGCCGCGCCGCGAGTCGAAGCCCGGGTTCATGTTCGGGGCGTCGTTGTTCGGGGCGTAGCCGTTGGCGCCCGGCGTGCCGGCCGGGGTGTTGTCGCCGGTCGACAGGTAGAGGTTGCCCTCACCGTCGAAGTCGATGTCGGCGCCGACGTGGCAGCACTGGCCGCGCTGCACCTCGATGTCGAGGATCGCCTGCTCCGAGTCGAGGTCGAGCGCGTCGCCCGTCCACGTGTACCTGGCCAGGCGGTTCACGCCCACCCACTGGTCCCAGTAGCTCTCGTCCTCGCCCGCCGGCAGCGTGTTGGGCGCGTTGCCTGCGGGGGTGTCCGCGGCGCCGTCGCCGTCCGCGTCCCGCGGCGCGTACACGAGGTAGACCTGGTTGCTCTCCTCGAAGTCGGGCGCCAGGGCGATGCCCTGCAGGCCGTCCTCCGAGTTGGCGTACACGTCGAGGGTGTTGACGACGCGCGTGACGCCCGTGGCCGGGTCGGTCAGCCGGACGTCGCCGTTGCGGGCCGTGTGGAGCACCCGCTGGTCGGGCAGGACCGCCATGTCGATCGGCTCACCGACGTCCTTGGTGAGCAGGATCTTCTCGTAGTTGCCCCAGTCGGTGTCGGCCGCCGCGGCGGCCGCGTCGTCGTGCCCGTCGTGCCCGGGGTGGGCGGACGCCGCCGGCATGGCCACGAGCGTCGTGCCCATCAGGGCGGCCGCCGCGAGCGCCGCGAGCGTTCTCTTCTGGCGCGCGTGAACGCGCGTCTCGATAGTCTTCATCTCGTGATGCAGCTCCTCGTCGAGTTGGTCACGCCGGCCGGGTCTCGTGCGCATCCCATTCGTCCGGGACCCGGTCCTTGCTGCCTCCGGCGCCGTACGGCGACGCCGGGTCGTGCATGTCGTTCCTGGTCGTACCTCCCTGTCAGCGGTGCGTCAGCGGGTCGAGGGCGTCAGCGCGTCGAGAACGCGGCGTCGAAGGCCGCGTCGGGCGCGTCGTAGGCGCGCGAGCGCACGAACTGGAGCGCCTCGGGGGCGCCGACGAGACGGTCCATGCCAGCGTCCTCCCACTCCACGGAGATGGGGCCGTCGTAGCCGATGGTGTTGAGCATCCGGAACGCGTCCTCCCAGGGGACGTCGCCGTGCCCGGTGGAGACGAAGTCCCAGCCGCGGCGTGGGTCGGCCCACGGCAGGTGCGACGACAGGCGGCCGTTGCGGCCGTTCGTCATGCGCTTCTTCGTGTCCTTGCAGTCCACGTGGTAGATCCGGTCCTTGAAGTCCCAGAGGAAGCTGACCGGGTCCAGGTCCTGCCACACCATGTGGCTGGGGTCCCAGTTGAGGCCGAACGCCTCGCGGTGGCCGATCGCCTCGAGCGTGCGGACGGTGGTCCAGTAGTCGTAGGCGATCTCGCTGGGGTGCACCTCGTGGGCGAACTTGACCCCCACCTCGTCGAACACGTCGAGGATGGGGTTCCAGCGGTCGGCGAAGTCCTGGTAGCCGGCCTCGATCGCGGCGTCGGAGACCGGCGGGAACATCGCCACGTACTTCCAGATCGCGGAGCCGGTGAAGCCGATCACGGTCTTGACGCCGAGCTTCGCGGCGAGCCGCGCGGTGTTCTTCATCTCCTCGGCGGCGCGCTGCCGCACGCCCTCGGGGTCGCCGTCGCCCCAGACGCGGTCGGAGACGATGTCGCGGTGGCGCTGGTCGATCGGGTCGTCGCAGACGGCCTGGCCCTTGAGGTGGTTGGAGATCGCCCACACCTTGAGGCCGTGCCGCTCCAGCAGCTCGAGGCGTCCGGCGACGTACTCGTCGTCGTCCCAGCGCCACGGGTCCAGGTGGTCGCCCCAGCAGGCGAGCTCGAGCCCGTCGTACCCCCATTCGGACGCGAGGCGTGCCACCTCCTCGAGCGGTAGATCGGCCCACTGGCCGGTGAACAGGGTGATCGGTCGTGCCATGGTGCTTCCTCCTGTAGGTGACGATCCGGCGTCTCCGGTCGTGCTCATCGGGGTTCGGTCCGCGGCGTGCGCCTGCGCAGGACGACGGCCGTCACCGCTCCTGCGGCCACGAGCGCGCCCAGCACCCAGCCGGTCCAGACCGGCAGACCGCTCGACGCCGGTGAGACGTCGTCGGCCCGCGCCGCCGTGCCGGCGCCGTCCGCTCCGTCGGCCCCGGCGGTGGTCTCGGTGGCGGTCTCCGCCGGCGGAGAGCCGGCCTCGGACCCCTCGGGCTCTGCCTCCTCGGCAGCGGGCGGGGCCACCACGTCGACCTCGGTCTCGACCTTCGCCTTGGCCGGTTCCTTGACCCGCGCGGTCACCGTCCAGTGCCCCTCGTCGAGCACCGCGGGTTCCGAGCGGTACCAGCCGACGCCCTCGGACGCCGAGACCAGGGTGATCGGTCCCACCTCGTCCCCAGCGTCGGAGACCGCCCGTACCTCCACCACGGCCGACTCCTCAACGGGGTGCTGGTCGCCCACCCAGACCAGTGCGGCGGAGATGCCGCCGGCGCCGTCCGTGCCGAGCTCGATGTCGATCTTCCCGCCGTGCGCCGACGCCGGCGCCACGGCGAGCGGCCCGACGGCGAGCCCGAGCGCCAGCATCAGGGCCGCCCCGTAGCGCGTGAACCTCTGCATGTCCGTCCCTCTCGGTTCAGGGGCCGCCGGCCCCGGGAGGACCCTCGGCACGGGAAGGAGGAGCTCCCTCCCGTACCGGGGGTGGTGGCCGGTGGTCACCGGCCCTGCCGTCGAGCCCTCACACGGCCCCCCGGTCCGTCGCGCACCCGTCCTCGACGGTCACGATGACGTAGGCCTTCCCGGAGGGGCTGAGCTGCCAGTCCCCGGCCACGGTCAGCTCCGTTCGTGGGTTCGGCGTGGCGATCACGCGGTAGTCGCCGGCCGCGAGGTTCCTGAGGTCGCGCGGCTTGCCGTCCGCCGTGCCGTCGACCCAGTTGTGGACGACGTAGCTCTTCACCCCGGGGAGCTCGACCGGGTCGATCGACCCCCCGGCGTCGCACGTCGCAGCCTTCACCACGACGTCCGGCGTGTTCGGGTCGGGGCAGTCGGGCTCCTCGATCGTCACGAAGAGCACGGCGAGCCCGGCGGCGTTGACCCTCCAGTCCCCCTCGGCGACGAGGACGTACCCGTCGGCAGGCCGGGCCGCGACCCGGTACCTCCCGGGAGCGAGGTCGTCCAGGTCGGTGACGACGTCACCGACCGCGCCGTCGACCCATTCCCGCACCACGTAGGACCGCACGCCCTCGACCTCGGCGGTGACCAGCGCGCCGCCGGTGACGACCTCGTGCCCCGACCGGTCGTAGGAGCACGTCGGCTGGACGATCTCCACCGCCGGCGTCGCCTCGTCGGCCGCCGGCTCGGCGATCGTGAACCCGAGGGTCTCGCCGGCGACCGTCTCGCCGTCCGCCGACGCCCGCACCTGGACGGTGTGGGCGCCCGACGTCGAGATCACCACCGGTGCCGTGTACTCGGTCCAGCCGCCGTCGTCGACGTTGACCTCCCGGTACACCGCGGCGCCGTCCGGACCGCCCGTGGTCTCCACCGTGACCGTCACCGGCCCGAGCCACTGCCCGTCCGGACCGTCCGGCTCGGACGGCGACAGCGTGCCCGTCACCGCGAGCGGCTCCGCCGCGCCGACCACCCGGAAGTGGTCGAACGACGCCGTGGCGGCCGACTGCTGGGACGCGCCCAGGGCGTACAGCCCCACGCGGGCGTCCTGCAGCCCGTCATGGGTCACCGGGTCGGCCAGCGCCGTCCAGTCCTCACCGTCCGCGCTGTACTCGCCGGTGAAGGTCGATCCTTCCTTCGACAGGCGCAGGTGCCACACGGCCGACGTCAGCCCGGTCGCGTTCGGCTGCGGATCCTGCACCACCGCGTCGACCTCGCTGCGCAGCTCGATGCGCTGTGCGACGGCGGCGCCTGGCGCGTTGTCGGTCACGAGGTCGAGCTTGACGTAGTTGTCGTCGTCCCCGTACACGATGAGACCGCCCTGCTGGTACTGCTGGTCGAAGTCCGACCCGTCCACCAGGGTCTCGACGGTCCAGTCGTCCTCCGGCAGGTCCTGCACGACGATGTTCGGCGTGCCGGTGTTGCTGCCTGTGTAGATGTCCGTGGCCGTCGTGTCGATCTCCAGCGCGCCACCGGTCACCCGGTGGCCCGTCGGGTCCTCGCGCACGATGTCCCACCGGCAGCCGTCGAGCCCGTCACCGTCAAACTCGTCGTCCGGGGCGGGGGCCTCGGCCGTGTCGTCCGGGGTGAGGTGGAACCAGTCGAACTGCGCGTCCACCACCGGTGCCGCCGAACCGCTGCCCGCGAGCGCGAAGAGCCCGATCTGCGGGTTGTCGATGCCGGCGAGCGACTTGGTCTGCGGCATGGCCGTGAAGTCCACCCCGTCGTCCGAGTACGCCGCCGTCAGGTCCTCGCCGTCGGTGCTGGACAGCCGCACGTACACGGTGTCCGGGTACGCCTGTCCGAGGGCGGCGGTGTTGGAGTCACCGACCTCGTTCGGCACGCCCGCCTCCTCACGGATGTACTGGAAGATGCGCGTGGCCGCGTCGGCGGGTGCCGAACGCCCCTCGATCACCATCTTGGCGTAGTTGTCCGCGTCGCCGTAGATCAGCAGTCCGGCCTGCTGGTACTGCGCGTAGGCCGGGACGGTGACCTTCGCCGTCGCGGTGAACGGGCCGTCCGGCAGGTCCTGGAGGACGAGGTTCGGCACGGTGGAGTTGCCCGTCCCGTAGAAGTCCGTGACGGCCGCCGGGATGGTGAGCGTCCCGTCGGCGACCCGCAGGTCCTGGTTGCGGTCCAGCACGGTCCAGCGGTCGGGGTCGACGTCGTCCCCGAGGAAGTCGTCCGACCGGCCCGCCAGACAGAGGTCCGGCTCCGGGGCGACCCCGGTGACCTCCACCATGACGTACTCGACGGCGTAGGCGCCGCCCTCGTCGGTGACGCGCACCTGGAGCCGGTAGGTGCCCGGCTCCTCGTAGGTGTGCTCGAACGCCGCCGTCCCGTCGACGAACCCGTCGCCGAGACCGGCGTCCCAGGCGTAGGTCAGGTCTCCGGTCCCGTCGGGGTCCGTGGCCGTGGCGGACGCGGTCACGGTGAGCGGGGCGTCGCCCGCGACCGGGTCGACCGTCAGCTCGACCTCCGGCCGCTGGTTGTCGGTGACACCGCGACCCTCGATCTCCATCCAGTTGGCGTTGATGCCTCCCGACAGCAGGACGAAGTGCAGCGAGCCCGAGCCCGAGGGCACGTCGTGCAGTTCGGTCCCGACGTCGACGTACTGCTGCCAGCCGCCGGTGCCGGGTACCGTGATCCGGCCGATCTCCGGACCGTCCGGGGCGTCCCAGCGCAGCGACACCTCGCCACCGCCGCCCTCCGAGGCCGCGCGCAGCGAGATCGAGTCGACCTGGGCCAGGCTCACCGGCTCGTGCGCCCAGTAGTCACCGGGCTCGATGAAGCCGATGTTCTGGCCGCCGCCGGCGGAGTCACCCGTCTGCTCGATCTGGACGCCGGGGTCGCCCGCGCCGTCACCGATACCGTCCACGCGGCCCGTGCCGGTGAAGAACTCCGACTGGACCAGCTTGGGCTGCAGCACCTGCAGGTCGGTCGCCGTCAGGGGTGCGCCGGCGGCGCCGCCGTCGTCCGTGTAGAAGCCCTCGATCACCCAGAAGATGTTCGACTCGATGCCGTGCCCCTCGTCCCGGGCCGTCTGGATGACCCCCGAGCAGCCGGTCAGCTCCTCGAACGGGTGCGCGTGGGAGTCGTGGCCGAGCGAGGTGAACAGGGTGACGTCGTCACAGCTCACCTCGCCGTCGGGATCGTCGACCGCGATCTCGTAGCGCACCTGGTCGCCCCACTCGAAGAACCCGCCGTTCTCCGGGAACGTGATCGACACCTCGGGAGCGATGTTGCCCACCACGATCGTCACGTTCGCCACGCCCGTCTGCCCGGCCGCGTCGGTCGCGACCAGCTGGGCGGTGTAGCGGCCGTTCTCGGTGTAGGTGTGGGTCGGGTTGGCCTCGGTGCTCGGCGCCGAGCCGTCGCCGAAGGTCCACTGCAGGGTGAGCGGCTCCCCGGCGGGGTGCCGGGTGCCCTCCGAGGAGAACTGCACGGTCAGCGGTGCCAGGCCGTTCGTCACGTCGGCGGACGCCCGGGCGATGGGTGCCGGGTCGCCCTCCACGTAGTCGACCCGGTACACACCCGACGTGTCGTTGTTGCCACCGAAACCGGAGCCCCAGTCCACGACGTACAGCGCACCGTCGGGGCCGAAGTCGAAGTCCATCGGCCGGTCGAACCCGGCGCTCGGGTCGAAGATCCCCGGCAGGACCCGGTTGATGTCCACGAGGTCGTCCCGCTGCTCCCCCGCGAGCTGGAAGGAGTACATCCGTCCCTGGTTCCACTCGCCGAACAGCGCCTTGCCGTCCCAGTAGGCCGGCCACTTGGTGTCGGACTCCAGCTCGGGGTCGTAGCTGTAGACCGGGCCGCCCATCGGCGCGCCGCCGCCCCCGATCTCCGGGAAGAGCGGGTTGGTCCCGTAGCCGTACCAGACCTCGGCCTCCACCGCGGGCGGAAGCTGGGTGATGCCGGTGTTGTTCGGGGAGTCGTTCACGGCGCCGCCGGCGCAGTCGTACGCCGCGCCCGACTGGCCCGTGGCGAAGTCGTAGGCGCGGTAGGCGTTGTTGGCGCCCGTGCAGTACGGCCAGCCGTAGAACCCCGGCTCGCTCACGACGTTCCACTCGACGGTCCCCGCCGGGCCGCGGTCCGCGTTCGCCGCCCCGGCGTCGGGGCCGTAGTCGGCCACGAGCACGTTGTCGGTCGCCGGGTCGACGCCGATCCGGAACGGGTTGCGGAAGCCCATCGCATAGATCTCGGGCAGCGTGTCCTGCGTGCCCGGCGCGAACAGGTTGCCGTCCGGGATCGTGTACGACCCGTCGTCCTGCGGCGTGATCCGCAGGACCTTGCCGCGCAGGTCGTTGCTGTTGGCCGACGTGCGCTGGGAGTCGAAGTTCGCCCGCCCCGCCCGCTCGTCCAGCGGTGCGTACCCCTGCGACTCGAACGGGTTCGTGTTGTCGCCGGTGGCCACGTACAGGTTGCCGTCGCCGTCGAAGGCCATGTCGCCGCCCGCGTGGCAGCACGTCTGGCGCTGCGTCGGGATGATCAGCACGGTCTCCTCGGACGCCTGGTCGATCGTTCCGGAACCGGCGTCGTAGTCGAACCGGGAGACGCGGTTGTGCGGTCCGTCGTCCCCGACGTCCTCCGGCGACCAGAACAGGTAGACCCACCCGTTGGCCGCGAAGTCCGGGTCGAGCACCACCCCGGTCAGGCCGTCCTCGTTGGACTGCGTGACCGGCAGCGTCATCGCGGTGCTGGTGGTGTTCGACTCCGGGTCGATCACCTGGACGCGGCCGTCCCGCTCGACGTAGAAGACGGTGCCGTCGGGCGCCACGTCCAGCATCATCGGGTTGGCGGTGTCCTCGTCGAGGGGCACCATCTCGTAGCTGCCGCTCTGCGTCGCGGCGCAGTCGGAGTCCACGACCCCGGCCGCGGTCTGCAGACCGCCCAGCAGGTGCTCGACGAACTCCGGCTCGGTGTACGAGGCGTCGGTGTGGCCGCCGCCGGTGTACCAGGACCGGCCCCCGTCGTAGACCTGGCACCAGGCGATCGGGTGCTCGGCCCCCATCGCGCCCGTCCCGGCGTCGTACGTCGTCTCGTCCAGGGAGGCGAGGACATGCACCTCGTCCCGCGGGTTCGTGCGGTAGTTGTACCACTCGTCGTGCCGCTCCCACCGCTGCGGCAGGTGCGCGGTCGAGGCATGGTCGTGGTCCTCGACCTTGACGGTGGCGTCCTGGTTGGCCGGGTGGGAGTTGAAGTAGGCCCCCACCAGCTCGCCGTACCACGGCCAGTCGTACTCCGTGTCGGACGCCGCGTGGATGCCGGCGTAGCCGCCACCGCCCTGGATGTAGCGCTCGAACGCGGCCTGCTGCTCCTCGTCCAGGACGTCGCCCGTGGTGGACAGGAAGACGACCACCTCGTACTCGGCCAGCCCCTCGTCGGAGAAGACGCTCGCGTCCTCGGTGGCGGTGACCGTGAAGTCGTTCGCCGCGCCGAGCTGGGTGATCGCCTCGATCCCCGCGGGGATGGAGCCGTGCCGGAAGCCGGCCGTCCTGGAGAACACCAGAGCGTCGAAGGGTTCTGCCGCGGCCGCTCCGGCCGCCGTCATCACGGCGGCCGACGTCCCGGCGGCGGCCTCGGCCGGCCCGCCCGGGGATGCGACCGAGGGCGCGGCGGCGGCCACCAGGGCGGGGACGCCGAGCGCGGTCACGGCTGCCGCCGCGACCACCGACCGCAGTACGCGGCGGGTTCGTAGCACTTTTCTCACCTGGAGCTCCTCATTGAGTCGGGTCAGTACCAGTGCCTTGCGGTAGTGCTCTCCCCCGGCCCGCGGCGGACCGGCCCGAGCGCAACGCTCAAGCCGGTCCCCCTGCTGGTCCGAGTCCGGTCAGGCGAGGGACACCCACCCTCCTCCACCGGCGGCGCTGCGCTCGACGGCGTCCAGCACCCGCTGGACGCGCAGGCCGTCGGCGAAGGACGGCGTCGGCTGCCGCCCGGCGGCCAGGTCACCCATCAGGTCCACGACCTGGTGCGTGAAGGCGTGCTCGTAGCCGAGCCCGTGCCCCGGCGGCCACCACGCGGCCACGTAGGGGTGCTCGGGCTCGGTGACGACGATCCGGCGGAAGCCCGCGATCGCCGACTCGTCCGTCGCGTCGTAGTAGTGCAGCAGGTTCATGTCCTCGAAGTCGAAGGCCAGCGAACCCTTGGACCCGTTGACCTCCAGCCGGATCGCGTTCTTGCGGCCCCAGGCGAAGCGCGTCGCCTCGAAGGTCGCCAGCCCGCCCCCCGACAGCCGCCCGAGGAACACCGCGGCGTCGTCCACCGTGACCTGCCCGGTGCGGCCGGCGTCGGCCACCCCCGACAGGCCCGACGACGACACGGCCTCCGGACGCTCGTGGACGAACGTCTCGAGCAGGCCGCTCACCCCGGTGAGCGACTCGCCCGTGACGAACTGCGCCATGTCGACCACGTGGGCGCCGATGTCGCCCAGGGCGCCCGAGCCCGCCTTCTGCTTGTCGAGGCGCCAGGACATCGGCGCCTGCGGGTCGGCCAGCCAGTCCTGCAGGTACTGCGCGCGCACGTGTCGCACCTGGCCGATCCGGCCCTCCTGCACGAGCTGCCGGGCCAGCGCCACGGCGGGCACGCGACGGTAGGTGAACCCCACCATCGCGCGCACGCCGCGCTCCGCCGCGGCCTCGGCGGCGGCGGTCATCGCCTCCGCCTCGGCCACGGTGTTCGCCAGCGGCTTCTCGCACAGGACGTGCTTGCCCGCCTCCAGGGCGGCGACCGCGATCTCCACGTGCGTGTCACCCGGTGTGCAGACGTCGACCAGCCCGACGTCGTCCCGGGTCAGCAGGTCCTGCCACCCGACGACCGCGTCGTCCCAGCCCAGCCGGTCGGCCGCCGCACGGACCGCGGCCCCGTCCCGCCCCGCGACCGCGCGCATGCGCGGCACGATGGGCAGGTCGAAGAACCGCGGCGCCGTGCGCCAGGCCTGTGAGTGCGCCGCACCCATGAACGCGTAGCCGACCATGCCGACGCCGAGCTCGCTCGTTGCCGTACTCATACCGCGCCTCCCCCCACTGTGGTCTCACCGCCGTGTTGCACGCCCGAGCGGGCGTCGTCCCGATGTGTCACAGCGTCAGGAGTCGAAGCCGATGGGCAGGTACTCCTCGACGTTGTCCGCCGTGACGACGGGCGCGTAGAGCTGCACGGTGCGCGGCACGCCGATCGAGGCGAGGTCGCTGACGGTCTTGTTCTGGGCGATCAGGCGGGCGAACTTGACGCCGTCCGCGGCCTGGGTGGACGGGTAGATGACGGTCGCCTTGACGACGCTCTCCGGGTCCTGGATCTCCTCCATCATGTTGTTGGAGCCCGCACCCCCGACCAGGAAGAACTCGTCGCGGCCCGCGTTCTCGATGGCGGCCAGGACGCCGATGCCCTGGTCGTCGTCGTGGTTCCAGATGGCGTCGATCTTGGGCTCGGCGGACAGCAGGTTCGCCGTCTGCTCCTCACCGGACTCGACGGTGAACTCGGCCGCGACACGGGCGTCGACGTCGAGCCCGCAGTCGTCGAGGGCGTCCTTGAAGCCCTTGCTGCGGTCCTGCGTCAGCGGCAGCGAGTCGATGCCGGCGATCTCGGCGACCACGGCGTCCGGGTTGTCCCCGAGCTGCTCGCAGATGTAGGTGCCGGCGCTGACGCCCATGCCGTAGTTGTCGCCGAGCACGGTGGCGCGGGCGGCGAACGGGCTGCTGAACTCGCGGTCCACGTTGATGACGGGGATGCCGGCCTCCATGGCCTCCAGGGCCACGTCGGTCAGGGCGGCGCCGTCGAACGGGAGGAGGACGATCGCGTCGACGCCCTGGTCGATGAAGCCCTCGATCTGGCTGATCTGCACGTTGACGTCGTTGGTGCCCTCGGCGACCTGGAGGTCGACGTCCTCGTACTTCTCCGCCTCGGCCTTGGCGGCGCTGGTGATGGCACCCATCCAGCCGTGGTCGGCGGCGGGGGCGGAGAACCCGATGACGACCTCGTCGCCGGGCTCGTCGTTCTCGGTCACCGTGACGGGTCCGGTGGCGGTCTCCTCGCTCTCGCGAGGCTCGTTGCTGGTGCAGCCGGCGACGACGAGCGCCGCGCAGGCCGCGGCGACGACGACGCCGGAGACCCGGCGTGTGCGAACGATGGACGAGGTCATGGTGATCTCCCTTGATCCTGGGTGGGAATGCTGAGTTGGCTGGTGAGGTGCTAGGTGGTCGAGACGCGCTCGCGCGAGGCGAACCACTGCTGCAGCAGCACGGCGCCGACGATGATCGCGCCCTTGGCGATCGCCTGGACCGAGCTGTCGAGGTTGTTGAGGACGAAGACGTTGGTGAGCGTCGAGAAGATGAGCACGCCCAGGATGGTGCCGGTGATGGTGCCGCGGCCGCCGGCCAGCAGCGTGCCGCCGACGACGACCGCCGCGATGACGTCCAGCTCCAGCAGCGTTCCGTGGGTCGAGGAGCCGGCGGTGGTGCGGGCCAGCAGGATCACGGCACCGATGCCCGCGGTCAGGCCCGCGAGCCCGTAGAGGTACAGCGTGTGCCGCTTGATCTTGATGCCCGCCAGCCGGGACGCCTCCGGGTTGCCGCCCACGGCGACGGTCCGGCGCCCGAACGTGGTGCGGTTCAGCAGGAACCAGCCCGCTGCCGCGACCACGACGAAGATCCACACGATCGTCGGCACGCCGAGCGGCCGCGCCTGGAAGACGTCGAAGAACGGCTCGACGTCGACGATCTGGGTCTGCCGGCCCGCGATGATCTCCGCGAGCCCGCGCGCCGCAGCCAGCATCGCCAGCGTCGCCATGAACGCGGGCATCTTGCCGTAGGCGACCAGCAGGCCGTTGATCAGTCCGGCCACCAGGCCGACGGCCAGCGCGGTCACCGGGATGACCCACCAGCCGTAGTCCTCGGCGGCGTACTGCGTCGCCAGGGTCGAGGCCCAGACGGACGCCAGTCCGACCACGGCGCCCACCGACAGGTCGATGCCGCCGGAGGTGATGACGAACGTCATACCGATGCTCACCACGCCGGTCACGGCCGTGAGGCTCAGGACGGTGATGAGGTTGCCGGTGCTCCAGAACCGCTCGCCGGCGGTCGCCACACCCACGACGATCAGCAGGACCAGGGCGAGCACGAGGCCACCCATCCGCAGGGCCGGGCCCATGAGGGCCGATCGTTCGCTCACGCCACACTTCCTTCCATGACCAGGTCGAGCACGGCGTGCTCGTCGATTTCGCGGGCCGGGCCCTCGTGGACCGCCTTGCCGTCGGAGATGACCAGCACACGGTCCGCGAGGCCGAGCACCTCGGGGATCTCGCTGGACACGACGATCACGGCGGCGCCGTCGTCGGCCAGGCGCCGGATCAGGTTGTAGATCTCGGAGCGGGCGCCGACGTCGACGCCCCGGGTGGGCTCGTCGAGCAGGAGCACCCGGCAGCCGTGCACGAGCCAGCGCGCGAGCAGCGCCTTCTGCTGGTTGCCGCCGGACAGCGTGCGGGCCTGTCGGTCCACGCCGGCCGGCCGCAGGTCGAGCGCCTCGACCTGCTCGCGCGCCGCGGCGCGCTCGGCGCCCTCGTCCAGGAGCCCGCCGCGCGCGAGGCGCGAGAAGGAGGACAGGGTGATGTTGCGGTACACGGGTTCGTCCAGGAGCAGACCCTGGCTCTTGCGCTCCTCGGGGCACAGGCCGATGCCCGCGGCGACGGCGGCGTCCACCACACCGGCGCGCAGACGCTTGCCGCCCACGCGCACGGTGCCCGACGTCGCGCGCCGGGCGCCGTAGATCGTCTCCAGGATCTCGGAGCGGCCCGAGCCCACCAGGCCCGCCAGGCCGACGATCTCGCCGGCGCGGACCGTGAGGGAGACGTCCTCGAAGATGCTGCCGAGCCCGAGGCCCTCGACCTCCAGCACCGGGTCCGCGTCCTCGGCGACGCCGGGGCGGTCGGGGAACGCGTACTCGACCGACCGGCCGGTCATGAGCTGGATCAGCTCCTTGGTCGGGGTGTCCGCCACGGACAAGCTCTCCGCGACCGTCCGGCCGTCCTTGAGCACGGTGATCCGGTCGCCGAGCTGCCGGATCTCCTCCAGCCGGTGCGAGATGTAGACGACGGCGACGCCGTCGGCGGTGAGCTCGCGCACGATGCGGTGGAGGTTGCCGACCTCCTCGGAGTCCAGCACGGCGGACGGCTCGTCCATGATGACGACGCGCGCCTCGCGCGACAGCGCCCGGGCGAGCTGCACGATCTGCTTGCCCGCGGCGGGCAGCGAGCCCACCTCGCGGTGCGGGGAGATCTCCTTGTGGCCGAGCCGGTCGAGGATCTTCCGGGTGGTGCGGGCCGCCTCGGACCGGCGCGAGACGCCGCCCGTCGCGAGCTCGTGCCCCAGGTAGATGTTCTCGGCGACGGTCAGGCCGTCCACGACGTCGAGCTCCTGGTAGATCGTCGCGATGCCGAGCCGCAGGGCGGCGACGGGGTCCGCGATGACGACCGGCTCCTCGTCGATCAGGATCTCGCCCGCCGTGGGCTGGTGGGCACCGGCCAGCGTCTTGATCAGGGTGGACTTGCCCGCCCCGTTCTGGCCCAGCAGGCAGTGCACCTCGCCGGGACGGACCTCGAGGTCCACACCGTCGAGCGCACGCGCGCCAGGGAATTCCTTCACGATGCCGCGCATCCGCAGCAGGGGCTGCTGCGCCGGCTGCTCTGTCGGTTGGGGGTCCGCGTCGACCATGTATCGAACGTAGTTGGACTTCTGCCGACGGTCAAGCAAAAGTCGCGACTTCGCCCACCATGATTGACTAGGGGCATGGTGGAAGTGGCACGGGAAGTATTCCAGCAGGTACCCAAGGTGTCCGGAGCGGGCGACATGTTCCAGCTCCTGCGCGACGGGCGACCCCGCACGCGGGCGGATCTTGCAGCCGTCACGGGGCAGGCGCGGTCGACCGTCGCGGCGCGCATCGACCTGCTGATGACGGCGGGTCTCATCGCGCCCGCGGGCGAGGCGACGTCGACCGGCGGACGCCCGCCCGCGACCTTCGCGTTCGCCCCGTCCGCCCGCGTCGTGCTGGGGGTGGACCTCGGCGCGACGCACGCGCGGCTCGCCCTGACCGACCTCGCCTCGACGGTGCTGGCGCAGCGCGACCTGCCGCTGCTCATCACGGACGGGCCGGACCTCGTGCTCGACCGCGTGGCCGAGACCGGGGCCGAGCTGCTCCGCGAGGCGGGGCGCTCGGCGAGCGAGCTCGCCGGCGTCGGCGTGGGCCTGCCCGGGCCCGTGGAGCACGCGACCGGCAAGCCGAACAACCCCCCGATCATGCCGGGGTGGGACAACGCGGACGTGCCGGCGATCCTCGGCGCCCGGTTCCACGCGCCCGTGCTCGTGGACAACGACGTGAACATCATGGCGCTGGGCGAGCACCGCGCGGCGTGGCCCGGCGTGGCCGACCTGCTGTTCGTCAAGGTCGCCACCGGCATCGGCGCGGGGATCATCGCCGACGGCGCGCTGCGGCGCGGGGCGCAGGGCTCGGCGGGCGACATCGGGCACGTCGCCGTGCCGGGCGTGACCGACGTCGTGTGCCGCTGCGGCAACGTGGGCTGCCTGGAGGCCATCGCCAGCGGGCAGGCCGTGGCGAGCCGCCTGGACGGCGCGACCACGCCCGCCGACGTCGTCGCCCTGGTCCGGGCGGGCGACGTGGCCGCTAGCCAGGCCGTGCGCCAGGCGGGCCGGGACATCGGCGCGGTTCTCGCCACCAGCGTGAGCCTGCTCAACCCGTCGATGATCGTGATCGGCGGCATCCTGGCGGACGCCGGGGAGCACATCGTGGCCGGCATCCGCGAGGTGGTCTACCAGCGGTCCCTGCCCCTGGCGACCCAGCACCTGCGCATCGTCACGGCCCGCACCGGCACGCAGGCGGGCGTGCTCGGCGCGAGCGCCATGGCGGTGGACCAGGCACTCTCCTCGGAGGCCGTGGACCGCCTGGTGGCGTGAGCCGCCGCGCACACGTCGGACGCTCAGGTCACGGGCGTGACCTGAGCGTCCGACGTCCGTGGGGCTAGCTCAGGTCCTTGACCCGGACGTCGCGGTAGCTCACCGCCTCGCCCTGACCGTGGTTCTGGAGCCCGATGAACCCCTGAGCGAGGTCACGTGCGGGGTCGGTGCTGACGAAGTCGTTCACCAGCACACCGTTGAGGAGGACCTTGATCGTCTGCCCCTCCACCCGGATCTCGTAGGAGTTCCAGGACCCGACCGGCTTCAGCGCCCGCTCCACGACCTCCGGGTCCGCGCCCTGGAAGGTGTAGATCGCGCCCGTGGTGCGGTCCGGCTCGTCGGTGGCGTCGATCTGGATCTCGTAGCCCTGGTTGACGGCGATCCACGGGTCGTTGCCCGGGTCCGGGAAGCCGACGAAGACACCGCCGTTGTCGTCCTTCTTGAGCTTCCAGTCAAGCTTCAGGCTGTACTCGTTCAGCTCCGTCGAGTGCCAGAGCAGACCCATGCCACCGGCCCCGCGGATCGTGCAGTCGGCCTGGCGGCCGAACGAGCCCGGGCCGGCCATGTTCCAGCCGTCCAGCGAGGCCAGCGTTCCGTCGAACAGCGCGGTGTAGCCGCGCTCGTAGCGCTTCGGCTCGCAGATGTCGGCCCCGCCACCGACCTTGAGGAGGTCGAGGTTGACGTTGCCGTCATCGTCCTCGTCGTACCGCAGGGTGATGGTGTTGACTCCCTTGCGCAGGTCGAGCGACCGGGTCGCCGTCGCCCAGGTCTTCCAGTCCCCCGTGGACTCCAGGGCCCACGGCTCGACCTCCTCACCGTTGACGAGCACCGACACCGTCTTGGTGCCCTGGAACGGGTTGGGACCGTTCGAGTAGCGCAGGCTCACGGGCTGGGTGCCCGCGCGCTTGACGGTGGTGGTGAAGGTCGCGGACGCGCCCACGTCGGTGAAGCCCGCCGCGAACCCGGAGCCGGAGTAGCCGTTGTGCTCGTTGGCCACGTTCGCGCTGCCGCGGAGCGTCGCCTCCTCCGCTTCCTGGAACCCCGCCGGGGCCCGGTAGCCCGGGATCGCGTTGAGCGTGTACCAGGCCTCCGTGTTCCACAGCTCCCGGCCTTCCGCGTCCGCGAACGGGCGCGGGCTGCGCAGGTGCACCACGTAACCGGGCTGGCGCCCGTCCACGGTCAGCGTGACCTTCGTACGGTCCCGGGACACCGTGGCACCCGAGACGAACAGCTGCTGCTCGTCGACCTTCGGGCCGCCGTAGGCGCGGGTGGGCACGTAGCGCCAGTGGTCCATGCGGAACGCCGCGTTCGGGCTCTCGGCGATCTTGTCCACCGTCTCCTGCGACAGCGGCTGCGTGTACTCGATCTCGAAGCCCTTCTTCGTGACCCGCATCTCGGTCATGTCGAAGGCGTCCTCGCCGTTCGGCGTGAGCTTCTGCAGGCCGTAGCGCAGCTTGCCGGGCTCGCTCCAGTTGCCGCCCTCGCCGATGCCACCCACGTACAGGGCGCCGTCGGGGCCGACGACCGTGCGGTTGACGCCCGCCTCCAGACCCGCCGAGTGCCGGAAGACGGCGCCCTGGTACTCGCCGTCGACCTTCTCCAGGAAGCCGCGCTGCAGCCCGCCGTAGGTGACGTCGCCGAACACGAGCTGGTCCGCGTACGGGCCCTCGGTGAGCTGCACCGGGGCGCTCGGCGAGTTGCCGATCTCGTTCTGCGGCACCCACAGGGCCGGGGCCGAGACGGGCTGGGCGTCGTACGGGCCGGACGGGTTGGTGAAGTGGTTGAAGAACTTGCCCTGCTCGATGTGCACCAGCTTCGAGCTGGGGAGCCAGGCGCCCTGGTTGTCCATCACGAAGAGTTCGCCGTCCGGACCCTTGACCATGCCGTTCGGCGTGCGCAGGCCGCCCGCCACGAACTCGACCTCGCCGGTCTCGCGGTCCACCTTGATCGCGGTGCCGCGGTTCTCGGCGGGCTGCGGGTCAGTGGTGGCGCCGCCGTTGTTGATGGCCACGGAGAGGTTCACGTAGAAGCTCTCGTCGTCGTACAGCAGGCCGAAGGCGAACTCGTGGAAGTTGCCGCCGAACGGCCACTCGGCCACGGTGCGGTGGTCGTCGTAGAAGCCGTCACCGTCCGGGTCGGTGAGCTCGGTGAGCTTGTCCCGCTCCGAGACGTAGATCGAGTCGCCGATCACGGCCACGCCCATCGGGTTGAACAGGTCGGTGGCGACCTTCTCGTACGTGACCTGGTCCTTCGAGGTCGCGCCGGTCACGTTGTCAAGCAGGAAGACCTCGCCGGGCTCCGGGTCCTCGACCCAGCCGCCGGGGCTCACCGAGCCGGACGTGACCACGGCGAGGCGGTCGTCGTCGGTCCAGTCGAGGCCCGAGACCATGGGCTCGAAGCCGTCGGGGCGCAGGTCGGTCAGGGTGTAGCCCGGGTACACGGAGTCGAGGCGCATGCCGTCGCCCGCCGAGTCGTCCTGGCCCTCGCAGTACTTGGTGCCCGGGGCGGTCACGCGCACGACGCCGGCCTCAGTGCTCAGCACGCTGGACGGCACGACGACGAAGTCGCTGGTGCCCGGCGTGCGCCACTCGAGCTTCAGGATGTTGTCGTTGGTGTTGTCGAAGTACTCCACGCGCAGGTCGTGGTACCCGGTGGTGAGCGCGACGGTGCCCTCCTTCGACTCCGCACCGTGCAGACCGTCGTTGTCGATCACCTCGGCGTCGTCGATCACCAGGCGCGAGCCGTCGTCGCTGGTGAGGCGGAACTCGTAGTTGCCCTCCGCCGGCACGTTCAGGTTGGCCAGCGCGTGCGCGATGAAGCGCTCGCCCATCCCGAAGTCGGCCTCGGTCGAGTAGTCGATGGTGGGCTTGAGCTGGTCGACGTTCGGCGTCTGGCCCGAGCGGAGCGTGCACAGCTCGCTGAGGTCGCGGGCCAGGTCATAGGTCCTCAGGGTGACGCCCGGCTCCTGGGGCGGGAGGTCGTCGACCGCCGCCGTCGCGGCGGGGACCGTCCCCGCGAGCGTTACCGCTGTCAGTGCCACGGCGGCCGCGGCTGCGGCGGCCTGTCTCGTGCGAGTTCTGGTTCCACGTTGACGCATGAGCTCTCCTCGGTCGGCGTTGACCTTGCGGGGAGAACCTACGGGGGACTTCTGTCGGGCGTCAAGCAAAAGTCGTCAGGTGTTCAGCGTTATGAGAGGAGGCCCGGACAGACGCCATCCGACCTGGACAGACCGGAACCGGCGGCGGTCTCGCACCCGCCGCCGGTTCTCGCGCTCGCTACAGAGCCGCCGGGCCGCCCTCCAGCAGCGTCTTGAACCCGTCCTCGTCCAGGGTCGGGATCTCCAGTGCCTCGGCCTTGGCCGCCTTGGAGCCGGCGTTCTCCCCCAGCACCACGTAGTCGGTCTTCTTGGAGACCGACCCGGAGGCCTTGCCACCCGCGGCGAGGATGGCCTCCTTGGCGCCGTCGCGCGTGAAGTCCACGAGCGAGCCGGTCACCACGACGGTGAGGCCCGCCAGCGGGCCGGTGGGCTCCGTGTCGGCCTCGGCCATCGCCGCCGGGCCCGGGTGCCCCGGCGTGGCGAGCTGGACCCCGGCCGCGCGCCAGGCCGCGAGGATCCCCTGGTGCCAGTCCACGGCGAGCCAGGCCTTGATCTCGGCAGCGATCACGGGACCCACGCCCTCGACGGCCGCGAGCTCCTCCTCCGAGGCCGCCTCGATCGCGTCCACCGAACCGAACCAGCCCGCGAGCGCCCGCGCCGCGACCGGCCCGACGTGCCGGATGTTCAGCGAGACGAGCATGCGCCACAGGTCCTTGGTCTTGGCACGCTCGAGCTCCTCGAGGAGCTTGGTCGCGTTCGCGGACGGCGCCCACTCGGGCAGCGTCTCACCCGTCTCCTCGGCGGCGGCGCGCTGTGCCTTGCCGTACGACAGCTTGCGGCGGAACGGGGCGCGGCGGCGCACCACGCCGTCGTCGTCCATCTTGGGCAGGCCCGTCTCGGCGTCGCGCACGACCGCCTCGATGGGCAGGAGCTGGTCGAGCGTGAGCGAGAACAGCCCGGCCTCGGTGACCAGCGGCGGCGTCTCGGGCACGTCGGGGTGGGTGAGCGCCGCGGCGGTCACCTCGCCGAGGGCCTCGATGTCGAGGCCGCCGCGCGAGCCGATGTGCTCGACCCGCCCGCGCACCTGTGCAGGGCAGGACTCCGCGTTCGGGCAGCGCAGGTCGACGTCGGCCTCCTTCATGGGGCGCAGGGGCGTGCCGCACTCGGGGCAGTTCGCCGGCATGACGAAGTCCTCGCGCGGGTAGCCGTCGCCCGCCAGCGCCGTCACGGGCCCGAGGATCTCGGGGATGACGTCGCCGGCCTTGCGCAGCACCACGACGTCACCGATGCGTACGCCCTTGGCCTTCACCACGTCCTGGTTGTGCAGCGTGGCCTGGCGCACCGTGGAGCCGGCGACCTTTACCGGCTCCATCACGGCGTACGGGGTGGCCCGGCCGGTGCGGCCGACGCCGATCTGGATCGCCAGCAGCCGGGTGTTGACCTCCTCCGGCGGGTACTTGAAGGCGATCGCCCAGCGCGGCGCGCGGCTGGTCGAGCCCAGCTTGCGCTGCTGCTCCAGGGCGTCGACCTTGAGGACGATGCCGTCGAGCTCGTGCTCGATGTCGTGCCGGTGCTCGCGGAAGTACTCGATCATCTCCAGTGCGCCGTCCAGGCCCGGGATCACCCGGTTGTGCGGGGACACGGCGATGCCCCACCGGTCGAACAGCGTGTACGCGTCGGACTGCCGCTCCAGCTCCGTGTGCTCGCCGGCCTGCCACTGCAGGGCGCCCACCCCGTGCGCGTACATGCGCAGGTTGCGGCTCGCGGTGACCGACGGGTCCTTCTGGCGCAGCGAGCCGGCGGCGGTGTTGCGGGGGTTGGCGTACGGGTCCTGGCCCGCCGCGACGAGCTTCTCGTTGAGCACCGCGAAGTCGGCGGTGGCCATGAAGACCTCGCCGCGCACCTCGATGAGGTCCGGGTGGTCGGCCGGGTCGCCCGCGAGCTGCTGCGGGATCGACGCGATCGTGCGGACGTTCGCGGTGACGTCCTCGCCCGCGCGGCCGTCCCCGCGGGTCACGCCGCGGACCAGCCGCCCCTTCTCGTACACCAGGGAGATCGCCAGCCCGTCGATCTTGACCTCGCACAGCAGGCCGGGGGTGTCCGTGCCGAGGTCGCGGTGCACCTTGTCGGCCCACACCCCGAGCTCCTCGGTGCTGAAGGCGTTGTCGAGCGACAGCATGCGCTCGATGTGCTCCACGGTGGCGAACCCCGCCGTCGCCGCGCCGCCGACGCTCTGCGTGGGTGACTCCGGTGTCACCAGCGCGGGGTGCGCGGCCTCGAGGGCCTGCAGCTCACGCATCCGCACGTCGTACTCGGCGTCCGACGACACGGGCGCGTCGTCCTCGAAGTATGCCCGCCGATCCTCCTCGATCTGGGCGACCAGCTCCGCCCATCGGCGCTGCGCCGCCGCCTCGTCGCCTGCGTCGGCCGGTCCCGGGATGCCTGTCGTCTCGCTCACGGACACAATCATGGCTTGAACCACTGACATCCGAGCGGTGACCTGTGGACGCCTGCGCCGAAGATGCTGCCGACCTGGCCATTCGCCAAGATCCGCCCCCTATCGCGCACGAGCGGGTCCCGCTACCATTCGAGCAAAATGCCGCAAATCTACTGAGAGCAGGGGTCCCTTGAAGATCGCCGTCGTCGGTGCCGGGTTCGCAGGTCTCGCCACCGCGAAAACCCTCCGCGAGTTCGACCACGAGGTCACCGTCTTCGAAAAGGCGCCGGATGTCGGTGGCGTGTGGAGCGCGACCCGCCGGTACTCCGGTCTCCGGACGCAGAACAACAAGGATTCGTACGCGTTCTCGGACCTGCCGATGCCGCGCGACTACCCGGAGTGGCCCACCGGCGAGCAGGTTCAGGCCTACCTGGAGCGGTACGTCGCGAAGTTCGAGCTGCGCCCCTACCTCCGGCTCGCCACCGAGGTCGTGCGCGCCGAGCTCACCGACGCGGAGGACGGCTGGATGGTGACGGCGCGCCGCATCGGCGCCCCCGTCTCGGCGCCCGAGCGGTTCGACCACCTGGTCGTGGCCAACGGCATCTTCTCCGACCCGGTCTTCCCGCAGTACGAGGGCTACGCGGACCTGGTCCGCGCCGGCGGCAAGCTCGTCGCCTCCAGCCAGCTCAACAACCTCGAGGACGCCCGCGGCAAGAACGTCGTGGTGGTCGGCTACGGCAAGTCGGCGTGCGACGTCGCCGCCGAGATCGGCGTGGTCGCCGAGTCCACCACCGTCGTCGCCCGGCGCCTGCTGTGGAAGATGCCCAAGCGCATCGCCAACTCCCTGAACATGAAGTACCTGCTCCTGTCCCGCCTCGGCGAGGCCCTGTTCAAGTACCAGGAGCTGGACAACGGCATGGAGCGGTTCCTGCACGGCCCCGGCGACAAGGTGCGCGCGAGCATGCTCGCGAGCATCGGGTCGGTCGCGACCTGGCAGTTCAAGCTCAAGAAGCTCGGGCTCGTGCCCCGGGGCGAGTTCGCCGACATCGCCAACAGCACCGTGTCGCTGTCCACGGACGGGTTCTACGAGCAGGTCGCGAGCGGCGCCATCAAGGTGCACCGCGACACCGAGATCCAGCGGTTCGAGGCCGACGGCGACCGCCCGGTCGCGGTCCTCAGCGACGGCGCCCGGATCCCCGCCGACCTGGTCGTCTGCGGCACCGGCTTCCACCAGCGCGTGCCGTTCCTGGACGACGCCGTGTCCGCCCGCCTGCTGGACGAGGACGGCAACTACAAGCTCTACCGGCAGATCCTGCCCGACGGCGTACCGAACCTGACCTTCGCCGGCTACAACTCGTCGCTGTTCTCGCCGCTGTCGGCCGAGGCGGGCGCGATCTGGATCGCCGCGTACCTGGGCGGCGTCGTGAACCTGCCCCCGATCGAGGAGCGGCGCAAGCACGTCGCCGAGCGCGTGGCCTGGATGGAGCAGCGCACGGGCGGCAAGCACGCCCGCGGCACCAACGTCATCCCGTTCTCGATGCACCAGATCGACGAGACCCTGGACGAGGCCGGCGTGAACATCAGCCAGCGCGCCCAGGCGATCCAGTGGCTCCTGCCGATCGACCCGTCCGTCTACAAGAACGTGGTGCCGCGCCTGAAGGAGAAGATCCGCGCCCAGGCGCCCAAGGACCGCGTCGGCTCGGACTCGTCCGTGGGCTGACGCCTCGCTCCACCCTCAGGCCGTCCTTCTGCGACACAGTCAGGACGCACCGCGGGCCCGGCCGGGAGATCCGGCCGGGCCCGAGGTGTGTCGAAGCGGTGTCAGATGGTGCAGGACGCCGCGTACGGCGCCGTCAGACGGTCGTCGGAGACGTGAAGCGCACCGGCAGGCTGCGCGGGTAGCGCGACCACGGCGAGACCGACATCTTGATCGAGTCATACGCCACCGTCAGCTCCATGTCGAGGATGCGGCGCAACAGGGTGTCCACGGCGATGCGGCCGATGAGCGGGCCGATGCGGTGCGCGGGGCACGAGTGCGCGCCCGCGCCCCACGTGAGGTGGAACCGGCTGCCCAGCTCCTCCCACGGGTCGTCCGTGCGGATGGCCCGGTCCGCGTTCGCCGCCGCCACCGCGGGGACGAGGGCGTCGCCGAGCGCGATCCGACGTCCGCCCAGCTCGCAGTCCTGCCGCGCGAAGCGGGGCAGGACGTGGGGCGCCGGCGGATGACGCCGGGACACCTCGTCCAGCGCGTCGTCGAGGTCGAGCCGGCCACGGCGCACGCGGGCCGCGAACGCCGGGTCGGTCAGGATCATGTGCAGGGTGCTCGCGATCCAGGCGATCTCGGCGTCGTGCCCCAGGCTGAACATCACGCCGATCGAGGCCATGACCTCGACGTCGTTCGCGTGGTTCGGGTGGTTCACCAGGGCCGTGGTCAGGTCCTCGCCGGGCTCGGCCCGGTGGGTGGCCACGAGCACCGCGAGCAGCGACTCCTGCTCGATCGCCGCCGCGCGCGCCTTCTCCTTGCCCGCGTACAGGGCCTCGGTGAGCTCGTGCATCTTGTTCCCGTCGGACAGGCTCATGCCGAACATCTCGGTCATGACCATGACGGGGACCGCCACCGCGTAGTCCTTCACCAGGTCCGCCTCGCCGCGCGGCATGAGGCGGTCGATGATCGCCTCGCACGTCACCGCGACCGTACGGGCCAGGCGCTTCTCGTCGACGGACCCGAGGGCGTCGTCGAGCGGGGCGCGCAGCCGACGCTGCTGCATCCCGTCGAGGAAGTAGGCGTTCTCGCGGGGCGCCAGCGCCGCGAACACGCCGGAGTCCGCGGGCAGCGAGCGCTCCTGGACGTACCGCCAGTTGCGCGAGTTGCGCGAGAACAGCAGCTCGTTGCGCATCACGCTGCTGGCCTCGTCGTAGCCGAGCACGAGCCACGCGGGCACGCCCGGCTCCAGGTCCATGGGCGCCACCGGGCCCCATTCGTCCCGCAGCCGCTCGTAGAGCTTGTGCGGGTCGCGCGCGGTCGTGATGTCCGACAGCTGCATCCGGTCCGGAATGTCTTCCAGCCGCCGATGCAGTCTGTTGGCCAACGTCACGCGTTGACCTTCTGGAAGACCGGGAAGGTCATCGCGTGCTCGACCAGCGTGATGAGGGTCAGGACGGCCGACTGCCGGTCGCGCGCGTCGCACTCGACGATGGGCGTCTCCGGCAGCAGGTCCAGCGCCGCACGTACCCGCTCGAGCGGGTAGTCCGGCGAGTCCGGGAACTGGTTGACGACCACCGCGAACGGGATCTTGGTGCGCAGCTCCAGCTGGTCCAGCACCTCGAAGCTGTCCTCGAGGTGCCGGGTGTCGATCATGACGAGCGCGCCGACGGCGCCGTCCGCCAGACCGGACCACAGGTCCCAGAAGCGGCGCTGGCCCGGGGTGCCGAACAGGTAGAGCGCGATGTCCTCGGTCACGGTGATGCGACCGAAGTCCATCGCGACCGTCGTCGTCTCCTTGTTCGGCTGCCCCGGGTCGATGCCCACGCTCGCCGTCGTGATGCGTTCCTCGGTACGCAGCGGTTCGATCTCGCTGACCGCACCGATCAGCGTCGTCTTGCCCACCCCGAAGGCACCCACGACAAGGATCTTGACCGACCGTGCCACGGTCGGCGCAAGGTGCTGTCCGGGCACGGTGCGGTCAGAGCTTGCGGAGTCCATCGAGAATCTTCTCCAGGATGTCCTTGCCGGGCAGGACGTGCGCTTGATGGTTGGAACGAATCGTCAGGTTCCCCGTGTCGACCAGGTCCGAGACCATGACCGCCACAAGACTTACCGGTAGCTGCAGGTACGCCGCCACCTCGGCCAGCGCGAGCGTGCCGTGGCACAGCTGCACCAGCTCACGCTCCAGCCGGCCCGCCGTCGAGAGCACGGGCCGGCTCTCGACGGCGCGGACGAGCGTCTCCGGTCGCAGCGTGTTGCGCGACGGGTGTGCACGTCCCGAGGTGAGCACGTACGAGCGCACCGGGTGATCGCGGTACTCCTCGGAGTCCATCCCCTCGCCCCCTGTTGGTCGATCAGGTGTCGGTCGAGCTGGTGGTGCTTGAAACTGCCGGGCCGCGGACGGCCCGGGTACTGCTTTCCGTGACGACGCCGGAGACGGGATCAGCTGTTGATCCGCTCCGTGCCCAGCGTGCGCTCCCCGATCATGAGCACCTGGGCCTGCATCTGCTGGGCAATCAGTGCCGGGTCGATCACCGTGTCCGTGATGACCGCCAGGCGGGAGCCGTCGCCGGCCCCTCGGACGAACAGGAAGCCGCCGTCGAACTCCACCATCACCTGGCGGATCGTGTCGCTGTTCCCGAACTCCCGGCTCATTCCGATCCCCAGCGCCGCCAGTCCGGCGCATGCCGCCGAGACCTTGTCGGCCACGTCGAGCGGGGTCTGGTCGGTCCGAACCTTCATCAGCCCGTCCGAGGTGAGCACGACTACATGCCTGACCCCCCGTACACCACTGATGAGCTCGAGCATCCAGCTGTTGCCGTCGGTGCTCGTCATGCCGTCGGCCTGCGTAGTCATCGGTCCTCCGAAGGTCCGCCGGCACCAGCCGGCGGTTCGCTGCTGTCTGGTGAGTCCCCGAACCGCGCCTCGCTGGAGCTGAAGAAGGCGCCCATCCACTCACCGGCCTCCTCGGCCGTCTGAGCGGGACCGGTGTCCTCGGTACGAGGCTCCGGCCTGGGCTCGGCCCGGTCGGTGGGCACGTCAGCCTCTCCACGGCGTGACCGCCGCTGCGGGAGCGCAGCCGGCTCGGGGAACTCGTCATCCTCAGGGCGGGCTCGCCCAGGGCGTAGGGGCAGCTCACCGGGGGCCTTCACGTGAGCACCGGCCACGGGCGTCTCCTCCTCGTCCTCGACCACGTCGCCGGGCACGCTCAGCGGCTCGACGGGTAGCACGGTCGCGGCGTCGGGCGCCGCAGGGGCTGGCCACTCGTCGTCCTCGGCGGGCTTCGCCGTGGGCAGCTCGCGCGGGAGCGGTGCCTCCACGACGGCGGTGGCGGCTCGGCTCGACGCGAGCGCCGCGACGCCGGTGGACGGGACGTTGGCGCTCGGCAGCGTGGCGGCGGGCGTCAGCATGCCCGACGGCACCACAGCCTCGGTGAGCTCGGCCGGGATCATGACGATCGCGCGGAGGCCGCCGTAGACGGACTCGGTGACGTCCACGCGGAAGCCGTGGCGGCGGGCGTAGGTACCGACCACCGCGAGGCCCGTCTGCGGGATCTCGCCCAGCTCGGTGATGCTGATCTCGCGCTTGCCGGAGGCGATGTCGCGCGCCTGCTCGAGCTGCTTGAGGTCGAGGCCCACACCGCAGTCGTCGATCTCGACGACCGCGCCGCGCTGCACCTGGCGCAGGGCGACGAGGACCTGCGTGGTGGGCGGCGAGGACTGCGTGGCGTTGGAGAGCAGCTCGGCCACGAGGTGGATGAGCGGCTCCACGATGCGCGCCGAGACGGCGACGCCGGGGTCACCCGACACCTCGACGCGGTGGAACGCGGTGATGCGGCTGGCAGCGCCCTTGACGACGTCGGGCAGCGGGAGCGGCTCGCTCCACTGCTGGCCCGGCCACTCGCCGCACAGGGCCGCGAGGCTCTGTGCCTGGCGGGCCTGCTGCGCCGCCGCGTGGTCGACGCGCATGGAGGTCTGCAGGATGTCCGCGTCGGTGGGGTGGCGCTGCACCATGCGCGCCGCCTCCTCCTGGATGCGGTGCGCGGCGGCCTGGACCTTGCGGCTCAGCGCCACGACGGCGACCTGGACCGCGTCGCGGCGGGCGACCCGCTCCTCCTGGACGCGGGCCAGCATGCCGGCCGCCTCGTCCAGGCGCGCCTGGGCCCGGGCGTCGCCCGGCAGGTGCGGCAGGGGCGGGGCGGGCTCGCTGTCGAGGAACGCGGGGAGCTGCTCCTTCGCCAGGGCGTCGAGGGCCGCGGAGGCAGCGTCGGCGCGCTCCTCGGCCCGGCGGTAGGCGAGGAGCAGGTCCTCGTGGGAGGCGAGGTCGTCACGGGAGGACCGCGCGGCGATCAGCGCGGCCGCCACCGCGAGCCCGACGGCGGCGACGCCGACGAGCCAGGCGGGCCACGTGGAGCTGGCCCCGGTGGCGGTGAACAGGACGGGTGCCACGAGGACGTAGGCGAGCACACCGGCGACGCACACCCAGGGCGCGACCTGGCGCAGCCTGCTGGGCGGAGGAGAAGAAGACATCGAGCTCACCGAGCCGATCCCCCTAGTAGTTGTGTCGTCAGAGTTCGGGTGGTCCGGACAGGGCGGATACCGCGACCTGGACCTCGAACTCGGCTGAAGGGGGCGAACAACCCCCTGGAGTGCAGTTTCTACCACAGGCCGTCCCACACGTGGAAGGGCACGACCGTGGTGCGAACTGCGAAAATATGTGCCAGTGAGGAATGGGGAGAGCCCGTGGCCGAGTAACCCCCCAAATCAGCAAAAAACGGGCGTGGAGGGTTCAGGCGGACGGCAAGCGGGCCCGACGTCGGCGGCGGCCGCGACTGGCCGCGTAGGGTGCTCACCATGAGCGCCGAGCCCACCCAGACCGCCCCCCGAACCGCTCTCCCCGACACTCCTCTCGACCCCGCGACCGACCCGTTCGCCTGGCTCGAGGACGTCGAGGGCGACACCGCCCTGGACTGGGTCCGCGAGCGCAACGCGCACAGCGCCGCCGTGCTCGGCGGCGACCTCTTCACGACGATCGAGGGCCAGGTCCGCGAGGTCCTCGACTCGGACGACAAGATCCCGCACGTCTCGAAGGTCGGCGAGCACTACTACAACTTCTGGCAGGACGCCGAGCACCAGCGCGGCCTGTGGCGCCGCACGACGCTCGACTCCTACCGCACCGACGACCCCGAGTGGGAGGTCGTGCTCGACCTCGACGCGTTCGCCGAGCAGGAGGGCGAGAGCTGGGTCTGGCACGGCGCGAGCGTGCTGCGCCCGACGCCGGAGCAGCTCGCCGCGGGCGAGCCCCGCCGGCACGCGCTCGTCGACCTGTCGCCCGGCGGCTCGGACTCGGACGTCACGCGCGAGTTCGACCTGGTCACCAAGCAGTTCGTGGCGCCCGAGGCGGGCGGGTTCGTCCGTGACGAGGCGAAGGGCGGGCTGTCCTGGGTCGACGCGGACACGGTCTACGTGTTCACCGACTTCGGCGCGGGCACGATGACGCCGTCGGGCTACCCGCGGCAGGTGAAGCGGTGGACGCGCGGCACCCCGCTGGCCGAGGCGACCCTCGTGTACGAGGGCACCGAGCAGGACATGTACATCAGCGCGTCCCGCTCGCACACGCCGGGCTTCGAGCGCGACCTGGTGCACCGCGCGCTGCGCTTCTACGCCAACGAGACGTACCTGGCCACGGCCGTCGGCACGGCCGAGCAGACCCTGACGAAGATCGACGTGCCGGACTCGGCCAACGTCGGCCTGCACCGCGAGTGGATGCTGGTGCGGCTGCGCGACGACTGGACGCCGTCCGGCACGACGTACCGCGCCGGGTCCCTGCTCGCCGCTCCGTTCGACGACTTCATGGCCGGGTCCCGCGACCTGACGGTCCTCTTCGAGCCGACGCCGACGACGTCGCTCGCCGGGACCACCTGGACGCGGCACCACCTCGTGGTCAACGTGCTCGACGACGTGAAGAACCTGCTGCACGTGCTGACGCCGCCTGCCGTCCCGGTGGTCGAGCCTGTCGAGACCCAGGTCTCGACAGGCTCGACCACCGACAAGGGTTGGGTGCGCTCCGACCTGCCCGTGGGCGGCGAGCTGCTGACGGTGGGTGTCGGCGCGGTGGACGTCGTCGACTCGGACGACGTCTGGGTGGTCACCACGGGCTACCTGACGCCGTCGACGCTGGGCCTGGCCACGGTGGGCGCGGCGCAGGACGCGCCCGAGGTGCTCAAGTCGGCGCCGTCGTACTTCGAGGCGGCGGGCCTGGAGGTGCGCCAGGAGTTCACGGTGTCGGACGACGGCACGCGCGTCCCGTACTTCGTCGTCGGCCGGGCGGACCTGGTGTCCGGACAGGCCGGTCCGGCACCCACGCTGCTGTGGGGCTACGGCGGGTTCGAGCACGCGATCCTCCCCGGGTACTCGGGCACGATCGGGCGGGCGTGGCTGGACCGTGGCGGGGTGTACGCCGTGGCGAACATCCGGGGCGGCGGCGAGTACGGCCCGGCCTGGCACCAGGCCGCGCTGAAGGCCGACCGGCACCGGGCCTACGAGGACTTCGCGGCCGTGGCGCGTGACCTGGTCGCGCGGGGCGTCACCGTGCCGGAGCGCCTCGGCATGGAGGGCCGGTCCAACGGCGGGCTGCTGGCGGGCAACATGCTCACGCAGTACCCGGAGCTGTTCGGCGCGATCATCGTGGGCGTGCCGCTGCTGGACATGAAGCGGTACTCGCACCTGCTGGCGGGCGCGTCGTGGATGGCCGAGTACGGCGACCCGGACACCGCCGACTGGGAGTTCGTGCGGACGTTCTCGCCGTACCACCTGTTCGACGCCGCGCGTCGGTACCCGCCGGTGCTGTTCACGACGTCGACCAAGGACGACCGGGTGCACCCGGGCCACGCCCGCAAGATGGCGGCGCTCATGCTCGCCGCGGGCAAGGACGTGACGTACTACGAGAACATCGAGGGCGGGCACGGCGGCGCGGCCAACAACGCGCAGGCGGCGTACATGGCGGCGACGCACTGGACGTTCCTGTGGAACCGCCTGGCCGGCTAGCTGACCCGGCCGGCTGGCCGCTTCACCTCCGAGGAGTCAGGCCTCGGCCTTCTCCGCCAGGGTCTCCGCGACGCGGCCCAGGTTGGCCAGCTCAGCGCGGTGCGCGTCCGTCGAGCCGAGCTGACGGCGCGGGGCGGCCAGCAGCGTGACGTCGGCGAGCTGCGCGGCGGGCAGCCCGATGCGGCGCCACGGCACCCCGACCACGTCGGCGAGCTCGCCCAGGGCGGGGCCCGCGCACTGCGAGACCTGCGCGGGCGGCAGCCCCGCCCACAGCCCGGTGCCCCGCTCGACGGCGCGCGCGATCAGCTCCCAGGCCTTCTCGTTCCAGCCGCCCGGGCCGACGTCGGCCAGGTCGAGCCCCAGCGCGTCCGCCCCGGCGAGCACCACCGGCGGAACACCCACCCAGGTGCCGCCGAGGTGCACCACGGAGCGCGCGCCGGCGTCGCGGACCGCCGCGAGCACCGGCTCCAGCCCGCCCACGATCTCGGGCCCCGCCACGGCCCGCAGGCGGGAGAACCCGGAGAACGTGGGCAGCACACCCGCGTGCACCTGGCCGAGCAGCGGCTCCGCGACCTGCACGGTCACCTCGGCGCCGGGCACCTGGGCCACGACGTCGGACACGAGCGTGCGCACGCCGTCCGCGAGGGCGAGCGCCAGGTCGGCGCGGGCACCGGCGTCCGCCAGGACGCGGTCCCCGCGGGCCGACCAGAGCTGGGCCGCCAGGGTCCACGGCCCCAGCACCTCGACCGTGAGGGCGCCCGTGTGGCCGTGCGCCGCGATGGCGAGCGCACCCAGGTCCTCGCGCCAGAACGCCTCCGACCGGCGGCCGTCCACGCCGGGACGCTCCGTGAGCTTCCAGCCGTGCGGGCCGAGCTCGACGGGCATCTCGGTCAGGAGCGCCGCGGTGCGCCCCAGCGGGTCCGCGCCCGGGCCGCGCTGCGTGAGCTGCGTCAGGAACGGCACCGCGTCGACGCCGGTCGGGAGTTCCGCGAGCTCGCCCAGCGCCGTCTTCTGCGCCTCCAGCACGTCGCGCTCGCCGCCGGGCCAGGGCCCGTGCCCGCTCACCGCAGTCATCGGCTCTCCTCGTTCAGGGGTGGTCCCCGCGTCGTGCGACGCCGGTCCAGGTGGTCCCGGCGTCGTCCCCGCCGGGTCGCAGGGCACGTGGCCGTCCCCGCCGTGGTGCTGATTCTCCCGGACGCGCTGCCGCACGCGGAACCGGCCGGGCGACTACCCGCCGGCCGGAGCCCGCCAGGCGCGCGAGACGGTCGCCTGACCCAGCACCCGCGTGCCGCGGTACACCACGACCGACTGACCCGCCGCGACCCCGCGCAGGGGCGTACCCGTCAGCTCGATCTCCATGGTGGGGCCGACAACGTCCGTGCCGGAGTCGTCCACGCCCGAAGCACCCGCGCCAGAAACATCCCCACCGGAAGCCCGCACCCGCGCCGGGACGGGCGCCCCGTGCGCGCGCACCTGCACCTCGGCGTCGAACCACCCGTCGGGCTCGTGCTCCAGCACGCCGTCGAACCACAGGGCCTTCTCCCCCGCGATCCGGTCCACGCTCAGCAGCTCCGCGGGGCCCACGACCACGGTGTTCGTCGCGGGCTGCACGTCCACGACGTACCGCGCCCGGCCGTCGGCCGCGGGGCGGCCCAGCCCGAGACCCTTCCGCTGACCCACCGTGAACGCGTAGGCGCCGTCGTGCTCGCCCACCACCTCGCCGTCGACGTCCACCACCTCGCCCGGGCGCGACCCCAGGCGGGACTGCAGGAACCCGCGGGTGTCGCCGTCGGCGACGAAGCAGATGTCGTAGGAGTCGGGCTTGGCGGAGACCGACAGGCCGCGGCGCGCGGCCTCGGCCCGGACCTCGTCCTTGGAGGCGAAACCGCCCAGCGGGAACATCGCGCGCGCCAGCCGCTCCGGGCCGGCGACGGCCAGCACGTACGACTGGTCCTTGGCGTCGTTCGGCGAGCGGTGCAGCTCGCGCACGGTGCGCGGCCCGCCGTCCGCCCCGGCGACCTCCCGGGTGACGATCTGCGCGTAGTGACCCGTCGCGACGGCGTCGAACCCCAGGGCCGTCGCCTTGTCCAGCAGGGCCTCGAACTTGATGTGCTCGTTGCAGCGCACGCACGGGTTGGGGGTGCGGCCGGCCTCGTACTCGGAGAGGAAGTCGGCCACGACTGTGTCCTCGAACCGCTCGGACAGGTCCCACACGTAGTACGGGATGCCGAGCACGTCGGCGGCCCGGCGCGCGTCGCCGGCGTCCTCGATGGAGCAGCAGCCGCGCGAGCCCGTCCGGAACTGGTCCCGGTTGCGCGAGAGCGCCATGTGCACGCCCACCACGTCGTGCCCCGCCTCGACGGCGAGCGCGGCCGCGACCGCGGAGTCCACGCCGCCCGACATGGCGGCCAGCACCCTCACGACGCGCCGCCCAGCGCGCGGCCCGACACCAGGCCCGCGGCCTGCGCCCGGGCCACGACCTGCGGCAGCGCGGCCACGAGGCGGTCGACGTCGGACTCGGTGGACGTCGCCCCGAGCGTGAAGCGCAGGGCGCCGCGGGCCTCGGCCTCGGGGACGCCCATCGCGAGCAGCACGTGCGACGGCTGCGGCACGCCCGCCTGGCACGCCGAGCCGGTGGACGCCTGCACCCCCGCGGAGTCCAGCAGGTACAGCAGCGAGTCGCCCTCGGCGCCGGGGAACGTGAAGTGCGCGTTCCCGGGCAGCCGGTCGCCCGACGCCGGGTCGGGGCCGCGCAGCACCGCGGACGGCGCGGCGACACCCACCCGGGCGACGAGCGCGTCGCGCAGCGCGCGCAGGCGCGCGGCCCGCTGGGGCAGGCACTCGACGGCGTGGCGCGCCGCGACGCCGAAGGCCGCGATCGAGGCGGCGTCGAGCGTGCCGGACCGCACACCGCGCTCCTGCCCGCCGCCGTGCAGCACGGCGTCGAGCGCGAGGTCGCGGCGCGCGAGCAGGGCGCCCACGCCGACGGGGCCGCCCAGCTTGTGGGCGGAGACGGTCATGGCGTCCACGCCGGACTCCGCGAAGTCCACCTCGGACTGGCCGACCGCCTGCACGGCGTCGGTGTGCACAGGGATGCCGTAGGGGCGCGCGGCGCGCACCACGTCGCGGACCGGCTGGAGCGTGCCCACCTCGTTGTTGGCCCACATGACGCTGATCAGCGCCGTCTCGGCGGCGTGGGCGGCGAGCTCGGCGCGCAGGGCGTCGAGGTCGAGCCGGCCCTCGGCGTCGACGGGCAGCAGCACGATCTCCGCGCCCGCGTGGCCCGCCAGCCAGAACGCGGGGTCGAGCACCGCGTGGTGCTCGACGGCGGAGACGAGGACGCGGGTGCGGCGCGTGTCCTGCGCCCGGCGTCCCCAGAAGATGCCCTTGATCGCCAGGTTGTCCGACTCGGTGCCGCCCGACGTGAAGATGACCTCGCTGGGCCGCGCGCCCAGGGCCTTCGCGAGCGTCTCCCGCGCCTCCTCGACGGCGCGCCGCGACGTGCGGCCCGCCGAGTGCAGGGACGACGCGTTGCCCGTGCGCTGTGCCTCGGCGACGTACGCCGCGAGCGCCGCGGCCGACATCGGCGTGGTCGCGGCGTGGTCGAGGTACGCCGCGTCGGGCTCGCGGGTGGGCTCGCCGTGGGCGCCGCTCGCCGTCAGGGGCGTGCGCGCCGGGTCAGGGGGCGGAGTGGTCACGATCATCAAGTCTACGAACGCATCCGGACCGGGAACGCTTCCCGGGGTGTGAGCCGCGCGATGCTCACGCCGGGCGTGCGCCCGGCCCGCGCCCGTCTCACTCCCGGGGGAACACGTGGGAGAGGTCCGTCTCCCACCGGTCCAGGGCGCCCGCGGGGAGCTGCCAGACGTACTCGTTCTTGAGCTTGCCGCTGTCCGTGGCGAACGGTCCGGTGCGGTGGGCGTAGAACGCGATGGTGGGCAGCGTGCCGTCCGGCGCGGTGCGGACGCCGTTGTGGAAGTCGCCGTTGCGGCGCCTGAGCTCGTCGACGACGAAGACGCGCAGCCGGTCCTGGTCCAGGGTGGCCGCCTCGGTCGCGCTCGCGCCGAGCTGGAGCGCGATGTGGAGCTGGCGGTCGCCGCGCTCGTCCTCGTAGCTGATCAGGCGGTGGTTCTCGACCGCCTCCAGGAGCTCGGGGTCGCTGTGCACCACGTCGCGCAGCGCGTCCGGCCCGATGACGGCGCCGTTGTAGTCGACGGACAGGTCGGAGCGCCCGTAGTGGAACAGCAGCGGCAGGTCGAGGAACTTCTCGGCCACGACCTCGTGGTGGCCGAGCTCCTTGAGCACCGGCAGGACGTCGCGCACGCGCATGACGTGGCCGCGGTCGTGGATGTTGTAGCGCACGCGGGGGTTGATGTTGCGGTCGCGGGCGATGGTCACGACCAGCTCGCCGTCGTCGTTGGTCTCCAGCAGGTAGTCGAAGGGGTTGAACTGGAAGATCATCGGGAGCACGCCGTACTCGCCGGTCCGCGTCAGCCGCTCGGACAGGCGCGGGTCCGCGCTGACGGCGCGGCGCAGGGCGACGGTGAAGTCGGTCTCGATGCTGAGGTTGATCTCCAGGTCGCTCGCCCCGTAGGAGCCGAACACGCTGTGGGCGTACTTCAGGATGTGCGAGCGCATGTTCTCGCTGATGCCCTCGCCGCCGAACGCGGCCACGATGTCGTAGGCGGCCCAGTCCAGCCGGTCGTCCTCGAACAGGGACTTCAGGAACGGCGGGTAGCTGGTGATGATGTAGGTGTAGTCGGTCCCGAACTCCTGCATCGTGGCGATGATCTTGTCCTTGTCGGGCCCGCAGGACTTGATCATCGTGACCTCGGTCAACGAGGCCGTGACGTTCATGCCGGTGGCCCACGCGCCGAGCGAGAACGCGTTGAGCACGAACGGCTTCTTGCGCAGGGTCGACGCCGTCCGCGCGAAGCCGACCTGGAGGAGCTGGCGGGTCGCCGCGCGCTCCTCGCTGCCGCGCACCCAGCTCGTGGGCGTCCCGGAGCTGCCGGACGACTCGTCCACGACGACGCCGCGCCGCGGCAGCGCTCCCCCGATGCAGCGCTCGGGGATGCTCCACCGCTTGACGTAGGACTCCTTGTCCATCTCCGGGATGCCCCGGAACGTCTCCGCGAGCGAGCCCGTGTGGCGCAGCCGGCTGTCGCGGCCGTGCTCGGCGAGGAACGCGCGGTAGGCGGGCACCTCGCGCGCCGCCAGGTCGAAGGTGCGCCAGGCGCGCAGCCGGCCGAGCCACCAGCGCAGCGGCTCGATGCCCGGCCCGAGCAGCAGCTTGTGCGTGTGCACGCTGTACGTCAGGGGGCGGACGACGGCGTCCACCAGGGCGACGAGGGTGAAGGCGAGGACACGTCTCATCGTTCGGCTCCCAGCAGCATCGAGGTGGCCGGACGGCGGTGCGCCACCGGCGGGGTCTTGCTGTACCCGAACCGGAACAGCATCCAGGCCATGCGGTCGCCGCTCTCGTCGGCGGCCACCTCCCGGGCGAACGCCTCGTGCGAGCCGGGGTTGGTGATCACCGTGCCGAACGGGTGGAGCCGCACGCCGTGGGCGGTGAGCTCCAGCCAGAGGCGCATGAAGGTGCGACCCGCCTCGACGTGGTCGGCCGGCCGCGCGAACGGGCCCTCCAGCCAGCCGAGCTGCCGCACCCCGCGCATGGTGTTCAGGTACATCGCGCGGATCGCCCCGCCGATGACCGGCGCGTCCCACAGGCCGCGGTGGCCCATCGCGAACCGGAGCAGGCCGCCGGGCATGAGCATGGCCTCGGCGCTCAGACCGTCGGCCCGCGTGCGGGCGTCGTCCTTGCTGAAGCGCAGCCAGGTCATGATCTCCTCGTAGACGGCGTCGTTGCGCAGGTCGGAGAAGAGCGTGGCCTGGTTGATGTGCACCAGCCGGCGCACCGTGCCCGGCTCGGCGGTCGTGCGGAACGTGTGCCCGGCCTCGCCGGCGACGGCGGTCGCGGCGGCCACGACGTCGTCGGGCACCAGCCGGGCGTCGTACGGACGGCGCGACGTCCGGCGGGACCGGAACAGCTCGAGCCGCGCACGGGCGGCGTCGGACACGGGGCGCGGGACGAGCCGGACCGTGCCCAGGTGGTGCAGGCGGTCGGTGCCGCCGAAGTCCATCTCGCCGTGGTCGAGGGTCTCCTCGACCCCGTACCCGAGCCCCTCGGCCACCGTGCGGAGCGACTCCAGGAAGACGCCGGCGCAGACGTGCCCGAACGGGATGCCGAACGACTCGGCGGGCAGCCCGAGGTCGAGGTCGTAGTAGAGCGCGGCGGTGGACTCGTCCACGGGGCGCAGCTTGATGGGCTGCGAGTTGTGGGGGGACGGGTAGTGGCGGGCGTCCTCGACGATGCTCAGCCACGGCTCGGTGTGCGACACGACCGCAACCTAGCGCGAGCAGTGGACCTACCGACCGGCAAGATGTCGAACCGTTATGCACCCCGGAAAGTTGAGTGCGGGGTATTTGTGCTCCCGGACCGGCCGGAAGCGCAAATACCCCGCACTCAGCGGCGCGTGATCAGTGGCGGTCGCGGTAGACCTGGACGACCGTGGGGCGCGGGCCGCGGAAGTCGCCGGCCTCGACGGTGGCGCCCGCGCCGACGTAGTCCGGGAAGTACGAGTCCGGCGCCTCGAAGGAGCCGTTCTCGCCCGGGTGCTGCACGTTCACGTAGACCATGCCGTCGCGCGAGTCGACCAGCGGCCCGCAGGTCTCGGCACCCGCGGGCACCGAGAGGAACTGCTGGACGTGGCCCCGCTCGCGGCCCGCGACCGGCACCTTGAACAGGCCGTCGCACCGGGCGATCGCCGACGAGCTGGGCTGGCCGTCCGTCGAGATCCAGAGGTTGCCCTCGGCGTCGAACGCGAGGTTGTCGGGGCACGAGATGGGCGAGACCCGGTCCTTCGGGTAGCCCGAGAAGTACGTGCCCTCGACGGCGGGGTCGCCGGCCACGAGCAGCAGGTTCCACGTGAACCGCGTGGAGGTCTGGTCGCCCGACGGGATGATCTCGACCACGTGGCCGTCCCGGTTGCCGTTGGTGGTCACGCCGCCGACGACCTTGTGGGTGCGCGGGTTGGCCTCGGTGGCGCCCTCGGTCGCGTTGCCCGGGGTGCGGCCCGAGTTGTTGGTGCAGGCCACGTAGATCCGGCCCGTGACGGGGCTGATCTCGACGTCCTCGGGGCGGTCCATCTTGGTGGCGCCCACCTTGTCCGCCGCCAGGCGCGTGTAGATCAGCACCTCCTCGACCGACATGCCCGGAACCTTGCTGCGGCCGTCCTGGACGAGCGGGAGCCACTCACCGGTGCCGTCGAACGCGCCGTCTGCCGGCACCGCGCCCGAGCCGTCGATCTGGGCGGCCGGCGAGTCGCCGGTGAACTTGGCCACGAACAGGTCGCCCTCGGACAGCAGCGTCTTGTTGTGGGTGCGCGCCCAGCGGGAGTCGCCCTTGGCCACGCGGTCCTTCGAGACGAACTTGTAGACGTAGTCGAACGCCTGGTCGTCGCCCATGTACGCGACGGCGTGACCCTTGCGGGACAGCGTGACGTTGGCGCCCTCGTGCTTGAACCGGCCCATCGCGGTGTGCTTGACCGGCTTGGCGGTCGGGTCGTACGGGTCGAGCTCGACGATCCAGCCGAAGCGGTTGGCCTCGTTCTCGTAGCCCGCGGACTGCGCGAAGCGCGGCTCGTCGGCCTCCCAGCCGTAGCTGGTGGAGGTGCCGATGCCGTAGCGGGCGTCCGCGGTCGGGTTCACCCCGGCGGCCACGAAGTAGCCGTTGAAGTTCTCCTCGCCCGACAGGACGGTGCCCCACGGCGTGGTGCCGCCGGCGCAGTTGTTCATGGTGCCCAGCACGCGCCGGCCGGTGCGGTCCGCGGCGGTCTTGAGCAGGTCCGAGCCGGCGGCCGGGCCGTCGAGCACGAACTCGGTGTCCAGGTGGATGCGGCGGTTCAGCACGCTGATGCGCTGGTAGTCCCACGGCTTGCCCGTGCTGCGGCGGCGCACCTCGACGACGGCCATGCCGTGCGCCGCCCGCTCGATCGCGCGGGAGTAGGCGTTCTTGGTGCGGCTGCCGTCCGCGGCGATGTCCCAGTACCTCGCGGTGGGCGGGAACATGATCTCGGGGTTGGTGTACTCCAGGTTCGAGACGAGGATGCCGCGCGTCCCGCGGTGCTTGTCGCCGGGCTGGATCGGCAGGATGTCGAGGTAGTCGCAGTTGTAGCCGAACTGCTTGGCCTGCTGCTCCGGCGACTGGTTGTTCGGGTCGAAGGTGCGGCCGCCCGGGAGGATCGGGTCGCCCCAGCGGATGATCGGGTCCCAGGTGTAACCCTCGGGGACCACCAGCGCGTCGACGTCGACGGGCTGCGGGTCGATGGCGCCGAACGACAGGCCCTTGCTGTGCCCGCCGCCGGGGAACCGGCCCTCGGGCAGCGGCGCGGCGGCGGCCGACGGCGCGTCGGCGGTGCCCTGCGCGCCGATCACCACGGCACCGGCGGCGACGGCCAGCGTGCCGAGCATCGCGCGGCGCGACAGCACCGAGCTCACGACGTCCTTGAAGTACTCGTTGGCGCTCTCGTTCGGCGCGGGGTGAAGGCACGCGTCATTGCACTTGAGGCGACAGGTGACGGGGCTGCGCTTGCCACGCGCATGCGTGTGCACCGTCAGCAGCGGGCGGTTCTCAGGGGCGATCGTCATCGGAGGCTCTCCGGTCCGAAAAGGGGGGTGGGACGTCGTCAACCTAGGAGCAGGCGATGTCTGCGCCACGAAAGGTCCGGTACGCCCAGGTGAACGGGACGTGTCCAGCAGGTGGGTGCTCCGGGCTCCGGGCTCCGGGGCCACAGCCGACTTCGGTCGTTCGCATCGAGATCGGTCCTGCGATGGACCGGTCTCGATGCAGGCGGCCGAGGTCACTGGCCCCGCGTCCACCTAACCGACGAGAGCGCGGCTCGTGACGTCCCGCCAGCCCTCGGCACGCAGCAGCTGCTCCGCGCCGCGCGAGCGCAGGCCCCGCTCGCACACGACGACCACGGGCCGGTCGGCCGGGTGGTCCAGCAGCTCCGGCGGGAAGACTCCGGCGGCCAGGTCCTCCAGGCGCGCGAACACGGCGCCGGGTACGCCGCCCGGCCGCAGCCCGACGTCGAGCAGCAGCACGCCGGGGGCGCCGGAGTCGCCGGGCCTCTTCGGCTCGCTCAGCCCACCGGGCAGGTCGGACGACGACGGCGGTACCTCCACCGTGCCCGGTGCCACCGAGGGCGACCCCGCCGACACGGGCGCCGCGTCCGCGCCGTCGACGTCGGCCGCCGGCGGCGCGGCCAGCTCGATCGTGTCCCACGCGGACGTCCGCGCGTCGTAGGCGAGCAGGCGGCCCAGCGCCGGGTCGCCCGTACCGGTCAGGACCTTGACCGCCTCGACCGCCAGGGTCGAGCCCACCACGCCGCACGCCGGGCTGAGCACGCCCACGGTCGCGCACGACTCCCCCTCGGGCGGCTGCGGGCCGAATACGTCGGGGTAGGTGATCGCGCGCCCGTCCGGCGACGCCGACCAGAAGACGCTCACCTGGCCGTCCCAGCCCAGCACGGTGCCCCAGACGACCGGCAGCCCCAGCCGCGCTGCGGCGTCGGACACGGCGTAGCGCGTCTCGAACGTGTCGGAACCGTCGACCACCAGGTGGTACCCGGCCAGGATCGCGGCGGCGTTGTCCCTCGTGAGCCGCTCGCGGTGCACGATCACCTCGACCTCGGGGGCCAGCCCGCGCAGGGTGTCGGCCGCCGAGTCAGGCTTGGCGCGTCCGACGTCGGCCACCGAGTGCAGCACCTGGCGCTGCAGGTTGGAGGCCTCCACGACGTCGTCGTCGATGATGCCGAGCGTGCCCACGCCGGCCGCCGCGAGGTACTGGAGCGCGGGCGACCCGAGGCCGCCCGCACCGACCACGACGACGCGCGACGCGGCGAGGCGCTCCTGCGCGGCCAGACCGAAGCCGTCGAGCAGGAGGTGTCGCGCGGCCCGACGGCGCTCGGCGGGCCCGAGCCCGCCTGCGGGGTTCACGAACGGCTCCATCCCGTCATTCCACCACCTCGAACGGGGTCGGCGCACACTCCCCCTCGAGGCCCGGGTTTCTCCGCTGTGCGACGTCCGAAAGGCGAGAAACCCGGGCCTCGAAGAGAACCCGGCGAGCGCGGACCGGCCGGTCCCGCGGGGCAGCCGGTCCAGACAGCCGGCCGGACGGCATCGGCCGGACGGCGCCGGACGCCGCCCCGGGTCAGCCCTTGCGCTTGCGGATCTCCGCCGCGGCCTGCGGGAGCACGTCGGCGAGCTGTCCCACGACGGCGAAGTCGCAGATCTCGAAGATCGGCGCCTCCGGGTCGCTGTTCACGGCGACGATCACCTGGGACGCCTGCATGCCGCCGCGGTGGTGCGGCGCGCCCGAGATACCGGCGCCGATGTAGACGCGCGGGGCGATCGTCACGCCGGTCTGCCCGACGTACGAGTCCCACCAGCCCTCGAACGCGGCGTCGCGGGACGCACCCACGGCCGCGCCGAGCGCGTCCGCGAGGTCCTCCACGGGGCCGAAGTCGCCGTCGGTACCACGTCCCCCGGCGACCACCACGGCCGCCTGGTCCAGCGGCGGCCGGCCGCTGGTGTCGGCCTTGACCTCGCGGGACAGCAGCGCCACGGGCGACGCCGGCACGTCGACGGCGTAGCCCTCGGTCACCGGCTCGACCGCGGCCTCGACGGGCTGCGCGACGGCGGAGTTGGCCCGGACCGTCACCACGGCGACGTCGGCGGTCACCGCGCACTCGGTGTCCCACGAGCCCGCGAAGACGCGCTTGCCGGCCACGACTCGACCGTGCACGTCGCGCAGCGAGGAGGCGTCGATGACCAGGCCCGCACCCAGGACGTGGGCGGCCAGGGCGGCGGCCTCCTTGGCGGCGAACGACGTGGGCAGCAGGACCGTGTCGGCGTCCGTGAGCCGCACGGCGGCGGCCAGGGCGGCCGCGACGACGGCGGGCAGGTGCAGCTCGTCACCGCTCACGCAGGCGCCGTCCCGGGCGGGCTCCGCCTGGTGCACGGTCTCGACGCCGTACGCGCCGAGCTGCGCCAGCACCTCGACGGTGGGGGCCTCCAGGGCGACTGCCTCGACCCGGCCGAGGCCGCGGGCGATGGTGAGCAGCTCCAGCGTGCTGGTGCGGACCTCGGTCGCGGGGTCGAGCAGGACCAGGACGGTGCGGTTGGTCATCTGGGTTTCTCCTCGGAGCGCTCAGGCTCTGTCTTTCCTGGTCTGACCCTGCGGTTCGGCTGCGGGCGCGTGCCTCGTTCCTCGGCCCCCACCCTTCGCCTCACCTCCGGCTCAGACCAGGTCGTTGCGGATCAGGAAGTCGGCCAGCGCCACGCCGCCCTCGCCCTTGTCGGTGACGAGCTCCACCTCGGGGCGCGCGGGGCGCGGGGCCGCCGACAGGGTCTCGGTGCGGGCGCCCGCGCTGCCCGCCACGGCGGGGTCGAGCCCGAGGTCAGCCGGGGACCACACCTCGATCTCCTTGCTGCGGGCCGCCATGATCAGCTTGAAGCCCGGGAACCGCGGCTGGTTGGCGCCGTCCGTCACGGACAGGACGGCGGGCAGCGGTGCGGTCAGGGACTCGGTGACGTCGTCGATCTCGCGGGTGATCGTCAGCACGCGCTCGCCCGAGTCGGCCGGGTCGGCGAGCGCGACCTTCTTGGCGAGGTTCAGCGTGGGCAGGCCCAGCTCGGCGCCGAGCAGCGTCGGGACCACGGAGCCCAGGCCGTCGAGGGCGGCCATGCCGGTCACCACCAGGTCCACCGGCGCCTCGTCGCCCAGCTTGCGGACGGCGGCGGCCAGCACCGCGGCGGTGCCGAAGTAGTCGGAGCCGGCCAGGGCGTCGTCGGACACGCGGATGCCCCGGTCCACGCCGAGCTGGAACGCCTTGCGCAGCGCCACGTCGCCGTCGGGCCCGGCCATGGTGACCACGACCACCTCGCCCTCGTCCGCCCCGATCCGGCCGGCGGCGCGCTCCGCCTCGACGATCCGCAGGGCCGCCTCGATCGCGTTCTCGTCCAGCTCGTTGAGGGTGCCCTCCCCGGCCGTGCGCACGACCCGGCCGTCGGAGAAGCCACGCTCCGTGTTGATGTCCGGGACGTACTTGGCGGTGACCACGATGCGCATGGGGTAACCGTACGACGTCCGGCGGCGTGGGACGGATCGGGTCCATCGGCGGGCCTGAGACGATGGGGCATATGGCGCAGTCACGACGAGCAGAACCGCAGCGAGCGCCGGGCGACCCGGTGCCCCGCCCGGTCGTCCGGCCGCTCATCCGGCCGTCGGCCCGCCGCAGCCACGTGCCGCCGCTGGGCGTGTACGTGACGCCGGACGGCGGGATCGACGCGGCCGTGCTGGCCTCGCACGCGACGGCGGTGGACCTCTGCCTCATCGACGTCACGGACCCGGCCCTGGACGAGCACGACCCGGCCCGGTACACCGAGCGCCGGTTCGAGATGGTGGGGCCGGTGTACGGCGTCTGGCACACGCACGTGCCGGACGTCGCGCCCGGTCAGCGCTACGGCTTCCGCGTGTACGGGCCGTGGGACCCGCGCGCGGGGATGCGGCACAACCCGGCCAAGCTGCTGGTCGACCCGTACGCCCGCGGGTTCGCGGGCCGGCTGCGCTACGGGCCCGAGGTGGTCGGCGCGGTGAGCACGGAGCGCGAGGACGGCTGGTGGCTCAGCGACCCGTACGGCCCGCCGGACGCGACCGACTCCCTGGCGTACGTGCCGCACTCCGTCGTCGTCGGGCCGCTGCCGCCGCCCCCGCCGCTGACCCGGCCCCGGGTGCCGTGGGCCGACACGGTGGTCTACGAGGCGCACGTGCGCGGGCTCACGATGCTGCGCGAGGACGTCCCCGAGGGGCTGCGGGGCACGTACGCGGGCGCGGCGCACCCGGCCGTCGTCGAGCACCTGAAGAGTCTCGGCGTCACGACGCTGGAGCTGCTGCCGATCCACAAGAGCGTGGCGGAGCCCCGGCTCGCCGCGCACGGGCTGTCGAACTACTGGGGCTACAACACGCTCGGCTTCTTCGCGCCCAACGCCGCGTACGCGACCCGGGCCGCGCAGGAGCAGGGCGCGGAGGCGGTGCTCGACGAGGTGCGCGGCATGGTGCACCTGCTGCACGACGCGGGCATCGAGGTGCTGCTCGACGTGGTCTACAACCACACCTGCGAGGGCGGCGACGACAGCCTGCACCTGTCCTGGCGCGGCCTCGACAACCCGGTCTACTACCTGCACGACGGCGCCTCGCCGGCCGCGCTCGCGGACGTCACGGGCACGGGCAACTCGCTGGACTTCCGGCGGCCGCGCGTGATCCAGCTCGCCCTGGACTCGCTGCGCTACTGGGCCGAGACCGTGGGCGTGGACGGGTACCGGTTCGACCTCGCGGTGACGCTGGGCCGCGGCAACGTCGGGTTCGACCCGGACCACCCGTTCCTCGTGGCGCTGCAGACGGACCCGGTGCTGTCGGGGCTCAAGCTCGTGGCGGAGCCCTGGGACGTGGGGCCGGGCGGCTGGCAGACGGGCTCGTTCCCGCCGCCCATGGCGGAGTGGAACGACCGGTTCCGCGACGCCGCGCGCGGGTTCTGGCTGGACGCGCCCAAGCAGGGCGTGCGCGGACAGGAGATGCGCGGCCTGCGCGAGCTGGCCACGCGGCTGGCCGGGAGCGCCGACCTGTTCGGTCCGGGCGACCCGCCGCTGGTGCGCGGGCCCGTGGCCTCGGTCAACTACGTGACGGCGCACGACGGCTTCACGCTCGCCGACCTGGTCGCCTACGACCACAAGCACAACGAGGCCAACGGCGAGGACAACCGCGACGGGTCGGACAACAACCTGTCGTGGAACCACGGGCTGGAGGGGCACACCGCCTCGGGCGACGACGCCACGACGGAGCCGTGGCAGGCGATCGTGCCGCCGCGCCGCAAGTCACAGCGCAACCTGCTGGGCACCCTGCTCCTGGCCGCCGGCACACCCATGCTCACCGCGGGCGACGAGCTGGGCCGCACCCAGGGCGGCAACAACAACGCCTACGTCCAGGACAACGAGACGTCCTGGCTGCACTGGGCCCTGGACGACGCCGCCACCGATCTCCTGGAGACCACCCGCTACCTGGTGCGCCTGCGGCGCGAGCACCCGGCGCTGCGCGCCGACTCGTTCTTCCTGGGCTCGCCCCGGCCGCACGAGACCGACACCGACCTGCTGTGGTTCTCCGAGACCGGCACGGCCATGGAGGTCGACACGTGGAACCAGCCCGGCCGCCGCGTGCTGCAGATGCTGCGGCCCGGACCGGCAGCGGGCGACGCGGACGTGCTGCTGGTCATCAACGGCGGCCTCGACGACGTCGAGGTGACGCTCCCGCCGCGCGACGGCGCGGCGCCGTGGGAGCTGGTCTGGGACTCCGCGTGGGACGCGCCCGTGGTGCCCGACGACGAGACCGGGCCCCGGACGTCGGTGACCCTGGACGCCCTGAACATCAACGTGCTGCTGTCCCGGGGCACCTGACCCGGCCGGTCGTTTCACCCGGGTTGTGCAGGGCCGGGGGCACCGCGGGGGGACGGTCCTGGCTAAGGTGCGCACATGACTGACTCCGTCCACAACAACGCCGTTGGCACCACGGGGAACACCGACGTCATCGTCATCGGTGCGGGCCTGTCCGGGCTCGTCACCGCGACCGAGTTGACCGCCGCGGGCAAGCGCGTCGTCCTGCTCGACCAGGAGCCGGCCGCGTCGCTGGGCGGGCAGGCCTGGTGGTCGTTCGGCGGGCTGTTCCTGGTCGACTCCCCCGAGCAGCGCCGGCTCAAGGTGCGCGACTCCGCCGAGCTGGCGTTCTCCGACTGGCTGGGCTCCGCCCAGTTCGATCCCGGCGCCGAGCGCGGCGAGGGCCCGGACCGGTTCGGGTACCGGTGGGCCCAGGGGTTCGTCGAGTTCGCCGCGGGCGACCTGCGGCCCTGGCTGCACGCCAAGGGAGTGCGCTGGTTCCCGCTGGTGCAGTGGGCGGAGCGCGGCGGCTATCCCGCCGGCGGGCACGGCAACTCGGTGCCCCGCTTCCACGTCACGTGGGGCACCGGCCCCGCCGTGGTGGAGCCGTTCGTCGCCGCGGCGCACGAGGCCAACCGGGCCGGGCTGCTCGACCTGCGCTTCCGGCACCGGGTCACCTCCCTGGTCGTCACCGACGGCCGGGTCACCGGCGTCCGCGCGGAGATCCTGGCCGACGACGACGCCGGCCGGGGCGAGCCGTCCGGCCGCACGGTGACCGGCGAGGTGGAGCTGTCCGCCCAGGCCGTCGTGGTCGCGAGCGGCGGCATCGGCGCGAACCACGACCTGGCGCGCGCCCGCTGGTCCGCCGGCGCCGGCCGCCTGCCGGAACGGATGCTCTCGGGCGTGCCGGACTCCACCGACGGCCTCATGCTCGGCGTCGCCGCCGACTCCGGCGCGACGCTGGTGCACGAGGACCGCATGTGGCACTACCCGGAGGGCATCGCGAACCACTCGCCGGTCTGGACCCGGCACGGCATCCGGATCCTGCCCGGCCCGTCGTCGCTGTGGCTCGACGCCGACGGCAACCGGCTGCCCGGTCCGCTGTTCCCCGGCTTCGACGCGCTCGGGGCCCTGCAGCACGTGACAACCCGCGGCGACGACCACTCCTGGTTCGTGCTGAACAAGACGATCATGGAGAAGGAGTTCGCGCTGTCGGGCTCGGAGCAGAACCCCGACCTGACCGGCAAGTCCGTGCCGCTGCTCCTGGAGCGGGTGCGCGGCCGGTCGGTGCCGGTGCGCACCTTCGCGGAGCAGTCGGAGGAGTTCCTCTGGGCCGACACCCCGGCGGAGCTCGCCGGGAAGATGAACGCGCTGACCGCCGCCACGCCCGGGTCGAGCGGGCACGTCGACGCCGCCGCCCTGGGCGCGCTGATCGCGGCCCGCGACGCCCAGGTCGCCACCGGGCTCGGCAAGGACCCGCAGGTCGTGGCGACGTCGGCCGCGCGGCACTTCATCGTGGACAAGGCCATCCGGGTGTCGCCGCCGCGGGCGCTGACCGACCCGCAGGACGGGCCGCTGCTCGCCGTGCGCCTGTCGGTGCTGACCCGCAAGACCCTCGGCGGCCTGTGGTGCGACGAGACCGGCCGGGCGCTCACCCCGGACGGGGAGGTGCTGGAGGGTCTGTGGGCTGTGGGCGAGGCCGCGGGCTTCGGCGGCGGCGGAGCCCACGGGCACCGCGCCCTGGAGGGCACGTTCCTGGGCGGCTGCCTCTTCACGGGCCGCACGACGGGCCGCGCCCTGGCGGCGGCGCTGTGAGTGGCCGGCTGACTCGGCAGGCATGATCCGCCGAGTCAGCCGGCTGGTCACGCGCCCCTAGCGCAAGAGGGCCGCCCCGTCCTCCAGGGCGACGACGACGGCGCCCCGTGTGCAGCGGGCCAGCAGCTCGGCGGGCCAGTCGCCCGTCAGCGGCACCACCTCGACGTCCAGGCCCACGCCGGTCGTTGCCCCGGCGGTCCCGGTCCCGTCGCCCGGGCGCAGGCCCGTCACCCGCGCCGCCCCGGCCCGGCCGAGGCGCTCCCGCACGGGTTCGGGCCGGTCGAAGAACCAGTGGGTCGGCGCGTTGGAGTCCAGCGCGTCCGCGAGCCGCTCCAGGTCCCGGGCCGCCAGCCGCAGCACGGGGGCCACCCAGGCCGCGTTCTCGGTCACCATCGCCTCGGTGCGCCGCGGGTCCGTGAACCCCACGCGCGTCCCGTCGCGGAACGAGCCCGCGGCGAGCCGCAGCGCCACGTCCCGCACGGGGGCGCCGGCCACGGCGCCGAGAAGCTGGTTGGCCAGCACGTGCGGCACGTGGGACACGAGCGCGACGGCCTCGTCGTGCAGCTCGTCGGTCAGCACCGCCGCCGTCCCGCCCAGCGGGCCCGTGACCAGGGCCAGCACCTGCAGCAGCCGGTCCGGGCCGGTCCCGGCCGCCACGGTCACCGCCCACGGGACACCCTGCATCAGCTCCGCCGACGACGCCCCGAACCCGCTGTGCTCGGTGCCCGACATCGGGTGGGCACCGACGTACCGCTCCCCCAGCCCGGCCTCGGCGACCGCCTCCCGGACCGGGCCCTTGACGGACCCCACGTCGGTCACCGTCGGGTCCCAGCCCGGCTCGTCCGCCAGCGCCTCGGCCAGCTCCGCCGCCACCGACCGCATGGCGCGCAGGGGCGCGGCGAGCACCACGACGTCGGGCCGGTTCGCGGCCAGGTGCGCGACGTCGTCGGCGATCGTGAGGCCGGCCGCGCGCGCCTGACCGCCCGAGGCCGGGTCGGTGGCGACCACGGGCACACCCGCCGCCTGCAGGGCGCGGGCGAGCGAGCCGCCGACCAGCCCCAGCCCGACGACGCCGACGCTCACCACAGCAGGCCCCGCTCACGGTCCTCGGCGGAGTCCGTCGCCGACACGGAGCCGACCGGCACGTGGTCCGGGTCGAGGACACCCTCGAGCGCCCGGAACCCCGCCCCGGCCGGGAACATGCCGAGCGTCTTGAGGGAGTCGCCGGCGGCCAGCAGGTCGCTCAGCATCTCTCGCGCGCCCCGGTCCCACGGCGCCTCGTCGAAGGTCACCACGAACGCGTACTTGCTCTCCTGGGCCTTGACCGGCCGCGTGATCAGGCTCGACATGTTCACGCCCCGGTCGCCGAACGCCGCGGTGATCCGCGCCAGGACGCCCGGACCGGTCACCGAGGGGGTGATCGCCAGCATCGTCTTCCAGTCCGTGGCGCCCGCGGCGCGGGACTGCGCCAGGTGCGCGGCGGCGGCGCTGCGTCGGGTCAGCACGAGGAACCGGGTCCGACCGCCCTTGAAGTCCTCCACCGCCTTCGCGTACGTCTGCAGCCCGTACAGCTCGCCGCAGATCGTGGGCCCCAGGGCGATCGTCCCCGGACCGGCGTCGCGGCAGGCCGCCGCGTTCGACGACGCCGGGGCGGTCGCCAGCCCCGTGCCGGTCACGAAGCCGGAGCACTGCGCCAGGCCGTGCGGGTGCGCCGACACCTCCGTCAGGTCGCCGTGGCCGGGCCGCACGAACGCGTCGAACGACACGTCGATGGCCACCTCGTCGACGGCGACGACGTCCGCGCTGGACAGCAGCGCGTCCAGGGACGGCACCACATAGCCCTCGACCGAGGACTCGATCGCGACCACGCCCACGTCGGCACCGCCCGCGGCCACGACGTCGTGCACGTCCTTGACGGTGTCCAGCGGCTCGGCGGCCACGTCGTCGCCGGGCGCGCCGTGCCGGCGGGCCCACTCCAGCGCGGCCTGGTGCGTGAAGGTGCCCTCCGGGCCCAGGTAGGCCACCCTGGTGCCGCCCGCGGGGCGGCCGCCCGGCGCCGTCATGCCCATCGGGGGGTCAGGGCGTCCGGTCCAGGCACGAACGTCTCGCCCGGCAGCACGGCCAGCGTGCGGTGCGCGACGCCGCGCTCGGTCAGCGCGTCCACCAGCACCGACAGCTTGTCCGACGTCGGGCAGGAGAACGACGCGAAGAAGACGTGCGGCCCGCCCGACGACGGCTGGCTGCGCAGGTGGTCCAGGTCGAGCCCGGCGTCCGCGATGACCGCGAGGGTGGGCTGCAGCGAGCCGAGGTGGTCGTCGGCGGGGCCGAAGGCGAGCCACACCTGGGCCGGCTCGGTGAACGGGGGCCAGTCGTCGCGGGACTCCAGCAGGCCGTACCAGACGGGGCCGCCCTCGGCGAGGGCCGCACTGTCCGGGAGCTCCGCGAAGCCCGCGGGCACCCGGGAGCGCTCGATCACCAGGGACCCGCCCTCGCCGGCCAGCGCGATGCGCTCCTCGACGCTGGTGCGAGTCGGCACCAGGCGCGGGCTCACGCCGAGGCCGCGCAGCACGCCCGCGCAGTCCCGCATGCCCGCCTCGTCGATGACGACCTGCCCCACCGTGGCGTTCGCCCCGACCCAGACCCACTGGCCGGGCACGGCCACCGCCGACGTCACGATGAGCGACGGCGCGCCCTCCAGGAGGGCGCGCTCGAGGCCCGGCGCCGGGTGCTCCGGGTGTCCCAGGTGCACCACGGCCGCCAGGGCCTCGATGCTCGCGACCGTGGCGAGGGTGTCCGCCGTGGTCCCGAGGTCGAGGAGTTCGACCGGGTCGTTCCATCCCGCCATCCGCGCGGCCAGCACCGCGTGCGCGGGAGACTCCCGCTCGCTACGTCCAAGCATGTGCCGAACCTACCGCCGCGGAGGCGTCAGAGCCGCACCGTCAGTCGCACACGACGGGGTTGTCGGGGTTGTACGAGTGGTTGAACGAGTTCTCCTTGACGACCTTGCCGTCGTGGAGCACCTTGCGGGAGATGGTCACGGAGAAGCCGTCCTCGCCGCCCGGGTAGGCCTGGCAGTCGGACGACGAGTCGTGGATCGTCGTCTTGGGCACGATGTTCCGCTTCGCGCTCGTGTTCTCCTGCACCGTGTAGTACTTGGTGCTCCAGATCCGGACCGTCAGCTCGCCACCCGAGACGTAGGCCTGCATGACCGCGCCGTACGGGGTGTCGTTGGTGAACTTCATGTCCTTGGCGCCCACGTAGATCGTGGCCTCGCGGCCCGCGGGGTAGCGCGGGAACCAGTAGGAGTGCGCGTGGTGCTCCACGTCCTCGAACCCGGCGAAGAAGCCCGCGTTGAACGACGTCGTGGCCATCTGCGAGAGGCCACCGCCCACCGCCTCGACGTGCTCGCCGTTCTCGACGACGCCCGCGTCGAAGTACCCGTTCTCCAGCGTGATCGGGGCCAGTGCCTCCAGCAGGGAGAACGTCTCGCCCGGCTTGATGAGGTTGCCCGTGACCATCTGCGCGCCGCGCACCAGGTTCTGGGTGCGCACGGGCTCGTTCGTGAGCGGCGTGCTGAACTCGGAGACGACCTCCTTGACGCCCAGGGCCTCCAGCGACTCGACGGTGTCCTGGGGGTCCTGCTCGACGAGCTCGACCGACGTCTCGCGGTCGTCGCCCGTCGCGGCGATCCGCACGGCCTTGCCCGCCTCGGCGGGGTCGAGCGTGGTGCCGGTCTTGCCCGCGACGACGGTCGGCTTGCCGCCCGCGAACTCGAAGTGGGCGTCGGACGGGACCTCCAGCAGGTTCGTGGTGGCGTCGACGATCGCCGCGACGGTCGCCTCCCGGTCCACGATGGTGACGAGCTGGTTGTCCTTCTGCTCGAAGCGGATCAGCCCGGACAGCACCTGCGGCGAGAGCTGCGGCTGCTGGCCGCCCACCGAGACCGTGACCGGCGCCGAGACGATCTTCTGCGCGACCGCGAACTGCTTGTCGGTCTGCGCCTGGGTGATCACCGGGTCGACGGGCTCGACCGGCAGGTCGAACGGCCCGTCCTGGTGCAGCCAGCGCGCCTGGATGATGCGCGAGGTCTCGCTCGCGACGATGCGCGAGCCGTCCTTCGCGTCCGTCTTGACCGCCTGCCCGTCGACGAACCCGACGGTGCCGTCCACGGGCTCCACGGCGAGCGACTCCTCCAGGCCTGCGACCGCGGCGTCGAACTTCTCCGAGTCGATCGCCAGGACCAGCTCCTGCTCGGCACCGCCGAACGCGTGCGCCCACATGCGCGCCGGGCTCAGCGAGAAGCCCGTGAGCTCCGCCGTCGTCGCCTCGGCGTCGATCGCCAGGCCGCTCGGCTCCGGGGAGAGCTGCGCGGTGCCCTCGCCCGCCGTGAGGTCGATCGGCTCCTTGAGCCGCGGGCCGAGCTGCTCCGTCAGCGCGGAGGCAGCCTCCGTCTGCGTCATGCCGCCGACGTTCACGCCGGCCACGGTGGTGTCCTTGGGCACCGTGTCGCTCACGCCCCACGCCGCGAAGGCGTAGATCGCGAACAGCACGACGGCGCCGAGCACCGAGAGCAGGGCGATCTTGGGGCCCCGGCTCGGCGCGCCGTCACCGGCGAGGCCGAAGAAGCCGTCCTGACCCGCTGCGCCCGGGCCGTTCGGGCCCACGGGGCCGCCGGGTGCGCCCGGTCCGCCGGGGCCCTGGGGGCCGGACGTCGCGAGCGGCGTCGCCTCGGGACGCACCGGCGCCCACGGGCGCGCCACGCGCTGGATCGCGCCGGTCAGCGGCTTGAGGAAGGGGATCTGGCCGGCTTCGGCCGTGGGCACGGCGCTCGGGTCCGACGGCGCCGCGCCGGGGCGCGGGGCGAACGGCGGGACCGACGGCGGCGCGGGTGCTGCCGTGCCGGGAGTGGTGTCCGACTCGGTGCTGGTCGTGGTGTCCGCCTTGGCGTCGGGTGCGGTGGCCGGGGCGCCCGCCGCTGCCGTGCCCGCCGCTGCCGTGCCCGCCGCTGCCGTGCCCGCTGCTGCCGTGCCCGCCGCTGCGGCGCCGGTCTTGGGCGGGCGGTCGAACGCGAAGACGCGCGGGGTGTACCCGCTCCGCGGCTTGGCGGCCTTGGTCGGCGGTGTCGCGAGCTCCGCGACGACGGTCTGCAGCACGGCGACCTGGTCGGCGTCGTCGGCGGCAGGCGTCGCGGGCTCGGTCTGCGCGCCGGGCTTCGTGGCGTCGGGCTTCACGGCTGCCGGCTTCACGGTCGCGGGCATCACGGCCGCGGGCTTCTCGACGCCGGGCCTCGCGGCGTCGGGCTTCGGGGCGTCGGGCTTGGCGGCCGCGGTGGCGCTGGTCGCCGGGGCGGGGCTGCTGGGAAGCGCGGCCTTGGCCGCGGCGTCCGACGCACCCTGAGCCGCCGGCTGGGCCGGAGCGACGGGCTGGGCCGGAGCGACGGGCTGGGCCGGAGCGACGGGCTGGGCCGGAGCAGCAGGCCGTCCCTGAACAGGCTGCGCCGGGGCCGCGGACGGATCTGCTGCGACAGGGCGCGTCGGGGCGGCGGGCGTGGTCGCGGCGTCCGAGGTACCCGGGATGGCGGGCTTGTCCTCGGCGGCGGACGCGGTCACGGCGGGCTGGTTCGCCGCGGAGGCGGACGAGGCGTCGGGTGCAGCGCTGGCGCGTGCGGGAGCCGCGCCACCAGAGACGGGGCCGCCGGACGCAGGCGTGCCGGACGTTCGGGCGTCCGGCGTCCGCGCGCCCCCGGGCGTGCTCGCACCCGCCGGCGGGACCGGCTCGGACGGCGGGACGGCGGCAGGCGGAACTGCACCCGCGGGGGCACCGCCGGACGGAGCCGCAGGCGGCACGACGGGCGGGGCAGCGACGGGCTTGTCGACGGCGGGCTTGTCGACGACCGGCGCGCTCGGGGCGGCCGCCGGGCTCGCGGGCTCGTCCGCGGCCTCCGCCAGGCGACCGGGCGCGGTTGCCTCAGGGCTCGGCGCGCTCGCCCGGTCCTGCGCGTTCCCGGCGCCGGGCGCACTCGCCGCGGCGGACGCGGCCGGAGCAGGCACAGCGGGCGCGGCTGGAGCAGCCGCGGCAGGCGCGGCCGAAGCAGGCGCGGCAGGCGCGGACTCCGCCGCCGTTCCGGCGGGCTCGGCAGCGCCGACGGCGGGCGCCTCGACGTCCGAGGCGTCGCTCGGAGCGGTGTCGGGCGCGGCGTCGCCGGGCACGGAGGGAACCCCTGCCGGCGGTGCGGCAGGGACGGACGGGGCCTTGGTGGGCTCGGAGTGTTCCGGAGCGGTCACAGGTTCGACCTTGTCTGCGGATCGGGGAACCGGCTGAGCGGTCGGTCGACCGGCCGGTACTGCGGGCTGCGCGGCCTGGGCGGCCGACGGACGTGCCGGGGGTTGCGACGGCTGTCGCGGCACGCTGCCAGGGCGTTTCTGGTACAAGCGAGGCGGTACGGCCGGGGCAGGTTGAGCCCCGGTGTTCTCGTCTGATGTCGGCTCGAGCGGTTCGTCACGCTCGGTCGGCTGACCCATCGGCACGCTCCGTGCAACTACCCGAGACGCGGGCTCTCCGCGTCCCCAAGGGCGCACCGGACCCGCGGCGAATCCGCTGGACGGAGTCGCCCTGCCGGGCATCCTATCCAGCGAGAATCCTGCCCAAGGCCGCGTACTGGACGCCCCGAGGTGGAGGTTTCGTATCAATCCTGCCCACCATCCTGAACCACCCTGCGAAGATGCGCAGAGGTCAGGCAGCGGGCCGATCCCGGCGGGCCGGGACCTCGGCGAACCACGAGGACGGCAGGAACGCGACGACGGCGAGGATCGCCACCCCCGCGTACGACCAGACCATGCCGAGCACGCCGGCCGGGACGACGACGTCGCCCCCGGAGCCCGGCAGCGACAGGGCCTGCACGATGCCGACCCAGCCCACGCCGAACCCGAGCAGCGTGCCATAACCGGCCCAGGCGCGCGCGAGCACGCCGGCCGCTGCCGTCAGCCCGAACGCGAGGATCAGCCCGAGGTACAGGGAATCGGCCCCGTACCGGTGCACCACCGTCCCGAGCGCGCCCATCACGACGCCGAGCGCGACGGCCAGAAGAGTGCGCACGATCGTTCGTCCGAGCGGGCGTCGGGAGGAGTTCACCCGAGCATTCTCCAGCATCCACCTGGGAGGACTCTGCATGTGTGGAACACTCCGCGGGTGAATACGCTCCAGGATCAGACGCAGCTCATCATTCGCCAGCGGATCCGCATGCTGGTCAACCAGTACGAGGTACGCGGCGCCCTGCCGGACGGCTCCGAGGGTGACCTCTACGCGTTCGCCCAGCAGAAGCGCATGGCCTTCCGCGAGCAGGTCACGCTCTACACCGACGACACCAAGCAGGAGTCGGTGCTCGGCTTCAAGGCGCGCCAGGTGGTCGACCTCGGCGCCACCTACGACGTCGTCGACGCGGGCGACACCCCGATCGGCACGTTCCGCAAGGACTTCGCCAAGTCGCTGCTGCGCAGCACGTGGCACGTCGAGCAGCCCGGCCTCGGGGTGGCCACGGGAACCGAGCGGAGCCTCCCGATCGCCATCATCCGGCGGCTCGTGGAGGTCGCGTGGCTGCCGTACCACTTCGACTTCACGATCGACGGCCGGCCCGCGTTCACCGTGGAGAAGAAGTGGGGCCTGCGCGACCGGTACGTCGTGAACGTCCAGGACCCGCGGCTCGACCGCCGGCTCGTGACCGCCATGGCGATCGGCCTGGACGCCCTCCAGGAGCGCTGAGCCGGCCCGCCCTGGGCGCACCGACGCCGTCATCACCTTTGACGCCCGGGTTTCTTCGCATTGAGCACTCTCAAAGCGAAGAAAGCCGGGCCTCAAAGGTGAGGGGGACCTGCGGCCAGCTCCTCAGCCGAGGGGGTCGACGACGGCGTAGGTCTCGGTCGTGAGGATCGGCGCCAGCACCCCGTTGGACAGCGCGTACCACCCGGCGACGGCCCCGGCCGCCTGCGGCAGCGCCGTCGCGTGCTGCACCTGCGTGGCGTGCGCCCGCATCGCCGCGACGACCCGCCCGAGCACGCCACCGACGTCCACCCGCACGACCCGCTCCCCGTCGCGTCGCCCGCTCCCGCCGCCAACCTGTGTGATCGGTAGTTCGTCAGGTGATCGGTAGCCCGAAGTGCCGATCACCTGACGTTCTGCCGACGACGCGGGCAGATCCCGCGCGAACGGCGGCAGATCCTCCGCGGGATCGGCGAACGTGAGACCGGCGGTCGCGGCGAGCGCGGTCGCCTCAGGCAGGCCGGCGAGCGTCGACCGCGCCGCGCGCACCTCGGCCGCCGGGGCGACCGCCTGCCACAGCTCGGCACCCGCCCAGGTCTCGTCCCACGGTCCGACGCCGCCCCCGGGGTCGCCTCCGCGCGCCGGCTCGCCCCCGCGCGCCGGCCCGCCCCCGCCCGGCCGCCAGGCCGGGTCGGCCGCCAGCCGCAGTGCGCGGACCGTCACCTCGTGCGCCCGCACGTGGTCGGGGTGCCCGTATCCCCCGCCGGGCTCGTACGTCGCGACGACGGCGGGACGCGTCGTGCGGACCAGGGCCGCGAGCCGCCCGGCCGGCTCGTCGAGCGGAACGCGCGCGAACGCCGTCGGCGGGGAGTCCGGCGCCGGACCGGCGACGCCGGGCGCCACCCACGTCATCCCGGAGTCCTCGTACCGCACCGGGTCCGCTCCAGCGCCCACAACCCGGGTGACCTGCGCAGATGCCTGCGGCAGCGTGTCGAGGAAGGCCTGCTCGACCGCGCCGTCCACCCCGCCGCCCAGCGCCAGGAGCGCACGCGCCAGCTCGGTCTCCCGGTAGGCGCCCAGCGCGGGGCCGTCGCCCGCGAGGCCGGCCCGGCCCTCCGACGTCGTACCGGCCAGGGCGATGACCTCGCCGCGCTCCCCGCGCGTGCAGGTCACCACGCGGACCGGCAGCCCGGCGGCGGCGAAGGCCGCCAGCAGCCCACCGGTCGACAGGGTCTCGTCGTCGGGGTGGGCGTGCACCGCCAGCACACCCCCGAGCACCCCCTGGAAAGCACTGAGTGCTGGATCCTCGCCCTCGGAACGCATGTTCATGGGCGAAGATCCAGCACTCAGCGACGCGGGAGCGTCAGCCGCGCTTGGCGCGAGCCGTCGCGCGGGCGCGGTCGGTGGCGTTCAGGAGCACCTTGCGGATGCGCACGACCTCGGGGGTCACCTCGACGCACTCGTCCTCCTGCGCGAACTCCAGCGACTCCTCGAGCGTGAGCTTGCGCGGCGGGATCAGGTTCTCGAAGTTGTCGGCGGTCGAGGACCGCATGTTCGTCAGCTTCTTCTCCTTGGTGATGTTGACGTCCATGTCCTCGTTGCGCGAGTTCTCGCCGACGATCATGCCCTCGTACACCTCCTGCGTGGGGTCCACGAAGAAGGAGCCGCGCTCCTGGAGGTTGATCATGGCGAACGGCGTCACCTTGCCGGAGCGGTCGGCGACGAGCGAGCCGGTGTTGCGCGACTCGATCGGGCCGTGCCACGGCTCGTAGCCCTCGGAGATCGAGGCCGCGATGCCGGTGCCGCGGGTGTCCGTGAGGAACTGCGTGCGGAAGCCGATCAGGCCGCGCGCCGGGACCATGAACTCCATGCGGACCCAGCCGGTGCCGTGGTTCGTCATGGTCTCCATGCGGCCCTTGCGCTGCGCAAGGAGCTGCGTGACCGAGCCGAGGTACTCCTCGGGCACGTCGATGGTCATGCGCTCCATCGGCTCGTTGACCTTGCCGTCGATCGTCTTGGTGACGACCTGCGGCTTGCCGACCGTGAGCTCGAAGCCCTCGCGGCGCATCTGCTCCACCAGGATGGCCAGCGCCAGCTCGCCGCGGCCCTGCACCTCCCACGCGTCGGGACGCTCGGTCGGGAGCACCTTCAGGGAGACGTTACCGATGAGCTCGGAGTCGAGGCGGTCCTTGACCTGGCGGGCGGTGACCTTGTGGCCCTTGCCGCCCTTGCCCGCGAGCGGGGAGGTGTTGATACCGATGGTCATCGAGATCGCGGGGTCGTCCACCGTGATGAGCGGCAGCGGGCGCGGGTCGTCCAGGTCGGTGAGGGTCTCGCCGATCATGATGTCGGCGATGCCCGCGACGGCGACGATCTCGCCGGGGCCGGCCGTGTCGGTCGGCACGCGGTCGAGCGCCTTGGTCTCCAGCAGCTCGGTGATCTTCACGCTCTGCAGGGTGCCGTCGTGGCGGGCCCACGCGACGTTCTGCCCCTTGGACAGGGTGCCGTTGTGGATGCGCAGCAGCGCGAGGCGGCCGAGGAACGGCGACGCGTCGAGGTTGGTGACGTGCGCCTGCAGCGGCACGCCCTCCTCGTAGGTCGGGGCCGGGATCTTCTCGAGGATGGTCGCGAACAGCGGCTCGAGGTCCTCGTTGCCGGGCAGGCCGCCGTCGGCGGGCTGGTCGGTGGAGGCACGGCCGGCCTTGGCCGACGCGTAGACCACGGGCACGTCCAGGATGGCGTCCAGGTCGAGGTCCTCGACCTCGTCCGACAGGTCGCCGGCGAGGCCGAGCAGCAGGTCGGTGGTCTCCGCGACGACCTCGCTGATGCGGGCGTCCGGACGGTCCACCTTGTTCACGACGACGATGACGGGCAGCTTGGCCGCCAGGGCCTTGCGCAGCACGAAGCGGGTCTGGGGCAGCGGGCCCTCGGACGCGTCGACGAGCAGCACGACGCCGTCGACCATCGACAGGCCGCGCTCGACCTCGCCGCCGAAGTCGGCGTGGCCCGGGGTGTCGATGACGTTGATGGTGATGCCGTCGGCCTCACCGTTCGCCGCCGCCGCGGGACCGGCGTACCGGATCGCGGTGTTCTTGGCGAGGATCGTGATGCCCTTCTCGCGCTCGAGGTCGCCGGAGTCCATCACCCGGTCCTCGAGGTGCTGACGGGCTTCGAACGCCCCGGCCTGCCTGAGCATGGCGTCCACGAGCGTGGTCTTGCCGTGGTCGACGTGGGCCACGATCGCGACGTTACGCAGGTCGGAACGGGTCGCACGGGCCGAGGTCGGCGCGGTTGCAGGCACGGTCACGAAGCACTCATTTCCAGAAGGGAGGTCAGGGGCGCGGACTCTGGCCCGGAGCGGACCGGTCTCGCAGCACCACCCATCTTACCCGCGAATCGAAATCCCCAGGTGTCGACCGTGTCACTGTGCGGTGAACACCCCCGAACGTGTCAGACCCCCAGATCACCGGAGTGACCTGAGGGTCTGACACGTACGCGGGAGGACCGGGTCAGCCGCCGATCTCCAGGCTCGCGCCCGGGATCGCCGCCAGGAGGTCCTGCGTGTACTCCTGCTGCGGGTTGTCGAACACCTCGTCCGTGGTCGCGTGCTCCACGATGCTGCCGTCCTTCATCACGGCCACCAGGTCGGCGATCTGCCGGACCACGGCCAGGTCGTGCGTGATGAACAGAAAGGACAGCCCGAGCTCGGCCTGCAGGTCGTTGAGCAGCGTCAGGATCTGCGCCTGGACCAGCACGTCGAGCGCCGAGACGGCCTCGTCGAGCACGAGCACCTCGGGCTTGAGCGCCAGCGCACGCGCGATCGCGATGCGCTGCCGCTGCCCGCCCGACAGCTCGTTCGGGAACCGGCGCATCGTCGCCTGCGGCAGCGACACCATGTCGAGGAGCTCGCGCACCCGCGCCTCGCGGGACTTGCGGTCGCCCACCTTGTGCAGGACGAGCGGCTCCTCGATCGACCGGTAGATCGAGTACGTCGGGTCCAGCGACCCGTACGGGTTCTGGAACACCGGCTGCACGCGGCGGCGCAGCGAGAACTGCTCCTTCGCCGACATCTTCGAGACGTCCTTGCCGTCGTACAGGACGGAGCCCGACGTCGGGTCGAGCAGGCCCAGCACCATGTTGGCCGCCGTGGACTTGCCGGAGCCCGACTCGCCCACGAGCGCCAGGGTGTGACCCTTGGGCAGCGTGAAGTTGATGCCGTCCACCGCGGTGAAGTCGGTGTGCGAGCCCGGCCGGGAACCACGGATGTGGAACACCTTGGTCAGGTCCTTCGCCACGACGACGTCGGGCGCCGTCGTCTCCGCCTCGTCGGCGTGCTCGGCGAGCAGGTCGTCCGACTCCTGCCCGCGCTCGTGCGCGGACTGGATGCGCCGGGAGGCCAGCGACGGGGCCGACGACACGAGCCGCTTGGTGTACTCGTGCTGCGGGTCCTTGAGGATCTGCGCCGCCGGGCCGGACTCCACGACCCGGCCCTTGTACATCACGATGAGGTGCTCGGCGCGCTCGGCGGCCAGGCCCAGGTCGTGCGTGATGAACAGGACGGCCGTGCCGAGCTCCGCCGTCAGCCCCTCCAGGTGGTCCAGGATCTTCTTCTGGACCGTCACGTCGAGGGCCGACGTCGGCTCGTCCGCGATGAGCAGCTTGGGCCGCGAGGCCAGGCCGATCGCGATGAGCGCACGCTGGCGCATGCCGCCCGAGAACTCGTGCGGGAACTGGCGCGCGCGCCGCTCCGCGTCGGGCAGGCCGGCCTCGCTGAGCAGCTCGGCGACGCGCGCGGTGCGCTCCGCCTTGCCGCCCTGGAAGCCGTTGGCCACCAGCGCCTCGTCGATCTGTGCGCCGATGCGCCACACCGGGTTCAGGTTGGACATCGGGTCCTGGGGCACCAGGCCGATCTCCCGGCCGCGCAGGTCCTCGACCTGCTTGCGGCCCAGCCCGACGAGCTCGCGCCCGCCGAACGAGATGGACCCGCCGGTCACCTTGCCGGTCCCCGGCAGCAGGTCGATGATCGCGTGCGCCGTCGTGGACTTGCCGGAACCCGACTCGCCCACGATCGCCACGGACTGCCCCGGGTAGACCGTGAGGTCCACGCCGCGGACGGCCTCGACCGTGCCGGACGCCGTGGTGAACGAGATCTGCAGGTCCTTGATCTGGAGCAGCGGCGTGGTGTCGTCGTGCTTCTCGACGGGCACCGGGGCGTCCTCGGTGGTCCCGTCGGTGAGGGTGATCGTGGTGCTCATCGCTTCCTCGCCTTCGGGTCGAGGGCGTCGCGCACGACGTCGCCCATCATGATGAAGCTCAGCACGGTCAGCGCGAGCGCGGTCGCCGGGTAGATCATGATCTCCGGGGCGACCCGGATCGACTCCTGCGCCTTGGCGAGGTCGCCGCCCCACGAGACGGTCGACGTCGGCAGGCCGATACCGAGGAAGCTCAGGGTGGCCTCCGCGACGATGAACGTACCGAGCGCGACCGTCGCGTAGACGATGATCGGCGCGGCCGAGTTGGGCAGCACGTGCTTGCCGAGGATCGCTCCCCGGCCCATGCCCAGCGCCTTGGCGGCGGTGACGAACTCGTTGTTCTTCACACCGAGCACCGCACCGCGCGTGATCCGGGCGATGGACGTCCAGCCGAAGACCGCCAGCACGACGGCGACCACGAACGCGTTCCGGTCGTCCAGCAGGCTCATGATGACGATCGCGGCGAGCACGAACGGCACGGCGAAGAAGATGTCGGTGAACCGGGACAGGAGGGTGTCGAGCAGGCCGCCGAAGTAGCCGGCGATCGCGCCGATGAGGGTGCCGATCACGACGACGAACAGCGTGGACAGGATGCCCACCGTGACCGACGCGCGTGCCCCGTAGACCGCTCGGGCGTAGATGTCGCAGCCCTGCTTGTCGAACCCGAAGATGTGGCCCGCGGTGGGCCCGCCCAGCGAGTCCTCCAGGTGGCACTCCGTGGGGCTGGTCGAGGTGAACAGCCCCGGGAACACCGCCATCAGGACGACGAACACGATCAGCGTCGCGGACACCCAGAACAGCGCCCGGTGACGCATGTCGCGCCAGGCGTCGGACCAGAGGCTGCGCGGTGCCTCGGACGTGTCGACGGCGTCGATCACGCCGACCTGCACCTCCTCAGGAGGCGCCACGAAGTGCTCTTGCCCCGAGCGGGGAGTCTTCTCGTAGCGGTTCTCAGGCATAACGGATCCTCGGGTCCAGGACGGCGTAGAAGACGTCCACGAGCAGGTTGGCGAAGATGTAGACGACGACGAGCACGGTGGACAGCGACACCACCGTCACGTTCTCGCCGCGGACGATCGCCTGGTACAGGGTTCCGCCGACGCCGTTGATGTTGAAGATGCCCTCGGTCACGATCGAGCCGGCCATGAGGTTGCCCAGGTCGATACCGATGAACGTGACCACTGGGATCAGCGAGTTGCGCAGCACGTGGCGCGACATGACCTTGTCCCGGGGCAGGCCCTTGGCCCGGGCGGTCCGCACGAAGTCCGCCGTGATGTTCTCGACGACCGACGTCCGTGTCAGTCGCAGGATGTAGGCGAAGGAGGTCGTGGCGAGCACGATCGCGGGCATCAACAGGCTGATGAAATCAGGGTCACGGCCGGCGGTGATCGGCAGCCAGCCGAGCTGCACGCCCACGACGGCCTGCATCACGAAGCCGATCACGAACGTCGGCACCGAGATGAGCACCAGGCTCCAGAGGAGCACGGTCGAGTCGAAGAGCTTGCCCTTGCGGACGCCGGCCCAGAGCCCGAAGCCGATGCCGAAGACGGTCTCGATGACGATCGCCATGAGGGCGAGCTGGAACGTCACCGGGAAGGCCTGGGCGATCACCTCGACGACCGGGCGGCCGGTGAACGTGACGCCCATGTCGAAGGTGAAGACGCCCTTGAGGAAGTAGAGGTACTGCATGAAGAACGGCTGATCCAGGTGGTACGCCTCGCGGATGGCGAGCTCGGCAGCTGGGGACAGGCCACGTTCGCCGCCCAGCGCGGCCACGGGATCGCCGGGGCGCAGGAACACCAGCCCGTACAGCAACAGCGTGGCGCCGAGGAACACGGGGATCACCTGCAGCAGCCGGCGTCCGATGTACCAGAGCATTCGTAGGTCTCCTTGGTAGATGGCTGCGGAACATTCTCCAGGACGTCACCCGGTGTTCTTGCTCCGCACAGTGGAGGGCGGGGCGCGTGGTTCACGCGCCCCGCCCGTCACCTGGGGTGATGACTCACGCCGGCGGACCGGACGTGATCACAGTCACTCCGTCTTGGTGACCTCGTACAGGAGCGGCATGCTGTCCCAGCCGAACTCCACGTTGTCCACGTACTCGGAGTGCCCAGCGGTCGTGGAGTAGTACCACAGCGGGATACCCGGGAGGTCCTTGAACAGGATCTCCTGCGCCTTGTTGTAGAGCACGTTGGCCTCGTCCAGCGAGGGAGCGGCCGCGGCCTCCTTGAGGGCGGCGTCGAACTCGTCGCTCTCGTAACGGCCGTCGTTCGAGCCGGCCAGCGCGGCCTTGCTGTAGAGCGGGCCGAGGTAGTTCTGCAGCGACGGGTAGTCAGCCGACCAGCCGGCACGGAACAGACCGTCGACCTTGCCGTCCGGGCCCTTGTCGCGCTCGTTGAGGACCTCGTCGAACGTCGGGTAACCGGTCATCTCGCACTTGATGTCGAGGTCGTTGATGTACCCGTTGCACACGGCCTCGACCCACGCCTGGTGGTCCGAGTCGGTGTTGGTGTGGATCGTCAGGACGTAGTCGTCCGGCAGCGGGTCTTCCTCGTTGGCCTCGTCCCAGAGGGCCTTGGCCTCCTCGGCGTTGTACGTCGTGACCTCGTTGCCCGGGATCTCACCGGTCCAGCCGTTGATGACCGGCGACGTGAAGTCGGTGGCCGGGATACGGGTGCCGGCGAAGATCGTCTCCGTGATCTGCTCACGGTTGATCGCCATGGAGAGGGCCTGACGGCGCTTGAGGCCGGCGTCGCCCTGGAACTCGGGGAGCCACTCGGGCACGGTCATGGCCGCGAAGCTGGCGGACGGCTCGCTGATGGCGCCGTCACCCAGATCCTCCTCGAAGGTGCTCATCGCCGAGGTCGGGACGTTCTCGAGGATGTCGAGGTTCCCGCCCTGCAGGTCGGCGTACGAGGTGTTCTCGTCGGTGTAGACGATGAAGTCCAGGCCACCGTTCTGGGCCTTGCGCGGGCCGTTGTAGGCCTCGTTCGGGACCAGGTTGATCTCGGAGTCGTGCTCCCAGCTCTCCAGCACGTACGGACCGTTGGTGACCGGCTTCTCGCCGAACGCCGCGGTGTCGCCGTAGTACGCGTCGGGCAGCGGGAAGTACGCCGAGTAGCCCAGGCGGATCGGGAAGTCGGACTCCGGCTGGGTCAGCTTCACCGTGAACTCGGTGTCACTGACGACCTCGAGGCCCGACAGCGTCTCCGCGGTCGGCTCCTCGGCCATGCCGGAGACGTTGCCCTCCTCGTCGAACTCGGGGACACCCTGCGCCTCGGCGAAGCCCTCGATGGGGTCGAAGAAGCCGGCGCCCTTGGCGCCGTTGGGGCCGTAGGCCGCCCAGTTCCACGCGTCCACGAAGTTGGCCGCGGTGACCGGCGTGCCGTCGGACCACTCCCAGCCGTCCTGGATGGTGATGTTCCAGGTCTGGTTGTCGTCCGACTCGATCGACTCGGCGATCTCGTTGTGCACGACACCCTCGGCGTCGTAGTAGACGAGGCCCGAGTAGAGCTGCTGGACGACGAGCCCACCCTCGGTCTCGTTGGTCATCGACCCGACGAGCGGGTTCTGGGGCTCACCGTTGCTGATCGTCACGATCCCGGTGCTGGCGCCGTCGCCGGTCGCCTCATCGCCGCTGTTGCCACCGCCACAAGCGGTCAGCACGAGCGACGAGGCGAGCGCGAACGCGCCCAGCCCCACAAGTCGCTTTCGAGGTGTCACGTGTCCTCCTGGGTAGCAGTACACCCCGGCACGGCGGGTGCCGTCCGGAGCGATGCGGACGCTTCGTTGCGCCCCGTGGTATCACGGAATAACGTAACCGCTCCCCGGACGTGCCGATGACCACCACCCGAGAAACTCCACCGAGTTGTGACCATCTCGGTATGCACGGGTAACACCGAGTAACAGTTCTGACCAGGTGGTTCTCACAGCCGTAACACGACCGCCGTGAGCGCCCGGAGCAGGAAATTCACCCGTTGCCCGGGGCGATGAACCGCCCGACCAGGCGGGATGCCCGAGGTCCCGCGTACGGTCCGCCACGCGAGGAGTCACCCCATCGATCCGACCTACTCGATCAGCCCGGCAGCTTCTGCGCATTCGTCCTGGTCCTTCTCATAGGCGTCCATCTCGCCCTCAGGAAGGACCGGACCGTAGAGCACACCCTCCCGCGCCGTCACCTCCCAGCCCTGGTCGACGAGGCAGTCACGCACGGTGGTCATCTGGGGGTTGAGCGCGCCGGCAGGTTCCGACGCGGAGGGCAGCGCCCCGCGCGGCTCGGTCCCCGGTGCGCCGCACGCACCGAGGACCAGAACCACGAGGAGCGCTCCCCCGAGCCCCGTCAGGAACTGACGCAAGACGCACCCGCGGAGGAGACGGTCCCCGTGATCGTCCAGGTCGCCGCGCGCCACCCCTCCCAGTAGATGTTGTACGTCTTGTAAGTGGTGCCGGCGTTCGGGGTCAGCGCGAGCTGCTGACGGCCGCTGCCCTCCAGCTTGTGGGTGGCCACGCCCTTGTTCACCGACGTCGTCTTGAGGACCTGGCTGGCCGAGCACGAGCGGAACCCGGTGGCCGCGCTCGCCGGCGCCGCCGCGCCGAGCAGCATCCCGAATGCCGCGAGAGTCGCAATACCGCCGCTGACGAGCACCCTCTTCTTCTTCATGTCACTCCCGTTGTGAGTTGGGCATGAACCTCGCTGCGCAAGGCGGCAGGAGGTCGGTGCAGCAAGTCTTGTGCCGGGAGACGGGATCAAACAGGCGGCGGACCGGCAGGAGACCGGCAGGACGGGAGCCTCCGCAGCGGGCCCGGTCCCACAGCACTCCGGCCTCGGGAACGCCGCACTCCGCGTACGCCCGCGCGGCCCGGACCAGATGTCGCCGTTCCGTGACCACCTCGCCCTGACGACGGCAGAGGTCGGCGAGACCGTGATGGGCCCGCGCCAGCTCGAAGGTGTCCTCGTGGGCCTGGGCGAGGGCCGCCGCGCGCTCGAGGTGACCGGCGGCCTCGTCGAGCGCACCGGTCAACACCTTCGCCCGCCCGAGGTCGACCAGGGCGGTCCGCACCAGCGACGGATATCCCAGGTCCTCCGCGTCCTCGAGCGCCTGACCCAGGTGGACCACGGCCTCGGCCCCTCGGTCGAGCTCGATGAGGTCCGTGCCGAGCTCAGTGAGGATCGGACCGAACCCGGCCCGGAAGCCCAGCTCCCGGCACCGGTCGAGGCACGCGCCGTGCACCACCAGGGCCGCGGCCGCGTCACCGCCTTCACGGGCCAGGGTCCCCCGGTAGCTCTCGAGCCGGAGGCGGTTGTACTCGTCGTGGTCCTCGACGAGCCGTTCGGTCTCGTCGAGGCAGCGCTCGGCGTCGGCGAGGCGGCCCAGGCGGAGCAGCGGGACGATCATGTTCGCGCCCACCACCACGCGTGCCATCGGGTCGCCGGCCTCCTCCGCGGAGGCACGAGCCGTCTCGTAGACCTCCAGGGCCGCCGCGAAGCGGCCGGACTGCCGGTGAGCGATCCCGATGCTCCTGAGCGCGAGCGCGGCCGCGGCGTCGTCCCCGAGCCGGCGGTACAGGACCACCGCCTGCTCGAGGCACTCGATCGCGGCGCGACACCGGCCCGCTACCAGCAGCTGACGGCCCCGGTCGGCGAGGGTGATCGCCTCGTGCCCCTCGTCCTTGAGCTTCCGGGCGATGTCCAACGCGGTCCGGTTGATGGTGAGGTACTCCTCGTGGTCCCGGTCCGCCAGCCGGAACGCTCCGAACGCGATGGCCAGGTGCCAGGCCGCCTCGAGGTTCCCGGACCGTTCTGCCGCGGGCACGGCGGCCGCCAGGTTGGCCCGCTCGGCCCTGAACCAGGCGAGCGCCTCGTCCCTGTCGGCGAACCCGGGCAGACCGAGGTCGTACCTCGCCACACCCTCGACCAGGATCCGGACCGTGGTCGCGGACACCTGGCTCGCCGCGCGGTAGGCGAAGTGCAGGTACACGTCGACCAGCCGGGCCAGGGCGCCGTCGCGCTCCGCCGCCGTCTCCTCGGTGCCGGTGAGCTGTGTCGTGTAGACCCGCACCAGGTCGTGCAGGCGGTAACGGCCCGGAGAACGGCTCTCCACGAGGTGCACGTCGACGAGCGCCTCCAGCATCCACGCGACGCGCTGCTCCCTCAGCTCCGACAGGGCAGCGGCTGCCGGCGCGTCCACGTCGTCGCCGGGAACGAGGCTGATCCGCCGGAACAGGCGCCGATGGTCGGCGTCGAGCTCGACGTACGACGCGCTGAGTGTGGCGGCGACTCCCCCGTGCCGGACGTCGAGCTCCGGGAGGAGCCGGTCGTCGTCGGCCAGGCGCGCCAGCAGGTGCTCGGCCCGCCAGTGGGGACGGCTGCGCAGGCGTCCCGCGGCCAGACTCATCGCCAGCGGCAGCCGACCGCATCGCTCCGCGATCCCCGCCGCTTCCTGACGGGTGATGCGGTCGGGAACCGCGGCCAGGAGCATCGCGACGGCCTCGGCGGGCTGCGGGAGGTCGAGCGCGACCGAGTGCGCACCCACGAGGTGCGACAGGTCGCGACGGCTCGTGGCGAGGACGAGGCTGCTGGGTGTGCCCGGCAGCAGCGCGTCCACCTGATCCGCGTCGGTCGCGTTGTCGAGCACCAGCAGCACCCGCCGGTCGGCGATGACGCTCCGGTAGCGAGCCCTGAGCTCGTCGACGCCCGTCGGCAGGTCCCGGTCGGCGGTGCCCAAGCCGCGCAGCAGGCGGGTCAGGGCGTCCTTCTGCCCGAGTGGCGGTTCCTCGGAGAACGACACCCCGTGGAGGTCCACGAACAGCTGGCCGTCCGGGAAGCGGGGAGCCAGCTCGTGGGCCGCCCACACCGCCAGGGACGTCTTGCCCACCCCGGCCATGCCGTGCACGGTGACGACCGCCGTGCCGTCGTCCACCGCGGCGACGATCCCGTCCACGTGCCGTTCCCGGCCGACGAACCGCGCCGGGATCCGCGGCAGCTCCCGGGGTACGACGACGCCGTCCGACGGCGCGCCCGGCAGCGCGCGGTCGCCCGCGGTCAGCCCCAGCGCGTCGAGGAGGAGCCGTATCGTCCGTGGTTGCGGCTGCGTCCTGCCCGACTCGATGTCCCGGATCGTCCGCGTCCCGATGCCGGCCTTGTGGGCGAGCTCCTCCTGCGTCAACATCGCCCGGAGCCGGAGGGGCCGCAGATCGATCTGACCGTCGGACCGTCGTTCGGGCATCTCCGAAGAATAGGCGGCAAACCGGGCACGACCGAACGAGCCCGACGGGACCTCCCGCTAGGACGCCGGAGCGACTACCTGTCCGTCGCGCAGCTCCACCACGCGGTCGGCCCGAGCCATCAGCTCGGGGTCGTGGGTGGAGACGACGGCGGCCACGCCGCGCTCGTGCACCACCCGGGCCAGCAGGTCCATCACGACGGCCGCCGTCCCCGAGTCGAGCTGCCCGGTGGGCTCGTCCGCGAGCAGCACCTCCGGGTCGGCCACGAGCGCGCGGGCGATGCCCACCCGCTGCTGCTGCCCGCCCGAGAGCTCGTACGGCCGCTGCTTGGCGTGCCCGCTCAGGCCGACGGCGTCCAGCGCCTCCGCCACGCGCCGCGACCGCTCGCCCTGCGCGGTGCGCCGCAGGCGCAGCGGGACCTCGACGTTCTCGGCCGCGGACAGCACGGGCACCAGGCCGAACGACTGGAACACGTACCCGATCCGGTCCCGCCGGGCCGCGAGCACGGCCTTCTCCCCGAGGGCGGTCAGCTCGGCGTCGCCGAGCCACACGCTGCCCGACGTCGGCCGGTCCAGCCCGCCGAGCAGGTTCAGCAGCGTCGTCTTGCCCGAACCGGACGGGCCGCGCACCACGAGCAGCTCGCCCGCCGCGACCTCCAGGGTCGCGTCCGACAGGGCCCGCACCTCGCCGGCGCCGGTGCCGAACACCCGGGTGAGACCTTGGGCCCGCAGCACGGTGCGGGCCGGGGTCGTGGTGGTCATCGGTCCTCCTCGGTGGGGGTGGTCTCAGCCGACGGGTGGGGCTCCGCGGCCTGGCCGGGCGCCGCCGGCCACACGCCCACGTGGTCGGGCTCGAGCGCCAGGCGCACGCGGTCACGCAGGTCGAGCGCGTGCACGAAGTCCTGCGGAAGCTGCAGCCGGCCGACCCGGTCGACCACCGCGAACTCCTCCGCGACGTGCCGCTCGGCGCCGTGCTCGTCGACCTCCGTACGCCGCAGCGTCTCCGTCGCCGTGCGGCCGTCGCGGATCTGGATCGTGCGCGCGACGTGCTCGGACACCGTCGGGTCGTGCGTCACGATCAGCGTCGTCACACCGGTCTCCCGGTTCACGCCCCGCAGCGCCTCCAGCACCTCGACCGAGGTGGTCTCGTCGAGCTCGCCGGTAGGTTCGTCGGCCAGCAGCACGCGCGGGTTGTTCGCCACGGCCACCGCGATGGCGGTGCGCTGCTGCTCGCCGCCGGACATCTCACCGGGCCGTCGCCCGGCGACGTGGCCGACCTCCAGCAGGTCGAGCAGGTCCGCCACGCGGCGTGCGCGCTCCCGCCGCGGGAGCGCCCCGGCCAGCTCCAGCGGGAGCCGCACGTTCTCAGCTGCCGTGAGGTACGGCAGCAGGTTGCGCGACGTCTGCTGCCACACGAAGCCGACCGTCGAGCGCTGGTACCGCACCCGCTCGGCGTGGCCCATGGTCAACAGGTCGGTGCCCGCCACCACGGCGGAGCCGCCGGTCGGCGTGTCCAGGCCGGAGAGGATGGTCAGCAGCGTGGACTTGCCCGACCCGGACGCGCCCACGACGGCGACGATCTCCCCCGGCTCGACCGTCAGCGTGAGGCCCTGCAGCGCCTGCACCTCGACGCCGTCGGTGGCGAAGATCCGCACCAGGTCGGCGCAGCGGATCTCCCCGCCGCCCGCCGGGCCCGCCGCGGCCGGCGCGCCGCCGTCCGTCAGCTCGATGGTCGTGCTCATCGGGTCTCCCTCATGTCAGTCGTTGCTCCCCATCCGGAGCTGGGCCGCCACCTCGCCGCGGCGGCTCAGCGCCGCCGCCACGCCGACCGCGGCCAGCACCACCACCACGAAACCGGCGGCGGCCGCGCCCAGCAGCAGCGGGTCGTACCTCGCGCCGGGCTGGGTGGGACCGCCGGTCAGGGCGGTGACGTCCACGGCGGCCAGCACCAGCTCCGGCACCACCACGCCGAGGACGGCGCCCACCACGAGGGCGACCACGGCCCAGGGGCCGATCTCCCAGCCGACCAGCCCGCGCCCGAGCCGAGGCGAGAGGCCGAGGGTCTGCAGCACGGCGAGCAGCCGCGCCCGCGCGGGAGCGGCGAGCATCAGCGTCATCACCACGGCCCCCGCGCACAGCAGCCCCGCGAGAAGCACGGCCAGCACGAACGCGATGGCCAGCCCGCCGGAGACGGGCGCCGCCAGCACGGCGTCCGCCTCCTGGTCCGGGTCCTCCACGACGGACGACGGCAGCAGCCGCGAGAGCTCCGCCGTCACGGCGGCGCGGTCGGCGTCGTCGGTCAGGCCCACGAGCGCGAGGCGCGGGTAGCTGACGTCGCCCGTGGCCTCGGTGAGACGGCCGGCGTCGGCCACCACGAGCGCGCGACCCGCGGGGAGGCCCGGCAGCTCGTCGACCACGTCGACGACCCGGACGGGTACGTCGCCCTCCTGCGTCGTGAGCGTGATCCCGGTGGTGCCCGGTCCGACGCCGGGGCCCGCCGCGCCGGGGGTGAGGATCACGGGCAGCGCCTCGTCGCCGTCCGCGCCACCCGACCCGGCCAGGCCGGCGAGCGTCTCGGGGGCGCCCTCGACGTCCCGCTGGGCCACGACCAGCTCCGCCGTGTCCACCGTCCACACCTCGACCCGAGGCGAGGAGCCCGCTCCCTGCAGCAGGCCGTCGCCGACGTCGCCCACCGGCGACACGGCGGCGACGCCGTCGAGCGCGGCGATCTGCTCCGCGACCGGCTCGTCGACGACCGGGCCGGAGACGCGCAGGTCCGCGCCGGTCGCGCGCCAGGCCTCGCGGACCACGCCGCCGGAGACCGTGGAGTACAGCACCGCCGAGGTCGCCGCGACGGCCACCGCGAGCACGAGCGCGACCGCCGGGACCGGGCCGCCGGCGGGGTCGCGAGTGGCGCGGGCGGCGCCGAGGAACGGGACCAGGTCGCGCCGCGGTGCGAGCGCCCGCTCGGCCGCGAGCGCGAGCCAGGGGTAGGCGCGGACGGCGAGCAGCGTGAGCGCCAGGGAGACCAGCAGGGGTGCCGCGGCGACCAGCGGGTCGACTCCGGCACCGGAGCCGGAGCCCGAGCCGGCGACGACCCCGCGCGACAGCAGCAGCCAGGCGGCGAGCGCCGCACCGGCGACGACGAGCACCTCCAGCACCCAGCGCACCCGGCTCCGGGAGCGGGGCGCGAGGTCAGAGCGCGTGGTCCGCAGGCCGGCAGGCGACGTGGCGAGCGCGAGGGCCACCGCCGGCGCGAGCCCCGCGGCCACCGCCAGGAGGACCTGGGCGACGGTGACGGGGGCGTCGACGCCGACGGCGGCCGAGAGCACGAGGCCCGCCGCGAACCCGACGGCCGCCGAGCCGAGCCCGACGACGAGCCCCTCGCCGCCCATGAGCAGGCGCACCTGGGTGCCGGACGCGCCACGGGCGCGCAGCAGCGCGAGCGCGGACCGCCGCCGGTCGACGACGAGCCGCGCCCCGAGGGCCAGCACGGCGACGGTGGCGCCGAGCGGCCCGACGGCGAGGACGGCGACGATCGCGTCGACCCCGGTGCGCTGCGCGAGCAGGTTCTCGAGGATCTCGGTGAGCCTGCTGGTGGGCCGGAGCTGGAGCGGGGTCGGGTCGTCGGGGCCGGCCGCGACGAGGAACGTCTTCGCCGACTGGCCGTTCATCTGGGCCAGGAGCACGGGCACGTCGGCGGCGGTCAGGCCGTCGGTGCTCACCGGGTACCAGACGCGGGTCTCGGCCACGCCGAGGGTCAGCGGCGTGATCATGGCCGGGTCCACGTAGGCGGTCGCGGTGCCGAGCAGGCCGCGGTTCGGGTCGGCGATCACGGAGGCCCTGGCCCCCAGGGCATGGTGCAGCCAGTAGTCGGCGTCCGGGTCGCCGGTCTCGAAGATCCCGGTCACGACGAGGGACGGGTAGCGGCCGGCCAGCGCGATCACGCCCGAGCCCGAGAGGTTGTCGTACCGGCCGCCGAGCTTCCAGCCGTACGTGTCGGCGACGGCGCGCGACACGGCGACCTCGAACGCCGGCGCCCGCTCCGTGGGCTGGCTGATGGACTGCTCGTCCCCCACGAACACGGGCCCCGCGGTCGCGGTGGGCCAGCGCCCCTCGACCAGCTCGGCGTGCTCGGCCAGGTCCGGGGCCGAGCGGAGGAAGACCTTGGCCTCGGCCAGCTCGGAGCTGGGTTCCGGCTCGGTGTACGCGGGGTCGCCAGACGTCACGTGGAAGAGCGGGGCGCCCATCACCGAGCGCAGCGGCTCGGGGGTCTCGGCACGCACGGCGTCCAGGTTCTCGGCGAACGGCGTCCAGTCCGGCTCGTCCGGCACGCCGCTCCCGACGCTGCCCGGGTCGTAGAAGCCCCCGCTCGGTGCCTGGCCGGGGATCGAGCCCGCCACCGAGATCACGTCCCGGGCCGGTCCCGAGGCCGTGGCGGTCTCGTAGACCACCTGGTCGGCGTGCATGGTCGCGACGGCGCGCGGCGCGGTCGAGAGCACCCCCGCGGCGAGGAAGGCGACCACGCCCAGCGCGGCCGTCGCACCCCAGGAGGTGCGCAGCTGCCGTCGCGCGAGCAGGCCGAGCCCGGACAGCGCCCCCATCAGCGGACCTCCTCGCGGTAGGTGGTGTCGCGGGCCTGCGCGGTGACTCGCCCGCCCACCCCGATCGCGACCAGGACCAGCCCGGCCACGGCGGCGGCGAGCACCAGGCCGGTGCCCCCGGTCGCCAGCACGAACTGCGCGGGCGGTGCCGCGTCGATCCCGGTCAGTGTCGCGGCGGCCAGGCCGCCCGCGGCCAGCCGGGCCACGCCCCAGCCGGCGACCGCGCCGACGGCGAGCGCCACGATCCCGACGGTGACGAGCTCCGCGGCCCGTGCCCGGCCCTGTGCCGCGGGGCCGAGCCCCACGGCGCGCAGGACGATGACCTCGCCGCGCCGCTCCCGGAGGGTGGCCACGGCGACGGCGAGCACGCCCGCCAGCGCGAGCACGGTCGCCCCGGCCGCGGCGAGCCAGAACGAGACGCGCACCGGCACGGCCGTGTCGGTGGAGCCGTAGCCCGGCGTCGTCACGATGGGCCGTTCCCGGCTGCTGCGGCCGGCGGCCTCCGCGGCATCCGTCGCCTGCCGGGCGAGACCTGCCACGGCCCCCGCCGGCGCGACGGCGCCGGGCGGCCCGGCCGCGAGCCAGACCTCGTTGGTGAGCGCGGGGTCGTTCACGTCGCGCACCAGCACTGCGGCGAGCGCCGCGCGGTCCACCAGGACGGCGTACGGTTCGAGCGCCCCGGGCACGGTGCCGGACGACGCCACGACCTCGACGGGCAGGCGGGTCGCGCCGAGGGTGAGCTCGAAGGTGTCTCCCGCGGTGACGCCGAGCGAGTCGACCAGCGAGGACGAGGCCAGCAGCGGGACGGGGCCGGCGGCCGGGGTGGTCAGGAGGCGCAGCCGGTTCGCGCCCGCGACGCCGTCACCGAGGGACATGCGGAACGCGGCCTCCCCCTCGGTCAGCTCCAGGCCGGTCGGTCCGTCGAAGGTCTCGGACGGCGTCCACACCGGCTGGTCGACGCGCAGCCCGCCGGCCGTGATGCCGTCGACGGCCAGCGACACCTCCGCGATCGACCACCCGGGCCGGGTGTCCACGTCCAGAGCCGCGATCCGCCACGTCTGGCCGGGCGGCGGCGCGGGGACCTCGCCCCGCAGCTCCTGCGCGACCTCGTGCTCGCCGAGGGTGCCGTCGCCGCCGTCGCCCTCCGTGAGCTGCCCGAGGTCGACGGTGGCCAGCGTGCCGTCCATGGCGGCGAGCACGATCGACAGGTCGAGCTGGTGCCGCGGCGCCCAGCCCACCAGGTCCGTCTCCACCGTCTCGTGGATCCGGCCGCGCACGGTGACGCCGATGTCCCGGGCGTCGCCGACCAGGGCGGGCGCGTCGGCGAAGGCGTCGTTCGCCAGGTCGTCGGCCAGCGCCGCGGTGTCGAGCACCTCCTGCGGGGCACGCACCACCTTCGGCACGTCGGCGGCGGGCAGCGCCAGCATCGCGACGGGCAGGCCGTCGGAGTAGGCCGTCCCGGACAGCACGGGCGCCGCGGCGCGGGCGGTGCTGCCCGGACCCGTCGTGCCCGGCAGGTACGGCGCCGGGTCCAGGCGGCCGCTCTCGGGCGCCGTGACGCGCACGTCGGCACCGTTGGCGAGCACGTCGACGTCGGCGCGCAGGCGCTCCGCGGTGCCGGTGTAGCCGCCGGCGAGGGTCGCGGCCCCGCCCGCGAGCACGAGCAGGACCACGGGCACCACGTAGACGACGATCCGGCGGGCCACCTGTCGCGCGGCCAGCGGGCCGACGACGCCACGCGACCGCCCGGCCAGCCCCGCCCACAGCCGCGTAGCCGGGCCGAGCACCGCCATCGCCGCCACGGCGAGCGCCGCCAGCGCGAGCGCGGGTGCCGCGGCCGCGGCCGGGTCGGTGCGCAGGCCGCCGGGCGTGGAGACGAGCGGCGACCCGTAGCGCAGCAGCTGGGTCACGCTGACCGCAGCGGCGGCCACCGTCAGCACCACGGTGCCGAGCGCGGCGACCTGGCGCACGCGCCCCGAGCGGTCGGTCACCTGGCGCCGCACCGCTGCCTGCACCTGCAGCGTCGCCACCAGGACGAGCGTCGCGGTCGCGGCCACCGTGACGGCGAGGGCGACGGCCAGCGGCGTCCCGACGGAGACCGCCGCGCCGGCCTCGGCGCCCACGACCGCGCGCAGGGCGCCCCACGCGGCGGCCCCGCCCGCCGCGGCGGCGGTCAGCGCGAGCAGCGCGCCCTCCACGGCAGCCGCGGCCGTCACGGTGCCGGGCGCGGCACCGCGGGAGACCAGGAGGGCGACCTCGCCCTCCCGGGTGGCCGCCAGCAGCCGGGCCACCTGGACCAGCGCGACGAGGCCGACGAGCGCCAGCAGGCACAGCGGGACGAGCGCGACGGCGTCCGCGGCGCGCAGCGCGGCCCCCAGGTCGGCCGCGATCACGTCGAGCGTCCCGGTGACGGTCAGCCCGCGGGGCGCGACGTCGGTGTCCTCGCCGAGGATGCGGTCGACCTCGGGCGTCAGCGCCGCCAGGGCGGGCAGGTCCTCGGGGGTCAGCGCGGCGCCGTCGGGCACCACCGTCCAGCGGGCGAACGGGTCGGTGTCGAGCCCGGCGACGACCTCCTCGCTCACCACGACGGGGCCGGGGTACGCGCCGTCCGACCCGGTGAGCACGCTCGGGTCGCCGAGCCAGCCTGCGTCGTCGGGGTCGGTGACCCGCCAGGTCGCGGCGATCGTGACCGCCGTACCGGTGTCCGCGGGGTCCTCAGGGTCGATGCCGAGCCGGACCCGGTCGCCGACCGCCAGCCCGGCGGCCTCGGCGGCGTCGGCCTGGACCGCCGCCTCGTCCGCGGCGGCCGGCCAGGCGCCGTCGACCAGCGTGACACCGCTCGCGCCCGCGCCCGACAGGGCCTCCTGCCGCGAGGGCGCGGGCAGCAGCGCGACCGTCCAGCGGCCGAGGTCCTGCCCGTCGGCGTCCGTCGTGTACTGCGCCTCGGTCCGCACGTCATAGGTGACCCGGTGCGGCACGCCGTCCAGCAGGTCCGCGAGCACCTCCTGCACACGCGCGTCCTGGGCGTCGGCCGCGGCGCCGTCCGCGAGCCGGGTCGCGAGCTGAAGCGCCCGCCCCGAGGGCTCGGCCGCGGCCAGCCCGTCGCGCGCTCCCGCGGTCGCCGCGGCCTGCGTCCAGCCGACCGTCACGCCCAGGGCGCCGGTCAGCACGGCCACCAGCAGCCAGACGAGCGCGAGCAGCCCACGGTGCGCCGTGGACCGGCGGGCAAGGAGGGTGGCTCGACTCACGGGGCCAAGGTAGCCCGGCCCTGTGACACGCACGACGAAACTAGGGACGCCCCGGGCAACGATCCGGTCACGCCGCTCAGCCGGCTCGCTCGCCCTCCAGCGCCCCGCCCGCGGCGCGCCAGCCCATCAGGCCGCGCGCCAGGCTCACGACGTCGAACCCCAGCTCGGCCAGGAGGTTGGCCGCGCCCCGGGAGAGCAGGCCACCCGTGCAGAAGGCGATCAGCACCCGGTCGTCGGGCAGTTCCTCGGCCCGCGCCTCCAGCTCGGTCAGCGGCAGGTGGACCGACCCCGGGACGTGGTGGTCGCGCCACTCCCGCTCCCGGCGCACGTCGACCACGAGCGCACCCTCGTCGACCAGACGCAGCGCCTCGGCGGCGCTCACCTCCGGCGGACGCCGGAGGTAGTGGCGGACGCTCATCGCCGCGCCTCCCGTCGCACGTTGACCAGGGTGAAGACGCCGCCGAGCACCGGCACGAGCGCCAGGAACCGGGTGCGCGGCAGGAGCCCCTGCCCGAGCAGCGCCGTGACCGCCACCGCGAGGTAGAGCGCGCCGTGCGTCGGGCCGAGCGCCGACGCGACGCCCTCGACGTGCACGGTGGCGAGGTTGCCGAGCAGGAGCGCCACGCTCACGAGCTCCAGGACCGAGAGCACCTCCAGGGCGCGCAGGAGCGGCCTCACGCCGACCCCGGCCGCACGACCATGAGCACGACGACCGCGGCCCACAGCAGGTTGAAGACGCCGGTCAGCATGCTGAGCGAGCGGAGCCGCGCGGCGTCGTCCGGCGCGTCGAGCGCCACGCGCTGGCCCGGCGCGATCCGCAGCGCGAGCAGGCCGCCCGCGACGGCGGTGAGCACCATCGCCACGACCACCCAGATCTCGCCCAGGCGCCCCTGGACGCCGGCGAGCACCAGACCGATCACGGGCACGACGAGGGCCAGCAGGCCGTAGACCCGGGTCACACCGTGCAGCACCCGGGCCACCGAGGCACTGCGCCCGGACCGGGCGGACGGGTCCGCGGAAGGCGCCGTCGCGCCGGCCGAGACGGGCACGAATCGCGGGAACAGGCTGGTGGTCACCGCCACCGGGCCGACGAACAGGATGCCCGCGAGCACGTGCGCGGACAGCAGCAGGTTTTCCATACCTTCAGCCTAACTGAAGGATGGGGGTGCTTCAGCCCACCTGAAGGTTGGTGCGACCCCGCGTCACCGGCTCCGCGCCAGGTGCTCCTCGATCTGCCGCCGCAGCGCCTCGGTGAGCACGGGGTGCTCCTCGGCGAACTGGGCGTCGAGCACGGCGACCCGCTCCGCCGCCTGACCCAGCAGGCGCTCGCCGGCGGCGGTGACCCGGAGCCGGGACGCCGCGCCCGCGCGCGCCGTGGCGTCCTCGACCAGGCCGTCCGCCGCGAACGCGGCCACGGCGGAGTGGGCGCTCTGCACGGTGATGCGCGAGCGCCGGGCCAGCTCGCTGAACGAGACTCCCGGCGTGGCGCGGATGTGGCCCAGCAGGCCGTACTTGCGGGTCGTCAGGCCGAGCGGCTTGAGCGCGTCCGCGAACGCCGCGTCCCAGACCCGGCCCATCGTCAGCAGGGCGATCGTCGGGCTGAACGGCGGTTTCTCGGGCATGGCAGCAGGCTAACCGCCGGGCATGACGCAGGCCCCCTCGCCGTGGTGGGCCGAGCGGCTCCACCAGGCCAGGGGGCCTCGTGACATCGGACGGCGGCGGGGCCGCCGTCATCCGTGCTAGCGCTGGTTCGCGGGCACGTACGGGCGCTCGGTGGCGCCGGTGTAGACCTGGCGCGGACGCCCGATCTTGGTCTGCGGGTCCTTGATCATCTCGCGCCACTGGGCGATCCAGCCGGGCATGCGGCCCAGCGCGAACAGCGGCGTGAACATGGCCGGCTCGAAGCCCATGGCCTTGTAGATGAGGCCGGTGTAGAAGTCGACGTTCGGGTAGAGCTTGCGCTCCACGAAGTAGTCGTCCGAGAGGGCGATCTCCTCCAGGCCGCGCGCGATGTCGAGCAGCTCGTCCTTGGCGCCGAGCTTGTCGAGCACCTCGTCCGCGGACTTCTTCACGATCGCGGCGCGCGGGTCGTAGGACTTGTAGACGCGGTGGCCGAAGCCCATCAGGCGCACGCCATCCTGCTTGTTCTTGACCTTCTCCATGAAGGTCTCGACGGTCTCGCCGCCCGAGCGGATCTTCTCCAGCATGGTCAGCACGGCCTCGTTGGCCCCGCCGTGCGCCGGACCCGAGAGCGCGTTCACGCCCGCGGCCACCGACGCGTACAGGGTCGCGTTGGACGAGCCGACCACGCGCACCGTGGACGTGGAGCAGTTCTGCTCGTGGTCCGCGTGCAGCACGAGCAGCTTCTCCAGCGCGTCCACGATCACCGGGTCGGCCTCGTAGGCCTCGTACGGCGTCGCGAACGTCATGCGCAGGAAGTCCTCGACGTAGCCGCGCGAGTAGTCCGGGTACAGCAGGGGCTCGCCCACCCGGCGCCGGTGCAGGTAGGACGTGATGGTGCGCGTCTTGGCGAGCAGCAGCACGGTGGCCAGGTCGACCTGCTCGTCGTCCGCCGGGTCGAGCGACTCCGGGTAGAACGTGGACAGCGCGTTCACCGCGGAGGCGAGCACCGCCATCGGGTGCGCGTTGCGCGGGAACGTTCCCATGAACGTGCGGAAGTCCTCGTGCACCAGGGTGTGCCGGTTGACGCGCTCGGTGAACGCGTCCAGCTCCGCGGGGCTCGGCAGCTCGCCGTAGATGAGCAGGTAGGCCACCTCGAGGAAACCGGAGGCCTCGGCGAGCTGGTCGATGGGGTACCCGCGGTAGCGCAGGATGCCGGCGTCGCCGTCGATGTAGGTGATCGCGGACTCGCACGACGCCGTGTTCATGAAACCGGGGTCGACCGTGACCAGACCCGTGTCCTTGAGCAGCGACGACACGACGATGCCGTCGTTGCCCTCGCTGGCGGCGACGACAGGCAGGGTGTGAGTGGTTCCGTCGACGGCGAGCTCGACGCGGCTCGAGCCGTCCAGCGGTGTGGAGGTCATGTCTTCCTTCCTGAGTGGCGCACGAGGGACGCTGCTGTGAAAGAAAGGTGTCGGGACAGCGTCGACCTGGGGCACGACAGTATCGCGCCCTGCTTTAGTTTTTCCAATCCATCGGTCAAGGCTGCGTGATGCGTGTCACAGCATCGGCAATCTGCGCGTCAGTCGAGGTCAGCGCCACCCGGGTGTGCGTGCCGTCGCCGTACAGGTGCCCCGGCGCGGTCAGGATGCCCCGGGCCGCGAACCACTCCGCGACCGCCAGGCCCGGGCGGCCGTCCGGCGCCGCCACCCAGAGGTACAGCCCGGCCTCCGAGCCGTCGATGACGAACCCGGCCTCGACGACCGCCGCGGCCAGCGCCCGGCGCCGCGCGCCGTAGGCCTCACGCTGGGCGGCGACGTGCGCGTCGTCCGCCAGGGCCGCCGTCATGGCGGCCTGCACCGGCGCGGGCACGATGAGGCCCAGGTGCTTGCGGGTCTGCGTGAGGTCGGCGACCAGGGCGCCGTCGCCCGCGAGGAAGGCCGCGCGGTAGCCCGCGATGCTGGACTGCTTGGAGAGGGAGTACGCGGCGAGCAGGCCCTCGTGGGAGCCACCGCACACGCGCGGGTCGAGGATCGAGGGGACGCCGCCCGTGCCCGTCGCGGCGTCGTAGGGGGAATCCCACACCAGCTCGGCGTAGCACTCGTCGGAGACGACGACGGCGCCGATCGCGCGCGCGGCGTCGACCACGGCGCGCAGCGCCTCGACGCCCAGCACCCGTCCCGTCGGGTTGCCGGGGCTGTTGACCCAGACCATCTTCACGTCGTCGCGCCCGGCCCAGTCGGCGACGTCGTCCGTCGCGAGCGGCGTGGCACCGGCCGCGCGGATGCCCGCGAGGTAGGTGGGGTAGGCCACGGCGGGGTGCACCACCACGTCGCCGGGGCCCAGGTGCAGCAGGGCGGGCAGCAGGCCCACGAGCTCCTTGGAGCCGACGGTCGGCACCACCGCGGCCGGATCGAGGCCCGGCACCCCGCGGCGCCGGGCGAACCAGTCGGCGACGGCCTGGCGCAGCGCGGGCGTGCCCGCGGTCATCGGGTAGCCCGGCGCGTTCGACGCGGCCTCGAGCGCCCGCCGCACGACCTCGGGCGTGGGGTCCACGGGCGTGCCCATGGAGAGGTCGATCAGACCGGCCGGGTGGGCCTTCGCCGTCGCCGTGATCCCGTCGATCGAGTCCCAGGCGAAGGGTAGGTCGGTCAGATCGTGCAGACCCACGTCAGGCCTGGGGCGGAAGGGCCGCGATCATCGGGTCGTCCTTCTCGATGACGCCCATCTTCGCGGCGCCGCCGGGCGAGCCCAGGTCGTCGAAGAACTCCACGTTCGCGCGGTAGTAGTCCTTCCACTCGTCGGGGACGTCGTCCTCGTAGTAGATGGCCTCGACCGGGCAGACCGGCTCGCACGCGCCGCAGTCCACGCACTCGTCCGGGTGGATGTACAGGGAGCGGCTGCCCTCGTAGATGCAGTCCACGGGACACTCCTCGATGCACGCCCGGTCCTTGACGTCGACGCACGGCTGAGCGATCACGTAGGTCACTTGGAGGGTGTCCTTCCACTTCCGGACTGAGGATCATGCACGATGCCGACCGCGGTACGACCCGGCGGGGCGATCCTAGTATCTCTCGGGACGCCCCCAGATCCCCACCGGTCTCACGCAGCGGAAGGAGAACCGACGTGACATTCGCTACACCGGCCGCGCCCGGCGGGTGGCGGGACCTGCGCCCCGGCACCCGGGTGGTGGTGAGGCGGCGCCTGGCGCCGGGCGGTCCCGTCGTGTCGGACGGCGGGACGGAGCACCGCTGGACGGACCTGATCGGCTTCGTCGTCGAGGTGTCCGACGCCGGCCTGCGACTGCGCACCGACCCGGTCCCGGGCCGCGGCGAGCCGCAGGAGGTCGACGTGGCGGCCGCCGACATCGAGGCCGCCAAGCCGATCCCCCCGCGACCCGTCAGGCGTTCTGGTCCACCCAGATGACGCCGGTCGGGCACATGCTCACGGCCTCCTGCACCGCGAAGTCGAGCTCGGGAGCCGGACGCTCGTCGAGCAGCACGACGATGCCCTCCTCGTCCTGGTCGAACACGTCGGGTGCGAGCAGGACGCACTGGCCGGCGCCGCAGCAGGCGTCGCGGTCCACGTTGATCTTCATGGGGGTCACTCTCCCCACTTGACGGGCAGTTCGTCGAATCCGGCCACCAGCAGGCCTTCCTTGCGCGGCACGGACTCGACGTCCACCGCCAGCTCCAGGGTCGGCACCTTGCGCACCAGGGCGGCGAGCACGATCTGCAGCTCGGTGCGCGCCAGCGACTGGCCGAGGCACGAGTAGGAGCCCGCGCCGAACGAGAGGTGGGGATTCGGACGGCGCCCCAGGTCCATCTCGTCCGCGCCCTCGAACGTGCCCTCGTCCCGGTTCGCCGCCGCGAGGCTGCACACCACGGTCGTGCCCGCGGGGACGGTCTCGCCCGCGATCTCGATCTCCTCGTCCACCCAGCGCACCATGCCGAAGCCCGCGTTCGGGTCGAACCGCAGCGACTCCTCGACCGCGCTGCGCACCAGCGACGGGTCGGCGACGAGCTGCTCCCACCGGGAGCGGTCGCCGAGGAACAGCGCCATCATCTTGGCGATGTGGCTCGCGGTGGTCTCGTGGCCGGCCACGAGCAGCGCCATGCTGGTGCCGATCACGGTCTGCGCCGTCAGCCGTGGGTCGTTCTGGTCCACGAGCGCGATGAGCTCGGAGATCAGGTCCTCGCCCGGGTCCGTCCGCTTGGCCTCCACCAGGCCGGCCATGTACGCGCCGAACTCCTGGCGCGCCGCCGAGATCTCCTCCTGCGTGTACCGCGTCGTGCTCAGCGCCGTGTCCGACCAGTAGGGGAACCGCTCCCGCTCGTCCTCCGGCACACCCAGCAGCTCGCAGATCGCCCACACGGGCAGCGGGAACGCGACGGCCGGGACCAGGTCCGCGGGACCGCCGGCGGCCAGCATGTCGTCGATGAGCTGCTCGGCCTTCGCCTCGATCCCGGGGGCCATCGCCTGCACCCGCCTGGCGGTGAACGTCGCGTTGACGAGCCGCCGCCAGGCCTGGTGCTGCTCCTCGTCCGCCATGACCCCGGTCGGGTCGTTGCTGAACGTGCCGCCGTCGTCCTGGGACCCCACGCCCGTGCCGCTCGCCGGGATCACGCGGCCGAACCGCCCGTCGGTGAGCATCGCGCGGACGTCGTCGTACCGGGTCAGCAGGGTGGCCTCGCCACCGCTGGCGAGGCGCACCCGTGCCACGGGGCACTGCTGGCGCAGCTCGGCCCACTCCGGTGGCGGCTCGATGGCGCGATCCGACGGGATGGGGTAATCGAGCAGGTCAGACATGTTGTCCTCCGGTTGGCTGAGGGGGTGTGTCCTCCCCATCCAATACCGGTCCGGGTGAATCGGACAAGGGTGTCCGGTTACTCAGGCGTTGGCGACCAGACCCAGCTCCGCCACGCTCGCCAGGTGCTGGTGGCGCGGCACGATCCGGACGGTGTAGCCGAACGGCCCGGAGGTGTCCAGGCCCACCTCGCCGCCGAACGCGTGCCGCCCCGCCTCGTAGGACTCCACCAGCGCGAGGGACTCGGCGGTGAACTCGTCGATGACGTCGGCCTCGGTGACCCGTCCGTGCACCACCTGCACGTCCACGTCGTCCGGCGACAGCGGCCCCAGCGAGACGTACGCGCGGACCGTCAGTCGGTCCCCGACCCGCACCGCCTCACCGATGCCCGCCGACTCGACGTGGTCCACACGCACCTGCGGCCACGAGCCCCGCACGTGGGCCTTCCAGCCCGCGAGATCCTTCGCCGCGGCGTACCCGTCGGCGGCGAGCACCCGACCGGCCTGCGCCGCGGGCGCGTACAGCCCGTGCACGTACTCGGAGACCATCCGCGTCGCCTGCACCTTGGGGCCGAGCGTGGCCAGCGTGTGTCGCACCAGCTCCAGCCAGCGGCTCGGCACGCCGTCGGCGGACCGGTTGTAGAAGGCGGGCGCCACCTGGGACTCCACCAGGTCGTAGAGCGCCGCGGCCTCCAGGTCGTCGCGGCGGTCGGCGTCCTCGACGCCGTCGGCCGTGGGGATGCCCCAGCCGTTCTCGCCGTCGTACCACTCGGCCCACCAGCCGTCCTCGATGGACAGGTTCAGGCCGCCGTTGAGCGCGCTCTTCATCCCGGAGGTGCCGGACGCCTCCAGGGGCCGCAGCGGGTTGTTCAGCCAGACGTCGCAGCCCGGGTACAGCGACTGCGCCATGCCGATGTCGTAGTTCGGCAGGAACACGATGCGGTGCCGCACCTCGGGGTCGTCGGCGAAGCGGACGAGCTGCTGGATGAGCCGCTTGCCGGAGTCATCGGCCGGGTGCGACTTGCCGGCCACGATGAGCTGCACCGGGCGCTCGGGGTGCAGCAGGAGCGCCTTGAGCCGCTCCTGGTCGCGCAGCATGAGCGTGAGCCGCTTGTAGGTGGGCACGCGCCGCGCGAAGCCGATGGTGAGCACGTCGGGCGACAGCACGTCGTCCACCCAGCCGAGCTCCGCCGGGGACGCCCCGCGCTCCCGCCAGGACTTGCGCACCCGGCGCCGGGCCTCGGCCACCAGCTCGCCGCGCAGCTCGCCGCGCAGGGCCCACAGCTCGGCGTCCGGCACCTTGCCCGGGTCCAGCCAGCCGGCCGACGCCTCGGGCGCCGTGATCTCGTCCAGGCCCATGCGCTCCGCCTCCACGGCGGCCAGCCGCGGCGCCACCCAGGTGGGCGAGTGCACGCCGTTGGTGACCGACGTGATCGGCACCTCGCGCGAGTCGAACCCGGGCCACAGGCCCTCGAACATCTCGCGGGAGACCTGGCCGTGCAGCAGCGAGACGCCGTTCGCCCGGCCGCCGAGCCGCAGGCCCATCACCGCCATGTTGAACACGGTGGGGTCGCCGCCGTCGTAGTCCTCGGCGCCGAGCGCGAGCACCGTCTCCAGCGGCACGCCAGGCATCGCGTTGTCGCCGCCGAAGTAGGCGCTGACCAGCTCCTTGGGGAACCGGTCGATGCCCGCGGGCACCGGGGTGTGGGTGGTGAAGACCGTGGCCGCGCGCACCGCCTCGTGGGCCTCGCCGATGTTCAGGCCGGACCCGACGAGCTCCCGGATCCGCTCCACGCCGAGGAACCCCGCGTGGCCCTCGTTGGTGTGGTAGACCTCGGGCTCCGGCGCGCCGGTGAGCCGCGACCAGGCGCGCAGCGCGCGCACGCCGCCCACGCCGAGCAGCAGCTCCTGCTGCAGGCGGTGCTCTCCCCCGCCGCCGTACAGGCGGTCGGTCACCTTGCGGGCCGCGTCGTCGTTCTCCGGCACGTTCGAGTCGAGCAGCAGGAGCGGCACCCGGCCGACCGCCGCGACCCACACGTGCGCGTGCAGGGAGCGCCCGCCGGGCAGGGCGAGCGAGATGACGGCGGGCGTGCCGTCCTCCTCGCGCAGGACCGCCAGCGGCAGGCCGTCCGGGTCGAGCAGCGGGTAGGTCTCCACCTGCCAGGCGTCCCGCGTCAGGGACTGCCGGAAGTAGCCGGCGCCGTACAGCAGGCCCACGCCCACGATCGGCACGCCCATGTCGGACGCGCTCTTGAGGTGGTCGCCCGCCAGGATGCCGAGGCCGCCCGAGTACTGCGGCAGCACCGAGGTGATGCCGAACTCCGGCGAGAAGTAGGCGATCGCGTGCGGCAGCTCGCCGCCCGACGTCGTGGTCTGGCCCTGGTACCACTGCGGGTCCCGCAGGTACCGGTGCAGGTCGTCGGACGCCGCCCGCACGCGGCCCGTGAACTCCTCGTCGGCCGCGAGCGCCGCGAGGCGGTCGGAGCCGAGCGCCGCGAGCAGGGCGACGGGGTCGCCCCGGACGTCGGACCAGAGGTCGGGGTCGATGCTCGCGAACAGCTCGCGCGTCGGCGCGTGCCAGGACCAGCGAAGGTTCTGGGCCAGCTCGTCGAGCGCCGCGAGCTGCTCGGGGAGGACCGTGCGGACGGTGAATCTGCGGATCGCTCTCACCGGCAGAACACTACGCACATGTGGAGGCGAGCACACCTGTTGCCGAGGGCTTCACCGACCCGTCCGACGACGTTCACCGGACCTCGGCGCGCCCCACAGGCGAGTCCCCCGCCAGGCTCGATAGCGTGTTCCGGTGAGCCCGCACACGAGTCCCGGCCGGATCGGCCGCATCCCCGTCCTCGAGGTCGCTCCTGTCGTCGAGGGTGGCCGCTGGCCTGCGAAGGCGGTGGTCGGTGAGGTCGTGCCCGTCGAGGCCACGGTCTTCCGCGAGGGGCACGACGCCGTGGCCGCGACGGCCGTGCTCGTCGCCCCGGACGGGACGGACCACTCGTGGGCGCCCATGACCGACGTCGCGCCGGGGCTCGACCACTTCCGCGGCGAGCTGCAGCCCGACGCCGAGGGCGACTGGTCCTTCCGCGTCGAGGCGTGGTCGGACCCGTACGGCACGTGGACGCACGACGCCGGGATCAAGATCGCCGCGGGCATCGACACGGAGCTCATGCTCGCCGAGGGGGTGCTCCTCTTCGAGAAGATCTGCCGCCGGGTGCCGGGCGACCCGCTGGTCGCGGCGGGCCGCACGGCGCGCGACGCACGGGTGCTGACGGCGGCCGCCAAGGCGTTGGCCGACGCCCGCCGTCCGGCGCTGGCGCGGTTCGCGGCGGCGACGTCGCCCGAGGTGGTGGAGGCCCTGCGCCGCGCGCCGCTGCGCGAGCTGGTCTCGGCGTCGGACACGTACCCGCTCCGGGTCTCGCGCAAGCTGGCGCTGGCGGGGTCCTGGTACGAGATGTTCCCGCGGTCCGAGGGTGCCTACCGGAAGAAGGACGGCACGTGGGTCTCGGGCACGTTCGCGACGGCGGCGAAGCGCCTGCCGGGCATCGCGGCGATGGGGTTCGACGTCGTCTACCTGACGCCGGTCTCCCCCATCGGCACCACGTTCCGCAAGGGCCGCAACAACACCCTGGAGGCGGCGCCCGGCGACCCGGGCAGCCCGTACGCCATCGGGTCGGCGGACGGCGGGCACGACGCGATCCACCCGGACCTGGGCACGGAGGCGGACTTCCGGGCCTTCGTCGCCGCCGCACGGGCAGAGGGGCTGGAGGTCGCGCTCGACATCGCCCTGCAGTGCTCGCCGGACCACCCCTGGGTCACCGAGCACCCGGAGTGGTTCGTGGTGCGCGCGGACGGGTCGATCGCGTACGCGGAGAACCCGCCCAAGAAGTACCAGGACATCTACCCGCTCAGCTTCGACACCGACCCGGACGGCCTGTACGCGGCGGTGCTCGGCGTGATCCGCACGTGGATCGACCGGGGCGTGACCCTGTTCCGCGTCGACAACCCGCACACCAAGCCGCTCGACTTCTGGGAGTGGCTGCTGGCACAGGTGCACGCGACCGACCCCGAGGTCATCTTCCTGTCGGAGGCGTTCACCAAGCCGGCGATGATGCAGACGCTGGCCCGGATCGGCTTCCACCAGTCGTACACCTACTTCACCTGGCGCAACACCAAGGAGGAGGTCGAGGAGTACCTGGCCGAGGTGAGCGGTCCGCAGGGCTCGGTGCTCCGCCCGTCGTTCTGGCCCACGACCCACGACATCCTCCCGCCCTACCTCATCGAGGGCGGCGTCTCGGCGTTCGCGGTGCGCGCGGTGCTGGCCGCCACGGGCTCGCCCACGTGGGGCATCTACTCCGGCTACGAGCTGGTGGAGAACGTGCCCCGCCCCGGCGTCGAGGAGCAGATCGACAACGAGAAGTACGAGTACCGGCCGCGCGACTGGGCGCGGGCGGACGACTACGGGATCGCCCTGCTGCTGGGCGAGCTGAACGCGATCCGCCGCGCGCACCCGGCCCTGCAGCAGCTGCGCAACCTGACCGTGCACCCCACGACGAACGACCAGGTGGTCGCGTACTCGCGCCGGATCGGCGCCGATCACGCGTCGCGCGCGACAGCGACGCCACCGGGCCGCACCATGAGAGCAGGGGGTAACGATCGGCGTGCCCCGCGGCACGACGACGTGATCGTGGTCGTGCTGAACCTGGACCCCCGGAACGTGCAGGAGTCTGTAGTGCACCTGGATCTCTCCGCCCTCGGCCTCAGTGCCCCCGACGGCGACGACAACGCCCCGTTCTACGTGGCACACGACCTGCTGTCCGGCGAGACCTACGGCTGGGGAGCGCATCCCTGGGTGCGGCTCGACCCGCAGGTCCGGGTGGCGCACGTCCTCCAGGTGGGGCCGGCATGACGACGTTCGGGCCGGGAGGCCCCGCCGTCGGGCCGCCGGAGGGATACCCCGCACAGCCCACGCCGCCGCCGGCGGCGCAGCCGGCCGCGGCCCGGCCGCCCGTGTCCGTGCCCAACCCGCCGTCGGTCCCGGTGCCCGTCCAGGCCCTGCCGCCGCGTCGGCAGCCGCGCCTGGACGCCCGGCGCAAGGGCCTCGTCGCCGACCCCGAGTGGTACAAGAAGGCGGTCTTCTACGAGGTCATGATCCGGTCGTTCTCCGACTCGGGCGACAACGGGTCGGGCGACCTGCGGGGCCTCGTGGAGCGGCTCGACTACCTGGAGTGGCTCGGCGTCGACTGCCTCTGGCTGCCGCCGTTCTTCCCGTCGCCGCTGCGCGACGGCGGGTACGACGTGGCCGACTTCACCGCCGTCTCGCCGCAGTTCGGCACGATCTCGGACTTCAGCGACCTGGTCACCGCCGCGCACGAGCGCGGCATCCGGGTCGTGATCGACCTGGTCATGAACCACACGAGCGACGCCCACCCGTGGTTCCAGGCGTCCCGCGCCGACCCGGACGGCCCGTACGGTGACTTCTACGTGTGGAGCGACGACGCCTCGCAGTACCAGGACGCCCGGATCATCTTCGTGGACACGGAGACCTCGAACTGGACGTTCGACCCGGTGCGGCGGCAGTACTTCTGGCACCGGTTCTTCAGCCACCAGCCCGACCTCAACTTCGAGAACCCGCGCGTCGTGGAGGCCATGCTCGACGTCGCCCGGTTCTGGCTCCAGCTCGGCGTGGACGGGTTCCGCCTCGACGCCGTGCCGTACCTGTTCGAGGCCGAGGGCACCAACTGCGAGAACCTGCCGGAGACGCACGGGTTCCTGCGCAAGGTGCGCCGCATGCTGGACACCGAGTTCCCGGGCCGCATCATGCTGGCCGAGGCGAACCAGTGGCCGGCGGACGTCGTCGAGTACTTCGGCACGGAGGACGACCCCGAGTGCCACATGTGCTTCCACTTCCCGGTGATGCCCCGCATCTTCTACGCGATCCGCGACCAGCGGGCCCGCCAGCTCCTGGAGATCCTCGCGGACACCCCCGCGATCCCCGCGAACGGGCAGTGGAGCACGTTCCTGCGCAACCACGACGAGCTCACCCTGGAGATGGTCTCGACGGAGGAGCGCGCCAGCATGTACGGCTGGTACGCCCCCGACCCGCGGATGCGGGCCAACGTGGGCATCCGGCGGCGGCTCGCGCCGCTGCTGGACAACGCCCGCAAGGAGATCGAGCTGGCCAACGCGCTGCTGCTGTCGATGCCCGGCACCCCGTGCCTCTACTACGGCGACGAGATCGGCATGGGCGACAACATCTGGCTGCCCGACCGCGACGCGGTGCGCACGCCGATGCAGTGGACGCCGGACCGCAACGCGGGCTTCTCCACGGCCGACCCGGGCAAGCTGTACCTGCCGCTCGTGCAGTCGCTGGTGCACCACTACCAGCACACCAACGTCGAGGCGCAGCTCGCGCAGCCGACGTCGCTGCTGCACTGGATGCACAACATGCTGGCGTTCCGGCGCCTGCACCCCACGTTCGGGACGGGCGACTTCACCGCGCTCGACTGCAACGACGAGTCGGTCATCGCGTTCACCCGGTCGTCGGCCGAGGAGACGCTGCTGATCGCCGCGAACCTGTCGGCCACGGCGCGCTCGTCCACGATCAAGCTGCCCGGGTACGCGGGCTGGACGCTGACGGACGTGTTCGGCGGCGCCGCGTTCCCGAGCGTCGGCGACGACGGCATCCTGACGATGACATGGGGCGCACGCGACTTCTACTGGCTGGTGCTGGCCCCGCCCGCACCGGCCGGGCCGAACGGCGCCACGGAGACGAGCGAACCCGTCGGGCAGGCGCGAGAGGGGTGAGCCCGGCGCGTCCTGTCCACGTCTCCCCCGGAGCCGCGCACCTCCCGCCCGAGGTGCTGCGGCTCCTGGACACGTGGCTGCCCGCACAGCGCTGGTACCCGGTGCCCGCCGAGGGCGTGACGCACGAGCCGTGGCTCACGATCACGTTCGGCGGCGTGGCCGACGTCGTCGTCGCGCTCCTGCGGCTGGCCGGCCCGGGCCTGGCGGCGGGCGACGAGTCGCTGGTGATCCAGGTCCCGCTGGTGCTGACCCCGACGGCGGAGCCGGAGGCCGACACCGCCGACACCGAGGCGGCCGGCCTCATCGGCACCGTCACCACGGCGTCAGGCACCGCGACCGTGCACGACGGCGGGGTCCACCCCGCGGCCTGGCACGCCTACTTCACCGCCGCCCTGCCCGCCGCGTGCGAGCCGGAGGACTGCGCCGAGCTCCGCGACGCGCGGCGCATCTCCGGGGAGCAGTCGAACACGTCGGTGGTGCTCCCGGCCCTGCCGCACGCGACCGGGCGCGGCGGGATGCTCAAGATCCTGCGGACGGTCGCCCTCGGGCCGCACCCCGACGTCGTGATCCCGGAGGCCCTGACCCGGGCCGGCTGGGACGGCGTGCCCCGGTTCCTCGGCGCGGTGGAGCTGCCCGCGCCGGGCGCCGGCTCGCCCGGCGACTCCCGCAGCGGCGACGCCGGGCCCGTGGCACACCTCGCGGTGCTGTCCGAGCTCGTGCACGAGGCGACCGACGGGTTCGAGCTGGCGTGCGCGTACGCGGCCCGGGACGAGGACTTCGGGGAGCGGGCCGCCGAGCTGGGCGCCGTCGTCGCGCACCTGCACGCCGCCCTGCGCGAGGCCCTGGGCCCCGGACCGGCGCTCGAACCCGCCGGGTTCATGGGCGTGCTGCGCCGCCGGGCCGCCGAGGCCTTCGCCGACGTCCCCGTCCTGGCCCCGCATCGCGCGGGCGTCACCGCCCTGTACGACGCGCTGAGCGCGCGGCTGTCGGCGGTCGTCGAGCGCGCCGACGTCGTGCCGCTGCAGCCGATCCACGGCGACCTGCACCTCGGGCAGGCGCTCTGGTCGCCGGACGGCTGGAAGGTCCTCGACTTCGAGGGCGAGCCGCAGCGTCCCGTGTCCGAGCGCACGGCGCCCGACCTGCCGCTGCGCGACGTCGCCGGGCTGCTCCGGTCGCTGGACTACGCCGCCGCCGTCGGGCAGGCCATGGACCCGCACTGGGTCTCGCACGCGCAGGTGAGCTTCCTCGAGGGGTACCGGCAGGCCAGCGGCGAGGCGCACGGCGAGACCGTGCGCCCGGTCGACGGAGCGACATCGACGGGCAGCCCGCTCGACGTCGGCACCGCCGAGCTCCTGCTGCGTTCCCTGACCGTGGACAAGGCGCTGTACGAGGTGGTCTACGAGTTCCGGCACCGCCCCGCGTGGACCCATATCCCGCTCGCCGCCGTGGACCGCGTGCTCGGCTCGTGACCTGGGCATCGGTACGCGCCGGGTACGTGTCGCACGTCACGCGCCCGACGTGGAAAGGTGAACCCATGGCTGACCTGCCCGACGTCGACCTCGAGGTCCTGACCGCTGTCGCGTCCGGAACCCACCACGACCCGCACACCGTGCTCGGCCCGCACCTGCTGGACGGGCCCTGGACCGTGGTGCGCGCCCTGCGCCCGCTCGCCGACGAGGTGGTCGTCGTCACGGCGAGCACCGAGGTGTCCGCCACGCACCAGGGTGCTGGCGTGTGGGCCGCCGTCGTCCCGGCCACCGAGGAGGAGGACGGCTCCCGGCACGCGCCCGACTACCGGATCCGCACCCGGTCCGGCACGGACACCTGGTCCTCCGACGACCCGTACCGGTTCCTGCCCACTCTGGGCGAGGTGGACCTGCACCTGATCGGCGAGGGACGGCACGAGCAGCTCTGGCAGGTGCTCGGCGCCAACGTCCACCGGTACCCGAGCGCGGCCGGCGACATCGCCGGGGTCGCCTTCGCCGTGTGGGCGCCGAACGCACGCGGCGTACGACTCGTCGGCGACCACAACGGCTGGGGCGGCACGCACCCCATGCGGTCGCTCGGCGCCACGGGCGTCTGGGAGCTGTTCGTCCCCGACGTCGGCCCGGGTCTGCGGTACAAGTTCGAGATCCTGGGGGCCGACGGCGTCTGGCGCGCCAAGGCCGACCCCCTCGCCAAGGCGACGGAGCAGCCGCCCGCCACCGCGAGCGTGGTCACCACCTCGACGTACGAGTGGCAGGACGACGCGTGGCTCGCCGCCCGGTCGTCGTCCGACCCGCACTCCGCGCCGCTGAGCGTGTACGAGGTGCACCTGGGCTCGTGGCGGCCCGGCCTCGGCTACCGCGAGCTCGCGGAGCAGCTCACCGGCTACGTCGTGGAGCAGGGCTTCACGCACGTGGAGCTGCTGCCCGTCGCGGAGCACCCGTACGGCGGTTCGTGGGGCTACCAGGTCACGAGCTACTACGCGCCGACGTCGCGGTTCGGCTCGCCCGACGACTTCCGGTACCTCGTGGACCGGCTGCACCAGGCCGGCGTCGGCATCGTCCTGGACTGGGTGCCCGCGCACTTCCCGCGCGACGAGTTCGCCCTGGCCCGGTTCGACGGGACGCCCCTGTACGAGCACCCCGACCCGCGGCGCGGCGAGCAGCAGGACTGGGGCACGCTGATCTTCGACTTCGGCCGCCGCGAGGTGCGCAACTTCCTGGTCGCGAACGCCACGTACTGGTTCGAGGAGTTCCACGTCGACGCGCTGCGCGTGGACGCCGTCGCCTCGATGCTCTATCTCGACTACTCGCGCAAGGAGGGCGAGTGGACGCCCAACGTGCACGGCGGGCGGGAGAACCTGGAGGCCATCGCGTTCCTCCAGGAGGCGAACGCGACCGCGTACCGGCGCACGCCCGGCGTGATGATGATCGCCGAGGAGTCCACGGCGTTCCCCCAGGTCACGGGCCCGACGTCGAGCGGCGGGCTGGGTTTCGGCCTGAAGTGGAACATGGGCTGGATGAACGACACCCTGCGCTACCTCGCGGAGGACCCGTACAACCGGCGCTACCACCACGGCGAGCTGACGTTCTCGCTGGTGTACGCGTTCACGGAGCAGTTCGTGCTGCCGATCAGCCACGACGAGGTGGTGCACGGCAAGGGGTCGCTGCTGCGCAAGATGCCCGGTGACCGGTGGCAGCAGCTCGCCGGCGTCCGCTCGTTCCTGGCCTACCAGTGGAGCCACCCCGGCAAGCAGCTGCTGTTCATGGGGTGCGAGTTCGCGCAGGACACGGAGTGGGCCGAGTCCGAGGGGCTGCGCTGGGACCTGCTCGGCGACGCCGGGCACTCCGGCGTGCAGCATCTCGTCCGGGACCTGAACACGCTCTACCGCGCGACGCCGGCGCTGTGGGAGCTCGACTTCGATCCGGCGGGCTTCGAGTGGCTCGAGTCGGACGACGCCGACCACAACGTGCTCGCCTACGTGCGCCGGTCGCGCTCCGGGGACCCGGTGGTCGTGGTCGTGAACTTCGCGGGGGTGCCCCACGAGGGGTACCGCCTGCCGCTGCCGGAGGTACCGGCACCGCGGGTCGAGCCTGGATCGCGGGTCGAGCCTGTCGAGACCCTGCCGCCCGCCGAACCGGTGGAGACGTCGATGCGCGTCGCGCCGGCCGACGCCGCGACCCTGGCCACGCCGGTGCCCGCGGGCGGGCCGGTGTGGCGCGAGGTGCTCAACACGGACGCCACGGTCTACGGCGGCTCGGGCGTCGGCAACATGGGCAGCGTCCAGGCCGAGCCGGTCCCCCACCACGGCCGCGCCTGGTCGGCGACCATGCGAATTCCCCCGCTGGGCGCCCTCATCCTGATCCCGGAGTAACCCGATTCCCTTTGGGGCCCGGCTTTCTTCGCTTTGAAGAGACTCAAAGCGAAGAAAGCCGGGCCTCAAAGGCGATCAGCGAGACGCGCGGAACCGTCCGACCGACGGCACGCCCCGTCAGTACAGGCTGATCGCCAGGCGCTTGCGGGCCTTGCTCACCCGCGGGTCCGCGGTGCCGGCCACCTCGAAGAGCTCCAGCAGCCGCACCCGGATCTTCTCCTTGCCGTCGGCGTCCGCCTCGGGCAGCAGGTCGAGCAGGCGCGCGAACCCGTCGTCCACCTTGCCGCCCAGCATGTCCATGTCCGCCACGGCGAGCGCGGCGTCGACGTCTGACGGCGCCGCCGCGGCAGCCTGCCGCACGGCGGCGAGGTCGGAGCTGTAGGTGCGCTGCATGAGGTGCACCTGGGCGAGGCCGGCCGTGGCGTCCGCGTCCTTCGGGTCCTGTCGCAGCGCCTTCTCGTAGGCGGCCGCGGCACTCTCCAGGTCGTCGCGCTCGATCGCGTCGTACGCCTCCTGGTGCAGCGGCGGCAGCGGCGGCTCCACCTCCGGCGCCGGCTCGTCCGTCGCGGGGGCGCCGCCCGGGGCCCGGCCCGTGACGCCGTTCTGCTCGGCGGCGGCGAGCACCTGGTCGAGCACGCCGCGGATCTGCTGCTCGTCCGCCGCGCCCTGGAACAGGGGCAGGGGCTGGCCCTGCAGCACGGCGACGACGGTCGGCACGCCCTGGACCTGGAACGCGGCGGCGACCTGCGGCGAGGCCTGCGCGTCGACGCGGCCCAACAGGAACCGGCCGCCGTACTCCTGGGCGAGGCGGCCCATCGTGGCACCGAGCTCGGCGTTCGCCTGGTCCGTCGGGATCCAGAGCAGGATCACCACCGGGTACGTGGCCGAGTCGCGGACCAGCTGCTCGAAGTTCGCCTCGCTGACGTCCACGACGAAACCGCTGGCTTCGGGTGCGCCACCGGGTTCTCCGGGCGGCGGCGCCTGGGGACGGTTGAGGGCGGACAGGTCGACGGCGCCGCGCACCGCGAACTCGGGCTGCGCGCTCCGGGCGGGGCCGGGCTGAGGGGAGGTACTGCTCATGGGGGCAATCCTAATGAACCACGCGATCGATACCCGTCGACTCCGCTCTCGGCGATCACGTGCCTACTTGTTCGACACCGCGTAGGGCACCCGGTGGAAGCCCAGCAGGCTCACCTGCTCCGCCGAGTCGGCCGGCGGTACGTACAGCGCGACCATGTCGCGGTAGGCGACCTTCATCACCTCGGTGCCCGTGGCGCCGCCCCACAGCGCCTTGGCCGACGGCGTGCTCGGCGAGAGCTGCCATCCCTTGTCCGCCGTCAGGGTCTCCTGGCTCAGCAGCGCAGCCAGCACCACGGCGCCGCCGTCGGACGTGCGGACCGCCTTGACCGGGTCCTTCGTCGCCTCGTACGCGACCTTGAAGGTGCCCTTGGCCTCCTTGTCCGCCTTCTTGATCTCCGCGAGCTGGCCGTCGCCGGTCTTGCGCAGGGTCGTCCGCAGCTTGTCGTCCGCGGCGTCGCCGAAGTTCGCGGCGTACTTCGACTTCTCGTCGACGTTCAGGACCGACACGTACTGCGTGACGGCGTCCTGCGGCGTCACCTTGAGGCTCGAGTCGTCGGCCGGCACGGCCGGGCTGCCCAGCGCGGCCTCCGCGAACTGCGGCATCGTCACCCCGGGTACCAGGTAGACGAAGCCCCACATCTTGTACTGGTCGCGAGGTGCGGGCTGCTCGAACGCCGCGAGCATCGGCGTGCCCTTGACCGGCTGCTCCGTGATGACGAAGCTGCTGCGCGGCCAGCCCTGGTCGGACGGCAGGATGAGCTGCCGCGTCTCGATCGACATGCCGCTCAGGCCCTCGCCGTCACGGGCCGCGGCGATCCGCAGCTCGGCCCGGCGCAGCTCGAGCGCGGGGCCGGTCAGCCGCTCGGCCAGCGCCTCCGCGCCGTCGGCGCCCTGCGCGCCGTCGACGACCCCCGTCACCTGGTCCAGGATCTTGCGCTCCTGGGTCTCGGTGACGACCGCGGCCACGACCGGGGCGTCGGCGACCGGGACGGGGAGCTCTGCGGTGCACCCCGCGAGCAGGAACGACGTGATCGCGAGCGCCGCGGGCGGGACGAGCCCGGAACGCGGAAAGGGTGGCCTCCGTGAGTTCACGGAGGCCACCCTAACCAGGGCTGACGCGCTGGTCAGCGAAAGATCAGCCGTTCGAGACCGACCACGGCACATGCTCGTACCCGACCAGGCTGACCTGGTCCTCCGAGTCCTTGGGCGGCACGTACATCGCCACCATGTCCTTGTAGTTGACCTCGACCACGTTGGTCACGTCGGCATCGCCCCACAGGGCCTGGGTCGTCTTGGTCGGCGGGCCGATCTCGCAGCCCTCCTCCTTGGCGGTGATGGTCTCCTTGCTGATCATCGCCGCCATCACGAGGGCGCCGCCGTCCGCCGTCCGGACCGACTTGACCGGGTCCTTGGTGGGCTCGTACGCGACCTCGAAGGCTCCCTTGCAGTCCTCCTTGTTGATCGCGTCGACCTGCAGCTTGCCGTAGTCCCGGAAGAACTGGCGCAGGTCGTCGTCGGCGAAGTTGCCGGCGTACTTCGAGTCCTTGTCCACCGTGAGCACGGACGCGTACTGCTCCACGGCGGACTGGGGCGTCATCTTCAGGCTCTCGTCGTTCGCCGGGACCGCGGCGCTGCCGAGGTCGGCCTCCGCGAACTGCGGCATCGTGACGCCCGGCAGCAGGCGGACCCAGCCCCACATCTTGTACTGCTCGCGCGCGCTGGACTGGTTGAAGGCCATCAGCACGGGCGTGGTGAGGTCCTTGGGCTGGACCGTGATGGCGAAGCTGGTGCGCGGCCACTCCTGGTCGGAGGGCAGGATCACCTGCTGCATCTCCATCGCCAGGTCCGTCAGCGGTTCCTTGTCCTTGCGGGCGGCGGCGACCTTGAGCTGGGTCTCGCGGATCGCGAGGGCCGGCCCGGACAGGCGCGCGGCGAGCGAGTCGGCGTCGCTGGACTTGGTCACGCCCTCGACCACGCCGGAGACCTTGTCCAGGATCTTGCGCTCCTGCGACTGCGAGACCACGGCCGCCGCGACAGGCGCCTCCGGCTTGGGGACGGGGAGCTCCTCGGCGCAGCCGGCCAGCAGGCCCGTGGCGAGCAGGGTCGCCACCACGGCCATGGAGCGGGTCGTGGTGCGTCTCATCGATTACCTCCGTCGTCGTTCCCCGTGACGCCCCAGGTCTGGCGCCACGCAGCGGCACGGCTGCTCGGGGTCTCCTGCTCGGGTTCGGGTTCGGGCTGCGGCTCGGCGGCCGGGACGGCCGGCATGGCGCCGGTCGCGGCCCGGCGCTGCGCCTGCTCGCGCATGCGCATCTCGCGCCGGGTCATCGGCTTGCCCGACGCCGCGGGGGCGGCCTCGGCGGGAGCCGGTGCCACGGGCCGCGCGGGAGCGGGCTGCGTGTGCTCGGGGACGGCGCCGCCGAACTGCGCGGGCGCGGGCTGCGCGGGCGCGGCGGGTGCGGGCGCGCCCGGACCCTGGCTGCGCCGGCTCCGCCGCATGCCGCGGATGGAGGCCGCGGGGGCGGCGACCGGCGCGGGAGCCGGCTCGGGCTCCGGTGCCGGGACGATCGGGGCGGCACCGCCGAAGGGGGCGGGCGCCCCCCATGCCTGCGTGCGGTCCTCGTGGGGCTCGGGCGTGCCCGGCTCGGGCCGGCCCTGCCCGGGTCCGCCCGGTCGCGGCGTGCCCGGTCGCGGCGTGCCCGGCTCGGGACGCGCGCGGCCCGGACGCTCCGGGGCCGCCGGCGGGAAGACCGCCGTGCCGCCGTCGGGCGCCGGGCCGGGCGCTCCGCCCGGTGCGGGCGGGAATCCGCCGCGGGTCTCCTCGGGGTGCTGCTCCGGCTCGGCGCCGTCCACCCCGAAGACCGCTTCACGACGCGGCAGCTCCGAGGACGACTGGCGCGTGCGGACCGCGGACGTCGATCCGCCCTTGCCGTTGCGCTTCTTGCGCCGGGAGCCGAGGAGCATGAAGACGCCGAGGATCAGGACGAAGCCACCGCCCAGCACGCCGGGCCACAGGTACGGCGTGTTGACGGGGCGCGGCCAGGTGAGCTCGAGCGTGGGCGCCTCGGCGCCCTTGCCGACGCCCGCGGCCAGCAGCACGACGCGGCCGGGCTGCTCGGTCCAGCGCAGCTGAACGGTGGTCTCGCCGCTCACCTCGGAGATCCACATGTCGGACCCGGCGGGGTCCGGACCGGTGGTCGGCTTCTCCGCCGGGGTCTCCTCCGCGTCCTCGTCGTCCGTGGCGGCGGGGGTGCCGGGCGCGACGCTGAGCGTCTCCCACGAGGACAGGCCGGTGACCGAGTCGTAGGGGTCGCTGCCGACCCAGCCGAGCACGTCGACGTCGGACCCGAGCGCGAGCGTGACCTTCTGTCCCTCGGGGACAGTGGCCCGCACGGTCACCTGGTCGTCGACGAGGCCGAGGACTCCGGGCTCCGTCACGACCATGGTTCCGTCACCGCTGGGGGTCGCGGTCGCGACAACAGTGTCGGAATCGCGCAGGACGGTTGCCGTCGCGATCCCGAAACCGATCCCGCCGAGGCCGGCCAGGATCAGGAGAATCGCCAAAAAGCGTTGCACCACCGATTCCCTTCGAATTTAGGGCGCGAGCCCGTCGATCAGGTGGATGTTCCAGCATAGGGACCCAACTCAGAGCACTGTCCAATGACGGGTGTGCTTGTGAGGTTCGGCCGGGACTCTCACTCTTCCTTCACCGAGGTCTGCCTGAACCGCCACGGTGGTCGAGGGGCCCCGGACCAGCGGGCAGTATTCCACGCATTGCGTAGATTGCATCCCGCTGCGGAGTATCCACATCCGCAGAAGGCACGTATTCTGGGCGCCGGACGGGCCGATAACCGGCGTCCCAGGGGGGAGCCTGACCCGCGCCTCACCAAGTTCCGACACTGGAGGTCTGCACCGTGTCCGACGAGCGCTCGCTCTTCCCGACTGCCATGCGTGGGTACGACCGCGACCAGGTGCACGCACACCTGGACCGCCTGAACCACGCGCTCGAAGAAGCACGCCGGCAGGTCGAGGCCTCCGACGGCCGTGCCATGCAGCTCACGCAGGATCTGAACGATGCCAAGCGCAACCTGCGCGAGACCGAGAAGCCGTCGTACGCCGGCCTCGGTTCCCGCATCGAGCTCCTCCTGCGTTCCGCCGAGGACCAGTCGACGGACATCATCAACCAGGCCAACCAGCAGGCTGCGGACATCATGGCACGCGCCAAGCTGTCGGGCGGGCAGGTGCGCTCCCGCGCCGAGTCCGAGGTGGCGGAGATGCTCGCCAGCGCTCGCCGCGAGGCCGAGGAGATCCGCACGACGATGGCCGCCGAGGCCGAGGGTCACCTGCTGGCCGCGCAGCGCCGTGCCGAGGAGCTCGTCGGCTCCGCGGAGCGCGAGTCCGCGCAGATCGCCAGCGCGATCAACGCCGAGGAGAGCGAGCGCCGGGCCAGCCTGGAGCGCGAGCTCGGCACCCTGCGCTCGACGGTCGAGCGGGAGACCACGGAGCTGCGCGTCAACACCGAGCGCGAGACCGCCAAGCTCCGTGCCCAGGTGAACGCCGAGACCACGGAGCAGCGCGAGACCGCCGAGCGCGACTCGTCCGCGATGCTCGCGAGCGCCCGCGCCGAGTCCGAGCAGATCCTCTCCGAGGCGCGCCGTCAGGCCGCCGAGGCGTCCAACGCCGTCACCACCGAGATGGAGGACCTGCGCGAGCAGGCCCGCGCCGCGCTCGCCCAGGCCGAGCTCGACATCGCCACCCGCAAGGAGGCCGTGGAGAAGGAGCTCGCCGAGCGCCACGAGACGGCCAAGGCCGAGACCGCCAAGCTCGTCAAGACGGCCGAGGAGCACGCGGCCGAGGCCGAGAAGCGCGTCGCCGTCGCGCTGGAGCAGTCCGAGAAGATCCGTTCCGAGTCCGACGTCTACGTCAAGGACCTCGTGGCCGACGCCCGCAAGTCCGCGGACCGGATCGTCGCCGACGCCCGCGAGTTCGCGGAGCAGACCATCGACGACGCCCGCGCCGAGGCCGAGTCGAGCCGGTCCGCCGCACAGCACCAGCTCGAGGACCTCACGCGTCAGCACGACTCGATCAACTCCTACCTCGAGGAGCTGCGCGGCATGCTCGGGACCCCGGCGACGGCCCCGGGCGCTCCTGCCGCGACGCCCGCCCCGGCGGCCAAGGCCGCGAGCATGGCGGGGGCCACCCCGGCACAGCAGGCACGCTTCGCGGTCGTCGGCGACGGCACCGAGGCCGAGCCCGAGGTGCCCGACGCGGACGGGTCGATGCCGGCCTCGATCCCGCCGAGCAACCCGACGCCCGTGCCCGTCGGCACCGCGACCGTCGTCATCCCGTCGGTCAAGGGCACCAAGGCCAGCACGAAGGCCGGCCAGGCCGCCTCCGACTCGGCCTCCTCCCCCGCGGAGAGCGACGACGCCGAGGCGCCCGTCTCCGAGAAGGCCGGCGCGTCGAGCTGATCCACTCCCCCGGCAGGACCGGGACGGAACGAGGGGCGTGACCCACCGGGTGGTGGGTCACGCCCCTCGTTCTGTTCTGTCGGGCCCGTTCAGTGGTGCGCGACCACGTGCGTGTGCAGCAGCCCGAGGGCCGCGGCGACCGCCTGGGGCTCCTCGACGACGCTCAGGTGCCCCGCGCCGGGCACGAGCGTGAGCGCGGCGTCGCCCATCGCGGGACCCAGGGGCGATCCTGCCGCCCGGACCATGTGCTCGGCCTCGGTCAGCGGCGTGATCGAGTCCTCGGCCCCCACCACGACGGCGACCGGCGCGTCCAGGCGATCGAGCACGTAGGTCCGGTCGGGCCGGGACGCCATCGCGCGCTGCGACCATGCGACGCCCGCCGGCGACTGGGCGCGGATCCACGAGTCCAGGACGGGGAACAGGTTCCGGCGGTGCTCCGTGCTGGTGGCGCCGACCAGGTTGGCGGGCATCCCGAGCACCGCGTCCACGGTCTGGCTGGCGTCGACCGCGGCGGCGATCCGCAGCCGCTTGGCGCGCGCCTCCTCGGTGTCCGCCGTCGACTTCGTGTTCACCAGGCCCAGCCCCGCCACGAAGCCCGGGTGCCGCTCGGCGAGCGCGAGCGCGACGTACCCGCCCATCGAGTGCCCGACGACGACGGCGTTGCCCTCCCCCGCGTCGGTCATCGTCAGGTAGACCGCGTCCGCGATGTGCTCGATGCTCGGCGGGAAACCGTCCAGGTCGCTGTGCCCCGCACCGGGCAGATCGACCGCGATGGCCCGGACGCCCGGCGGGAGGTGCTCCGCGCACGCCACCCACATCCGGTGGTCGAGCGGGAAGCCGTGCAGCAGCACGAGCGGCACACCCCCGCCGTCGCGCAGCGTGAAGGTCGCCAGGTTCCTGGTGGCTCGAGAGGTCATCGTCGTCCTCCTCCGGAGAGTGCTGTGGTTGGTGCCTGGTGTGGTGTCGTTCAGGAGACGCCCAGCGGCCCGTCCCAGTGGGTCGGCAGCGGGAGCGGGTGGTCGGGCAGGACGTGGGCGACGATCTCGTTCAGCGCACGGGCGACGGCGGGCTCGCCGACCCAGAGGTGCTTCGCGCCGTCGACGCCGATCACCTCGGCCTGCGGCACCCGCGCGAACCGCCGGCGGGCCTCGTCGGGCCGCAGGTAGTCGTCGAGCTCCGGCACCAGGACGACGAGCGGCTTGCCGAATGCCGCCCAGCGGTCCAGGTCCTCGTCCGTGGCGCGGTGCAGCGGCGGCGAGAGCAGGACGGCACCCTCGACGCTCGGGTCGGCGCCGTGCTTGAGGACCAGCTCCGTGCCGAACGACCAGCCCACCAGCCACGGCCGGGGCAGCCCGCGGAACTCGGCGAACTCGATCGCGGCCGCGACGTCGTACTTCTCCGCCTCGCCGCCGTCGAACGTGCCCTCGCTCGTGCCACGCGGGGAGGAGGTGCCCCGGGTGTTGAACCGCAGCACCGCCAGGTCGGCCAGCGCGGGCAGCCGCCACGCGGCCTTGCGGTACACGTGGGAGTCCATGAATCCGCCGTGCGTGGGCAGCGGGTGGAGCGTCAGCAGGGTGGCCGCCGGCTCGGTGTCCGCCGGCAGGGCGAGCTCGCCCACGAGCGTGAGACCGTCGGCGGTGTGCAGCTCGACGTCCTCCCGCAGCGCGGGCAGGACGGTGAGCGAGCGGATCTGGTGGTTCGTCTGGCCGGAGGCCGCGTCCGGCGTCGCTTCAGTGGTCATCGGGACCATTGTCCTCCCGCGCGCGGGAGGACGCGTCGGCGCGCGGGTGTGTCTCGCAGCACCTTGACCATCCGCGGCGGACGGGGAGCGGGTGCTCCGAGCTCCTGACCTCAGCGCAGGTTGGCCCGCCGCTGCCAGCAGCTCGTGTGCCAGTGCCGCCGCGCGTCCAGCCCGGCCTCGGGCCCGCCGAACCCGTCGGTCCTCCAAGCGACGACGTGCGCCGTGCCGGCCGTGACCTCCTGGCGGCAGGCGGGGCAGACGTAGGTCTTGTCGGACGACCGGATCCGCTGCACCACCCACTCGCCGTCCGCCGCCGACTCGCTGCGACGTCCGCCCGTGGCCCGGTCCACGTCGAGGGGGACATGGCCCGCGGCATACGGACGCTTGCTGGAGCGGCGGTTCGACGGCATGCCATCTATTCTTCCGCAGGGCGGAGCGGATGGCTCAAGGCTGTTCGGGAACAGCCCGCATCGCGCACCACAATGCCTGGGAGCCGCACTCATCTCCGCCCGCTAGAGTGTGGCGGTCCCCAGCAAGGCGCACACCTACCGAAGGACTACTCGTGAAGCACCGCACCACTGCCGCCCTGGCAGCCGTCGCGCTGGCATCCATCGCGCTCACCGGCTGCGCGAGCGCCGACGACTCCGGGAGCGACAACGCCGCCGCCTCCGACGGAAACGTCTGCGAGGTGACGCCCGCCGCGGAGCCGTCGCCCATGCCCAGCCCGGCCGAGGAGGACGTCAAGGCGGTCGACGCGATCGAGGTCTCGGGCCCGGTCGGCAAGGAACCGAAGGTGACGTTCAAGGCGCCGCTCAAGGTCACGACCCCGACGTCCCGCGTCGTGGACGAGGGCACCGGCGCGGAGCTCGTCGAGGGCGCCCAGGTGACCATCAACTACGTGGTCATCGCGGGCAAGGACGGTTCCACCAGCGGCTCGACCTGGGAGACCAAGAAGCCGGAGTCGTTCACGCTGGGCGACCCGCAGTACGACCTGCTGAACGACCGCCTGATCGGCCAGAAGGTCGGCACCCGCCTCCTCATGGCGAGCACCGCGATGGACCAGACCATCCAGGTGACGATGGTCGAGGTGACCGAGTCCAAGGAGATCCCGACGCGTGCCGAGGGCGCCGAGGTGGCCCCCAAGGAGGGCCTGCCCACCGTCGAGCTCGCGGAGAACGGCCAGCCGACCGTGACGATCCCTGCCGACTACGAGGCGCCCACCGAGCTGGTGGTCCAGCCTCTCGTCGAGGGTGACGGCGCCGAGGTCACGAAGGACCAGACGGTCACCGTGCAGTACGCGGGCTGCCTGCTCGACGGCACGTCCTTCGACTCCTCGTGGAGCCGTGGCACGCCGACGTCGTTCCCGCTGAGCGGTGTGATCCCCGGCTGGACCAACGGCATCGCCGGCCAGAAGGTCGGCAGCCAGGTGCTCCTCGTCGTCCCGGCGGACCAGGGCTACGGCGAGCAGGAGAACGGCGCGATCCCGGCGAACTCGACGCTGGTGTTCGTGGTCGACATCCTCGAGGCCAAGGCGGCCTGACCCGACCGGCCCGCTCGCGGGCCGGCCTGAGATCTCGCGCACGTACCGTGCGCATCACCGCTGATCACGGCACAGACGTGGCGGGTACCCGAGCCGGGTGCCCGCCACGTCTCGTAGGGTCTTCCCATGACCTCGACCGACCTGCCGGCCACCGAGCCGGCTCCCGTGGAACGCGAAGTTCTCACGTGGGAGACCTTCCCTGTCGCGGTGCGCGACCTGGCCCACAAGGTGGTGGACAGCGGGTTCGTGCCCGAGGTCGTGATCGCCGTCGCCCGGGGCGGTCTGGTGCCTGGCGGCGCCATGGCCTACGCGCTCGGCACCAAGGGTGTCGGCACCCTGAACGTCGAGTTCTACACGGACATCGGCCAGACGCTCGACGACCCGCGGGTGCTGCCGCCCCTCATGGACACCTCCGAGCTCCCGGGCGCCAAGGTCCTCGTGGTCGACGACGTCGCCGACTCCGGCCGCACGCTCGCGCTGGTCATGGACATGCTGGAGAAGAAGGGCGCGGAGGCCCGGTCGGCCGTCCTCTTCACGAAGCCGCGCACGATCATCCAGCCGGACTACTCGTGGAAGGACACCGACCTGTGGATCACCTTCCCCTGGTCGGCCGAGCCGCCGGTGACGGGCGCGAGGTCGATCGACGCGTGAGGTGCTCGGCACCGGTGGGCCGCTGAGCCGTGGTGCGCCGGGGTGACCCTGCGAACCGCTGGATCCCGGCGTGCACGGTCAGGCCCACGAGGCACGTGACCAGCACGCCGAGGGCCAGCCCGGAGGCGACGTCGTGCACGTAGTGGACGCCCGCGGCGACGCGGGCGCCCGCCACGGCCAGCGCCAGCGGCACGACGAGCGGCCAGAGCCGGGGCACGACCAGGAGGCAGGCCACCGCCAGAGCACCCGCGAGGGTCGAGTGGTTGCTCGGCCAGGACCAGTCCCCCGGGGCGGGGCACGCGAGCACGGTGGCGACGTCGACCGCCCGGCACGGCCGCTCCTCGGTGACCAGCAGCTTCACCACCTCGCTCGTGACGTACGCCGCGACGACCCCCACCCCGGCGGCGGCGAGCAGCCAGAACCGGGGGCGGTCCCGGAACCAGGTGCGGAGCACGAGGCCAGCCGTGATCGCGACGAGCGCCAGCAGTCCCCGGTCCGCGACGAGACCCGCGAGGCCGGCCAGGGGTGACGCGGCGGTTCCGCCGGCGATGCCCTCGAAGAGGTGGCCGCGACCGGGCCAGGCCAGGAGCGCGACGGCGGAAAGTACGAACAGGGCGCTGAGGGCCGCGGGAACGACGGCGTGAGGCACCGGGCCGGCGACCCGTCCGACGGGACGATGCGCTGCCGGTGCGTGGCGTGTGGTGGTCATGCCGAGAACGCTAGGAACCGCCGAGACCGTGCGGATCTGACGTGGGTCAGGAGTTGTCTATGACCCTGGTCCTACGTCGCCCGCCCGAAGTTCATACCCAGGCTGGAAGCGCGAGCCCGGCGCGTCGACGACGATGGTCCGGTGACCCAGCCGTCCGCCTCCGCGTCCACCGACACCGAGATCAAGACTGACACCGCCACCGAGCGCCCGACCGGCGAGCGGCTCCTCGCGGCCCTGTTCGCGGTGCTGCTGGTGCTCGCGGGCGTCGATCCCTGGTGGATGATCCCGCTCGCGGCGGTCGCCGCACCTCTCGGCCTGGCCGACCACAGGGCACGCCGGGGTGCGCTGGCCATGGCCCTGGCCGCGGCGGCCGGAGCCGTCGCCGTCCTGGCGGGCTGGGCCGACCTGCGTGACGCGCTCGTCACCGCGGCCCGCGGTGTCGTCACCGGTGTGCTGCCCTGGTCGGTGGCCATGGCCTGGCATGCCCGGCGCGCGGCCGAGGCCGACGCCGCGACGGCGCTCGTCCGGGAGCAGGATGCGCGGCGGCTGCGCGCCGAGACGGATCTGGCGCGGCAGCGGCTGCACCTCGCCGAGGGCCTCCACGACGACCTGGGGCACGCCCTCAGCCTCGTCGCCCTCAACCTGGGCCGGTTGGAGCTCGAGCTGGAGCGCGGTCGGGACACCGAGCCCGAGGCCGGCACCGACGCCGTCGTCGGCTCGGAGTCCGAGCGTCGCCGATCGGCAGACGCGTCGGCAAGTGAGTCCGTCGCGCTGGCACGACGACAGGTCTCGGACGCGGTGGCCCGCCTCGGCGCGTCCGTCCAGACGCTGCGCACGGGCCTGCCCGACGGCCCGCCTGCCGCCAGCGGAACCACCGCGGACGCGGTCAGCCCGGACGCACTCGTCGAGGAAGCCCGCCGTGCCGGGGCGGACGTCGAGCTCAGCGGGTCGCCCGCGCCCGAACGCCTCGCCGCCTTCGGCCCTGTCGCCGTCCGGGTGGTCCAGGAAGGTCTGACGAACGCGCTCAAGCACGCGCCGGGTCAGCCGGTCCGTGTGGAGCTGAACGAGGTCGCCGAACGCCTCGTGGTGGAGGTGCGCAACCCGTTGCCTGCCTCGACCGCAGATCAGGGCACCGGCGAGCAGGCGCACGCCGGTGGGGGCACCGGGGTGCGGTCGCTCGGGCGGCAGATCCGTGCTGCGGGCGGATCGATCGAGGCCGGGCCGACCGAGCTCGACTACGTGCTGCGCGCGGAGCTGCACCCGGCGGCCGATCGCCCCATCCGTCGCCACGAGGACACGGATGTGGCCGCTCGCTCCGCGGGCGCGACACCGTCGTTGCTGCGCGCGCATACGGTCACCGACGGGCTGACTCGTGCCCGACGCCGTGGCGGGGCGCTGCTGCTGGCCGCGGTGCTCGTGCCGGCCGCCGCCCTGGTCGTGGTCGCGGGTGCGATCCAGCTCGCGGACCATCTCGCGGCCAGGCGCGCGCTGCTCGACCCGACCGACTTCGTCCGCATCGCGGTGGGCGACACCCGGTCCGACGTCGACCCCCTGCTGCCCCGGGCCACGCTCGAACCACCCCGCCGGGCCGACCCGGCGTGCGACCACTACGCGGTCACGGCCGACCCGCTCGCGGACGCCTCCGGGGACGCCTACCGGATCTGCTGGTCGGGCGACCGCGTGAGATCGACGGACCTCGTGGTCGGCGGCGCGTCGTGAGCGGCCCGGACGTTGCCGCCCCGCTCCGTGTCGTGCTCGCGGACGACGAGCCGCTCGTGCGCGCAGGGCTGGCCGGAATCCTCGAGACCGACGATGGGATCCGAGTCGTCGCGCAGGGCTCCTCGGGCGAGGAGGCATTGGCCGCGGTGCGTACCCTCCGGCCTGACGTCGTGCTCCTCGACGTGCGCATGGGCACGATGAGCGGCCTGGAGACCTTGGCGGAGCTCCGGCGTACCGCCGGGGCCCTGCCGTGCCTCATGGTCACGACGTTCGGCGAGGACGAGTACATCGCGGAGGCCGTCCGGTTGGGCGCCGACGGGTTCGTGCTGAAGTCGGGCGACCCTCGCGAGCTGCTGCTCGCGGTGCGGGCCGCGGCGTCGGGCGGCGCGTTCTTCTCGCCCGCGGTGTCGCGGCGGCTGCTGCAGACAGGGGTGGGCACGCGCTTCATCGCTCAGCAGGAGGCGAGGAGGCGGTTCGAACGCCTCACCCAGCGAGAACAGGAGGTGCTGGCCCTGCTGGGCGAGGGCTTGGCGAACCCGGAGATCGCGGCGCGACTGCACCTCGCCGAGGGCACCGTCAAGGTGCACGTCACGTCGATCCTGCGCACCACGGGTGCCCGCAACCGCGTCGAGGCGGCGCTCATCGCGGCCAACGCCGACGCCGGGTCGCCATAGCGGGACGGAGCACCGGCAGACGTGCCGGCCGGAGCCGTATCGCGGAGGGCGCCCGCGCGAACGGCCCGGAACCGCAGCATGCTGCCGTCCCGGGCCGTTCTGTCACTTCAGGTCCGCTCGCGCGGGAAGGGTGCGACGGTCAGTCGCGGTAGTAGGGCTGGACCTCTGCCTTGCTGGCGCCGATCCGCACGTTCCGGAAGTCGGACCGGAACGTCGCGCCCGGCTGGTAGTCCTTGTACATCCCGTACTTGATCCGGAAGGAGTCGTCGTAGTAGTCGTCCGCGCCGTCGTCGCACGTGGTGTTCGGTCGGTAACCGTAGTAGTCCTCCCGCTCGAGGATCTTCGTCTCGGTGGTGGTCGCTCCCACCTTCCGGTGCCAGACCTCGATGAGCCCCTTGGGCCCGCCGGCGCTGTAGGCCTCCACGTTGTACTTGATGACGAAGGAGTGCCACTCGTCGGTGCCGATGTCCGTCGTCGCCATCGCCGGGTTGTAGTAGTCCTCGCTCACGGTCGGGTCGTCGCCCCGGCGCACGAACTGGAGGTTGTGCCCGTTGCCCGCGCCGGACTGGATGCGGATGCCGCCGATCGGGTTCGCGTTGCACTGCCACAGCTGCATCACGTACGCCCCGCTACCGGTCACGCTGTCGACGCCCGCGGGGATGCGGATGTCGAACCCGACCCACACGTTGGTGTGGAACGGCAGAGTTCCCCTCGGCGTCGCCAGCTCCGTGCGGTCCCGGAGCCGCTTGCCGTCGGCGCCCACCCAGGTGTTCATCTCTGCGTTCTCAAGGACGGCGCCCGGGTACCTGTAGTCGTGCTGCGTGCGGAACGTCAGCGCTGGTGCCTCCGCGGTCCCCGTGATCGTGGGTACCTGGCCCGCCCCCTGACACTTGCCGTCGTAGGTGCGTCCGTTCTCGATGAGGTTGCCGCCGTCGCCGATCCCCGGACCGCACAGAGTGGGTTTGTCGATCGTCCAGGGCCTGCCCACGATGCCCATCGCGTAGCTGGGAACCTCTTCTACCGCACTGTCTGCCGCGCTTGCTGATTGTGTGGTTGCCAGCGCGGCAACTCCCAACGAGGCGGTCAGGGTTGCCGCCATGGCGAGAGCCGTCATTCTTCGAGCGAGCCGACCTGGGGTCGAGATCCGCATCCGTGTCATCCCTTGCTTGGAGGGAAGTGCTTCGTTCGTCCGCAACATAACCGTGGCGGGGCCCGAGCTCAACGAAAGAAGCCGGGAATTGGCTGCCTGGGGAAACTCTGCACACAAACGAGGCCCGGAACCGCAGAGTTCTGCGGTTCCGGGCCTCTGATCAGCCGCTATGGGCGACGGGTTCCCGACACGAGGTCAGAAGTCCCAGTCGTCGTCCTCGGTCTCCACGGCCTTGCCGATCACGTACGACGAGCCCGACCCCGAGAAGAAGTCGTGGTTCTCGTCCGCGTTCGGCGACAGCGCCGCGAGGATCGCGGGGTTGACGTCGGTGTCCTCCTTGGGGAACAGCGCCTCGTAGCCCAGGTTCATCAGGGCCTTGTTGCCGTTGTACCGCAGGAACTTCTTGACGTCCTCGGTCAGCCCCAGCTCGCCGTAGAGCGAGTCGGTGTACTCGACCTCGTTCTCGTACAGCTCGAACAGCAGGTCGAAGGTGTACGCCTTGAGGTCGTCCTGCTCGGGCTGCGTCAGCTTGGCGAGGCCCTTCTGGTACTTGTAGCCGATGTAGTACCCGTGCACGGCCTCGTCGCGGATGATGAGGCGGATCAGGTCGGCCGTGTTCGTGAGCTTCGCCCGCGAGGACCAGTACATCGGCGCGTAGAAGCCGGAGTAGAACAGGAACGACTCGAGCATCGTCGAGGCGACCTTGCGCTTCAGCGGGTCGTCGCCCCGGTAGTAGTCGAGGACGATCTCCGCCTTCTTCTGCAGGTGCTCGTTGCTCTCGGACCACTCGAACGCGTCGTCGATCTCCGGCGTCGACAGCAGCGTGGAGAAGATCGAGGAGTAGCTCTTCGCGTGCACGCTCTCCATGAAGGCGATGTTGGTGTACACCGCCTCCTCGTGCGGGGTGAGCGCGTCCGGGATGAGCGACACGGCGCCGACCGTGCCCTGGATCGTGTCCAGGAGGGTCAGGCCGGTGAACACCCGCGACGTCATGGTCTTCTCGTGCTCCGAGAGCGTGTTCCACGACTGGATGTCGTTGGACACCGGCACCTTCTCGGGCAGCCAGAAGTTACCGACCAGGCGGTCCCAGACCTCGAGGTCCTTCTCGTCCTCGAGGCGGTTCCAGTTGATCGCCGTCACGCGATCGATGAGCTTGAGCTTGCCCGTGGGTGACATGGAAGTTCCTTCAGTGGCTGCGGTCGGGGCTGGTCTGGTGGGGAAGAGCGTGCGTCACAGCATGCAGGAGACGCAGTTGTCCACCTCAGTACCCTCCAGGGCGAGCTGTCGCAGGCGGATGTAGTAGAGGGTCTTGATGCCCTTGCGCCACGCGTAGATCTGCGCCTTGTTGACGTCGCGCGTGGTCACCGTGTCCGGGAAGAACAGGGTCAGCGAGAGGCCCTGGTCCACGTGCTGCGTCGCCGCGGCGTACGTGTCGATGATCTTCTCGTAGCCGATCTCGTACGCGTCCTGGTAGTAGTCCAGGTTGTCGTTCGTCATGTACGGCGCCGGGTAGTAGACGCGGCCGAGCTTGCCTTCCTTGCGGATCTCGATCTTGGCCGGGACCGGGTGGATCGACGACGTCGAGTTGTTGATGTAGCTGATCGACCCCGTGGGCGGCACGGCCTGCAGGTTCTGGTTGTACAGGCCGTGCTCCATGACCGAGGCCTTGAGCGCGCGCCAGTCGTCCTGCGTCGGGATCGACACGCCGGCGTCGGCGAACAGGCGCGTGACCCGCTCCGTGGCCGGCTTCCACTCCTGCTCGACGTACTTGTCGAAGTACTCGCCCGTGGCGTACTTGGAGTCCTCGAACCCGCCGAACTTCTGCTTCCGCTCGATCGACAGGCGGTTGGACGCCGCGATCGCGTGGTAGGCCACGGTGTAGAAGTAGATGTTCGTGAAGTCGATGCCCTCCTCGGAGCCGTAGTAGATGCGCTCCCGGGCGAGGTAGCCGTGCAGGTTCATCTGGCCCAGGCCGATCGCGTGGCCACGCTCGTTGGCCAGCTTGATCGACGGGACGGACTCGATCGAGGTCTGGTCGCTGACCGCGGTCAGCGCGCGGATCGCGGTGTCGATGGTGCGGCCGAAGTTCGGCGAGTCCATCGCCTTGGCGATGTTCAGCGAGCCCAGGTTGCAGGAGATGTCGCGGCCGACCTCGTCGTACGAGAGGTCCTCGTTGAACGTCGACGGGGTGGAGACCTGCAGGATCTCGGAGCACAGGTTCGAGTGGGTGATGCGGCCCTTGATCGGGTTCGCCTTGTTCACCGTGTCCTCGAACATGATGTACGGGTACCCGGACTCGAACTGCAGCTCCGCGAGCGTCTGGAAGAAGTCGCGCGCGCTGATCGTGGTCTTGCGGATGCGGTCGTCGGCGACGAGCTCGTCGTACTTCTCCGAGATGGAGATGTCGGCGAACGGCTTGCCGTAGACCCGCTCGACGTCGTACGGGCTGAACAGGTGCATGTCGGCGTTCTTCTTGGCCAGCTCGAACGTGATGTCCGGGATGACCACGCCGAGCGAGAGGGTCTTGATGCGGATCTTCTCGTCCGCGTTCTCCCGCTTGGTGTCGAGGAACCGCATGATGTCGGGGTGGTGCGCGTGCAGGTACACGGCACCGGCGCCCTGACGCGCGCCGAGCTGGTTCGCGTAGGAGAAGGAGTCCTCCAGGAGCTTCATCACGGGGATGACGCCCGAGGACTGGTTCTCGATGTGCTTGATCGGTGCGCCGTGCTCGCGGATGTTGCTCAGGAGCAGGGCCACGCCACCGCCGCGCTTGGAGAGCTGCAGCGCGGAGTTGATGCCGCGCGCGATCGACTCCATGTTGTCCTCGATGCGCAGCAGGAAGCAGGACACGGGCTCGCCGCGCTGCGCCTTGCCGACGTTGAGGAAGGTCGGCGTCGCGGGCTGGAACCGCCCGGAGATGACCTCCTCGACGATGTCGCGTGCCGTCTGCTCGTGGCCGTCGGCGAGGCCGAGCGCGACCATGGCGACGCGGTCCTCGAAGCGCTCCAGGTACTTCTTGCCGTCGAACGTCTTCAGCGTGTACGAGGTGTAGTACTTGAACGCGCCCAGGAACGTCTCGAAACGGAACTTCTTGGAGTACGCGAGCTGGAACAGCTCCTTGACGAACGAGCCCGAGTACTTGGCCAGCACGGTCGGGTCGTAGTACTTGGCCTCGACGAGGTGCTCGAGCTTCGCCTCGAGGGTGTCGAACTCGACGGTGTTCGGGTTCACGTGCTGCAGGAAGTACTGGCGGGCCGCCTCGCGGTCCTTCTCGAACTGGATCTTTCCGTCCGGTCCGTACAGGTTCAGCATGGCGTTGAGCGCGTGATAATCCATCTGGAGAGACTCCAGGGGGATCTCAGTCAGGCTGAGAGGCTCAGTGGTTGTTGCTGCCAAAATCGTCCCAATCCGTTGCGGACGCGCGTGACGTCCTGCGCCGTTCCCAGAAGCTCGAAGGCGTACAGGTACGGGACATCACACTTCGCCGAGATGATGTCGCCGGTGATGCAGTACGCAGCCCCGAAGTTGGTGTTCCCCGCGGCGATGACGCCGCGGATGAGCGACCGGTTGTGTTCGTCGTTGAGGAACTTCCTCACCTGCCGCGGGACGGCCCCGCCCTCGTTGCCGCCACCGTAGGTGGGGGCCATGAGGACGTAGGGCTCGTCCACGCGCAGGAACCCGTCGGCCGGGCGGAGCGGGATCCGGTGCACGGACATCCCCAGCTCTTCGAGAGCGAGCTTCTCGACGAATCTGTGCGTGTTCTCGGACACGCTGGAGAAGTAGACGAGAGAGCCCACGTCACGCCTCCTTGCCGACGTAGCGGTGGTGCGGGTCAGGCCGAAGCGGCCTGAAGCGCGGCGACCGCGCTGATCTGGTCAGGGCGAAAGCCCGACCAGTGGGTGTCACCGGCCACCACGACCGGTGCCTGGAGGTAACCGAGGCCGCGGACCATCTCCAGCGCCTCAGCGTCCTGCGTGATGTCGACGACCGTGTACTCGACACCCTTGCGATCCAGTGCCCGGTACGTCGCGTCGCACTGGACGCATGCCGGCTTGCTGTAGACCGTGACGCTCATGTCCGCCTCCTCTGACCTCGAAGAACACCCGTGAACTTACGTCGGTGTGCTTTGTTCGCGGGTGTGCGTCTCCCGCTGCACCAAACACTACACCTAGGGTCTGACACTCGCTCGGTCACGACATGTAGTGGTTCGGGACGTGGTAGGCACTACGCCGGGAACGCTCGTGACGCTCATGGACCATGCTGCCACGAGCCTCTGACACCGCCAGGGAGGCCGCGCGCACGGGTTCCCGGGGCGTCGTCGGGGGAGCCGTCGGGGCCGCCCGAACGGGCACCTCGACGGCCTCTCGGGGCCCGAAAAAAATCTGAGTCAACGGCGTGTCGCGCCCCTTCGGCGTGTCACCGAGACGGAGTTTGTCGGGCTCGCCACACGACCGACAGCCTCGACCGGGAATACCTCGCCGCGGGGGTAGCTACGCGGTCGGGCCGGGGCGGTGCCAGCCGGCCGCGTCGACGCCGCCGGGCACGGCGGTACCGGGGTCGTACGGGGCTCGCGTGAAGTGGAAGGTGCCGACGTCCAGCGCGACGGGCGCGCCGTCCGCCTCGACCACCCGGAGCCGCTCGCCCAGCCAGTACCCGCCGTCGACGCCACGAAGCTCTCCGTGCACGACGTCGAAGAGCGTGCCGCGGCCCCCGCTGTTCCGGGACCGCAGGTCGACCCGCCCCGCCGCGTCGACGCGCACGTCGAACGGGACCGGCCCCCAGTACCAGGTGCCGGCGAGCCCGGCCGGCACGAGCCCGTCCGGACCCGTCTGCCGCGCCGTGCGGAGCTCGTCGGGCACCGGCCGCACCCGCGGCGTCCCGTCGCCCTGGAACGCCCCCAGCAGGGCCGTGCCGTCGCCGAAACCTCCGGTGGACGAGCCGCACACCGCGACCACGTCGCCCGTCGTCACGTCCGCCCGCAGATCGGCGGTGAACCCCGGCACGGAGCCGCCGTGCCCGATTGTGCGGACGGCGCCGTCCTGGCGCACCCGCACCCCCAGGCCGTGCGCGGTGGCCCACGGGCCGCCGGCGGGCCCGGCGTCGTCGACCACCACGCGCGGGACCGCCAGGTGCCGGCGCAGCTCCAGCGGGAGCACGGCCTCGCCGGCGTCCCGGTCCGCCTCGCGGCCGACCAGCCACATCCCGAACCGCACCAGGTCCGACGGCGTGGACCACACCTCGCCCGCCGGGCCCGCCGCGCGGTAGTCGGGGACCGGCTCGCGGTGCACCAGGTCGGCATCCGGGTGCACGGCGTAGCCGTCGACGTGGGGTCCCACGGGCACCCGGCCGGTGGCGGTCATGCCCAGCGGCTCCCACAGCTCGTCGCGGAGCACCTTGTCCCACGCGCCGCCCCGGACCACCTCGACCAGGCGGCCCAGCACCGCGAACCCGGGGTTGCTGTAGTGGTACCGCTCGCCCGGGTCCCAGAGCTGCTCGACGCCGGAGGCGGTCAGCTCCTCCCACGTCGGCCCGCCGTGCCGCTCCCACCACGGGCCCGGGAACTCGGCCTGCAGGCCGCTCGTGTGCGTCAGCAGGTGCCGGATCGTGGCGTCCGGGGCCGGGGCGTCCGGCAGGTGCCGCCCGATCGGGTCCCCGAGCGCCACGGCGCCGTCGGCCACCAGGCGGAGCACGGCCACCGCGACCATCGGCTTGGTGACGGACCCGATGCGGAAGGCGTGCTCCGTCGTCGGGCCGCCCGCCGTCGCGCCGTCCGCCCCGGAACCGCCGGCCCACGGGGCCGCTGCCACCTGCGCCCACACCACCTCGCCGCCGCGGCCCACGGCCGCGGAGAGGGCGGGCACGCGACGGGCCGCGCGCGTCCGCTCCAGCAGGCCGGCCAGGACGTCACCGAGCTCGTTCATGCGCAGAAGGTATACCGTCGCCGCCTCCGCCATCGGCGGCGCCCGTGCTCGTCGGAGACGAACGTAGGGATCGTCGTCGCATGAGGGCGCATGCGACGACGATCCCTACGTTCACCAGCCCCGGCGCGGCGGCGCCGGCAGGACGTCAGGCCGGGGTCACCTCGTCCGTACCGGGGAGCGTGTTGGTCGTGGCCAGGCGGCGGTACCAGTGCGCCGAGTCCTTCCACGTGCGCTCCAGCGTCTCGTAGTCGACGCGGATGATGCCGAAGCGGCGGTCGTACCCGTAGGCCCACTCGAAGTTGTCGAGCAGCGACCACGCGAAGTACCCGCGCACGTCCACGCCCTGGTCCCGGGCGAGGCCCAGGGCCTCGACGTGGTCGTGCAGGTACGAGACGCGCTCGACGTCGTGCACGCGCGCCACGCCGTCCTCGACCACGACGGTGTCCGCGAAGGCGGCGCCGTTCTCGGTGACCATGAGCGGCTGGTCGGGGTAGCTGTCGCGCAGCGAGACCAGCAGGTCCGTGAGGCCGGCCGGCTCGATGTTCCAGCCCATGGCGGTGTACGGGCCGGGCTGCGGCAGGAACTCGACGTCGTCGGCCGCGATCCACGGCGTGCCCGCGGAGTCCTTGTGTCCGTCGGCCTGCTGCCGCTCCCCCTCGCCGGAGAAGTGCCGCACGCGCGCCGTCGAGTAGTAGTTGACGCCCAGGACGTCGAGCGGCTGCGCGATGACCTCCAGGTCGCCGTCCTGCACGAACGACCAGTCGGTCACCGAGGCGGTGTTCTCCAGCAGGTCCGCGGGGTAGGCGCCCTCCAGGACCGGCCCGAGGAAGGCCCGGTTGGCCAGCGCGTCCACCTTGCGGACGGCGCCCTGGTCCACCGCGGACGCCGGGTCGTCCGGCCGGAACACGTGCAGGTTCAGCGTGATCGACGTCTTGGCGGTGTCACCGAGCACCTCGCGGATCTGCTGGACGGCGAGGCCGTGCGCCAGGTTGAGGTGATGCACCGCCTGCAGCGCGGCCAGGGACTCGGTGCGGCCCGGGGCGTGCACGCCGGAGCCGTAGCCCAGGTAGGCCGTGCACCACGGCTCGTTGAGCGTGGTCCAGACGTCGATGCGGTCGCCGAGCTCCTCGGCCATCTTGCGGGCGTACCGCGCGAACGCGTAGGCGGTCTCGCGGTTGGTCCAGCCGCCGGCGTCCTCCAGCTCCTGCGGCAGGTCCCAGTGGTAGAGCGTGACGACGGGCTTGACGCCCGCGGCGATCAGGCCGTCCACGAGGTCCGAGTAGAACCGGATCCCCTCGGCGTTGAACTCGCCGGAGCCCCCCGGCTGCACCCGCGGCCACGCGATCGAGAACCGGTAGGCGCCCAGGCCCAGGTTCTTGATGTGCTCGACGTCCTCCTGCCAGCGGTGGAAGTGGTCGTCGGCGACGTCACCCGTGTCACCGTTCAATGTCCGGCCCGGCGTGTGCGAGAACGTGTCCCAGATGGACGGGCCACGCCCGCCCTCGGTCGCGCCTCCTTCGATCTGGTACGACGCGGTCGCCGATCCCCAGAGGAAATCCGTGGGGAACTTCCGTGCACTCACAGTGCCACCTCTCCCGGGCCGGTGGCCCGAACGGTCTTGCCTTCGTTCTCGACGCTCCATTCGCCAGGAGCGTCAGCACTGGTCACGTGCACGACGCCGGACTCGTACCGCACACGGAACGTCGCCGGGGCGCCGGTGCCACCGGGGACCAGGATCTCTTCGTCGAACCCTTCGGGCAGACGGGTGCAGCGTAACGTCACGCCCTCGGCCCACGCGTAGTCAGGCCGGTCGTCGCGCGCGCCGACGGGCAGCACGGTGCCGGGCCGCACCAGCACGGGCAGGGTGTCGAACCCGTGCTCCTCCGTGACCCAGCGGGACCCGGAGACGGTCGGGGCCAGGTCGGACGCCGCCACCTCCGGCAGGCGCGTCCACTCCCCCTCAGGCAGGTAGTAGTCCGCGCGGGACTCGCCGAACACGGGCGCGACCAGCAACGACGGCCCCAGCATGTACTGCGTGTCCACGGGGGCGGCGCTCCGGTCGGACGGGAACTCCAGCACCATCGGCCGCATCACGGGGAGCCCCGCTCCGGCGGCGTCGGCGCCGGCCCTGCCGAGGTACGGCATGAGCCGCATCTTCAGCCGGGTGAACTTGCGCGTCACGTCGACGGCCTCGTCGTCGAACGCCCACGGCACGCGGTACGAGCTCGACCCGTGCAGGCGGGAGTGCGAGGACAGCAGGCCGAACGCCGTCCACCGCTTGAAGACGGCCGGGTCGGGCGTGCCCTCGAAGCCGCCGATGTCGTGGCTCCAGTAGCCGAACCCGGACAGCGACAGCGACAGGCCGCCGCGCAGCGACTCGGCCATGGACACGAACGTGGACTCGCAGTCGCCGCCCCAGTGCACCGGGAAGGCCTGGGTGCCCGCCGTGGCGGAGCGGGCGAACAGCACGGCCTCGCCCGTGCCGCGCTCCTCCTCGAGCAGGTCGAAGACCGTCTTGTTGTACAGGGAGGCGTAGAAGTTGTGCATGCGCTGCGGGTCGGACCCGTCGTGCCAGACGACGTCGGTCGGGATGCGCTCCCCGAAGTCCGTCTTGAAGCAGTCCACGCCCTGGTCCAGCAGCACGCGCAGCTTGTCCTGGTACCAGGCGGCGGCCTCGGGGTTGGTGAAGTCGACCAGCGCCATGCCGGCCTGCCACTTGTCCCACTGCCAGACGTCGCCGTCGGCCGTGGTCACCAGGTAGCCCTTCTCCGCGCCCTCCTGGAACAGGTGGGAGCGCTGGGCGATGTACGGGTTGATCCAGACGCAGACCTTCAGGCCGCGCTCGTGCAGTCGCGCGAGCATGCCCTCGGGGTCCGGGAACGTGGCCGGGTCCCACACGAAGTCACACCAGTGGAACTGCCGCATCCAGAAGCAGTCGAAGTGGAACACCGACAGCGGGATGTCCCGCTCGGCCATGCCGTCGACGAAGCTCATGACCGTGGACTCGGAGTAGTCCGTGGTGAACGACGTGGACAGCCACAGGCCGTACGACCAGGCGGGGACGACGGCGGGCCGCCCCGTCAGCGCCGTGTACCGGCGCAGGATCTCCGCCGGCGTCGGCCCGTGGATCACGTAGTACTGCAGCGACTGCCCCGGCACGGAGAACTGGGTGCGGCTGACCACCTCGGAGCCGACCTCGAACGAGACCTTCTCGGGGTGGGCCACGAACACGCCGTAGCCCCGGTCGGTCAGGTAGAACGGGACGTTCTTGTACGCCTGCTCGCTCGCGGTGCCGCCGTCCTCGTTCCAGACGTCGACGCTCTGGCCGTTCTTGACGAACGCGCCGAACCGCTCGCCCAGCCCGTAGACGTGCTCGCCCACGGAGAGCCCGAGCTGCTCGTGCACGAAGTCGCCCTCGGGCGTGCTCGCCAGCCCGACGCTGCGCGCCGAGGAGGTGGTGAGCACCGTGCCGCCGGCCACGAAGTCGACCTGCCACTCGCCGTCGGTCGAGACACGGGCCGTGAGACCGCCCGACGTCAGCTCGGCGGGACCCTCACCCGGAGCGGCGGGCGCCACCACCTTGACCACCCCCGGCTCCCGGTTGACCGCGAAGTGCGGGCCGGGGTCGCGGCGACCCTGGTGGTGCTCGATGCGCACGCCGATGACGTCGTCCGCCGGGGCGTCGAACGTGACGGTCACGACGGGGCGGTTCAGGGTGTCGCCACGCTTGGTGATCGCCGCGGTCGGGGCGTACACGGTCAGGGTCTCGTCGCCGGCCTCGACCGAGTCGATGTCGCGGGGGCGGAGCACGTCCACGCCGGGACGCAGCTGCCAGTAGCCGTCGGTGAATCTCATGGCTGGTACCTCTCGGCGGTGGGGGACGCGGTCACTTGACCGCCCCGGCGGTCACGCCCCGGGTCAGGGTGCGCTGGAAGATCAGGAAGAAGATGACGGCTGGCACCAGCGACACGAGCGAGCCCGCGTTGATCGTGGGCGCGTCCATCATCCGGTCGCCCTGCAGGGAGGCCAGGGCGATGGGGATGGTCTGGGTGTCGTTGCTGGTCAGCATGACCAGCGGGATGAAGAACTCGTTCCAGGTCCAGATGAAGAAGAAGATCATCAGCACCGAGAGCGTGGGCCGCACGATCGGGAACACGACCTGCCAGAGGATGCGCCAGCGGCTCGCGCCGTCCAGGGCAGCCGCCTCCAGCAGCGCGGGCGGGAACGTGCCGAGCACGGACGACAGCAGGTACGTGCCGAACGCCGACTGGATGACGGTGAAGATGATGATCACCGACCACTGCGAGTTCGACAGGCCCACCGACTGCGCCATGGTGAACAGCGGGTAGATCAGCGCCTCCTGCGGCAGCATGTTCGCCAGCAGGAACAGGGCGACGATCCACAGCCGCCCCTTCACGCGGCCGATGCCGATCGCGTACGCGTTCAGCAGCGACAGGAGCGCGCCCAGTACTGCCACGACGGCCGAGATGAACACCGAGTTCCACAGCTTGACCGGGAAGTCGGTGCGCTCCCAGAAGGCCACCACACCGTCGAGGTACAGGCCGGACGGCAGGGACAGCGGCCCGTTGGCCGCGTAGTCCTGCGGCGACTTGAACGCGTTGAGCAGCATGATCCCGAACGGCGCGAGCACCGCGAGGCCCACCAGGACGGCGGCGGCCAGCACGAGCCAGCGGCCCGCCCCGCGGCGGTAGCGCGAGTCGATCGCGGCGGCCCGCGCCCGGGCCGATCGGGCGGCGGGTCGCAGGTCTGTGGCGACGGCCATGTCAGACCCCCTCCCTCTCACGTCGTTCGGCCCGGTTCTGCAGGCCGAGGATGATCAGGGCCACGGCGACGATCACGAGCGTGAGCACCGTGGCGATCGCGGACCCGTAGCCGACCTGGGACTTGTCGAAGAAGTTCAGGTACGAGTAGTAGCTGGGCACCAGGGTCGAGCTCTCGGGGCCGCCGCGCGTCAGCACGTAGATGGGCCCGAACACCTTCAGGGCCGCCACGGTGCAGGTCAGCGTCACCACGAACGTCTCGGGGCGGATCTGGGGAACGGTGATGGCCCGGAACCGGTCCCACCAGCCGGCGCCGTCGAGCTCGGCCGCCTCGTACAGCTCGGGGTCCACGCGCTGGAGCGCCGCCATGAAGATGACCACGGGGTAGCCCATCTGGACCCAGATCAGCACGAGCATCACCGACGGCAGCGCCGTCGTGGGGTCGCCCAGCCAGTTCGGCGGCGACTCGATGCCGACGCCCCGCAGGATCACGTTGAGCGCACCCGTCTGGGAGTTCAGGATCCAGTTCCACAGCACGCCCGCCACGGCGACGGGCAGGATCTGGGGCAGGTAGTACGTGGCCCGCAGCACCGACGAGACGCGCTCACCGAACCGCCGTCCGAGGTAGTCGAACAGCACCGCGGCCAGCACCAGGCCCAGCAGCGTGGGCACCAGCACCATCGCGACGATCATCGCCAGGGAGTTGCCGAACGACGTCCAGAACTTGTCGTCGCCCAGCAGGTCCACGTAGTTGCCCAGCCCGTTCCAGCGCAGCGGCGCCATGCCGCCGCGCCACTTGAACAGGCTGAAGTACACGTTGGTCACCAGCGGGTAGCCGATGACCACGACGAACGCGACCGCGCCGGGCAGCAGGTAGGGCAGGTACGCCACCCACTGCGCCCGACGACGGCGCGTTCCGCGCGGCGCGCGCGGGCGCTGGTCCGCCCGTGCGCGCCGGTCGGTCACGGCGGTGTCAGCCATCGAGCAGGTCGGCCTTGCCCTCGTCGTACGAGCTCTGCAGCCCGTCCAGCACCTCGGCCGGCGTCTTGGACCGGTTGACCAGGGACTGCAGCTCGCTGACGATCACGTCGTAGTAGCCGGCCACGGGCCAGTCGGGGTAGTACGCCAGGCCGTCCTCGTCGAGGATCGCCTGGAAGTTCTCGGTGAGCTCGCGCGTGCGCTCGTCCTCGATCACGGACGGGTCGCCGGCCACGGGCAGGCCGCCCTCGGTGGCCAGCACGTCCTGCACCTCGGGGCGCAGCGTGATGTCGATGAACTCCTCGGCCAGGCTCGGCGAGTCGGCGTTGGCCGGGACCACCCAGAGGTTGCCCGACGAGCCGGTGTGCAGCGTGTTGCCCGGGAAGTTGAACTGGCCCCAGTCCGCCTTGGTCTCGGCCACGAGGCGGCCGAACCACCAGGAGCCGCTGACCATGAGCGGGTAGGTGCCGTCGATGAACGAGACGCCCATGTCCTCGGCGGTCAGGGCCGCGGAGTCGGAGGCGATGTAGCCCTTGTCGATCCACTCGTCGAGCTTCTCGGTGGCCTGGGTCATCGCGTCGTTGTGGAAGTCGACGTCGTTCGCGAAGAGCTGGTAGTCGTCCACGAGCTGGCGGTCGCCGTACGCGAGCACGAGCTCGTACCAGAGCTGGCCCAGCGGGTACTCGGCGCCGGCCTCGGCGAGCGGCGTGATGCCCTCCTTCTTGAAGGCGGCCAGCACGTCCTCGAACTCGTCGAGCGTGGTCGGCACCTCCAGACCGAGGTCGGCCAGCATCTCCTTGTTGTAGTAGACGCCCACGAACTCGCCGTAGTTCGGCACGCCGTACCACTCGCCGGAGCCCATGAGGCCCTGCTCGTCGTACGTCGCGGTGGTCGCGAGCGAGCCGGACAGCTTCTCGTCCCAGCCGCGCTCGGTGGCCGCGTCGGTCAGCGGGGTCAGCAGGCCCTGGGCCGCGAGCTGGCCCGCGGTCGCGTTGCCCTTGTTGAACTCCATGACGTCGGGCACGTCGTCGCCCGTGAGCACGATCTTGGCGTTCTTCTGGATCTGCTCGAACGTCTGCTTCTCGACGTCGACCGTGACGTCCGGGTTCTCCTCCTCGAAGATCTCGATGGCCTTGGCCCAGGCCTTGCCCATGGCCGAGTCCTCGTTCTCGTAGTGCCAGATGGTGAGCGTGCTGTCGTCGGTGTCGCCACCGCCGCCGCCCTGGCCGGTGCACCCGGCCAGTGCCATGGCGCCGGCCATCGCCGCCGCCACGACCGTCATCGTCCGCTTGTGCCTCATTGCATCTCCTTGGGTCCACGTCGGACTGCTGCGTCCGGATCGTCGAAGCGTTTCAACACGCTAAACCTAGACTCTCACAGATGTCCAGTGGCACTTTCGGCGCGAAACGCTACTCTTCTGTCGAAGCGCTTCCCCATCATGCGGCACACTGGTGTGCCGGCACCGCGCGCTACCTGCACCGGCACCGATCCGAAGGGAGCACCGTGGCTACGATCGACGACGTCGCGAGGACGGCGGGGGTGTCGACCTCGACCGTGTCCTACGTGCTGTCCGGCAAGCGCCCCATCTCCGCACCCACCCGGGCACGGGTGGAGCGCGCGATCGAGAAGCTCGGCTACCGCCCCCACGCCGGCGCCCGGGCGCTGGCGTCCGCGCGCACCAACGTCATCGCGCTGATGGCGCCGCTCCGCGTGGGCGTGAACGTGCCGGTCATCATGCAGTTCGTGGCGGGCGTGGTCACCCGGGCGCGCGACTTCGACCACGACGTGCTGCTGCTGACCCAGGACGACGTGAGCGGCCTGGACCGCGTGACCGGCGGCTCGATGGTGGACGCGCTGGTCATGATGGACATCGAGGCCGACGACCCGCGCGTGCCCCTGGTGGCCGCCGCCAAGCAGCCGACGGTGCTCATCGGCCTGCCTCAGGACCCGGAGGGGCTGAGCTGCGTGGACCTCGACTTCGAGGCCGCGGGCCGGCTCGCCGTGCGACACCTCGCGCAGACGGGCCACACCGACGTGGCGCTCATCGGCTCGCCGCCCGAGGTGCTGCGGCGGCACACCTCCTACGCCGAGCGGATGATGCGGGGCCTGCGCGAACAGGCCCGCAGCTCCGGCGTGACGGTCAAGGTGGAGGCGTGCGACTCGTCGCCGTCGGGCGCCTCGACCGCCGTGGACACCCTGCTGGCCACCGCCCCGGACACGACGGGCATCGTGGTGCACAACGAGGGCGCGCTCCCCCACGTGCTGTCCCGGCTGACCGAGCGTGGCCTGGTGGTCGGCCGGGACATGTCGGTGGTCGCGGTCTGCCCCACCGACGTCGCGCTGTCCCAGCGCATCCCGATGACCAGCATCGACCTGCCCGCCGAGGGCATCGGCAAGGTGGCCGTGGACATGGTGATGGCGCGCCTCGAGAGCGAGCAGCCGTCCGAGACCCGGCTGCTCGCCCCCGTGCTGACCGAACGCGAGAGCTCGGCACCCGGTCCCGCCGCCGAGGACGGCTGACGGCGGGAGCGGGCCGCCGCTCATCCCTTGATGGCGCCGAAGATCACGCCCTTCGTGAAGTGCCGCTGCACCAGCGGGTACACGACCAGGATCGGCACGATCGCCAGCACCATCACGGCCATCTTGACCGGCAGGCCGGTCACGGCGCCGTCGGCCACGTCGACCTGGCCGACGCCGCTGCCCGGCAGCGTCACGCCCTGCAGCACGTAGGACCGCAGCACGAGCTGCAGCGGCCACTTCGCGTTGTCGTTGATGTAGAGCATGGCGTTGAAGAACGCGTTCCAGTAGCCGACGCCGTAGAACAGCGCGACCACCGCCACCACGGCCTTGGACATGGGCAGCACGATCTGCCCGAGGATGCGCCAGTCCCCCGCGCCGTCGATCTTGGCCGCGTCCGTGATGGACCGGTCGATGCCCATGAAGAACGCCCGCAGGATGAGCACGTTGAACGCGCTCACGGCTCCGGGGAGGATGAGCGACCAGTAGCTGTCGATCAGCCCCAGGTTGCTCACCAGCAGGTACGTCGGGATCATCCCCGCGCCGAAGAACATGGTGATGAGGAAGACGAACAGGATGGGCCGGTGGGCGAAGGAGCCCGGCCGGCTCAGGCCGTACGCGGCCAGCACGGACACCGTGGTCGAGAGGACGGTGCCGACGACGGTGATGCCGATGCTCACGACCGTGGCCCGTGTGACGATCCCGCCGGACAGGATCTGCTCGTAGGCCGCGAACGTCAGGCCGCCCGGCACCGTGACCAGGCCGCCGGACCGGGTGATGTCCGCCTGGGTCGACAGGCTGGTGAGCACCACCGTGTACAGGGGATAGACGACCGTGGCCACGATGAGCAGTAGCGCCGCCCCCTTGACCAGGAGCCCCAGCGGGTTGGGGTCCTCCTCCCAGACCGGTCGGTTCCGGCCGCGCAGCAGGGCGCGGTACCGGCTCGGGCCGCTCGCCGGCTGCCGGGCTCGGCCCGGTCCGGGTGGGGTGGACGACGGCGCCGGCCGCGCCGGCCTCGGCGTCGTCCGGATCTCGTTCTCGTTGTCGGTCTCGGCACTCATGCGCGCTGATACACCCCCGCCTCGCCCACCAGGTGGGCGAGCTTGTTGGCCCCGAGCACCAGGGCGAGCGACACCAGGCCCTTGACGAGCCCCGCGGCCGCCGCGAAGGCCCAGTCGCCGTTCACGACGCCCTGGTAGTACACGAACGTGTCGAGCACCTCCGCGACGTCGGTGCCGACGGCACCGCGCTGGAGGATGAGCTGCTCGAACCCGACGGTGAGCGCGTCGCCCAGCCGCAGGATCAGCAGCAGGATGATCACCGGCCGCAGCGCGGGCAGGGTCACGTGCCACATCCGCCGCCACCGGCCCGCGCCGTCGACCACCGACGCCTCGTAGAGCTGGGGGTCCACGGTGGCCAGCGCCGCGAGGAAGATGATGATGCCCCAGCCCGCGTCCTTCCAGACGGACTGCGCGGTGAGCAGCAGCAGGAACGTGTCGGGGTTGGTCATCAGGTCGAAGCCCGTGTACCCCGCCTCCCGCAGCCGGCTCGCCACCATCCCGGCCCCGCCGAAGATCTGCTGGAAGATCGTCACGACGATCACCCAGGAGAAGAAGTGTGGCAGGTACACGATCGACTGGATGGTCGTGCGCAGCCCCGGTGACAGCACGCTGTTCAGGAGCAGCGCGAGCACGATCGGTACCGGGAAGAAGAACACGAGCTGGACCGCGGTGATGACCAGCGTGTTCGCCACGGCGTCGAGGAACAGCGGGTTCGTCAGCACGCGTGCGAAGTTGGCCCACCCGATGAACGGGCTCTCCCGGATGCCGACGTACGGCGAGTAGTCCTGCCAGGCCACCACGTTGCCGAGCATCGGCACGTAGGCGAACACGGCCAGCAGCAGCACGGCCGGGGCCACCATGATCAGCAGCGTCCGGTCGCGCCGCGCCCGGACGGTCCAGGGGATCCTGCGCCGGGGCGGCGCGGCCGCCGGCGGGCTCTCCGCCGGGCTGTCCGCGGGCGAGCTCGGGGCGCTCAGTCCGGTGCTCACTGCTCGTCCAGGATGCCCTGGTAGAACGCCCGCAGCTCCTCACCGCCGGTGCTGCGCCACGTCTCCACGGCGTCGTCCAGGTCCGCGAGGGTCTTGCGCCCGCGCGCGATGTCCTTCTCCAGGTCCACGAACGGCGTGCCGAGCGACGCGAACTGCGACGGCTCCGTGATCTGCTTGCCGTAGAAGGCGGGCTCCTCGACGTACTCGGAGGCGGCGGCCATCCACGTGCAGTAGGCCTCGACGTAGCCCTCGAACTGCACCTGCGCGTTCACCTTCGGCGGGTCCACGAGGAAGATGTACGACGGCGCCACGTCGTCGGCCGCGGCGTCCGTCGCCCGGGGCAGACCGTCGCCGTCGATCTCGTAGTGCTCACCCTCGACGCCGAAGTTGACGAGCTGGAACTCCGTGGTGCCGAACGGGGAGGCGAGGAAGTCGGCGGCGGCGAGGAGCTCCTCGATCTGCGCCTTGTCGTCCCGCTTCTTCAGGAACGAGAACATGTCCGCCGGGGCGCCCTTCCAGATCCGGGGCGTGCCGCCGTCGTGGGCGATCGGGTCGAACGGCCGCGGGTCGAAGTCCGGGTTGCTCGGCAGCACCCGGCCCAGGGACTCGTGCCAGCCGCCCACACCGTCGTTGACGATCAGGATCTCGCCCGCCTCGAACAGCGGCTTCATCTCCTCGGGCTTGTCGGCCACGGCCGTCGGGTGCACCGCGCCCGACTTGTACAGCCGGGCCTGCCAGTCCAGCGCCGCCCGGTACTCCTCGGACTCGACGCGGCTGACCAGCGAGCCGTCGTCGGCCAGCTTCCAGCCCTTCTCCGGGGGCACCGCGAACATCATGTTCGCCGTGATCCACTGGTCGGCCGAGCCCCAGCGCTTCTTGCCCGGGTCGGTCAGCTCCTTGGCGAGCTCGATGAACTCGTCGGCGTCCCGCGGCTGCTCGGTGATGCCGAGCTCGGCGAAGAGGTCGGCCCGGTAGAACGTCGCCAGGTGGACCAGCTCCCCCGGGAACGGCAGGCCGTAGAGCTTGTCGTTGAAGACGCCGTAGCGCCAGGCGTCCGTGGGGATGTTGGCGAGGTTCTTGTACTTCTTGACGTTGTCGCCGGACAGGTACGGCGTGAGGTCCTCGAAGAGGGCGTCGACGGCCTGCGCGAACCGCGGCGGGAAGTTCCAGGTGGGCACGCAGACCCAGTCCGGCACGTCCTTCGCCGACGCGAGCACGGCCGCGAGCTTGTCGCCGTAGGTGTTGCCGTCGGAGATCTGGAACTCGACGGTGGTACCCATCGCCTCGCTCACCGCGTCGAAGTAGGGGTTGCCCGACGTCTTGGGGATGGCGCTCCACAGTGGCGTCATCGCGGTGTAGGCACCGCCCGAGCCGGGCGGCGTCTCGAAGGCCGTGACCAGCTCGTCAGGGATCGAGGCGTAACCGGCGGTGGAGCCGTTGACCGACGGGAAGTCGGGCTTGACGTACTCGACCGGCACGTAGGTGGGCAGCACGCCCGAGCTCACGGTGGCGCCGCCCTGCGCGGGACCCGCGGCGCCGGTGGTGCAGGCGGTGAGCAGGGACGGGACGCCGACGACGCCGGCGCCGACCGCGAGGAAGCCGAGGAACGACCGGCGGCTGAGCCCGCCGGTCAGGTGGGGTGCTGTCATGGCTCTTCACTCCTTTGTGGACAGCGCGGCACGTCTGTGTGCCCGGACACGACGGAGGCTTCGACGCTTCGACGTCGAAGCGCTTCGACCTACATCGTTGGCAGAACAGTAGGGCAGACGCAGAAGTCGAGGCAATGATTCGCCCTGAATTGGGCAATTGACCATTGAACCGTTTCGAGGACTGGGCCTACTCTTCGACCGGACGCAGACCGCCAGTACGACCCCGACGCCAAGGGAGCACGACGACGTGCCGAACCAGACGCAGCCCCTCTTCCGCGACCCCGCCGCGCAGCTCACCGACCGGGCCCGCGACCTGCTGGACCGCCTCACGCCCGACGAACGGCTGAGCCTGCTGCACCAGCACCAGCCCGCGATCGAGCGGCTCGGCCTCGCCCCCTTCCACACGGGCGCCGAGGCGCTGCACGGCGTCGCGTGGCTCGGCCGCGCCACCGTGCTGCCCCAGCCCGTGGGGCTGGGGGCCACGTGGGACACCGACCTGCTGCGCCGCCTCGGCGACCTGGTCGCCACCGAGCTGCGGGCCAAGCACGCCGCGGACCCGGCGGTCTCCCTGAACGTCTGGGCGCCCGTCGTGAACCCGCTGCGGCACCCCGCCTGGGGCCGCGGCGAGGAGGGGTACAGCGAGGAGCCGCGGCTCGTCTCCCAGCTCGCGACGGCGTACTGCGCAGGGCTGCGCGGGGACCACCCGACCGTGTGGAAGACGGTCCCGGCACTCAAGCACTTCCTCGGGTACGGCAACGAGACGGACCGCTCGGCGACGTCGTCGAACCTGTCCGAGCGCACCCTGCACGAGTACGAGCTGCCCGCCTACCGCGGGCCGGTCGAGGCAGGCGTCGCCGGCGCCGTGATGCCGTCGTACAACCTGGTCAACGGGGTTCCGGCACACACGTCGGGCGACCTGCTGGCCGAGCTGCGCTCGTGGGCTCCCGGGTCGGTGGCCGTGGTGTCGGACGCCGGCGCGCCCACCTTCCTGGTCACCGTCCAGCGGGCGTTCGCCTCCCACGCGGAGGCGCACGCCGCGGCCGTGCGTGCGGGCCTGGACTCGTTCACGGACAACGACACCGACCCGTCGCTCACGCTGGACCGGCTGCGCGCGGCGCTGGCGGCCGGGCTGCTGACCCAGGACGACGTCGACACCGCCGCGCTGCGCCTGCTGGAGCTGCGGCTGCGCACGGGCGAGCTCGACGGGGACGCGGACCCGTACGCCGGCATCGGCCCCGACGCGATCGACCTGCCGGAGCACCGGGTGCTGGCGCGCGAGGCGGCGGCCAAGTCCGTGGTGCTGCTGCGCAACGACGGGACGCTGCCGCTGGGAACGCCCGGGCGCATCGCCGTCGTCGGCCCCCTGGCCGACCGGGTGCTCACCGACTGGTACTCCGGCACCCCGCCGTACGCCGTCCCGCTCGCCCGCGCGGTCGCGGGGCGCTACCCCGACGCCGTCGTGGACGTCGTCGACGGCGCCGACCGGGTGGCGCTGCGCGCCACGTCGTCGGGCCGGTACGTGACGGTCACCGCCGACGGCGAGGTGACCGTGTCCGCGCCCGACGCCGGGCCGGGAACGCACCTGGACGTGACCGACTGGGGCGACGGGGTGCTGACGCTCCGGTCGGTCGCCTCGGGCCGGCTCCTGACGGGCGCGGGCTGGATCCTGGCGGCCGACGCCGAGCGGGTCGGCGGCTGGGTGGTGCAGGAGTCGTTCCGGCGGCACCACCACACCGACGGGACGTGGTCGCTGCTGCACGTCGCGAGCGGGCGGTGGGTCCGGGTGCAGCTCGGGTCCGGGCTGCTCGTGGCCGAGGCGACGCGGCTCGCGGACGCCGAGCGGTTCGCGTGGCGCACCGTCGTCTCGGGGCAGGCCGAGGTGGCACGCGTCGCGGCGGCCGCGGACGTCGTGCTCGTGGCCGTGGGCAACGACCCGCACCTGGGCGGACGCGAGACCGAGGACCGGACGTCGCTCGCGCTGCCGGAGCAGATGGCCGAGACCTGGCGGGTCGCGCGCGAGGCGTGCCCGGCGGCGGTGCTGGTCGTCACGTCGTCCTACCCGTACGTGCTGGGGCCGGGTGTGCTCGACGGGCCTGGCGGGGAGGACGGCGCGGGCACCGGGGCGCTGGTCTGGGCCGCACACGGCGGGCAGGAGGCCGGGAACGGCCTGGTGGACGTGCTGTCCGGCGACGCGGAGCCGTCCGGGCGGCTCGCGCAGACCTGGCCGGCGACCGAGGCCCAGGCGGGCGACCTGTTCGACTACGACGTGGCCCGCCAGGGCGTCACCTACCGGCACCTGGCCACCGAGCCCGCCTACTGGTTCGGGCACGGGCTGAGCTACACGACCGTCGCCTACGAGGGCCTCCGGCTGGAAGGCGGGGCCGGCGGGCTCGGGCCGGAACAGGGCGCGGCGACCACCGCCGTGGTCGCGGTGCGCAACACCGGCGAGCGCCCCGTGGACGAGCTCGTCGCCGTGCACGGCCTGTCGCCCGACCTGCCGGTGCCCGCCGCGCGGCGCCAGCTCCTGGGCCACGCGCGCGTGCGGCTCGCCCGGGGCGCGGCGGCCGAGGTACCGGTGCCGCTGGACCTGGGCGCGCTCGCCGTCCGGCACGACGGCGCCATGGTGCTGCAGCCGGGCACGTACACGGTGGCTTCGGGGCCGTCGGCCGGGGACCTGCGGGTGCGGGCCGAGCTCGTCGTCAGCTGACCTCGCGCTCCGCGTGCTCCCGGTCGAGGATGGCGAAGACCAGCTCGGTGGACCACCCGCCGTCGCGCACGTCGCTCTCCACGAGGCGGGCCTCCTGCCGCAGCCCCAGCCGCTGGACCACGCGGACGGACGGGAGGTTCTCCTCGTCGATGCGCGCGAACACGCGGTGGAAGCCGTACGACTCGAAGGCCAGGCGCAGGGTGGCCCGGACTGCCTCGGTGGCCAGCCCGTGGCCGCCGACGTCGGGGTGCAGGGCGTAGCCCACCTCGGCCTGCCGGGGACCGACCGCCCACTTGAGCATGGTCTCGCCGACGACGTCGCCGTCCGACTCGACGGCGAGCACCAGCACGTCGCCCGGCTCCTCGAACGGCGCGCTCGACCAGGTGCGGAGCTTCACGTCCGCCGTCTGCCGGTCCCAGGGCGGCTGGTACATGAACCGCACCACGTCGGGGCGGGAGCGCCAGGCGAAGAAGGCCTCCGCGTCGTCCGGGGCGACCGGGCGGAGCGTGAGGCGCGGGGTGACCACCGGCCAGCGGGGGTCGGCACGGTAAGCGGGCGGCACGGAAGAGGGCACGCTCAGACCGTAGCGCCCGCGACCCGGGTTGCCACCGGAATTGAGGTGGTATCTCGGGGCGAGTCGGTCGGGCCGGTGTGTCGTCGCTCAGCGCGCCTCGAACGGCACGCTCTCCCAGCCGGCCGGCACGTCCCGGGGCTCCCACGAGGTGTCGGGCGTCCAGTCGGCCCAGGCCTTGTCCCACCAGAGCTCACCGGCGTCGAGCAGCCCGGCGATCCGGGCGCCCTCGGCGCGGATCTGCTCCATCCGGCCGGGGTAGCGGTCAGGGCCGGTCTCCTCGAACTCGACGACGTCCTTGAACTCGTAGGTCTCGGCGTCGGCCGCCCACCAGACGTCCAGCTCGTGGTCGAGCGTGTCGAACCCCATCGGGGTGCGGCGCGGCGCGTCCTCCAGGTTGAAGTACCAGCCCTGGAACGCGCGCTCGGGGCCGTCCCAGAACAGGAAGAGGGAGTGCTCCACCCCGGCCCAGTGCAGCTCCAGGCGCCCGTGGCCGCGCCAGCGCGTGCTGCCCGCGAGCTTCCAGGGGTGCTCCCCCACCGGGAACGTGCCCGAGCCCGGGTACGCCAGCGGGGTGCCGCCGGGCGTGTAGGTGACGAGCAGGTCGCCGTCGTCCTGCACGCAGACCTGCGGGATCGCGATCCAGGGCTCACCGCGCATGATCTCGCGGCGCACCACCGTCTGACCGGGCCGGAAAACAGGAGACGTCATGGCGGGAACGCTAACAGCGACGAGTTACGCCCCGGCGACATCGACGTCAACACCGGCGACGTCGACACCGTGGCGCAGCACCCGCACGGGCCGCAGGTCGGCGTCCGTGACCAGCACGTCGGCGCGGGCACCGGGCGCCAGGGTGCCGAGCTCGCCGGCCAGCCCCAGCACCCGGGCGGGCACGGCCGTCGCGGAGCGCACGGCATCGACCAGGGGGACGCCGCCGCGCACGGCGTGGCGCACCACGTCGACCAGGTGCGCCGTGCCGCCTGCGATCGGCCCCTCCTCCTCCGGCGCGCCGGGCGCGGCCTGGGGAGTGGCGATCCGGGCGACGCCGTCGTGCACCACCACCGACATCGGGCCCAGCTCGTAGCGGCCGTCGGCCACGCCGGCCGCCGCCATCGCGTCGGTCACGAGCACCACGTGGTCCGGACCCACCGTGTCGAACACCGAGCGCACGGTCGCGGGGTCGAGGTGTACGCCGTCGCCGACGAGCTCCACGACCATGTCGCCGCGGGACGCCGCCGCCAGGCAGGCCGCGATGGGGCCCGGCCGACGGTGGTGCAGGGGGCGCATGCCGTTGAAGAGGTGCGTGGCGGTCATGGGGCCGGGCGTCCGGCCCGCCGGGTGGTCCGACGCCCGCAGAGCCGCCGTGACCTGCTCGATCAGCGCCTCGGCCTGCTCGGTGCTGCCGTCGGTGTGGCCCAGGGAGGGCAGCACGCCCGCCTCGACCAGCGCCTCGGCGACACCGCCGGGTCCCGTCACACCGGGCACCTCCGGAGCGACGGTCATGGTGCGCAGGTGTCCCCGGGCGGCCGCGGCCAGGTCCCGGACCAGCTCCACACTGCCTTCTTGCAGGTCAGCCGGGTTGTGGGCGCCCCGGCGCCGGTGCGAGAGGAACGGTCCCTCCGCGTGCAGGCCCTCGATCTCCCCCGCCTCGGCGAGCTCGGCCAGCACCGCGGCTCGCCGCAGCAGCACCTCGGGCTGAGCCGTCACGAGCGACGCGAGCAGGGTGGTGGTGCCGTGCGCCCGGTGCTGCAGCACACCGGTCATCGCCTCGTCGGCCGAGGTGACGTCCGGGAAGGAGGCACCGCCCCCGCCGTGGTTGTGCAGGTCCACGAGACCCGGCAGCACGAACGTCCCGGGTGCGGGCGGCACTCCGTCGAGGGCCGGGCCGTGACCGGCCTCCAGGGCGTCGACCACGGACCCGGCGAACGCGATGCGCCCTCCCGTGGCGACCACGACGCCGTCGTCCACGACGGAGCCGCTCAGAACCAGACGCCCGCGCACGACCACCACTTCGCTCATGCCGGACATCCTCCCACCCGCCCCACCCCACCCCACGCCGTTGAGTGCTGGGTATGTGCGGCTTCGAAACGATTCGAGACCGCAAATACCCCGCACTCAACGAGGGAGGTGGGGTTTAGAAGAGACGAGTTGTCGGGTCGTCGACGCCGCGCATGGCGTCGTAGTCCAGCAGGAGGGTCTTGATGCCGCGGTCCTTCGCCAGGACGCGGGCCTGCGGCTTGATCTCCTGGGCCGCGTAGACGCCCTGCACCGGGGCCAGCAGCGGGTCGCGGTTGAGCAGCTCCAGGTAGCGCGTGAGCTGCTCGACGCCGTCGATGTCGCCGCGGCGCTTGATCTCCACCGCGACGGTGGAACCGGAGCCGTCCCGCGCGAGGATGTCCACCGGGCCGATGGCCGTGGGGTACTCGCGCCGCACCAGGGTGTGCCCGGCACCCAGCAGCGCGATCTGCTCGGCGAGCAGCTCCTGCAGGTGCGCCTCGACGCCGTCCTTCACGAGGCCGGGGTCGATGCCCAGGTCGTGGCTGGAGTCGCTGTGGACGGTGAACAGCTCGACCTCGAGCCGGTCGTCCGACTTGGCGTGCTGGACGGTCCACACCTCGGTGACGCCGCGCTCGGCGGCCTCCGCGGAGGGCTCGCGCACCATCAGGGAGCACGGGGGGCTCATCCAGTTGAGCGGCTTGTACGAGCCGCCGTCGGAGTGGATGAGCACGCTGCCGTCGGCCTTGACCACGAGCAGCCGCGTAGCCTGCGGGAGCATCGCGGTCAGGCGGCCCGTGTAGAGGGCGGAGCAGTCTGCCACGACCAGCCGCATCAGAGAACCAGATCCTGTCGTCCGGGAGGGGCGGCCTCGAGCCAGGAGGCGAGGCCGAAGTAGTCGCCGGCAGCGAGGTCGAGCTCGAAGTCGAGCCCGTCGTACCGGCACTGGACGAGGTAGTGGTCGCCCTGACCACGCTCGTCCGGGTCCAGCGGGGTGCGGCTCGTCACGGTGAGCCGCTCCCGGTACCACGTGCGGGCCGGACGGGGTGACAGCGACCAGCACCGCCACCACTCGATCCGGCCCACCGCGTACTGCGCGATGCCCGGCGTCCAGGAACCCTCGGGGTTACCGGTCGCCCGGGCACTGCAGTCGAACGATCCGACCCTCCGGGAGAGGGTCCGCAGCCGGGAGATCCCGGCCGCGATCACGAGCGCGAGCGCCCCGAGTACCGCAATCGCGATCCATACGACGCCCGGCACGCGCGCTCTCCCTCAGACCAGGGAGATCTCGTCGACCACGAGGGTGACGAGGTTGTTGTCCACGGACATGAAGCCGCCGGTGACCGTGGCCTCCACAGCCGGGCCCGACGCCGTCTGCACCTTGACGGTGCCGGGGCGAAGCACCGCCAGCAGCGGCGTGTGGTTCGCCAGGATGCCGATCTGGCCGTCCGCGGACGGCGCACTCACCTGCGTCGCCGCACCGCTCCAGACCTTGCGGTCCAGGGACACGAGGTCCACGCTCAGCTCTGCCACGAGAGCTCCTTCCGATGTAGCGGGCGTGCTGCCGCCCCTGCCGGGTTGCCCGATTCTAAGGGGTCCGGCGGGGCGGCATCACGCACGGGGGAACGGACGAGACCTCAGGCCCCGTACTCCTTCTGAATCCGTGCCCAGTTCTCCTCGAGCATCTCAAGCCCGCCGATGTTGTAGAAGGCCTGCTCGGCGATGTGGTCGAACTCACCGGCGCAGATCTTCTTGAACGCCTCGATGGTCTCCGACAGCGGCACCGTCGAGCCCACCACGCCGGTGAACTTCTCGGCCATGTAGGTGTTCTGGGAGAGGAACTGCTGGATGCGACGCGCACGCGCGACGACCGTCTTGTCCTCCTCCGAGAGCTCGTCCACACCGAGGATGGCGATGATGTCCTGCAGCTCCTTGTTGCGCTGCAGGATCGACTTGACCTCGGTGGCCACGTCGTAGTGCTCCTGGCCCACGTACCGCGGGTCGAGGATGCGCGAGGTGGAGGCCAGCGGGTCGATCGCCGGGTACAGACCCTTCGACGCGATCTCACGGGAGAGCTCGGTCGTCGCGTCCAGGTGGGCGAACGTCGTGGCCGGGGCCGGGTCGGTGTAGTCGTCAGCCGGCACGTAGATGGCCTGCAGCGACGTGATGGAGTGACCACGCGTCGAGGTGATGCGCTCCTGGAGGAGGCCCATCTCGTCGGCCAGGTTCGGCTGGTAGCCCACGGCGGACGGCATACGGCCGAGCAGCGTGGAGACCTCGGAACCGGCCTGCGTGAAGCGGAAGATGTTGTCGATGAAGAGCAGCACGTCCTGCTGCTGCACGTCACGGAAGTACTCCGCCATCGTCAGCGCCGACAGGGCCACGCGCAGACGCGTGCCCGGCGGCTCGTCCATCTGGCCGAAGACGAGGGCGGTCTTGTCGAAGACACCCGCCTCGTCCATCTCGGCGATCAGGTCGTTGCCCTCACGGGTGCGCTCGCCGACACCGGCGAACACCGACACACCACCGTGGTCCTGGGCCACACGCTGGATCATCTCCTGGATGAGGACCGTCTTGCCGACGCCCGCACCACCGAAGAGGCCGATCTTGCCACCCTGCACGTACGGGGTCAGCAGGTCGATGGACTTGATGCCCGTCTCGAACATCGTGGTCTTCGACTCGAGCTGGTCGAAGGCCGGCGCCTTGCGGTGGATCGGCCAGCGCTCGGTGACCTCGAACTTCTCGCCCTCGGCGAGGTTCAGGACCTCACCGGTGACGTTGAAGACCTTGCCCTTGGTGATGTCGCCGACGGGCACGCTGATGGGCTCGCCCGTGTCGGTCACCACGGCGCCGCGGACCAGGCCGTCGGTCGGCTTGAGCGCGATGGCGCGCACCAGGGAGTCGCCCAGGTGCTGCTCGACCTCGAGGGTCAGGGTGAACGTGTTCTCGTCCTCGCCCTGGCCGGACAGGTCGATCTGGACGGTCAGCGCGTTGTAGATGTCGGGGATCGCGTCCTCGGGGAACTCGATGTCCACGACGGGGCCGATCACCCGAGCGACCCGGCCGGTGCCGGGGCCGCTCGTGTGCTCGACCGTGGATTCCACGGTGGTGGCGGTCATGGTTGCCTCGCTTCGGTGGGCCGGAGGGTCCTCCGGCGGGGAGTCTTTTCGGTTCTGTTCAGGACGCCAGGGCGTCAGCACCGGAGACGATCTCGCTGATCTCCTGGGTGATGTCGGCCTGGCGGGCCTGGTTGGCCAGTCGGGTGTACGTGCGGATCAGGTCCTCGGCGTTGTCGGTCGCCGTGTGCATGGCCCGCTGACGCGCGGCGAGCTCGGACGCGGCGGCGTCGAGCAGCATCGCGTAGATGCGCTGCTGCACGTACCGCGGGAGCAGCTCGTCCAGCACGGCCTCGGGCGACGGCTCGAAGTCGTAGAGCGGCAGGGCCTCGTGCTCGTCGGCCTCGGAGACGCCCTCGACCACCTCGAGCGGCAGCATGCGCACCACGCGGGCGCGCTGCGTCACCATGTTGACGAACAGCGTGGAGACCACGTGCAGCTCGCTGACACCGCCGTCGGGCTCCTCCGCGAGGAACACCTCGAGCAGCGTCGCCGCGATGTCCTCGGCCGCCTCGCGCGTCGGCTTCTCCGAACCGTACGACCAGCTCTTGGCGATCTCCCGCCCGCGGAACGTGTAGTACGCGATCGCACGGCGGCCGGCCACGTAGAGCACGACCTCCTTGCCCTCGGCCGTCAGCTGCCCGATGAGCTTCTCGGCCTCGCGGACGATCGCCATCGGGTAGGAGCCGGCCATGCCAGCGTCGGAGGAGACCACGAGGACGGCGACGCGGTTGCCGCCCTCCTCCCGCGTGAGCGGGTGGTCGACGTCGGTGTGCGACGCGACAGCCGACACCGCGCGGGTGATCGCCTGTGCGTACGGCGCCGCCGCCGCCGCCGCCGCCCGGGCCTTGCCGATGCGGGACGCGGCGATCAGCTCACGCGCGCGGAAGATCTTCTTCAGCGACTGCGTCGACTTGATCCGCGCCTTGTAGATGCGCTGAGCTCCACCGGCCACGGTCAGGCCTTCTTCTTGACGACGATCTGCTCCTGCTGGACGTCCACGTCGCCCTCGACCTCACCACCGACGAGCGCGGTGCCGTCGGCCCGCTGGAAGCCGGCGCGGAAGTCGTCGACGGCGGCGCTGAGCGCCTCCTCCGTGTCGGACTCCAGCTTGCCGGTCTCGCGGATCGTGGACAGCACGTCCGTCTTGCGGCGCAGGTGGTCCAGCAGCTCGGACTCGAACCGCTTGACGTCCTCGACCGCGACGTCGTCCAGCTTGCCCTTGGTACCGGCCCACACCGCGGCGACCTGGTCCTCGACCGCGTACGGCGAGTACTGGGGCTGCTTGAGCAGCTCCGTCAGGACGGCACCGCGCTGCAGCTGCGCACGCGACGCGGCGTCGAGGTCGGACGCGAACATCGCGAACGCCTCGAGCGAGCGGAACTGCGCCAGCTCCAGCTTCAGCGTGCCAGAGACCTTCTTCATCGCCTTGATCTGCGCGTCGCCGCCGACTCGGGAGACCGAGATACCGACGTCCACGGCGGGACGCTGGTCGGCGTTGAACAGGTCGGACTGCAGGAAGATCTGGCCGTCCGTGATGGAGATGACGTTGGTCGGGATGTACGCCGAGACGTCGTTCGCCTTGGTCTCGATGATCGGCAGACCGGTCATCGAGCCCGCGCCCAGCTCGTCCGAGAGCTTGGCACAACGCTCCAGCAGACGGGAGTGCAGGTAGAACACGTCACCCGGGTAGGCCTCGCGGCCCGGCGGACGGCGCAGCAGCAGCGACACGGCACGGTAGGCCTCGGCCTGCTTCGACAGGTCGTCGAAGATGATCAGGACGTGCTTGCCCGAGTACATCCAGTGCTGGCCGATGGCCGAGCCGGTGTACGGCGCCAGGTACTTGAAGCCGGCCGGGTCGGACGCCGGAGCCGCGACGATGGTCGTGTACTCGAGCGCGCCGGCCTCCTCCAGGGCGCCACGCACGGAGGCGATGGTCGAGCCCTTCTGGCCGATGGCGACGTAGATGCAGCGCACCTGCTGGTTCGGGTCGCCGGTCTCCCAGTTCGCCTTCTGGTTGATGATCGTGTCGACCGCGATCGCCGTCTTGCCGGTCTGGCGGTCGCCGATGATCAGCTGACGCTGACCACGGCCGATCGGGATCATCGAGTCGATCGCCTTGATGCCGGTCTGCAGCGGCTCGTGCACCGACTTGCGCTGCATGACGCCGGGCGCCTGCAGCTCCAGGGCACGGGTGCCCTCGGTGGCGATCTCGCCCAGGCCGTCGATGGGGGCGCCCAGCGGGTCGACCACGCGGCCGAGGTAGCCCTCGCCCACGGGGACCGAGAGCACCTCACCGGTACGGCGGACCTCCTGGCCCTCCTCGATGCCGGTGAACTCGCCCAGGACGACCACACCGATCTCGCGGACGTCCAGGTTCTGCGCGAGGCCGAGCGTGCCGTCCTCGAAGCGCAGCAGCTCGTTGGCCATCACGCCCGGGAGGCCCTCGACGCGGGCGATGCCGTCCGCGGCGTACGCGACGCGGCCCACCTCCTCGGTGACCGCTTCCTGGGGCTCGTAGGCCTTCACGAAGCTGTCCAGTGCGGCCCGGACCTCGTCCGGCCGGATCGTCAGCTCAGCCATTGCTCTTCTCCTGTCGTGGCCGCGAGAGCCGCGGCGGAAGGTTCTTGTTCACGTTTTCAGCCGGCCAGACGACGCTGAGCGTCAGCAAGGCGCGACAGGACGGTGGAGTCGACGACGTCCGCGCCGACCTGGATGCGCATGCCCCCGACGACGGTGGGGTCCACGGTGACGTTCAGCTGGACGGGCTTGCCGTACGAGCGCTGGAGGATGGCGCCGAGGCGCTCCTCCTGCTCGCGCGTCAGCACCGTCGCACTCGTCACGGCGGCGACGAGGCGCTGGCGGCGTTCCGCCGCGACCTCGCCGAACCAGCCGATCGTCTGCACGAAGCGACGGCCCCGCAGCGACGACGTCGCGCGCTGCGCCAGGCGCTGGGTCACGGTGTCGACCTTGCCACCGACCAGTGCGTCCACGAGCGCCACCCGGCGCTCCGGAGCGGTCGAGGCGTCCGAGAGGACCTGCTTGGCCTCCCGCTGGCCGACGAGCGACCGGCTGAGCCGGAACAGCTCGTCCTCGACCGTCTCCAGCGCGCCGCGCGCCTCGGCGGAAGCCAGCACGGCATCCACGCCGAGGCGCTCGACGGCGTCGGCCAGGTCCTCGTCGCTCGACCACCGTGCCCGGGCGAGCCCGGACACGAGGTCGACCACGCGCTCGTCGAAGCCGCCCAGCAGACCGGCCACCAGGCCGGCCTTGGCCTCGCCCTCGCGGGAGGGGTCGGCGAGCGAGCGGCGCAGCGCGGCGGAGTCGTCGAGCGCCGACACCAGGGTGAGCAGGTGCTCACCCAGCGTCAGCGCGTCAGCACCCGCGGCACGCAGCACCGGCTCGAAGCGCTCCTGCGCCGCCGTCAGCGATGCCCCGCTCGATCCCCGCATCACGCCTCCTTGTTGCTTGCCACGGCCTGGCTCGCCTCGAGCTCGTCGAGGAACCGGTCGACCACGCGCGACTGCCGGGCCGAGTCCTCGAGGGACTCGCCGACGATCTTCGACGCGAGCTCGGTCGCGAGCGAGCCGACCTCGGTGCGCAGGGACACCGACGCGGCCTGCCGCTCGGCCTCGATCTGACGGTGCGCCGTCTCGGTGATGCGCTCCGCCTCCTCGCTCGCCTTGACCTTGAGGTCCTTGACGATCGCGGTGCCCTCGGCACGCGCCTCCTCACGGACCTGCGCGGCCTCGGCACGGGCCTCGGCGAGCAGCGCCTGCTGCTGCGCCAGTGCCTCGTCGGCCGCCTGCTGCGCGGCCTCGGCCTTCTCGATGCCGCCCTCGATGAGGGAGGCACGCTCGTCCAGGATCTTGTTCATCGGCGGCAGGATGAACTTGTAGAACGCCACGGCGATGATCAACAGGATCACCGTCGACCACAGCAGGTCGTATCCAGCGGGCAGGAACAGGTCGATGCCCGCGGGCCCTTCCTCTGTCTGCGCCGCCACGACGTCGGCAGCGCCCGTGAGCGCAGCCATCACGCGGCGGGGAAGAGGAAGCCGGCGACCAGGCCGAGAAGCGCGAGCACCTCGACGAACGCGACACCCAGGAACATGGTGGCGCGGAGCTGGCCGGCGACCTCGGGCTGGCGGGCCATGCCCTCGATCGTCTTGCCGATGAGGATGCCGAGGCCGATACCCGGGCCGGTCGCGGCGAGGCCGTAGCCGACAGCGTTCAGGTTACCGGTGACCTCGGCGAGAGTGGTGACGTCCACTTGCGTCTTCCTTCCGTTGGGCGCCGCACCGGATGGTGCGGCGTCGCGTGGTGTGCGAAGGCGCTGGTGCGCCCGTCGCGGGTTTTCCAGGTGAAGCTGTGCAGCGCCGCCCGGAGGAGCGAGCACCGTCAGTGCTCCTCCTCCAGCGACATGTTGATGTAGACCGCGGCCAGCAGCGCGAAGATGTACGCCTGCAGGAACGCGACCAGGAGCTCGAAGAGCGTCACGAACAGGCCGGCGGGCAGGGTCAGGAGGCCGAAGGCCATCAGCCCGCCACCTGCCGAGTCCACGACGAAGAACTGCGTGGCGGCGAAGCAGAGCACCAGCATGATGTGGCCGGCGACCATGTTGGCCACGAGTCGGACCGCGAGCGAACCCGGTCGGATGACCAGGAGCTGCAGCAGCTCGATCGGCGTCAGGATGAAGTAGATCGGCCACGGCACGCCCGGCGGGAACAGGTTCGCCTTGAGGTAGCCGCCCAGGCCGTGCTTGCGGATGCCGACCGCCCAGTAGGTGACGAACACCCACAGGGCGAGGAGCAGCGGGATGCCGATGCGCGAGGTGCCGGCCAGGTTCAGGCCCGGGATCACGCTCGTGACGTTGAACGCCAGGATCGCCAGGAAGATCGTGGTGAGCATGGGGACGAAACGCTTGGCGTTGTCCTTGCCCAGGATCTCCTCGGCGATCTGCACCCGGACGAAGTCCAGCATGTACTCGACGCCGGCCTGGAACCGGCCCGGCACCACCTTGGCGCGGCGCGCGGCGATCACGAAGACCGACAGCAGCACCAGCGTGGCGATGATGCGGATGATCCAGATGCGGTCGATCTGGAAGATGGTGCCCTCGAAGAGAATGGCCGACGGGAAGAAGTCGGCGATCGACGGCGTGTGGAAGCCGCCCTCACCCTCGTGGCCTTCAGTGGCGGCGAGGATTACGGACGTCGCATACGTGGACAGGAGGACTCCCAGGTGGTCATTCGGCCCCGCGCGCGTTTCCCGCTGTGTGGCGGAACGGGCGCGCCGTCGGGCCTGGCCGTCATGGATTCGTCGTAAGCCTAACCTATGTCCCATGCGGTTCCGGCCGTAGAACCGCATGACACGGCCCCTTGTGACTTATTGCGCAACCCCGCGTCAGGTCGTGGGCCGCTCATGGGGTCCGGTCAGGGCTTGGTGTCGGGCTGAGCCTCGGGCTCGACGTAGGGAAGGCGGCCGTTCCGGACCGCGCGGTAGTCGAGCAGCGCGGAGCCGACGGCGCCGAGCAGCAGCACGACGAACAGGACGACCCGGTCGTAGAAGTCGAACTGCGTGATGATCACCAGGACGACGATCAGCACCACCATCTTGGCGAGCCAGCTGCCCATCACCACGGCCCCCATGGCGGCCGGGCCCTTGCCGACGGTGTAGAGCATGGACCACACCGTCGTGGCGCAGAAGAACGCGGCGAGCGCGGCGCCGATCAGGGCGCCCCACAGCCCGGGCAGGCCGGCGACCAGCAGCCCGACCAGCGACCCCAGGACGGCGAGGCCGCCCACGAGGATCAGGCAGTCGCGCAGGGCCGCACGCAGCACCGCCTGCTCGGCAGCGCCCCGGGGCGCGTCGGGGGCATCGGGTGCCTGCTCGGTCATTCGACGGTCTCCTTGGTCTTGACGGTGGTCTTCGCGGCGACACTCTCCGTGGCGCTCTGCGGTACGAGGGCGGCCGGCGCCGTCCCGGCCCCGACGGCGGCGGGCACCTTGGGGGTCTGCCCCGACAGCGCGACGTCGTCGTCCAGGAACCGGCCGCGGTTGCGCAGCGGGCCGAGGGTGGCCAGCAGCGCGAGCACCACGAACACCGTGGTCCAGATCAGCACGATCTCCCAGTCCCACTGGACGAGGGCTGCGGCGCTGAAGGCGAACACGGCGGTCCACACGTACAGGATGACGACGGCGCGGCGGTGCGAGTGGCCGAGGGCCAGCATGCGGTGGTGCAGGTGCATGCGGTCGGGCGCCATGGGCGACTTGCCGGCGGCCAGCCGCCGGATCACCGCGAGCCCCATGTCCAGCAGCGGCAGCATGAGCACCGCGACCGGGAGCAGCAGCGGGATGAACGCGGGCAGGGCCTGCGAGCCGGTCATCACGTCGGGCGTGACGTTGCCGGTCACGGTGATCGCCGCGCCGGCCATGACGAGGCCGATCAGCATGGACCCGGCGTCGCCCATGAAGATGCTCGCCGGATGGAAGTTGTAGGGCAGGAAGCCCACGCACACGCCCACGAGCACCGCCATCATCAGCGAGGCCAGGGAGGAGTAGTCCTCCGCCGAGACCTGCTGGGTGAGCCCGTAGGTGTACAGGAAGAAGGCGGCGCCGCCGATCGCGACGATGCCGGCGGCCAGGCCGTCCAGGCCGTCCACGAAGTTCACGGCGTTCATCGCGACCACGACGGCCAGGACCGTCACCACGAGCGACATGCGCGACGACGGGATGGTCGTCCCGGCGATCGGCAGCGTGATGAGCTGGACGCCCTGCAGGGCCATGAACCCGGCGGCCAGCACCTGGCCCGCGAGCTTGGTGACCCAGTCGAGGTCCCACTTGTCGTCGGCCCAGCCGAGCGCGCAGACGATCGCCGCGCCGCCCACGATGCCCCACGCCTGGCGGTCCTCGAAGACCCCGGACAGGAACGGCATCTGGGAGGCCAGCATGACCGAGACGACGATGCCGATCAGCATGGCGAGCCCGCCGAGCCGGGGCGTCGGCACCGAGTGCACGTCGCGGGCCCGCACGGCGGAGATGGCCGAGGTCTTGAGCGCGACCCAGCGCGCGAAGGGCGTGGTCAGGAACGTGACCGCCGCGGCCACGAGCATCAGGAGCAGGTACACCCTCACTCGTCGTCCTCCGCGGCGGGGGCCGGGGGCGCGATCGGGTCGTCCTCCGGCGACGCAGCAGGGCCTTCGACATCCGTGATCCTGCGCAGCTCGGCCAGCGACACGGCGCCCTCGCGGACGACCCGCAGCACCGGTCCGGTCGCGTCCACGATCGTGGAGGCGACGCCGCCGGGCGCCTCCCCACCGTCGAGGTAGACGGCGACCGACGCCCCGAGCTGGGACACGGCGTCCGCCACGTCCTGCGCGGCGGGGCTGCCGGACTTGTTCGCGCTGGAGACGGCCAGCGGGCCGGTGCGCTTCAGGAGGGCGAGCGCCGCGGGGTGGTCCGGCATGCGCAGGGCGACGGTGCCGCCCGTGTCGCCGAGATCCCACTGCAGCGACGGCTGCGCGTTCAGGATGACGGTGAAGCCGCCGGGCCAGAAGGCCTCGACCAGCTTGCGGGCCTCGTCGGGGACGTCGGTGGCGAGGCCGTCCAGCGTCGCGACCTCACCCACGAGGACCGGCGGCGGCATCTGCCGCCCGCGGCCCTTGGCCGCGAGCAGGGCCGCGACCGCGACCTCGTCGAACGCGTCGGCCGCGATGCCGTACACGGTGTCGGTGGGCAGGACCACGAGGCCGCCACGGGAGATCGCATTCACTGCCTCGTCGATCGCGGGGCCCCAGGACTGCGGGTCGGTGGCGTCGAGCACGGGCTGCACAGGCACACTCACGCGGACCAGTCTTTCACGATCCGGGCCCGGGACGATCCAGTCGGCGTGCGACCACCATGCGGGGCCGGCCGGTGAGGTCCTTGCGCGTCTCCGGCTCCCCGAACACGGGCCTGCCCTCCGCGTCGTGCGCGGCCGCGACCATCGCCCGCGCCGCCTCCGCCTGGACCTCCGCGTGCTCCATGACGTACAGCCCGCCGGCCCGCAGCAGGCGCGCGGCGGCGTCCGTGATGCCGCGGGGCACCTCCAGCCCGTCGGGCCCCAGCCCGTACAGCGCGACCGCGGGGTCGTGCTCGGCGACCTCGGGGTCCACGGGCACGGCGTCCGACGGGACGTACGGCGGGTTCGAGACGACGACGTCGGCCGTCCCGTCGACCCCGTACAGGGCCGTGCGGGCGTCGCCCTTGACGAGCCGGACGATCCGCTCGGGAGCCGACTCGGGGTCCGCCTGCGGGTCCGCCGCCGTGGCAGGGTCCAGGCCCGCGGCGACGGCGCTCAGGGCGTCGACGTTGCGTGCCGCCCACGCGTGGGCGTCCTTGTCCAGCTCGACGGCGTGCACCCGCGCGCCGGGCACCTCGGTGGCCACGGCCAGCGCGATGGCCCCGGACCCGGTGCACAGGTCGACGACGACGGCGCCGCCCCGCTCGCCCACGACCTTGGCGGCCTCGTCGATCGCCACCTGGGCGACCTCCTCCGTCTCGGGCCGCGGCACGAACACCCCCGGCCCGACGGCCAGCTCCAGGTGCCGGAAGGGCGCGACGCCGGTCAGGTGCTGCAGGGGCTCGCGGGCGGCCCGCCGGGCGACCAGGCGCGCGAACGCGGCGGCCGCGTCGTCGGGCACCTCGCGGCCGAGCACGGTCAGCCGCAGGAGCTCCCCGCGGTCCACCCCGAGGGCGTACGCCAACAGTGCCTCGGCGTCGGCCTGGGGCGACCCGACCCCGGCGTCCGCCAGCTCCTCATGGGCCCACTTCAACAGCTGCGCGCTCACCGCGCTCCTCCGACCACGGCAAAAGCCTGCCCGACGGCGCCGAAAGCCGCCAGACCCGGGGCGTCAGACACCGGAGGCCTCGGCGAGCCGGGCCGCCTCGTCGGCGTCGATCGCGGAGCGGACCACGGGGCCCAGGTCGCCGTCGAGCACCTGGTCGAGGTTGTACGCCTTGTAGCCCGTGCGGTGGTCGGCGATCCGGTTCTCCGGGAAGTTGTACGTGCGGATGCGCTCGGACCGGTCCACGGTGCGCACCTGCGAGCGGCGCAGCTCGGCCGACTCGGCGGCCGCGGCCTCCTGCTGGGCGGCCAGCAGCCGGGCCCGCAGCACGCGCATGGCCTGCTCGCGGTTCTGCAGCTGCGACTTCTCGTTCTGCATCGAGACGACGATGCCCGTGGGCACGTGCGTGATGCGCACCGCGGAGTCCGTGGTGTTCACGGACTGCCCGCCCGGGCCGGAGGACCGGTAGACGTCGATGCGCAGGTCGTTCTGGTCGATCTCGAGCTCCCCCGGGTCGTCGACCTCGGGGAACACGAGCACGCCCGCCGCCGACGTGTGGATGCGGCCCTGCGACTCGGTGACCGGCACCCGCTGCACGCGGTGCACGCCGCCCTCGTACTTGAGGCTGTGCCAGACGCCGTCCTCGGGGCCCTGGACGCTCTTGGCCTTGACCGCCACCTGCACGTCCTTGTAGCCGCCCAGGTCGGACGCCGTGGCCTCCAGGAGCTGCGTGGACCAGCCGCGCTGCTCGGCGTACCGCAGGTACATGCGCAGCAGGTCGCCCGCGAACAGCGCGGACTCCTCGCCGCCCTCGCCGGCCTTGATCTCGAGGATGACGTCGCGGCCGTCGTCGGGGTCGCGCGGCACCAGTACCCGGCGCAGCTTCTCCTCCGCGGTCGACTCGGCCTCCCGGAGCGCGGGGAGCTCCTCGGCGAACGAGGCGTCCTCGGCCGCGAGCTCGGCGGCGGCCTCGGCGTCGTCGTGCGCCTGCTCCCACGCCTTGTATGCGCCCACCACCTGGTTGAGCTCCGCGTACCGGCGGCCCAGCGTGCGGGCGCGACCGGGGTCGGCGTGCACGGCGGGGTCCGCCAGCGCCGTCTCGATCTCGGCGTGCTCGCTGAGCAGCGGCCCGACGGCGGCGAACGACTCGGTCACGGTCTCTCCTTGGTCCGGCGGCGGGTCGGGGCAAAGCAACAGCGCCGGTGGTCCGGCGCCCGACTGCCCCTGGAGAGGTTGTCGGACCGGACCACCGGCGCTGCGGAGTCGCTACTTGTCGGCGTCCTTCTTGCCGTAGCGCGCCTGGAACCGGGCCACGCGGCCACCGGTGTCCATGATCTTCTGCTTGCCCGTGTAGAACGGGTGGCAGGCGCTGCAGACGTCGGCGCTGATCTTGCCGGACGTCTCGGTGCTACGCGTCGTGAAGGTGTTGCCGCAGGTGCAGGTGACCTGGGTGACGACGTACTCGGGGTGGATTCCAGCCCTCATGTTGCTCCTTGGTGAGATGCCACTGGGTCGCCCTGCAGAACCGCGAGGACGTGAACCAGCGAGCCAGCCAGTAATTGTGCCACTACCTCGCCCGGATCGGCGAGGCAGTGGGGTGTGACGTGGGTCGGACGCCGTCAGACGGTCTCGCCGACGTTGTCGTCCTCCGTGAGACCACCCGGCGTCGTCTTCTGCACGTGCAGCAGGAACTCGACGTTCGTCTTGGTCTTCTTGAGCTGACCGAGCAGCAGCTCGGCGGCCTGCGTCTGGTCGAGCGCACCCATCACGCGGCGCAGCTTGTAGACGATCGCGAGCTCGTCCTTCGACATGAGGATCTCCTCGCGCCGGGTGCTCGAGCCGTTGACGTCGATCGCCGGGAAGATGCGCTTCTCGGCCAGGGACCGCGACAGACGCAGCTCCATGTTGCCGGTGCCCTTGAACTCCTCGAAGATCACCTCGTCCATCTTCGAGCCGGTCTCGACGAGAGCCGTCGCGAGGATGGTCAGCGAGCCGCCGTCCTCGATGTTGCGGGCCGCGCCGAAGAACTTCTTGGGCGGGTAGAGCGCGGCGGCGTCCACACCACCGGAGAGGATGCGGCCCGACGCCGGGGCGGCCAGGTTGTAGGCGCGCGACAGGCGGGTGATGCCGTCGAGCAGCACCACGACGTCCTGGCCCAGCTCCACGAGGCGCTTGGCGCGCTCGATGGCGAGCTCGGCGACCAGCGTGTGGTCCGAGGCGTGGCGGTCGAAGGTCGAGGAGATGACCTCGCCCTTGACCGAGCGCTCGAAGTCGGTGACCTCCTCGGGACGCTCGTCCACCAGCACGACCATGAGGTGGACCTCAGGGTTGTTGGCGGTGATCGCGTTGGCGATCTGCTGCATCATCAGCGTCTTGCCGGCCTTGGGCGGCGCGACGATGAGGCCGCGCTGGCCCTTGCCGATCGGCGCGACGATGTCGATGACGCGCGGCGTCAGCTTCGTCGCCTCGGGGTTCTCCAGGCGCAGGCGCTCCTGCGGGTACAGCGGCGTCAGCTTGGTGAACTCGGGGCGCTCCCGCGCCTCCTCCGGCGTCATGCCGTTCACCGTGTCCAGGCGCACCAGGGCGTTGAACTTGTTGACCTTGGCGTTGCGGCCGGTCGGCTGCTGCGGAGGCTCCTCGCCCTCGCGCGGCTGGCGCACGGCGCCCACGACGGCGTCGCCGCGGCGCAGGCCGGCCTTCTTGACCTGGTTCAGCGACACGTAGACGTCGTTGTTGCCGGGCAGGTAGCCCGACGTCCGCACGAACGCGTAGTTGTCGAGGATGTCGAGGATGCCGGCGACGGGCAGCAGCACGTCGTCCTCGCGCACCTCGACGTTCTCGAGACCCGCGACGTCCGGACCCTGGCGGCCGCGGCCGCGCTTGCGGTCCCGGCCCCGGTCGCGGCCCCGGCGGCGGCGCGAGTTTCGGTCGTCGTCGAGGTCGCCGGCGGTGGTCCGGTCGGCGGCGCGGTCGGCACCGCGGTCGGCGGTGCGCTCCGCGGTCCGGGCGGTGCCCCGCTCGGACCGGTCGGCGGTGCGGTCGCCGGCGCGCTCGGCGCCGCGGTCGGCACCGCCGCGCGAGGTGCGGCCGTTGGCGGACTGGCCGTTGCGGGCCTTGTCCTCGGCGGACTTGTCGGCGGCGCCGTCGGCGGCACCCTGTGCGGCGCCACGACGGCGTCCGTTCTGCTCCCGCGGCGCCGCGACGGCGTCGGCCAGCTGGGCGAGACGGGCGGCCTTGTCGGCTTCCGTGCTCGCGGCGGCGCGCACACCCGAGGTGGTGACCTCGGCGGCGGCGACCGGCGCCTCGCTACGGGCAGGCTTGTCGGTGGTGGACAGCTCCGGGGTCGAAGCGGCACGGGCCGGGCGCTTCGTCGCGCCACCCGTCTTCTCGCGGATCGAGTCCACGAGGTCGCTCTTGCGCATCCTGGAGGTGCCCTTCACGCCCAGGTCTCCGGCGAGTGCCTGGAGCTCGGCGAGGCGCATGCTGCTCAGCGCTCCGGTGCCGGCCGCACGGCCGGTGGCTGACTGAGCGTTATCGGTGGTGTCTGTCACGAAGGACCCTTCCCCCTCGAACTGCGGCTGGTCGCCTGATCGCGGGCCGCGGGATAGTGGGCGCCCGGCGCCGAACGGCCGGAACGCGGAAAACCTCGCATCAGTGGTACGACGAAGACGGCTGACGGGGGCGTTGTCTGCCTTCTCGCGAGATGCGGTGGCCGTAGATCACGGCCTGCTACGGGCACGGCTGAGCGGCTGAGACTGTCGCTGGGTAGGCGGTGGGGAACCGATGTTGAATCCGTGTTCCCGCCACCATGGCTCAGGAGTGCTATCCCGAAGGTTCACTGCATACTACCACCCCGTACTGCTGGTGATCCTGGTCCGACATGACTTCTCTTTGCCCCCGACGAGCCGGACGATAGCGCACCTGTGTTACCGGTAATCCTCCGGGCACGCGCACCTGTCAGATCGATCCCGGGGCTCAGCCGGCTCCAGCCCGCGGTCTCGTCCACGAGGTCCCGCAGGACGGCGTCGCGCGCGGCCCGGTGCCCGGGCCCGGCGAGCACGAGGACGGTGGGCCCGGCGCCCGAGACCGTGGCCGGGACCCCCTCCTCGCGCAGCGCGCGCAGCAGCTCGGCCGAGGCGCCCAGGACGCCCGCCCGGTACGACTGGTGCAGCCGGTCCTCCGTGGCGTCGAACAGGAGCTCCGGACGCCGGGCCAGGGCCTCCACGAGGAGCGCCGCACGGCCCGCCGTGAAGGCGGCGTCGCCGTGCGAGACCCGCGCGGGCAGCGCCGCCCGGGCGCGTGCGGTCGCGAGCCGCACGTCGGGCACCAGCACCGTGGCCTCGATCGCCGGGTCGATGTCCAGCCCGACCGCGCGCGGACCGTCGGCAGTGGTCCACGCGACGGTGGCGCCACCCTGGATCGCGGGCGCGGCGTTGTCGGGGTGCCCCTCGAACTCGGTGGCCAGGCCCAGCACGGTGGCGGCGTCGATGGCCCGCGGGTCGGCCAGCAGGGCGCGCGCGGCGACGATCCCGGCCACGACGGCGGCCGACGACGAGCCGAGGCCGCGACCGTGCGGGATCACGTTGTGGCACGTCATGTGGATGCCGGTGGGCACGGCACCCGCGAGGTCCAGCGTGCGCCGGAGCGCCCGCACCACCAGGTGGTCCTCCCCCAGGGGCACCTCGCCGGCGCCCTCGCCCTCGATCTCCACGACCACGTCGGAGCTCGCCACCAGGCGCACCTCGACCTCGTCGTACAGGGCGAGCGCGAGGCCCAGCGAGTCGAAGCCGGGCCCGAGGTTCGCGCTCGTCGCGGGCACCCGGACCCGCACGTGGTCGGCGCCGAGCTGCATCAGAGTGACAGCGCGTCGGCGATCGAGACGACGTCGGCGGAGACCCGTACGGGCTCGACCTCGCCGCCGTCGGGCGTGCGCAGCGCCCAGCTCGGGTCCTTGAGCCCGTGGCCGGTCACCGTGATGGTGATGCGCGCCCCCGCGGGCACCAGGCCGCGCTCGTGCCGGGCCAGCAGGCCTGCGACCCCGGCGGCGGACGCCGGCTCGACGAACACGCCGACCTCGGCCGACAGGATCCGGTGCGCCGCGAGGATCTGCTCGTCCGTGACGGCCTCGATGACGCCGCCCGAGGTGTCCCTGGCCTGCTCGGCCAGCTCCCACGAGGCGGGGTTGCCGATGCGGATGGCGGTGGCGATCGTGTCCGGGTCGTCGATGGGGTAGCCCTTGACGATCGGGGCGGCGCCCGCCGCCTGGAAGCCCCACATGGCCGGGGTCCGGCTCGCGACGCCCGCCTCGGCGTACTCGGTGAAGCCCTTCCAGTAGGCCGTGATGTTCCCGGCGTTGCCGACCGGCAGCAGGTGGATGTCCGGGGCGTCGCCCAGGGCGTCCACGATCTCGAAGGCGGCGGTCTTCTGGCCCTCGATCCGGTCCGGGTTCACCGAGTTCACGAGCTCGACGGGGTGGGTGTCCGCGAGCTTGCGGGCCGCCACGAGGCAGTCGTCGAAGTTGCCGTCCACCTGCAGCAGGCGGGCGCCGTGCGCGACGGCCTGGCTCAGCTTGCCCATGGCGATCTTGCCGTCCGGCACGAGCACCGCGCAGACCATGCCGGCGCGCGTCGCGTACGCCGCGGCCGACGCCGAGGTGTTGCCCGTCGACGCGCACACGACGGCGCGCGCGCCGCGGCCGGCGGCCGCGGAGATCGCCGCCGTCATGCCACGGTCCTTGAACGAGCCGGTCGGGTTCATGCCCTCGACCTTGACGTAGACCTCGGCGCCCGTGCGCTCGGACAGCGCCGGGGCGGGCACCAGCGGTGTGCCGCCCTCGCCCAGCGTCACGATCTTCTGCTGGAGGTGGGCGGGCAGCCGGTCGGCGTACTCGGCGATCACGCCGCGCCAGAGGCGCGAGGCGGGCGCGCGGCCTTGGCCGGCGGACGGGTCGTTCGGTTCTGCGGGCAGCACGGGCACGGTTCAGCCTTCGACTCTCAGGACGGACGTGATCTCACGGACCGGTTCGAGCGTGCGCACGGCCGCGATGGTGGCGGCCAGCGACGCCTCACGGGCCGCGTGGGTGGTCAGCAGCAGCTCGGCGGTGCCCTCGGAGGGCCCGGTCTGGCGCACGGTGTCGATGGAGACGCCGTGGTCGCCCACGACCCCCGCGACCTGGGCGAGGACGCCCGGGAGGTCGGCGACGAGCAGACGCACCTGGTAGCGCGTCACGGCGGCGTCCGCCGGGAGCAGCGGGCGCGCCGCGTACGTGGACTCCTGCGGGCCCTTGCCGCCGAGCACGCGGTGGCGCGCCGCGGAGACGACGTCGCCCAGCACCGCGGACGCCGTCGGCCGGCCGCCGGCGCCCTGGCCGTAGAACATGAGCGGCCCGGCGGCGTCGGCCTCGACGAAGACCGCGTTGAACGCGCCCTTCACGCCCGCCAGCGGGTGCTCCAGCGGCACGAGCGCCGGGTGGACGCGCACGGAGACGCCCTCGCCGGTCTGCTCGGCGATGGCCAGCAGCTTCACGGTGTGCCCGGTGCGGGCGGCCCACGCGACGTCGTCGGACGTGACGCCCGTGATGCCCTCGCGGGCGACGTCGTCCGCGGAGACGCGGGTGTGGAAGGCGAGGCTGGCCAGGATGGCGGCCTTGGCCGCGGCGTCGTACCCCTCGACGTCGGCCGTGGGGTCCGCCTCGGCGTAGCCGAGCTCCTGCGCCTGCTTGACCGCCTGGTCGAGGTCGAGCCCGCCGGAGGCCATCTGGTCCAGCACGTAGTTGGTGGTGCCGTTGACGATGCCCAGGACCCGGCGCACGTGGTCGCCCGCCAGCGACTCGCGCACCGGCCGCACGATCGGGATGGCGCCCGCCACGGCGGCCTCGTAGTAGATGTCGACGCCCGCGGAGTCGGCCGCCTTGTAGAGCGTGGGGCCGTCGGCGGCCAGGAGCGCCTTGTTGGCGGTGACCACGGCGGCCCCGCCCTCGATGGCGCGCAGCAGCAGGGCGCGAGCCGGCTCGGTACCGCCCATCACCTCGACGACGATGTCCGCGGAGTCCACGAGGGACTCCGCGTCCTCCGTGAGCAGCTCACGCGGGACGGCGGCGTCGCGGGGACGGCTCGCGTCGCGGACGGCGATGCCGGCGAGCTCCAGCGGAGCGCCCGCGCGGGCGGCGAGATCAGTGCCCTGCTCCAGCAGCATCCGGGCCACCTCGGTGCCCACGACGCCACAGCCCAGCAGTGCGACACGCAGCCCGCGGGCGGGCTCGGGGACAGGCACAGCGATCCTGCTTTCGTGTTCGGGGGACGGTCCGCTCCCGGTGCGGTTCCGCACGGGTCGGGACGTTGCGACCAGGGTAACCGGAGCGTCCGACATACGGGCGCCCTGTCTCACGCCGGCACCCGTCCCGCCGGATCGAACCCGGGTGGCACAGAACGACAGCGAGACCGAACGCCGGTCGGCGTTCGGTCTCGCTGCAGGTCTTCTTCGGGCGGGGCGGGGCCGTCAGGCCTCGTTGATCCCGTGGCAGACCTTGTACTTCTTGCCCGAGCCGCACGGGCACTGCGCGTTGCGCGGCGTGCCCGGGAAGGTCCGGCCGTCGCTCGTGGCGGCCGTCGCCTCGCCGTGCAGGGACGCCCGGCGGCGCGCGCCGTCCGACGACTGCATGAACGCCGAGCCCGTGCCGTCCTCGCTCGGGGCCGAGTACGTCAGCGGCTGCTGCCGGTTCGGGGTGTCCAGGCCCTTCGCGAGCAGGATCGGCTCGGTCGCGGCGCCCGCCGCCCGGCGCTGCCGCGGTGCGGGCGGCTGGGCCGGCTGCGGGGCCGAGGCGGGCTGGACCACCGGGATCTGCGTGGTGGGCGGGGCGTCCGGCTGGCCCGTGCCCAGGCGGCCGCGCGGCGGGACCGGCCCGGCGGCGGGCAGCTCGGAGCCGCCGTCCTCCACCTGCTCGGCGCCCGGCTGCTGCACCGTCACCTCGAGGTTGAACAGGAACCCGACCGACTCCTCCTTGATGGCGTCGGTCATCGCCTGGAAGAGCTGGAAGCCCTCGCGCTGGTACTCGACCAGCGGGTCGCGCTGCGCCATGGCGCGCAGCCCGATGCCCTCCTTGAGGTAGTCCATCTCGTAGAGGTGCTCGCGCCACTTGCGGTCCAGCACCGAGAGCACCACGCGGCGCTCGAGCTGGCGCATGGCCGGGGCCGAGAGCTCGTCCTCGCGCGCCTGGTAGGCCACCCGCGCGTCGGACAGGATCTCCTCGAGCAGCATGTCGCCGCCGAGCCGGTCGATCCCGCCGGCCTCCTCGGCGACCTCCTCCGGCGTCAGGGACACCGGGTAGACGGCCTTGAGCGCCGTCCACAGCGCGTCCAGGTCCCACTGCTCGGGCGGGCCGTCGGCGGTCGCGTTGGTCACGTACTCCGTGATGGTGTCCGTGAGGAAGTGCTGCACCTGCTCGCGCAGGTCCTCGCCCTCCAGCACGCGCAGGCGCTCGGCGTAGATGACGGTGCGCTGGCGGGACAGGACGTCGTCGTACTTGAGGACGTTCTTGCGGATCTCGAAGTTGCGGGACTCCACCTGGCCCTGCGCGGACATGATGCCGCGCGTGACCATCTTGGACTCCAGCGGCATGTCGTCCGGGAACCCGGCGCGGTTCATCATCGACTCGGCGAGGCCGGAGTTGAACAGCCGCATCAGGTCGTCCTGCATCGACAGGTAGAACCGGGACTCCCCCGGGTCGCCCTGGCGCCCGGAACGACCGCGCAGCTGGTTGTCGATGCGGCGGGACTCGTGCCGCTCCGTGCCCAGCACGTACAGGCCGCCGGCGGACTTGACCTCGTCGTGCTCGGCGGCGACGCGTGCCTTCGCCTTCTCCAGCGACTCGGGCCAGGCGGCCTCGTACTCCTCCGGCGTCTCGACCGGGTCGAGGCCCCGCTCCGCGAGCTCGGCCACCGCGAGGTACTCGGCGTTGCCGCCGAGCATGATGTCGGTACCGCGGCCTGCCATGTTCGTGGCGACCGTGACGGCGCCCTTGCGGCCTGCCATCGCGACGACCGCGGCCTCGCGCTCGTGCTCCTTCGCGTTGAGCACGTTGTGCGGCACACCGGCCTTCTTCAGCTTGGCGCTCAGCAGCTCCGACTTCTCGACGCTCGTGGTGCCCACCAGGACCGGCTGCCCGTAGGCGTGCCGCTCCACGATGTCCGAGACCACCGCGTTGAACTTGCCGTCCTCGTTCTTGTAGACGAGGTCGGGCTGGTCGAGGCGCTGCGGCGGGTTGTTCGTCGGGATCGGGACGACGCCGAGCTTGTAGGTGCCCTGGAACTCGGCGGCCTCGGTCTCGGCCGTACCGGTCATGCCCGAGAGCTTGCCGTACAGGCGGAAGTAGTTCTGGAGGGTGATCGTGGCGAGCGTCTGGTTCTCCGCCTTGATCTCCACCCCCTCCTTGGCCTCGATGGCCTGGTGCATGCCCTCGTTGTAGCGCCGGCCCGCGAGGATACGGCCCGTGTGCTCGTCGACGATCATGACCTCGCCGTTCAGCACGACGTAGTCCTTGTCGCGCTTGAACAGCTCCTTGGCCTTGATGGCGTTGTTCAGGAAGCCGATCAGCGGCGTGTTCAGCGACTCGTACAGGTTGTCGATGCCGAGGTAGTCCTCGATCTTCGCGATGCCCGGCTCGAGCACGCCGACGGTGCGCTTCTTCTCGTCGACCTCGTAGTCCACGGTCGGCACCAGCCGCAGCACGACCTTGGCGAACTCGGTGTACCAGCGGTTGGCGTCGCCGGCCGCGGGGCCCGAGATGATCAGCGGGGTGCGCGCCTCGTCGATGAGGATCGAGTCCACCTCGTCGACGATCGCGAAGTTGTGCCCGCGCTGCACCAGGTCGTCCGTCGACCACGCCATGTTGTCGCGCAGGTAGTCGAAGCCGAACTCGTTGTTCGTGCCGTAGGTGATGTCCGCGGCGTACATCTCGCGGCGCTGCGCCGGCGTCTGCCCCGACAGGATGACGCCGGTGGTCATCCCCATGAACCGGAAGACGCGGCCCATCAGGTCACCCTGGTACTTGGCCAGGTAGTCGTTCGTGGTGATGACGTGCACGCCGTCGCCGGACAGCGCGTTGAGGTACGCCGCGGTGGTCGCCACCAGCGTCTTGCCCTCACCGGTGCGCATCTCGGCGATGTTGCCGAGGTGCAGCGCCGCGCCACCCATGATCTGCACGTCGAAGTGTCGCTGGCCGAGCGTGCGGCGGGCCGCCTCGCGGATCGCCGCGAACGCCTCCGGCATCAGCTCGTCCAGGGTGGCACCGTGCTCGAGACGCTCCCGGAACCGGGCCGTCTCCTCCCGGAGCTCGGTGTCGCTGAGCTCGACGAAGCTGGGCTCCAAGCGATTGACCTGCTCAGCCACATTGTGCAGCTTCTTCAGGACACGTCCTTCGCCGATGCGAAGGACCTTGTCGAGGATGGACACGCGGGTTCTCCCAGGTCGTCGTCGAGTTTTCGCCGTCGCCCATCGTAGGCCGTAAACCTGAGCGGGTGGCCCAGAGCCGACGACGGACCGACGGGGTTCGCTCTCGGGGTAACGATCACGGGAAGCATGCGGTTCCTGAGCCCGCCATGGGTTTCTCGTGACGAACCGGAGACCGACACCGGATAGAGTGGTCACATCGCCCACCCGCCCGCGCTCGCGCGGCAAGCCGTCCCGTGCTCGACCCTGGGTTCGCACCTGGTACCCCTGGCACGACGTCCTGTCCACGAGCCCTGACAGGACGGAACGGACGTGCTTCCGGTACTCCTCGCTCACGGCGTCCTCGCGCTCGCCGCGCCAGCCCTCGTCAACCGTCTCGGTCGACGCGCCTTCTGGGTGCTCGCCCTCGGTCCCGCCGGGGCCGCTGCGTATGCCCTGTCCCAGACGTCCGCCGTGTACGCCGGCCGCACGCCCACGGAACGGGTGGAGTGGATCCCCGCGCTGGGCCTGGCCGTCGACCTGCGGCTCGACTCCCTGTCCTGGCTGATGCTGCTGATCGTCGGGGCGGTCGGCACCCTCGTGCTGCTGTACTGCAGCGCCTACTTCGCCAAGGACGCCCGCGGCCTGGGCCGGTTCGGCGGGTTCCTCGTGGCGTTCGCGGGCACGATGGCCGGCCTCGTCACCGCCGACGACATGCTGCTGCTGTTCGTGTTCTGGGAGCTCACCACGGTGTTCTCCTACCTCCTGATCGGCCACTACGCCGACCGCACCTCGTCGCGGCGCGCCGCGATGCAGGCGCTGGTCGTGACGACCGCGGGCGGGCTCGCCATGCTGGTCGGCGTCGTCGTCCTGGGCGTCACCGCCGGCACCTGGAGCGTGTCCGCCGTCATCGCCGACCCGCCGGCCGGGCCGGCCGTGACCGTCGCCGTCGTCTGCCTGCTGGCCGGGGCGGCCACCAAGTCCGCGCTGGTGCCCACGCACTTCTGGCTGCCCGCCGCGATGGCGGCGCCCACGCCCGTGTCCGCCTACCTGCACGCGGCCGCCATGGTGAAGGCCGGCATCTACCTGGTGGCCCGGTTCGCGCCCGCATTCTCGGACCTCACGGCCTGGCGCACGGTCGTGCTCGTGCTCGGCGGCACGACGCTGCTGCTCGGCGGGTACCGCGCGCTGCGTCAGCACGACCTCAAGCTCGTCCTCGCGTTCGGCACGGTCTCCCAGCTCGGCCTGCTCACGCTGCTGCTCGGCTACGGCACGCGCGCCACCGCGCTGGCGGGCCTCGCGCTGCTCGGCGCGCACGCCATGTTCAAGGCGTCGCTGTTCCTCGTGGTCGGCGTGGTGGACGCCGCGACGGGCACCCGTGACCTGCGCAAGCTCGCCGGCGTCGCCCGGCGGCTGCCGGTCACCGCCCTGGCCGCCACGCTCGCGACCGCCTCGATGATCGGCCTGCCCCCGTTCGCCGGCTACGTCGCCAAGGAGGCCGCGCTGGCCGCCTGGGAGCACGACGGCGACGTGCTCGGCCGGGTCATGACCGTCGTGGTCGCCGTGGGCTCGGCCCTGACCGTCGCGTACGGGCTGCGGTTCCTCTGGGGCGCGTTCAAGCCGCGCCTGCCGGCCACGGCCGAGCCCCTGGAACGAGAGGTCGCGACGGCGCACGGCGCGGCACCCGGCACCACGCCGACGACGACTCCCCCCGCCCTGGCCGAGGCCGCACCCGGCACCATCCACCCGCAGCCGTTCTGGATGGTCGCGCCGCCGCTGGTCCTCGCCGTCCTCGGCCTGGTCGTGGCCCTCGTCCCCCAGGTGGGCCAGGAGCTGCTCGCCCCGTACGCGAACACCTACCCCGTCGGCGAGCCCGGGCACCTCACCCTCTGGGAGGGGTTCACGCCCGCCCTCGCGGTCACCGTCGCCGTGTTCCTCGCCGGTGGCCTCGCGTTCTGGCAGCGCGCCCGCGTCGAGCGGCTGCAGGACTCGCTGTGGTCCCCCGACGGCGCCGACGTGCTCTACCGCCGCTTCATGCGCAAGCTCGACCGCCTGGCCAGCGACGTCACGGCCGGCACGCAGCGCGGGTCCCTGCCCTTCTACCTGGGCGTCATCCTCGTGACGCTCGCCGTGGGGCCCGGGCTCGCGCTCGCGTCCGGCCTGGTGGGCGAGCCGAACGGCCTTCCGGTCGCGCAGGACGCCGCCGAGCGCGCCGGTGTGCTCCACCTCGGACCGTTCGCCCTGGTGCCGTGGGACCGCCCGGCACAGCTCGTCGTCGTGCTCGTCGTCGTGCTGGCCGCCGTGCTGACCGCGCGCGCCCGGCGCCGGCTCAAGGCCGTGATCCTGGCGGGCGTGGCCGGCTACGGCAACGCGGCCCTCTTCCTGCTGCACGGCGCGCCCGACCTCGCCCTGACCCAGGTGCTGTGCGAGACCCTGACCCTGGTGGTCATGGTGCTGGTGCTCCGCCGCCTCCCGCCGTACTTCTCGGACCGCCCGCTGGCGGCCAGCCGCTGGGTGCGGCTCGCGATCGGCGTGGTCACGGGCCTGGTCGTCATGGCGTTCGTGGCGGCCGCGCCGCTGGTGCGCGTGCACACGCCGGTCTCCGTCGACTTCCCCGTGGAGGCCGAGACCTTCGGCGGCGGGCACAACATCGTCAACGTCACGCTCGTCGACATCCGCGCCTGGGACACCGTGGGCGAGATCTCCGTGCTCCTGGTGGCCGCCACCGGCGTCGCGTCGCTCGTCTTCCTGCGGCAGCGCAGCGGCGACGTGCTGCGCCTCGACCGGGCCGCGAACCCGCAGGCGGTCCAGCCCGGCGACAGCGCCGGCGCGCAGCCGGCGCGCCGCGGCCGGTGGCTGCTCGCCGGGCCCACGCTCGACCCCGTGCAGCGGTCGATGCTGTTCGAGGTGCTCACCCGCGTGGTCTTCCATCCCATGATGCTGTTCGCCCTGTTCCTGCTGTTCAGCGGGCACAACGCGCCGGGCGGCGGGTTCGCGGCGGGCCTCGTGGCCGGCCTGGCCCTGACCGTCCGCTACCTGGCGGGCGGCCGGTTCGAGCTGGGCGAGGCCGCCCCGGTGCACCCCGGCCTCGTGCTCGGCACCGGCCTGTTCCTCTCGGCGGGCGTGGGCCTGGTGGCACTGCTCGTCGGGCAGGAGGCGCTCGAGAGCACGATCGTCGACCTGCACCTGCCCGTGCTCGGCGACGTGCACCTGGTCACCAGCCTGTTCTTCGACGTCGGAGTGTTCCTCGTGGTCATCGGCCTGGTCATCGACATCCTGCGCACCTTCGGCGCCGAGCTGGACCGGCAGGCGGAACCCTTCGCCTGGTCGATCGGCCAACGTCGGCGCGTCGAGGTCCGCACCGGGGGTGACCGCGCATGATCGTGCTCGACACCGTGCCCTCGGGGGCGCTGCTGCTGACCGTCGGCGTGCTGTTCGCCTCGGGCGTCTACCTGCTGCTGGAACGGTCGTTGACCCGCGTCCTGCTCGGCTTCGTGCTCCTGGGCAACGGGGCCAACCTCGCCATCCTCGTGGCGGGCGGCCGCGCGGGGGCGCCGCCCATCACCGGGGCCACCGCGGAGCCGATGAGCGACCCGCTGGCCCAGGCCATGGTGCTGACGTCCATCGTCATCACGCTCGCCCTGGTCGCGTTCGTGCTGGCCATGGCCTACCGCTCGTGGCAGCTGCACGGGCACGACGAGGTGCAGGACGACGTGGAGGACACCCGCATCGCACGGCTCGCCGTCGCGGACGCGCCGTCCTACGCCGACAGCGACGCCGAGGAGTCGGGGTCCACCCTGGACGAGGAGGCGGTGGCCGTGCGGGACGAGGTCGCGCTTCCCGACCCCACCTCCGGGTCGGACGACGCCGCCCGGCCCGGCACCGGCGCCCGGCCCAGCCCTGGCGCCCGCGGGGGTGACGGCGCATGAACCTGTGGAGCACCGAGACGCTCGTCCCCCTGCCCGTGCTGGTGCCGCTGTTCGCCGCGGGTCTCGCCCTGGCGCTGCACCGGTACGAACGGGCACAGCGGATCATCTCCGTGGTCGCCCTGTCGGTGGTGGTGGCCGCCGCCGCGGGCCTCGTGGTCGCCGCCCAGGACGGGCCGGTCGTCATCGACGTCGGCGGCTGGGCCGCGCCCGTGGGGGTCAACCTCGTGGCCGACCCGCTCTCTGCGCTCATGCTGCTGGTCAGCGGCGTGGTGCTGCTCTGCGTGCTGCTCTACTCGATGGCACAGGGCATCGCCGACGGCGACGACCGGACGGCGCCCGCCACCAAGGACGCGAAGATCCTGCGCGAGGCCCTGGAGGCCCAGGACCCCGACGCCGACGAGGACGTGCGCCGCGACGTGCTGCCCGTGGCGATCTTCCACCCGACGTTCCTCATCCTCGCCGCGGGCGTGGCGGACGCCTTCCTCGCCGGCGACCTGTTCAACCTGTACGTCGGCTTCGAGATCCTGCTCGCCGCCTCGTACGTGCTGCTCACGCTGGGCGGCACCGTCGAGCGGATCCGGGCGGGCAGCGTCTACGTGGTGGTCGCGCTGCTCAGCTCGATCGTGTTCCTCGTCGCCGTCGGCCTGGTCTACGCCGCCACCGGCACGGTGAACATGGCGCAGCTCGCCGAGCGCCTGCCCGACGTCGACCCGGGCATACGGCTCGGCATCCAGGCGCTGCTGCTGCTCGCGTTCGGCATCAAGGCGGCCATCTTCCCGCTGTCCGCCTGGCTCCCCGACTCGTACCCGACGGCCCCCGCGCCGGTCACCGCCGTGTTCGCGGGCCTGCTCACCAAGGTCGGCGTGTACGCGATCCTGCGCACCCAGACGCTGCTCTTCCCGCGGAACGAGGTCCTGGAGAACGTGCTGCTCGTGCTGGCGCTCGCCACCATGATCGTGGGCATCCTCGGCGCGGTCGCGCAGGACGACGTGAAACGTCTGCTGTCGTTCACGCTGGTGAGCCACATCGGCTACATGATCTTCGGGGTCGCGCTCGCCACCCAGGCGAGCACCGCGGCGGCCATCTTCTACGTGGTGCACCACATCACCGTGCAGACGGCGCTGTTCCTGGTGGTGGGGCTCATCGAGCGCCGCACCGGGACCACGTCGCTGGACCGCCTGGGCGGCCTCGCCACCCTGGCGCCCGGGCTCGCGGTCCTGTTCTTCGTCCCGGCCATGAACCTGGCGGGCATCCCGCCGCTGTCCGGGTTCTTGGGCAAGGTGGGCCTGCTGGAGGCCGGTGTCGTGGACGGCTCCGGGCTGGCCTGGGTGCTGGTCGTCGGCTCGGTGGTCACCTCGCTGCTGACGCTGTACGCGGTGGTCCGGGCCTGGAACAAGGCGTTCTGGCAGCCCTGCCCCGAGAAGCTGCCCGAGCCGACGCCCCTGCCCTGGGGCATGGTGGGGCCGACGGCGGCCCTGGTGGCCGTCAGCGTCGGGCTCACCGTGGTGGCCGGGCCGCTCTACGACTACGCCGACCGGGCGGCCGAGTCCGTCATGGACGGGCACACCTACATCGAGGCCGTGTTCCCCGACGGCGCGCCGCGGGGCACTGGCGAGTCGAACAAGGTCACCGACGACACGGTGGAGGTGGAGCCGTGAACCACACCGACACCGCCCCGAGCCCGTGGCGCCGCCGGGCGCGCCGGGTCGTGACGCTCTGGCCGACCATGGTCGTGGGCGCCGTGCTCTGGGTGCTCCTGTGGGGTGACCTGTCCTGGGCGAACGTGGTGTCCGGCGTGCTGCTCGGCGCGCTCGTGGCGCTGGCCTTCCCGCTGCCGCCCATCGGCACGGCCAGTACTCTGCGGGTCGGCCCGTTGCTCCACCTGCTCGGCCGGTTCGTCGGGGACCTTGTGCTCGCGTCGTTCCAGGTGGCGTGGACCGCCGTGGTCCCGCGCCGGACCGGGCGCGGCGGCCCGACGCCGCACGGCGCCCTGGTCTCGGTGCCCCTGCGCGCCGACTCGGACCTGTTCATCGCGACGACCGCGGGCCTGTCGTCCCTGGTCCCGGGCACGCTCGTGATCGACCTCGACCGGCCCAGCCGGACCCTGCGGCTGCACGTGCTGGACATCGCGGCGTCGGGCGGGCCCGAGGGCGTCCGGAAGGCCACCCTCGACCTGGAGGCCCGGCTGCTGCGCGCCTTCGCGCCGAGCGCCGAGCTGGCCCGGGTCGGGCTCGCTCCGTACACCCTGGACAAGGAGGAACGCCGATGATGGTCGCCGTCGGGGTGGTAGCGACCACCCTGCTCGCCGTGGGCGCGCTGCTCGCGGTGGTCCGGATCGAGCGCGGGCCCACCATGCTGGACCGGACCGTGGCGTTCGACGTGCTCACCACCGTCCTCGTGGGTGCCATCGCGGTCGAGGCCGCGATCTCCCGCCGCACCGAGTCCGTGCCCATCCTCGTGGTGCTCTCGCTGGTCGGCTTCATCGGGTCGGTGACGATCGCCCGCTTCGCCGCCGTCGAACCCCCCAAGAACGGCACGGCCACGCAGCGGTCCGGGCCGCGGCCGGGCGAGGTCGGCCCGGGGACGGGCAGGTCGGGGCCGGACGGTGGTTCGGGTTCGGCAGGTTCCGGTGCGTCCGGTTCGGACGAGGTAGGCCCGGGGGCACCCTCGGGCGCCGTCGGCCGGCGGGAGGAGTCATGACCGTCGTGACCGACGTCGCCGCCGCCGTCTGCCTGCTGCTCGGCGCCTTCTTCTCGTTCTCCGCCGGGGTCGGCGTGATGCGGTTCGACAACCTGCTCTCGCGGATGCACGTCGTGGCCAAGCCGCAGGTCCTGGGCCTGCTGCTGCTCCTGGCGGGCGTCGCGCTCCGGCTGCAGGACAAGGGCTCGGCGACGATGCTGCTGCTCGTGGCGATCTTCCAGCTCATGACGTCCCCGGTGGCCGCCTACATGGTGGGCCGGGCGGGGCTGCGCACGCGCTGCGTCGACCCGTCGCTCCTGGACACCGCGGACGACGACTTCCCGGTGCGCACCGTGACGCCCCGGGACCAGGGGTGACGTTCGGCTAGGCCGCGCCGCCGCTGGTGGCGGGCTCGTCGGCCGGCTCGTCGGCGGGCTCGGCCGCCGCTCCGTCGGCGGACGCGTCCCCGGCTGCCGCGGCGGACCGGCGTTCCGCCTGGGCGTCGCGCAGCTCCTCGGCGGCGTCGTACCCGAGCGCCGCCTCCGCCGCCTCGTCGGCGAGGGCCAGGCCGGCCGTGCCGTACAGGTGGAACACCGCGTCGGCGCCGTGCCGCTCGAGCTCGGCCGCGTCGTCGTCGTACCGGGCGACGGCCGCGACGGTGCCCTCGAACCCGCTCGCGCGCAGCTGCGACAGCGCGATGAGGTTGGCCGCGTGGAACGGCATGGCGAGGATCGCGAGGCGGACGGCGCCGGCGCTGCGCACCCGGCCCCAGAACTCGATGTCCGTGGCGTCGGCCTGCACCACCGTGAAGCCCTCGCCGCGCAGGGCGGTGACGCGGGTCGGGTCGTGCTCGACGCCCACGACGTCCATGCCGTAGTCGTCGCGGAGCTGCCGGACGGCGCCGCGGCCGACCCGGCCCATGCCGAGCACGAGCGCCTCCGCGCCGGACACGTCGATGAGCCGCTCCTCCCGGTGCAGCCACTCGTTGGGCTTGGACGGGAACCGCTTGGCGAGCGACATCGCGAACTCGTTACCGCGCGTGTTGATCGCGGAGGACAGCACGAAGCTGGCGGCGACGGCGACGGCGAGCACCACGAGCCACTCGTCGTGCAGCAGACCGGTCTGCGAGCCGACCGCCACCACGATGAGGCCGAACTCGGAGTAGTTGGCCAGCACCAGCCCGGACAGGATCGCCGTCCGTTTGCGCAGGCGCATCAGGCGCAGCAGCACGGCCGTGACGATGGCCTGCAGCGGCAGCATGAGCAGCAGGAGGAGCCCGATGATCGCTGCCTGCCAGCTCAGCTCGCCGGAGAAGCCGATCGACACGAAGAAGCCGACGAGCAGGAGCTCCTTGACGGTGAACAGGTTGCGGGACAGCTCGGTGGCGGCGGGGTGGCCGGCCAGCAGCATGCCCATGACGAGCGCGCCGAGGTCGCCCTTGAGCCCGACGGCCTCGAACAGCGCGTAGCCCGGACCGAGTGCCACGGCCACGCCGAACAGCGCCTGCAGCTCGCCGTGGCCCACCCTCGACCACACCTTGCGCAGCAGCCAGGCCCCGGGGATCAGCAGCACGAGGGCGAACGCCCAGGGGCTCGGCGGGTGGTCGGAGGCGACGGACAGGAAGACGACGGCGATCAGGTCCTGCATGACGAGCACGCCGATGGCGATCCGGCCGTACAGGGCGGACTGGTCGGAGCGGCCGTCGAGCACCTTGACCACGAACACCGTGGACGAGAACGACAGGGCGAGCCCGAGGAGCGCGAGGACGCCCAGGCCCTCGCCCGCGAGCATCGAGAAGCCGACCACGCCGAGCAGGCCGAGGAAGCCGACCGCGATCGCGACGCTGACCAGCAGGTGCGCGACGGTGGTGAACCAGACGTCCTTGCGCAGCAGCGTCTTGACGTCGAGCTTGAGGCCGATGCCGAAGAGCAGCAGCGTCACGCCCAGGTCGGCGACGGTCTCGAGGTAGGCCGGCTCCTGGACGCCCGCCGCGTGGAGCGCGAACCCGGCCACCAGGAACCCGACCAGGGGCGGCAGCCGGAGCAGCACCGCACCGAGCCCGGCCGCGACCGTGGCTACCAGGAAGATCGCAGCGGTGGCCATGCCCCGAGTTTAGTTGGCGCGTGTTTCAGGAAACCGCCGCCGCGGCACGGAGTGCGGGTGAAAGGGTGCCCTTGTCCTCGACGGTCACGCCCTCCAGGTTGAGCCACCTGGCCATGGCCTGCAGCTCGTGCGCCAGCCGGGCCGGCGTGTGGTCCGTCAGCGTCGGCTCGGCATGCGCCGACTGGACGCGCAGCACGCCCGCGGCGCGGTCGGCCTTGAGGTCCACGCGGGCCGTGAGCTGCGCGTCCTCGAGGAACGGGAGCACGTAGTACCCGTCGGTGCGCTGGGCGGCCGGGGTGTAGATGCCGATCCGGTAGCGCATGCCGAACAGGCGCTCCAGGCGGGTGCGCTCCCAGACCAGCGGGTCGAACGGGGCGAGCAGGGCCTGCCCTGCCGCGCGCCGCGGACGGGCGGCGTCGCGGTGCAGGAACCACTTCTCCGACCCGCCGGCCACGCGCGCGGGCAGCAGCACGCCGTCCTCGGCGAGCTCGGCCAAGGCCCGGTCCGCGACCGACCCCTTGAGCCGGTAGTAGTCCTTGATGCTGCGCGCGTCGCCGATCCCCTGTGCCCGCGCTCCGAGCTCCAGGAGGGCCTTCTTGGCCTCGACCTCGGGCACCTCGGCCAGGGCTGACGGCGGCAGCACGCGTTCCGGCAGGTCGTAGAGCCGCTCGAACTGCGCGTTGCGCCCGGCCGAGACCACCGCACCGGTGAAGAACAGGTGCTCGACCACGCGCTTCTCGGTGCTCCAGTCCCACCAGGTACCGCGCTTGCGGCGCACCGAGCGCCCCTCGGAGACGAACCGGTCGTGGATCTGGGAGGCCGACAGCGGGCCCTCGGACGCCACGAGGTCGTGCACCTCGCGGACCTGCGGCGCGTCCGGCAGACGCACGCCGTCCAGCTCGCGCCAGTCGTACTCCTCGGCGAACCACCGGCGGCGGAACGCCAGCAGCGGCCAGACGTGCGGGGGCACGTAGGCCGCGACGTGCGCCCAGCTCTCCACGAGCCGGCGGTCAGCCGCCGCGCCCCGCGTCGAGCGCCGGGCGTGCCGGCCCGACACCGTGGCCCGGTCCAGCAGGTCGGTGTCGTACGGCCCCAGCCGGGAGAACAGCGGCAGCAGGTGCGCGCGGGCCAGCACGTTCACCGAGTCGATCTGGAACAGGCCGAGCCGGTCGATCACGCCCTGGACGTGCCGCATGGTGCGCGGCCCGTCGGTGCGCGGGCGATGCAGGCCCTGGGCCGCCACGGCGACCCGGCGTGCCTGGTCGAGGGACATCTGGATCGGTTGCACGGCCCCATCCTGCCGCGCACCACTGACACTGGCCGCCGCCCGCCGGCCCTCCGACGTGTCAGACGGACAGATCCCTCGGGTGACCTGTACGTCTGACACATGTGTGGGGCTGTGGACAACCGGCGGCGGTGCGCGGCGGCGGGCAGGGTGGGCAGGTGCGTCCCGTCCGTGAGCTCGCTCGCCTCCTGCTGCCCGTCGCCTGCCCGTGCGGCGAGCCCGACGTGCCCTGGTGCGCCCGGTGCGCGGCCCTCCTGGCCGTTCCGTTCGCGCGGGTCGAGCACGGTGCGCCCCGCCTGGACCGGCTCGACGGCGTGCCGCCGGTGCCCGTGTGGGCGCTGACGCCGTACGCCGGCCCGGTGCGCGACGTCGTCGTGCACTGGAAGGACCGCGGACGGGCCGACCTCGACCGCCTCCTCGCACCCGCGCTCCGCCGCGCCGTCGCCCACCTCGGGCCGGTGCTCTCCCCCGCCTGCGGCGCACCGCTCGCGGTCGTGCCGGTGCCGTCCACGGGGGCCGCGCGCCGGGCGCGCGGCCGCGAGCCCGTGGCCGTCCTGGCGCGGGCGGTGGCCACGGGGCTGCACGACGGCGGTGTGCCCGCCCGCGTGGTGCCCGCCCTCGCCCGGACCGGTCGCGGACGGGACCAGGTGGGCCTCGGCGCGCGGGCCCGCGGGCGCAATCTGAGCGGTTCCGTCCGCATGACGAGACGCGGGGCGCGGGCGCTCGGACAAAGATCGATGTGCATTCTTGTGGACGACGTGCTCACGACCGGCGCGACCCTCGCCGCCGTCGAACGAGCCCTCGAGGAGTGCGGGCACGACGTCCTGGGAGCAACCGTGCTGGCAGCGACCCCGGCTCCCGGGAGGCGGGGCTCAGATCGCGGAAACGTGAGCGTCGGGTGAAAGCGACGTTCCGATCCGAACCTCAAAGTGTGACAGATCTGTGTCGTCTTGTTCACCGTTGATTGGGACTGTCGTTACCCAGGCGACAGAGTTAGCCTGAACGTCCCACGCAAGATCCGAGGCCCGACGAAGTTGTCGGGCGCCGCGACGGGAGGTGGTTCGTGCCCGGCACCAGCAGGGGGTGCCAGACCCAGTAGAGGAGGGCGCACGCCGCCGGCAAGGGACGGCGTGGCCCAGTGTTCCCGGAGCGGAGATACGCACATGGAAATTGTCGTTGTCGGCAGGCACACGGACGTGGCAGACCGTTTTCGCCAGCACGTGGAGGACAAGCTCGCCAAGGTGGAGCTGCTGTCCCCCTACGTACGCCGGGTGGATGTGGAAGTCACGCACGAGAACAACCCGCGGCTGTCCGAGAACCGCGAGCGCGTCGAGCTCACGCTGCGCGCCAAGGGCCCGGTGATCCGCGCCGAAGCTGCGGCAGACGACCGCTTCGGCGCCCTGGACCTCGCGATCGACAAGCTGAACGAACGACTCCGCCGAGCCCGGGACCGTCGCAAGGACCACCGGAACAACAAGGTGCTCGCCCCCGTGGACGTGCGCCCGCTCGACGAGATCCTGACCGACGGCGGCTCCGGCGGACCCGAGCCCCAGATCTCGACCCCGGCAGCGCTGGCCGCGCCGGGTGACTCCGTGGAGACCACGATCGGCGACTCGCCCGTGGTGATCCGCCAGAAGCTGCACCACGCCGACCCGATGACCCTCGACGACGCGGTCTACGAGATGGAGATGGTGGGCCACGACTTCTACCTCTTCATCGACAAGGAGACGTCGCGCCCGTCGGTGCTCTACAAGCGCAAGGGCTGGTCGTTCGGTGTGATCCAGCTCGACAACCCGTGCGGCGGCGCCCCGGTCACCGACCTGACGTAGCGAGCAGCCCGGGTAGGCGCAGCCGAGAACAGGACGGCGGCGAGGCGGATGCGGTTCCGCCTCGCCGCCGTCCTGTTTCCCGCGCCTGGACCGCGCGTGGCCGGTCGGCCCGGGTCGGGTCGGCCCGGTCTGCTCAGCCCGGGTAGGCGACGAGGTCCACGTCCTCCGCGATCGGCTGCCAGACGCCGGTCTCCTCGTGCTCCAGGTCGCCGTCCTCGGTGAGCACGAGGATCCCCTGCTCGGAGACGCCCGCAGCGATCTGCTCCACGTCGGTGAGCCCCGGGAGCTGGCGCGACTGCCCGGCGGTGCCGGCCAGGCCGCCGACACCCGCGTTCCAGACGGAGGACGCGCCCTGACCGTTCCGGGTCAGGAGGGCGAGCGTCGTGAGCCCTGCCCAGCGGGCCTCCACGACGTCGGCCACCGGCGCGGCGACCGAGAGCGCCGCGGCCAGGCTGACCGGGACGTTCTCGGCGTCGCGCACGATGCCCGCGACCTGCACCTGCCGGCCGGACGGCGTCTCGCTGACGACCGCGATGCGCGAGCCCTCCGGCGACACCGACACGCTGATCACCCGGCGGCCCTTGAGCCACTCGGGCTTCAGCTCGACCACGTCGAGCGCGTCCGTCGCGACCCGCAGCTCGCCCGCGTCGCCGCTGGTCCACGTGTTGCCGTACTTGTCCACCGACGGCGCCGCCAGGTCGGACCCCTCCAGGACCGGCACCGGGCCCTCGCCGTCGTCGAGGGAGAGGTTGACGATCCGGTCCGTGCCGTCGCGCACCACGATGGGCGTGGTCCCGGGGCTGACGGCGAGCGCGGTCGGGTCGATCCCCGACAGGTCGATGGACACGTCGTGCTCGACGAGCCGGCCGTCGTCCACCCGGTACAGCTTGTCGTCCTTGAGCACGATCGCCTGGGCGATCGTCACCGGGAGGTCCACGTTGGCCGCGTCGACCGACAGCCGGTTCTGGTTGCTGAACAGCTCGACGGGGACCACCCGGCCGGCGCCCTCGGAGAGGGTCGCGGAGAGCTGCGCCGCGATGACCGCGCGCTGCGCCGCCGGCACCTCGCTGATCTGCTCGGTGAGGCGGATCGGCACGACGTCGGCGTCGTCCCTGCCCGGGACGGACTGCGAGACGAGCCCGGTCCCGTCCGGCACCAGCGACTGCGTGGCGCCCTGGAGCCACTCGGGCGGCCCGGCGAGGATCTGCTCCACGGCCACCTTCTGCCACAGCCGGCGCGGGAACCAGCGCAGGTCGGGCACCAGGGTCGTGATCTCGTTCGCGCTCGGGAAGTACAGCCGCGTGGCCCGGTACTGGTTGGCGAAGAGGTTGGCGGGCACGAGCACGCCGTTGTCGAGTGCCGAGATGCGCCACTCGCCGCCCACCATGACGAGCGTGAACCGGTAGCCGACCTCCCGCGGGCTGCCCACCTCGGTGTAGGCGCCGGCGCTGTCCAGGGTCGCGATGGTCGTCGCCCGGACGACGATCTCCACCGTGTCGGTGGTCCCGAGGTCGATCTCCTCCTCGAGCGGCTCCGGCAGCGGCGCCTCGCGGACGACGCGCACCGCCTCGTCCGGGTCCCAGGCGTCCGCGACCTCGCTGGTCAGGAACTCCCGGGCGGTCTGGAACTCCTTGGGCGACGTCGCCGCAGCCGCTGCCGCGCCCAGAAAGCCCGACACGATCGCCTGCGGCTCCGTGCCGGACATGGGCCCGCGCGGCAACATCGCGATGCCGGCCTGGGGCTCGACGGGCGCCGTGCCCACCCGGACGGGGCCGGAGGTGGGGATCTGGGCGCAGGCCCCGAGCCCGACGGCGGCGAGCAGGGCGACGACGACGGCGACCGCCGTGTTCGCTGGCCTACGCATCAGTGCACCTCCAGGTCGGTCGTCGCGGGTCTCGGTCCGGTGCGCTCGCCGTGCTCGTCCAGACCGTGGTCGGACAGGTCCGGGATCTGCGTCGGGGTCGGCCCGGCGGACGGGTGCACCACGGGGATCTGACCGGTGCGCACGCCGGGCCCGTGCGACACGGGCGCCATGGTCACCGGCGGCTCCTCCACCTGGACGCCCGCGCTGCGTGGGAGCGTGAGGCGGAAGCTGGCCCCCTGCCCGGGGCGGCCCCAGGCGTCGAGGCGGCCCGCGTGCAGGTGGGCGTCCTCCAGGGCGATCGCCAGACCCAGGCCGGAGCCGCCCGTGGTGCGGGCGCGCGCCGGGTCGGCCCGCCAGAACCGGTCGAACACGTGCTCGACCTCCTGCTTGGTCATGCCGACGCCGTAGTCGCGCACCACGACCGCCACCGCGCGGTCGTTCTCCGCGACGGTGACCTCGACCGGGCGCTCCTCGGCGTGCTCGATCGCGTTGACCACGAGGTTGCGCAGGATGCGCTCGATCCGGCGCGGGTCGAAGTCGGCCGCGGCGTCGCCGTCGGGCAGGCGCACCGAGACCCGGACGTCCTTGGTCTCCGCCAGCGGGGCGGCCTGCTCCACCACGGACATGACCAGGTCGCCCAGGTCGCGGCGCTCGGCGTCGAGCACCGCGGCGCCGGCGTCGAACCGGCTGATCTCCAGCAGGTCGGCCAGCAGCGACTCGAACCGGTCGATCTGGCCCAGCAGCAGCTCGGCGGAACGGCTGGCGTCCGCATCCATCTGGTCACGCGACTCGTGGATGATCTCGCTCGCCATCCGGATGGTCGTCAGCGGCGTGCGCAGCTCGTGCGACACGTCGGAGACGAACCGCCGCTGCATCGCGGAGAGCTCCTCCATGCGCCGGATCTGGTCCTGCAGACTGTCGGCCATCTCGTTGAACGACCGCGCCAGGCTCGCCATCTCGTCCGCGCCGCGCGCGCCGGGCATGCGTTCCGAGAGGTGCCCCTCGGCGAGGCGCTCCGCCACGGTCGCGGCCCGCGTCACCGGCGTCACCGTCTGCCGGGCCATCGTCCACGTGACGACGCCGAGCAGGGCCAGCATCCCGAACCCGCCCGCGAGCAGCACGCGGTGGACGAACGACAGCGTCTCCTGCTCGGGCTCCAGGGAGTAGAGGTAGTAGATCTCGTAACGGGCGTCGGGCGCGGCCTGGACCGTGGAGCCCACGATGACGCCCGGCCGGACCACGCCCGGGTCGTCCGCCGCCGGGATGCCGACCGCCTGCAGCACCTGGTCGTCCTCGGAGGCGATGTTCGCCCGGCGCAGCTCGTCGGTGATGACCACGTCCGTCAGGTCACCCCGGGACACGACGTCGGACACCTGCGCGGTGCCGCCGGGCTCCTGCAGCAGGAAGTAGTCCTGCGCGGTGGAGCCGCTGGTGGCGCTGAGCGTCGAGACCGTGTCGTTGAGCAGGCTCTGCAGGTCGCCGTTCGACGTCGTCGCGGAGTTCGAGAAGTTCTCCGAGACCAGGGCCGTCAGCGCGGCGGCCTCGCGGTCGATCGCGGCGAGCCGCTGCTCGTAGATCCCGTCCCGCACCGACGTCGACAGGTACAGCCCGAGCACGGCGATCGCCGCCAGGCCGATCGCGAGCGCGGTGGTGACGACCCGCAGCTGCAGCGAGGAGCGCCACTGCGCGATCCCGCGGCGGGTGGCCCGGACCGTGACCACCCGGGCCCGTGAGACCACTCGGCGAAGCCGCGCGGCCAGGCCGGACGGCATCAGCGTGTCGCGCCCGCCTTGTAGCCGACACCGCGCACCGTCAGCACGATCTCCGGGTTCTCCGGGTCACGCTCGATCTTGGAGCGCAGGCGCTGCACGTGCACGTTGACCAGGCGCGTGTCGGCGCTGTGCCGGTAACCCCACACGCGCTCCAGCAGCACCTCGCGCGTGAAGACCTGCCACGGCTTGCGGGCCAGCGCCACGAGCAGGTCGAACTCGAGCGGGGTGAGCGCGATGCGCTCGCCGTCGCGCATGACGGTGTGGCCCGTGACGTCGATCTCGACGTCACCCACGACCAGGCGCTCCGGGCCCGGGTCCTCGCTGCGGCGCAGGCGCGCCTTGATCCGGGCGACGAGCTCCTTGGGCTTGAACGGCTTGGACACGTAGTCGTCGGCACCGGACTCGAGGCCCACCACCACGTCGAGCGTGTCCGACTTGGCCGTCAGCATGATGATCGGCACGCCCGACTCGGCGCGGATCTCGCGGCAGACCTGGACGCCGTCCTTGCCGGGCAGCATGAGATCGAGCAGCACGAGGTCGGGCTGATGGGTCCGGAACATGCCCAGCGCGGAGTCCCCGTCGGCACAGAAGATCGCCTCGATGCCCTCGCCCTTGAGGACGATGCCGATCATCTCCGCCAGTGCTGTGTCGTCGTCGACGACAAGAACTCGTACCTTCATGCCCTCCAGTGTGCCAGCCCGGTCCAGCAAACCCGGCCTTGTGCGCCCCGACCTGGCGTGTTCGGCACAGGTTCACCCGGTGGGGGTATGCCGGAGGCCGCGGGAGCACCGCACCCCGGTACGGGGGAAAACCCCCGGAGAACCCGGCGGTCGACCCCATGTCGCCGGCACCCCGCGAGGGGCGAACCTGGCACCATGACAACCATGACCGCCGACCGGCTCGCACCCGCCGCCGTCCCGGACGGCGCCGCGCGGCCCGGCCCCGGCTTCCTCACCGCACCGTTCTCGGCCCGCACCTGGCGCGAGCAGGGCTACCTGACGCTGGTGCTCCTGCTGGCCCCGTTCGCCCTGACCTACACGCTCTTCGCGGTCAGCTTCACCGCCGGCATCGCCGTCACGGTGGTCGGGCTGTTCGTGGCCGGGGCGGTCGTGGCCGGGGGCCGCGGCTGGGGCTCGATGTACCGCGGCCTCGCCCGCGACCTGCTCGACCTCGACGTCGCCGTGCCCGCCCCGTACGTGCGGCCGCGCGGCTTCTGGCGCACGATCGGCTCCCTGATCGGCGACGCCACCGGCTGGCGCGCCCTGCTGTTCATGTTCGTCACGTTCCCGCTCGCCATCCTGTCCTTCGTCACGAGCATCACGTTCCTGGTCACCGGCCTCGGCGGCCTCACCTACTGGTTCTGGTACCGGTACCTGCCGGAGCAGACCGGCAGCGACGGCGCACTGCACCGCGGGGCGCAGTTCGGCGACGCCTACTTCCTGGACACGCCCCCGCGCCTGGCCCTCGCCGCGCTCGCCGGCCTGCTCCTGCTCTTCTGCTGGCCGTGGATCACGCGGATGTTCGCCCTGCTCTTCCGCGTGCTCACCACCGGCCTGCTGAGCCCCACGCGGGCCAGCCTGCGGGTCGCCGAGCTGGAGCGGTCCCGCACCGGCACCGTGGACGACGCCGACGCCCGCCTGCGCCGCATCGAGCGCGACCTGCACGACGGCACCCAGGCCCGCCTGGTCGCCGTGGCCATGCAGCTCGGCGAGGCGCGCGAGCAGCTCGCCGACGGCGGCGACGCCACCCAGGCCGCCGAGCTGGTCGACACCGCGCACGAGTCGACCAAGGAGGCGCTCACCGAGCTGCGCGAGCTGGCCCGGGGCATCCACCCGCCGGCGCTCGACAGCGGCCTCGGCGTGGCCCTGGAGACCCTCGCGGCGCGGTCGGCCCTGCCCGTCACCGTCGACGTGGACCCGAGCGTGGAGGCGGACGGCCGCCTGGCCCCGGCGCTGGAGTCGATCGCCTACTTCAGCGTGGCCGAGCTCGTCACGAACGCGGCCAAGCATGCCCGCGCCTCGGGCGTGTACGTGCTGGTCGAGTCCGTGGGCGGAGCCGGCGACGCCGGGGCGGCGCTCCGGATCCGCGTGCGCGACGACGGCCGCGGCGGCGCCGTGGTCGTCGCGCCCGACGGCTCGGGACTGCGGTCCGGGCTGGCCGGTCTGGCCGACCGGGTGCGGTCCGTCGACGGCACGTTCGACCTGTCCAGCCCGGTCGGCGGGCCTACGGTGGTCACCGTGACCCTGCCCACCCCCGGCCCGTCCGGACGCGCGTGACCAGCCCGGCCGACCCGACGCCGGGCGCCGACCCGACGCCGGGCGCCCCGACGCCCGGCACCGGCACCGCCCTGCGCGTGCTCATCGCGGAGGACTCGGCGATCCTGCGCGACGGCCTCGCCGCGCTCCTGACGCGGCGGGGCCACACCGTGACCGGCGTCGAGGACGGGAACGCGCTGGAGCGGGAGGTCGCGCGCGCCGCCCGCGAGGACTCGCTGCCCGACGTCGTGGTGGCTGACATCCGCATGCCGCCCACCTTCACCGACGAGGGACTGCGGGCCGTGCTGAGCCTGCGCGCCCGGCATCCGCGCCTGCCCGTGCTGCTGTTCTCGCAGTATGTGGAGACCCGCTACGCGAGCCGGCTCCTGGCCGGCGACGCGCGCGGCGTGGGCTACCTGCTCAAGGACCGGGTGGCCGACGTGCGCGACTTCGTCGACGCGCTCGGCCGCGTGGCGCGCGGTGCCACGGTGCTGGATCCCGAGGTCGTCACGCAGCTCATGGGCTCCGCCCGCGAGGACACCGCCCTGGAGCGCCTGTCGGCCCGGGAGCGCGAGGTGCTGGGCCTCATGGCGCAGGGCCGGTCCAACAAGGCCGTCGCGGACCTGCTGCACCTGTCGGCCGGGGCGGTCGAGAAGAACGTCGCGGCCATCTTCACCAAGCTGGACCTGCCGCAGGACGCCGCCGACCACCGCCGGGTCCTGGCCGTGCTCCGGCACCTCGGCGTGTGACCGCCGTCGGAGCCGGCCACCGAAAGCGATAGACCCCCTAACGGTTCTTGTCTACGATGTGTCCGATTCGGCATGGACCGGATGAACCGGACAAGTGGACAGGGGAGATCTATGGGCAGAACGCAGAGGTTGCGCCTCGCAGCCATGGCGGCCGCCGTGACCGTCACGGCGACGGTGGCCGTCGTCCCGACGGCGTGGGGCGTGACCGCCACCGGCGCGTCGGTGGCCCGGGCGGCCAGGACCGCCGACACCGGGATCGTGTCGACCGTCGCGCCGGTCCTGAAGGCGGACGGCGCCGCCCGGCGCACCTACTCCGCCCAGGAGATGCAACGGGTGGACGCCGAGGGCGGGGACCCCGCCGTGCTGGAGTACTGGACGGAGGAGCGGATGGCGGCGGCGAAGCCGCTGGACGCACCCGGCGACCCCGCGCTCGTCGAGAAGATGGCCAAGGGCGTCGCGACTGAGCTCATGGCCGGCACCACGGTGGGCCGTGCGGGTGACCTCCCGGCCACCCGGCTGGGCGACGGCGCCTCGGCGGGCACGACCGTGACCCGCCCGGTGGCACCCGAGAAGGCCTCGGCCGGCGGGGCGCAGACCCAGTCGATCAACACGTTCCCGATCAGCACCGGCAAGCTCTTCATCGGCGGCTACGGGAGCGGGAGCTACTGCTCGGCGGCGACGATCAACACCAAGTCGAAGCGGGTCGTGATCACCGCGGGGCACTGCGTGCACGAGGGCCGGGGCGGCACCTGGCACAGCAACCTGGTCTTCGTGCCGAGGTACGACGGCACCGCGGCCGACCCGACGCCCTACGGGACGTTCCAGGCGCGCACCCTGCACACCTTCAAGACCTGGGTGCAGAAGGGCGGCACCGCGCAGGGCTGGTACCGCGACGTCGGGATGATCACGACGTTCGCGAACGAGGCGGGGCAGCGCGTGGTCCCTGCCGTCGGCGGCAACGGGCTGAAGATCGACCAGTACTACCGCTGGCCGGTGAAGGTGTTCGGCTACCCGTCCAACCGTGACTACGGCGAGGTGCTGTGGGGCTGCCAGGGCATGACCCGCAAGAGCGGCGTCGCGGCCCGCACCTCGCTGATCAGCGGGTGCAACTTCGGCACCGGCTCCTCCGGCGGCCCGTGGGTGTGGCACTACAGCGACAAGACCCGCCTGGGCTACGTCCGCGGGGTCACCTCGTACGGGACCCCGCAGAACCGGTCCATCGGCGCGCCGCACTTCGACAGCGCGGTGCACCAGCTCGCCGTCCAGACCAACGGCTGAGAACGCCGCGGATGAGCAGCAGCGCCCGGCCGCCTCGTGCGGCCGGGCGCTGCTGTCGTCGGCTCAGAGCCGGCCGGCGGCCTTGAGGGCCAGGTACTCGTCCGCGAGCCGCGGCGCGAGGTCGTCCGGCAGCGCCTCGACGACGTCGGCCCCGTAACGGCGCAGCATCGTGGTGACCGCGGTGCGCTCCAGGTCACCGCGGGCGGCGGCCGCGGCGTCGTACACGTCGGCCACCGTCTCGCGGCCGGCGCGCAGCGCCGCCACCTCCTCGTCCGCGACGGAGGCGACGACCACGGTGTGGTCGCGGGCGAGCTGGTCCACGACGGGCAGCAGGCCGTTCTCCACCGCCGCCGGGTCCAGGGTCGTGAGCAGCACCACGAGCGCGCGCTGCGTCATCCGGGTGCGTACCTGCGCCACCACGCCCGGCCAGTCCGTCTCCAGCAGCACCGGGTCCACGGTGGCCAGCGACTCGGCCAGGGCCGGCATGAGCCGGGGCCCGGCGGCGCCCGCCACCCGCGCCCGCACGGTGCGGTCGAACGCCACGAGCTCCACGCGGTCGCCCGCGTGCCCGGCCAGCGCCGAGAGCAGCAGCGCCGCCTCGATGCTCGCGTCCAGGCGCGGCGCGCCCGTCGAGTCGGCCGCGCCCACGCGGGCCGCGGCCGTGCGGCCGGTGTCCAGGACGATCAGCACGCGCCGGTCACGCTCGGGGCGCCAGGTGCGCACCACCACCTCGCGGCGGCGGGCGGTGGCCCGCCAGTCGATCGAGCGGACGTCGTCACCCACCACGTACTCCCGCAGCGAGTCGAACTCCGTGCCCTCGCCGCGGATCTGCACGGCCGCGCGGCCGTCCATCTCCCGCAGCCGCGCCAGGCGCGACGGCAGGTGCTTGCGGCTGGCGAACTCCGGCAGCACGCGCAGCCGGCCGGGGACGGGCAGCGTCACCTGGCGGCCGGCCAGGCCGAGCGGCCCGAGGCTGCGGACGGTCACGCCGCCCGCCGCCCGGTCGCCGCGGCGCGTCGGCACGAGGACGGTCGGCAGGCGCGCGGCCTCGCCGTCGGGCAGGTCCACGTGATGGCGCCCCGGCCCGCCCGACGCCGGGCGCACGCGCTCGGACCTGCCCCGCCCCGGACCGGCACCGGCCGACGGGCCCCACGCGTCCCGGACGACCGCCCGCAGGCGCCGGCCGGAGGCGTTGCGGACCACGAGCTCGCTCGTCGCCTCGGAGCGCAGCCGGACCGACGCCGGCACACGCCGCTGCACCGCCACCCGGCGCGGCGACGCGGCCAGGACGATGTCGGCCACGCACACCAGGACCACGAACGTGGCCCAGACCAGCACCGTCCCGTCGGCCGGCAGGAGCAGCACGGGCACCACGCCGAGGCCCATCAGGGCGGCGGCCCGCCACGTCACGACCATGCGGGCCTCAGCGCGGCACGGGCACGGAGGCCAGCACCGTGTCCAGCACGCCCTCGGCGGTGACACCCTCGAGCTCGGCCTCGGCGCGCAGCTGCACGCGGTGCCGGAGCGTCGGGTGGGCCAGCGCCTTGATGTCGTCCGGCGTCACGAACGAGCGGCCCGACAGCCACGCCCAGGCCCGCGCCGTGCGCAGCAGCGCGGTGGCGCCACGCGGCGAGACGCCGAGCGAGAGCGACGGCGAGAACCGCGTGGCGCGGCAGACGTCGACGGCGTAGCCCAGCACCTCGCGGGAGACCTGGACGCGGGCGACCTCGGCGCGGGCGCGCTCCAGCACCCCGGCGTCGGCCACGGGCGTCACACCGGCGGCGGCCAGGTTGCGGGGGTCGAACCCGGCGGCGTGCCGGGCCAGGACCTCCACCTCCTGGTCCCGCTCGGGCAGCGGCAGCACGAGCTTGAGCAGGAACCGGTCGAGCTGGGCCTCGGGCAGCGGGTAGGTGCCCTCGTACTCGACGGGGTTCTGGGTGGCGATGACCAGGAACGGGTCCGGCAGCGGACGCGGCGTGCCGTCCACCGACACCTGACGCTCCTCCATCGCCTCCAGGAGGGACGCCTGGGTCTTCGGGGGCGTGCGGTTGATCTCGTCCGCCAGCACCAGGTTGGTGAACACGGGGCCCTCGCGGAACGAGAACTCGGCCGTGCGCGCGTCATAGACGAGCGAGCCCGTCACGTCACCCGGCATGAGGTCGGGCGTGAACTGGATCCGCTTGGTGTCCAGCTTCAGCGCCGCCGCGAGGGTGCGGACCAGCAGCGTCTTGGCGACGCCCGGCACACCCTCCAGGAGCACGTGCCCCTGGCACAGCAGGGCGATGAGCAGGCTGGTCACGGCGGCGTCCTGCCCGACGACGGCCTTGCCCACCTCCGTGCGGACCGCCGCGAGGGCGGAGCGGAGCTCCTGCGACGGAGCGGGCGGCTGGGCCGGGGCGGGCGCCGGCGCGGGCTCGGCGTCGCCCTGGCCGTCGACCGGCACGGTCTGCACGGTCTGGGCGGACGCCGGCTCCGCGGCGGGCTGTTGGGGGAAGGCTGGTTCGGTCACGGTCGGTGGACCTCGCTCTCCAGGGTGTCGAGTCGGCGCGCGAGCTCGGCGAGCGCGGCGTCGTCAGCGGGCGGTGGGCCGTAGAGCAGGTCTGCCACCTGCTGCGACGGGCGGTTCGTGGCGGCCACGACGGCGTCGACCACGGTGTTGGCGTCGGACGAGCGGGCCAGGCCGAGGCGCGAGGCGATCCGGTCGGCCGACGCGGCCCGGAGGCCGGCGGCGGCGTGCCCGCGGGCGCGGGCGGCCCGGTACAGGCGGGCGCGACCGCGCGTGGCCTCGGCCGAGCGGACGAGCACCGGCAGGTCCTCGACGATCAGCGGCCCCATGCGCCGCACGCGCCAGAGAGCGAGCAGCACGGCGGCGAGCAGCGCCACCAGGGCGACCGGCGCGGAGCCGGGCGGCATGACCGCGTTCACCTGGCCACGGTCTGCGGGGGTGGGCTCGTCGCTGCCGGTGCTGACGTCCATCGGGTCGGGGACCAGCCAGACGAGGTCCTCGTTCTGGCCGAGCATCCACAGCGCGAGCGCCGAGTTGCCCTCCGTGAGGACGGTGCCGTTGCGGAGCACCGAGGGGTCGCTGACCACGGTCACGGAGCGGTCCGGGAAGTCGAGGCGGGCGTAGGCGAACCCACCGGCACCGTCCGGCCAGCACAGGACCGGCCGCACCTTGTCGCCCGCCCCGGACGCGTCGTGCAGGCCGGGCGCCAGCGTGACCGCGCCCGCGGCCTGTGCCGCCGGGTCGTCGCACTGCGGCTCGACCGGGTCGGGCCGCTCGCCGTACGTGATGTCGAGCTTGTCGCGGCTCACGCCCGCGACCATGCTGTAGTCCGGGGCGAGGACGACGAGGTCGGCGCCCGTGCGGTTGAGCGCGGAGACCTGGTCGTCCGCGAAGAACGACGGGTTGGGCGTGACCAGGAGCGTGCTGTCCGGTCCGGCCGCGGCGACGGCGTCCGCCACGGAGGTGACGTGCGTGACGCGCACGCCCTGGTCCTCGAGCACCTCGGCCACGGCCATCGCACCGTCCGCCTCCGGGTTGTCCGGCGCGTAGGACTCGGCGGACGTGGGCGTGCGGACCACCGCGAGGAACAGGACGAACAGGGCGACCGCGGCGAGCACGGTCAGCGGCCAGCGCATCCGCCGCCACCGGCTCGCAGCCCGCGACCGGCCCGTCGTGTCGTCGCCGATGACCACCGGCGGCTCGTCGACCGGGCCCGTGGTCGCGACCGGCGCCGCCGAGGGCGGCGTCGGGGCGGGCGGCGCCGCCGGCGCGTACGGGGAGGGTACCTGCGTGGTCATGCGGACACCCCCGGCTTCTCGTCCACGCTCTCGGTCGCGTCGTCGTGTGCGCCGTCGTGCGCGTCGGGGCGGGAGTCCGTGCCGTTCCCGGTCGCGGGGACGGCGGCGGGCCGGGCCGCGGTGACCTGGGCGTCGAGCTCGCGCAGGGCCGCGTCGTCGGCCGCCGTGGCGACCCGGTCGCCGTACTCGACCCCGTCGAACAGGTCGGCGCCGGAGCGCAGGCCGGCGGCCTGGCCGGGCAGGCGCTCGCCCGCGTCGCCCGCGGCCTCCTGCGCCGTGCGGCCCGGTCGCGGCTCGATGACGACCCGCTCCTCCAGGGACCGGACGACGGCGCGGAAGCGTTCCACGGTCGCGGTCCGCCAGTCGCCCGACGCCGCCGCGGCGTCGGCCGCGGCGCGCATCTGCGCGGCCGTCCGCGCGTCGTCGGCGTCGAGCACCTCGGCCTTGCCCGTCCGGTCGCGGCCGAGCCGCACCGGCCCGGCAATCAGCCACGCGATGGCCAGGACCACCACGGCGGCGATCGCGAGGACGATCCCGAGCTGGGGCCCGGACATCGCGGTGTCGGGCCAGTCGATGCTGTTGAGCCAGTCCATGACCCAGCGGATCACGCGCGAGAGCAGCGACTCGCGCTCCGCGTACTCGGGGCGCTGCAGCTCGCTCGTGAGCCACTCGCGTGCGGTGTCCCGGTCCGGGACGACGGGCAGATCGGCCCTCATGTCACTTGTCCGCCGCGGCTGCGGCCGCGGCCTGCAGCTGCACGTCCAGTCCCTCGCGACGCATCCGGGTGTCGATGTAGAGCAGGGCTGTGACACCCCCGAGGAACAGGACGCTCAGGCCGCCCGTGATGACGTAGGTGACCCCGTAGCTGACGGCCACGGCCACGTCGCTGGCCGACATCATCGCCAGGCCCAGGACGAAGCCGATCGGGAGGGACACGATCTGGCCGATCACGCTCAGGATGATCGAGGTCAGCAGGTAGATGCCGAGCACCCGCCAGAACGAGCCGCGCGTGAGCTTCCAGGCGCGGGTGAAGGTCGCCCAGAAGCCGCCGCCCTCGACCGCGAGCGCGGGCGGCACGAGGATCACGCGGGTGAACGCCCAGACGCCGGCCACCACGAGCCCGGCGAGCACGACGAGCAGGCCGACCACACCGAGTGTCGGGTCCACGGAGAACAGCCCGACGACGATGCCGACGGCGAGCACGTAGGCCACGAGCACGACGAGGGTGCTCAGCAGCGAGAAGCCGATGAGGAACCAGGCCCGCTTGGCGACGCGCCGCCACGCGTCGGACACCGAGATCTTGCGCCCGATGACCGAGTCGCTGACGGAGATGGCCATGACGCCCATGGCCAGGGGCGAGGCGAGCATGAGCAGCAGGCTCGTGCCGAGCAGCGACCCGTAGGTCACCCCCAGCAGGTCCTGCGTGAACCCCATGTCCTGCATGGCCGGGTCGTTCTCGAGCTCCGCGAAGAAGCTGCCCCACAGGTCGGTGAACCAGGTGGTCAGCGGGATGCTGACCAGGGTGCCGATCGCGACGGCGACGACCACGATGATCGCGGTGAGCCCGAGCGTGACGGCGGGGTTGTGCCGCACGGCGCCGAACGCGCCGTCGTACAGCTCGCCCAGGGTGAGCGGGCGCAGCGGGACGATCCCGGGCTTGTCGGCGGCGGGCCGGTAGCCCGGGACGGGGCCGCCCTGCGCGTAGGGGCTGTACTGGCCGTACTGCGTCTGCCCGTACTGGTTCTGCCCGTACTGCCCGGCGGGCGGCGTGCCGTACTGAGGCTGCTCCGGCGCCTTGGGGGCCGACGGGTCGTACCCGGGCGCGTACTGCCCGTACCGCGGCGGCTCGCCCCAGCCGGCGGGCTGGGAGCCTCCGGACTGCGGGGGCGTCGGCTGCGCCGGCTGGTCGGGTGCGCTCTCGGGCGTCGTCATGGGGCGTGCTCCGGGTGTCGTCTGCGGTGATGCCTGTGCGCCGCAACCCTAGTACGGGGTACTGACAGGGGGCGGCGTAATTCGAGCGTGCGGGCGGGTCGCCACGCGACCGTCACCCCGTTGTGACCACCGTAGCGCCGGCCTCGTGCTCCGCGAGGTCGCCCGTCGCGCCGGCCCGGACGGCGCGTCCGCCCAGCACGTAGACGTAGGTCCAGAAGGCGGCGAGCACGATCGCGCCGATGACGATCTTGAGCCACCAGAAGAGCTCGGAGCCGGTCACGAAGCCCTCGACGAGGCCCGAGACCGCCAGGGCCGCCGCGAGCCCGATGACCGTGGTGATCAGGGCGCGGCCCTCGGCGGCCAGCGCGACCGACCGCTTGCGGTGTCCCGGGTCGATCATGGTCCAGAACAGCCGCAGGCCTGCCGCGCCCGCGACGAAGATGCAGGTCAGCTCCAGCAGTCCGTGGGGCGCGATGAGCGTGAGGAACAGGTCGAGCTCGTCGTGCGCGGCCATCATGCCGCCGGTGGCGCCGATCTGGACGGCGTTCTGCCACAGCACGTTCAGGGTGAAGAAGCCGGTGATGCCGCCGGCGACGGCCTGCGCCGCGATCCAGGCGTTGTTGGTGAAGACGACGCCGGCGAACCCGATCCCGGGGTCGTAGTAGGAGGCGAAGGCCTCGTTGACGTAGTTCTCCTGCGCCGACGGCGGCATCAGGGCGTTCATCGCGTCGGCGTCGGAGGCGATGTAGACGCCGGCGACCACCGCGACGAGCACGCACGCGGCCGTCACCGCGTGCGACCACCACCGGATCCGGTAGAACGCCGCGGGCAGCGACACCGTCGCGAACCGCACCACCTCGCGCCACGCGGGTTCGTGCGACCCGGCGATGCGCGTGCGTGCCCGGTTCAGCACGTCGGACAGGCGGGTCACCAGCGCGGGATCCGGCGCGGCGGACCGGACGGTCGACAGGTGCGTGGCCACCGACTGGTACAGGCGCACCAGCTCGTCCGACTCGGCGCCGTCCAGCCGGCGCCGGGAGGCGAGCTCCTTGAGGCGGTCCCACTCTGCGGCGTGCACGGCGGTGAAGGCGTCGATGTCCACGACGGTAGTCTGCCGCACAGGGACCGCGGCGGGTCCCGAGGGCCGCACCATCCGACAGCACCCCGACCGGAGGAAACGTGCAGGACGGCATCGTCATCGGCGAGGGCGTGGTGCTGGACGCACGCCCGGCGTCGTTCATCACGCGCGCCATGGGCGCGATGCTCGACTTCCTCGTGATCGGCGCGGTCGTCGCGGTCGTGCTGATCGTCGGCGCGGTCTGGTTCCTGGAGAACGCCGTGCTGGGCGAGGACATCGCGGCGATCGTCTACGTGCTGGCGAACGTCGTGGTCATGGTGGGCATCCCGGTCACGGTCGAGACGCTGTCGCGCGGCCGCTCGGTCGGCAAGCTCGCCTGCGGCATCCGCGTGGTGCGCGACGACGGCGGCCCGGTCCGGTTCCGGCACGCGCTGGTGCGGGCGCTCATCGGCGTGATCGAGCTGTGGCTGACGTTCGGCGGCATCGCGGCGATCGCGTCGCTGTCCAACGCGAAGGGCAAGCGCCTCGGCGACCTCGCGGCCGGCACGTACGCGGTGCGGGTGCGGGGCGGCAAGCCGGCGTCGGCCCCGGTCGTGATGCCGCAGTCCCTGGCCGCGTGGGCGCACACCGCCGACATGCGCCGCCTGCCCGACGGGCTCGCGCTGGCCGCCCGGCAGATGCTGGGCCGCGCCGCCCGCCTCGCGCCCGAGTCCCGGGCACGGCTGGCCGACGACCTCGCCGGCCGCATCGAGCCCTACGTCGCCCCCGGCCCGCCGCCGGGCACTCACCCCGAGGCGTTCCTGCACGCGGTGCTCGCCGAGCGCCGTGAGCGCGAGCTCGCCGCGGGGCAGCGGGAGCGCCGCCGGGCGGAGGAGCAGGCGGAGCTGCTGCACCGCCTCCCGTTCGCGGTGGCCGACCCGCCGCGCTGAGGCCCGCCGCCGTGAGGCCCGCAGGCCCGCCCGCTCGGACCGGCGCGCTCGGGCCGGCACGGTCAGGTGCGGACGTCGTCCCAGGCGCGCATCAGGCCGCGCGAGCGCAGCACCGCCGAGCAGCGCAGCAGTCCGGCCTGCACCGCCCGGCGCAGCCGGGCCGACGTCGGCCGCTCGACGCCGTAGTGGATCGCGACCGCCAGGCCGAGGCTCAGCGCTCCCGCCGCGAAGAGGGCGACCGTGCGTGTGGTCTCGTGGGCCAGGATGTCGATGACGGCGTACCCGAACTGGGTGTGCACGAGGTACACGGGATAGGTCAGGGCACCGACCGTGCCGAGCACGGTCGCGACCCGCCGGGGTGGGGCGTTCCTGCCACGCAGCGTGGTGGCCCAGACGGCGACGACGCTGGCCAGCATGATCATCACGGCGATCACCGGGTCCACGGTCACGCCCTGCAGGTCGGACGCGCGGCCGGCGGCCTCCTGCACCCGCAGGACGCACAGGACCAGGCCGCCCACGAGCAGCGTGCTGGTGACCAGGTCGAACCCGTCGCGGTAGGCGAGGAACAGCAGCATGCCGACGGCGAAGTACGGGGCGTAGACCGGCACGAGCCAGTCGGCCAGCCAGTGGGCGCCGAACTCCTGCGCGGCCCAGCCCGCGAGGGGCCAGAGGGTGGCGAAGGCCAGCACGCGGTTGCGCGTGAGCGGCCCGAGCGCCAGCACCACGAAGACCAGCAGGTAGAACTTCAGCTCGACCAGCAGGGTCCAGAACACGACCTGGACGCCGGTGACGTCGAAGAGGTCCTGCACCATCGTGAGGTTGACCAGGGTCTCGGTCAGGTTGGTCTGGCGGCCGCCCGACCAGAACTGCTGCAGACCGACGGTCAGCACGATGCACGCCCAGTAGGCCGGGAAGAGCCGGCCCACCCGGGAGGCGACGAAGCCGGCGATCCCCCGGCCGTCGGCGCTGAGCAGGATCACGAACCCCGAGATCATGAAGAACAGCTCGACGCCCAGCCAGCCGTACCGCGTGACCTCGTTGAGCAGCGGGAACGCCCGGTCGGGGTCGGCGCCCCAGTAGCTGGTCACCGTCGAGGTCGCCGTGAAGTGGTAGAGCAGCACGGCGGCCGCGGCGCCGAAGCGCAGGCCGTCCATGGCCACGAGCCGGCCGGTGATCTTCCGGCGCGGACTGCCCGTGGTCGCGGGGCTCGCCTCGGGAACGGACGGGGTCAGGCTCTCGTCAGGACGGGTCATCGCCGCCGACCTTAGATCACGGAACGATAACGGTCAAAGTTCACCCTACCAGAAGCGCCAGGAGCGTTTTAGCCGAAGTGTCCCAGTCATACCCAGCGGCGCGGAGCCGCGCGGCGGACGACCGCTCGGCCCAGGTGGCCGGGTCGTCGAGCGCGCGGACGGCGGCGACGTACCCGTCCACGTCGTCGGGGTCGACGTACGCCCCGGCTGCCCCACCGACCTCGCGGAACACGGGGATGTCGCTGACCACCAGGGGCGTGCCGAGCGTCATGGCCTCCACCAGCGGGAGCCCGAAGCCCTCGTCGCGGGAGCCCGAGACGAGCGCCGTCGCGCCGCGCAGCACGTCACGGTAGACCTCGTCGGACGCGCCGTCGTGGAACACGAGCGTGCCCTCGCCGGCCAGCTCGGTCAGCCGCGTTCGCTGCTCGGCCGTGACCGGGCTCATCAGGTGCAGCTCCCACCCGGGCAGGCGGGCCATGGCGCGGGCCGGCAGCTCCACGTTCTTGTAGGGCATGAACGAGCCCATGTAGACGAGCGACCGGGTGCGGGGCGAGCGGGGCAGGTCCGGCACGGGGTCGGGCGCGTTCGGCACCACGGTCACGGGACGGCGGGTCAGCCGGTGCGCGGCGATCAGGTCGCGCGTGGTCTCCGAGACCGTGACCACGGCGTCGGCCCGGTTCAGCAGCAGCCGCTGCGGCCACCACGCCAGGTGGAACGCCCGCCACAGCAGCCGCACGGCGGCGGGCAGGTTCCGCGGGGGCGTGGGGTGCCGGTAGTAGATGAGGTCGTGCAGGGTCAGGACCACCCGGTAGTCCCGCCCCCAGGTGCCCATGGTCTGCATCGGGCTGAACACGACGTCGGCGCCCGTGCGGCGCACCTGGCGCGCCACGAACGGCTCGCGCCAGCTCGTCGGGGCGCTCACCCGGTGCCACGGCAGCCCGGGCGGCAGGTGCGCGAGCTGGCGCTCGTCGTCCACCAGCACCTCGATCGGGTGCAGCCGGGCCAGCGCCGTGACGATGCCCGCGGTGTACCGGCTGATCCCGTCGTGCCGGCCGACCCGCAGGTAACGACAGTCGACGACGATCTTCATCTGATCTTCCCTCACTGTTCATCCCGGTCGCCGATGGCCTGGAGACCGGCCAGGAAACCGGCCGTCTCGCGGGCCACGACGTCCGGCGCCTCGTAGTGGGCCAGGTGGCCGATCCGCGGGACCACGGCCAGCCGGGCGTCCGCGAGCGCCGCCGCGAGGACCCGCTGGGACGGCAGCGGGGCGACGTCGTCGTTCTCGGAGGCGACCAGCAGCGTCGGCACGGTGATGCGCCCCGCGTAGGCGGAGACGTCCGTACCGACCGACGCGTGGAAGGCCTCCAGCAGGGTGCGCCGGTCGGCGAATCCGGAGAAGTACCGGTCGTGCTCCGCGTGGATCCAGCGCCGCAGGTCAGGGTCGTCGGAGGTGACCATCGCGAGGCTCGCCACGCGGGTGAACAGCGGGTGACGCAGCAGGCCGGTCCCGGCCCGCTCCGGCAGCGCCGCGGCCAGCCGGTGCACCCCCACGGTGACCGCGCTCATCGCCCGGCGCGGGCCGTCCAGCGCCGCCGTCGCGATCGGGTTGACGAGCACGAGCGCGCGCACGGGCGGTTCGCCCGGCACCGGTCCGGCGGCCGGGCCAGCCACCGTCGCCGCCGCGACGATCGAGCCGAAGGAGTGCCCGGCCAGCACGGCGTCACCTCCCGGGGCGACGGCGGCCAGCAGCTCGGCGGTCCACCCGGCGTAGCCGGCGACGTCGTGCACCCCGTCCGGCAGCGGTTCCGACGCGCCGAAACCGGGCAGGTCGGGAACCCATACCTGCAGGTCAGGGCGTTGCGCGACGAGGTCGGCCACGATCGGCTCCAGCCCGTGGTGGTCGCCGCGCAACCCGTGCAGGAACACCAGCCGGTGCGGCGCCGCGGCGTCCCCGTACACCCGGACGTGCGCGCGGACGCCGCGGAGGCGAAGGTCCTCGTCGCGCGCGGGTGTGGCCGCGACGAGTCCCGCGTACGGTGCCTGGAGATCGCGCGAGCGCGTGTCGGTGTTCATCGCGCTGACCCTAAGCACTCGAGGGACGGTCACGGGAGTGGTCGGAGAAAGATGGGGGAAAACCCCCATCTCATTACGGGGGGAAACCTGGTGGCGGAGAAGGGCGTCCTTACGTCACCGTTGTCCCATGCAAGCCATAGCGGTCGCCCTCGCCGTCCTCGGCGCCGCCCTGTTCGCCGGCGCCGCGGTCCTGCAGCACCGCGAGGTGGCCGACCTCTACGGGCAGCCCTTCCCCCGCGAGCGTGTCCTGTCCCTGCGCCGCCTCAGCCGGATCGTCCGCCGGCCCGGCTGGCTGGCCGGGTTCGGGCTCGCGGCGGGCGGCACGATCGTGCACGCGGTGGCGCTGGCGCTCGCGCCGCTCCGGCTGGTCCAGCCGATCGGCGTGCTCGCCGTGCCCGTGGCGGTGCTGCTCTCCTCGCTGCTGCTGCGGCGGGCGCCGGGCCGGAACGTGCTGCTCGGCGTCGCCCTGACCATGGCGGGGGTGGCGGTCTTCGTCGCCGCGTCCGTGAGCGCCACCTCGGGCAACGTGCCGCCGCCCGGGTCCACGCTGCCGACCATCCTGATCGTCGGGGGCGTCGTCGTGGGCCTGGGCGCCGCCGGCCTCGCGGCCGGCGGCTGGCTGCGCTGCGTCGCCTGCGCCACGGCGGGCGCCACCGCGTTCGGCCTGCTCTCCGCGCTCATGCGCGTGATCTTCCAGGAGCTCGCCGTCGGCACCCCCTGGTACGACCCGCAGGTGCTCGGCACCGGCGCGGCGGCGATCGCCGCGCTCGTGCTGGGGGGCTGGCTCGTGCAGCAGGCCTACCCGGCCGGCCCGCCCGAGGTCGTGGTCGCCTGCCTCACGGTCGTGGACCCGATCGTGGCCGTGCTGCTCGGTGCGGTGCTCCTCGGCGAGGGCGCCGACACGCCCGTCGCCACCTGGTTCCTCCTCGGTGGCGCGGCGCTCGCCGCGGCCGCCGGGGTCCTCGTCCTTGCCCGGCTTCACCCCGACGCCGTCGCGGCCCGCGCGGCGCGTACCGCCCCTTCGAGACTTCCCGAACCATCGAGAGGTACAGCACAGTGAACCTGCCTGGTACTCCCCGCACGATCTTGATCGGCGCCGATACCTACCCGCCCGCCGTGAACGGCGCCGCCCGGTTCGCCGGCAGCCTGGCCACCGGCCTGGCCGGCCGCGGGTACGAGGTGCACGTCGTCGCCCCGTCCCCGACGGGCAAGCCCGTGCGCGAGGTGCGCGACGGCGTCGTCCTGCACGGGCTGCGTTCCAGCCGGTACCCCACGCACCACAACCTGCAGATCTCCCTGCCCTGGGAGACCCGCCGGGCGATCGCGGACGTGCTCGACGAGGTCCGGCCCGACGTCGTGCACACCAACGGCAGCTTCATCGTCGGCCGCGCCCTGGTCGACGCCGCGCACCGCCGGGACCTGCCCATCGTGGCGACCAACCACCTGATGCCGGAGAACCTCGTCGGCTACCTGCTGGTGCCCGGCTCGATGCACCGCAGGGTCGGGCGCTGGCTGTGGCAGGACATCGGCCGCGTCTACGCGAAGGCCGACGTGGTCACCGCCCCCACGCCGCGCGCCGTGGACCTGCTGGCGCAGCACGCCGGGCTCAGCCACGCGATCCCCGTGTCCAACGGCATCGACACCGACCGGTACACCACCACCGTCCGCGACGGCCGCACCGAGCCGACGGTCCTGTTCGTAGGTCGCCTGGACCAGGAGAAGCGGGTCGACGAGATCATCCGCGCCTTCGCCCTGCTCCCCGAGGGCCTCCCGGGCCGCCTGGAGATCGTGGGCACCGGCGCGAAGGCCGACGACTGGGCCGCGCTCGCCGCCGAGTCCGGCGTCGCGGGGCGCGTCCGGTTCCGCGGGTACGTGCCCGACGACGAGCTGCTCACGGCCTACTCCGAGGCCGACCTGTTCTGCATGCCGGGGGTGGCCGAGCTGCAGAGCCTCGTCACGCTGGAGGCGATGGCCTCGGGCCTGCCGGTGGTCGCCGCCGACGCGATGGCGCTGCCCCACCTGGTGCGCCCCGGCGTCAACGGCTGGCTCTACACGCCGGGTGACGTGCGCGAGCTGGCCAACCGGCTCGGCGACCTCCTGGCGGACGCCGGCCTGCGCCACCGGATGGGCGCCGCGAGCCGCGAGCTCGTCGCCGCGCACGCCGTGGACGGCACCCTCGACGCGTTCGCGGAGATCTACGAGAAGGTCCACGCCACGCGCGCCACCCCTGCGGCGGCCTGATCGCCTGTCGGGGGTCGAGCCCTGCTGTCGCGGGTCGAGCTTGTCGAGACCCTGGTCTCGACAAGCTCGACCCGCGATGGGCTCGAGCGGCGGAGGTCAGCCGCCGAAGACCGGCGCCACCGCCTTGACCAGCTCGTTGCCGCCGAGCACCAGGAACATCGCGGCCACCAGCACCAGGATCACGTTGACCCACCAGCGGTTGCGCCACTGCTGCGGCACCGCCCTGCTGTTCATCAGGAACAGCAGCGTCAGCGCGAGGAACGGCATGAACAGCGAGCCCAGTGCGCCGTAGACCACGACGAGCAGGATCGGCTTGTCGAGGAACAGCAGCGCCATCGGCGGGAACGTCAGCCAGAGGATGTACCACCGGTAGTAGGTGCCGCCCGCGCCGCGGCGGCGGTCGTCGGCGGGCAGGTTGCGCATCGTGGCCACGAAGTCGGCGAACATGAGCGAGACGCCGTGCCAGACGCCGATCACCGACGAGAACGTCGCGGCGAAGAAGCCGACCAGGAACAGCGGCGCCATGAACGCCCCGTACCGCTGGGCGAGCACGTCGGCGACGTCGACCAGCCCCTGCTCGCCGTCCGCCACCGCCAGGCCCGCCGAGTACAGGAGCTCGGCGCCCACGATCAGCATGGCGATCACGAAGACGCCCGACATGAAGTACGCCCACGCGTTGTCGATCCGCATCACGCGCATCCAGCGCGGCGTGTCCCAGCCCTTCTCGGTGAGCCAGTACCCGTAGGCGGCCAGGGTGATGGTGCCGCCGACGCCACCCGCCAGGCCGAGCGTGTTGAGCACCGCGCCCTCGGGGATGATCGGCACGAGGCCGGCCGCGATCTCGCCGAGGTTCGGCGCCGTCAGCGCCGCCGAGCCCACGACGGTCACGAACATGACGCCGATGAGCACGGCCATGACGTTCTCGAACGGCTTGTACTTGCCGAACCACACCAGCAGCAGGCCGGCCACGCCGGCGGCCATCGCCCAGTACCGCACCTCCAGCACCGGGAACAGGCCGTTCAGCGCGAGGCCGACGCCGGACATCGCCGCCGCGCCGTAGCTGAAGCCCCAGACGACCACGTAGATGCCGAAGTAGACGACGGCCCACAGGCCGAGCGACTTCCAGCCGTCGAAGATGGTGCGGCCGGTCGCGAGCGTCCAGCGGCCGGCCCCCTCGACCAGCGCGATCTTCACGACGACGCCGAGGATCACCGCCCACAGCAGCGCGTACCCGTAGTTGCTGCCCGCGACCATCGTGGCGACCAGGTCACCGGCGCCGATGCCGGTGGCCGCGACGACGAGGCCCGGGCCGATGATCCGCCAGCGCGGTCTCTCCAGGGACTCGCCGCTCCCGGGGCCGGCGCCTCCCGAACCACCGGCCGTGGCCGTCGTCTGCGGGCCGGCCGTCGGCCGGTCCCCTGGACCCCCGTGCGAAGTGACCTCATTGTCCTTTTCCATGGCGTGACTGTACCCAGGCGTTTCACCCACCCAAAAGGGACGCGCCCCGCACCGGCCCGTGTCACAGAGGTTTAACAGGACCGTTATGTATTGCATACACAGGCAACCCCTCAGGAGTGATTGTATGCAATCGTCCTTCTCAGACCCGGATTGGATTCTCCAGTGCGCACACCACCGCCGCGGCTGCGCGGCCCCCTCGCCCCCGCCGCCGGCCTTCTCGCCGCGGCGCTCGTCCTGTCCGGCTGTCAGGAGGTGCAGACCGCCGCCCCCGTCCAGGAGACGGCGGACGTCACGGGCGTCACCCTGGACGGCCGGACGATCTCCGAGGGCGGCGACCTCGTCATGGCCCTGTCGGCCGAGCCCGACGTGCTCGACCCCACCACGTCGTCGTCGCTCTACACGCGCTACGTCATGCAGACCATGTGCGAGAAGCTCTACGACATCGACGAGGCGGGCGAGATCGTCCCGATGCTCGCCACCGAGCTGCCCGAGGTGTCCGACGACGGCCGCACCGTCACCTTCCCGGTCAAGGAGGGCGTGCAGTTCGCCGACGGCACGCCGTTCGACGCCGAGGCCGTGAAGACCTCGATCGAGCGCCACCTCACCAAGGAGGACTCGTCCCGCCGCAGCGAGCTGGGCCCGATCGAGCAGGTGACCGCGCTGGACGACAGCACCGTCGAGATCACCTACGAGACGCCGTTCGCGCCGCTCACCGCCGTGCTGGCCGACCGCGCGGGCATGATCATGTCGCCCACGGAGCTGGAGAAGGCCGGCGACGACTTCGGCGAGCACCCCGTCTGCGTGGGCGCCTTCAAGTTCGCCGAGCGCGTGCCGCAGACGTCGATCACGGTCGAGCGCGACCCGCTGTACTACGACGCCGAGAACGTGCACCTGGACTCGATCACGTACCGGATCATCACGGACGCCAGCATCCGCTCCGCCAACCTGCGCTCCGGCGACGTCCAGGTGGCCGACACCCTCTCGACCCAGGATCTCGCCGAGCTGGAGGACGCCGAGGGCGTCGGCCTCCTGGAGGTCGGCTCCCTGGGCTACCAGGCCATGACGGTCAACGTCGGCAACACCGACGGCGTCGGCGCCCCGCCCGGGAAGATCGACACCCCGATCGCCACGGACCCGCGGGTGCGCGAGGCCTTGTCGATGGCCGTGGACCGCGAGCAGCTCGTGAAGTCCGTCTTCAACGACCGGTTCGACCCGGCCTGCTCGCCCATCTCCCCCGCGTCGACGTTCAGCACCGCGGCGAGCGAGGCATGCCCGGAGTACGACCCCGAGGGCGCCAAGGCGCTCCTGGAGGAGGCCGGCGCGGACGTGCCGTACAAGATCGAGATCAAGGTGACCAACACGCCCGACACCCTGCGCCTGGCGCAGGCCGTGCAGGCCTCGGTGGCCGAGGGCGGGTTCGAGCTGACGATCGTGCCCGTCGAGTACTCCTCGCTGCTGGAGGTCCAGGAGCAGGGCGACTTCGACCTGCTGCAGCTCGGCTGGTCGGGCCGCGTGGACCCGCACGGCAACATGTTCAACTTCCTGTCCACGGGCGCCGGCAACAACTACTCCGGGTACAGCGACCCCGAGGTCGACGACCTGCTCACGCAGGCCGCCACCGTGATCGACCCGGCCGAGCGGGCCGACCTGTACGGCCAGGTCGTCACGAAGGTCCAGGAGGACAACCCGATCATCTACCTCTACCGGACGCGCAGCATGACCGGCTACGCCGACGAGGTGGCGGGCATCTCCACGTACGCCGACGGCGTGGTCCGGCTGAGCCACGCCGCGTTCGTCGAGGCGAGCTGAGCCCACGGTGCGTCGTTACCTCCTCGTCCGCCTCGGGCAGTCGGCGATCACGCTGCTGCTGGCGTCGATGGTGATCTTCCTGGGCGTGCGCATGCTGCCCGGCGACCCCGCGCTCGCGATGGCGGGCGAGGAGGCCACGCCGGAGCGGCTCGCCATGATCCGCGCCGACCTCGGCCTGGACCAGCCGGTCTGGGTGCAGTACGGGCGGTTCCTCGCCGAGGTCGCCTCGGGCGACCTCGGCGAGTCCACCCGCACCGGGGCGTCCGTCGCGAGCATGATCGGCGCCACGCTGCCCGTGACGCTGTGGCTGTCGCTCTACGCGATCGTCGTGGCCGTCGTGACCGGCGTGGCGCTCGGCCTGCTCGCCGAGCGCTACCGCGGCCGCTGGCCCGAGTGGGTCGCGAACGCCGCGGCGCTGACCAGCCTGTCCGTGCCGAACTTCTGGCTCGGCATGCTCGCGATCCTCTACCTGTGCATCGGCCTGGGCCTGTTCCCGGCGTCGGGCTACGTGCCGCTCACGGACGACCCGGTGGGCTGGCTGGTGCACCTGACCCTGCCGGCGCTGATCCTCGGCACCGGCCTGGCCGCCGTCATCATGCGGCAGACCCGCGCCTCCATGATCGAGGCCATGCGCACCGACTACGTGCGCACGGCCCGCGCCAAGGGCCTCGGCCGCACCCGGGTGCTGCTGCGGTACGGGCTGCGCAACTCCCTGATCGTCGTGGTCACGATCGCCGGGCTCCAGCTCGGTGGCCTCATCTCGGGCGCTGTCGTGACCGAGCAGATCTTCGCCCTGCCGGGCTTCGGCAAGCTCACGCTCGACGCCGTCTTCCAGCGCGACTACCCGGTGATCCAGGCCGTCGTCGTGCTCACCACGGTGGGCTACGTGCTGGTCAACCTCGCCGTGGACGTCCTGTACTCCGTCATCGACCCGCGTATCCGAGTGGGAGGTCGCTCATGACCGTCATCGAGCACAGCGGTCTCGCACCGGATCCGGGCCCCGCCGTCGTCGGGCCTCGGCGCCTGCTGTCCCGCCTGCGCACGCCGCAGGCGATCACCGGCGCCGCGATGCTCGCGGTGGTGGTGCTGGCCGGGCTCCTCGCGCCCCTGCTGGCGCCGCACGGGCCGGCCGAGGTGCACTTCGACGCCCCGTTCCAGCTCCCCGGCACCGTCGGCTTCGCGCTCGGCACGGACGACCTGGGCCGCGACGTGCTGTCCCGGATGATGTACGGCATCCGGGCGTCGCTCATGGTGGGGATCGTGGCGGTGGGCCTCGCCGTCGTCGTCGGCACGCCGCTCGGGCTGGCCGCCGGCTACTGGCGCCTGCTCGACGCGCCCGTCTCGCGCCTGACCGACGTGACGCTCGCGTTCCCGTTCCTCATCCTGGCCGTGGGGCTGGCCGCCATCAACGGGCCCAGCCTGGCCGGGGCCGCGATCTCGCTCGGCATCGCGCAGGTGCCGACCATGGTGCGCGTGGTGCGCGCCGAGACGATGCGGCTCAAGGAGAGCCCGTTCGTGCTGGCCGCGACCGCGATGGACGCGTCCGGTCCCCGGATCCTCGCGCAGCACGTGCTCCCCAACTGCCTGTCCGCGATCATCGTGCAGGCCACGGTGATCATGCCGGCGGCGGTCCTGGGCGAGGCCGTGCTCTCGTTCCTGGGGCTCGGCATCCAGCCGCCCACCCCGTCCCTGGGCATCATGCTCTCGGACGCGCAGCAGTACCTGGGCCGCGCGCCCACCGCCGCGCTGTTCCCCGGGCTGGCCATCGTGGCCATCTGCCTCGGCTTCAACCTCCTCGGGGACGCCCTGCGCGACGCCCTCGACCCGTCCACCGACCGTAAGTGAGTGTCATGACCTCCGCTCCGTCCGCCCGGCCCACCTCGCCGTTCGTCCGCCCCACCACCCCGGCCACGCGGCCCGACCTGCGGGGCACGTTCGGGATGGTGGGCTCCACCCACTGGATCGCCACCGCGAGCGCCCAGGCCGTGCTCGAGCGCGGCGGCAACGCGTTCGACGCCGCGGTCGCCGGCGCGTTCGTGCTGCACGTCGTGGAGCCGCACCTCAACGGGCCGGGCGGTGACATGACCGGCGTCTTCGTGACGGCGGACGAGCCGGCGCACCCGCGCGTCCTGGTGGGCCAGGGTCCCGCTCCCGCCGGCGCGACGATCGAGCACTACCGGTCCGAGGGCCTCGACCTGGTACCCGGCTCGGGCGCGCTGGCGGCGGCGGTGCCGGGCAGCGTCGACGCCTGGCTGCTGCTCCTGCGCGACCACGGCACCTGGGACCTGGGCGACGTGCTGGCCTACGCGATCGGGTACGCCCGCGACGGGCACCCACTGCTGGAGCGGGTCGCGGGCACCCTGCGCACGGTCGCGGACCTGTTCCGGGACCACTGGCCCACGTCGGCGGCCCACTGGCTGCCCGACGGCGAGGTGCCCGCCCCGGGCACGGTCGTGACGAACCCGGAGTACGCCGACCTGCTGGACGCCGTGGTCGCCGCGGGTGCCCAGGGCACGGACCGCGCGGCGGCGATCGACCTGGCCCGTGCCGCGTGGCGCGAGCGGGTGGGCGCGGCCGTCGAGGAGTTCGTGGCCACGCCGCACCGGCACTCCGACGGCGGCGACCACGCCGGCGTCATCACGGCGGCCGACGTCGCGGCCTTCTCGGCGTCGTACGAGGACGCCACGACCGTCACCTTCCGCGGGTACACGATCGCCAAGACCGGCGCGTGGGGCCAGGGCCCGGCGCTGCTGGCCACCCTCAAGATCCTGGAGGGGTTCGACGACGCCGCGCTGGACCCGTCCACGGAGCTCGGCGCGCACACGGTCATCGAGGCGCAGAAGCTCGCGCTGGCCGACCGCGACGTCTGGTACGGCGACCCGGCCGCCGACGACGTGCCGCTGACGTACCTGCTGAGCGAGGAGTACGCGGCCGCACGGCGGGCGCTGATCACGGACGCCGCGAGCCACGAGCTGCGCCCGGGCGACGTGCCGGGCCGGACGACGCCGGTCCCGCCGGTGCTGCGCACCGAGTACGCCACGAACGCGCCCGCGGGGTCGCTGCCGGGCGCACCCGGGGGCGGCGCGGCGGCGGGCGTGGGCGAGCCGACGGTCGAGGTCCCCTCCCCCGACTCCCCCGAGCACACCGGCGCGACCCGCGGCGACACGTGCCACATCGACGTCGTGGACCGCTGGGGCAACATGGTCTCGGCTACGCCGTCGGGCGGCTGGCTGCAGTCCTCCCCGACGGTGCCGGGGCTGGGCTTCTGCCTGGGCACCCGCCTGCAGATGACGTGGCTGGACGAGGCGTCGCCGTCGGCCCTGACGCCCGGGCGACGTCCCCGGACCACGCTGACGCCGACGCTCGTGCTGCGCGACGGCGAGCCGGTCATCGCGCTCGGCTCGCCGGGCGGCGACCAGCAGGACCAGTGGCAGCTCCTGTTCCTGCTGCGGGTGCTGGTGGGCGGGTACACGCCGCAGCAGGCGATCGACGCGCCCGCCCTGCACACGACGTCGTTCCCCGGCTCGTTCTGGCCGCGCACGTGGACGCCGGGCGGGGCTGTCGTGGAGGACCGGCTGGGCGACGACGTCATCACCGCGCTGGAGGGCCGCGGCCACGTCGTGACCCGGGCCGGCGACTGGGCGCTGGGGCGCCTGTCCGCCGTGACCCGCGACCCGGCCACGGGCCTGCTGGGCGCGGCCGCCAACCCGAGAGGAGCGCAGGGATATGCCGCAGGACGCTGACACCACCCCTGTGCCGGACGGCGGGTCGGGCCCGGACCGCGGGTCGAGCCTGTCGAGACCACCCCTCCTGCGCGTGCGTGGCCTGGACGTCGCCTACGGCGACACCCCCGTCGTGCGCGGCGTCGACCTCGACGTCGCGCGCGGGGAGCGGGTGGCGATCGTGGGCCAGTCGGGCTCCGGCAAGTCGACGGTGATCGCCGCGCTCCTGCGGCTCCTGCCCGGCGCGGGCCGGATCACCGGCGGCACCGTCGAGCTCGACGGCGAGGACCTGGCCGCGGCCGGCGAGGCCCGGATGCGGGCCGTCCGGGGCGGCCGGATCGGGCTGGTGCCGCAGGACCCGGGCACCAACCTCAACCCGGCCATGCGGCTGGGCGACCAGGTGGCCGACGCGCTGCGCGCCGACGGGCTGCGCGGCCCGGCGGTGCGGCGGCGGGTGCTGGAGCTGCTGGCCGAGGCCGGCGTGCCCGAGCCGGAACGCCGCGCCCGGCAGTTCCCGCACGAGTTCTCCGGCGGCATGCGCCAGCGCGTGCTCATCGCGATGGCGCTGGCGCGCGAGCCGGAGCTGCTGCTCGCCGACGAGCCGACGTCGGCCCTGGACGTGACCGTGCAGCGGCGCATCCTGGACCATCTGGTGGCGCTGGCCGAGGCGCACGGGACCGCGATGATCCTGGTCACGCACGACCTGGGGCTGGCGGCCGACCGCGCGGACCGGGTGATCGTGATGCTCGACGGGCAGATTGTGGAGCAGGGCACGCCCGAGCAGGTGCTGCGGTCCCCGCAGCACGAGTACACGCGGCGGCTGGTCGCGGCGGCGCCCGCGGCCGTCGTCGCGCAGGGCGAGGCGGCGGCTCCGGCCGCGCCGGCCGCCGGCGGCGACGGCCCGGCCGGCGACGTCGTCACCGTGCAGAACCTCGTCAAGGAGTACCGGGTGCGCGGGCGCGGCGGGCTGCTGCGCGCCGTCGACGACGTGTCGTTCGCCGTGCCGCGCGGCGGCACCACGGCCCTGGTGGGCGAGTCGGGCTCGGGCAAGACGACGGTCTCGCGCATCCTGCTGGGCCTGGAGACGCCCACCTCCGGCGAGGCGCTGGTGGACGGCAGGGCCATCGCCGGGGCGGGCCGGGCCGAGCGGCGCGCCCTGCGCCGCCGGGTGCAGCCGGTGTTCCAGGACCCGTACGCGTCGCTCGACCCGACCCACACCGTGGAGCGGGTGATCGACGAGCCGCTGCGGATCTTCGGCATCGGCGACCGGGAGTCGCGCCGGGCGCGGGTCGCGGAGCTGCTGGACCAGGTGGCGCTCCCCCGGGACGTCGCGCAGCGGCACCCGGGCGCGCTGTCCGGCGGGCAGCGGCAGCGGGTCGCGATCGCGCGGGCCCTGGCCCCCGAGCCGGAACTGCTGGTGCTCGACGAGGCGGTCTCGGCGCTCGACGTGCTGGTCCAGGAGCAGATCCTGGACCTGCTCGCTGACCTGCAGGAACGGCTCGGTGTGTCGTACCTCTTCATCAGCCACGACCTCGCGGTGGTCCGCGGCATAGCGGATAATGTGGTGGTGCTGCGGCAAGGCCGCGTCGAGGAGCAGGGGTCCGTCGACGACGTGTTCCACTCCCCGCGGGCCGACTACACCCGAGACCTGCTAGGAGCCATCCCCGGTGCCGCCTTTGCCCGATGAGCCCGCGCTCCCCGCTCTGGTGCGACCCACCGTGCAGGACGCGATCCGGCGCGACATCATCGCCGGCGTCCTGACGCCCGGCGCCCGCGTGACGGAGGCCTCGCTGGCCCAGCGGTACGACGTCTCGCGGGTGCCGGTCCGCGAGGCGCTGCGCGGCCTGGAGAGCGAGGGGTTCATCGACTCCCGGCCGCACGTGGGCTCGCGGGTCGCCGCGATCCCGGTGCACGACGCCGACGACCTGTTCGCGGTGCGGGAGGCGCTGGAGGTGTCCACCGCGCGCAGCGCGGCCCGGCGGGCGGCGTCGCTCTACTCGGGCGACGAGAGCCCCGAGGACTGGTGGCGCCTGCGGCGGCAGATCGCGGCTCTGCTCGACGCCGGGGACGCGCACGTCGCCGCCGGCGACCTGGACCCCCTGGTCGGCATCAACGACCAGATCCACATCGCGATCGCCGAGCTCAGCGGCAGCGCGACCCTGACCCGGCTGCTGCGCCAGCTCTCCTGGAAGATCGAGTGGCTCTACGCCGCCGACATGCAGTCGCGCGGCAAGCGGCTCTGGCCCGACCACCGGGTGATCGTCGGGGCGATCGACGCCGGCGACGGCGAGCGGGCCGCGGCCCTCATGGCGGCCCACGTCCGGGAGTCGCGGATCGGCTACCTGTCGCGCTACGGCGTCACGCGGCCCAGCTCGGACCCCGAGGTCGCCGCCGCCGTCGCCGCGCGCTCGGCCGCCGCGCCGGGCGGCACCGTGCCCGGCGCGGATACCGTGGGGGCGTGACGAGCGACGAGCAGACGGGGTCCGGGCACGACGGTTGCGGGTGCGGGTGCGGAACCCCGGGGCGGGAGGCGTTCGTCCAGCTCGGTTCCCGCCCGGCGGACGCCGCCACGACGCCCGTCCGGGGCCGGCACGACCTCGAGCAGGCCCGGGTGCCCGCCGGCCGGTTCACCATGGGCGACTCGTCGGGCGACCGGAACCCCGGCGACGGCGAGACGCCGCGCCACGAGGTGACGCTCCACGCGTTCGAGATCGACGCGACCACGGTGACGAACGCCGACTTCGCACGGTTCGTCGACGACACCGGCTACCGCACCGAGGCGGAGACGTTCGGCTTCTCCGCGGTGTTCCACCTTGCCGTCGCGGCCGACCCCGGCGACATCATGGGCCAGGCCGACGGCACGCCGTGGTGGTTCGGCGTCCAGGGCGCGGACTGGGCGCACCCGGGCGGGCCGCGCTCCGGCGTCGACGGCCTGGAGGACCACCCCGCAACCCACGTGAGCTGGAACGACGCCGTCGCCTACTGCGCGTGGGCGGGCCGGCGCCTGCCCACGGAGGCCGAGTGGGAGTACGCCGCCCGCGGCGGCGTCGAGGACGCGAAGTACCCCTGGGGCGACGCCGAGGTGGACGACGCCGGGTGGCGCGCCAACATCTGGCAGGGCTCGTTCCCGCGGACGAACACGCTCGACGACGGCTGGCTCACCACCGCGCCGGTGCGGACGTTCGAGGCCAACGGGTACGGCCTGTGGCAGCCGGTGGGCAACGTCTGGGAGTGGTGCCAGGACTGGTTCGACCCGGGCTACTACGCGCACTCCCCCGCGGCGAACCCGCCGGGCCCGGACCGGGGCGCCCAGCGGATCCTGCGGGGCGGCAGCTACCTGTGCCACATCTCGTACTGCAACCGCTACCGCAACTCGGCGCGCTCGTCGAACACTCCGGACTCGTCGATGGGCAACGCGGGCTTCCGCACGGTCGCCCTCACCCCGGGCGGGTAGGGCGGAGCCGCTCAGGTCAGCAGATCGCGGTACTGCGGACGGGCCTTCATCGCGTGGATGACCAGCGTCTCGCCGGAGTCGAAGTCGAGGGTCACCAGCTCGAGCAGCCGCCCGGCGTCGTCGAACCCGAGCAGGAGCCAGCGGCGAGGGTCGTCCTCGTCGTCCAGGGGCGCACGGTAGGCCGGTTCCTCGACCGCGCGCCGGACCCCGGCCTCGGTCAGCCGGTCTCGCCGAAAGTGCTTGCGGGCTGAGTCGTGCAGCCTCACGCGACATGCGCCCAGGCGCGCACCGCGGCCCGGATCGCCTCGGACCGGTTCGCCAGCCCCTCCGCCTTGGCCTGCCGGTCCAACGCAGCAAGCGTCGCGGCGTCGAGCCGGGCCGGAACGACCTCGCCCGGTCCGTCGCCGGCCGGCGGACGACCGCGGCGACGCAGCTTGGTCACGTCATAGCCGGCCTCGGCCTCGTCGGCCCAGTCCTGGATCTGTTCCTCGCTCACCGCCTGCCCGCGGATCTTCCTGTCACTCATGTCAATATCGTATACGTAAAGCGGTGGCAGTCAACGGCTGTGCTCCGCTGGTCAGCCGAACGTAGGAGTAGTCGCCTTCAGAGCGCTCCTGCGGCGACTACTCCTATCCTACGTTCGGCCTCTGGGTGCCACGGGCCAGGATCAGAACGTGCGGTGGGTCCAGCGGCCCGCCAGGAGGGTGGCCGCCACCGGCATCTCGCGCAGGGTCGCCGCGGCGGCGTCCACGGCGCCGGGGTCCACGTCGCCGCCGTCCGCGCCGAGAACGAGCGGGTCGGCGTCCAGGACCACCAGGTCGGCCGGCGCCCCCGCCGTCGGGAGTAGGCCGCGCCCGTCCGTCGACGCCTCCAGGGCCGTGCGCAGGCCGATCCGCTGCTCCGGGTGCCAGGGCGCCCGGCCGTCCCGCGACCGGCTGACCGCGGCGGCGACCGCGAACCACGGGTCGAGCGGCGCGACCGGCGCGTCCGAACCCAGGGCGAGCACCGCGCCGGCGTCGTCCAGCGCGCCGAACGCGAAGGCTCGGCCGGTGCGCCCCGACCAGTGCCGGTCGGCGATGTCGCGGTCGTCCATGGCGTGCTCGGGCTGGACGGAGGCGACCACGCCGAGCTCGGCGAACCGCGCGAGGTCGGCGGGGTCGAGGAGCTGCGCGTGCTCGACCGAGCCGCGCGCGGCGGTCGCGGCGAACGCGTCCAGCGCGAGCGTGTTGGCGTGGTCGCCGATCGCGTGGATCGCGCACCGCAGCCCGCCGGCGTGCGCCCGTGCCATGAGCGGGACCAGCTCCGCGGGCGGCACCGACAGGATCCCGTGCGCCTCGGGCCCGGTCAGGCCCGGGTACGCGTCGTGGCAGTAGGCGGTGCGCGTGTTGAGCGAGCCGTCGGTGACCACCTTGAACGGCCCCTGCTCCAGCAGGCCGGCCGTGCCGGGCAGCACGTCGCCGCTGCGCAGCCCCTCGGCCAGGACGTCGTCGAGCCACGGGGTCCAGACCCCGGCGCGGACCCGCAGCGCGCCGAACCCGCCGGCGAACCGGCGGCGCCAGGCCGTGAGGTTGTCCGTGATCTCCAGGTCGACGACGCCGACCACGCCGCGCGCCGCGGCGGCCGCGGCGGCGTCGGCCACCCAGGCGTCGGCCAGGTGGTCCGGCGCCCGGTCGACGGCGGCGGCCAGCGGCAGCCACTCCGCCTCGCGCAGCACGCCCGTGGGGTGCGCGCCGACGCCGACGAACTGCAGGCCGGCCCTGCTGAGCCACGCGCAGTGCAGGTCGCCGGACACGAGCACCACGGGCACCTCGCCCGCGACGGCGTCCAGCAGGTCCGCCGTGGGGACGTCGGGCCACAGCCCGTCCCGGAACCCGTAGCCGACCAGCGCCGTGCCGGGCTCGGGTGGCCCCTCGGCGAGCCGGTCGCGCACCAGGGCGACGGCCTCGGCGGCCGAGCGAGCGCCCGACAGGTCGAGCCGGCGCCGCACGAGCGCCCACTGCGTGAGATGCACGTGCGCGTCCCAGAGTCCGGGCATGAGGGTGCGCCCACCCAGGTCGACGCGCTCGACGCCGCCGTCGCCGACCCGCCCGGCCGGCCCGACGGCGGCCACCACCCCGTCCCGCACCAGCACGTCGACGAGCCCGCCGACCGCTCCGCCGACCGCCCCGTCGGCGGATCCGTCGAACGGAGGACTGCTCGGCGCAACACCCCCCGATCCGCCGACGGAGCCTACGTTCGGCACCCCGCCGACCAGGCGGGCGTTCGTCAGCAGCAGGGGCGCGGCGGCGGTCATGCGGCGCCGTCCGGGCGGCGGTCCAGCTCGGCGCGCACCTCGGCCGCGAGCGCCGGCTGCGCGTAGTGCGGGTCGGACCCGAGCGCCGTCACGACGCGCTCGACGACGGCGCGCGGCTTGTCCTGGCTCAGCTTCGCCTTGCCCTGCCAGCGGTTGACGCGCAGGCGGAACGCGGCGGCGCCCTTGGCGATGCGGTGGGCGTACTCCTCGACGCCCGGCAGCCGGACAGGCTCGGGCATGACCGACTCGTACCGGTCGACGGTGTCGGACAGGACCGCGTACGACTCCTCCGGCCCGAGCAGCTCGACGGTGCACCAGAGGTGGACGGCGAGGTAGTTCCACGTCGGCACGGCGGGCGTCATGTCGTACCAGCCGGGCGAGACGTAGCCGTGCGGACCCTGCACGATCAGCAGGGACTCGCGGCCGCTGTCCAGCGCGTGCAGCACCTCGTCCGGGCGGCCGACGTGGCTGAGCAGGCTCATCGGTGCGCCCGGGGGCGTGTCCTCCAGCAGGACCGGCAGGTGGGAGGCGACCGGGGCGCCGTCGTCGGCCACGGAGACCAGGGTGGCCCAGCCGTGGGTGCGGACCAGGTCGCGCACGCGGGCCTCGTCCTGGATGTCGTAGTCGCTCGTGTGGATCACAGGGTCATCGAACCATCACGCCGGGCCCGTCCGGGACCCGTCCCGTGTGACCGACGCGTAAAACTTTCATTTCCTTCTGAAACTTCATTGACCTTGATCACCGGTGTGCGCTCAACTGTTCGCCACCCGAGCAGGACCCGGTGCGCGAGAGCGCGCTACCCGTGGAGGAACCATGAACCCGAGACTCCGGTCGCTCCCCTACCGCGCTGGTACGGCGGCGACCGCCCTCGCGCTGACCCTCGCCCTGTCCGCCTGCGGTTCGACCGACGGCGACGATGCCGCCGGTGCCGCCGGCGGCGGCGCCATCAGCGTGGCCGTCACCGACCCGATCCAGACGGTCCCCGGCCGCCAGACCGTCGCCTACGACCTGAACATGGCCGTCTGGTCGCCGCTGACCTGGGTCGACGCCGACGGCGAGCTCACCTACGTGGCCGCCGAGTCGATCGAGTCGGACGACGCCACCACCTGGACCGTCACGCTGCGCGACGGCTGGACGTTCCACGACGGCACCCCGGTGACCGCACAGTCGTACGTCGACTCCTGGAACGCCGTCGCCTACGGGCCCGACGCCTTCGAGAACTCCGGCCAGCTCTCCGGCATCGCCGGGTACGACGACCTGAACCCCGCCGAGGGAGACCCCGAGACCAAGGAGATGTCGGGCCTGGCCGTCACGGACGACCTGACGTTCACCGTGACGCTCGACGGCCCCGACGGGCAGTTCCCGATGCAGGTCAGCCAGGCCCAGACCGCGATGTACCCGATGCCCGCCTCCGCCCTGGAGGACATGGACGCCTACAACACCCACCCCGTGGGCAACGGCCCGTTCGTCGTGGTCGGCGACTACGTGGAGAACGAGCCGATCGAGACCGAGGCGTACGCCGACTACCAGGGCACCGCCCCCACGGTCGACGCCATCTCGTTCGTGCCGTACGCCGACGCCACCACCGCCTACACCGACGTCCAGGCGGGCAACATCGACGTCGCGAGCGTGCCGGCGGCCCGGCTGCCGCAGGCCTCCGGCGACTTCGGCGAGCGCCTGTACACCTTCGAGGCGCCCGGCATCTCCTACCTCGGCCTCCCGCTGTGGGACGAGCGGTACGAGGACGTGCGGGTGCGCCAGGCCATCTCGATGGCGATCGACCGCGAGACCATCTCCGACGTCGTCTACGGCGGCCTCTACACCCCGGCCACCGCGTTCACCCCGGCCGTCGAGGCGGGCACGCCCGAGGGCATCTGCGGCGACTTCTGCACGTACGACCCGGAAGCGGCCAAGGCGCTCCTGGACGAGGCCGGCGGGTTCGACGGCACCATCGACATCTACTTCCCGGGCGGCATCGGGCTCGACGAGCTGTACAAGGCGATCGCCAACCAGCTCCGCCAGAACCTGGGTGTCGAGGCCGTCGCCACGCCGAGCGCGGACTGGGCCGAGTTCTCCGAGAACCGCACGAACGGCGACATCGACGGCCCGTTCTTCTCCCGCTGGGGCGCCCTGTACCCCAGCCAGCAGAACACGCTGCGCTCGTTCTTCGTGGAGAACGGCGGCTGCCCCAACTGCATCCCGTACTACGAGGACGACGTCGCCGACCTGATCGCGGCGGCCGACGCCGAGGCCGACCCCGACGCGGCCGGCGCGGCCTACGCCGCGGTGCAGGAGCGCCTCCTGGAGGACTTCCCGGCGCCGCCGCTGTTCTTCGAGACCTACTCCTACGTGACCTCGGAGCGCGTCGCGGAGCTGCCGACGTCCGCGGTGGGCAACCCGACCTTCTCCGCCGTCGTGCTCGCCGAGGGCGCATGAACGGCACCGCCACCGGGGGGCTCGACGCGGGCCTGCTCGACGACGTGCTCGACCGGGCCCGCGCCGTCCCCCCGATCAGCGACTTCCCCACCGTCGACGCGCTCCTGGACTGGTTCTCGGCCCTGGCCGACGACCACCCGTCGCTCGTGCGCCGGCGGCGCGTGGGGACGTCGCGGCTCGGGGAGCCGATCGAGATGTTCTCGGTGGGTGACGGGCCGCGGCCGCACCTGCTCTTCGCGGGCGTGCACCCCAACGAGCCCATCGGGTTCCGCACGCTCCAGCACCTGGCCACCGAGCTGGTCGCCGACCCGGGGCTGCGCGCCTCGACCGGCGCCACGTGGCACCTCGTGCCGTGCATCGACCCGGACGGCACCCGGCTCAACGAGTCCTGGTTCGGCGACCCCGCCGACCGCGCCGCCTACGCCCGGGGCTTCTACCGGCCGGCGCCGTCGGAGCAGGTGGAGTGGACGTTCCCGTTCGCGTACAAGGGCGCGTACTTCGACGACGTGATCCCCGAGACCCAGGCGCTCATGCGCCTGATCGACGAGCTGCGCCCCGAGCTGATGGTCAGCCTGCACAACGCCGAGCTGGGCGGCGTCTACTACTACCTCAGCGAGGACCTGCCGGACGCCGTCGGCCCGCTGCACGCCGTGCCCGCGGCGCTCGGCCTGCCGCTCGACACGGGCGAGCCCGAGTCCCCCGCCCTGCAGCGGCTGGCCCCCGCCATCTACCGGGCCGGCTCGACCCGCGACGAGTACGACTACCTGGAGTCCCTCGGGCTCGACGCCCCGTCGCTCGTGGGCGGCGAGGGGTCGGCGGCCTACGCCCGGCGGCACGGGACGGTCAGCCTGATCGCGGAGCTGCCGTACTGGTCGCACCCGGCCGCGGACGACACGGCTGCGAGCGACGCCGACTACGCGGACGTCGTCCGGACCAAGGCCGAGGCGCTCGTCGAGCTCGGCGGCACCCTGACCGGCCTGCTGGACGAGGCCCGGGGCGACCTGACGCTGCGCAGCCCGTTCCTGCGGGCCAGCGAGTCCTTCGTGCCGATGATGACGGACGCGGGCACCAGCGAGCTCGTGCGGGCCGGGCGGCTGCCGTCACGGCCCGCGACGGGCGCCGAGGTGTTCAGCAGCGAGGAGGTCGTGCGGATGTTCCGGCTGCGGTTCGGCGGCATGCTGGTCCGCGCGCTGGCGGCCGAGGCCGCGGCCGGGCTGGCCACGGCCCGGCTGCACCGCGTGCACGCGCGGGCCCGGGAGCTGTACGACGGCTGGCTGGCCGACGCCCAGTCCGTGGCGGGCCTGGAGGTGCTGCCGGTCGAGCGGCTCGTGGGCGTGCAGTACGGCGCCACGCTGGCCGTGTCGCACGTGCTGGCGGCGCGCGGGTCGGGCTCCGGCTCCGGCAGCCCCAAGGCAGGGGGCGGACGGCGATGACCCGGCGCGTCACCCGGCGCCTGGTCGACCTGGTCGTGGTCTTCCTCGGCGTCACGCTGATCATCTACCTCATGGTCTTCGCGCTGCCCGGGGACCCGATCGCCGCCCTCGGCGGCGACCGGCCCCTAGCCCCCAACGTGGTGGCCGAGCTGCGCGAGCGGTACCACCTGGACGAGCCCGTGCTCCAGCAGTACCTGCGCTACCTCGGCGGACTGCTGCAGGGCGACCTCGGCACCACGTTCCAGGGGCAGTCCGTGGCCGACCGCATGGCCCTGCGCTGGCCCGTCACCATCACCCTGGCGCTGACCGCCTGGGGCATCGAGGTGCTGCTCGGCGTGCTGCTCGGCCTGGTGGCCGGGCTGCGCGCCGGGGCCGTCAGCGACCGCCTGGTCCTGGCCGGCACCGTCGTCGCGACGTCGATCCCGGTGTTCGTGCTCGCCGTCTCCGCCCAGCTCTGGCTGGGCGTGGAGCTCGCCTGGTTCCCCGTGGCGGGCACCGGCGCGGGGTGGCCGACGGCGTACCTGCTGCCCGCCACGGTCATCGCCGTGTTCGGGCTCGCCTCGGTGGCCCGCCTGATGCGCGGCTCCGTGGTGGACACGCTGCGCACCGACTTCGTGCGGACCCTGCGGGCCAAGGGCCTGCGGGAGCGCCAGGTGGTCGGCGTGCACGTCCTGCGCAGCTCCGCGATCCCGGTGCTCACCTACCTCGCGATCGACCTCGGGTACCTGCTCGGCGGGACCGTCGTGGTCGAGGGCGTGTTCAACCTGCCCGGCGTCGGGCAGCTCCTGTTCCAGGCGATCCGCGCCCACGAGGGACCCACGATCGTGGGCGTGTCCACCGCGCTCATCCTGGTGTTCCTGCTGACCAACCTGCTGGTCGACCTGCTCGCCTCCGTCCTCGACCCGAGGATCCGCCATGAGTGAACCCCTGCCCGCCGCCCCCGTCACGACGGGCCCCGCCGCGGGAGCCGCGGCCCCGGCCGTCACCGCACCGGCCGTCGCCCGGCGCGGCGTCTGGCGCACCCTGCGCCGTCGTCCGCTGTTCTGGGTGTCCGCGGCCGTGCTCACCGTGCTCGGCCTGGTCGCGCTGGTCCCCTCGGCGTTCGCCGGCTGGTTCGGCCACCCCGACCCGCGGGCCTGCGACCTGGCTTCCAGCGCCCTGCCGCCCGGCGGCGGGCACGTGCTCGGCACCGACGTGCAGGGCTGCGACGTGTGGGCCAACGTCGTGTTCGGCACGCGCGCGTCGCTCACCGTGGGGCTGCTGTGCACCGCCGTGGCGCTGGCCGTCGCACTGGTGGTCGGCACGCTGGCCGGCTACTACGGCGGCTGGCTCGACCGGGTCGTGGCCCGGCTGACCGATGTGTTCCTCGGGTTCCCGTTCCTGCTCGGCGCCGTGGTGGTGCTGACGTCGGTGGGCTCGCGGTCCGCCGTGTCCGTGGCCCTCGTGCTGGCGCTGTTCTCGTGGCCCACGATGGCGCGGCTCGTGCGCGGCTCGGTGCGCACGGTGCGCGACGCGCCCTACGTCGAGGCGGCCCGCGCCATGGGCCTGCCCGACCGGCGGATCATCGCGCGCTACGTGCTGCCCAACGCGATCGGTCCGGTGCTGGCCGTCGCGACGATCATGGTGGGCAGCGTGATCGTGGCGGAGTCGACGCTCACGTTCCTCGGGCTGGGGCTCAACGCGCCGTCGATCTCGTGGGGGCTGCAGCTCTCCAGCGCGCAGTCGTTCTTCCAGACGTCGCCGCACATGCTGGTGGCGCCCGCCGTGGTGCTCACGATCACGGTGCTCGCCATGATCACCCTGGGTGACGTGCTGCGCGACGTGCTCGACCCGAGGGGTCGCTCGTGAGTCCGGCTCCTAGGGTGGGCGCATGAGCAGCCACACCCCCGCTGACCAGCCCGGCGACCAGAGCGCCGACCCCACCGCCGACGGCGCGGACGACCCCGTGCTCGACACCGCGGCCGAGCACTTCGTGGAGCAGTTCGCCCTGACGTGGGGGGCGTCGCACAGCCCGCGCATGGAGGGCCGGATCGTCGGCCTGCTCATGATCGTGGACCGGCCGTACCTGTCCTCGCAGCAGATCGCGCGGCTGCTCAAGGCTAGCGCCGGCGCCGTCTCCACGAGCACCCGGCGCCTGGTCGAGACCGGGTTCGTCAAGCGGCACGCGGTGCTCGGCGACCGCCAGCACTACTTCCGCGTCGAGGACGACATCTGGGGCAGCTTCCTCGCGAGCGAACGGGCCTACCTGGGCCACCTGCGGAACGTGATCGACGACGGCCTCGCGATCGCGGGCGACGCCGACGGCCCGCACAAGCGCCTCGTCAACGCGCGCAACTACATGGAATGGCTTGCCGGGTACCACCGCAAGATGCTCGCCGACTGGGAGGCGTACCGCGACGCCCAGGCGGCGGACGGAACAGGAGAACCGTGACCGACGTCGCCACCGCTTCCGGCCCCTCGCCCGCAACCGAGCCGGGCCCGTCGTCCGGCGCCTCCCCCGTGCTGGAGGTACGCGACCTGACCGTCACCTTCCGGGTCGACGACGGGCACGCCCCCGACGTGCACGCGGTGCGCGGCGTGTCGTTCGACGTGCTGCCGGGAGAGGTGCTCGCCGTCGTCGGCGAGTCCGGCTCGGGCAAGAGCGTCACGTCGCTCGCCCTGCTCGGGCTGCTCGGCCGCCACGCCACGGTGGGCGGCAGCGCCCGCCTCGGCGGGGCGGGCCGGGAGGCCGTGGAGCTGATCGGGCTGGAGCGCCGGGCGCTCCAGGACGTGCGCGGGCGCCGCGTCGCGATGGTCTTCCAGGACTCGTCGGGCGCGCTGGACCCCGTGTTCACCGTGGGCTACCAGCTCGACGAGATGCTGCGGCGGCACGCGCCCGACCTCACGCGCGCCCAGCGCCGGGAGCGGTCCGTGGAGCTGCTGCGCCTGGTCGAGCTGCCCGACCCGGCCGCGCGCCTGAAGTTCTACCCGCACCAGTTCTCCGGGGGCCAGGCCCAGCGGGTGATGATCGCGATGGCGCTGGCCTGCGACCCCGAGGTGCTGCTCGCGGACGAGCCGACCACGGCCCTCGACGTCACCGTGCAGCGCGAGGTGCTGGACGTGCTGCGCCGGCTGCGCGAGCGGGTGTCCACGGCGATCGTGCTGATCACGCACGACATGGGCGTGGTCGCCGACCTCGCGGACCGCGTGGTCGTGATGCGTGGCGGCGAGGTGGTCGAGACCGCGCCGGTGCGCCAGCTCTTCGAGGCGCCGGGCGCGGCGTACACGCGGGAGCTGCTCGCGGCCGTGCCCCGCGTGGGCACGCCGGACCGCCCGAGCGGGGCCGACGACGCCGGCCGGCCCGCCCTCGCGTTCGAGGACCTGGTGGTGGAGTACCGCGACCGGCGGGGCCGCGCCGTGCGCGCCGTGGACGGCGTCACCCTCAGCGTGCAGCCCGGCGAGATCGTCGCGCTGGTGGGCGAGTCCGGCTCCGGGAAGTCGTCGATGGGCCGCTGCGCGCTCGGGCTGGCGCCCGTCACGTCCGGCTCGGTCGAGGTGGTGGGGACCCGCCCGGGCCACGACGCCGCGCGGACGGTGCGCGCCGCCCGGGCCCGGATCGGGGTGGTGTTCCAGAACCCCGCCGCGTCGCTGAACCCGCGCTACTCGATCGGCGAGTCCGTGGCCGAGCCGCTGCGCGTCCACGCCGGGCTGCGGGGGCCCGAGCTCGAACGCCGCACCGCCGAGCTGCTGGAGAGCGTGGAGCTTCCGGCGTCGTGGGTGTCCCGGTACCCGCACGAGCTCTCGGGCGGCCAGCTCCAGCGCGTCTCGATCGCCCGCGCCATCTCGCTGGGGCCGGACCTGCTCATCGCCGACGAGCCGACGTCGGCCCTGGACGTGTCCGTGCAGGCCACCGTGCTGGACCTGTTCCGGCAGGTGCAGCAGTCCCTCGGGTTCGCGTGCCTGTTCATCAGCCACGACCTCGCGGTGGTCGACGAGCTCGCCGACCGCGTCGCCGTCATGCACCGCGGCCGGCTGGTCGAGACGGGCGCGCGGGCCCAGGTGCTCGGCCGCCCGGAGCAGGACTACACCCGACGCCTCCTGGCGGCGGCCCCGGTCCCGGACCCGACGGAACAGGCGGCCCGCCGGGCGGCGCAGCCAGGCTGACCCCGCCTCGTCGGGAACCACGTGGGCCTGCTGCAGGTTCCTGCAACCAGCCCTGCGTTCGCCGAGGCATGCTCGGCTCATGTTGAGACGAGGAATAGTGAGCGCGCTGACGCTGCTGACGATGGTCTTCGCAGCGCCGGCACAGGCAGTAACCATCGAGTACAACGTGGCGGTCGACCACTACGTGTCGTGCGGCGCCGTTCTGGAGAAGAGCTGGGGCTCGGGCTGCTACCGCCAGGACGGCGACTACTTCTGGGTCACCGACGACAGCAGCGACGATCGCAGCACGGGTGTGATCTGGCGGCACCCGAGCACCGGCCGCGAGGGGATCTGCCGCAACAAGGACGGATACTTTGGTGGCGGGGTCCGGACCTGCAACAAGGACTTCCCGGAGAACACGAAGATCCGCTGGCGGATCGCGCGCTGCGACGGCAGTGTGCACAGCTGCAAGAGCCTGAGCCACTGGGTGGACTCCTCCGGTGTCATCGAGGAGACCACCTGACGAGGTCGCCGGGGCGGAGCCGTGGGCCGGAGGATCTCCGGCTCACGGCTCGTGAGTACTCGCTCCCAACCGCACCGAGACCAGGGCGTTATCTGTGGTCCATATGGATGTAAGCCGCAACTCCTAGCATCCCCGGGTGTCTCCTTCCCGCACGAACGCCACCGGCCGGGTCGGCGCCCTCGACGGGCTGCGCGGCCTCGCCCTGCTCCTCGTGGTCGCGTTCCACCTCTTCGGCCAGGGCCGGGTCTCGGGCGGCGTCGACGTGTTCCTGGTGCTGTCCGGGTACTTCGCCACCGGCACGCTGTTGCGCCGCGCCGAGGGCGGCACCTTCCGGCTCGCGGCGCACTACGCCCGCACGCTCGCGCGCCTGCTCCCCGCGGCGCTCGTGGTGCTCGCCGCCGTGACGGTCGCCCTGCTCACGCTCGCGCCCCGGTTGCGCTGGTCGGCCGGGCTGCGGGAGATCGGCGCGTCCGCGACCTTCTGGGAGAACTGGGAGCTGGTGCACTCCGCGCTCGCGTACGGCGCGGCCGGACCCGACGCGAGCCCGCTGCAGCACTTCTGGTCGCTCTCGGTGCAGGGCCAGTTCTTCGCCGTCTGGCCCCTGGTGGTGCTGGGCCTGGTCGCGGTCGCCCGACGCCGCGCGCCGGCCGGGCGCACCCCGCCGTCACCGCGGCGCCTGGTCACCGCGGTGACGGCCGCGGTCACCGCCGCGTCGTTCGGCTATGCCCTGTGGCTCGTCCAGGCGGACCAGCAGGTCGCCTACTTCAGCACCTTCACCCGGTTCTGGGAGATCGGCGTCGGCGCGCTCCTCGCCCTCCTCCCGCGCGCCGGGCGCGCCGCGGCCCCGGCGGGCCGCACGCGGAACCTGCTCGGCTGGGCGGGCCTCGCCCTGGTCGTGGGGTCGGGTTTCGTGGTCGACGGCGCCGACGTGTTCCCCGGCGCCTGGGCCCTCGTGCCCGTGGGCGGCGCGGCGCTGGTGCTGCTCGCGACCGTCCCGGGGCCGACGGCGGGAGCGCGTCCTGCCGGGCCGCCGTCCCGCGGCGTCGAGCGGCTCCTGGACAGCGCGCCGCTGCGTCTCGGCGCACACGTCTCGTACGCGCTGTACCTGTGGCACTGGCCCGTCCTGGTGTTCTGGCTCCTGACGACGGGGGCGCACCGGGCGAGCCCGCTGACCGCCGCCGGGGTCCTCGTGGTCTCGGCCGTGCTCGCCTGGCTCACCACGCGGCACGTGGCCGAGCCGCTGCTCGCCCACGTCACGGCCCGCCTGGCCGCTCGCCGGCCCGCGGACGCCGCAGCACGGCGCGCCCTCGCCGCTCCCGCCGACCACGCAGACCACGCCGACCGGGCCGGCTCGGCCCGCCAGCCCGGGCCCGCCGACCTGGTGGGCGACGTGACCGCCCGGGCCGCCGGGACGCCGTCGGGCCGCCGGACGCTGGCCGTGCTGGCGGGCGCCGCCGTGCTGATGCTGGGCGGCGCCCAGGCCGCGGCCACCGCGCACGACCAGACAGTGCGGCACAGCGTCGACGGGCTGCTCACGCCCTCGCCCGACCATCCGGGCGCCGCGGCCCTCGCCCCGGGCTCGCCGTCCACGGACCCCGCGGACGCCGGCGGCGACCCGGACGCGGTACCGTTCCGGCCCGCCACGTGGGTGGCCTACGACGACCATCCCGACCGGCCCGACTGCGCCCAGGGCGGCGACCGCTCCGAGCTGCTGGAGTGCACGGTCGTGGCACAGGACGACCCGGCGCCCGTCGTCTACCTCGCGGGGGCGTCGCACGAGCAGCAGTACGAGGAGGCGTTCGCCGCGCTGGCCCGGACGCACGGCTGGGAGCTGCGCGAGATGCTCAAGCACGGCTGCCGCCTCGCGACGTCGGGCGGCGGCCCGGGCACGGCGGGTGCGGGCACGGCCGGCGCGGGATCCACGGGCGCCGGGTCCACGGGCGCCGGGTCCACGGGCGCCGAGTCCGCCGGCCCCGTGCCCCCGCCGTCGTGCGCCGCCTGGAACGAGCGGGCGCTGGCCGCGCTGGTGGCGGCCCGCCCGGACGCCGTCGTGGTGATCGGATCGCGCACGTACGAGGACGGCTCGCCGGAGCAGGTGCTGCCCGGCCAGGTGGACGCGTGGCGCGCGCTGGACGACGCCGGGATCCGCGTCGTGACCGTCCGCGACAACCCGCGCTTCGAGTGGTTCGTGCCCGAGTGCGTCGACGCCGCCGGCTTCCCCGAGGCCTGCGGGCGTCCCCGCTCCGAGCAGCTCGCCGCCGTCTCGCCGGTGCCGACCGCGCCGGGCGTCCCCGCGTCCGCGGTGCACCTGGACCTCACCGACTCGATCTGCGGGCCCGAGGTGTGCGCCGCCGTGGTGGGCAACGTGCTCGTCTACCGCGACGACGACCACCTGACCAACACGTACGTGCGCACCCTCACGCCCGTGGTGGGGCGGCAGCTCCGGGCGGGCGCGCCCTGGCTGTTCGAGGACGGGCGGAGCGCCGGACCGGGGTAACCTCTGCGGCGATGAGCAGCACGCGGCACGACCCGGGACCGGACCAGCTCAAGGGCATCCTCATGGTGCTCGTGATCTTCGGGCACACCTTCTGGCAGGGCGTCGGCGACTCGTGGACCAAGTGGATGATCTACGGCTTCCACATGCCGATGTTCCTGTTCCTGTCCGGGTACATGATCTCGATGGCCCGGTTCGGCACCCGGCCGTGGGGCGAGCTGCTGCGCCACTACTGGAAGCGCATGATCGCGGCCTGGCTCGTGGTCAGCGTGCTGTGGCTGGCGGTGCAGGAGCCCGACGCCTTCGGCTCGGTGCGGTCGTTCGTCGAGGTGCTGGTGCTGCGCCCCTCGTTCCACCTCTGGTACGTGCCCATGCTGTTCCTGAGCGTGCTGCTGCTGCGCCTGCTCGGCGGCCCGCTCGGCCGCTCCGTCGTGGCCCGGGCGGCGCTCGGCGTGGCCGCCGTCGCCGGCGCGCTGCTGTTCCAGACACCGCTGAAGGAGCTGGTCCCGCAGGTCGTCCTGGACAACGTGGACGCCCGGTACGCCGGGTACTTCGTCTGGATCCTGCTCGGGGTGGCGGTGCGCAACGGGTGGTTCCCGCGCCTCGCCCTGCTGTGGGTGCTGCCGGTGGTGGCCGTGGGCCTCGTCGCCCGGAGCTGGGTCTACACGTCGGACGGCGCCGGGCCGTGGTGGAGCGTCGCCGCGTTCACCGTGCTCTCGCTGGGCGCGTCCCTGTGCGTGCCGGCGCTCCGGGACGCCCTGCGCACGCCCCTGCCGGTCGTCGGCGACGCGCTGCGTACCGTCGGCCACCACTCGCTGTACGTCTACCTGCTGCACCCGTTCGTCACGGACGCGTTGCACACCCCCGAGGTGGGCTGGCTCCGGTCGATGGCGCTCGGGGCCGCCGTCACCGTCGCGATCCTCGCGGCGAGCTGCGTCGTGGCGGGCGTGCTGGAACGGGTGGGGGCACGGCGCCGCCGGTTCGTCCGGCCGACCGGCACGTGAGGGGTCAGTACCGCGGGTACGCGTAGTAGAGCACCTGCGACTCGGGCACCCAGTGCTCGACGACGCCGCGGACCCCCGACGGGAGCGCACCGCCACCCCCGGTGTTGCCGTCGATCACCTTGATCCGCGAGCCGTCCACCTGCACCACGTACATCGTGTGCGACGCCGCGCCGGACGCGATGTAGGACACGAAGGCCAGCGCTCCGACGCGCGGCGTCGAGCCCGTGGGCAGGTTCCGCCGCACGGAGTCCCGGTAGGCGCCCCACGTGGTGGACTGCGGCACGAACCCCGCGTGGCCGGAGGCCTTGAAGATCCAGGACTGGAACAGGCCGCACCAGGGCGCGTTGCTGCGCGCCCACACGTTGTACTTGCTGTACCAGTCATAGCGCGAGCCGTTGTGGGCGTCGTAGCGCACCCGGTAACCCACCTGGGACCGGGCCGCCGCCACGACCTCGCCCAGCGCGCCGGTCAGCCCGGTCGACGCCGTCGCGCCGTCGCCGTTGGAGTACAGCACGCCGCCCTCGAACCGCTGCACGCAGCCGCCGCGCGCCAGGCCGCACAGCGGGTCCATCACGGGGGCGCCCATCCGGCCCTTCGCGCCGCCCAGGTGCCGGTACTCACCGAGGATCCCGCCGTGCACCCACCAGGTGCGGTCGCGGCCCGAGCGAGTCACCTTGACGAGGATCCCCTTCTGGTAGGACCGGGACACCACGGTGCGCGTCACCTGCCGCAGGCCCGACGTGCGCTTCCCGATCGCCGCGCCCATCTGCCGCTCGCGGGAGGTCATGGTGCGGTCCGCCGTGGTGAACCCGACGCCGATCCGCCCCGTCCACGACGACCGCGCGCTCGACGAGCCGCGGTAGATCGCCCGGTACTCGTAGACGGCGCCCGCCCGCACCCGCACGCTGTACCGCCCGGACCGGTTCGTGGTGTCGGCGCCCACCGTGCGCCAGCCGGACTCGTCCATCCGCTTCTTCTGCACGACGACGGCGCGGCCCCGCGCCGGCGAGCCGCCCACCGTGAGGCGGCCGAACATCCAGAACGTCTCACCCTTGCGCAGCCGTCGCTCGGTCACGCCGCCGGTCAGGGCGCTCGGCCGGGCGGCGGTGGCGACGGCGCCGGCGGTGGCGCCGGCGGTGGTGCCCGGGGCCTCGCGGGGTGTCGCGCCGGCCGTCGTACCCGGCCCGGCCGCGCTCGCCGCGACGCCCGTGGTGGGCACGATCAGCGCGACCGTCAGCGCCGTGCAGACCCACCGGCGCGGCCGGCGCGGCCGGCGCGGCCCGGACCGTCCCGCGTGCCGCGGCGCCGTCCGCGCGCCCGTCCTGACCCGGTCCGTCCCCGCACCGGGCTGCTGCGCGAAAGATCGCCACATGTCCGGCAGGCTACGTCCGCCCCGCGGAACGTGCAGGACGAACGCCCGGGACGCCGGCCGGCGGCGGCCGGTCAGGCGTCCCGGGCGTGGCCGGTCAGAGCTTCGCGGGCAGCGCCTCGCGCAGCCGGTCGGTCAGCTCGGTCATGTAGGTGCGGGTCACGTGGTTCGGGTCGCGGTAGACCAGCACGTTCCCGATCACGGCGGGGCAGGTCTCCTCGTCGCAGAAGTAGTCGAGGACGTCCGCCGACTTGACCCGCGGCGCCTCCTCGAGCGCGCCCGGCACGGTGTCGCGGCCGCCCAGGGCGTCGCTCCTCGGCTGGTCGCACTGCGTCGGGTCGGAGTAGTTCTCGGTGACGCACTCGATCACGTCCGCCCGCGCGTGCGGGGTGTCCCGCAGCACGACGACCTGCGAGCCCCGGTCGGCGAGCTCGTTCCAGACCTCGGCGAGGCCCGCGGCACCGGAGTGCTCCTCGCCGTCGCGCGCGGCGAGCGAGTACGACTCCTGGAACGTCGTGACCACCAGCTCGGGCGCCAGCTCGCGCAGCTCGGCGCGGGTCTGGACGTTGGCCGCGTTGCAGGCGTCGATCTCCGGGCTCTCGCCGTTGCGCGAGTCGGCGCTGTACGGGCAGGCGGCGTGCAGGTAGGTGACCACGCGCCAGTTGCGTTCCGTGGCGACCTGGACGATCGGCTCGGTGAACATCGCGGCGTGCGAGTCGCCCACCACGGCCACGGTCGCCGCCGGGTCCTCGGTCGCACCGAACTCGCAGGGGGCGGTGACGGCGTCCCGCTGGCCAGCCATGCAGGCGTCGACCTCGGGGCTCTTGTCCTGCGCGGCCTTGATCGGGTTGGGCGAGATCGCGGTGCTGCCGTCGACGAACGGCGCGAAGTCCCGCTGGATCCCCTCGGGGATGGTCTGGCCCGCCTCGTCCGCGGCCTCCTGGGCGTTGTGGTCCCAGCGCTCGATGATGCCCTGCACCTTCCACGGCAGCGTCAGGGTGAGCCCGGCCACGAGCACCATCGCGACGAGGGCGGTGACGAGCATGCGCCCGTCGGCCCGGAACCAGCGCGACGCGCGCACCGGCTGCTCCACGAGGGCGTAGCTGGCGATGGCCATGGAGAACGAGGCCAGGAGGATCACCATGATGTCGGTGAACCGTGGCTCGCGGCCGGTGTAGACGCCGAAGAACACGATCACCGGGAAGTGCCACAGGTACAGCGAGTACGAGATGTCGCCGATGCGCTGCACGCCCCACGACTCGGTGACGGTACGCATCGAGCCCGGGCCCGTGGTGCGGCCCGCCAGGATCACGGCGCAGGCGCCCAGCACGGGCGCGAGGGCGGCGAAGCCGGGGAACGGGGTGCCGTCGTCGAACAGGCAGGCGGCCGCGACGATGGTCGCGGCGCCGAACACGGCCATCGTGCTGCGCAGCGGCGCGAACCGCTCCGTGTCCTGGATCAGCAGCGCCAGGATGCCGCCCGCGGCGAGCTCCCAGACGCGGGTCAGCGTCGAGTAGTAGGCCACCGGGTCGTCGGCGAGCGACTGCCGGACGCCCCAGACCAGGGAGGCGACGCCCACCACGGTGAAGATCACCAGCAGGACGCGGCGCAGCGACTCGGGGTCCGCGACCACGACGCCGCGGCGCGCGCCGCCCCAGATCCCGACGGCCAGCAGCACGAGCAGCGGCCAGACCAGGTAGAACTGCTCCTCGACGCCCAGCGACCAGAAGTGCTGGAACGCCGTGGGGTCGTTGCTGGCCGCCTGGTAGTCCACGGCCTCGGCCGCGAGCGCCCAGTTCTCGACGTAGAGCACGGAGGCGAGCGCCTGCCGCCACCACGACTCCACGAGGGAGGGCGGCAGCAGCACGAGCGAGAGCACGATCACGCCGACGGTGGTGACCACGGAGGCGGGCAGGATGCGCCGGGCGCGGGCAGCCCAGAACTTCTTGAGGCTCACCGAGCCCGTGGTCGAGACCTCGCGCCACAGGTGGCCCGTGATGAGGAACCCGGAGATCACGAAGAAGACGTCCACACCGATGTAGCCGCCCGGCAGGACGGTGGGATCGATGTGGTAGATCACCACGAGCAGCACCGCGAGGGCTCGCAGTGCCTGGACCTCGGGACGGAACTTGCGGGTGCGGACGGGGGCCTCGGACGTGGTGGAGGCGCGGTCCTCGGTGGCGGCGGGAGCCGTCGTCGTTGCCGTCATGGAGTGTCAGGCTCTTCGCTTCGGGGGCAAGGACGGGGCCCACTGTCCCACAAAAACAGTGGGGTGAAGAATTTCGTGTTTCGTGTCCGTTTCAGATGTGCGGATGCGATGGCGATCCTGGTCAGGACGCGTAGGTTGCCCTACGGGGTCCCGCAGGGGGACTCGCACCTTCAGCCACAGGAGAGTGAAGCATGCGCATGTCCCACTCCCGTCGAGCACTCGCCGTCGCCACGGCGACGACGCTCGCGCTCACCGCGCTCGGCGGCGTCGCCGGCGCGACGGACGAGCCCGAGTCGACCCCCGTCCCGATCGTCACGCCGGACGGGGCCCTGTTCTCGTACGTCGTGAACACGGAGCGGCCCGGGGCCGCCCAGACGGCGCTCGCCACGAAGGCGATCAAGCGCGCGGACGGCGTCGTCGTGCAGAGCTGGCCCCAGATCGGCGTCGTCGTGGTGCACTCCGCGAACGGCTCGTTCCGCGAGGACGTGGTGGCGCTCGACCGCCTCGGCGTCATCGAGTCGGTCGGCGCGACGCGCACCGTCTCCCCCACGGAGGGCACGCCCGGCGCGGACGCCCCGGCCGGCGCGAAGGAGAGCCGGTCCGTGGTGGGCAAGGGGCAGAAGGGCTCCGTGGGCGGCACGGTCGACGGGCCGTCCCGCTCCGCCGCGGCCGACCCCGACCCGGGCGAGGTGACGCAGTGGGACATGGAGATGATCAAGGCCGACCAGGCCGTCGAGATCAACCCCGGGTCGGCGCGCGTCACGGTGGGCGTGCTCGACTCCGGCATCGACGCGGCGCACCCGGACCTGGCCTCCCAGGTCGACGCCGACCAGTCGGTGAACTGCACCGACGGCGGCCGGCCCGACCGGTCGGCGACCGGCTGGCTGCCCACCACGTCCGACCACGGCACGCACGTGGCCGGCACCATCGCCGCGGCGCAGAACGGCACCGGCATCGTGGGCGTGGCCCCGGGCGTCAAGCTGGCCTCGGTCAAGGTCGTGAACGACGACGGCTACATCTACCCCGAGTACGCGGTCTGCGGCTTCGTCTGGGCGGGCCTGGAGCGCATGGACGTCACGAACAACTCGTACTACGTGGACCCGTTCATGTACTGGTGCGACGACCAGCCCGACCAGGCCGCCGCCAAGGAGGCCGTGCGCCGCGCGGTCGAGTTCTCGACCGACCGGGGCGTGGTGCACGCCGCCGCCGCGGGCAACGCGGCCACCGACCTGGCGAACAACACGACGGACACCTCCAGCCCGAACGACTCGGCGGCCGTGCAGCGCGTCATCAACTCGGGCTGCGAGGACATCCCGACCGAGCTGGACGGCGTCGTGTCCGTCTCGTCGCTGACCCAGGCGGGCAACCTGAGCTCGTTCTCGAACCGCGGCCTCGGCAAGATCGACGTCTCCGCGCCGGGCAGCTCGATCCTGTCCACCGAGCTCGACGGCACGTGGGGCCTCAAGAGCGGCACGTCGATGGCGTCGCCGCACGTCGCGGGCGTGCTCGCGCTCCTGAAGTCGGCGCACCCGCGCTGGTCGCCCGCGCGCCTGGAGGCGGCCGTCCGCGCCCAGGCCGACGACCACGAGTGCACCACCACGACGGCCGGCCCGGCCTGCGTGGGCACGCCGGCGGAGAACAGCTTCTACGGTGACGGCATCGCCGACGCCCTGGACGCCGTCCACCGCTGACGCCGCACCCTGAACGTGTCAGACCCTCAGATCCCTCCCGGGGTCTGAGGGTCTGACACGTTCTAGAAGCGGGTGCGCACCGCCGGGGGCTGCATCGGGTCCACGAACAGCCACGGGGCCTTGACCCGCAGCGCGTTGTGCAGCGGGCGGGCGAGGGTCCCCGCGTAGGTGGCGGTCATGTGGTTGTCGTCGCGGTAGATCAGCACGTTGCCGACGACACCCTGGCAGAGCTGGTCCCCGCAGATGTACCGCGTCAGGTCCAGGTGCACCGCCGAGTCGGGCACGCCCTCGGCCTCCTCGACGGGGTTGACCGGCGAGTACACGTCCGCACGGGCCCGCGCGCAGGCCAGGCCGTCGGCGTGCTCCTCCACGCACGCGGGCACCTGGAAGCCGAACCGCGGGTTGTCGCGCAGCGTGACCACCCGGATGCCCGCGTTCGCGAGCTGCCGCCAGGCCCGGGCCTCCGCCGGGATCACGGTGTCGCCCGGCTCCGAGGTCGACGTGCGGCTGCCGACCACGACGACGGCGTCGGGCCGCAGCTCCTCGAGCCGCTCCAGCGCGTTGATCCGCCACGACCAGCACATGTCCGCGGGGTCCACCGCGCCCACGGGGGCAGCGAGGCGGCAGCCGCGGCGGGCCATCAGCAGCACCTCCCAGTTCTCCCTGCTGCCCACCTCGGCCATCGCCGGCGCCCACTGGATCATGTGGGAGTCGCCGACCATGACCACCAGGTGGTCCGCGTCCGGCGAGTCGGTGACCGTGCACGTCATCGGCACGTCGGTGCCCGGGTTCACCACGTTGTCCTGGATGCACCCGTCGTCGTCGACCGCGGGCAGGTCCAGGGCGGCGACGGCGGGGGCCGGCAGCACGTCGACGTCGTCCGGCACGTCCACGGCGAGCGCCTGGCTCAGGGCGAGCGCCCCGGGGTACGACGCCGCCGCCTCCTGGGCGGCCGCCTCGGCGGCGGCGAGCAGCGCGGCGTCCTGCCGCTCCAGCTCCCGGATCCCGACGACGGCGCCGCCCGCCACGAGCGACACGGCCACCGCGGTCGCCACGAGCGCACGCGCGCCGCCCACCGCCTCCCGGAACCGCTGCGCGGGGTCGGCGACCAGCTTGGTGGTGAGCCAGGACAGCGCCACCGAGACGGCCAGGATCGCCGCGGCGCCGAGCGGGTCCACCCGGTCGAGCCCCTCGTGGTGCAGGTAGGCGATGAGCAGCGGCCAGTGCCACAGGTACAGCGCGTAGGAGATGTCGGCCACGAAGCGCAGGGGCGCCACCTGGAGCAGCCGGCGCGGCCCCCAGCCGGCGCTGCCGCCGGAGCCCAGCAGCACGAGCAGCGCGCCGGTGACCGGCCACAGGGCCCAGGGCCCCGGGAACAGCGCGCCGCCGTCGAGCACGAACCCGCTGGAGACCACGAGGCCGAGGCCCGCCCAGCCGAGCAGCGGCCGCAGGCCGTGGGGCACCCGCAGCCAGGGCAGCAGCAGGGCGAGGAAGCCGCCCACGCCCAGCTCCCAGAAGCGCGCCCAGGAGTGGAAGTACGCGACCGGCTGGTCCGCGCCGTGCAGGCTCAGCGCGAAGACGAACGAGGCCACCGTCAGCGCGCCGACCACCACGAGCAGCAGGTCGCGCGAGCTGATCCACAGCCGGTGCGCGACCGCCACGACGAGCAGCACCAGGACGGGCCAGGCCAGGAAGAACTGCCCCTGGACGGACATCGACCAGAAGTGCTGCAGCGGGCTGGTCTGCGGGCCGGCCGCGCCGTAGGAGAGCTGGCCGGCGATCATCTCCCAGTTCACGTAGTACAGCGCGGAGGCGAGGAGCTCGCGGCCGGTCTGCACCCAGGTGCCACGCGGCAGGACCCACCAGGTGAGGGCCGCCGTCGCGGCGAGGACGAGCAGGGCCGGGGGCACCAGCCGGGCGAACGTGCGCCCGTAGTGCTCGCCGAGGCGCAGGCTCCGGGTGTCGGCGCGGCGCAGCAGCGAGCCGGTCGCCAGGAAGCCCGAGAGCACCAGGAACACGTCGACGCCGCCGGAGACCCGGCCGTTGCCGAACAGGTGGAACGCCACCACGAGGGCCAGGGCCAGGCCGCGCAGGCCGTGCAGCTCGGGGATGTGCGTGCTCGCACGGGGCCGGACGACGGCGAGCGGCAGCGACCGGTCGTCGGGCGCACCGGCCGGGCCCGCCGTCACGCCCGAGGGCGGCAGCGGGTCGGAGACAACAGTCACTGATCCTCCGGGTCGGTGCACGGAGCGTGTGGTCCGGCGGAGGGGACGAGCACCCTGGCCAGGGACCACTTCGGCAGCGTCGGAGGGCCGCCGACCGAGGTCGGCGGCCCTCTGGCGCTGCGGAGCGTATCAGGACCGGGTGGACGCACCCAGCGCTGGTCGGACCCCGCCCGAGCGGTGACCCGGAGGTGACTCAGTACTGGTGCGCGGCCCCGCCGATCATGCCCGCGGCGACGGTCTTGTTCGTCGCCTCGTCGACGAGGATGAACGCACCCGTCTGGCGGTTGGCCTGGTAGGAGTCCACGAACAGCGGCTGGGTCACGCGCAGGCGGATGCGCGCGATCTCGTTCAGCTTGATCTCGGTGGCCTCCTCGTCGCGGTGCAGGGTGTTCACGTCGACGCGGTAGTTGATGTTCTTGACCATCGCGCGCGCCCACCGGGTGGTGTGCTTGATCGCGTACTTCTTGCCCTGCACCAGGGCGGCCGACTCGTCCATCCAGCAGATCTGCGCGTCGACGTCCTGCGTGACCGTCGGGGCGTTGTTCGGGCGGCAGATCATGTCGCCGCGCGAGATGTCGATCTCGTCGGCCAGCCGCACCGTCACCGACATGGGGGGATACGCCTCCTCGACGGGGCCGTCGGCCGTGTCGATGGACTCGATCGTGGTCTCCAGCCCCGCGGGCAGGGCCAGCACCCGGTCGCCCGGCTTCATGACCCCGGACGCGACCGTGCCCGCGTACCCGCGGTAGTCGCGCGTGTCGTTCTGCTGGGGCCGGATCACGTACTGCACCGGGAACCGGACGTCGACCAGGTTGCGGTCGGAGGCCACGTGCAGGCGCTCGAGGTGGCTGAGCAGCGGCGAGCCGTCGAACCACGGCATGTTCTCGGACCGCGTCACCACGTTGTCGCCCGCCAGGGCGGACACCGGGATGAAGGTCAGGTCGGGCACGCGCAGCCGGGAGGCGAACTCGGTGAACTCCGCGCGGATCTTCTCGAAGACCTGCTCGTCGTAGTCCACGAGGTCCATCTTGTTCACGCAGACCACCACGTGCGGCACGCCCAGCAGCGTGGCCAGGAACGTGTGGCGGCGCGACTGCTCCACCACGCCCTTGCGCGCGTCCACGAGGATCAGCGCCACGTCCGCCGTCGAGGCGCCCGTGACCATGTTCCGCGTGTACTGGATGTGGCCGGGGGTGTCCGCGATGATGAACTTGCGCTTGGGCGTCGCGAAGTAGCGGTACGCCACGTCGATGGTGATGCCCTGCTCGCGCTCGGCGCGCAGCCCGTCCGTCAGGAGCGACAGGTCCGCGTAGTCGTTGCCGCGGTCCCGGCTGACCTGCTCCACCGACTCGAGCTGGTCGGCGAAGATCGACTTGCTGTCGAACAGCAGCCGGCCGATCAGGGTGGACTTGCCGTCGTCGACCGAGCCGGCCGTGGCGAACCGCAGGAGGTCGCCGCTCGCGACCTCGGGGTGCGCCTCGGTGGCGTCGGGAAGAGTCGTCGTCATCAGAAGTAGCCTTCCTTCTTGCGATCCTCCATGGCGGCCTCGCTGACCTTGTCGTCGCCGCGGGTGGCGCCACGCTCCGTCAGGCGGACGGCGGCCACCTCCTCGACGACGTCGCGCAGCGTGGCCGCGGCGGACTCGACGCAGGCGGTGAGGTTCGCGTCGCCGACCGTGCGGTAGCGCGTGGACAGGACCTGGGCGCTCTCGCCGTCCTTGAGCGGCGTGAAGTCGTTGACCTCGTAGAGCATGCCGCTGCGCTCCACGACCTCGCGCTCCTTGGCGAGGTAGAGGTCGGGCAGGTCGATGTCCTCGGCCTCGATGTAGGACCAGATGTCCAGCTCGGTCCAGTTGGACAGCGGGAACACCCGGATCGACTCGCCCTGGTGGACGCGGCCGTTGTAGAGGTTCCAGATCTCGGGGCGCTGGTTCTTCGGGTCCCACTGGCCGAAGTCGTCGCGGAAGGAGAACACGCGCTCCTTGGCGCGGGCCTTCTCCTCGTCGCGGCGGCCGCCGCCGAACAGGGCGTCGAAGCCGTGCTTCTCGGCCGCCTCCAGCAGCACCGGCGTCTGGATCCGGTTGCGCGAGCCGTTGGGCTCCTCCTGCACGAGGCCGCGGTCGATCCCCTCCTGGACGGAGGCGACGACGAGCTGCACGCCCGTGCGCTCCACCCAGCGGTCCCGGCAGTCGAGCACGGTCTGGAAGTTCAGGCCCGTGTCGACGTGCATGATCGGGAACGGGACGCGCGCCGGGGCGAACGCCTTGACCGCGAGGTGCAGCATGACGATGGAGTCCTTGCCGCCGGAGAACAGCAGACAGGGCCGCTGCATCTCGGCGACCACCTCGCGCATGATGTGGATGCTCTCGGCCTCCAGGCTGCGCAGCTGGCTCAGGACGTGACTCTTCACTCCTCAAGCACCTTCTTTGCTATCTGCCCCGACCACGGACTCGACACCTACGGAGTCGAGCAGCTCACGCAGGCGCGGAGCGAGGGCCGGGGGGCATACGAACAGGTCGGGGAGCCAGGGGTTCTCCCGGTTGTACTCGAGCTCGGATCCGTCGAGGCGGGTGCAGACGAGACCGCGGGAGGAGGCCACGGCGACCGGCGCCGCGGAGTCCCACTCGTACTGCCCACCGCCGTGGACATAAGCGTCAACTGTAGCGTCGGCGACCGCGAGCACCTTGACCCCGGCGGAGCCCATGGGCACCAGCTCGACGTCGGCGCGCTCGGCCAGCGCCGCCACGAAGGCGGGCGGGCGGCTGCGGCTCGCGGCGATCCGCAGCGGCCGGTCCCCGGCCAGCACCGCGGCCGAGTCGTCGGCGCGCCCGACGGCGTCCGCGGTGGTCAGGACCTGCCCGCGGGCGGGCAGGGCGACGGCACCGGAGGTGAGGCCGGGGCCCCGCTCCCAGAGCGCGACGTGGACGGCGAAGTCGTCCCGCCACTGCCCGGCCAGGGGCCCGTCGGCGTGCCGCTCGGCAAACTCGCGGGTGCCGTCGAGCGGGTCGATGATCCACACCCGGTCGACACCGGTGCGGACGGCGTCGTCCTTGGCCTCCTCCGAGAGGACGGCGTCGGCGGGCCGGGCTGCGGACAGCGCGGCCGCGAGCCAGGCCTGGGCCGCGGCGTCACCCGCGTCCTTCAGCTCCTTGGCGTCGAAGGAGCCGCCGGCGGCGTCGACCTCGGCGCGGAGCGCGAGCAGCACCTCCGCCGCTCCCGAGGCGAGTGCGCGAGCGAGGGCGTCGTCGTCGAGCGACGCCGGAGGGAGCGAGGGGGACGGCGCGTTCATCGGTCTCCAGGGTGGACGGCTTCCGGCAGATCCGGCCGTCCTGACGCGACGCTCGACAGGGGGCCAAGGTGCCACAGGTGCAGTCCGGCGGACGCGCCGAGGCTACCATTCCGGCATGCGATCCAGCGCCAGTGGACCAGTAAGCATCACTACCGGCAGCAGGGAGCGCTAATGACTACTATTCCGATGAGTTTGATCGGGAAACTGACGACCAGCGCCCGGCCCGAGGTCCGCGCCGGATGAGCGTCGACCTTCCCCTGGTCCTGGGCGGCCTCGCCGTCGGCTTCGTCGTCGGCCTGACCGGGATGGGCGGCGGCGCCCTCATGACGCCGATGCTGATCTTCGTCTTCCGCGTCGACCCGCTCGTGGCGGTCTCCAGCGACGTGGTCGCCAGCCTCTTCATGAAGCCCGCCGGGGCGATCGTGCACCTGCGGCGCCGGACGGTGCACCTGCGGCTCGTGCTGTGGCTGTGCATCGGCTCGGTGCCGGCCGCGTTCTCCGGCGCCCTGCTCATCAAGGCGCTGCCGTTCGGCGACTCCCTCGACACCGCGCTCCAGACCGTGCTCGGGGTGGCCCTGCTCATCGCGTCCGGCGGCCTCGTGCTGCGCGCCGTGCTGCAGATGGTGCGCAGCCGCTCGGCGCTCGGCGAGGGTCCGACGCCGGCGTCCGCGCCGCGCGAGCTCGTGGTCCGGCCCGTCCCCACCGTGATCCTCGGCGCCGTCGCCGGGCTCCTGGTGGGCATGACGTCGGTCGGGGCCGGCTCCGTGGTCATCGTGGTGCTCCTGCTGCTCTACCCGGCACTCAAGGCGTCCCAGCTCGTGGGCACCGACCTGGTCCAGGCCGTGCCGCTCGTCGCCGCGGCGTCGCTGGGCCACATCCTGTACGGCGACTTCTCGCTCGGGCTGACCACGTCCCTGCTCATCGGCGCGATCCCGGGCGCCTGGTTCGGCGCGCACGTGTCGTCGCGCGCGCCGGGCGGCATCATCCGCCGCGCCCTGGCCATCCTGCTGCTCGCGTCCGCGCTCAAGCTGCTCGGCGCGAGCCTGCCGGTGGTGCTGGGTGCGGCCGGTGCCGCCCTGGTGGTCGGCAACCTGGTGTGGTTCTGGGTCAAGCGCCGGTTCGGCGCCGCTCCGCCCGCGCCCGGAGCAGACTCGGCGGACCGGGACCGGGACCAGGACCCGGCCGGGCCGCCCGCAGAGACAGCCGGACCTGCGGCCGGAGCCGCGACCGACCCCCCGGCCGGCCCCGGCCCCGAACCCGAACCCGAGACCGCCGACGACCCGGCAGAGACGAGCCCGCACCGATGACCGACTCCCCCGCCCGCGTCCTGTCCGACGACGAGCTGGACGTCCTCGAGCTCACCCTCGGCGGCGCGCTCCCGCCGTCGGCCCTCGTGGCGGCCCTACGGCCCGGCGTGGCGGACGGCGACCCGGCCGGCGCCGTGCCGGCGAACGCCCTGCCGGCGGACGCCCTGCCTGCCGACGTCCTGCTGACCGACGCCGAGAACACCCCGCTGGCCCGGCTCACGGCTCGACCCGGCGAGGCGCCGTCCGTCGAGCCGCTCAAGCCGCTCGCCGCGGCGATCGGCCCGCAGTGGGACGCCGCCGTGCGCCGCCCAGCCCGCGAGGTGCGGGCGGGCCTCGGCGACGGCCCGGGCACGGGCCTCGGCCTGCTCGTCACCGAGGTGCCGACCCGCGAGGAGACCGACGCCGCCGTCGCGCTCGCCTCCGGCGGCGATGCGGGCGGCGACACAGGCGGCGACACAGGCAGCGGCTCCGGCGACGGCTCCGGCAGCGACGCAGGCTCCGGCCCCGTCATGCTGCTCGTGCCGGTCGCGCGGCACGCCCCCGGGCCCGGCGTCGTCGGCGCCCCGGGGCTCGTGCGTGCGGCCCAGGGCCTGGCTGCCGCCCTGACCGAGCGCACCGGCGCGCGGGTGGCCACCGTCGTCGTGCCGTGGTCCGGGCGGAGCGGCGCATCCCTGGACGACGTCGCCGCCGCCTACGGCGCGGCCCGCGTCGAGCGGCTGGCCGCGCACCGCTCGCCGGCCACGGCCGAGCGCGTGGCGGCCCTGCCCGGTGTGCGGGACGAGGCGGTCCGCGCGCTGTACCCGCCGGCGTCCGCGGCCGAGCTGACCCGCGCCGCGAGCGGGGCGCACCGCCGCGGCGCCGTCGTGTTCTTCACGGGCCTGTCGGGTTCGGGCAAGTCGACGGTGGCGCGCGCCCTGGCGGCCGAGCTGGAGGACGACGGCCTGGGCACTACCCTGCTCGACGGCGACGAGGTGCGCCAGCACCTGTCGAAGGGGCTCGGGTTCGACCGCGCGTCCCGCGAGACCAACGTCGAGCGCATCGGCTACGTGGCGGCGCTCGTGGCCCGGCACGGCGGCATCGCCGTCGCCGCGCCGATCGCGCCCTTCGCCGCCGGCCGGGCGCGGGTGCGGGCCATGGCGGAGGAGGCCGGGGCGCACTTCGTCCTGGTGCACGTCAGCACGCCGCTGGAGGTGTGCGAGGCCCGCGACCGCAAGGGCTTCTACGCCCGGGCCCGCGCCGGCGAGATCGCCGAGTTCACGGGCATCTCGTCCCCCTACGAGGACCCCGACGACGCCGACCTCGTCATCGACACCACCGACGTCCCGGTCCCCGACGCGGTGGCCGCGGTCCGCCGCCACCTGCTGACGCTCCTGGGCTGAGGCAGCGCGGATCCGGGTGATCGGCAAAAGGTCAGGTGGTCGGCAGCTCGGGCTGCCGACCACCTGACCTTCTACCGATCACTCACCCGGGGCCCCATCGGGGCCCCCGGTCTCAGGCCCTGGCCTCCGCGGCCTTCTTCAGCTCGGCCTCTTCCGCCTTCTTCCGTGCGGCCTCCTCCGCCGCGCGCTTGCGCTGCAGCGCCCGACGGCGCGCCGGGCCCATGCCGGGTCGCTGCGCGCGCACGAAGTTCTTGTACGCCTCGGCGACCTCGTGCACGGGACCGTCCATGACGAGCTGACCCTGGTGCATCCACAGCACGCGCGTGCACATGGCCTCGATCGTCGAGATCGAGTGGCTCACCAGGAAGACGGTGCCCGCGTTGGCGCGGACCTCCTCGATGCGCGACTTGCTGCGCTCCTTGAAGGCGGCGTCGCCGGTGGCGAGGGCCTCGTCGATCATCAGGATGTCCGGCGACGCGGCCGACGAGATCGCGAACCGCAGGCGCGCGCCCATGCCGGACGAGTAGGTCCGCATCGGCAGGTAGACGAAGTCGCCGATCCCGGCGAACTCCACCACCTCGTCGAACTTCTCGTCGACCTGCTTGGGCGTGAGCCCGAGCGCGAGGCCGCCGATCATGATGTTCCGCTCGCCCGAGAGCTGCGGCATGAGCGCCGCGTTCACGCCGAGCAGCGACGGCTCGCCGGAGACGTGCACGCTGCCCTTCTTGGGGGGCATGAGGCCGGCGATCGCGCGGAGCATGGTGCTCTTGCCCGAGCCGTTGACGCCGACGATCCCGACGGACTCGCCGTGCCGCACCGTGAACGAGACACCGCGCACGGCGTGCACCTCGCTCACCGCGCCGACGTGCCGGCGTCCGGCCTGGAGCAGCCGCTTGTGGAAGGGCACCCTGACCTTGACCTCGCGGATCTCGGCCCCGCCCTTCTCGGCCTCCTTGCGGGCGCGGCCGCCGATGACCCGGTACACGACGTGCAGGTCGTCCACCACGAGGCAGGGGTCGCCCAGGTCGGTCTCCAGCGCCTCCTGCCCGGCGTCCTCGGGCTCGACCTCGAGGTCGAAGTCCATGTGCTCGTCGGCCTCAGTCACGTCCGTACCTCTCCTCGCCGCGCCAGAACACGATGAACCCGGCCACGAAGAACACGACGGCCCACACGCCGCCGAGGGCCCACATGAGGCCGCTGGGCGGGAACTGCTCCTCCTGCATCAGCACGGAGCGCACCAGGTACAGGTACACCGCGACCGGCTGGTACTCCAGGATGCCGCCCACGATCGCCTTGGACGTCTCGGGGATCTCCATCCGCGCCACGTAGTCGGCGAGCGGGAAGATGACGCCGGAGGCGTACATGACGACGCGCATGATGAACGGCAGCACGTTCTCGATGTCCGGCGTCGTGGCCACGTACCGGGCCATGAAGAAGGCCAGCCCGGTGTTGAAGATCCACATCAGCGCGACGGCGGCGGGCAGCAGGAGCCACCACCAGGTGATGTGGATCATCTCGTAGCCGGGCAGCAGCCCGCTGAGCAGCGACACGATGCACATGACCACGATCGCGGGGAGCAGCGTGGTCAGCAGCGACAGCACCGTCGACATCGGCAGCACGGCGCGCGGGAAGTGCAGGGACCGCAGCAGCTGGGTCTTGCCGCTGATCGACTTGGCACCGCCGGTCACCGAGGACTCGATGAAGCGGTACATGAAGACGCCGATCACGATGAAGGCGATCGAGTTGTCCACCCCGCGGTTGAGCCCGAGCAGGATGCCGAAGATCAGCACGTACACGGTCGCGTTGAGGATGGGGTTGAGCACTGCCCAGAGCTGGCCCAGGTAGTTGTTCTGGTTCTTGGCGTACGCCGTCGACGTGGCCAGGACGCGGATGAAGGCCCAGCGCCCGGTCAGGTCGCGGATGTACTCGCCCAGCGGCGGGCGGACGTTCAGGGGGCGCAGCCCGTACTTCTTCGCGAGAGCGAGCCGCTCGGCAGACGTCGTGCCGGGGACGAGCGGCGGCGGTGGCTTCTTAGCATCACCGCTGGCGGCAGGCTTTGCTGGCGCGGCCGCGTCGGTAGTAGGTGTGCTCACGGTCTGGGAAATACCTGTCTGGTCGGGGGCACTGCCGGGTGACGATCCGGCCGTTCGATCCTAGCGGGTCACGAACCCTAGCAGTGTGGTCGGGATTAGTGGAGGACCGCACGGAACCACGCCCGCCGGACCTCGGCGGACGTGTCACGTGAGAGACTGCCACGCGTGCAGCACCCCCGTCCCGCTCCTCGAACGACCGACCCGGGCACCGCGTTCCCGCGTGTCGCCGGCGCCCTGGTCGAGTCGCCGCTGCAGCTGCTCTGCACGGTCGAAGCGCACGCCGCCGGGTACGGCGGCACCGAGACGCACGTGCACGTGCGCGACGACGTCCCCGCCCTCGGCGACGCCCTGTCCGCGGTGCGCGAGCTCAGCCTCCCCGACGGACTGACCTTCGACCTGGCGGGCCGCCGCAGCGCCCTGACCGCGCGCGAGCCCGTCTGGCTCGTGGGCGATGCCTTCTCCGGCCTGTTCCAGGCCACCGCGCCCCTCCGGCGCCCGGAGCGCATGGTCCTGGTCGACGACGGCCTGGCGACCCTCGAGCTGTGCCGCCTCCTGGTGCGCCGCGACCCGCTGGTCCGGATCGGCCGGCCCGCGCGCGCCCCCCGCCGCCGGCTCGGCGCCGTCGCCGCCGGCCGCCTGCGGTCGCTCGCCGCCGACGGCCGCGTCACGATCTTCACCGCGATGCCGCTGACCCCCGACCTGTCCGCGGGCCTGCGGGCCCAGGGCTTCGACGTGCGGCACAACCAGTTCGGCTGGCTCACCGCGCAGCCCGCCGACGAGGCCATGCCGGAACCCACGATCGTCGTCGGGTCGGCGATGGCCGCGGACCAGCTGATCGACCCCCACCGGTACGTCGACTGGATCCGGTCGCTGGCCAAGGAGAGCGCCCTGCGCTACGTGCCGCACCGCCGGCAGACGCCGGAGCTGCTCGCCACCCTGGCCGAGATCGACGGTGTCACCGTCGACGCTCCCGGGGCCCCCGTCGAGATCCGGCTGCGGGGCCTGCGGGCGGGCCAGCGGGTGCTGAGCCTGCCGTCGACATCGACCATCCTGCTGACCACTATCATTTCACCGCTCGGTGTCCCCGTCACCGCGCTCGACGTGCCCGCCGACTGGTGGACACCGCGCGCCACGGCCGAACAGCGAGCACACCTGACCAGCGTCGTCGAGCTCGCCCGGCAGGCCCGGGCCGCAGCCGACGACGCTTCGGAAACCGACTCCCCGGAGGCGAACGAATGACCATCCGCGTGCTCGCGGTCGCGGACAGCGACTCGTATCTGAAGTGGGCATGCGCGACGCTCGACAGGCTCGGCCCGGCCGACGAGAGCGGGCTCGACCGCTCGGCCGTGATCGTCAAGACGCCGATCGCACCGACCACCAGTCAGATCGCCGCCGCCGTCGCCGGGTCCTCGGTGGTCCGGCCCGCCGTCCTGCCCGTCCGGGACCTCGCCGCGCAGATCCGGGACAACACCCCCGACGTCGTGCTCATCGCGGCCACCGGACCCGTCGCCGAGGTCGTGGCGCGCGCCGTCGTCGCCGCGGCGGGCAAGCGCCGCCCCGCCCTGATCACCGGCCTGCCCGGCATGGCGCTGCCCGCCACGTCCGAGGGCACGGGCTGGCGCCGCTGGTGCGACGCGTTCGTGGTGCACAGCCGCCTCGAGGTCGACGCCTACCACGAGGCCTTCGCCGCGCACGGGGTCACGCCCGAGGTACCGCTGGCCCACCTGCCGTTCCTCGAGCACTCGGCCGCGAGCCTGGGCACCGAGCCGGTCAAGCGCGTCGTGTTCGCCGCGCAGGCCAAGGTGCCGGACAACCGGCCCGACCGCGTCACCCTGCTGGACCGCCTGGCGAAGCTCGCCGAGGACGACTTCGAGGTCATCGTGAAGCTGCGCGCCCGCAAGGGTGAGCGGCAGACGCACAACGAGGCGTTCCCGTACGACGAGCTGTGGGACACCGAGCACGAGCGGCTGGGGCACCGCAGCGACGCGCTGCGGTTCGTCGACGGTCCGATGGCGGAGTGGCTGCAGGCCGGCTCCGCGCTCATGACCGTCAGCTCGACCGCCGCGATGGAAGGGCTGGCCCTCGGGCTGTCGACCGTCATCATCGACGACTTCGGCGTGACCCCCGAGCTGCTCAACGCGCCGTTCGCCGGCAGCGGCTGCGTGATGCACGTGGCCGACGCCGCCGAGGCGTTCCGCGCCGGCGGCCCGCAGCCCGACGCGGCGTGGCTCGAGGACAACTACCTGCACACGACCGACTCGGAGCTGCCGGCGACGGTCCGGGAGCTGGCCGCCCGCCGCGAGGCCGGCACGCTCACCGAGCTGGCCGAGGTCAAGCCGTGGCTGCGCGCGCGCTACCTGCGGATGGCGCTGCAGATGTACCTGCCGAAGGCCGCCTACGACACGATCCGGCTGACGACCCGCCCCGTCCGTCTGATGTTCCAGGACAAAAAGGCCTGACCTCCCTCGTTGAGTGCTGGGTATTTGCGGGTCCGAAACCGGAAAACCCACACATACCCAGCACTCAACGAGGGGTAGACGAGGGCTAGACGCCGTCGTCGACCCGGACGCGTTCCGTCAGGCCGCGGAGGAAGCCCGCGCCCCATGCCATGTGCATGGTCACGAGCGTGGCGGGCAGGGCCAGCGCCGAGCGCAGGTCGAGCCGCGGTCGGCGCGTCGCCGCGTGCGCGGACGCCGCCAGCACGCCCAGGAGGTAGGCGGCCGGCGGCACAAGGCCTACCAGCGTCACGGGCAGCGAGCCTGCGACGGCGCCGCCGATCGCCACGAGGACGGACACGCCCAGCACGACGACGGCGGTCGGCGGGGCGAGGTAGCGCAGGTTCGCGGTGCCGGGGTTGCGGCGCACCACCTCGCGACGCCACATCCCGGTGCGCCAGAACTGCGTGGCGACGGCGCCCAGCGTGCGGCGCGGCTTGTACTCGACCACGAGCGACGGGTCGAACCACAGCAGGCTGCCGCTGGTGCGCAGGCGCAGGCACAGCTCCCAGTCCTGGGCCCGCACGTACACGGGCGAGTACCCGCCCACGCGTTCCAGGGCCTCGCGGCGGAACGTGCCCAGGTAGACCGTCTCGGCCGGGCCGGCCTCGCCGCCCGTGTGGAAGGACGCGGCGCCCAGGCCCGCCGGGTGGCTCATCGCGCGCGCGACGGCCTTCTGCACCGGGGTGTCGCCGACGGGCAGCATCCGCCCGCCGACGCCGTCCGCGCCGGCGGCCTGGAGGGCCTCCACGGCGCGGCGCACGTACGTGGGCTCGGCCACCGTGTGGCCGTCCACCCGGACGAAGATCGAGTGCCCCTCGGGCATGCGCTCCAGGCCTGCGTTCAGGCCGAGCGGCTTGGAGCCCGTCGGATTGTCCACGACGGTGACGCGTCCGGTCTCGACGGCGAGCTTGTCCGCGATCTCGCGGGTGCGGTCCTTGGACGGTCCCACCGCGAGCACCACGTGCAGCGGGTGCGGGTAGTCCTGGCCCAGGATCGAGCGCACCATCGCCTCGAGGTAGGGCTCCTCGTCACGTACGACGGCGACCACCGTCACCAACGGCATGCTCGCCGCCTCTACCCGCTCGGGCACGAGGCCTCCTCTCGTTGACGCGCTGGCCGGACCCATGGGTCCACGATCTCGTGTTCTGTCAGTAATCGGAAACATCGGAGGCGGGCGCCGCGCGTGCGGTGCCCGCCTCCGACGACTCAAGCTGTGGTGCGGTGTCAGGCTCTGTGGCTCAGACTCTGTTCTTCTGACGCCTGAGCCTGCGGCTCCGCTCCGGGCGGGGCCTCGTTCCTCGGCCCCCACCCTGCGCTGTGCCTTCGGCTCAGGCGTCGACGCGACGCAGGCGCGACATCGGCGAGAACTCGCCGGGCATGACGCGCTTCTGGCCGTCACCGAGCGCCTTCTCGAGGATGCGGATGTCGCGCACCAGGTTCTCGAGGCCCTTGGGCTCGAGCGAGGAGGCGTGGTCCGAGCCCCACATGGCGCGGTCGAGCGTGATGTGCCGCTCGACGGCCACGGCGCCCAGCGCCACGGCGGCGAGGGAGATCTGCAGGCCGGTCTCGTGGCCCGAGTAGCCGACGGGCACGCCGTAGCGCTCCTGCAGCGTCGTGATGGTGCGCAGGTTCGCCTCCTCGGGGGGAAGCGGGTAGGTCGACGTGGCGTGCAGGATCACGAGCTTGCTCGTGTCCAGGATCTCCACGGCGGCGTCGATCTGCTCCAGCGTCGACATACCGGTCGACAGGATGATCGGCTTGCCGGTGGCGGCGAGCGCACGAAGCATCTCGTGGTCGGTGACCGAGGCGGAGGCGACCTTGTGGGTCGGCACGCCCATCTTCTCCAGGAAGTCCACCGAGGGGGCGTCCCACGGAGAGGCGAACCACTGGACGCCCTTCTCCTTGGCGTACGCGTCGATCTCCGTGTACTCCGGCTCCTCGAACTCGACCTTGTACTTGTACTCGAGGTACGTCATCTCGCCCCAGGGCGTCTGACGGATCTTGTCACGCTGGTCCTTCGGCGTGCTGATCTCCGGGGTGCGCTTCTGGAACTTCACGGCCTGGCATCCGGCCTCGACCGCGACATCGATCAGCTTCTTGGCGATCTCGACGTCACCGTTGTGGTTGATGCCGATCTCACCGATCACGTACACGGGCTGGTCGGCGCCGACCTGCAGGTCGCCGATAGTGACCGGCGCGGGCTGCGCGTTCGTCGCGCTCATAAGAAGGTCCTTCCGAAAGGGTCGAGCACAGGGTAGTGCTGTTACGTGTCGTCGGGACTAACCGGTGACGACGGGGGTCTGGGTGGCTGCCGAACCGGCGGTGACTTCACCCGGACGCGCAGCGAGTATACGGTCACAGATCTCACGGATCGCACCGTTCCCGCCCTCGCGGGACAGCACCAGCCGGGCCTGCGCCTTGACCTCGGGACGCGCGTCGGCGACCGCGACGGGCCACCCGACGACGGCCATGGCGGCCAGGTCGTTCACGTCGTTCCCGACGTACGCGACCCGTGCCGGGTCGAGGTCCTGCTCGGCGATCCACGCCCGCAGCGCGGTGGCCTTGTCCTCGACACCGTGCATGACCTGCACCTTCAGCTTGTCGGCGCGGGACGCGACCACCTTGTTGGTCTCGGTCGAGAGAATGAGGAACGGCAGGCCGGTCCGGCGCAGGCGGGACACGCCCATGCCGTCGCCGCGGCTCACGCGCACCTGCTCGGTGCCGTCCTGGTCCACGTAGGCGTGATCGTCGGTGTGCACGCCGTCGAAGTCGGTGACGAGCGCGTCGACGTCGAGCGGCACCGGCGCGGCGTCGCTCTCCTGGTCGACGAGCTGGCGGGCGAGCCAGAGGTCGCGCGGCTCGTCGATCTCGATGGACCACTCGGGCGCCAGCGGCTGGATGCCGACGTCGCCGAAGAAGCGGCGGCCGGTTTCACGGAATCCGTCCGTGCGCATCACGTAGAACGCACCGGTCTCGCGGTAGTGCGGCGCGCGGTCCTGCCGGCGCGGGCGGAAGTCGGTGGTGTGGCCCACGGGCGTCGCGACGCCGTCGTCGATGCGCCACTGGAAGTCGTGCGTCTCGGAGACCGCGACCACGACGTCCTTCTCGCCGCGCGTGACGCGGCGGATGGCGGTGTCCAGGTCCTCGGGGTCGATGAACGGCGAGGTGCACTGCACCAGCACGGTGACGGGCGGGATCTCCTGGGCGGGCAGGCCGCCGTCCCCGGCCTCGACGCGGTCGAGCACGTGCAGCAGGGCCGACTCGGACGACGCCGTGCTGCCGGCGATCTCGGCGGGGCGGACCACCACGCGCGCGCCGTGCAGCCGTGCCTCGGCGGCGATCTCGTCGTGGTCGGTCGAGACGATGACCTCGGCCACCGAGGGGGCGGCGAGGGACGCCTGGACGGCACGTCCGACGAGCGTGATCCCGTCCACCCGCGCGAGGTTCTTCAGGGGTACACCCTGCGAACCTCCCCGGGCCGGGATGACGACGACGGCGGACGGGGTTTCACCGGGTACTGACATACGTGGCACTCTCGGATCGGGACGGGACGGGTACGCCGTCCACAGTAGCGTGACCCGCGCCGTCCGACGCACACGGGCCCGCCCCCGGCGCCGGGCAGGATGTGGGATCCTGCCGTAGCGCGGCGACAGCCGCCGGTCCCCCAGAAGAATCCCCACGAAACGGTATGCGGCGCCCCAGAAGCCGGCGTGACCGTGCCGAGAACGGAGACAGCTCGAGTGCCCGGAACCGAAGGTCGCATGGCGAACTCCCCGCACGACGGCGACGTGCCTCGAGCCGTTTCCCGGACCAAGCGGCGTGAGAACGCGCAGCGTACCGCCGAGGTGATGCGCGCTCTGCAGCGGGCCACGGGCTCCCGGCCGAAGCTCGACGCGGCCACCACGCGCGCGCTCGCGCGGGGCGCGATCGCCTGGAAGCACGTCCCCGCGGTGCACGCGGCGCTGCTCGCCGGCGCGAGCAAGGCGATCGACCGCGGGGACCTGCCGGCCGCGGCCACGCTGACCCGGCTGCTGCGGACGGGCGCGCCCGACGCCGAGACCCTCCGCCTCGCGGGCATCGTCGCCCTCCTCGGCGGCGACGCCGAGACGGCGGAGCAGCACTTCTACGACGCCTCCAAGGGCACCGGCTCGGTGGCCCGCCGCCACGCCAACGCGAAGCGCGCCGTCGAGGACATGCAGCAGTTCGTGGACTTCCGGGCCGGGATGCGCGACGACGACGGCCCGGCGGACCTCGCCGACCTGCGCGAGCTCGCGGCGTCGGTCTCCCTCGCGAACCGCAGGGCGGCGGACGCCGCCTTCGGCCGCTACCTCGTGGCGTGCCTGACCCACGGCGTGGAGGGCCCGCTGGGCGACCTCCTGGACGCGTTCGCCGACGCCGGCCGCATGACGGTGCTGGAGGCACGGCCCGACCTGCTCGACGTCGCCGTCGAGAACGCGGAGTACATCGCGGCCGACGGCGACCACGCCGGGGCGCTGCACCTGCTGCAGGGCACGTTCCGCCAGTACGGGATGGTCACCGAGCGGTACCTCGTCGCCCTCGGCACCACGCTGTCGGCGCTCAGCCGCTACGACGCGGCGCGCCGGGCCTTCCGGATCGCCAGCCCCGGCCTCGGCTCGGCGCGCGCGGCGCAGGTGGCCTGGATCATGCACGACGACGAGTCGGCGCACGCCCTGGCACGCAAGGCGATCCGCCACGACATGCCGCGCTCGTCGGTGCGGACCGTGCTCGCCCGGTCCGAGAACCCGGTCACGCCGGCGGAGGCGGACGCCCCCACGGGCGGCATGGGCCACGTCGCGTTCTACGTGGACCGCGGGGAGAACTTCGGCGACATCGTGCTGCCGGACGCCGTCCGGGACGCGATCACGGAGCCCGCCGGCCCCACCGAGTGGACGTCGTTCCACGCGCACCAGGTCTTCGACGACGAGTTCGTCCGGATCGCGAACGCCCAGCGCGCGCTCGTCGTGGGCGGCGGCGGCCTCTTCCTCCCGGACACCTCGCCCAACTCGAACAGCGGCTGGCAGTGGAACGTGCCGCCCGCCTCGCTCGACGCGCTGACGGTGCCCGTCTACGCCTTCGCCGTCGGCTTCAACCTCTTCACCGGGCAGCGGTTCAAGGGCGACCTGTTCCGCCGCAGCCTGATCGAGTTCACGCGCAAGGCCGAGTTCCTGGGCCTGCGCAACACCGGCTCGATGGAGCGCGTGCGCGACCTGCTGCCCGCCGAGCTGCACGACAAGGTGCGCTTCGTGCCCTGCCCGACCACCGTGCTGGAGCGCATCCGCCCGGACCTGCCCGCCGGACGCACCGGCTCCGGCACGGTCCTGGTCAACGCGGCGTTCGACCGCAGCGAGCGGCGCTTCGGCGGCGGGTACGCGGACTTCCTCGAGCAGATCGTCGAGCTCGCCGAGAAGGCGGGCAAGGGCGGCGCGGAGGTGCGGATCGCCGCGCACACCCGCGGCGACCTGAAGCTGGCGAAGGATCTGGAGGCGGCGCACGACCTGGTGCTGCCCGTCGACGAGCTGCACTACATGGACCAGGCCGACGCGCTCGCCGTCTACCGGCAGGCGTCGCTCGTGATCGGCATGCGCGGCCACGCGACGATGATCCCGTTCGGCCTGGGCACCCCCGTCCTGAGCATCGTGTCGCACCCGAAGATGCGGTACTTCCTGGAGGACGTCGAGCGCCCGGACTGGGGCTACGACGTGGCCGACGCCGACCTCGGCGCCCGGCTCGCGGAGCGGACCCTCGACGTGCTGGCCCGGGAGGACGAGTACCGGGCGGACGTCGCGGACCGCCAGCAGCTGCTGCTCCCGCACGTCCGCGCCGCGGCCGCGGACGTCGCCAAGGCTTGACCTCTCGTGTCACCACATCGCCGTTAGACTCAACCGGTCTCAGTACACCGAAAGGGAGTTATCTCGATGCCCACCATGCGGAGCGTGCCGCTCGGCCGTGAACCGGGCGACGCGGAGATCGCATCGTTCGCCGACCTGATCGACAGGCCCCTGCTGATCGTCGGCAACGGGCCGTCGTCGGCCATGCCTCCCTATCACCGGATCCCGGCGGGCGTGGTCGTCTTCCGGATGAACTGGTTCTTCCTGGAGAGCAACTACCACTTCGGTGACCGGGTCGACGCGTACTTCAGCGCCATCCCGAACGAGAAGCTGGAGAAGCTGCTGCAGGACGAGGTCCGCTCGGGACGCTACGACGTCCGCCGGATCCTCAGCCCGATGCGCCACGCCGCGAACCGCGACGGGGACAAGTACGGCCTGGACCCGCTCGCCGGCGTCGAGGAGCTGGACTCCTGGTCCATCCCGGCGCGGCACCCCCGCCTCGCCCGCGCCTTCATGAGCCGGCCCGGCCTGCCCACCACGGGCATGCAGGCCCTGGCGTTCGGCCTCGGGGTCGGCTTCCGCGAGATCTACCTCGCGGGTGTCGACCTCTACGAGTCCAAGGACAGCCGCTACGGCTACACGGTCACGCAGGCCGCGGAGTCCGCGCTCAAGGACAAGGACCTCACCCCGGGCTACGAGTCGGCCCACGGTCTGGACTCCGACCTCGCGTTCCTGCGCTCCTGCCTCGCCGAGTTCCCGGACGCGACCATCCGTTCGGTGAGCCAGTCGGACACGCTGCACCTGTTCGTGCCCCCGGCCGACGAGCTGACGGAGCGCCCGCACCTGACCCCCGAGGCGGTGCCGTCGCTCGCCGTGTCCAAGGACACCGTGGACCTCGAGCTCCCCGAGGTCGGCGAGGACACCTCCGTGATCGTCCCCGCGGTCGGCGGCCCGCTGTGGAAGGAGATCGACGGTCGCAAGTGCGCGTACATCACCGTGGTCTCCGGCTCGTACCACCACGGCGCGCGCGCCCTCGCGAACTCGCTGCGCGAGCACTCCGACGTCCCGCTCATCGCGCTCGTCACGCCCGACGCCGACCGCAGCGCGCTGGCCGCGAGCGACATCCGGACCATCCAGGTCCCGGGCATCCGCAACCCGATGAACTCGGGCGGCAACAAGATCCAGGCGCGCTTCGCGATGACGTACACGAAGCTGCACGTGTTCCGGCTCGACTTCTTCGACCGCGTCGTCTACCTCGACAGCGACACCGTCGTGAAGGGCAGCCTGGACGAGCTGTTCGAGGGCGACGACTTCGCCGCCGTGCCCGACGCCGGCCTGGACCTGCCCGACGGCAACGTGTTCAACTCCGGCGTCTTCGCCGTGAACCCGTCGCACGGCATGTTCGAGAAGATGATGTCGCAGCTCAGCCACACGACGTCGTACGACGGCGGCGACCAGGGCTTCCTCAACCAGTTCTTCTCGGACTGGCGCAAGCTGCCGCTGGAGTACAACACCACCAAGCGCATCTACTCCCACCACCCGCAGGTGTTCAACGAGGAGGATGTCAAGGTCCTCCACTACGTGGGCCGCAAGCCGTGGGAGCCGACGTCGAAGGGCGAGCGGTACGACCAGCTCGACTACGCCTGGCTCGACTACCTCTCCGACTGGGAGAAGAACGAGCTGGTGCGCGAGCTGCGCCACACCGCGGCCGGCGGCAAGCCGCCGGAGGCCGGCAGCAGCAGCCCGTTCCGGCAGGCCCAGCTCGCCAACCGGACCAACAAGGCGAACGAGGCCGTGCGCCTGCTCGAGGGCGTCATCGCGGAGCGTCAGCCGACGTCGGGCGAGCTGCGCGAGCTGGCCAAGGCGTACCGCCGACTGGGCCGGCACGACGACTGCGCGCGCGTGCTCAAGCAGGCGTACGCCATCGACCCGCGCCGCAGCGTGATGAAGGACATGATGCTGGCGCAGGCGCGCTCCATCAAGAAGAAGCTCGCCTGAGCCGGAGGCGCAGCGCAGGGTGAGGGCCGAGGAACGAGGCACTCGCCCGGAGCGGAGCCGCAGGCTCAGGCGACGACAGACAGAGCCTGCGCCGTGCACAACGACGCCCGTGGGGCGAGAACATTCCGGTTCTCGCCCCACGGGCTTCGTGCTACCGGCTGAGCACCCGACGGGCCCTGCGGCGTCCGGCCCGCACGATCCGCCGGACGGCGGCCAGCGACCCCTGCTTGCCCGAGGCCGCGTGCGCACCCGCGCGGGTGGGCTTCGCGGTGCGCGCGGCGGCCGCGTCGCCCGCCTGCTCCCGCGCCCCGGCCTGCGCGTCGCGGGCGGCCTCCGCCAGCCGGCGCCGCTCGAAGTCGGCGTCGTAGCAGGCCTGCGCGAGGCTGAGCTCCCGCTCGCGATAGGGCACGAGGTCGGCGTCGACCTGCTCCCCTGTGAGGCGCTCGTAGATGACCGACAGGTTGTGCCGGGTCGTGTCGACGAACCGCTGCTGGGTGGCCGCGAGCTCCGCGCGCAGCACCGCGCGCTTCCGGTCGGCCTCGTCGATCCGCGCGAACGCGTCGGTCGCGAAGTCGCTCCGCCACGGGTCGACCAGGAACTCCGGGTGGCCGATCTCGTGGGCGAAGTACTTGATCTTGTTGTTGGTGCTCAGCGAGAGCGGGATGTTGTTCAGGCCGAACGGGATCATCTGCGAGTGACCGCGCGCCCCGAGCACCACCGGCAGGTGCGCGTAGGTGCGCACGCCCTCGAACAGCACCCGGGTGTTCCCGAAGAGCCGGTGCCCCACCAGCCCGAGCTCGGCGCCGTACTCCTGGAAGAACTTCATGTCCGTGCGCTTGTGGCCCAGGAACTCGACAGCCCACCCGTCCTCCTGCAGCGCCAGGACGAGGTCCCGCAGCCGCGGGAAGACGGCGTCGGGCTCCAGACCCGAGTCCACGTGCGCCGTCTCGAGGCCCACCTGGATGCCGATCCGCCGCGCGTCCTCGTCGGGGGGCTCGCTCGCGATGCGCGGCAGCAGCACGCGCGCGATCGTCGTCGGGCACGGCTGCAGGGTGAGCTGCGGGGCGTCCTCCGGCGCCTCCAGCCAGTCGCGCATGTCCTCGACGGCGCCTGTCGAGCGCAGCCCGAAGAAGACGCTCTGCGCCATCGTCCGGTTGACGTGCCTGCGGAAGACCTCGTTGTACCGCTCCGGGTCGAACGGCGCCGGGTTGCCCGCGCCGAACACGATGATCGGCTTCCTCAGCCGCGCCAGGAGCTCCGTGGTGATGTTCCACTGCCAGCCCGAGGCAGGTGTGGCGTTGGTGCGCCGCGGGAAGATGCCCCCGCCGCCGATGACCACGCCGTCGAAGTGCTCGTTGATGTCGTCCACGAACGCGGTGGTCGCCCGCTCGCGGAACGGGCTGCTGCTCGTGAGCTCGAACTGCTCACCGCCGCCCCAGGAGTTGAAGGTCTGGCGCACGAGCTCGAACAGGAGCTGGTCGCCGTAGCTGTAGACGGTCTTGAGGTCGAGGTGCAGAAGGCGTAGACGTCGCATGGTCCCCTCACATCGCGCGGCTGCCCCCTCTGAGGGGAATATAACCGCGGGCCGCCCGACCTGCGCGGGGACCGCGACGACGTCACCCGGGGCGCGTGCAGCCGCGACGACGTCAGGAGCCGCCGGGCAGGTACGGCGACGTACCGTCCGCGCCGATCCCCCGGTGCAGGGCCTCGTTCGACGGCGCGAGCGTGGCGAGCAGTCCGGCCCGCCGCTCCGGGGTCAGGAGCCGGGGCGGCGGGTGCGTCAGGTTGGAGAAGTGCGCGTCCAGGAAGTGCCGGAGCTCCTGCGTGTCCTGCTTCTCCAGCAGGCCGTTGCCGAGGAGCGCGATCTGCAGCGCCACGTCCGAGTAGCCCCGGTTGACGCTCTCGGTGTTGAACGAGAACGTCGGCGGCACGCCCGCGCCGGTCGCCGCGAAGAAGTCCCGCACGAAGCCGCGCGACCCCAGGGTCTTGATGGTCTCGAAGTACTTGACCGTCAGGTCCGCGCCGTCGGGCAGCGCCGCCCGCATCTGGTCGACGAGCACGTCCCAGCGCAGGTACTCGTCGGCGACCGGCTCCATGAACTCCTCGAACGTGAGGGTGGAGCCCATGCGGACGGTCTGCAGGTAGGCGCTCTCCACGAACCGGTCCTGCCGGCGCACGTAGAACAGCACCGTGACCCGCTCGGGGCGCAGCTCCTCGACGGCGATGCGCAGCACGTCGCCCGCGGCCCGGTAGACCGGTCCTCTGCGGAACGACTGCACCGTCGCGAACAGGTCCTCGTGCGACAGCACGAGGCTCTCGTGGTCGAGCTGGTCGCGCAGCCGCGCGAAACCGAGGCCGACGTTCTCGATCCCGGCGCCCTTGCGGCGCCACCGCGCGTGGGCCCCGCCGGTGGCGGCCTCGTAGTCGTGGCGGACCAGGACCGCGTAACCCTTCGCCCCGAGCTTCTCCCGGTTGGCGTTGAGGGCCTTCTGCACGAGCGTGGAGCCGGTCTTGGCGGCGCCCGCGTGGAGCACGAGGTGCTTCATCGCACCGAGAGTACGCGCGGGCGGGCCCGACGGCGCGGATTTCCGGGCACGACGAAGCGCCGAGGCGGTCGGCGGACCACCCCGGCGCTCCGGCTCACGTCAGGTCAGCCGCCCATGAGGCGCTTGCGCAGCGGGCGCAGGCGCCGGCGCAGGCCGTCCGGGACGAGCTGCTTGCGGGGACCGCCCACGGCCTCGAGGTCCTTGCGCGCCTTGTTCAGCTCGCGCTTGAGCCGGCCGTTGTCCTGCTCGAGCTTGTCGAACCGCATGGACGAGTCGTACGCCCGGGCCGCGGTGCGGCGCTCCTGCGGCGTCAGCGCGCGGAACGACGGCGTGACCGTCTCGCCCGTGAGGTTCTTGTAGATCGTCGCGAGGTTGTCCATCGACGTGTCGAAGAAGCCCTGGCGGACGCCCGCCAGCTCCTTGCGCAGCTCCGGCTGGCGCTCGTAGGACTCGTTGATGGTGCGGTACAGGGTGTCCTGGAAGCCGTCCGCGCGCGGGTCGATCGCCCAGTCCGCGTGGCCGATGTCGGTCGCGAAGTAGCGGATCTTGTGGTGCACGTACAGGGACAGCGGGATCGCGCCCATGCCGAACGGCACCATCTGCGCGTGGCCGCGCGTGCCCAGGATCATCGGCAGGCCGGCGAAGTACTCGATGCCCTGGTAGAGCACGTCGCGGTTGCCCCACAGCACGTGCTCGCTGTCCACGATGCCCCGCTCGGTGAGCCGGTCGTGGAAGCCCATGTCGGCACGGGCGTGCGGCACGCTCTCGATGCGCCAGCCCTCGCCCGAGAGCTTGGCCAGCACGTCCACCTGGTCGGCGTAGATCTTGTCGGCGTCGAACCCGGCGCGCGCCTGGCGCTTGCCCACGATCGACTCGGCCGAGATGCGGCGCTCGTGCGGGATCTCGTCGCGGAACAGGTCCGGGTACAGGAACGACGAGAGCGTCGTCGGGCACGGCTGGTACGTGACCCGGTCCCGGTTCGACTCCTTGATGTACGGCTTGATGGTCTCCACCGAGCCGTGGTTGCGCAGACCGAAGAACACCGACTTCTCGAGCGTCAGGTTGACGTGCTCGCGGAACGGGTCCTCGAAGTCCGGCTGGTCGATGAAGCGGTTGTTGCCCACCGCGAAGATGATGAGCGGCTTCTCGATGCGGCGCAGCAGGTCCAGCGAGATGTTCCACTGCCAGCCGGAGCGCTGGTTCGGGTTGGTGTCGCTGAGGAACAGGCCACCACCGCCGACGACGACGGCGTCGACGTTCTCGTTGATGAAGTCGACCAGACGCGCGGTCACGGGGTCGCGCAGCTGTCGGCTCTGGACGATCTCGAAGGCGTCCCCGCCCGCGAAGCCCTCGAAGAGCTCGCGCACGGTCTCGAACAGCAGGGTGTCCCCGTAGTTGCCGTACGTCTTGATGTCGAAATGGAACAGTCGAAGTCGCTTCATCGTGTCACGCGCCGGGTCTTGGAATGCACGGGAACCATCCTTGATCAGTGTGGTCAGATCTGCCAAGCCCGCCGCCCCCTGGGCGACGGAACGTCATGTCGCGGTGCGGGTCACTTCCCGCCGCGGAGGTAGGGCGACTCGCCCTTGTTCACCGCGAGGTCCGCCGCGGCCTGCGAGATGCCGGGCGTCACCATCTCGTGCAGCGCCTTGTTGGACGGCGCGAGCTCGGTCAGCATCTGCTCGCGCTGCTCCGGCGTCAGGAGCAGCGGCGACGGGTGCGTCACGTTCGAGAAGTTGGCGTCGAGGAACAGGCGGAGCTTACGGCGGTCCTCCGCGTCGAGCTCGCCGTTGCCGACGAGCGCGAGCTTCAGTGCCGCGTCAGAGTACCCGCGGTTGACGGCCTCGGTGTTGAAGGAGAACGAGGGTGTCACACCCGCGCCGGTCTGCTGGTAGAACTCGCGCACGAACGGCCGCGAGTGCAGCTCCTTGATGCCCTCGAAGTAGTTGACCCGCACCTCGGCGTCCGCGGGGACGGCCCCCTTGATCGTCTCGACCAGGGTGTCCCACCGCAGGTTGTCCGAGGTCACGGGCTTCATGAACTCCTCGAACGACTGGGTCGAGCCCACGCGTACGGTCTGGAGGTAGGAGCTCTCGACGAACCGGTCCTGGCGGCGCACGTACAGCAGCACCGTGGTGCGCTCCGGCCGCAGCACCTCCTGGGCGATCCCGAGGACGTCGCCGGCGGGCGCGTACAGCGGGCCGGTCCGGAACGAGTGCACCGAGGCCAGGAGGTCCTCGTGCGAGATGATCAGGCTGTCCTGCGTCGCCGCGTTCCGGACCATCTCGAAGGCCTTGGTCACGTTGCGGAGGCTGCCGCCCTGCCTGCGCCACCGGGAGTGGTATCCCTCGGTGAGGTTCTCGTACTCGTTGCGGATGAGTACGTCGTAACCACGCGCCGCGAAGGCCTCACGGTTCGCACGTAGGGCCTTCTGCACGAGCGTCGTACCGGTCTTGTGCGCGCCGACGTGCAGGACGAGGTGCTTCACGGGAACCAACCTTTCGGGGCGGATGAACGCCCACGAGGATACAGGCGGTCCCTACCCCCTCCGTGAAGTGCTTCGTGGGAGGCTCACCACCGCACGAACGCCACCCCGCTGACCCGCACCCGGGCGTCGTCGAGCGTGCGCAGCGTCACCCGCCCGGACATGGTCCGCGGGAGGCGGACGGTGAGGACCCGCTGCGCCGCGCTCGGCCGGTCGGTGTCGAGCACCCCCACGCGGGTGGACCCCACGTACACGGCCAGCCGCCCGCGCCCGGGCGCCGTCGCGGTCATGACCCGCACCTGGGTCACGCGCTCGACGTCGGACACCACGAGCCGGCTGTCGGCGTGCACGGTGGACCAGGCCCGGTCCCGGAAGTAGGCGTCGTTGCGCACCAGGGCCCAGGTGCCCGTGGTGCGGGCCATCGAGGCGAACGACACGGGGCGGGTGGTGCGCACGAGGTGCGAGATCGGGCCGAGCCGGCCGTTGCGGTCGACCGCCCGCACGGCGTACTGCACCGACAGCCCCTCGGCGGCGTACAGGTTGGCCGAGGTGCCCGACACCGTGACGATCCGCCGCCAGTAGCGCTCGTTCGGCATGGGCGACCGGTAGCCGGCGTAGCGCTCCAGCACCTGGTAGCGCACCGCCCCCGGTTCGGCGGCCCAGTGGAACCGCGTCCGGGCCGGCCACTGGATCGGGTACTGGTTCCCCTTCGCGGCGCGGGCCGTGATCGTGCCGGTCGTGAAGCGCACGGTGCCGTACCGGTCGAGCGCGGCGTTCTTCATCGCGTTCACCGCCCGGCGGATCGCCGGGAGCCGTTCGGCCAGCTGGGTACCGGGGCACGCGGTCCAGTTCGTGGTGCGGTGGCCGAGGATGCGGGGCACCCGCACCACGTCGCCCGGGTCGCTGCGCGTGCCGGACCCCGAGCTGCCGCCGTTCGGCAGGCCCACGGTCCCGGTCACGGGCATGTGGTAGCGGTAGGCCTTCCACGCGAGCACGCGCTCCAGGCTGCGCAGCAGGGACGACGTCGGGGAGGCCGAGTCGAAGCTGCCCATCGCGGAGATGCCGATGGTGCCGGTGTTGAAGCCCCCGGCCTGCGCGCCGATCGGGTTGTCCGTCGCCGCCTCCCGGCGCCCGACGAAGACCGTCCCGTACCGGTCGACGAGGAACTGGTAGCCGATGTCCGGCCAGTCCCGGGACTGCGTGTGGTAGGCGTAGATGCCGCGGACGATCGCCGCCGACTGGCTCCGGCTGTACGCGTTGGTGCCCGCCGTGTGGTGCACGTACATCGCGTCCAGCCGGCCCGACACCTCGGGCCACACCTCGCCCAGCGACTCGTCGGCGCCCCAGCCGCTGCGCGGCACGAGCGCTGGCCGGATCTCGTCGCCGGTCGCCGCGTTCGCCGAGCCCGCCGGCTGCGCCGTCGCCCCCGCGTTCGCGTCGGCGGCCGTCGCGCCCGGATCCACGACGTGGACGCGCAGGCCGGACGGCGTCCGCCCGCTCACCGTCCGCACGCGGGCCTGCACGGCGTCGGCGCCGGCAGAGAGGAACGGCTCGGTACCGGCCCGGCCTCCCGGGACGCCCGTGCCGTCGGCGCCGACCTCCTCGACGCCGACCGACTGCCAGGCGCCCCAGGCGTCGTCCTCCCGGACGCGCAGGGCGACCTCGGTGACCTCCTCGTCCGAGGCGGCGTCCCAGGTGACGCCGGCGACGAGGAACTCCAGGGTCTCGGTGCGGGGGCTCAGCGCCGCGAGCCGGCCGGGCGCCGCCCCGGCGTCGTCCGCAGACCCGGACCGCGTGCCGCCCGCCGTGCCCGCCCCGCCGTCGGCCTTCGTCTCGGCGTGGGCGTCGGCGTGGGTGTCCCCGTTGGTGTGCGCGGGGGCCTCGTCGTGGCCCTGCGCCGCGCGCAGGGCGCTCGGGTCGCGCCGCGCCGCGGGGTCGACGCCGCGCAGGCGGACCTCGTCGAGCTCCGGGGTCACCGCCGAGGCCTCCGGAAGGGGCAGCTCGACGGCCGGCAGCAGCACGCCGCCGGCGGAGAGCACGAGTACCAGGGATGTCGTGGTCGTTCGCCGTACGAGTGGCTTCATGGCCCCGACCGTAGGCACGGCCGGGCGACACCGCACCCATGTTGGCATTAATCACCCGTTTCGGGTGAGGAGCGGGTGACCTGCGGGTGACCCCGGGTGCCGAGCGGCGGGCCGTGATGCAGAGTGCAGTGAGGAGAGATCACCATGAGCACACGAGCCGGCGCCGAACGACCCGTCCCCTCCCCCGCCCCGCGCGGCGGACGCGAACGCCAGCCCGGGCGGCAGCGCCCGCACCGCTGGCGCCACCTCCTGCTCCCCCTCGTCCTCGCGACGGCGTCGCTCGTCGCGGCCCCGGGCACCGCGAGCGCGGCGGTGCCCGACCGGTTCGTCATCGAGGGCTCGGGCTTCGGCCACGGTGTGGGGATGGCGCAGTACGGCGCCTACGAGATGTCCCGGCGTGGACACTCCGCCGCGGGCATCCTCGCGCACTACTACCAGGGCACGGTGGCCAAGCGAGTCAACACCAAGACCCTGATCGACGTCCAGGTCTACGGGCCCGACCCGTACTCGTACACGAGCTACGGCGACTCGGGCGCGACCAAGGTCACGGTGCGCGGCGGCGGGTGGCGGCTGCGCGCGGGCGAGCGGACCGTGGCCTTCGGCCCGGCGGGCACGCTGAACGTGTCGACGGCCAAGGGCGACGTGCTGGTGCGCACCCCGGACGGCCGGCTGCACCGGCACGACGAGCTGACCCTCCAGTGGACCGGGACGCCCTCCTACAGGCCTGGCGCGAGCCCCGCGACGGCGAGCGTCAAGGGCGCGCACGGCTCCTACCGGTACGGGCGGCTCCTGCTCAGCGCGTCGCAGGGGGTGCCGAACGTCGTCAACCGGCTGCGGCTGAACACCGACTACCTGTACGGCGTCGCCGAGATGCCGTCCTCGTGGGGCTCCGCCGGGGGCCAGCAGGCGCTGCGCGCACAGGCCGTCGTCGCCCGGTCGTACGCGGTGCTGGAGACGGCGCAACGCAAGGCGGTCTGCCGCTGCCACGTCGTGGACGACATCCGCGACCAGCAGTTCTCCGGGTGGAAGAAGGCCTCGGGCGAGGGCAGCGCGTACTGGCGCAAGGCCGTCAGCTCCACCGCCCGCACGCTCAGCCGGGCGAGCGTGCTGACCTACGGCGGCCGGGCCGTGGCCGCCCACTACTACTCGTCGAGCGGCGGGAGCTCCCGGTACGGCTGGCGGAGCGCCCGGTCCGAGGACGTGTGGTCGTCGGCCGTGCCCTACGAGCGGTCCGAGACGGACCCGTACTCGAAGGCCGCCCCCGGCAACGGCATGGTGCGCTGGGAGCGGGCGCTCAGCCAGGCCAGGGCGCAGCAGCTCTTCGGCCTGGACCGGGTCGCGTCGATCAAGGTGACCGACCGGTACTCGAGCGGTCAGGTCAGGCGGCTCGTGGCCACGGCGCCGAACGGCGCCACCCGGAGCGTGACGGGCAAGGCCGACCAGATCCGGTCCCGTGTGGGCGCGAAGACCTCGGCGGGCAACGTGCCGTCGTCCTGGTTCACGAGCATCCAGCCGGGCTGAGCCCGCCCGTTCAGAGCGGGCGGGCGTCCGACTCCAGCAGCACCGGGATGCCGTCGCGCACCGGGTAGGCCAGCGGCCGCTCGGGATCGGTCGAGTGCAGCTCCGGCTCGCCGCCGGGCCCGACGCCGTCCGTCAGGGTCGCCCCGGTCACGGGGCAGCGCAGGATCTCGCGCACCCACGGCTCCAGCGGCTCGGTCTTGGCAGTGCTCACGGTGTCTCTTCTCCCTCGGCCGGCTCGGCGGCCGGATCACGCACGAGCGACAGGACGTCGTCGCGCACCTTCTCCATGATGTCCTGGTCGGCGGCCTCCACGTTCAGCCGCAGCAGCGGCTCGGTGTTGGACGCGCGCAGGTTGAACCACCACTGCGGGTGCGACTCCCAGTGCGAGACCGTCACGCCGTCCAGGGTGTCCACCACGATCCCCGGATACGCCGCGCGGTACGCGTCGAGCACCCGCTCGGTCGCCGCGGCGGCATCCGGCACCGTCGAGTTGATCTCGCCCGAGCCGACGTACGGCTCGAACATCTCGGCCAGCTCCGACATCGTGTGGTCCTGCGTCCCGAGCGCGGCCAGCACGTGCAGCGCCGCCAGCATCCCCGTGTCCGCGAACCAGAAGTCGCGGAAGTAGTAGTGCGCGGAGTGCTCGCCGCCGAACACCGCGCCGTGCTCGGCCATCTGCGCCTTGATGAACGAGTGCCCCACCCGGGTGCGCACCGTCTCCGCGCCCGCCGCGGACAGCAGGTCGGGGACGGCGTGGGACGTGATCAGGTTGTGGATCACCGTCGGCGTGCGGCCGGCGGTCAGCTCCTTGGTCACCTCCGCGAGCCCCACCAGGGCGGTGATGGCCGACGGCGAGACGGCGCCGCCCCGCTCGTCCACCACGAAGCACCGGTCGGCGTCGCCGTCGAACGCGAGCCCCAGGTCCGCCTCGTTCGCGACGACGGCGGCCTGCAGGTCGATCAGGTTGGCCGGCTCCAGCGGGTTGGCCTCGTGGTTGGGGAACGTGCCGTCCAGCTCGAAGAACAGCGGCACCACCTCCAGCGGCAGCCCTGCGAGGCCCGCGGCGTCGCCCAGGACGGCGGGGACCGTGAGGCCGCCCATGCCGTTGCCGGCGTCGACCACGACCTTCAGGGGCCGCACGCCGGACAGGTCCACCAGCTCGCGCAGGAACCCCGCGTAGTCGGCCAGCACGTCCTGCTCGGTCACCCGGCCGGGCTCGGCCACCGGCTCGGGAAGCCCGCCGTCCAGGTACCGCTGCGCCAGCTCGCGCACCTCGGCCAGGCCGGTCTCCTGCCCCACCGGGCGCGCGCCCGAACGGCACAGCTTGATCCCGTTGTACCGCGCCGGGTTGTGGCTCGCGGTGAACATCGCGCCCGGCACGTCCAGCCGCCCCGACGCGAAGTAGAGCCCGTCGGTGGAGCACAGGCCGATCAGCGTGACGTCCACGCCCTGGTCGGTGACGCCCCGGGCGAACGCGTCCACCAGCTCCGGGCCGGAGTCCCGCATGTCGCGGCCGATCACCATGGCGGGCCGGGCCGCCGCGGCGGCGTCGGCGCCATCGGCGTCCGCGAGGACGACCACACGGGCGAACGCGGCCCCCAGGGCCTGCGCCACGTGCGGGGAGAGCTGGTCGGGGACGACACCGCGTACGTCGTACGCCTTGACGAGGGTGCTCAGGTCGATGGCCACGCCGCCAGCCTACGGAACGCGGACGGCCCACCGCGATCAGGGGTGCCCCCGATCTGCGGGTCGGGGTGCCCCGACCACCGGCCGCCGCCACGCGTCGCGGCACGCCGCCCGTCACGTTCCCGCACCACTTCCCCGCACGGCGTCCCCGCATCCTGTCCAGGAACCGGATGTTTCGTACGGTTATCCTTGCGCGGTGCTTGCGATTGCCCAGTTCCACGCCCCGCTTCCGCTGACCAACACGATCCAGCGGTACGACTGGGGATCCGTCGACGCGATCCCGCACCTGCTCCGCGCGGAGCCGGACGGTGAGCCGCAGGCCGAGATGTGGCTCGGCGCGCACACCAGCGCGCCGTCGGTCAGCGCGATCACGCGCGACGGCGAGGTCGACCACGTCACCCTCGACCGCCTGGTCCGCGAGGCGCCCGTGCAGACGCTCGGCCACCGGGTCGCGGAGCAGTTCGGGCCGCGCCTGCCGTACCTGCTCAAGGTGCTGGCCGCCGGCAAGGCGCTGTCGCTGCAGGTGCACCCCTCGCCCCGGCAGGCCCGGGAGGGCTTCGCGCGCGAGAACAAGGCCGGGATGCCGCTGACCTCGCCGAAGCGGTCGTTCAAGGACGACCAGCACAAGCCCGAGATGATCGTCGCGCTCTCGCAGTTCGAGGGGCTGGCGGGCTTCCGCACGCCGCGCACCATCCTCGACGTGCTGGAGGGCCTGGCGGGCGACATGGTCGCCGGCGTCCGGGCGGCCCTGCTCAACGACCGCAGCCACGACGGCATGCGGGAGGCGTTCAACCACCTGCTCTCCGCCCGCGCCGACGAGGCCTGCGCCGCCGACATCGAGGCGACCCTCGAGTCGGTGCGGGCCCGCCTGGCGGCCGGCTCCCCGTTCGAGCGCGCCGACCACACCGTGATCGACCTCGCCGAGCAGCACCCCGGCGACCCGGGCGCCATCGCGTCCCTCATGCTCAACCGCTTCTCGCTGGAGCCGGGCGAGGCCGCGTTCACGCCCGCGGGCGTGGTGCACGCCTACCTGTCCGGCGTCGGCATCGAGATCATGGCCAGCTCCGACAACGTGCTCCGCGCCGGCCTGACCACGAAGCTCGTGGACGAGGAGAACCTCGTCGCGTGCACCGTGTTCGCCCCGCAGCAGCCGTCCGCCCCCGAGGTGACGACGGCGGGCAGCCGCGGGCAGGTGCACACCTACCGCGTGCCGGTCACGGAGTTCGCCCTGACCACCGCCGACGTCGACCCGGGCGAGCCCGTGGCGCTGCCCGCGACGGGGCCGCGCATCCTGCTGTGCCTCGACGGCGAGCTGGTGCTCACCGCGGACCGCTCCGAGGAGGGGCCCCAACGCCTGGCCCAGGGCGAGTCGGTCTTCGTGCCGCACGACGCCGGCAACCTGGAGCTCTCAGGCGCGGGCCACGCGGTCTGCGCCTGGGTCCCCTGATCCCGCGGCGCGGCGCAACGCGCCGCGCCGATTCAGATGATCGGCAGAAGGTCAGGTGATCGGCACCTCGGGGTACCGATCACCTGACCTTCTGCCGATCACGCGGGCGGGCGGCGCGGGCGGGCGTCAGGCCGAGTTGTCGTCGTCCGCGCGCAGGACCCGGAGGTGGCCCCGGCGGGCCGTCTCCGTCACCGTCGGCGGTTCTGCCGGACGACGCCGGCGGCCGGCCTCGCGCACGGCGTCGGCCAGGGCGGACAGGTCGTCGGGGCTCGGCCCTGCGTCCTCGAACTCGGGCATGAGGCGCACCACCTCCCACCCGCGCGGCGCGGTCAGCCGTTCGGCGTGCTCCGCGCACAGGTCGTAGCTGTGGGGCTCGGCCAGGTGCGCCAGCGGACCCAAGACCGCGGTCGAGTCCGCGTACACGTACGTGAGCGTCGCCACGGCCGCATTGGTGCAGGCCGAGCGCGAACACTGTCTCACCGATCTCACGCGCCGAGACTACGCCGCTGACCGGGTAGGACGTGCCGAACACGCCGGGCATTCACGGGCGTAACGGCGGTGATCCGGCACGAGTTCGTCCGGCGGACCGGGCGAGCAGCAGCCCCACGCCCGCGAACGCCAGGTCGACGACGGTCAGGACCACCCGGCTGACGAGCACCGCGAGCCCCGCGGCAGGGCCCGGCAGCACCCCGGCGAGCACCGCCGCGAGCACCACCTCGCGCACGCCCGCACCCGCCGGGGCGACCACGAACAGGAACCCGGCGGTCCACGCGAGCGCCCAGCCGCCCGTCGCCAGGGCGAGCGTCCGGGCGGTCGGGGGCAGACCCAGCCCCAGGCAGAGCACCCAGAGCTGCAGCCCCGCCACCAGCCAGCCCGCCACCGACCACGCGGCGGTGCGGCCGAGGCCGCCCCAGGTCATCGCATGCTCCGGCGCGCCGCGCCGGGCGACCCGCAGGGCCAGCGTGATCAGCCGGTTCAGCACGGGCGGTACGAGGACGACCACGACCGCCGGGGCCGCCCACACCACCCAGGACCACGCGCCGAGCGCACCCGCGGACACGAGCGGCAGCGTCACCGCGCCGACCGCCGCGCCGGAGGCGATGGAGACCGCGACGGCCACCAGCATCGCGGCCGCCGACCGGGCGCGCGGCACCCCCTGCCCCGCCCCGGCCTCGGCGGCGGCCACGACGTTCCACACCCCGCCCGGCACGTACTTGCCGAGCTGGCTGGTGCCGAACACCGCGACGGCCCCGCGCAGCGGCAGCGGCGAGCCCAGGTCGGCCAGGACGGCACGCCACGCCAGCAGCGTGCACCACACGTACCCCACGCCGAGGACGGCGACGACCGCCACCTCGCCCGCGGACAGCCCGGCCGCGGCCCGCGCCAGCGCCTCGCGGTGGGCGACCACGTACCAGAGCGCGAGCGTCAGCGCGACGCCGAGAAAGCCCCACCGCACCCAGCGCGACCGGAGCGCCGCGAGCATGCGCGCCGACAGCGGACGACACGCCGGGCGCGGACCGCGGGTCGGCTGCGGACGGGAGACGGGCGCGGTGCGGGGCTCGCTCACAGCACGTCCTGGCGCCGCAGCTCGGCGACCAGCGGCTCGGCGACCACCTGGGGCCGGATCCGGTCGCGCCCGCGCGCCGCCCGGTCCCGGGCATCCGCCAGCGCCTCGGGGGTGCCCAGCCGGACGAGCTCGGCCGCGAGCGCCGCCGCGTCGGCCGCCGGGACCAGCTCGACGTGCTCCCCGAGGGCGCGGCGCTGCGGCGGGGTGTCCGAGGTGATCACGACGCAGCCGGCCGCGAGGCCCTGGTACACCTTGTTGGGCACCACGCGCAGGCCCTTCGGGGTGTCGCTGAAGATGCCGAGGCAGACGTCGTGCGCGGCGACCAGGGCGGGCAGCTCGCCGGGCTCGACCCAGTCGTGCCAGGTCACGCCCGGTGTGCCCGCCAGGATCTCGCGGGCGCGGGGCAGGTCCTGGCCGGCGCCGACCATCGTGACGCGCAGGGGCGCGCCCGCCGTGACGGCGTCGCGCACCGCCTCGGCGATCACGGGTGCGCCCTGCAGCGGGGTGTACAGCCCGAAGAAGACGACGGACAGCCCGCCCGTCGGGGCCGGGGTCTCGACAGGCTCGACCAGCGGCGGTCGGGTCTCGACGTGCTCGTCCACCGGGGGCCGGGTCTCGACGGGCGCGGCCACCGGGAGCTGCCACTCGTCCGGGGCGCCGACCAGCACGACCACGCCCTTGTCGGGGTCGGGGAGCATCCGCCGGTGCTCGTCGGTGTCGGTGACCACCACGTCGGCGCACGCGACGGCCAGCCGGTCCAGCCCGGTGAGCAGCCGGACGCGCAGGCCGGCGGCCCCGCGGTCGGCGGCGGTGTCCCCGGCGAAGACGAGGTGGTCGAGCACGACCGTGGAACGGGGGTACAGCAGCCGGGCCAGGAGCACGTCGAAGTGGCCCAGGTACCCCACGAGCACCGCCTCGGGCCGGCCCTCCGCCCGCCGGTGCCGCACGGCGTCGCCCGCCAGCGCCGCCCAGCACCGCACCAGGCGGACGGCGAGGACGGGCAGCCGCCAGGGCTGCTGCAGCATCCGGACCCGTTCGGCGGTGGACAGCCCGAGGGGGCGGTTCAGCTCGGTGACCTTGATCCCGTGGGCGCGCAGCCCGGCGACCAGGACGGCGGTGCGGGGGTGCCGCGCGGCGTCGTACGTGCCGAAGACGATCACTGGACGCTCGCGGGGACGTCCGCGAGCCCCGGGCCGGCGCCCGACGGCCGGCCGTTCTGCGCCGCGCCCGGCACGGCGGGACCCGTCGTCGTGCCGTACTGCACCTCCTTGAGGCGCTCCAGCGTCTCCTCGAGCAGGACCCGGTTGGTGCGCTGGAGGTCGGCCAGCACCAGCAGGGCGAAGCTCAGCAGCGCGCCGACCATCGAGGTCGCCCCGAGCACGATCGACTGGAGGTGCTGCCCGGCGGTGCCCGTGGCCAGGAGCACGGCGTACCGGCCGAACGGCACCAGCGCGCCGAACGCGAACAGGAGGCCGAGCGTGACGAACACCGTGTGCGGCTTGAACATCACGTAGGACCGGCTGATGGCCTGGGCCGACTTGGCGATGTGCTGCCACATGCTGGTGAAGAGCCGGGACTCGCGGGTCTTCGGGTTGGTGGTGACCGGCAGGCTCGCGATGCGCATCCGCTTGTGCCCGGCCTGGATGATCGTCTCCATGCAGTAGCTGAACTGCGTGACGACGTTGAGCCGCAGCAGCGCGCCGCGCGAGTAGGCGCGGAACCCGCTCGCGGCGTCGGGCAGGTCGGTCCCGGCGGCGAAGTTCACCACGGCGCTGCCCGCCTGCTGCAGCAGCTTCTTGAGCGGGGAGAAGTGCGCGATGGTGGCGGTCTGCCGGTCGGCGATCACGATGTCGGCGTTCCCGAGGACGACGGGCAGCACCAGGTCGCCGATCCGTTCCTGCGGGTACTGGTTGTCGCCGTCGGTGTTCACCACGACGTCCGCGCCGTGCCGCAGCGCGTAGTCCACGCCGTCGCGGAACGACCGGGCCAGGCCCATGTTCCGGGTGTGCCGCACGAAGTGGCGCACGCCGAGGCGGCGTGCGACCTCCACGGTGTTGTCCGTGGACCCGTCGTCGATGACCAGGATCTCGATCTCGTCGACCCCAGGGATGCTGCGGGGGATCGTGGCAAGCACGTCAGGAAGGGTCTCTTCCTCGTTCAAGCAGGGAATCTGCACGAACAGCTTCATGGCCTGTGCTTTCGATGAGCAGTGTTCCTCGGAATGATGCCGAGGAGTAGTGACTCGCGTCACGAGCCTAGGAGCGGCACATGACCAGGGCATGAACACTGGGTGCCGGGGAATGACTGTTACCCGGCCGTGACCGGGGCGCCCGGCCCGGGCAACCTGCCCTGGCTACCCTGCACGCGTGTCCCGACCCCGCGTGGTCCCCGGCGTGGTGTGGCTGATCGTGCTCCTGCACCTGGCCGTCATGCTCGCCCAGACCGCGGTCTTCCCCAACGTCCGCTCGCCCGACGAGCGCCAGCACGTGGACCTCGTGCTCCAGGTGCGGCAGGGCGACGCCTGGCCGTGGCCCGGCCCGGGCACCGCGTACGTCACGCAGGGCGTCACGGCGGGCGGCTTCATCGGCGCGGACAGCCTGGACGGGCCCCAGCACCTGGCCGACCGCGACGACGTCCCGCCCCGCGGCGAGCGCCCGTCGTACCGGGCGGCCGGCGGCGCCGCCACCCTGACGGCGGAGGGGGCCGACGGGCGCCAGGAACCGGTGTTCAACCAGCTCGTGCAGCACCCGCCGCTGTACTACCTGCTGGGCGCGGGCGTCGTGAGTCTGGTGCCCGGGTGGCAGGACGCCCCGCTGGACCAGGTCTGGCTGCTCCTGCGCTGGTGGAACGCGCTGCTCGCGCTCCCGCTGCCGCTGCTCCTGTTCGCGACGGCGCGGCGGCTGCGCCTCCCCGAGCCCCTGCCGGTCGCGGCGGCCCTGGCCCCGCTCGTGGTCCCCGAGCTGACGCACCTCGAGTCCGCCGTCAACAACGACAACCTGCTGGTGATCCTCGGCGCGTGCGCCACGCTCCTGGTGGCCCGGGTCCTCACCGGCGACCTGAGCCGCCGCACGGCCCTGCTGCTCGGGCTGGTCTCGTCGCTCGCGCTGCTGACCAAGGGCTTCGCGCTGATGTTCCCCGCGTGGATCCTCCTGGCCTACGCCGTCGCCGCGTGGCGGTACCGCGGCGTCCGCGCCGGGCAGCTGCGCTCCGCCGCGACGTCGCTGCTGGTGGTCGCCGTCGTCACCCTGCCGGGGATCGCGTGGTGGGTGCGCAACGTGGTGGTCCACGGGATGCTCCAGCCGCACGGCACGCACGCCACCCCGCCGGACCTCACCCGCGTGCACGGCTGGTCCGACGGCGGTCTCACCTGGCTCGGCCGGTTCGCCGAGCGCATGGTCACGCTCTTCTTCGTCCAGGACCACGCCGCCACCCGCGCGCACGACGCGTCGTGGTGGGCGGCCCGCGTGGCGCTCGTCCTGGTCGTCGCCGGGCTCGCCGCCGCCCTGGCGCGCCGGCCGCTCCCCCGGCTCGACGCGCTCGTGCTGCTGTTCCCCGTGCCCGCCCTGGCCGGGATCGTCGCCCGTGGGTCATGGGAGCAGTTCGCGGCGTTCGGCGACGTCGGCGCCGCGCAGCAGGGCCGCTACCTCTACACCGGCCTCGTCGGGCTGCTGGTCGTCGCGCTCGCGGGCGCCGCCGTGCTGCGGCCCGCGTGGCGCCGCGCGACGCCGGCGGCACTGCTGATCCTCGCCGCGGGCATGCACGCGGCCTACCAGTACGACGCGTGGCGCCTGTACTGGTGGCCCGCGGACGGCGGTCCCGGCGCGCTCGGCCGCGCCCTGGGCGCCGTCGGCCACTGGTACCCCTTCCCCGCCGCGGTGCTCGGCGCGGTGGTCGCCGCGGGGACGGCGCTCGCCGTGGCCGTCGCGGTCTCGGTCGCGCGCACCGCCGTCGTCCCGCCGCCGGACGACGTGGCCCGGCCGCGGACGGCCGACGCCGACCCGGTGCCGGCCGCATGACCCGGCTCCGCACCGAGCGGGCCGAACGCCTGGCCCTCCTGCTCGCGGTGCTCTCCGGGATGCTCCTGTCCCTCACCGTCGCGCTGGCCGACGCGCCCTACGCGACCGGCGACGAGCCCCCGCACGTCGACTACGCGTACCAGGTGTGGCACGGCGGCCTGCCCGTCTTCGAGGACGGCCTCGTCCTGCGGCCCGACGGCGCCTGGCTCGCCCCCGTGCAGTGGACCGCCCAGCACCCGCCCCTGTACTACCTGCTGGTCGCCCCGCTCGTGGGCCCCCTGGCGGACGCCGGCCACCCGGTCGCCGCCGTCTACGCGGCCCGCGGCGTGAACGTGCTGCTCAGCGGCGTCTTCGTCCTCGCGGCGTGGTGGAGCGCGCGCCGGCTGACCCGGCCGGGCAGCGCGCTGCCCCCGCTCGTGGCGTTCCTCGCAGGGGCCATGCCCGCCGCCGCGCACGTCGGCGGCAGCGCGTACAACGACCTGCTGGCCGCCACCGCCGTGACCGTCCTGTTCGGGCTGGCCGCGACAGCGGTCCGGCGCGGGCTGGACGCCCCGCTGATCACGTGGCTGTCGCTGGTCGCGGCGACGTGCGCGCTGACCCGGCTGTCGGCCGCGCTCCTCGCCGCCGTCGTCGCGGGCGTCGCCCTCGCCGCCGGGGCGGTGCGGGCCGCGCAGGGCCGGGGCCGGTGGGCGCCCGTCGCCGCGCTCGCGCTGGCCGGCCCCGGCGCCGTGCTGGCCACCAGCGGCTGGTTCTACCTGCGCAACCTGGAGCTGACCGGCACCGTCACCGGCTCGCACTTCGACTGGGCGCTGGCCCACCAGAACCGGCAGGAGCGTCCCGTGTGGGCGGTGCTCGCCGACCCGGAGACCTGGACCCGCCTGCCCGACCTGTTCTGGTGGGCCGGGCGCCTGCCCCCGAACACGGCGCTCACGCTCACCACGATGATCGTCACCGCCGCGCTGCTCGTGTGGACGCCCCTGGTGCTCGCCCTGGTCGGGGTGGTCCGACGGCGGCGGGCGGCCGCCCGGGGCCTGCTCTCCCCCGCGCCGTCGGACGAGCCCGGCAGCGCACCGGCCCACCCCACCGACCGGCTGCTGCTGCGCGCCCTGCCCGTCGTCGCCGTCGCCGTCTCGGTGACCGTGCAGGTCACGTACGCCGCCAGCAGCGGCGGCGTCTACCCGCGCTACCTGCTGGTGGTCTCGCTGCCGCTGTGCCTCGCGATCGCGGCGGGCCTGGCGGTGCGGCCCCGGCTGCTCGTCCCCGCCTGGACCGCCCTGACCCTGCTGGACCTGGCGGTCTGGCTCACGGTCGAGCTGACCACGCCCGCGCCGCCGGGGTACTACGCCGAGCTGCCGCTGCCGGCCGCCGCGGTGGGGGTGCTCGCGGCCGGCGCGGTCGCCGCCGCGTCGGCGCTCGCGCTCCGGGCGAACCGGGCAGTGGCCACCACCGCGGCGATCCCACCGGCCGCGACCACGAGGCCGACCAGCACGAGCTGAGCCCCGGTCAGCGGGCTCCATCCGGCCCAGCGGGCCGCGGCGTCGGCCACGGACTGGCCCGGGCCCTGGTAGAAACCCCGGAACCCGTAGGCGAGGCCGCTCGCCACGGCCAGGCCCGCCGCGGCGACCACCCACGGCGTCGCGCGGCGCAGGCGCGGCCCGAGCAGGGCGAGCAGGCCCAGCGCCACCCCCGCGCTCAGCGCGAGGAGGCCCGCGAACAGGTAGCGGCCCTGCACGGCGGAGATCCAGCCGTGGGCCGCGTAGTCGGGCCAGGCATTGACCAGCACGCCGCACCACAGCGCCGCCGGCTGCAGCAGGAGCACCGCGGTCGCGCGCCGCGCCGGGCCGCGCAGCACCGCCAGCGCGCAGAGCGCGGCGACGACGATCGCCGCCGTCCAGAACACCGCGTCGGGCAGGCGGACCTCCAGCCAGCCGAAGTTGCCGAAGAACGACCGGGTCAGGCTGGTCACGACGGTCCGCAGGAAGTACCAGAGGCCCCGGGACTCCGCCTCGGGGAACCGGTCCGGGATGCCCACGGGCTGCACCGTGCCCAGCACCAGCAGGTTGCGCAGCCACCACCAGCCGCCGACGACGAACGCGGCGCCGCCCGCCAGCAGCGCCCCGGCCGCTCGCCGGCCACGCGGGCCGGGCGCCAGCAGGTACGCGGCCACGACCACGGGCAGTGCGAACGCCGCCATCACCTTGGTGAGCAGCCCGAGGCCCACCGCCGCGCCGAGCGCGGCCGCCGTCCGCGTCCGCAGGTCGCCCGTGAGCACACGGACGCAGAGGTACGCGGTCGCCGCGCCGGCCAGCGTGACGAGGGCGTCGTTGGTGACGCTGCCCAGGATGTGCCCCACCTGCGGCACGAACAGCGTGACCGACGCCGCCACCAGCGCCGCCGCCCGCGACCCCGACAGCCGGCGCACGGCCGCGGCCGCCAGCAGCGGCAGGGGCGCGAGCAGGACGACGTCGAACAGCCGCAGCGCCAGCAGCTGAAGGTCCCACCGCGCCTCGGCCAGGCCCGTCGCGTGCAGCACGCCGGCCGCCACCGCGTAGTACAGCGGCGGGTGCTGGGTCATCTGGTCCACGGCCTCGGTGTCGAGGTGCCGCGTGCTGGTGCCCGGCGGCAGCGGGTCGGCCAGGGCGTTCGCGCCGGTCACCGTGCCGCGCTCGGCGTCCGGGGTGGGCGGCACGCCGACGAACGCGGGGATGCCGTCGCGGTCCAGGTGCCGCCCGGGCACGTCGGTGGCCAGCGCGGCCTGGTCCTGTGCCGCGTCGACGGCGGGGCCCACCAGCGCCTCGCCGGCGGGCGGCCAACCGCCGCCGTACGCGAGACGGAGCACGCTGTTGACGTGCTGCGGCTCGTCCGGGGCACGGAACGGCGGGGTCAGCACCGCCCACAACCCGCCGACCAGGACGACGAGCGCGGTGACCAGCGCCAGGGCTCTGCGGTACGCCGCCTCGGCGGGATCGTCGCGCACGCCCACAGGATAGGGGTGCGAGGTGAAGCGGGCGCCTCGTCGTGGCGATGACCGATCGCACCCCGGATCCGACGTATCGTCAGTAGGTGCCTCCGTTTTCTCCTCGCGGCCGGAACCGGCGGTCGGGCCGGGGCTCCGGCCCCGCCGGCAGCTCGTCCAGCGGCTCCTCCGGCAACGGCTCCTCCGGTACCGGTTCCGCCAGCGGCTCACCCGGCCCGACCGGGATCTCCAAGGCCTCGCAGGCCGACCTGCTCCGGCTCGCCGCCGCCCGCCCCGGCGCGCCTGGTGAGGCGTCCGGGCAGTCCGCCGGACAGGATGCAGGGCCGCGGCGGCGGGACCGGCGCGGACGCGGGCTGCGCGGCCCGATGTTCCCGCCGGGCACCCCCGCGCACCGCACCCGCGCGCAGCGGTTCGACGAGCTCGTGCTCGACGTCGTCGAGGACCTCGACCGGACCTGGGCCACGCACCTGCGCGGCACCGAGTTCGCCGTGGAGGACGTGCCGCCGTCGGACCCCGCGCCGTGGGAGGACGGCGGGGTGCTGCTCGGGCGGTTCTTCCCCGCCGAGGCCGGCCGCCCCGGCCGCGTGGTGGTCTACCGCCGCCCCGTGGAGGTGCGGGCGATCGACCTGGACGACCTCGCGGACCTCGTCCGCGACGTGGTCGTGGAACAGGTGGCGCACCTGCTGGCCCGCACGCCGGAGGAGATCGACCCGAACTTCGGCGAGCGTTCCTAGGGCACGGGGGTCAGCCCGCGGCGTCGACCCGGCGCACGCGCACGTCGCCGTCCGCCGCGAGCGGCGGCGTCGGGGCCAGCACCGAGAACAGGCTCGCGTCGTCGGCCTGGACCAGCCGCACCGACCAGACCACCTCGGGCTGGTCGGCGGGCTGCTCCGCGACCACCGCCACGGCGTCGCCGAGCTCTGACAGCTCGGACCAGCCCACCTCGACGGTCTGTCCGGCGGGCACGTCGACCGGGTGCGTCCAGGCCACCTCGCCGTCCGGCCCGACGCCGCGCAGCGTCACCTCGGTGCTGCCCGTCGCGTCCTCGATCTCGTCGGGACCGCGCTCGTCGGGCACGCCGCTCAGCGTCACGCCGTACACGACGTCCTCCGGCACGGCGACCGCGCCGTCTGCGGCCCCGCCCGCCTGCCCGGTACCCGTCTGCCCGGCAGCCGTCGTGTCGGCGACCGCCTGCCCGGCCAGCCAGGCCCGGTCGTAGGGGTCGTCGTCGATCACGGCGGCGATCCCGTCACCCTCCGCGGCGGCGCCCTTGCGGTCCACGGCCGCTCCGGCGACCACCGGCACGTCGGCGTCCACCACCACGGTGTAGCTCCCGGCGGGCAGGCCGCCCAGCGGCAGGGTCGTGACCTGCCCCGGTTCGAGCGGCAGCTCCTCACCGCCGCGCAGCCGCACCGGACCGTCGGGCCCGAGCACCGCGACCCGCGCCGTGCCGGCCCGGGTGCCCGGCGCCAGCACGTCGAGGCGCGGGGCGTGCGGGTCGTCCACGGTCTCGCCCGTGCTGGTCACGCCCGACACCGCCGTCGTCCGCGACGGCGCGCCGCCGGCCACGACGAGGTCCGCGCCCGCGGGCACGAGCCCCTCGATCCGGTGGTGCTGCACGTAGGCGCCCACCCGGCCGCCCTCGGCGGTGACGTGCAGGGCGAGCCGGCCCTGGTCGGGCGCCACGGCCTCCAGCATCGTGACCACCTGCTCCCCCGGCGGCACGACGACGAGCGACTGGCTCCCCAGCACCACCGGGCCGGACGCGCCCCAGGCCTCCAGGGTCACGGTGGCCGCGGTACGGCCCGGGTTCTGCAGCACCAGGCGGCCGCTCGACCCCACCGAGGTGCTGCCGCCGACCAGCCAGTGCTCCACGGCGGGCTCCACGCACGGCCCGGCGACCAGGCCGCGCAGGTCGCCCTCGGTGGTCACGGAGGCCACGGTCCCGGCGGCGTAGGTCGCGGTGCCGGGTGTCAGGCGCAGCACGCGCGCGCCCGGCAGCCTGCCGTCGAGCACGGCCGCGTCGGCTCCCTGCTCCAGCGGCCCGGTGAGCTCCGCCTCCTGCTCGCCGTCGAGCGTCGTGACCGCCGGCTCCTCGCCGTCGGCCCCGTCGAGCACGGCGGCGGTCAGCGACGTGGTCGTCGCGACGGGGGCCGCGCTGAACGCGTCGTCCCCGACGTCGGGCTGCTCGAGCCGCGCCGGCGTGGGGCAGACCAGCCCCGTCCCGGTGGCCGCCACGGGGACGGACCGCGTGTCGTCGACCGCCGGGGCCGCGTCGCGCGCGGCGCCGCGCGGGTCGGCCGTGCCCGTCGTGGCCAGGGCGCCGACCGCCAGCGCGCACAGCAGGGCGCCCACCGCGGCCGCCGCCCGCCGGACCGCGGACCCGGCCGTCAGGTTCTTGCGCTTCATCGACCCCTCCTGCGTCCCACCGGCAGCGCCAGCAGGGCGAAGACCACCAGCGTGAACGTCGTCAGCACGAGCCAGGCCGTGCGGTGCGGCGCCTCGTACCGGACCACGAGGTGCCCGGCGTCGGCCCCGAGCGTGAAGGCCTGCAGCCCGGCCGCCTCGTCCGCGGGGACGGGCTCCAGCCGCCGGCCGTCGAGGGACGCGTGCCAGCCCCGGCCCGCGGACTCCGCCAGCACGACGACTCGGTCCGCGCCCCCGGCCTCGACCTCCGTGTGCACGGCCGTGCCACCCGACGGCAGCACCTGGCGCGTGGCGCCGTCCTCCTCGATCCGGGCCCAGCCGGGCGCCGGCTCCTCGGCGGGCGCCACCCGCCACACCGAGACCGCCTGGCCCTCGGTCACCCGGCTCATCCCCGGCACCATGTCGAGCGTGGCCACGAGGTCGCCGACGGCGGGAGTGTCGGACCGGACCTGCACGGCCCCGATCCCCAGGTCGGCGAGCTGCTGCGGCACCCCCTCGGTCGTGCCGGACGTCAGTGCGGCCACGACCGCGTCGAGCGCGGCGGCAGGGTCGGTCGCCGGGTCCGCGGCCGAGTCAGCCGCCTGGTCGCCCCCGGGACGGGCGGCCACCCGCGCCGCCACCGAGGCGTCGGCCAGCTGCGAGCCGTCGGCCCGCAGCAGCGCGTACCGCACCGTGCCGTCGGCCGAGAAGCCGACCTCCAGCACACGGGCCTGCCGCGGCGGCGCCTGCATCTGCTGCCCGACGGCGGGCACCACCGGGTCGGTCGTCACGTGCAGCAGCCCGGACCGGCCGCCGTGCGCGACGCTGCCGGAGCCGGTCAGCCACACCACGGCCTGCGTCGCGGGGAGCAGCACCGCGACCACGGTCAGGCCGACGACGGCTACCTTGCGCGCCGAGCCCAGGAAGCCGCCGAGCGGCACCCCGTGCCCGGTGAGCACGCCGACGCCCGCGACCGCCGCGGCACCCAGGCCGAGCAGCAGGAGGGACAGCCCGGGACCCGCCCAGCGGCCGTCGTCCTGCGCGAGCACCGCCGCGGCGAGACCCGCGGCGGCGACCAGCCAGCCGACCAGCGCCATGGCCGCGACGTGCCGCGCCGCGTCCGTGCCGCCCCTGCGGCCGATCCCGGCGAGCGCGCCCACCAGCCCGACCACCGCGAGCGCGAGCACCAGCACGCCGAGCACCCAGGGCGCGGCCGCGACGACGACGCCGGCGGCGGTGAGCAGGAGCCCGCCGTCGGGCACGTCGAACCAGGCGGCGGGAGCCACCGGCAGGCCGAGCAGCAGCGCCGGCCCGGAGGCCGTGCCGGGGTCCGGGACGCCCGACCCCGCGAGGGGCTCGGCGGTCAGGAGACCGAGGTCGCCGTCCCGCAGCGCCGTCCACCACAGCGGGGCGCCGACCACGAGGGCCGGCACGAGCGCGAGCGCGAGGTGCACGCGACGGCGCGGGGCGACGAGCATCGCCCCGGCCAGCACGAGCACGGCGGCGGGGAGCAGCACGGGCGCGCCCGCGACCACGCAGGCCAGCAGCAGCCCGCCCGCGCCGGCCGCACCGAGCGAGCCGGTGCCGGTCCGGGCGGCGTACGCCGAGCCGCCGTCCGGCGCGCCGTCCGAGCCGCCGTCGGCGTGCGTCACCCGGTCGACGGCCTGGACGCCGACCGCGCGGACGAGCGCCACGGCGGTCCAGGGCAGCAGGGCGTGCACCAGCACGCCGCCGAGCAGGCCGCCGTCCAGGGCGCCGAGGAACGCGGGGGCGACGGTCCACGCCAGGGCGGCGAGCGTGCGCAGCCACACGGAGCGCGTCACCGTGCCCGCGGCGGCCCACGCGCCGACGGCGGCCAGCGGCAGCGCCAGCAGGAGCAGCGCGTTCACCGCGTGCTGCAGCGTGCCGCCCACGAGCACCGACAGCCCGGAGAGCACGAGGAGGAGGGGGTCGGCCGGCGCGGCCGTGCCGAGCCCGTCGCGCACCCAGCCGGACGTCGCGGCCGACCAGGTGGTCGCCGTCGTGCCGCCGGCCGGGAGCAGGGCCCCGCCGACCAGCCGCCCGCCGGAGGCGAGGGCGCCCAGCCCGGGGCCGAACAGCGCGGCCGCGAGGCCCACGGCGCCGACCACGACCACGGCGAGCGCCGACCGGCGTCGCACCGCCAGGACCTGCAGCTCGGCCTGCTCCAGCTCCGACGGCGCGGCGTCGACCCGGTGGGCCTCGCCGCGGGCGAGCCGCTTGTCGCGCCGTTCCGCGGCGACCTCGCGCCAGGTGCCCAGGAGCGGCCGCAGTACGCTGCGCGGCACGGTCGACGTGCGCGCGATCCGGCGTCGGGCCCGCAGCAGCGGACCCAGCCGGAACACCGCCCACAGCGGCGCGACCAGCTCGTCGCGGGCGCGGTCGGGGTGCTTCATCGCGAGCCGGTAGCTCGCGGCGAACGGCGCCCAGACCACCATCGCGAGCATCGCGAACGGCAGGACCCACGGCGCGACGGAGGTCAGGCGCAGGTAGAGCTGGCTGCGGCGGCGCGCGCCGGCCGAGCCGGGTGCGTGCAGGGCGACCTGCGCGTGCCGCACCACGGCGTCGGGCACCACGACGACGCGGTGGCCCGCGAGCCGCACGCGCCGGCAGAAGTCGGTCGAGTCGCCGAACTGGCCGTACGCCGGGTCGGTGCCGCCCACCTCGCGCCACACCGACGCGCGCACCAGCGCCCCGGCGAGCCCGACGGCGAGCACGTCCTCGCGGGAGTCGTGCTGCCCCTGGTCGATCTCGGTGTCGTCGACACCGGTCATGCGCCGGCCCAACGGCGACACGGTGTGCCCCACCTCGACCAGCACGCCCCGGTCGGCCGCGTCCGGGTCGAGCGGCAGCCCGTCCGGGCCCGACTCCCAGTGCCGCTGCTTGGCCCCGGCCACCGCCACGGCGTTGGAGTGCTCCACCGCCCGGGTCAGCGCGGCCAGCGCGCCGGGCGCGGGTGCGGAGTCGTCGTGCAGGAACCAGAGCCAGCCGCGCTCCGGGACCCCCGTCGCGGCGAGCATGGCCTGGACCGCCTCGCCGAAGGTGCGGGCACCCGCACCGGCCACGTACCGGGCGCCGCCGAGCAGCAGGTCCTGATGCCCGGACGTCGCGGGGGCGGTGTCGACGTCGACCACGACCACGTCGTCCGGGGTGCGCGACTGGGCGCGCAGCGCGGCGAGCGTCGCGGCGAGGTAGGGGCTGCTGCCGCGGGTCACCACGACGGCGGTCACCGTGACCGCCACGGGCGGCTGCACGGTGGGCTGGGCCGGGACCTTGGCCCACACCGGACCCGCCGGGGCGGCATGGGAGCCCCGGTCCGGGCTGGGGGCCGACAGGCTGTCGGTACGTGGAGCGCTCATCTCGCTTCACATCATGCGGCGCGTCCTCGCCGACACGCCGCAGACGCGCCGGTCGGGCGCCGAACGGTGCGCGGGTTGCGTCCCCCGCCGCGTACGCCCTGGAGGCGAACCCTTTACACGGCGCGGCGCTTGAGCTTGCGGCGCTCCCGCTCCGAGAGACCACCCCAGATACCGAACCGCTCGTCGTTCTCCAGCGCGTAGTCCAGGCACTCCGCCCGCACCTCGCAGCCGGAGCAGACCTTCTTGGCCTCGCGGGTGGACCCGCCCTTCTCCGGGAAGAAGGCCTCCGGGTCGGTCTGCGCGCACAGGGCGCGCTCCTGCCAGCCGAGCAGGGAGTCGTCCGGCTCGGTCAGCACATACAGCTCGCCGAAGAGGGGCAGGACCGGTGCCACCGGTGCGACCTCGCTCTCCGCGTCAGTCGGGAACTCCACGTCCGATTCCAGCATGTTCCACATGACGTGCCCCTCCATGCCGTGTCCGTGCCCCGAGGCCTGGCCGGTAGATCATGTGATCGACCGACCCATCAAGCCTGTCTGGCCAGACCTGCAGTTTCAGGCCCCGTTGCGTATTCGCTACGAAAACTGCATACATGGAATTACACGCGTGTCGCCTGGAGTCGTCAAGCGGAAATGTGCTATCGCCCACTGGTTCCACGGGTAATTCACGAGTCCTTCCGCAGGTCGTGGCGCACGTCTCACTCGCCGGCCGCTTTTCCGACCGGCGAAACCCCCGGCGTGCCGACACGCCGGAGTGTCCTTCCGGGCCCCTGCGGACAATGGCCGGCGGACCGGCCGGCGGACGACCGCGAGAACGATCCGGCCGCGATATGGCGCACGTGCCCGACATGCCGTCGGCGGCGTGGCGCGCACGCAGCACGCGCACACACCCGCCACCCCGCGCACGGGGTCGCCCCACGTCCTCCCCCAGGGTTCACACCTAGGCTGACGGCATGCAGATCGCGCCCCGCACCGGCGGCTCCGTGCCCGACGTCGCCTCGCTCCTGGCCCGCCTTGCCGCCGACGGCGGCCGGCCGCGCCTCACCTGGTACGGCGACGACGGCGAGCGGGTCGAGCTCTCCGGCGCCGTCCTCGCCAACTGGGCCAGCAAGACGGTCAACCTGCTCGTCGAGGAGTTCGACGCCGCGCCCGGCACCACCGTCGTCGTCGACCTGCCCGTGCACTGGCGCACCGCGGTCTGGGCGCTGGCCGCCTGGCGCACGGGCGCGACCGCAGCCCTGCCCGACGCCGGCGTGGCCCGGCCGGACGTGGTGGTCACCGACACCCCGGAGCGGTGGGCGGACGGCGGGGCGGACCTCGTCGTCGTCTCCCTGCCCGCGCTGGCCCGGAAGTACGACGGCGACCTGCCGCCCGGCGCCATCGACGCGGCGTCCGCGGTGATGACCTACGGCGACGCGATCGCCTGGGTGCCCGAGGTGGACCCGGACCAGGACGCGCTGGTGACCGCCGCGGGCGCCGTCGGGCACAAGGTGCTGGTGCCGGAGCCCGGCGACGGGGCACGCGTGCTCGTGGACGGACGCGGGCCCGTCGCCGAGGTGCTGCGCGACCTGCTCGGCAGCTGGGCGGGCGGCGGGTCGGTGGTCCTCACGTCGTCCGCCACGGCCGCCGCGCTGGAGGCGGACGCCGACCGGCTCGCGCGCCTGCGCGGCAGCGAACGCATCGACTGAACCGGGCAAAGCCCGGACCACAGGACTTCCCGGGCCACCACCGGGTACGGACCGGTCGAAAAGGGCCCAGGCCGATCGGGCCAGGGCTTCTCCACGAACCCTCTACGGTCCGCCCCCGGGCGGTGCGCCGCCGTGCAACATGCAGCCTCTAGGATCGGTGGCCGTGACATTTCCCGACTTCAGCGCCTCTGGTGCGACGAACCCCTCCCGGGGGCCGTCCCATGCCCGGGCGCTGGGACAGCTGAGCAGCGCGTCCCGCGCGATCGCCATGGTGGTCGTCGCGGTCCTCTCGCTGGCTGTCGCCGGCGGTGCCACCGCGGTGACCCAGCTGACCGGGAACATCGAGACCGCCGACATGGCGGCGCTGGGCACGAACCGGCCCAAGCAGGTGCTCCCGAAGGACCCGAACGCGGGCATCCCGCTGAACATCGTGGTCATGGGCAGCGACTCGCGCAGCGGGGACAACGACGCGCTGGCGGGCGGCGGCGAGATCGGCGCCCGCTCGGACACGACCATCGTCATGCACATCTCGGGCGACCGGTCGCGGATCGAGATGATCTCCGTCCCCCGCGACTCCACGGTCGACGTGCCGAGCTGCACCACGGCCGACGGCGCGACCACGGCCGAGCTGTACGGCACCAAGTTCAACGCCGCGTTCTCCCAGGGGGTGCAGGTCGGCGGGACCGTCGCCGACGGCGCACTGTGCACCGTCAAGACGATCGAGGAGCTCACCGGCGTCTACATGGACGGGTTCATCGTCGCGGACTTCGCCGGCTTCTCCGCGATGGTCGACGCCGTGGGCGGGGTCGAGGTCTGCGTCGAGGAGGAGATCTACTCCGCCGACGCGAACCACCTCTCGCTCTCGCCCGGCACCCACACGCTCCAGGGGCAGAAGGCCCTCGACTACGCCCGCGCGCGCAAGGGCGACGGGCTCGGCGACGGTTCCGACCTCGGCCGCATCGGCCGCCAGCAGGAGGTCATGGCCTCGCTCTCCCGCAAGGTGCTGAGCCAGGACGTGCTGACCAACCCGTCCAAGACGCTCAAGTTCCTCAAGGCGGTCACCGGCTCGCTCACCATGAACGAGGAGCTGGCCAGCATCGACGGACTCGCCGGGTTGGCCTACTCCATGCGGAACGTGCGGCCTGACACGATCACGTTCATGACCGTCCCCAACGAGTACGACCCGAACAACGCGGCTAACGTCGTATGGACGGACGACGCCGTACAGCTGTGGGACAACGTCAAGCACGACCGGCCGATCGACAGCGACCCGGACGCCCCGTCGGCGGACCCCTCGGGTTCCGCGACGGACGACGGTACGGCGACGGGCGAGGAGAGCACGGAGACCGACGCGGGCACCGGGACCGGGACCGACGCCGGAACAGAGGCCGGCGACGGCTCCGGGACGGAGCCCACGCCGGAGTCGACCGAGATCAAGCAGGCCGGTGAAGAGGCCTTCACCGGCGCCGACACCACCAAGGTCTGCGGCTGAGCCCATGTCAGATCCCAGAACGTCGAACCGTTCGGCCCCGCAGGCCGACGACGACGTCACGCGTGTCCGGATCCCGCCCAGCTTCACGCCCCAGGGCGCGAGGAGCGGGCGTCCGGGCGCCGACGACGCCATCCCGGTCGGTGACACGGGCGAGCGCCCGCGGACCGTCCCCGGCGGCGCGTCGAGCAAGCAGCAGCAGGGCGGACCCGCTAATGCGGAGACGCCCGGCGTCGGGGTTCCCGGCGTCGGTGGCGCCCACCGCATCGGACGGCCGGAAGGCTCCGACGAGGCGCGCTACGAACCACGTATCCGTCGACAGTCTTCACGGGAGGTACCGGTGTCCGGCGAGCGCAGGGGGACGAATCCCCCGCCCGTTCCACCACGAAGGTCGGGGCTGCCCGCGCGCAGCGAGTCCGCCGGGCAGGTGCCGAGGTCCATCCCGCCGCGGTCGGCGCCGCCGAGCAACGGCGGCCAGCCGCCGCAGGCCATCCCGCCGGGCCGCCCGGTCCGGGCGAGCGCCGGACCCGTGCGCCCGACGCCGGTGCGCAGCGCGCCCCGTCCCGCGGCCGGCGGCAACGGCCGGGGTGGCGGCTATCCGCAGCAGGGTGCTCTCGCCTCCGGCGGGCGCGGCGGCCGAGGCGGCAGCAACATCCGCATCCGCAAGGGCCGCGTGGCCGGCGTCATCGCGGTGCTCGTGCTCCTCGCGGTCCTCGCGTGGCCGATCGGTCTGCTGATCTGGGCCAACGGCAAGATCCAGCACGTCGAGGCGCTGTCCGGCGCGGACAACACCCCGGGCACCACCTACCTGCTCGCCGGCTCGGACGCCCGCGGCAGCGGCGGCATCGACGACTCCACGAGCGGTGCCCGCACGGACACGATCATGCTGCTGCACAAGCCGCGGTCGGGTCCGGTGGCGCTCATCTCGATCCCCCGCGACACCTTCGCGGAGATGGGTGACGGCTCGGGTGGCAACAAGATCAACGCCGCGTACTCCTACGGCGGCGCGCCACTCCTGGTCAAGACCGTGGAGCAGCTCAGCGGGCTCACCGTCGACCACTACGTCGAGGTCGGCTTCGGCGGCGTCTCGGGCGTCGTGGACGCCGTCGGCGGCGTGCGGCTCTGCCTCGACTACGACGTGCACGACGTGAAGTCGAAGCTCAAGTGGCAGAAGGGCTGCCACGTCGCGGACGGCAAGACGGCGCTGGCGTTCTCCCGCATGCGCTACTCCGACCCGACGGGCGACATCGGCCGCGCGCAGCGCCAGCAGCAGGTCATCGCGCAGATCGGCAAGAAGGTCGCCGACCCGGGCGTGCTGCTCAACCCGGCCTCCCAGGTGGGGCTCGCGGACGCCGGCCTCGCGGCCGTGGTGACCGACACCGACACGGGGATCATCGACGTCGCGATGCTCGGCCTGGCTTTCCGGTCCGCGAACGGCAAGGACGGCGTGACCGGCACCCCGCCGATCGCCTCGATCAACTACCGGACGCCGTCGGGCGCCTCAGCGGTGCTGCTGGACGAGAACCAGACCGGCGAGTTCTGGGCCAAGATCCGCGACGGCGAGTACCCGGCGGGCGAGAAGATCGGCGGCATGCCGGGCTCCTGACCCGTCTCCCGCCCCGTGTCAGACGCCCAGGTCCCTCGAGGGACCTGGGCGTCTGACGTGTCCGGGGGCGGACCTGGTCAGAGCTGGGCGCGCAGCTTCTCGCCCTTGGCGTGCGCCACCGCGCTCAGCTCCTCCTGGAACGCCTCCATACGCGCGCGCAGCGCCGCGGCCTCGTCGCCCGCGCCGGACGCGAGGATGCGCGCCGCGAGCAGGCCCGCGTTCCGCGCCCCGCCGATCGACACCGTCGCGACCGGCACGCCCGCCGGCATCTGCACGATGGAGAGCAGCGAATCCATGCCGTCCAGGTACTTCAGCGGCACCGGCACCCCGATCACGGGCAGCGGCGTCACCGACGCCAGCATGCCGGGCAGGTGCGCGGCCCCGCCGGCGCCCGCGATGATCACGCGCAGCCCGCGGTCGGCGGCCTGCCGCCCGTAGTCGATCATCTCGGTGGGCATGCGGTGCGCGGAGACGACGTCGACCTCGACCGGCACGCCGAACTCGCCCAGCGCCTCGGCCGCCGCCTGCATGACGGGCCAGTCGGAGTCGGATCCCATCACGATGCCGACCTGCGGGGTGGTGCTCATGCGCTCGCCTCTTCCTCGGAGATGGTGGGCTCGACCCGCGCAGCAGTCTCGCCGCGCAGCAGCGCCGCCGCCGCGACGGCTCGGCGGCGCACCTCGTCCAGGTCGTCGCCGCTCACGTTCACGTGACCCAGCTTGCGGCCGGGGCGGATGCCCTTGCCGTACAGGTTGACGCGCGCCTCGGGGAACGCGGCGAGCACGTCCGGCAGCGCGTCCGTGAGCTCGTCCAGCGTGGAGCCGAGCACGTTGGCCATGACGGTCCAGGTGGCCGTCGGCTCGACGGCGCCCAGGGGCAGGTCCAGGACGGCGCGCAGGTGCTGCTCGAACTGGCTGGTCACGGCGCCGTCGATGGTCCAGTGCCCGCTGTTGTGCGGGCGCATGGCGAGCTCGTTGACCAGCACCGTCGGCGTGCCGTCCGGCCCGGGCACCTCGAACAGCTCGACGGCCAGCACGCCGGTCACGTCCAGACCCTCGGCCACGGTCGCCGCGATCTCGCGAGCCTGCGCGTCGAGGCCTGCGGACAGGCCGGGCGCGGGAGCGATCACCTCGGAGCAGACGCCGTCCCGCTGGATCGACTCCACGACGGGCCAGGCCCGCACCTCGCCCGACGGGCGCCGGGCCACCAGGGCGGCCAGCTCGCGCGTGAACAGCACCTTCTCCTCGACCAGGAGCTGCGGGCCGCCGTCGGCCACGGCCGCGAACCAGTCGGCGACGTCGTCCGGGGAGGTCACCACCCGCACGCCCTTGCCGTCGTAGCCGCCGCGGGAGGTCTTCACCACGGCGCTGCCGCCCACCTCCGTCAGGAAGGCCGCCAGGGCGGCCCGCCCGTCCTCGGGCGACGACGCCGGGAGCGGCGCCCACCGCGGGCACGGCACGCCGAGCTCGGTCAGCCGCTGCCGCATCACGATCTTGTCCTGGGCCTGCACCAGCGCGTGCGGGCCGGGCCGCACGGGCGTCCCGTGCTCGATCAGGTCCGTGAGCAGCGCGTTCGGCACGTGCTCGTGCTCGAACGTCAGCACGGCGGCGGCGCGGTCGCCGGCCGGCGCGATGAGGGAGCGGATCGCGGCCTCGTCGGACGCGACGCCCACCGGGGCGTCGGTGACGACCTGCGCCGCGGACGACGCCGGGTCCTCGACCAGGACACGCAGCCGGATGCCCAGCTCGCCGGCGGCGGGAGCCATCATGCGGGCGAGCTGCCCGCCTCCGACGACGGCGACGACGGGTGGGCCGGACTGACGGAACTCTGTTGCACTCACGTCGGTGAAGCCTACCGGCGGCCGCGCACCTTCTTCTGACCGAGGGTGGAGATCTTCGACCCCACCGGCAGCACCTGGTGCGGGTCGAGGGTCTTCGGCACGCCCGAGAGGAACACCGAGAACACCGGCGGGGTGCGCTGCGTGAGCTGCAGGTTGCCGCCGTCGGCCGCGACGAGGTCACGCGCCAGGGCGAGGCCCAGGCCCGTCCCCGCGCCGGACGTGACGCCGCGCTCGAAGATCTTGCCCTGCATGTCCTCGGGCACGCCGTCGCCCTCGTCCGTGACCTCGACGGCCATGGCCCCGCGCTGCCCCTCGCGGATCCGGAGGGTCGTGGTGCCGCCGCCGTGCTTGAGCGAGTTCTCCAGCAGGGTGGACAGCACCTGGGCCAGCGCACCCGGCGTCGCCAGCACGCGGGCGCCGCCCGAGTCCTCGACGTTCAGGTGCCGGCCGGCCCGCTCGAAGGACTCGCGCCACTCCTCCTCCTGCTGGAGGAAGACGACGGCGACGTCCACCGACTCGGTGGTGCCGCCCTGCGCGCGCCGGGAGCGGGCGAGCAGGTCGTCGACCACGCCGACCAGGCGTTCCACCTGTTCGAGCGAGATCCGGGCCTCCTCCTGCACCTCGGGCTCGCTGGAGGTGAGCGTGATCTCCTCCAGGCGCATCGTCAGCGCGGTGAGCGGCGTGCGGAGCTGGTGCGAGGCGTCGGACGTGAACTGCCGCTCCACCGCGAGCCGCGCCGCGAGCCGGTCCGAGCTGCGGGCCAGCTCGGCCGCCACCAGGTCGATCTCCTCCACCCCGGAGGGATCCAGCCGTGGACGCACCTGTCCCGCGCCGAGCTGTTCCGCGGACGCCGCGAGGTACACGAAGGGTTGCGCCAGCCGGTTGGCCTGCCACGCCGCCGTGACGGCGCCGGCGGCGAACGCCCCCACGCTGCCGAACACGACGAGCACCACGACGTTGATCGCCTTGATGTACGCGGGCCAGGCGGAGACCGAGACCAGCACGCCCATGACGGGCTGCTCCTCGGAGATGAGCCCCCGCTCGATCGTCGCGCCGGCGATGGGCTCGCCCGAGGTGAGCTGCTCGCCGTTCGGCTGGTTCACCGTGACGTAGGCGACGATGTCGTTGCCCTGCGGCTGTACCGCCCGGTCCAGGACCGACTGGTCCACGAACCCGGCCTCGGCGGCGGACCGGTTGCGCTCGTAGGAGTTGACGGAGGAAGCCAGGAGGTCCTGCACCCGGGTCTCGACCCGCTGTTCTTCCTGGCCGTAGATGTAGCGGGCACCGAAGATCGCGAGCGGAATGCCCAGGAGCAGGACCGCGACCGCAACCGCGGCGATCGTCGCCTGCAGTACGCGGGCGCGCATCTGGCTAGCTCGCCCCGATCTCGAAACGGAAGCCGAGGCCGCGCACGGTGGAGACGTAGCGCGGGGCGTTCGCGTCGTCACCGAGCTTGCGGCGCAGCCACGAGACGTGCATGTCCAGCGTCTTGGTGGAACCGACCGGGTCGGAGCCCCACACGTCGCGCATCAGCGTGTCCCGGACGACCACGGAGCCGGCGTTCTGCACGAGGACGCGCAGCAGGTCGAACTCCTTGGTGGTCAGGTGCAGCTCGCGGTCGCCCTGGAAGGCGCGGTGCGCGGAGACGTCGACGCGGACGTCCTGCGCGTGCAGCTCCTCCTCCTCGCCCGTCTCGCCGTGCGAGCGGCGCAGCAGCGCCCGCACGCGGGCGAGCAGCTCGGCCAGGCGGAAGGGCTTGGTGACGTAGTCGTCGGCACCGGCGTCGAGGCCCACGACGAGGTCGACCTCGTCGGCACGGGCGGTCAGCACCAGCACGGGCACGGTGAGGCCGTTGGCCCTGATCTCGCGCGCGACATCGAGCCCGTCCATGTCGGGAAGGCCCAGGTCCAGAACGACGATGTCCGCACCGGTCGAGCTCTCGATCGCACCTTTGCCGGTTCCTTGCACGACGACGTCGTATCCCTCACGGGAGAGCGCTCGTGCCAACGGCTCGGCAATGGCCGGGTCGTCCTCGGCTAGGAGTACGTGAGTCATTTCGCCATCGTAGGGCATAACCGACGCTCTGGCGCTACCCGGTCACGGCTCTTGACAGCCGTCCTACCGAATCCTTTCGGCTGACACCGCCATGGCGCAAGTGCTACCACGGTATGACGCGCCGGCGCAACGGTTCCACCTACTCTGACCTGCATGGGTTGGTACGAGCGGTGGCAGGGGTGGACGGAGCGGCACAGGTTCCTCGTGGACCTCACGTGGACCGTCCTGTTCGGGCTCCTCGCACTGGTCACCTCGACCGACATGTACTCGTCCGGACCGACGACACAAGCGATCATCATCTCGGCCACCGTGCTCGCCCCGATGCCGTGGTGCCGCACCCGTCCGGTGATCTCCTGCGCCCTCGTCTTCGTCGCCTGCATGGTGCACATGACGTTCCTCGGGGTGCCGGTCGTCCTGCCCGCGGACCTCGTCGTGCTGGTGTCGCTGTACTGCGTCACCGTGTACGGGCCCCGGTGGTCGTACCTCGCGGCCGGCGCCGCCGCGGTCGTCGGGGTGCTGACACTGGGCATCTCGGGCTGGATCAACTTCGGCAGCAGCCTCGCGCACGGGATCCCCACGATGATCGGGGCCGGCTCCCTGCTGGCCACCGCGTTCGCCCTGGGCCTGGTGCGCAGGTCCCGCCGCCTCATGATGGAGGCGCTGCGCGACCGCGCCGAGCGCCTCGAGATCGAGCGCGACCAGCAGGCGCAGATCGCCACCGCCGCCGAGCGGGCCCGCATCGCCCGCGAGATGCACGACATCGTGGCCCACTCCCTCTCCGTGGTCATCGCGCAGGCCGACGGCGGACGGTACGCCGCGGCCGCCGACCCCGCTGCCGCCCAGCGCGCGCTGGGCACCATCGCCGAGACCGGCCGCGCGGCGCTGGCCGACATGCGCCGGCTGCTCGGCGTGCTCCGCGAGGGCCCGGACGACGGCGGTATCCCGCTGGGCCTGGTGGCGCCGGACGGCGCGCCGTCGAGCCGCCCCCGGCCGCCGTCCGGCGCGGGCGGCGCGGCGCCCGGTCCCGGTGCCGACCGGGCCGGCGGCGCGGGGGCCGCGGTCACGGTCCCGGACGGCGGGGCGCCCCTGCGCCCCCAGCCCGACGTGACCGACCTGCGCGACCTCGTGGACCAGGCCCGGGCCGACGGCCTGCGCGTCTCCTGGGCGCGGGTGGGCGTGGAGCGGCGGCTGCCGCCCGGCGTCGGGCTCACGCTGTTCCGGGTGTGCCAGGAGGCGCTCACGAACGTGCGCAAGCACGCCGGCCCCCGGCCCGCCGTCACCCTGCTGCTGCGCTGGGGCGAGGACGAGGTGGAGCTGCGCGTGGACGACGACGGCCGCGGGCTCGCCGCGGCCGGGTCCGCCGACGCGGCCGAACCGCAGCCCGCGGCCGGGTTCGGCCTGCTGGGGATGCGGGAGCGCGCCGAGATGTTCGGCGGGACGCTGACGGCGGGGCCGCGCGGCGGCGGCGGGTTCTCGGTCCGGTTCGTCGTGCCGATCCCGCGGGCAGAGGCCCCCGAGCCGGCCACCCCCGCGGAGCCCGCCGCGCCCGTCGCACCCGTCGCGCCCGTCGCACCCACCACCGAACCGAGCACCACGCCGAAGGAGAACGATGACTGACGCCCTCGACACGCCCGTACGGGTCGCCCTGGTCGACGACCAGCCGCTGGTCCGCGCCGGGCTGCGGATGGTGATCGACTCCCAGCCCGACCTGCGGGTGGTGGTCGAGGCCGACGACGGCCGCGACGCGCTGCGCCTGCTCGCCGCGACGGCGTCCGACGTGGTGCTGATGGACGTGCGCATGCCGGGGATGGACGGGCTGTCCGCGACGCGGGCGCTGCTGGGCGAGGGCGGTGTCGCGGCGGGCGACCCCCGCGTCGTCGTGCTCACCACGTTCGACCTGGACGAGTACGTGCTCGACGCGATCCGGGCGGGGGCCAGCGGGTTCCTGCTCAAGGACGCCCAGCCGGAGGAGCTGCTCACGGCGATCCGCACGGTGCACCAGGGCGACGCGGTGATCGCGCCGTCGTCCACGCGGCGGCTCATGGAGCGCCTGGTCACGGCGCTGCCGCCCGAGGAGGCGGCGGGTCCCCAGGAGGCGCTGGCCGGCCTCACGGGCCGCGAGCGCGAGGTCCTGGTGCTCATGGCGCGCGGGCGGTCCAACACGGAGATCGCGTCGGACCTGTTCGTCGCGGAGGCGACGGTCAAGACGCACGTGGGCCGCATCCTCGCGAAGCTCGACGCGCGCGACCGCGTCCAGGCCGTGGTGACGGCGTACGAGACGGGCCTGGTGCGCCCGGGCGCCTGACCGGCACGTCGAGTGCTGGACATCTGTGCTTCCACGGCCGTTCCGAGCGCAGATGTCCAGCACTCGACGGTCACTCGGCGGCGAGCGCCGCGACCGGGTGGGTGCGGACGGCGGCGCGGGCGGGCACCACCGAGGCGAGCAGCCCGGCGACGAGCGCGACGGCGAGCACCACCCCCGCCTCGGTCCACGGGACGACGAGCGGCACCTGGCCGAGCACGGACAGAGCTGTGGTGGCGCCCACCCAGCCGTACACCAGGCCCAGCACGATGCCCAGCACCGCGCCGACGCCCGCGATGACCATGCCCTCGACGGCGAGCGTGGCCCGGAGCTGGCCGCGCGAGAGCCCGATGGCCCGCAGCATCGCGTTCTCGCGCGTGCGCTCGATGACGGAGAGCGACAGGGTGTTGGCCACGCCGACCAGCGCGATGAGCACGGCGACGGTGAGCAGCCCGACCACGATGGAGAGGATCACGTCGACCATCCGCTGGTAGGCGGACCGCTCGACGACGGTCCCGGTGACGCCGACGGTCTCCCCCGTGGTCGAGACCGCCCCCTGGACGGCGGAGACGACGTCGGCGGCGTCGCGGTCGTCGTCGACCCGCGCCCACACCTCGCCGGCGGCCAGGCCCGGGGCGAAGGCCGCGAGGTCCTGGGGCGTCAGGTAGGCGCGGTCGGAGCGGGAGCCGCTGTGCACGACGTCGAGGGTCACCCGGCCGCCCGGACCGGTGAGCACGAGCGTGTCCGCGCCCTCCAGGTCGTACAGCGTGGCGGCCCGCCGCGGCACGACGATCGTGCCCGGCCGCAGCCGGTCGGCGTCGGCGGGGGTGTTCGCGACGGACCGCAGGTCCGCCGGGTCGACGGCGGCGACCTGCACGGGTGTGCCGCCGTCCGCCCGGCGGGCCGACGCGTTCGTCACCGGGACCACGGCGCCCAGCCCGTCGACGCCGGCGAGGGCGTCGGTGACGGCGGGGGGCACGGCGGCCGCGGCGCCGTCGGCGTCGTGCGCGGTGCTGGTGACGCGCAGGTCGACCGGGAACCGCGCGTCGAGCTGGTCGTTCATGGTGAGTCGGGCGCTGGCGGCGCCCGAGGTCATCATCGAGACCAGCGTGACCCCGATGAGCAGGGCGGTGGAGGTCGCCGCCGTCCGCCGGGGGTTGCGCAGCGCGTTGGCGGAGGCCAGCCGGGCCGTGGCGCCCCCGGCGCCGGCCAGGCGCCCGAAGGACGCGGCGACGCGGGGCAGCCAGAAGACGGATCCCACGATGATGCCGACGAGCGACACGGAACCGCCCAGGACCGCGGCGAACAGCCCGGTGTCGATGCTGCCGGACCTGCCGAGAACGACGCCGGCGGCCATCACCGCGAGCCCGCCCAGGGTGGCGAACGCCGCGAACACCGCGCGGGCCCGGCCGGTCCCGGCCGGGTCGAGGCCGGCGGCCGGGCGCAGCGCGGCGAGCGGGGCGACACGCGACGCGGCGCGCGCCGGAGCGACCGCGGCGGCGAGGGTGACGAGCAGCCCGGCCGCGAGCGGCACGAGGAACGCCGTCGGGGTCAGGGGGATCGTTCGCGGGAGGGCCACCCCGAGGTCGAAGGCTGGCGCGACCAGAAGCCCCGCCTGCACGAACAGCGAGCCGACGGCGATGCCTGCCACCGAGGCGACCGTGCCGAGCACGACCGCCTCGAGCAGGACGCTCCGGTGGACCTGACCGGTGCCCGCACCCACGCAGCGCAGCAGCGCGAGCGTGTGCGAGCGCTGCGCCACCAGCACCTGGAACGTGTTGGCGATGACCAGGCCCGCGACCACCAGGGACACGGCGGCGAGGGCCAGGACGAACACGAGGTAGACGATGTTCTGGCCGCCCGAGATCCCCGCCACCACGTCCTCGGCGTACTCCTCGGGGGTCGTGACGCCGGTGGCGGAGGGGACGGCCGCCGCGAGGGCACCCCGGACGTCCGCGACGGCGGCCGCGTCGCCGGGCCGGTCGAGGGCGACGACGACGGTCCGCATGCCGGGTGCCGCGCCGGCCCGCTTGTCGGACGCGCTGCCCGTCGCCCCGGCGGGCGCCGCGCCGGACCCGGCGAGCTGCCGCTCCAGCGCCGCCGGGGTGACGACGGCGACGCCGCCGCCCGCGGCGTACGCCGAGACGGGGTCGTCGACCAGGCCCGAGACCGTGAGCGTCTCGACGGCCTCCTGGCCGCCGTAGCACTCGGCGCCGCGCTCGCCGAGGCCCGGCCCGCCCGGGCCGGGCGTGCCGGCCCGGAGGCAGCGCGTCGACGAGACGGTGTCGCCCACACGGACGCCGAACAGCTCCGCGACGTCCACGGGGAGGGTGATGCGGTCCGGGCCGTCGGGCCAGGTGCCGTCGGCCAGCACCAGCGGCGTCAGCCGGGGGTCGGACGGCGCCGCGACGAGCGACTGGCGGACCGTCCGGCCGCCGTGGGCGAGCTCCACGTAGGTGCCGCGGAACCCGTCGGCCGCGGCGACGCCGTCGACGGCGCGCACCGCGTCGACGTCCGCCGGCGTCATCGTGCCCGCCCGGTCGAAGACGACGAGGTCCGCGTCCGCGTACTGCGCGGCGACCTGGTCGTACGTGGTGCGGGTGACGACGGTGCCGGCCTGCAGCGTCGCCGCGACGAACGCGGTGCTGATGAGCACCGCGAGCCCCGCGGCGGCGAGCCGGCCGAGGCTGCGCCGCATCTGCGCGAACGTGAGGCGGACGGTGGGGCCGACGGTCAGCACGCGCGGCCTGGCCGGCTCGACGGGAGGTACACGATGGGGGTCCACGGGATCTCTCCTCGGGTCGTCGCGGCTGCTGCGTGCTGACCGTCCTTGCCGGGCGCTACTCCGCGGCGAGCGCCGCCACGGGGTGGGTGCGCACGGCGGCCCGCGCCGGCACGACCGAGGCGACCAGCCCCGCGACCAGGGCGACGCCGAGCACCAGCGCGATGTCGGTCCACGGGACCACGAGCGGCACCTCGCCCATCACGGACAGCGCGGTGGCGGCACCGGCCCAGCCGTACAGCAGGCCGAGCAGCACGCCGAGCACGGCGCCGACCCCCGCGATGAGCATCCCCTCGATGGCGAGGGTGGCCCGGAGCTGCCCCTTCGAGAGGCCGATCGCCCGGAGCATCGCGCTCTCGCGGGTCCGTTCGATGACGGACAGCGACAGGGTGTTGGCCACGCCGATCAGCGCGATGAGCACCGCGACGGCGAGCAGCCCGACGACGATCCCGAGGATGACGTCGATCACCTGCTGGAACGTGTTCCGCTCGACGACCGCGCCGGTCACCTCCACGACCTCGTCGGTGGTGGACACCGCGTCCTGCACCGCCGCGACCGTGCCGGCCACGTCCTCGCCGTCCGCCACGCCGGCCCAGACCAGGTTCGGCCGCAGGTCGGGGTAGATGGCCGCCAGGTCCTCCGGCACCATGAACGCCCACGCGTACTGCACGTCGCTGCTGATCACGTCGAGCGTGGTCGTGCCACCGGGGCCCGTCAGCTCGATCTCGTCGAGGCCCTCGAGCCCGTAGCTGGTGGCGACCTGGTCGGGGACCACGAGCGTGCCCGGCCGCAGGTCCCCGAGCGCGTCGGGGGTGTTCACCACGGCGCGCAGCGCGTCGGGCGCCACGGCGATCGCGGGCACCACCGGGCCGTCCTCGTCGGCGGTCGTCGCGGTGACCGAGGTGACCTCGGTGACGCCGCGCAGCCCGGGGACGCCGTCGACGGCGTTCGTGACGACCGACGGCATGGCAGCCTGCTGGCCGTCGTCGTCGTACGTGGTGGACGCGACCTCGAGGTCGACCGGGTACCGCGCGTCGAGCTCGTTGTCCATGGAGACGCGGGCGCTGGCCGCGCCCGTCGTCATCATGCCGACGAGGGTGACGCCGATGAGCAGCGCGGTCGACGTCGCCGCCGTCCGCCGCGGGTTGCGCAGGGTGTTCGCCGCCGCGAGGCGGGCCGACGGGCCCGTCGCGCCGACCAGCCGGCCGATACCGGCGGCGACCTTGGGCAGCCAGAACACCGAGCCGACGATCACGCCGATCAGCGACACGGTGCCACCGCCGACGGCGGCCAGCAGGCCGAGGTCGATGGTGCCCGACAGCCCGAGCGCGACGCCCAGGCCGAGCACCGCGAGGCCGCCCACCGTGGCCAGGACGGCGAAGACGGCCCGCACGCGGCCGGCGCCCTTCTGCAGGGTCGGCGCGTCGCTCGGCCGGAGCGCGGCCAGCGGCGCGACCCGGGACGCCGCGAGGGCGGGGGTGAGGGCGGCGACGAGGGTCACGACGATGCCGACGGCGAGCGGCGCGACGAACACGGGCCAGCTCAGGGTGATGGCCTGGGGCAGCGGTACGCCGAGGTCGAAGGCCGGCGCGATCATGAGCCCGGCCTGGACCAGCGCCGAGCCGAGGACGATCCCGACGACGGACGCGACGGTGCCGAGGATCGCCGCCTCCAGGAGCACGCTGCGGTAGAGCTGCCCCGTCGTCGCGCCGACACAGCGCAGCAGCGCGAGGGTACGGGCGCGCTGGGCGACGAGCACCTGGAAGGTGTTGGCGATGACCAGGCCGGCGACCACGAGGGCCACGGCGGCGAACGTCATGACGAAGACCAGGAAGATGATGTCCTGGCCGCCCGACATGGAGGCGACCGACTTCTCGGCGTACTCCTCGGTCGTGGTGACGTCGGTGGCCGCGGGGACGGCGGCGGCGAGGGCCGCCCGCACCTCGTCGACGGCGTCGGCGTCGGCCGACGGGTCGAGCGCGACGACCACGGCGCCGGCGGTCGGCTCGGTGCCGGGCCCCGCCTCGTCCGCGAGCCACTGCGCGAGCGTCTGCTGCGCCACCACGGCGGCACCACCCATCGCACCGTAGGCGGCGTACGGGTCGTCGACGAGGCCGGTGACCGTCAGCTTGTCGACGACCTCCCCGCCCTCGTACGTCTCGCTGCCGTCGTCGGCGACGACCGGCTCGCCCGCGACCCACCGGGACGACGCGACCTCGTCGCCGAGGCCGACGCCGAGGCGCTCGGCGACGTCGGCGGGGAGCGCGATCTCGGCGGCCGTGGCGGGCCAGGCGCCGTCGGACAGCTCGAGCGGGGTGAGCCGCTCGTCCGACGCCGCGCCGACGATGCCCTGGAAGATCGAGGTGCCGGCGTGGTTGAGCTCGGTGTAGGACATCGCCTGGGTGTCGGCGGCGACGACACCTTCGACGCCCCGGACGGCCTCGACGTCGGCGTCCGTCAGGGACTCGTTGTCGTCGAAGACCACCAGGTCGGAGTCGGCGAGGCCCGCCGCGACCTGGTCGTAGGTCGTGCGCGTGATGACGTTGCCGGCCAGGAGGGTCGCCGCGACGAACGCGGTGCCGATGGTGATCGCGATGCCCGCGGACGCGAGGCGGCCGAGGCTGCGGCGCATCTGCGCGAGCGTGAGGCGTGCCGCCGGTGCGGTCCCGGCCATCAGGCGCCGGCCCCGGTGGTGACGGCGGGCTCCAGCGTGCGCAGGGCGTCCAGCCCGGCCATGGCGGACTCGGGGGTCGGGTCGCTGATGTCGCCGGCGATCCGGCCGTCGGCGATCAGCACGACCCGGTCGGCGTACGCGGCGGCGGACGGGTCGTGGGTGACCATGATGATCGTGCGGCCCAGCTCCCGCACCGAACGCCGCAGGAACGACAGGACCTCCGCCCCGGAGCGGGAGTCGAGGTTGCCGGTGGGCTCGTCGGCGAACACGACGTCGGGCTGCGCGATCAACGCCCGCGCGATCGCGACCCGCTGCTGCTGCCCGCCGGACAGCTCACCGGGCCGGTGGGTCAGACGACCGGCCAGGCCCAGGGTCTCCACCAGGG
>NZ_JBVKBM010000007.1:0-181276 GCF_055598465.1 Promicromonospora sp. NPDC110617
GTGGGAGAGTAGGACGCCGCCGGACAACCATTCCCAGCAAGGGGGTGGGGTGCCCGACCAGCAATGGTCGGAGACACCCCACCCCCTTCCTGCATGCCCAAAAACAGTTCCTCGCTTCCGCCCTGTGGAATGCTGGTTCCGTCAGCCGACAGGTCTGACGTTCCGGTGAGGAGAGCGACGTGGCAGAACCTGGTGTGCAGTCGGTCGAGCGAGCGCTCGACCTGCTGGAGATGCTGGCCGAGCACGGCGGCGACGCCGGCCTGAGCGAGCTCTCCGAGCAGTCCGGGCTGCCCCTGCCGACCATCCACCGCCTGATGCGCACCCTGGTCGCCCGCGGTTACGCCCGCCGGCTGCCCTCACGCCGCTATGCGCTCGGCGCCCGCGTGATGGGACTCGGCGACGCGGCCGGCCGTCAGCTCGGCTCCGGCGCCCGGCGGCACCTGGCGCGCATCGCGCGGGAGCTCGGGGAGACCGCGAACCTGGCGATGCTCGACGGGGAGATGGCCGTCTACGTGGCGCAGTCGGCGTCGTCGCACTCGATGCGGATGTTCACCGAGGTGGGGCGGCGTGTGCACCTGCACAGCACCGGGGTGGGCAAGGCGCTGCTGGGCGAGCTGCCCGACTCCGCTGTGCGCGACATCGCCGCACGTGCCGGCCTCGCGGCCGCGACCGACCGGACGATCACCGACGTCGCGGCGCTCCTCGCCGCCGTCGGGGAGATCCGTGAACGCGGGTACGCCGTGGACGACGGTGAGCAGGAGGTCGGCGTGCGGTGCTTCGCCGTCGTCGTGCCCGGGGTGCCCGTACCTACCGCGCTGTCCGTGTCCGGGCCCGCCGCGCGGGTGTCGTTCGAGTTCGGGGAGCGTGCCGTTCCGGTGCTGCACGAGGTCGCACGGGAGATCGCCGCGGAGCTGTCCGGGGGTTGAGCCGCGCGGCCGCGTTGACCGCGTGTCGTCGGGCACCTAGGGTTTTCACTAGGAAGTATTTGGATTCCGTATCGTGGAATACGGCGGGATCGAGCCGATCGACCAAAGGAACTCGACGTGGACACTCCGGACGGCCTGACGATCACCGGCGACATCGCGCCCCGCGCGGAGGAGGTGCTCACCCCGCAGGCGCTCGGGCTGATCATCGCCCTGCACCGCGAGCTCGACGACCGACGGCTCGAGCTGCTGGAGGCGCGGCGCCGGCGGGTCGAGGACCTGGCGGCCGGCGGCACCCTGGACTTCCTGCCCGAGACCCGGCACATCCGCGAGGACCCGACGTGGCGCGTCGCACCCGCGGCGCCCGGGATCGAGGACCGGCGCTGCGAGATCACCGGCCCCACCGACCGCAAGATGACGATCAACGCGCTCAACTCGGGCGCGAAGGCGTGGCTTGCCGACCACGAGGACGCGAACACGCCGCAGTGGAGCGCTGTGGTGGGCGGGCAGCTCAACCTGCTCGACGCGATCAACCGGAACATCGACTTCACAGGCGACAACGGCAAGCACTACGCGCTCAAGCCGGACGCGGAGCTCGCGACGATCATCGTGCGGCCCCGCGGCTGGCACCTGCCGGAGAAGCATCTGCTCGTGGACGGCCGTCCGGCGTCGGGCAGCCTGGTGGACTTCGCCCTCTACCTGGCCACCGCGGGCCTGCGGCAGATCGAGAAGGGCCAGGGCCCGTACTTCTACCTGCCCAAGATGGAGTCGCACCGGGAGGCGCGGCTCTGGAACGACGCGTTCGTGCTGGCCCAGGACTTCCTCGGCATCCCGCAGGGCACCATCCGGGCCACCGTGCTCATCGAGACCTACCCCGCGGCGTTCGAGATGGAGGAGATCCTCTACGAGCTGCGGGAGCACAGCGCCGGCTTGAACGCCGGCCGCTGGGACTTCATGTTCTCCGTGATCAAGTCGTTCCGGACCCGCGGCACCGACTTCATGCTGCCCGACCGCAACGCCGTCACGATGACCGTGCCCTTCATGCGCGCCTACACGGAGCTGCTGGTCAAGACCTGTCACACCCGGGGCGCGCACGCGATCGGTGGGATGGCCGCGTTCATCCCGAGCCGCGACGAGGAGGTCAACGCGGCCGCGTTCGCCAAGGTGCGCGACGACAAGACCCGCGAGGCGAACGACGGTTTCGACGGGTCGTGGGTGGCCCACCCCGGGATGGTCGAGCTCTGCACGGAGGTCTTCACGTCGGTGCTGGGCGACCGGCCGAACCAGATCGACCGCACCCGCGAGGAGGTGCACGTCACCGCGGCACAGCTGCTCGACGTCGCGTCCACACCCGGCGACGTCACCGAGGCGGGGCTGCGCAACAACATCTCGGTGGGCATCCAGTACCTCAAGGCGTGGCTCGGCGGGCTGGGCGCCGTCGCGATCTTCAACCTCATGGAGGACGCCGCGACGGCGGAGATCTCCCGCTCGCAGGTGTGGCAGTGGCTGCACAACGACGTCACACTCGCGGACACCGGTCAACAGGTCACGCGCGAGCTGATCGACCGGATCGTCGAGGAGGAGATCGCCAAGCTGCCGGGCGACGCGGCAGACTACGCGGAGGCGAAGCAGACGTTCCTGGAGGTGGCGGTCGCCGACGACTACGCCGACTTCCTGACCCTCCCGGCCTACGCCCGCATGCCCTGACCTACTTTCGTTGAGTGCTGGGTATTTGTTGCCGCCAGGCCCTGGCGGCAACAAATACCCAGCACTCAACGGAGGACCGTGCAACGAGGAGGTTGCCTTGGGTGTCAGCACGTCAGGCGAGTCAGGATTGTCCGGTGTGGTCGCCGAGCTGATCGGGGCGCTCGGGGGCGAACGGGTCGTCACGGACCGGCAGCGACGGCGGACGTACGAGTGCGACGGGCTCGCCGCGTACCGCGTGATCCCCGGCGTGGTGGTCCTGGCACGGGACGCCGCCGACGTCGCGACCACGGTGCGGGCCTGTGCCCGGCACGGCGTGCCGTTCGTCGCGCGCGGGTCGGGCACGGGGCTGTCGGGCGGGGCGCTGCCGCACGCCGAGGGCGTGCTCGTGGTCATGTCGCAGATGCGGGCGGTCCGGGAGATCGACGCCGGCAACCAGCGCGCCGTGGTCGACCCCGGCGTGATCAACCTGCACCTCACGGCGGCGGCCAGCCCCGACGGCTACTATTTCGCGCCCGACCCGTCGAGCCAGTCGGTGTGCTCGATCGGCGGGAACGTCGCCGAGAACTCCGGCGGGGCGCACTGCCTCAAGTACGGCTTCACCACCAACCACGTCACGGGCGTGGACCTGGTCACGCCGGGCGGCGAACTGGTCGAGATCGGCGGCAAGGCACCCGACGCGCCCGGCTACGACCTGCTCGGCGCGCTCGTGGGCAGCGAGGGCACGCTCGGCGTGGTCACGGCGGCGACGGTGCGCCTGACCCGGCTGCCGCAGGAGGTCCGCACCCTGCTGGCGGCTTTCCGCACCATGGACGACGCCGGAGCCGCCACCTCCGCGATCATCGCGGCGGGCGTGATCCCCGCGGCGATCGAGATGATGGACGCGCTCGCGATCGAGGCCGCGGAAGCCGCGGTGCACTGCGACTACCCGCACGGAGCGGGCGCCGTGCTCGTGGTCGAGCTGGACGGTCCGGCGCCGGACGTCGCGGGGGAGTTCGACGACGTCGTGCGCCTGTGCGAGAGCGCCGGTGCGTTCGAGGTGCGCGTCGCTGCGGACGACGACGAGCGCGCCCTGATCTGGAAAGGCCGCAAGTCCGCGTTCGCGGCGGTCGGCCGGATCAGCCCGGACTACATCGTGCAGGACGGCGTGATCCCGCGGACGGCACTGCCCCTGGTGCTCCGGCAGATCGCGGAGCTGGGCGAGCGCGCCGGCGTGCGGGTGGCGAACGTCTTCCACGCCGGCGACGGCAACCTGCACCCGCTCGTGCTGTTCGACGGCGCGGTCGAGGGCGCCGTCGAACGCGCGGAGGCGGTGGCCGGCGGCATCCTCGACCTGTGCCTGGAGCACGGCGGGTCCATCACGGGTGAGCACGGCGTGGGCGCCGACAAGGCCAAGCACATGCCGCGCATGTTCACCGAGGACGACCTCGACACGATGCAGGCGGTGCGCTGCGCGTTCGACCCCGACGGCATCTCCAACCCCGGCAAGGTGTTCCCCACGCCGCGGCTGTGCGGGGAGCGGCCGGGGCGGCACCAGGGCGCGCACCCCCTGGCGGAGTCCGGCGTGGCGGAGGTCTTCTGATGGTGGACCTGCAGCGCCTCGACGACGCGCTGCGGCAGCACGGGGGAGAGGTGCGGGAGGCAGGTCCGGGGGACGCCATCGACGGGGTGCCCGCCACGGCGGTCGTGCGGCCGGCGACGGCGGAGGGGGTGTCGGCCGTGCTGCGCGAGGCGACCGCGCAGGGACTCGTCACCGTGGCACGCGGGGCCGGCACGGCCCTCGACTGGGGCGCGCCGCCCGAGCGGGCCGACCTGATCCTGGACACGACGGGTCTGGACCGGCTCGTGGAGCACGGCGCGGGCGACCTCGTGGTGGTCGCGGAGGCCGGGCTGCCTGTCGCCGCGCTGTCGGAGACGGTCGGTCGGGCCGCCCAGGAGCTGGTCGTGGACCTGCCGCCGGGTCGGCTCGCGGGTGGGTCCACCGTGGGCGGCATGCTGTCGACCGGCGCGTCCGGGCCGCGCCGGCTGCAACGGGGCGCGGTGCGTGACCTCGTGCTGGGCGCCACGGTCGTGCTCGCCGACGGCACCCGGGCCTCCTCGGGCGGCAAGGTGGTCAAGAACGTCGCCGGGTACGACCTCGCCAAGCTCCTGACCGGCGCGTACGGCACCCTCGGCGTGGTGGTCCGGGCCGCGTTCCGGCTGCATCCGGCCCGGCCGGCCCGGGCCTTCGCGATCGGCTCCGGTCCGTCGGTCGACGTCGCCGCGCGAGCACGGGACGTGGTCGCCTCGCAGCTCGCGCCCGCGGCGGTCGAGCTCGACCGGACCGCGGGGAGCGACGTGGCCGAGGTAGCGGTGCTGCTGGAGGGGACGGCGGACGCCGTCGGGCAGCGGGCCGCCGCTGCCGCCGAGCTGCTGGGCGGGCGGGTCCAGGCCGGGCCGCCGTCGTGGTGGGGCGAGCTGCCCGGGGAGTCGGCAGGCGGCCTCTCGCAGGTCGAGCTTGTCGAGACCGGGGTCTCGACAAGCTCGACCAGCGGTGGGCCGACCGGCGGAGGCCCGACCCTGGCCAAGGCGACCGCCACGCTCACCGGGGTTGCGGGTCTGCTCGCGGCGGCGCGGGATGCCGAGCAGCGGTACGACGTCGGGATAGCGCTGCGCGGGACCGTCGCCGGGGTGCTGCACGCCGCCGTGACGGGCTCGCCCGAGGCGACCGCGCTCGCCGTCGGGCACCTGCGGGCGGCCGCACCCACCCCGCGCGAGGGGACCGTGACCGTGCTGCGGGCGTCGCGCGAGGTGCGGGCGGCGCTCGACGCGTGGGGTCCGGTGGCCGGGCTCGACCTGATGCGTGCGATCAAGCGACAGCTCGATCCCGGGCGGAACCTGGCGCCCGGCCGATTCGTGGGAGGCATCTGATGACCGAGGCGAAGCCGGACCTGCTGGGCTCCTTCGACGGACCGGGGTCCGACGGGCCCGGGTTCAACGGGCAGGGCGCCTTCGACGCGCATCGTCCGCCGTCGCGGGAGCTGGTGGACGACTGCGTGCACTGCGGGTTCTGCCTTCCCGCGTGTCCTACCTATTCGCTGTGGGGCGAGGAGATGGACTCGCCGCGCGGCCGGATCCAGCTCATGAAGCAGGGGCTCGAGGGCGAGCCGATGACGCCGGCGCTCGTCCAGCACGTCGACGCGTGCCTCGGCTGCATGGCGTGCGTGACGGCGTGCCCGTCGGGGGTGCAGTACGACAGGCTCGTCGAGGCGACGCGGCAGCAGGTCGAGCGGCGCGGCGCCGAGCACCGGACGCGGGGGCAGCGGCTGCTGCGGTCGGCGATCTTCGCGCTGTTCCCGCGGCCGGAACGGCTGCGGCGCGTGCTCCCGCTGCTCGCGGCCTATCAGCGTTCGGGGCTGTCGCGGCTGGTGCGCCCGGTCCTGGCCCGGACCTCGCCGACGCTCGCGACGATGGAGGCGATCGCGCCGCCCGTGGGCCCGCGCATCCCGGTGCCGGCGCGCGTGCCCGCCGTCGGGGAGCGGCGGATGACGGTCGGGCTGCTGCTGGGCTGTGTGCAGCGCGAGTTCTATCCCGGCGTCAACGCCGCGACGGCGCGGGTGCTCGCGGCGGAGGGCTGCGACGTTGTCGTGCCGCCGGACCAGGGGTGCTGCGGTGCGCTGTCCGTGCACGCCGGGCGCGAGGCCGAGGGGCTGGACTATGCGCGGGCTCTGATCGACGCGTTCGCGGACGCCGGTGTGGAGCGGATCGTGGCGAACTCGGCCGGGTGCGGCTCCACGATGAAGGACTACGCGGACCTGCTGGCGGACGACCCGGAGTACGCCGAACGCGCAGCCGCCTTCGCGGTGCGGACCCGGGACGTCTCCGAGGTGCTGGCGGAGCTGGAGCCCGTCGCGCCGCGGCATTCGCTGCCACTGACCGTGGCCTATCACGACGCCTGCCACCTGCGGCACGCGCAGGGTGTCAAGGCCCAGCCGCGCGCGGTCCTCGCGACGATCCCGGGACTCGTGGTCAAGGAGATCGCCGAGGGCGACATGTGCTGCGGGTCGGCCGGGATCTACAACCTGACGAACCCCGGGCCGGCGCGCGAGCTGGGCGACCGCAAGGCCGCGCACGTGGCGGCGACCGGCGCCGAGCTGTTGGTCACGTCCAACCCGGGGTGCCTGCTGCAGATCACCGACGCGTTGTCCCGGCAGGGTCGCGCCATGCCGACGGCGCACATGGTGCTGGTGCTGGACGCGTCGCTGCGCGGAGCAGGGCCGGAGACGCTCACCGGGTGAAGTTCGGTACTCCCGTCCGTCCGGGGTAACTGCTACGTTTGTCGGTAAGTGGATTGAAAATTCCGACATGCGAAATTTCAGCGAACCCTACCCGGCAACGGCGCCGGACTGGAGTCACCATGGACAATCTCGGTGTTCTCGCCCTGCTCGCCCTCCTCCCGATCCTGATCGTCGGAACCCTCTTGCTCGGGTTCCGGTGGCCCGCCCGCACGGCGATGCCCGTCGGCCTGGCGGCGGTGGTGCTCATCGCGCTGTTCGCGTGGCGGATGTCGCTGGTCGCCGTCGGCGCGTCCGTCGTCCAGGGCCTGCTGATCGCGATCGGCCTGCTCTGGATCATCTTCGGTGCCCTGCTGATGCTGGAGACCCTCACCAAGAGCGGGGCGCTCCAGACGATCCGCGCGGGCTTCACGACGATCAGCCCGGACCGGCGCGTCCAGGTCATCATCGTGGCCTGGCTCTTCGGGTCGTTCATCGAGGGCGCTGCCGGATTCGGCACGCCGGCTGCCGTCGTCGCGCCGCTGATGCTGGCCCTGGGCTTTCCCGCGGCAGCCGCCGTGATGGCGGGCCTGATCATCCAGTCCACGCCGGTGAGCTTCGGCGCCGTCGGTACCCCGATGCTGACCGGGCTCGGGACGGGGCTCGCGGACACCTCCGGAGCCCTCGCCCCCGAGGTGCAGGCCCGGGCCGACGCGCTCGGACTGGACCACCTGGGATTCATCGCGCACACCGCCACGCAGGTCGCCACGATCCACGCGATCGTCGGCGTCCTGGTGCCGCTCATCCTGGTCACCCTCATGTGCGGCTTCTACGGCGAGAAGCGGTCGTTCCGCGCCGGGCTCGCCGTCGCGCCGTTCGCCCTCTACGCGGCGCTCGCGATGATCGTCCCGTACGTGACGGTGGCCTACGTGCTGGGGCCGGAGTTCCCGTCGATGCTCGGCGGGTTCCTCGGGCTCGTCCTCGTCATGTACACGTCCTCGAAGGGCTTCCTCATGCCCCAGGACGTGTGGGACTTCCCGCCGCGGGAGCGGTGGAGCGACCGCTGGATGGGCACCGTCGACCCGTCCGCCGAGGCAGCCACGCTGACCCGGCGGATGTCGATGGCCCGGGCCTGGTCGCCCTACGTGATCGTCGCAGGGCTGCTGCTGCTCACCCGGAACGTGCCGGCGATCAAGGAGTTCCTCACCGGCCCGGCCGTGCTCGAGGTGCCGGACATCTTCGGCACCGGGATCAGCCAGAACATGGACCTGCTGTACTCGCCGGGCGCGATCTTCCTGCTGGCGTGCCTCGTGACCTACGTGCTGCACGGGATGAGGCGGGACCAGATCGTCGCCTCGTGGAAGGTCGCGGGCGGGCAGCTCGGCGGGGCGGCGTTCGCGCTGCTGTGCGCGGTGCCGCTGGTGCGGATCTTCATCAACTCCGGGCCGGACTTCAATGCCGCCGGGCTCGACTCGATGCCGATCACGCTCGCGCAGGCCGCGGCGGACGCGGCCGGTCAGGGCTGGCCGATCGTGTCACCGTTCATCGGGGCGCTGGGTGCGTTCGTCGCGGGGTCCAACACGGTGTCCAACATGATGTTCGCGCTGTTCCAGTTCAACACGGGGCTAGGCATCGGTGCGGCCTCGCCCGAGACCGTGGCCGCGCTCCAGGCCGTCGGTGGGGCGGCGGGCAACATGGTGGCCGTGCACAACGTGGTCGCCGCGGCGGCGACCGTCGGGCTGCTCGGGCGCGAGGGCGACCTGATCCGCAAGACGATCCTGCCGATGACGTACTACTGCCTGGCGACCGGCGGGATCGGGTACCTCTGGATCTTCGGGATCGGGTTCAACGCCGGCCTGGTGGTGCTCCTGCTCGTGGTCGCGGCCCTGGTGCTGGCAGCCGTGCGGATGCTGCGCGGATCCGACGCGTACAACCCGGAGGTCGCACCGGCCCGGGTCTGAGCCCGGGCGCTGGTGCCGGCCTGGTTCGGCACTCTGGGTGTGAGGTCGGCAGGTCGTATCGAGATCGGCACAGCCCTGTGCCGATCTCGATACGACCTGCTGGCCTGCGCGGTGACGGCGACGGGTGGACGTGCACGTCACAGTCCCTCGACCACGGGGAGCGGCCGCTCCCGTGGGAGAATGTTCGGGCATCTGTCATCGAAGGGAACACCGTGAACGAAACGCCCCGTGACCAGGGGAACGACCGCGAGGGCGACCGCCGCGGCGAGCGCAAGGGCGCCTACCGCAACGACGGCAACGGCCCGCGTCGCGACGACCGGGGCGGTGAGCGCGGTGGAGACCGGGGCCGCCGGTATGACGGCGCCCGCGGAGGCAGTGCGCCCCGGCGCGACGACGACCGGCCGCGTCGGTCCTTCGACGACCGCGGCGGCGATCGTCCGCGTCGGGACGACCGCGGCGGCGACCGTCCGTACCGGAGCGGCAGTGACGACCGTCCCCGCCGTCCGTACGGCGACCGGGACAACCGGGGCGACCGGGGCAGCGACTTCCGGGGCGGCCGCGACGACCGCGGCGCGCGGAACGACCGTCCGTACCGGGGCAACGACGACCGTCCGCGCCGCTCCTTCGACGACCGCGACAACCGCGGGCCGCGCCGCGACGACGACGGGCCCCGCCGGAGCTTCGACCGGGACGACCGCCCGCGGCGGTCGTTCGACGGCGACCGTCCGCGGCGGAGCTTCGACGACCGCGGTGGGAACCGCCCGGCGCGGCGCGACGACGACCGTCCGCGCCGTTCGTTCGACGACCGCGGCGGCGACCGTCCGCGTCGTACCGAGGGTGACCGTCCGTTCCGGCGCAACGACGACGAGCGTCCCCGCCGTTCGTTCGAGGACCGCGACAACCGTGGCCCGCGCCGCGATGACGACCGTCCCCGCCGTTCCTTCGACGACCGTGGTGACCGGCCGCGTCGTTCGTTCGAGGACCGCGACAACCGTGGCCCCCGTCGTGACGACGACCGTCCCCGCCGTTCCTTCGACGACCGTGGTGACCGGCCGCGCCGTCCGTACGGCGACCGCGACGACCGGGGCGCGCGCGACAACCGCGGGCGGGACGACCGCCCGCAGCGGTCGTTCGACGACCGGCCCCGCCGCTCGTTCGAGGACCGCGGGGGCGACCGTCCCCGCCGTGACGAGGGCGACCGGTCGTTCCGGCGCCACGACGACGACCGGCCGCGCCGTCCGTACGGCGACCGCGACGACCGCGGTGGCCGCGATTCGCGTGGCGGACGCGACGACCGTGGCGGACGCGACGGGGGTGCGCGTCCGTTCCGCGGGAACGACGACCGGCCTCGCCGTGACGACCGCGGGAGCGACCGGCCCCGTCGCGACGACCGGGGCGGTCACCGCCCGCGTCACGACGAGCGCGGCGGCGACCGCGCGAGCCGCTCGTTCGGCGACCGCGACGACCGTCCGCGTCAGGACGCCGGCGAGGAGCGCGCCACCCGCGTCCCGGAGCCGGAGATCGCGGAGGACGCTTCGTTCAGCCAGCTCGACCGCGACGTGCGTTCGCGCCTGCGCGGGCTGAGCAAGGAGCACGCAGAATACGTGGGGCTGCACCTGGTGATGGCGGGCCGGCTGCTCGACGTCGACCCGGAGCGCGCCTACGAGCACACCCAGGCCGCGGTGCGCGGCGCCGGCCGCATCGACATCGTGCGCGAGGCCGCCGGCCTCGCCGCGTACCACACCAACCGTTACGCGGAGGCGCTGCGCGAGCTGCGCACCGTCCGCCGGCTGAACGGCTCGTCGGAGCACCTGCCGATCATGGCCGACGCCGAGCGTGGCCTCGGCCGTCCGGAGCGCGCCCTGGCGCTCGCGGCCTCCGAGGAGGCCGCGACGCTGGACGCGACCGGCCGGATCGAGCTCGCGATCGTGGCGAGCGGTGCCCGCTCGGACCTGGGCGAGCACGACGCCGCCCTGGCCGTGCTCGACAAGGTCTCGGCCGAGGACGCCCAGGGCGACCTCGGGCTGCGCGTGGTGCAGGCTCGCGCCGTGGCGCTCGAGGCCGCGGGCCGGGCCGACGAGGCGGCCGCGCTCCTGGCGTCGGTCGACAGCGAGGCCCTCGAGCGGGCGATCGGTGCGCAGACGCCGGACGAGGACATCACCGTGTTCGACGTCGAGGAGGACGCGGCGATCGCCGAGCAGGAGTACGCCGCGGAGCACCCGGAGGAGTTCGCGGACGACGAGGACTCGGACGACGAGGACTCGGACGAGGACGACGACGAGGACGAGGAGGACGAGGACTCCGCTGACTCCGCCGATTCCGGGGACTCCCCGGATTCTGCTGACTCTGCCGATTCTGCCGATTCTGCCGACTCGGCTGACTCACCCGACTCTGCCGATTCCGCGGACTCCGCTGACGAGGACGACGAGGACGACGACGAGGAGTCTCACGGCTCTGACAGCGACGAGTCTCACGAGGACGAGTCCGGCAGCGACGAGTCCGACGGCGACGAGGACGGTGCCAACGAGCCCGAGGCCGACGCCGTCGACGAGCCGAGTGTCGCCGAGTCCGACGAGGCGTCCGCCGCTCCGTCGACCGGTGCCGCCGACCCGTCGCCCGAGACCGTGGTGACGGAGACCGAGGTGTCGACGACCGACACCGACGCGACCGACACCGACGCGACCGACACCGAGGGAGAGCCGACCGCCGAGGGCGACCGGTCCGGCGTCGGGCAGGAGAAGGAGTGACGGCGACCGCCGGGCTGCTGGGGAGCGACGTCCCGCTCGCCGAGGCCTACGACCTCGCGCTCGTCGACCTGGACGGCGTCGCGTACAAGGGGCACCTGCCGATCGAGCACGCGTCGGCGAGCCTTGCCGCGGCGCGGTCGGGCGGGATGCGGCTCCTGTTCGTGACGAACAACGCGTCGCGTGAGCCGGAGGACGTCGCGGGCCAGCTCACCGGCCTCGACATCCCGACCGACCCGGACGAGGTGATGACCGCCGCGCAGGCCTGCGCGGCGCTGCTCACCACGCGGCTGGACGAGGGTGCGAAGGTGCTCGTCGTGGGCGGCAAGGGCCTGGTCACGGCGGTGCGGTCCGCGGGCTTCACGGTGGTGGAGTCGGCGGACGACGAGCCCGACGCGGTCGCCCAGGGCTATTCCCCCGAGCTGGGCTGGACGCAGCTCGCGGAGGCCGCGTATGCGGTCAACCGCGGCGCCTGGCACGTGGCGAGCAACCTGGACCTGTCGCTGCCGACGGCGCGCGGGTTCGCGCCGGGGAACGGCGCCCTGGTGGGCGCCGTGGTGTCGGCGACGGGGGTCACCCCGGACAGCGCCGGCAAGCCGTCGCCCACGATGTACCGGCTCGCGGTCGAGCGGGCCCGGGCGAGCCGGCCGCTGGTGATCGGTGACCGGCTCGACACGGATCTCGCCGGCGCGCGCGGCGGCGGGTACCCGGGGCTGCACGTGCTGACGGGCGTCTCGACGGCGCGCGACGCCGTGCTGGCCGTGCCGGGGGAGCGCCCGTCATTCGTCGGGGCTGACCTGCGGGCGCTGCTGGAGCCGCACCGCGCGCCGGAGCTCGCGGACGGCTGGTACGTGTCCGGCGGCGCGGCGGCCCGGGTGTCCGACGGCGAGCTGCGGCTCGACGGCGCCGGTATCGACCTGGTTCGCGCCGCGTGCGCCGCGTCCTGGGCCGCGACGGACGCCGGCGAGCCCCTGGACCCGACGTCGGTCCCGGACCTCACGCTCTGACGCCTGTCGATCCCTGTCGCACTCTGGTCCCAGAAGGTGCGCCTCCACCCAGCCATGACGCCCGAAAACCCCGCGTTTCCGGGCCTCATGGCTGGGTGGAAGCGCACCTTGGTGGGGACCGGGACGGGCACCTGGCGGGGCGCTGCGGGCGCCGGGTGCGGCACCGGGCCGGGGTGGCGCGTCGGCGTCGGCGGGCGGCGCGGCTTCTCCCCGCAGAGAACCTGACGGAATTCTCCCGGGTTCTGTCGGAGGCGACAGGTACCGTGTCTTGCATCATGCGGACGGTCCGTGCGGCGGTCCGTCGCCGAGGAACAGGACGAGCAGGGACGAGCAGGCACCAGCACGGACGAGCACCGTCACGGACGAGCACCCTACGGACGAGCACAGTGGAGCGTTGACGCACGATGGACGAGTTCTACGAGACCGAGGAACCCGCGACCGGCCCGGCCGATCCCGAGGCGGGCGTCCGACATGCGCTCGACGCGCTCGACGGGCTCGACGACCTGCCCCCGGCCGAGCACGTCGCCCGGTTCGAGGCGGTCCATGACGCCCTGCGCGCGCATCTGAGCGGTGACGCCTGACGGTGGTGACGACGACTGTGAGCACGCGCGTGGACGCGGAGCTGGTCCGCCGCGGGCTGGCCCGTTCGCGGCGGCACGCCGCGGAGCTCGTCGCGTCCGGCCGGGTCACGGTGGCGGGACGGGCGGTGGTCAAGCCGTCCGCGGCGGTGTCCGACGGCGACGAGGTGTCGGTCGCGCCCGGCGCCGACCCCGAGCACGAGTTCGCCTCGCGCGCCGCCCTCAAGCTGGTCGGGGCGCTCGACGCCCTGGCCCGCGTGCCGGGTGGTCCGGTGGTCGAGGGCGCGTTCTGCGCCGACCTCGGCGCCTCGACCGGGGGCTTCACCGACGTGCTGCTGCGCCGCGGCGCCGCCCACGTGGTGGCGGTCGACGTGGGCCACGACCAGATCGTGCCGGCGCTGCGTGCCGACGACCGGGTGACCGTGGTCGAGGGTCTCAACGTCCGCGACCTGACGCCGGGCGACCTGGCGCAGGCGCCGGACCTCGTGGTCGCCGACCTCTCGTTCATCTCCCTGACCGTCGTGCTGCCCGCCGTCGCGGCCGTGCTGCGCCCGTGGGCCCAGGCGCTGCTGATGGTCAAGCCGCAGTTCGAGGTGGGGCGCGAGCGGCTGGGCAGCGGGGGCGTGGTGCGCGACCGCGCGCTGCACGCCGAGGCGGTCTCCACCGTGCTGCGCACGGCCGAGGGCCTGGGTCTGCTGGCGCGCGCGGTGGTGCCGAGCCCGCTGCCGGGACCGAGCGGCAACCGCGAGTTCTTCGTGTGGCTCACGCCGGCGGGCGCGACCGACTGGACCCCCGGGGACGACCTGGCCCTCGCGGCGGCGGTCGAGACGGCGGTGGCCTGGGACCCGGCTCACGGCGAGCCCGCGACGCGGCCCGGCCACCCGCCGGAGCCGCCGGCCGTCGTCGTCCACGGACGGCAGGACGACGCACCCCCGGCCGACGGGCCGACAGACGAGCAGGAACAGCAGGAACAGCACACCGACAAGAAGGAGCCCCGACCGTGACCCGGCGCGTCCTCATCGTGACCCATGGCGGTCGTCCCCAGGCGGTCGCCGCGCTGGCCGAGGCGCTGCGCGAGCTGAAGGCCGCCGGCTTCGAGTACACGCTGCACGACGACGCGCTCGCGGAGGAGTTCGGCGACCACATGGCGGCCAAGCGCCTCGCGGAGGGCGTGCACAACGCCGAGGCCGTGATGGTGCTGGGCGGCGACGGCACGATCCTGCGCGCGGCGGAGCTGACCCGCGGCACGGACGTGCCGCTGCTCGGCGTGAACCTCGGCCACGTCGGCTTCCTCGCGGAGTCGGAGCGCGAGGACCTCGGCGCCGCCGTCCGGCGGCTGGTCGCGCGGGACTACGACGTGGAGGAGCGCGCCACGGTCGACGTGACGGTGCACCTGCCGGGCACGGCGGAGCCGGTGGTCGGCTGGGCGCTGAACGAGGCGACCGTCGAGAAGGCGTCGCGCGACCGCATGCTCGAGGTCGCGATCGGGGTGGACGGCCGCCCGCTGCTGTCGTTCGGCTGCGACGGCGTGGTGATGTCCACCGCGACGGGCTCCACGGCCCACGCCTTCTCGGGCGGCGGGCCGGTGATCTGGCCGGACGTCGACGCCGTGCTCATGGTGCCGCTGTCGGCGCACGCGCTGTTCGCGCGGCCGCTCGTGATCGGCCCGAAGTCGCGGTACACGGTCGACGTGCTGCCGCAGTCGACGGTCGAGGGCGTGCTGACCTGTGACGGGCGACGGGAGATCCGGCTGCCCCGCGGTTCTCGCGTCGTCGTGCGCCAGGGCGGTACGGTGCGGCTCGCACGGTTGTCGAACGCGCCGTTCGCGGACCGCCTCGTGTCGAAGTTCAGCCTCCCCGTCTCGGGCTGGCGGGACCGTGTCGGGTCGGGGCAGGCAGCAGGGCAGGATGTACCTTCTGACCCAGCCGACACCACACCAGAGAATTAAGGAGTCAGGTGCTCGAGGAGATCGCTATCGAGAACCTGGGCGTCATCCGCTCGGCCCGGGTCCCCCTGTCGGACGGTCTGACCGTCATCACGGGCGAGACGGGCGCGGGCAAGACGATGGTGCTCACGGGGCTGAACCTGCTCATGGGCGCCAAGGCCGACCCGCAGTCGGTGCGCCCGGGTGCGTCGTCGGCCGCGGTCGAGGGGCGGGTCCGCGTCTCCGGGCGGGACGCCGTGCTGGGCCGCGTCGACGAGGCGGGCGGCGAGGTGGAGGACGACGGCACCGTCGTGATCCTGCGCACCATCGCCGACGGCCGCTCCCGCGCGCACCTGGGTGGGCGCGCCGTGCCGCAGGGTGTGCTCGCGGAGATCGCCGAGGACCTGTTCACCGTGCACGGCCAGGCCGACCAGCTCCGGCTGCGCACCTCAGCGAAGCAGCGCGACGCCCTGGACACGTTCGTGGGCCCCGCCCACCAGCGCGTCCTGGCCGCGTACCGCACCGCGTGGAGCGAGCGCGGCGGCCTGCTGACCGAGATCGCGGACCTCGAGGCCCGCGGCGCCGAGCGCGCCCGCGAGGTGGAGCTGCTGCGCATCGGCCTGGAGGAGATCGAGCGCGTCGAGCCCGTCAGCGGCGAGGACGTCGAGCTGCAGGCACTGATCGAGCGCCTGTCCAACGCGGAGGGCCTGCGCACGGCGGCCACCGAGGCGCACGAGGCCGTCGCGGGCGAGGACGCCGACGGCGCCCGGGAGAACGCGATCGCGCTGGTCGAGCGCGCGCGGCGCGCCCTGGACGCGGCGGCGCACTCTGACGCCGCGCTCGGCGTGCTCGCCACCCGGTTCGCCGAGGTGGGCTACCTCCTCTCGGACGTGGCCACCGACGTCGCCGCCTACGTGGACGACCTGCAGGCCGACCCGGCCGGCCTGGAGACGGCGCACAACCGGATGGCGGAGCTGAACGGCCTGACCCGGTCGTACGGCGAGACCATCGACGAGGTGCTGCAGTGGGCCAGCGACGCGGGCCTGCGCCTGCTCGACCTCGACGACGGCGGCGACCGCCTCACCTCGATGCGCGCCCGCGTGGCGGAGCTGGACGGTGAGCTGGACCGGCTGGCGGAGATCCTCACGGCCGAGCGCACCCGCGGCGCGTCCGAGCTGGCCGAGGCCGTGACGAACGAGCTGCACGGCCTCGCGATGGGCGGCGCGCACCTCGTGGTCACGGTGGACGGGCTCGACCAGCCGGGGCCGTTCGGCGCCGACCAGGTCACGTTCCTGCTGGTGCCGCACCCCGGCGCCCCGGAGCGCCCGCTCGGCAAGGGCGCGTCCGGCGGTGAGCTCTCCCGCGTGATGCTCGCCCTGGAGGTCGCCCTGGCGACGTCGGGCGGCGCGGCCGCGGCGCGCACCGCGGACACCCCGCGCAGCACGTTCGTGTTCGACGAGGTCGACGCCGGCGTCGGCGGCCGGGCGGCCGTCGAGGTGGGCCGCCGCCTGGCGCAGCTTGGGCGCAGCACCCAGGTGGTCGTCGTGACGCACCTGGCCCAGGTCGCCGCGTTCGCGGACGCCCACCTCGTGGTCACCAAGAGCTCGGACGGCGAGGCCGGCGCGAGCGACGGTGACAACGGGATGATCACGGTCACGGGCGTGCGCGAGGTCACCGCGGACGCCCGCGTCCGCGAGCTGGCGCGCATGCTGTCCGGCCAGGACGACTCGGAGACGGCGCGTACCCACGCGCTGGAGCTCCTGGAGTCCTCGGTCGTGGGACGATAGAGCGGATGAAGCTGATCTCCCGACCCGAGAAGCGCGCCGACAAGGGCGCAGCGAAGAGCGCCGCCGACCAGGCCCCGGTGCTGCCGCAGACCGTGGCGCACGGTCCCGCCCGGATCGGGGCGCGCACCAAGGAGCTCACGTCCCGGCTGAACCACGGCGACGTCGCCGTGATCGACCACGTGGACATCGACCGGGTCGCGGCCGACGCCCTGGTCTCGGCCGCACCCGTCGCCGTCCTGAACGCCGCCCCGTCGACCTCCGGCAGGTACCCCAACACGGGCCCGGACATCCTGGTCGAGGCCGGGATCGTCCTGGTGGACGACCTGGGGCCGTCGGTCATGAAGATCGACGAGCACGCCGACGTGGAGATCGTGGGCGGCGAGGTCGTCGTCGACGGCGAGGTCGTGGCCACGGGCACGTTCCAGACGCCGCGCACGGTGGCGGCGAACATGGCCGCGGCCCGCGAGGGCCTGTCGGCCGAGATCGAACGGTTCGCCGAGAACACGATGACGTACCTGCGCCGCGAGCGGGACCTCCTGCTCGACGGCGTCGGCGTGCCGGACATCCGGACCCACATCGACGGCCGGCACGTGCTGATCGTGGTGCGGGGCTATCACTACCGGGAGGACCTGGCGCAGCTGCGGTCCTACATCCGGGAGAACCGGCCCGTCCTGATCGGCGTGGACGGCGGCGCCGACGCGATCATCGACGCGGGCTGGCAGCCCGACATGATCGTGGGCGACATGGACTCCGTCTCCGACCGGGCGCTGGCCTGCGGCGCGGAGATCGTGGTGCACGCCTACCGTGACGGCAAGGCGCCCGGGCTGGAGCGCGTCAAGGCGCTCGGCGTGGAGCCCGTCGTCTTCCCCGCCACGGGGACCAGCGAGGACATCACCATGCTGCTGGCCGACGACAAGGGCGCCGAGCTCATCGTCGCCGTCGGCACGCACGCCACCCTCGTGGAGTTCCTCGACAAGGGGCGCTCGGGCATGGCCTCCACCTTCCTCACCCGGCTCCGGGTCGGCGGCAAGCTGGTCGACGCCAAGGGCGTGTCCCGGCTGTACCGCACGCGGATCTCGAACACCCAGCTCACGCTGCTGTCGGGCGCGGGTGTCGCGGCGGTGCTCGCGGCCCTGGCCTCGACCTCGGCCGGCCAGACCTTCTTCGGACTGATGGGGGCACGGTTCGACGACGTCGTGTCCTGGATCGGTAACCTGTTCGGCGGCTGACCTGCGGGAACACCTTTCCGCAAGCACGCCGCCCCGACCTGACACCGGGCCTCTCACGCCCGGAACATGCTTAAGGACTCCTTCCCACCGTGATCGACTTCCGATACCACCTCGTCTCGCTCATCTCCGTCTTCCTCGCCCTCGCGGTCGGCATCATCCTCGGCGCCGGACCCCTGCAGGGGGCGATCGGCGAGACGCTGACGGAGCAGGTGGACGCGCTGCGTGCCGAGCGTTCCGACCTGCGCACCGAGCTGGACGCCACGCAGAGCGCGCTGGACGGCGACGAGCGCTACATCGAGGCGGTCGGCACGCGCCTGGTCCCCGGCTCGCTCGAGGGCGAGCGCGTGGCGGTGGTGCAGCTCGGCGAGGTGTCGCAGGAGGTGCACGACGGCGTCCTGAACCAGCTCGACACCGCGGGCGCCTCGGTCGTCGCCAAGACGGAGCTCACGGACGCGTGGACCGACCCCGCCGAGGAGTCGACCCGCGAGACCGTGGCCGAGGGGCTGCGCGCCACCCTCGGCTCCGCGGTCCCCGAGACGGACGACCCGAACGCCATGCTCGGCGCCGCGCTGGCCCTCTCGCTCACCGGCAGCGACGGCGGCACCGACCGCAGCTCGCAGGCCACCGACCTGGAGGCCCAGCTGGAGCGGTTCGGCTTCGCCGAGCCGGGCGACGAGCAGACGGACGCCGCGCAGGCGCTCGTGCTGCTCGTGGGCCCGGCCGGGCAGCCGCAGGAGACGGCGGACGGCGCCACCGAGGAGTCGGAGCCGACGCCGGACGTGTGGACGGCCGTGACGCTGGCGGCCCAGGAGGTCTCCGGGGCGGCGGTCCTCGCCGGCCCGACGGACGACCCGGGCGACGCGGTGCAGGCCGTGCGGGACGACGAGGACATCGCCGCGGTGGTCACGACCGTCAGCGGCGTCGACCGGCTCGCGGGCCGGATCAACGTGCCGCTCGCGGTCGCGTCGCGCCTGAGCGGCGTCGTGGGGCAGTACGGGCTCGAGGACGACGCGACGGCCGTGCTGCCGCCCGCCCCCGACGTCACGGCCGGTGACACCGTGGGCGACACCGCCGGCTGAGCCGGCGACGAGCCGAGGCCGAACGGTACGAGCAGCGAAAAGACCGACACACAGACCGAGGGGTAGTCATGGGTGCAGGAAGGTTCATCGTCGCGGGCGTCGTGGCCGGGGTCGCGACGGCGTTCGCGCGCCGCAAGCTCGACGAGAAGGTCGCCGGGGGCGCCCTCGGCGGGGACGACACGTGGACGCGGACCAACCACCGCGGCGAGCCGATCAGCCTGCTGGAGGGCCCGGCGGTCACGGCCGGCCTGGTCGCCGGCGCCGCCGTCGGGGGCGGCGCGGCCCCGGGTGCCACGGCGTTCGCGACGGCCGCCGCGGGCGGGTTCGGCCTCTACGACGACCTCGCCGAGGACACCGCCACCCGCACGAAGGGCCTGCGCGGCCATCTCGGCGCGCTCAAGGAGGGCCGCCTGACCACGGGCGGCCTCAAGGTGCTCGGCATCTCCGGCTCCGCGCTGCTGGCGTCCGCCGTCGGCACGCCCCGCACGGCGCGCAGCGCGTTCGGCCACGTGGTCGACGTCGGCCTCAACGGCGCGCTGATCGGCGGCACCGCCAACCTGATCAACCTTTTCGACCTGCGCCCTGGCCGGGCCCTGAAGGCCGGCGTCGCGGCGAGCCTGCCGTTCGCCCTCGCCGGCACCGGCGCGGCGGGCGCCGTGCTGGGCGCCGCCGCGGCGGCGGCCCCCGGAGACCTGGGGGAGAAGGACATGCTGGGCGACGGCGGCGCCAACGCCCTCGGCGCGCTCGTCGGCAGCCAGGTCGCGTTCAACGCGCCCCGCGCGGTGCGGTGGGCGGCGCTCGCCGGCGTCGTCGGCCTCATGCTGGCGTCGGAGAAGGTGAGCTTCTCGAAGGTGATCGCCGAGAACGAGTGGCTGAACAAGGCCGACATGCTCGGCCGGCGCCCCTCGGCCGCGGTCGAGGAGTCGGTCGCCGAGCTCGCGCAGACCAAGCCTGTGGCCACCCCGGGCGCGTGAGCCGCACCCAGTCCCTGGCGGGCGCGGCGCTGCTCGTCACCGTCGTCACCCTCGCCAGCCGCCTGGTCGGCTTCGGCCGCTGGCTCGCGCAGGGCGCGTGGCTCGGGTCCGACGGCGTCGGGACGGTCTTCAACTCGGCGAACCAGCTGCCCAACCTGCTGTTCGAGGTCGCGGCCGGCGGCGCGCTCGCGGGCGCCGTCGTGCCGCTGCTCGCCGGGCCCCTGGCCCGGGCGGCGTTCACCGCCGACGGGACCGCGGCCTCCAAGGAGCAGGCCTCGCGGATCGCGTCGGCGCTGCTGGGCTGGACGCTGGTGGTCCTGGTGCCGCTGGCCGGGCTGACCGCACTTCTCGCGCGCCCGATCATCGGCCTGACCGGGCTGGACGACCCGGTGCAGGTGGACGTCGCCACGGCGTTCCTGCGGGTGTTCGCCGTACAGGTGCCGCTCTACGGGCTGGCCGTCGTGCTGGGCGGCATCCTCCAGGCGCACAAGCGGTTCTTCTGGCCGGCGTTCGCGCCGCTGGTCTCCAGCCTCGTCGTGATCGTGGTCTACGGTGTCTTCGCGCTGCTGGCCGACGGCGACCAGCAGGACGTCGCCGCGCTGTCGTCCCAGGCGCTGGTCTGGCTGGCGTGGGGCACCACGGTGGGCGTGCTGTTCCTGGCGCTGCCGCTGGTGGTACCCGTGTGGCGCACCGGCCTGCGGCTGCGCCCGACGCTGCGCTTCCCGTCCGGCGAGGGGCCGCGCGCCGCGCGTCTGGCGTTCGCCGGCGTGGGCGCGCTCGTGGCCCAGCAGCTCTCGGTGTTCCTGACGCTGCGCGCGGCCAACGCCGCCGGCGGTGACGGCACGCTCTCGGTCTACCTGTACGCCCAGCAGGTGTACCTGCTGCCGTACGCGGTGCTCGCGTTCCCGATCGCCACCAGTGCGTTCCCGCACTTCGCGGAGCATGCTTCCGCGGGCCGGCTCGGCGAGCTGCGCGGCCTGGTGGCGCGCACCACGCGGTCGCTCCTGCTCGTCACCGCCCTCGGCATGGCCGCCCTGATCGCCGCCGCCCCGTTCGTCGAGCAGGTCTTCGACCTCATCGTGCGGGGCGACGCCCCCGGCCTGGCTGCCGGGCTGATCACGATGGCGCCCGGGCTGATCGGGTTCGCGCTGATCCTGCACCTGTCGCGGGCGCTGTACGCCGTCGACCACGGGCGTGCCGCGGTGACCGCGACCGCGAGCGGGTGGGGCGTTGCGGCGGTCGGTGCCGCGCTCGTGCCGGTGCTGTTCGCGACGCGGACGCGGGAGTCGGTCTGCTTCGAGGACTCCACCGCCTGCGTCGACCTCGCGCTGCGGACCGACGTCATGGCGGCGCTGGGCGCCGTCGGCACGGCCGGCATGGTCGTGGCGGGGCTGGGGCTCCTCCTGGCGGTGCGGCGGCACCTGGGCGCGCCCGCGCTGGCCGGCGTCTGGCGGGCGCTGATCGTGGTCCTCGTGGGGGCCGCCGTCGGCGCCGCCGCCGGGCTCTGGCTGCCGTGGCGGCTCGGCCTGACCGCGACGTCGTACCTCTCGTCCTCGGAACCGGCGCTGAACGAGGTGCCGTTCGACGGCAGCGAGTTCGCCGCCGAGCTGGGCCTCGGGCTGGCCTTCGGGCTGCTGGCCGCGCTCGTCGCGCTGGCGGTGGCGGTGCTGCTCGACCGGGACCTGCGCGCCGCCGTCGGACCGCTGTTCAGGAAGCTGGGGAGGAAGTTCTCCCGGAAGGCCTGACTTAGCGAGCGCGAACGACGCAGCAGGGGCAGACTCGACCAAAACCGGTCGATAGTTCCCGCGCGGCGCGTGCGTGTGCTGGTCGTTACACCACCAGCACGCCGGACCTCGTTTAGGATGGAGTTCCGTGGTCGAACACCGAAGCAGTCTCCAGTCCCGTCAGCGGTCCGGCGCCTCCACGCCGACCAAGCACATCTTCGTCACCGGTGGTGTGGCGTCCTCTCTCGGCAAGGGTCTGACGGCGTCGTCACTCGGCCGCCTGCTCCGCTCCCGTGGCCTCAGCGTCACGATGCAGAAGCTGGATCCCTACCTCAACGTGGATCCCGGCACCATGAACCCGTTCCAGCACGGTGAGGTCTTCGTCACGGAGGACGGCGCCGAGACCGACCTGGACATCGGCCACTACGAGCGCTTCCTCGACGTCGAGCTCCCCGCCTCGTCCAACGTGACGACCGGCCAGGTGTACTCGCGCGTCATCGCCAAGGAGCGCCGCGGCGAGTACCTGGGCGACACCGTGCAGGTCATCCCGCACATCACCGACGAGATCAAGTTCCGGATGCGCGAGCAGGCGTCCGACGACGTCGACGTGATCATCACCGAGATCGGCGGCACCGTCGGCGACATCGAGTCGCAGCCCTTCCTCGAGTCCGCGCGCCAGGTGCGGCACGAGCTCGGCCGCGACAACGTGTTCTTCCTGCACGTCTCGCTGGTGCCGTACATCGGCCCGTCGGGTGAGCTGAAGACCAAGCCGACGCAGCACTCCGTGGCCGCGCTGCGCTCGATCGGCATCCAGCCGGACGCCATCGTGCTGCGCTCCGACCGCGTGGTGCCCGAGAGCATCAAGAACAAGATCGCGCTCATGTGCGACGTCGACAACGAGGCCGTGATCAACTGCGCCGACGCGCCCTCGATCTACGACATCCCGCGCGTCATCCACGCCGAGGGCCTGGACGCCTACGTGGTGCGCCGCCTGGGCATGCCGTTCCACGACGTCGACTGGGACGGCTGGAGCCGGCTCCTGGAGCGCGTGCACGAGCCCGAGCACAACGTCGAGGTCGCCCTGGTCGGCAAGTACATCGACCTGCCCGACGCCTACCTGTCCGTCACCGAGGCGCTGCGCGCCGGCGGCTTCGCGAACGACGCGAAGGTGGCGATCCGCTGGGTCGCCGCCGACGACTGCCAGACGCCGGAGGGGGCGCAGGCCTCGCTGGAGGGCGTCGACGCGGTGCTGGTGCCGGGCGGGTTCGGCGTGCGCGGCATCGACGGCAAGGTCGGGGCGCTGCGCTGGTCGCGCGAGAACCTGGTGCCGACCCTGGGCATCTGCCTGGGCCTGCAGTCGATGGTCATCGAGTACGCGCGCAACGTGCTGGGCTGGGCCGACGCGTCGTCCACCGAGTTCCACCCGACCAGCAGCCACCCCGTCGTGGCGACCATGGCCGAGCAGAAGTCGATCGTGGAGGGCGATGGCGACATGGGCGGCACCATGCGCCTGGGCGCCTACGAGGCGTCGCTCACCGCCGGATCCGTCGTGGCCAAGGCCTACGGCAGCGAGAAGGTGACCGAGCGCCACCGGCACCGGTACGAGGTGAACAACGCGTTCCGCGTCGAGCTGGAGGAGGCGGGCCTGCTGATCTCCGGCACGTCCCCCGACTCGTCGCTCGTGGAGTTCGTCGAGCTGCCCGCCGAGACGCACCCGTACTTCGTCTCCACGCAGGCGCACCCCGAGTTCAAGTCGCGCCCCACGCGGGCACACCCGCTGTTCGCGGGTCTGATCGCTGCGGCGCTCGAGAAGCAGTCCTCATGAAGCTGGGGATCGTCGGCAGGCGCGGCGGAGGGACAGCATGAGCAGCGACGAGGTCACGGACGTCATCGACCCCCGCCCCGCGCGGCGGCTCGACGTACCGTTCCAGGGGTTCGTGGTCGACATGGTCTCGGACGAGGTCGACCTCGGCGAGGCCGGCGGCATCGTCCGGCGCGAGTACGTCGACCACCCCGGCGCGGTCGTCGTCGTGGCGCTGACCGACGACGGCAACGTGCTGCTGCTGCGCCAGTACCGGCACCCGGTCGGCGCCTTCCTGTGGGAGGCGCCCGCCGGCCTGCTCGACCTGGACGGCGAGGACCCGCACGTCGCGGCGGCCCGCGAGCTGGCCGAGGAGGCGGACATGAACGCCGGCTCCTGGGACGTGCTGCTCGACCTGCTGCCCACGCCGGGCGGCAGCAACGAGGCCGTCCGCGTGTACCTGGCGCGCGACCTCACGCCCGTGCCCGACGACGAGCGGCACACGCGCGAGGCCGAGGAAGCCGACATGGTCGTGGTCCCGGTGCCGCTGGAGGAGGCCGCGGCGCTCGCACTCGCGGGCCGGCTGCACAACGCGGCGACGATCGCGGGCGTGCTGGCGGCGGCGATCGGCCGGGCCTCCGACTGGGAAACGCTGCGCCCGGTGGACTCCCCGTGGGAGTACCGCAAGAACTGAGGCTGACCTGAGGCAAAATTCAGGTCGCATGCGTTGCTGACTTCGGTCGGTTGCTTCGAGATCGGTCCGTCGACCGACCGATCTCGGGACAACCGACCGAAGTCGTTTCTGGCCTTGCCCTTGAAGGTGACGGGCTGGTGGGCGAGTGTCAGAGGTGGGGGCTAGCGTGGGAGACCTGGGTGGGAGATATGTCTGGTATCTCCCCGGGAAGGGGCGCTGCGATGACGGGCACCGAGGTACAGACCGAGCAGGTGGTCTCCAGGACCGAGCCGGCGCCGTTCGGCAGCGGCCCGACGCCGGGCGAGCCACGCCGCAGGATGCCCGCCGGGCTGGCGGGCGTGCTCGGGTTCGTGCTGGGCGCGGCACTGACCGCCGGCCTGGTCGCGGGCGCCGTCTCCGCGTTGCGCGACGACCTTCGTGACGCGATCTGGCGGACGCTGCTCGACGGGCTCAACCCGTTCACGACGGGCGAGGTCGACCGGTCGGAGACGCCGGTGCTGGTCAGCATGCACGACCTGGCGCGGTTCGTGGCGGCCGAGGCGCAGTACGAGGTGCTGGTCGACCTGGAGAACGACGTGAGGTACGTGCCGAGCTGGCTCGCGGGGGAGCGCATCGTGCTCGCCGTGAACGGCTCGGTCGACGCGTACGTGGACTTCCGGGACCTGGACGAGGACGCGATCGAGATCTCCGACGACGGCACGACGGTCACCGTCACGCTGCCCGAGCCCGAGCTCGCCGAGCCGCGCGTCGACCTCGACGCCAGCCGCGCCCTGACCGAGGACCGGGGGCTCGTCGACCGCGTGGGTGATCTCTTCGACGCCGACACCGACGCCCGGCAGGAGGCGCTCGCGACGGCCCAGGACCGGATCTCGGACGCCGCGGCGGGCTCCGACCTGGACGAACGGGCCCGGGCGAACACGACCGCGACCCTCGAGGCGATGTTGTCTCCGTTGGGGTACGACCAGGTCGTGGTCGAGTTCGGGTAAGTGTCCGGGTAAGTCGCGAAGGCCGCTTACCGGGCGTGTCATAACGGCGTCACCGGGCTGCGCTATTCTCCCCGCGTGACCAGCGAACCCGACATGCTTCCCAACGTTTCGTCCCTTCCGGCGTGGCTCGTTCCGTCCGTCTACCTCAACTGGTCCGAGGACTGGCTGGGCGAGGCGGTCGCCATCGCGAGCCGGAGCCACGAGCACCGCCTGCCCGGCGGCGCGGACGGCCCCCAGCGCGGCGACGTCGTCGTCACCGTCGTGGGCTCCGAGCCGGGCATCGTCGCCGCGGTCGAGCTCATGGGCGCCAGCCAGGGCGAGGACTGGGTCAGCGACGAGGTCTTCGGCCCGGACAAGCCCGTGGTCTGGGACGACCTCTTCAACGGCGCGGCCGCCTACGCGCGCTCGTCCGGCTGGCTGCCGCAGGAGCACGCCCGCCTGGTGCTCGACGGCATCGCCCACCAGTACAAGCACGGCGCCACCGGCACGCTCGACGCCGGCAACTGCGAGACCGACGAGCTGTCGCCCAACCTGCACGTGCTGCGCCTGCTGGGCCACAAGCAGGTCTCGGGCACGGACCTGCGCCGCGAGGAGCGCTGCGCGTCGTGCGAGCGGTTCGTCGACGTCATGCAGCTGCGCCCGCACGACGACGGCGCGCACACCGGCCAGACCGGCGAGCGCCCCCTGGCGGAGCTCATCGAGCAGACCTTCCTGGTGTGCGGCCCGTGCCACGCCCTGCTGCACCCGCACGCGGTGCTGTCGCAGCGCGCGCAGATGCGCCCCTCGTGCCCGTCGTGCGGTCAGCGCGGCGCCACCAAGCGCATCGTGTGGGGCCAGGCGATCCACGACAACATGAAGCTGGAGCCGGACGTCGTGTACGGCGGCTTCGACACCCCGGTGCCGACGCCGGACTGGTACTGCCCGGAGTGCTACGCGAACTTCTCGTCGGGCGCCGTGGCGCAGCGCGCCCTGGGCGACGTGCCCGACGCCGTCCCGGTGGGGGTCGGCGCCGTCGGCACCCCCGCGAACGGCGAGGACCTCTGGGTCCCCGAGGTCTGATCCTCGCACCCGCTTCACGTGTCAGACCCTCAGGTCACCCCGGTGACCTGAGGGTCTGACACGTTCGGGGGCCCGCTACTGCGCGCCCGCGCCCAGGAGGCGGTCGTACTCCGCCATGGCCGTCGCCACGGCGGTCTGCGCCCAGAACCGGTGGTACGTGAACTGCGGCACGTCGCCGCCGTCCAGGTACTCCTGCACCTCGCCGAACATGGGGTCGTCCTCGTAGAACGAGCGCAGGTCCAGGAACGAGACGCCGGACGTCGCCTGGTCGCCGTTCGGGTAGGTGCCGGTCCAGCCCTGCGGCACGTAGACGCCGTCGCCGCCGGACTGGTACTCGTCGTCGAACCGACCGAAGTCGGCGCGGGACTCGACGGTGGCGATGCCCTGCTCGTCGCTGTTCTGCTCCCACATCGCGTCGAGCAGCGCCTTGGCCGTGTCCGCGGCGGCCTGGTCGCCCGACGCCGCGGCGTAGTAGATCAGCGTGCGGGCGATGGCTCCGGCCACGCCGACGTCCTGCCCGTGCCCCGTCACCTCGACGTGCAGGCCCGTGTTGGCGCCCGGTGACGCCGGGTCCCACGTGTCCGGGGCCCCGGTCCAGGACAGCTCGGACGGCACCTGCCAGGAGTCGGCGGTCACCGTGATCTCGTCGAGCACCCAGGGCACCCACCTGTCGAGGATGTCCTGCGCCCGCTCGTCGCCCGTCTCGTGGTAGAGCTGGGCGATCCGCTCCACGCCCCAGCCCTGCATGCCGAACCACTGGTTCGACGGCGGGTCGTGGTAGACGGGGGCCTCGTCGTAGACCATGTCGTAGAACGTGGGCGCGCCGGCGGGGTGCGTGCCGTAGGCGCCGTCCACGCTGTTGGTCGCGCCGCCCGCGATGCCGCCCTCGGCCGACTGGAGCCACTGGAAGAACTCGATCTGGCGGTCCAGGCTCACGGCCCAGTCGTCCTGCGCGGTCGGGGAGGCGGGGACCAGGCCCGCGTCGGTGGACAGGGCGTAGGCCGCGAGCGGGTTCTGGTAGCCGAAGTGCGCGTGCGACGAGCCGATGCGCCAGGCCCAGGGGCCGCTGGTGTCCAGCGCCCCGCCCCACGCGTAGTACCAGGACAGCAGGTAGTGCGCCGAGCTGCGCCCGGAGCCCGCCTGGCAGCTCGTGGACTCGCAGCCGATCTCCTTGAAGTACTTGTCGAACAGCGAGTAGCGCAGGTAGTCGCCCATCCTGGACGCCTTCTCGACGGTGCCCGAGACCTCGGCCCCGGCACCCTGTTCGGTCGCGAACTGCTGGGCCCAGTAGGCGGCCTCGACGGCGCGGGCGTCGGCGTCCGGCGCGTTGGTGTACTTCCACTGGCGGGCGTAGCTCGTGTCCCCGGTGAACAGGTCCAGGTAGCCGTTCGGGCCGCCGTAGGAGAAGTCGTCGATGGCGGGCTGGGGGATGGTCTCCCAGACCGATTCCTGCGGGCCGCGCTGGAACGTGTTGATGTACGAGGAGCCCTCGTAGTCCGGCCCCAGCAGCTCGGAGGAGCCGGGGGCGGCGCCGAAGCCGTACACGTTGTCGACGTCGGCGAGCCAGTGCATGCCGTAGATCTCGTCCGTGCCGTAGGTCTGGCTCAGCTCGGCGCCGATCGGGTCCTGGCCCACCGCCACGCCCGAGTCGAGCCGGGCCGGGTAGGAGCTCGGGTGGTCGTGCTCGGGCGCGTAGGTGGCCGGGGAGCCCGGGTTGTACGCGCCGTTGGTCGGCTGGTTCTCGGTGGTGGGGATCATGTACGCCTCGAGCGTGTCCCAGGCGTGGTTGAACGGCTCCCAGTCGCCCGTGACCTGCCCGTACGACGTCTCCAGCCACAGCCAGAAGCTGTACGCCTCCGACGTCGTCTCGTGGCCGTAGTCCGGTGCCTCCACCAGGAGGGTCTCGGCCGAGTGGTACGGGATGCCCTGCGCCGAGAAGTAGCCGTTCGCCGGGTCGTGCAGCTTCGCGTACAGCGCGAGGAACCGGTCGGCGTACTCGCCGGCCGCGGCGCGGGGTGCGGCTTGCGGGGCAGCCTGCGGGGCGGCGCCGGGGGCACGGCCCGGGTCGGCGTCGAACGGGCCGGCGGTGGCGGGCAGCACCCCCAGGGCGCCCAGCGACAGTGCTGCCAGTGCTGCGGCGGCTAGGACTCTGCGCCTTCGTACTCTGTTCATGGCGGGGCCTCCGGGTGTGCGTGCGTGGTGTTCGCGTGCGGCGTCGGACGGCGCCCGCGGTGCGGGCGCACCCTCGACGGTCGACGCGCCCGCGTGCCGGGGCAACGGACTTAACTGATTCACACGGGGCGTGATACGAGAGACTGCGCGGGACCGGGTGGGTGCCCGGGCACAGGACCGGACGACCGGGGAGGACAGATGGGCAGGAGTGCGATCGTCGTCGGGGCGGGTATCGCCGGGCTGACGGCGGCCAACGCGCTGACACGGTGCGGGTGGGACGTGCGGGTGCTGGAGCGCTCGCCCGAGCCGCGCACCACCGGCGCGGGCATCGTGCTGCTCGCCAACGCACTGCGCGGCCTCGACGCCGCAGGGGTGGGCGACGCCGTGCGCGCCGTCGGGCAGCGGGCCTATCCCGGCACGCTGCGGGACGGCGCGGGGCGCGCCCTGGTACACGTCTCGGCGGAGCAGATCGCGGCGCGGCTCGGCACGGTGGCGATCGCCTTCCACCGGCCCCGGCTGCAGGAGGCGCTGCTCGCCGGGCTCGGCGACGTGGACGTCACCTACGGCGCGGCGGCAGCGGCCGTCGACCCGGGCGACGCCTCGCGGTCCGCCGTCGTCGCACTCGACCACGGCACCACGCTCGGCGCCGACCTCGTGGTCGCCGCCGACGGCGTCCGGTCGCGCCTGCGCGCCGCCGTCGCGCCGGACGCCGCGGAACCGGTCTACGTCGGGTCGACGACGTGGCTCGCCGTGCTCGACAACCCCGGGATCACCGAGATGTCCCAGACCTGGGGTCCGGGCGGCGAGGTGGGCCTGATCCCGCTCGGCGACGGGCGGCTGTACTGGTACGCCACGCAGGTGGGCCCGGCGGGACGGCCCACCGGGGACCCCGCCGTCGACCTGGCGGGCGCCCGCGCAGCGTTCGCCGGCTGGCACGACCCGATCCCGCAGGTCCTGGCGGCGACCACGCCCGAGCAGGTGCAGCAGCTCGACCTCTACGGCTTCCCGAGGCCGGTCCCGCGCCTGGTCCGCGGCCGGGTGGCCCTGGTCGGCGACGCCGCGCACGCCATGCCGCCGAACGTGGGCCAGGGCGGATGTCAGGGCATCGAGGACGCCGTGGTGCTGGCGGCGTCGGTGTCGGGTGGCGCGGGCGGCTCGAGCGGCGACTCCGTGGTCGACGGGCTCGTGGCCTACGACCGGGTGCGCCGGCCTCGGACCTCCGGCGTGCTGCGCGCGGCCTGGGCGAGCGCCCGGTTCGGCGAGCAGCTGGGCAACCCCGCGCTCGTCGGGCTGAGGAACGCGGCGCTGCGTGCACTTCCCGCCCGGGTCATGCTCGACGGCATGTTGCGGTTCGCGAGCTGGACCCCGCCGCCGCTGCCGGTGGGCTGACGCTGACGCTGGGACTGACGCTGGGGGTGACGCCGGGGCCGGGCCGTGCTGTCTGCTGTCGGCAGTTGGCTGAGTGCGGTCGGCAGCTTGCTGCGGGGGCGGCAATGAGCCGACAGTGGGCAGGCAGCGGTCGGCAGTCTGCATCGAGGTCGGCACAGGCCTGTGCCGACCTCGATGCAAACTGCCGACCTCGCAGGGGACTGCCGACCTCGCAGGGGACTGCCGACCTGGCACGGGGCTGCCGACCTCGCGCAGGGGGCTGCCGACCCGTCGCTGCCGGTCTCCGGTACGAGTACGGCGTCGGCCCAGGTGCAGCGCTTAGAGTGGCGCGCATGCAGCACGTCAACTCCGGCCCCCCGACCGGAGCACCCGGGGAGGACCCGGTGGTGGCGGTTCTCGGACCGGTGGCCGTGCTGTCCGACGCCGGCCCGGTCGCGCCGCGCGGCACCCGCGCCGCGGCCCTCGTGGTGCTGCTCGCGCTGGCCGCGCCCCGGACGGTCACGGTGTCGTCGCTGGTCGACGCACTGTGGGCGGACGACCTGCCGGCCAACCCGCGTGCGGCGCTCCAGAGCCTCGTCTCCCGGCTGCGCTCCCTGGGCCCGGCCACCGTGCGGTTCACGTCCGCGGGGTATGCGCTCGGCGGCCCAAGCGACCTGGACCGGGCGCGCGCGGCCGTGACGGAGGCGCGCGAGCTCCTCGGGTCGGCCCGTGTCGCGGGGCCGGACGGCGGTACGCCGCGCCGCCCGGCCGACACCGCTGGTGCGCTTCGCCGCGGTGCCGCTGATACGTCCGGCGGTGGCACGGCTGGTGTGCTCGGCAACACGGCCGGTATGCCCGGCGTGCCCGGCAACACGGCCGGCGTGTCCGGCGACACGGTCGGCGTGCCCGACGACGACGTGCGGCGGGCCGTCGCGGCGGCCGCCGTCGTGGACGCCGCACTCGCGCTCTGGCGCGGCGAACCGGGAGACGGGCTGGACGACGCGACACCCGGGCTCGCGCAGGAGCTGCGGGACACCGCCGGACGTCTGCGGGACGAGCTGACCACCCTGCGCCGTCGGGCCGCGGTGGCCGCGGGGGACGCCGCGACCGTGACCGTCCTCGGCAACGCGGCCCTGGCCGCCGACCCCCTGGACGAGGACGCGGCGCGCGACCTCATGACGGCGCTCGCGGCGACGGGGCGCCCCGACGAGGCGGTGCGTGTGTTCGGACGGCTGCGGCACGCCCTGGTCGCGGAGCTCGGCACGGACCCGGCGCCCGACCTCGTGGCGCTGCACGCGCGCATCGCCGAGGTCGCCGCCGGAGGTGCCGGAGGCGTGGCCCGGGGCGTCGCGGTGGTCGGCGGCACCCCGCCGTCCGACACCCCGCCGTCCGACACCCCGGACGGTCGCACCCCGCCCGGTGACGGCCCGGCCGCCGTCGCGGCGACCAGCACGCCTGCCGCCTCGCCCCGGCCCGGAGCCGGCCGGTTCGTGCGCGGGCTGCGCGCCGCCGCCACGCCGCTGATCGGGCGCGCGGACGACGTGCGCGCCGTCGTGGGCGAGCTGACCCGGCACCGGCTCGTGACGATCCTCGGCGCGGGCGGGCTCGGCAAGACCCGGCTGGCCCAGGAGGTGGCGCGCACGGTCGCGGAGGACCGGCCCGCGACGGCGTCGGGCCCGCTGGACGGGCTCTCGATCGCGGTCGCGGAGCTCGCGGGCGTGCGCACCGACGACGACGTGGCGCTCGCGATCGCCGACGGCCTCGGGGTGTCGGCGGTGGGTTCGGCGCGTCTGTCCGACCGGCTGCTCGCCGGCGACCTGCACGACCGCATCGTGGAGCGCGCCCGCACCGCCCGTACCCTGCTCGTGCTGGACAACTGCGAGCACGTGCCCGACGGCGCCGCCCGCTGGGCGGACGTCCTGCTCTCCGCCGCCCCCGGCCTGCGGATCCTGACCACGAGCCGCGCGCCCCTGCAGGTCGCCGCCGAGCAGGTGTACCCGCTGGCGCCGCTCGCCTCGGGCGGTGCGCCCGGCGGGGACGCAGCGGACGGTGCGGGCATGCCGGGCGACGGCGCGCGCGGGTCCGGGACCGGACGCGGCCCGGCCGTCGAGCTGTTCCGGCAGCGGGCGCTCGCGGCCCGGCCCGGGGCGCAGCTCCCCGACGCCGTCGTCGCCCGGCTCTGCGACCGGCTCGACGGGCTCCCGCTCGCGATCGAGCTGGCCGCCGCACGCGTGCGCACCCTGTCGGTCGAGGAGATCGAGCGGCACCTCGACGCCCGGTTCGCCCTGCTGCGCGGCGGGGACCGGACCGTGCCCGACCGGCACCGCACGCTCGAGGCCGTCATCGAGTGGAGCTGGAACCTGCTGGAGCCGTCGCAGCGCGAGCTGTGGCGTCGTGTCTGCGTGCTGCCCGACGGGCTGTCCGCCCACGCGGCCGCGGCTCTGGGCCGCCTCGACACGCACCCCGAGGGGACGGCCCCCGACGGGGTGGTCCCGCTCGACGTGCTCGACGACGTCGACGGGCTGGTGACGCAGTCCCTGCTCGTCGTCGAGGAGGACCCGGGGCTGCCGGGCACGGGTGGCCCCGGAGGAGCGCCCCGGCCCGCTCCGGTGCGGTACCGGATGCTGGAGACGGTCCGGGAGTTCGGCCTGCTGCGGCTCGCCGAGGCGGGTGAGGACGACGCCGTCCGCGACGCGCTGCTGAGCTGGGGCAAGGGCGTGGCGCGCTGGTGCACGTCCCGCCTCCTCGGCCCGGAGCAGGTGGCCGCCGTCGACCTGCTGCGGCGCGAGCACGAGAACCTGCTGTTCGCGATCCGGGAGGCGGCGCGCGCGGACCGGCCCGACGTCGTCGTCCACGGCTTCGTCGCGCTCGGCGGGGCATGGACCCTGCGGGGCGCGGAGGAGCGGGCGGCCGACCTGGCGCCCGCCGTCCTCGACGCCGTCACCGGGCGGACCGTCCCGGCTGCGGACGCGGACGTGACCGCGCTGGCCCTGGCCTACGCCGCGGCCACCACGGCGTTCTCCGGGATCACGGGCAACCTGCGGGCGCTGGCGCGGCTCCGGCGGGTGCTGCGCGACCACGGCGACGCGGTGGGCCCGCGGACCCGTGCGGTGGCGAGCATGCTGCTGGCGCCCGCGCCGGGGGCCGTCCTGGACCTGCGCGACTCGGACGACCCGCTCATCGCGTTTCTCGCCCACCTGGTCGCCTCGCAGGAGGCGGAGAACGCCGGACGCCTGGACGAGGCGCTCGAGGGCGCCGAGCGCGCCTACCACCTGGCCGCGGGCATCGGCGACGTGGCCAGTCGGGCCGGGGCCGCGATGTTCCTGGCCACCACGGCGTTCGGGGCCGGGGACACGCGGACCGCGAAGCACTGGTCGCGCGTCGCGCGGGAGGGCCTGACGGTGATCGGGGCCGACGGCGCGATGCGGCAGCTCGACTGGGTGGACCTCGGCACCGCCGTCGCGGACGGCGACCTGGCCGGAGCCGAACGGATCTGCGCGCGGGTGGAGCACGCCGGGCGGGACGCGGACCAGTCCGAGCGCGGAGGAGACGAGTCGCGCGCCGTGGTCCGGGCGGGCCGGGCCGAGATCGCCTGGGCGCGGGGCGACGTCGCCGGTGCGCTCGACCTGTACGAGCAGGCGGTGAACGTGTTCGCGGACCTGCCGGGCATCGCGGACGACGACGTGCCGCCCGGCGGCCCGGGCTCGCCCGCGACGCCCGCCGTCGGGCCGCCCCCGGCCGGGCGCGGGGACCCGTCGCCGGCGGCGCCGTGGGCGGTGATCGTGGGGTCCGCGTGGATCGTGCGGCTCGTCGACGCCGGGCAGGACGCGCGGGCGCGGCAGGTGGCCGACGTCGTCCGGCGTCGGGCCGTGCGGCTGTACCGGGAGTGGATGCGGCACGTGGCCGACCACCCGGTGCTCGGCACGGTGTGCCTCGCCGTGGGGGCGGTGGTCGCGGCCGGTCCGCGGCCCGACGCGGTCGACGGGCTGGAGCTGCTGGCCCTGGCCGAGGTGCTGGGCTCGCGGCAGGACTTCCTGGCGCTGCGGCGCGAGCCGGTCCTCGCCGCGGCAGCCGAACGGCACGAGGCCGAGGCGGTGGCGGCGGCGCGGGCGAGGATCGCGGCGATCCCCCGCGAGGACCTCGCGGAGCGCGCCCTGACAACCCTGGAGCACCTGCCGACGATGACGCCCGTCGCGGGCGAGCGGGTGCCGAACGTAGGGATCGTCGGCCCATGAGCGGTCATGAGCGACGATCCCTACGTTCGGCACCGCGCGGACCGCGGCGGCGGGAGTCAGGCCTTGCGGAGGTAGCTGCGGACCGCGATCGGGGCGAAGACCACCACGACCACTGCCGCGCTCAGCAGCGTCCAGCCCACGTCGGCCGTGACCAGGCCCTCGTTCGCGAGGGACCGCACGGCCGACACGAGGTGGGACACCGGGTTGATCTCGACGAACGCCTGCATCCAGCCCGGGAGGGTGTCGACCTCGACGAACGCGTTGGACAGGAACGTCAGGGGGAACAGGACCATGAACGAGACGCCCTGCACGAACGTGGCCGACCGCGCGATCACGCCGATGTAGGCGAAGATCCAGCTCAGCGCCCACGCGCAGACGATCACGAGCAGCCCGGCGAGCACCACGCCGCCGAAGCCGCCGCCGGGGCGCCAGCCCATGACCAGGCCGGTCAGGAACGTGATGGTGGTCGCCACGAGGTAGCGGACAGTGTCCGCGAGCAGGGCGCCGGCCAGCGGCGCGATGCGCGCGATCGGCAACGAGCGGAACCGGTCGAACACGCCCTTGTCCATGTCCTCGCGGAGCTGGACGCCGGTCACGACGGACGCCGTGATGACGGTCTGCGCCAGGATGCCGGGGATGATCAGCGGCAGGTAGGCACCGACGCTGCCGGAGACCGCGCCGCCGAACAGGTACGTGAACATCAGCGTGAAGATGATCGGCTGGAAGGTCACGTCGATGAGCTGCTCGGGGGTGTGCCGCACCTTGAGCAGGCCGCGGTAGGCCATGGTGAACGACTGGGAGACGGTGGCGGCCAGGCCGACCCGGACGGGTTGGATCGTGGCGGTGTGCGGCGTGTGCGGTGCCGGGACCAGGGTTGCGGTGCTCATGCGGTCACCTTCTCGGTGTCGTTCCGGGTGTTCTCGGTGCTGCCGCCGGCGGGGGCGTCGTCCGACGCCGCGTGGCCGGTGAGGGTGAGGAAGACCTCGTCCAGGCTCGGCTTGTCGAGGCTGACGGAGTCGATCGGCACCCGCGCGTCCCGGAACCGGATCAGCAGGTCGGCGACGGCCTCGGCGTGGGGGACCGGCACGGTGATGCGCAGCCCCTCCGGCGCGACGACGCCCGCGGCGCCGAAGACCTGCTGCACCAGGCTGAGCGCGGTGCCGAGGTCGTCGGCCTCGGCGAGCCCGACCTGGAGCGACTGGGCGCCGACGGTGGACTTGAGCTCGTCGGCGGTGCCCTCGGCGACCACCGTGCCGCGGTCGATGACCGCGATGCGGTCGGCGAGCTGGTCGGCCTCGTCCAGGTACTGGGTGGTGAGCAGCACCGTGGAGCCGTCCGCGACGAGGCGGCGGATCGTGTCCCACATCTGGTTGCGGGTGCGCGGGTCCAGACCGGTGGTGGGCTCGTCGAGGAAGATGAGCGGCGGCCGGGCGATCAGGCTCGCCGCCAGGTCGAGCCGGCGGCGCATGCCACCGGAGTAGTTGCGCAGCGGCCGCTTGGCGGCGTCGGTCAGCGAGAACTCCTCCAGGAGCTCGGCCGACTTGGCGCGCGCGGCGCGCGCGGAGAGCCCGAGCAGCCGCCCGAAGACCACGAGGTTCTCGGTGGCGCTCAGCGTCTCGTCGACCGACGCGTACTGGCCCGTCACCCCGATCAGGGAGCGGACGGCGGCGCCCTCGCGGGCGATGTCGTGGCCGAAGATGCGGGCCTCGCCGCCGTCGGGCCGCAACAGGGTGGCGAGCATGCGGATGGTCGTGGTCTTGCCCGCACCGTTGGGCCCGAGCACCCCGTAGACGGTCCCGGTACGGACGGTGAGGTCGACGCCGTCCACGGCGCGGTTGTCGCCGAAGATCTTGACGAGGCCCTGTGCCTCGATCGCGTTCGTGTTCATGCCCCCAGCGTGCGGGGGCCCGCTCGCACGGGACTGTCAGACCGCTGTCACGGCGCGCTCACCGCGCGGTTCACCGCACCCGCGCCGTCACCGCACCCGCGTCGTCAGCCACACGCGGGTGGTCCCGGCGATCAGTGCGGCGGCACCGATCATGTGCAGCCCGACGAGCAGCTCGGGCAGGTCGGTGAAGTACTGCACGTACCCGATCAGGCCCTGCGCCAGCGTGATGACGAGCAGGATGACGGCCGCGCGGCGCACCTCGGCCGGGCCGCGCCGGACCGCCACGAGGAAGGCGACCAGGGCGGCCAGGAACACCCACACCGCGGCGGCGTGCCACTTGGTCAGGAGCGCCGGGTCGATGGCGAACCGGTAGCCCACCTCGGAGTCGCCGCTGTGCGGGCCGGCTCCGGTGGTCAGCACACCGAGCACGACCACGACGGCGGTGAGCCCGGCCAGGGCCCACGCGAGCGTGCGCACGCGCGGCGCGACCACGAGCCGCGCCGGCCCGTCGCCCTCGTCATACCGGTGCAACAGGTACAGGGACAGGGCGACCAGCGCGCCGGAGACCGCGAAGTGCAGGGACACCCAGCCCGGGTGCAGGTGCAGCAGCACCACGATGCCGCCGATCAGGGCCTGCATCAGCACACCGACGATCGGCGCCAGGCCGAGCATGCGGTAGGACGCGGTCCGCTTCAGGTCGGTGCAGACCAGCACCGCGAGCAGCACCGCGACGACCCCGAGCACGCCCGTCAGCGTGCGGTTGCCGAACTCGATGTAGGGGTGCAGCGTCGTCGCCTCGTGGAACTGCGGCGTGAAGCTGCCGGGCTCGCACTGCGGCCAGGTGGAGCAGCCCAGGCCCGAGTCCGTGAGGCGCACGGCGCCGCCGGTCCCGATGATGCCGATCTGGCCGATCAGGTTCGCGACGAGGACCGCGCGGGTCCAGTGGCGAAAGCGGTCCACGCGGCCGGGGAGCGCGTCGAGCCAGGAGACGGGGGCGGCGGGTGCGGTCACGGGTCCCACGCTAGTGCCCGACGACGGCGCTGCCTCCCGTGCTGGTCCCGGACCGGGTGTGATTCTTTGCGGACCATCTGTCAGGAACGTGTCAGACGCTCAGGTCACCGGGGTGACCTGAGCGTCTGACACGTACCGCTGACGAAGAGGAGTAACCGTCAGAGCCCGCTGACGTTCAGCAGCAGGTTCGGCGAGCCCGTGCCCGGGTCGGACACGACGTCCGGCACGGCCGCACCGGTCAGGGCGTCGCCGACCTCGGCTGGCGTCGCGGCCGGGTTGCCGCCCAGCACGAGCGCCGCGGCGCCCGCGACGTGCGGCGTGGCCATCGAGGTACCGCTGATGGTGTTCGTGGCGGTGTCGCCGGTGTACCAGGCCGACGTGATGTCGGTACCGGGCGCGAAGATGTCCACGCAGGTGCCGATGTTGGAGTACACGGCACGGGCGTCCGTGTCCTCGGTGGCGCCCACCGTGAGGGCCTCCGGCGTGGAGCCCGGCGAGCCGTCGCAGGCGTCGGCGGCGTAGTCATTGCCGGCGGCCAGGGCGAAGGTGACCCCGTCCGCGACGGCCTCGGACACGGCGTCGTTCACGGCCTGCGAGAAGCCGCCGCCGAGCGACATGTTGGCCACGGCCGGCTCCCCGGCCTCGTGGTCGGCCGTCACCCAGTCGATGCCGGCGATGACGCCGTCGTAGGTCCCGGAACCGCCGCAGTCCAGCACGCGGACCGCGACGAGCGAGACGTCCTTGGCGACGCCGTAGGACGAGCCGCCCACGGTGCCCGCGACGTGCGTGCCGTGGCCCGCGCAGTCGGTGGCGTCGTCGTCGTTGTCCACGGTGTCGGTGCCGCTGACCGCGCGGCCGCCGAAGTCCTCGTGGGTGGTCAGGATGCCGGTGTCGACGATGTACGCCGTCACGCCCGAGCCCGAGTTCCCGTACGTGTACGAGTCGTCGAGCGGCAGGCCCTCCTGGTCGATCCGGTCCAGACCCCAGGAGGGGACCGGCGACTGCGTGTCCGTCGCGGTCATCACCCGGTTCTGCTCCACGTACGCGACGGACGGGTCCGCCTCGAGCCGCTCGGCCTGCGCCGCCGACATCGACGCCGAGAAGCCGCGCACCGCGTTGGTGTAGGAGCGCTGCACCTCGCCGCCGTACTCCTGCACCAGGCCGCTGGCCGCGGCGCGGACCTGGCCCTTGCTGACACCGCTGTCCTTGAGGACCACGATGTACGAGTCCTCGATCGGTGCGCCAGCGACTGCTGCGGGTGCCTGGTCCGGAGCTGCCGACGCCACGGCCGCTGCTGCCGGAGCCGCCGCGAGGGCGATCGCGATACCGGCCCCGACGATCAGCCGGCGACGGTTGCTGTGAGTGGAAGTCACGCTGCCTCCCTGGGGAATGTAGGTGAAGTGGACCCTAAAGGGGCATATTTCACCCGCCAACCTCTCGAAAAGGTCATACCGCCCGGGTATGCGTGTGTGGTAGGTAGTTTCCCGGCCGGCTCAGTGCCAGCGGAACAGGCGGGCCGCACCGGCGCCGAGTGCCGCGGTCCAGGCCAGCAGCACCACCACGGAGAACGGCGGCACCGCGCCGTACAGCAGCGCGCCGCGCATCGCCTCGCCCAGCGCGCCCGACGGGAGCAGCACCGCCACGTGCGCCAGCGGCCCCGCGAGCTGCTGCGCGGGCAGCAGCACGCCGCCGCCGACCGTGAGCAGCACGAGCACCAGGTTGGCCACGGCCAGCACGCCCTCGGCGCGCAGGGTCCCCGCGAGCAGCAGGGCCAGGGCGGTGAACGCGGCGGTCCCGAGCAGCACGGCGCCGACGACGGCGGGCAGCGCGCCCAGCTCCGGCCGCCAGCCCAGCGCCACCGCGACGCCGCAGATGACGACCACCTGCACGACCTCGACGGCGAGCACTCCGAGCACCTTGCCGGCCAGCAGCCCCGACCGGCCCAGCGGCGTGGTGGCCATGAGGCGCAGCACGCCGTTGCGCCGGTCGAACGCGGTGGCGATCGCCTGCGAGGTGAACGCCGTCGACATCACGGCCAGCGCGAGCACGCCCGGCGTCACGAAGTCGACGCGCGAGAAGCCGTGCGTGTCCAGGTCGATGAACGACGTGCGCACCAGCGCGAACAGGACCAGCACGGGCAGCACGATCGTGACGAGGAGCTGCTCGCCGTTGCGCAGGATCGCGCGGGTCTCGAACGACGCCTGGGCGGCGATCCGGCGCGCGACCGGCGCGGCGGCGGGCTCGACCCGCGAGGTGGGCGCGCTCATCGCAGGTGCCTTCCGGTGAGGTCGAGGAACACGTCCTCGAGGGTGCGGCTGCCGGTGGTGACCGACCGGGCCAGGACGCCCTGCTCGGCGAGCCACCCGGTGACGGCGGCGACGGCCGCCGGGTCAACGGCCCCGGTCACGGTGTACACCCCGGCCTCGCCCTCGTCGACCACCCACCCTCCGTCTCGTCGAGTGCTGGGTATCTGCGGGGTCGCGGGCTGTTCGGCCGACAAATACCCAGCACTCAACGAGTGCAGGGCGGTGCGGAGCGGCGCGAGGTCCAGCCCGGGCGAGGCCTCGACACGGATCGAGCTCGGGCCCGCGCCGCTCCCGGACGTCAGGTCGCGGACGCTCCCGGACGCGATGACGCGGCCGTGGTCCACGACGTGCACGTGGTCGGCCAGGTCCGCGGCCTCGTCCATGAGGTGCGTGGTCAGCACGATGGCGACACCGTCGGCGCGCAGCTCGCGCACCAGGTCCCAGACGGCGCGCCGGCTCTGCGGGTCCATGCCGGCGCTGGGCTCGTCGAGGAAGACGACGTCGGGCCGCCCGACCACCGCCGCGGCGAGCGCGACGCGCTGGCGCTGCCCGCCGGACAGGCGGCGCACCGTGGTGCGCGCGAACCCGTGCAGGCCGAGGCGTTCGGCGAGCTCGTCCACGGGGCGAGGCGTGGCGTACATGGCGGCGACGTGCCGCAGCAGCTCCAGGGCGCGCACCCCGGTGGGCAGCCCGCCGTCCTGCAGCATGACGCCGACGCGGGGGCGCAGCGCCCGGGCGTCGGCCACGGGGTCGTGACCCAGCACGCGGACGGTGCCGCCGTCGGGGGAGCGCAGGCCCTCGCAGCACTCGATCGTCGTCGTCTTGCCGGCGCCGTTGGGCCCCAGGACGGCGGTGACGGCGCCTCGGCGGGCGGTCAGGTCCAGGCCGTCCACGACGGCGCGGCCGTCGTAGCGTTTGACGAGCCCGCGCACCTGGACGGCGACCTCGTGGTCGGCACCGGCGGGGCTGGCTGTGGCGGCGCTCGCGGTGGCCGCCTGGGCGGGGTCGATCGCGGGCGCGTCGGACAGGGGCACCGCACAATCGTAGGCGGCGCCGCACGGGGACGACGTCGTCCGGCGTGACCTGGGGGTGGACCTCGCGTGTGAGATGTGTCGCGATCGACCCCAACTGAGGGTCGCCTTCCTTGCGCATCTCGAATTAGGGAACAAGGATGTTCTCAAAAGCATTGGCGCCTACGAAGGCGTGCCCACCGGGTGAGGTCTGCCCCCGGACCGACGGAGGAGGAGGTGACCAGCATGAGCGCACCGACACAGGTGTCCGCCGGCCACGCGGTGAGCCACCCGGCGAGCCACGAGACCGACGGCACCACGCGACGGCGCGTGCTCGAGCTCGTCGCCTCCCGCGGTCCGGTCACGGCGGGCGCGCTGGCCGCCGTCCTGGGCCTGACCGCCCCGGCCGTGCGCCGGCACCTCACGCTCCTGGAGGAGGACGGCAAGATCACCGTCCACGAGGCCACGCCGTCGGGCACCCCTCGGCGCGGGCGCCCCGCGCGGCGGTACGTCGTCACGAGCGGCGGCCAGTCCGAGCTGGCGGGCGGTTACCAGGAGATCGCCCGGCAGGTGCTGCGGTTCCTCAAGGAGACCGGTGGCAGCCAGGCGGTGGCGGGCTTCGCCAAGGAGCGGTTCGACGCCGTCGCGCGCAGCTACGCACCGCACCTCACCGCGCCCGACGCCGAGGGCCGGGCCGCCCAGCTCGTCCAGCTCCTGTCGGCGGACGGCTACGCCGCCTCCGTCCGGCCGGTGCCGGCACCGCTGACCGGCCCCACGGCCGGTGTCGTGGCGCCCGCGGTCCAGCTCTGCCAGGGGCACTGCCCGGTGCAGCACGTGGCCGAGGAGTTCCCCGAGCTGTGCGAGCAGGAGGCCCGCGCGTTCAGCGAGCTGCTGGGCTCGCACGTCCAGCGGCTGGCGACCATCGCCGGCGGCGCACATGCTTGCACGACCAACATCCCCGTGAACGTCTCTGCCCAGCCAGGCGCAGGCGTCCCGCGAACGTTCCCCGCGACGACCCCCACCGAAGGAAAGTGATGAGCGCAGAAACGCAAGCGCCAGAGCAGCGCTCCGACGACGAGATCATCGCCAGCATCGGCCAGTACGAGTACGGCTGGCACGACAGCGACGCCGCGGGCATGTCCGCGCAGCGCGGCCTGAGCGAGGACGTGGTCCGCAACATCTCGGCGCTCAAGAGCGAGCCCGAGTGGATGCTGAACCAGCGCCTCAAGGCCCTGCGCCTGTTCGGCAAGAAGCCGATGCCGAGCTGGGGCTCCGACCTGTCGGGCATCGACTTCGACAAGATCAAGTACTTCGTGCGCTCCACGGAGAAGCAGGCCACGTCCTGGGAGGAGCTGCCCGAGGACATCAAGGCCACGTACGACCGGCTCGGCATCCCGGAGGCGGAGAAGCAGCGCCTCGTCGCGGGTGTCGCCGCGCAGTACGAGTCCGAGGTCGTCTACCACCAGATCCGCGAGGACCTGGAGGAGCAGGGCGTCATCTTCGTCGACACCGACACCGGCCTGCGCGACTACCCGGAGCTGTTCCAGGAGTACTTCGGCACGGTCATCCCGTCGGGCGACAACAAGTTCGCCGCGCTGAACTCGGCCGTCTGGTCGGGCGGCTCGTTCGTCTACGTGCCGCCGGGCGTGCACGTGGAGATCCCGCTGCAGGCCTACTTCCGGATCAACACCGAGAACATGGGCCAGTTCGAGCGCACGCTGATCATCGCCGACGAGGGCTCGTACGTGCACTACGTCGAGGGCTGCACGGCGCCGATCTACACCTCGGACTCCCTGCACTCGGCCGTCGTCGAGATCGTCGTCAAGAAGAACGCCCGCGTGCGTTACACGACGATCCAGAACTGGTCGAACAACGTCTACAACCTGGTGACCAAGCGGGCCACGGCCGCCGAGGGCGCCACCATGGAGTGGGTCGACGGCAACATCGGCTCGAAGGTCACCATGAAGTACCCGGCGATCTACCTGCTGGGCGAGCACGCCCGCGGCGAGACGCTGTCCATCGCCTTCGCGGGCGAGGGCCAGCACCAGGACGCCGGCGCCAAGATGGTCCACGCGGCACCGAACACGTCGTCGTCGATCGTCAGCAAGTCCGTGGCGCGCGGCGGCGGCCGCACGTCGTACCGCGGGCTGGTGCAGGTGCTCGAGGGCGCCGCCCACTCCGCGTCCAACGTCCTCTGCGACGCGCTGCTGGTGGACCAGATCTCCCGCAGCGACACCTACCCGTACGTGGACGTCCGCGAGGACGACGTGTCCATGGGTCACGAGGCCACGGTCTCGCGGGTGAGCGAGGACCAGCTGTTCTACCTCATGTCCCGGGGTATGGAGGAGACCGAGGCCATGGCCATGATCGTGCGCGGGTTCGTCGAGCCCATCGCGCGCGAGCTGCCCATGGAGTACGCACTCGAGCTCAACCGCCTCATCGAGCTGCAGATGGAAGGGTCCGTCGGCTGACATGACTCTCACGACCGATCACTCGCGCGCTGTTGCCGACGGCGCCCACTCCCACGGCGCCGTCAAGCCCCAGGGCTCCCGAGCCGAACGCCTCACGTCCTTCTCCCTGGAGGACATCCCCGTGCCGAACGGCCGCGAGGAAGAGTGGCGCTTCTCCCCGGCCGACCGCCTCCAGCCGCTGTTCCAGGCCGACCTGGGTTCGGCGGGCGTCACGGTCCAGGTGACCGCCGCCCCCGAGGTCAAGGTGGAGACCGTCGCCCGCGACGACGCCCGCCTGGGCACCGCCGGCAAGCCCGGCGACCGCACCGCCGTCACCGCGTGGAACGCCTTCGAGCAGGCCACCGTGGTGACGATCCCGGCCGAGGCCGTGGCCTCCGACGTCACGTCCGTGCGCCTGGAGGGCGTGTCGACCGACGCGACCGCCGCCCACGTGCTGGTCCGCGCCGAGCGGCACTCCGAGGCCGTCGTGGTCATCGACCACAACGGCGTCGGCTCGCTCTCCGAGACCGTCGAGATCGTGGTCGAGGACGGCGCGCACCTCACCGTCGTCAGCGTCCAGGACTGGGCCGAGGGTGCCGTGCACGCCTCGTCGCACCGGGCGCGCATCGGCCGCGACGCCAAGCTCAAGCACGTCGTGGTCACGTTCGGCGGCGACGTCGTGCGCATCACGCCGGACGCCGAGTTCACCGCCGAGGGCGGTGACGTCGAGATGGTGGGCCTGTACTTCGCGGACACCGACCAGCACCAGGAGCACCGCCTCTTCGTGGACCACGCGGTGCCGGAGTGCAAGTCCCGCGTGACCTACAAGGGCGCCCTGCAGGGCTCCGGCGCGCACACGGTGTGGGTGGGCGACGTGCTGATCCGCGCGAACGCCGAGAACACCGACACCTACGAGCTCAACCGCAACCTGGTCCTCACGGACGGCGCGCGCGCGGACTCGGTGCCGAACCTCGAGATCGAGACCGGCGAGATCGCCGGGGCCGGCCACGCCAGCGCCACCGGCCGCTTCGACGACGAGCAGCTCTTCTACCTCCAGGCCCGCGGCATCCCCGAGATCGAGGCCCGTCGCCTCGTGGTGCGCGGCTTCTTCGCCGAGCTCATCCACGAGATCGGCGTCCCGTCGGTCGAGGAGCGCCTCCTGGCCTCCATCGAGGCCGAGCTGGAGAAGTCGATGAGCGTCATCACCGGGGCGCCGACCGCCGAGGCTCCGACCGCATGACCGCGCAGCTGGCCTGCATGACCGACGACCTGGGTCCGGAGGAGGCGATGCTCGTGGAGCTCGACGGCGCCGACGGCGCCCCGGTCGCGGTCGCGGTGGCCCGCGACGCCGACGGCACCTTCCACGCCATCTCGGACGTCTGCTCGCACGGCGCCGTCTCGCTGTCCGACGGCGAGGTGGAGGGCTGCCTCGTGGAGTGCTGGCTGCACGGCTCCCAGTTCGACCTGCGGACCGGCATGCCCGTCCAGCTCCCGGCGGTGCGCCCCGTGCCCGTCTACCCGGTGACGCTCGACGGGGACAAGGTGCTCGTCGACATCGACGTGACCGTCCCCGTCTCCTGAACCACTCACTCTTGAACCACTGACTTCGCAACCCTGGAGTAACAGATATGCCCACCCTCGAGATCCGCGACCTGCATGTCAGCGTCGAGACCAAGGAAGGCCCCAAGCCGATCCTGCGCGGCGTCGACCTGACGATCGCCAGCGGTGAGACCCACGCGATCATGGGCCCCAACGGCTCGGGCAAGTCCACCCTGGCCTCGGCGCTCGCCGGCCACCCGAAGTACACCGTCACCTCGGGCACCGTCACGCTCGACGGCGAGGACCTGCTGGAGATGACCGTCGACCAGCGCGCCCGCGCCGGCCTCTTCCTGGCCATGCAGTACCCGGTGGAGGTCGCCGGCGTCTCCGTCGCGAACTTCCTGCGGACCGCCAAGACCGCCATCGACGGCACCGCCCCCGCCCTGCGTACCTGGGGCAAGGAGGTCAAGGGCGCGATGGAGAACCTGCGCATGGACCCGGCCTTCGCCGAGCGCTCCGTGAACGAGGGCTTCTCCGGCGGTGAGAAGAAGCGCCACGAGATCCTCCAGATGGAGCTCTTCAAGCCGCGCTTCGCCATCCTCGACGAGACCGATTCCGGCCTCGACGTCGACGCCCTGCGCATCGTCTCGGAGGGCGTGAACCGCGCCAAGGAGAACACCGAGGTCGGCGTTCTGCTCATCACGCACTACACGCGCATCCTGCGCTACATCAAGCCCGACTTCGTGCACGTCTTCGTCGACGGCAAGATCGCCGAGGAGGGCGGCTCCGAGCTGGCCGACCGCCTCGAGGAAGAGGGCTACGACAAGTACGTCGGCGCGAACGCGACGGCCACGGCCTGACCGACCGCTGAGGCACTTCGAGGGGACATGATGACCACCACCGCCACCGTGCGACCGGGCGACCCGGCGCCGCAGGCTACGGAGAGCGGCTCGCTCTCTACCACCGAGCTCGCCGCAGTCCGGGCGGACTTCCCGCTGCTCGAGCGCACGGTGCGGGGTGGTCAGCCCCTCGTGTACCTGGACTCCGCCGCCACCTCCCAGAAACCCCAGGTGGTGCTGGACACCGAGGTGGACTTCTACGAGCAGCGCAACGCGGCGGTCCACCGCGGCGCGCACCAGCTCGCCGAGGAGGCCACCGAGGCGTTCGAGCAGGCACGCGCGGCCGTGGCCGCGTTCGTCGGCGCGGACGAGGGCGAGATCGTCTGGCAACCAGGTGCCACCGCCGCGATCAACGTCGTGGCGTACGCCTTCTCCAACGCGACCCTGGGTCGCGGGGGAGAGGCCGCGGCGCGGTTCCGGCTCGCGCCGGGCGACGAGATCGTGGTCACCGAGGCGGAGCACCACGCCAACCTCGTGCCGTGGCAGGAGCTGTGCGCCCGCACGGGCGCCGTCCTGCGTTGGATCCCGGTGGCGGACGACGGCCGGCTCGACCTCTCGGGTCTCGACTCGATCGTCACGGAGCGCACCAAGGTGCTGGCCTTCGGCCACGTGTCGAACGTGACCGGCGCCATCGCCCCCGTCGCCACGCTCGTCGCGGCGGCCCGGCGGGTCGGCGCGCTCACCGTCCTCGACGCGTGCCAGTCCGTGCCGAACATGCCCGTGGACCTGCACGAGCTCGGCGTCGACTTCGCCGCGTTCAGCGGGCACAAGATGCTCGGCCCCACCGGCGTCGGCGCCCTGTACGGGCGGCGCGAGCTGCTGGAGGCCATGCCGCCCACCGTCACCGGCGGGTCCATGGTCGAGGTCGTGACCATGGAGTCCACCACGTACGCGCCGCCGCCGCAGCGGTTCGAGGCCGGCACCCAGATGGTGGCCCAGGCCGTCGGCATGGGCTGCGCGGCGGAGTACCTCGGGGAGCTCGGCATGGCGGGCGTGGCCCGGCACGAGACCGAGCTGGCCGTCGAGATGCTCAAGATCGCCGACATCCCCGGCGTCCGGGTGATCGGCCCCCTCGACACGGCCGACCGGCTCGCGGTGGTCTCGTTCGTGGTCGACGGCGTGCACGCGCACGACGTCGGGCAGGTCCTGGACGACAAGGGCATCGCCGTGCGGGTGGGGCACCACTGCGCGCAGCCGCTGCACCGCCGGTTCGGCGTGGCCGCCACGGCGCGCGCCTCGGCGTCGGTCTACACGACGGTCGAAGAAGTTGTCGCCTTCCGGGAAGCGTTGGCAGGGGTCCGGGCGTTCTTCGGAGCAGAGTGATTTCTTCGGTGAGACCTAGAAAGGCAGCGTCGTGAGCACGCTCGAGCAGATGTACCAGCAGGTGATCCTGGACCACGCGAAGCACCCGGTAGGCCGCGGGCTCGTCGACGTCGCCTCGGTGGAGGGACACCTCGCGGGGGAGTCGCACCAGGTGAACCCGACGTGCGGTGACGAGGTGACCCTCCGGGTCGACGTCACGCCGGAGGGTTCCGTGGCGGGCGTCTCGTGGGAGGGGCAGGGATGCTCCATCTCGCAGGCGTCCGTGTCCGTCATGACGTCGCTCGTCGAGGGCGCCGACCTCGCCGAGGTGGCGCGGCTCGACGGCCTGTTCCACGACCTGATGTCGTCCCGCGGCAAGGGCCTGGGCGACGACGACGCCGAGGACGCCCTCGGCGACGCGACCGCCTTCACGGGTGTGTCGCAGTACCCCGCCCGCATCAAGTGCGCGCTGCTCGGCTGGGCGGCGCTCAAGGACTCGCTGGCGCGCAGCGGCGCGCTGGCCACGAGCTGAGGAGAGACCGATGACTGAGGCAAGCACCGACGTCGGGCAGGACGCCCCGGCCGCTCCGGCCGAGGGCGTGGGCCCGTCGCCCACCACCGTGGTGGACGTCGAGGAGGCCATGCGCGACGTGATCGACCCCGAGCTGGGCATCAACGTCGTGGACCTGGGTCTGATCTACGGCATCCAGGTGGACCAGAACAACCACGCGACCATCGACATGACGCTCACGTCGGCGGCCTGCCCGCTGACGGACGTCATCGAGGACCAGAGCGCCCAGGCGCTCGAGGGCCTCGTGGACGGGTTCCGCGTGAACTGGGTCTGGATGCCGCCGTGGGGTCCGGAGAAGATCACGGACGACGGCAAGGAGCAGCTCCGGATGCTGGGGTTCAACGTCTGAGGATTGAGGAGGTCAGGTGACAGCTCCCTGAACCGGGGAGATGCCACCTGACCTGCTTTTTCTTCTTCGGGACCAGGGACGGAAGCGGACGCGAGCGGCCCCGGCTCGCGCGCGCCGACGGGACCGCTGTGACCGGCCGCCGCTCAGGAGGAGACGGCGAGAGCCCGGAGGGTGAGGGATCGAGCATCTCGGTCGACGACTCGCACCGCCGCCAGAACGGTGACCTTCGGCATCTTCTCGATGCCTGAGTAGCCGGTCTTGCTCCGGCCCCACGCACCGAGCTGGATCGTCGCCGTCCATGGCTGTGCCCCAGCCTCGTCCGCGTCCTGCGGGCCGACAGGGACCGACACCTCGACCGTGCACTCCCGGGACCTGCTGAGACAAGACTGCTCGTCGCACGTCTCGTTCGGATGACTCCGGAACGCGCCGTCGACGTCGGCACCGGGGACACTCAGCTCCACGAACTCGTTCGAAGAGCTCTTCGTCGGCGGTGTGTACCAGCGCAGCTCGGCGTCGTTGTCGAGGTCGTGCAGCAGGCTCCGCCTCGACAAGGCTTCCCGAGCCTGCTGCAGCTGGTTGACCAGACTCAGGTTGAAGGCGGTCTCGTACTCGCGCGACGTCTCGAACTGTCGGCCGAACGCGGCCTCCGAACGGGCGACCTTGATGGCGGCGCCCGAGCTCTGGCCGGCCCGCGTCCCCGTCTTGACCACCTGCTGGATGTTCGCCCCGTGGAAGAGCTGGGCGTGCAGGTCGGCCACGCGCCACGGGCAGAGGTAGTGATAGGTGCCGAGCGGGCGTGCCCGCCGTGGTTCGGGCTCCGGAGCGGACTGGATCACCGCGCCGATGACTGCCCCCAGCACGGCGACCCCGGCGGCGCCGAGCACGACGTCGCCGAGACCCTCGGGCACGAAGTGGGCGGCGACGGCGCACAGGGCCGCGATCGCGCCGCCGACGTGAGCGCTCGTCGTGCTCCATGCGCGCCGCAGGCGGCCGCCGGCGGGCGCGTCGCGATCCAAGGCGTTACTGGTAGGCACGGATCTCCTTGAAAAGTCTCTGCAGGTCGGCAGGGTCTGCCGACCTGATGACCGACCCGCCGGACTCGAAGGCGAACGACTCCAGCTCGTGGACGGTGGTGCACTTGTCGTTGTCGACCTGTTCGCACCCGGCGGCATCGGCCACGAGGACGACGTGCGTCGGCACGTCGAGCGCCGCGTAGTCCCTGTCATAGTTCGCGCGGAACGCGTCGGACGTGGTGCCACCGTTCCAGAAGCCGTCGGTGACGATGACCACCGACGTCTGCCTGCCCTCCACGACCTCGTCCTCCTTCAGCGTGCTGTAGGCCTCGTCGAGGGCGTCGTAGTAGTGGGTGTCGCCGTCGCCGGCCTCGAGCGACTGGACGATGCCGTTGAGCCGGTCCAGCTCGGGGTCCTCAGGGCTCCCGACAGTGAGGTCAGCGATCTCCTCCACCTCGCTGTCGTAGGTGAACGCGGTGAGCTCCTCTCCCGTCCGGAACCGCATGAACTGCCCGCTGATGCTGGTGTCGGTGCCGGTCAGACCCCCGAAGGCCGTCTTGAGGCTCTTGAGCCGGGCGGGCTCACTGCCCATCGACCCGGAGACATCGAGCAGGAACACCGTGCGGGCCTTGGGCGAGTAGTCGTCGAAGTACGCGGTGAGCAGACCTTCGAGGGCGGCGAGGTCGTCCGGCAGCGGTACCTCCTCGACGGCGGCTGCCGTCTGCAGCTCCTTCGCGAGCTCCGGCGCCGGATCGACGTCCGTCGCGCCGGGGCGGCGCAGCGTCAGGCTGCTGAGCTCGTCCTGCACCTCGGTGCGCAGGAGGTACTCGGCGACGACGTCGTAGGCCGTGCTCTCGTCCTGATCGGCCGCGGGCGCCAAGCCCGTGAGCGGGTAGGTTGCCTCGACGACGCCTTCCTCGGGGTAGATGATCGCGAGGTTCGCGCCGTCCCTGCGCAGCCCCAGCAGCTCCGACTCGTAGTTGAACAAGCCGCCGTAGAGCCCGGCGCCGTCGACGAACTTGTCCGAGAGCCAGCCTGAGCTCGGCGCCTGGTCGGCGCGGCCGGCGAAGAACTTCCTCATGGTCGCCAGGTCCGCGGAGGCCGGGTCGCCGCCGGTCCCGAACGCGCTCGCCGCCCCGACGAGGGTGGCGAGTCCGGAGTTCGACGCCGCCGGGTTGGTCATGAGGAACGAGAGAGAAGCGGTGTCGGCGGCATCGGCGATCTCGGACCACGACACGGCATCGCCGTCGGACCAGCCGAGGCCGTCGGCGACCGACGCCTGGACCCCGAGGACGACGGGGGAGCGCATGATCGGGTCCGACGACGTGATCCCGCCGAGGTCGCGGTCCGCGAGCGCGAGACGCAGGTAGTGGTCGGACGCGAACCAGGCGGCGTCGAAGCGTGAACGATCAGCCAGGATCTCGTCGGCCGCCTCGAGCGTGCCGACGAAGTCGGGCTCGAGTGTCACGCCGGTGGCGGCCGTGAGCTCCCTGGCGAACTCGCTCGGGCCCTCGGCGCAGCCGAGATGGCCGTCCGGGTCGGGCGCCGGAGCGGCCTCGCCGTCCTCGCAGAGGAGCGCGTCGAGCTCGGACCCGGCAGCGAGAACGAGCGTCGTGGGCTCCGCGACCTGTGGAGGTTCCTGAGACTCCCGGACGATGTACCAGGCGGTTGCCACGAGGGTGACCGCGAGCAGGGCCGGCGCGAGCCAGGGCAGACGCTTCACGAGTCGCGGGATCCTCTGTTGTCGATGGTGCCGGGCAGACGGGTTCTGGCCAGTGCCGGTGGGCAGCACAATCCAGGACAACTCTGTCGTAAGCGCTGGTGACGGGTCCGGGGAGCGCGGCCCTGATCGCACGAGTTCGGGAGATGTTCACCACCGGTTCATGCGGGCCGCGCCGAATGCTCGCGCTCGTTTCTGGGTTCCGAGCGCGTCGATGAGTTTCCGGTGTTGGAGGTGGTTGTCCCAGATCGGCCAGGGTCAGGGGAGTGTCACGCGACGGGACCGCTCGCGATGGCCGTGGCGGTTCCCGGGGAACCATCCCATCGGGGTGGCGAGCCCGCCGATGCCGCTGCGCCGCCAAGAAACTCTGAAAGAGTCTTGCAGAATTCGAAGGTGGCGAAGTAATCTGAAAGCTCCTTTCAGAAAGGGCGTCGGATGTCGACCTCCGAGAACCGCCAGACGATCACCGACCCCGCGGCGCTCGACGCGCTGGCGCACCCGGTCCGTCTCGATCTGCTCAGCTTCCTCATGTCCAACGGGCCGGCGACCGCGTCGGAGTGCGCGCGTGCTGTCGACGACTCCCCGTCCAACTGCAGCTATCACCTCCGCGTGCTCGCGAAGCACGGCCTGGTCGAGGATGCGGCGTCCGATGACGGCCGGGAGCGCCCGTGGCGCGCGACCATCACCGGCCTGAGCGTGGATCTCGACTCCGACGACCCGTCGACCGTGACAGGCGCCGTCGCGGCCCTCGAGGCCTCCCTCCAGCTCGACTACCAGCTCGCCCGCGAGCACCTCCGCCACCGTGACCGGCTGCAGGGCGCGTGGCGCGACGTCGACGCCCATGCGCAGTACGGGCTGCGTGTCACGCCTGAGGAGCTCAGGTCGATCGTCGAACGCATCGACGCCATCGTCCGCCCCTACATCGGTGCGACGCGGGACGACGCACCAGCGGAGGCGGCAGCGGCGAACCTGTCCCTGCTCGCGTTCCCGCGACCGACCTTCGGCGGCGCGTCGTGACCTCGCGCACCGCCTTCGCGATCCCTGCGTTCCGGCGCCTCTGGGGTGCGGGCCTCATCTCCGACATCGGTGACTGGTTGCTGTTCGTCGCGCTGCCGTTGATCGTCTTCCAGCTCACCGGCTCCGCCCTCGGCACTGCGGTCGCCTTCCTGCTCGAGCTCATGCCCGCCGTGGTGCTCGCGCCGCTGGCCGCGCGACTCGTCGGCCGTTTCGACCGGCATCGGCTGATGGTCGCGGTCAACATCGGCCAGGCCCTGGCGCTCCTGCCGCTCCTGTGGGTGCACGACGCCGCCGACCTCCCGATCGCCTATGCCGTCATCGTCGTGCACGCATCGCTCAGCACCCTGTTCGAGCCGGCGAAGAACACCCTGCTGCCGGATCTGGTGGATGCCGAGCGGCTGGTCTCCGCCAACGCCCTGATCGGCCTCAACCAGAACCTCGGGCGCCTGGTCGGGGGCCCGCTCGGCGGCATCCTGCTCGCGGTCGGCGACCTCGCTCTCATCGTGATCGTGGATGCCGCGACCTATCTGCTCTCGGCCGTGCTGATCGCCACGCTTCCCACGGTCGCTGCCTCCCCACCCGCGGACTCCGACCGACGGCCAGGAGGGCTCTGGGAGGCGCTCCGCATCCGCCGCTTGTCGGGCGCATACGTCGTCATCTTCATCTCGAGCATCGCCCAGGGCATGTTCCTGCTGCTGTTCGTGCTGTTCGTGCTCGGGCCCCTGGGTGGCTCCGATGCGGATGTCGGTCTGCTCCGCGGCGTCCAGGCGGTCGGGGCGATCGCGGCCGGCCTGGTGCTGGGGTTTCTGGTGCGGGGCTCGTCGCCGCGCACGCTGACGGCCGCGAGCGTGCTCACCTTCGGCGTCATCTCGCTCGTGACCTGGAACCTGCCGGCGCTGACCACGGACATCGGGTGGTACGTCGTGCTGTTCGCGGCAGTCGGTGCGCCCGGCGTCGTCATGCTCGCGGGCCTCATCAGCGTGTTCCAGCAGGAGTCCGAACCCCGCCAGCGCGGTGCGGCCTTCGCCGCTGTCGGTCTCGTCAGCGCAGCCGGGCAGGGCGTCGGCATCCTCCTCGGTGCCCTGTCCGACACTTCGATCGGCCTGCTTCCGTTGCTGGAGGTGCAGGGATGCCTCTATCTGGCGGGCGGTCTGATCGCGCTGCTCTGGCTCCCGCGCACCCTCCACCCGGCACGCGCACCTGCGGCAGACACCGCGGCTCGCAGCTGACCGGTAGGGACTGCCGCACGGAGGGTCATGGCGCGATCGGCGACCTGCGGGTCAGCCGGCCGGCACCCATTCGTCCGGCAGGAGGAAGTTCGTGCCGAAGGTGGCCGTGCGGTAGCCCTCCCGCTCCGTCGTCACCATCACGCGTGCCTGGTGGCCGGCCCTGCCGCCGCCGATCCAGATGCGCCGGCTGGGCGTGTAGCTGCCCCACCTGATGGTTTCGTCCTCGGTGACGTCGACCCACGACCACGTGTAGGTGACCTCGGGGTCCTCCTTGAACTCGCAGTGGGCGAACCAGCCGGCGTGCAGCGTGCCCTCGGTCAGGTGTACGGCGCAGCTCGGCTTCGGCACGGTGGGCTGGGGCACCGTGCCGGTGGCGTTGGAGAGCGCCACGGCCTCGCGGTATCCCGTCCGGGTGCCGGTCAGCTTGACCTGGACGGGTTTGCCGACGTCGTCGAGTGCGATGGTGTAGCTGCACGAGCCGAGGTTGTCCCGCTCCACGCCGCCGATGCTCCACACGCACGTGCTGCTGGCCGGTTGTGGTGTCCAACCCTTCGGCCACGCGGTGATCTTCTGGCCGACCTCGACCTGTGCCGGGATCGAGACGGTGCCCGGCCGGAACTGGGTCAGGACGGCGTCCTGCTCCTCAGCGGCCCCGTCGCCCGGCTCGTCGACGGGCTCGTCGACAGGGGTGGTCGGGGCACTGGGCGACGTGGACGGCTTCTTCGACGGTTCCTTCGCGCTGGGGCTGGGGGTGGGGCTGGGTGTGGTGGAGGGTTCCGCGGGCGCGGACTCCTCGGCCTGGGACGTGCCGCCCGTGCCGTCGGGGCCGAGGAAGTGCACCAGGGCTGCGGCACCGCCGCCGACCAGCACCAGGCCCAGCGCGACCAGACCGGTCAGCACCCGGCGCCGGACCCGCCCCGGCGCGGGCGCAGGGTCCGGCGACGCCGTGTCTGGCGCCGCCTCCGTGCCCAGTACGGTGTCCGCGCCGGCCAGGCCGGCGCCGGTCAGGCCCGTGACCTCGGGCTCGACGAGCGGCAGGGGCGCGAGGGAGGCGAGGACCGCGGCCGTGGTCGGGCGCTTGGCGGGGTCCTTGGCCAGACACGCGGCCACCAGGGCACGCAGGCCGGGCGGCACGTCGTCCAGGGCGGGCGGTTCGTGCACGATCCGGTAGGTGACCGTGGCCAGGCTGCCCGTGCCGAACGGCGGGGTCCCGGTCGCCGCGAGGTGGGCGACGGCGCCCAGCGACCACACGTCGGTCGCGGTGGTGACGGCCTCGCCGCGGGCCTGCTCGGGTGACATGAACTGGGGCGTGCCCGGCTGGACACCCGTGGTGGTCAGCGAGGTGGCGTCGGAGTCGGCGACGACGCCCAGGTCGATCAGCACCGGCCCGTCGGGGCCGAGCAGCACGTTGGTGGGTTTGACGTCCCGGTGGACCAGGCCTTGGCGGTGGATCGCGTCGAGCGCCTCGGTCAGCCCCGTGGCGAGCTCGCGGACGGCGTCCTCGGGCAGGCTGCCCAGCTCGGTGATGGCCTGCGCGAGGGTGGGCCCGGGTACGTGCTCGGTCGCGAGCCAGGGTGTGGGCGCGTCGACGTCGAAGTCGACCACGGCCGCCGTGCGGTGGCTGCGCAGCCGCGTCGCGGCCGAGACCTCGCGGCGGAACCGGGTGCGGAACTCGCTCTCACCGGTGCGCTCGGGGTGGATCACCTTGATCGCGAGCAGTCGGCCGCTGCGGGTCGCGCCGAGGTAGACCACGCCCATGCCGCCCTGACCCAGCCGGCCGCGGATCTCGTAACCACCGATCTCGGGCGGGTCATCGACCGTGGGAGGCGTGATCTCGGGCACTGGGACACGTCGGACCACGGCGGACAGCACGGAAGGAGCGTAACGGACGCGGTCGGATTCACCCGCCGGCGCGTGCTGTCGCGTCGTCGAACTCGTCGCGCGCGGACTCGATGTGGTCCATGTTCTGTCGGGTCCACTCGCACATCAGGTCCACCGTCGCTCGTAGACCGCGCCCGGGGCCGGTGAGCCGGTACTCGACCCGGGGCGGGACCACGGGGTGCACCGTCCGCTCCACGAGGCCGTTGCGCTCCATCATGCGCAGGTTCTGCGTCAGCATCTTGTGGCTGATCCCCTCGAGTGCGTCACGCAGCTCGCTGAACCGTCGGGTCTTGTCCCCGAGGGTCTCGATGATCAGCAGCGCCCACTTGTTGGCGACGTCCGAGAAGATCTCTCGCGCCAGCGTCCCGGCGCGCATGATGTCGTCCTGGGCGGCCGGGCTGCCGGCCTGTGCGGTCACCATCTGGTGCCTCCGTTACGAAGAAGTGCGTTCTTCCGTCCCCAGGCTAACTCTCTTATGGTTCCTGAGTCACCAGAAGTGACCAAGGGGCGACCGGCCGTCGGCCCGGACCGCCGGACACGAGGGAGCACGATGACCGTCACACTCACCAACCCCCAGGGCCTGCCGCAGGTGGACGTCTACCACCAGGTCGCGGTCGCGACGGGCACGCGGCAGGTCTTCGTCGCCGGTCAGGTCTCCTGGGACACCGACGGCGTCACCGTCGGCGTCGGCGACCTGGCCGCACAGGTCGAGCAGAGCTACGCCAACGTCGCCACAGCGCTCCAGCATGCCGGGGCGGGTGTTGATGACCTGGTCCGGTTGACGGTCTACGTCGTCGACTGGACACCCGACAAGATGCCCCTGCTCCTGGACGGCCTGTCCCGAGCGGCCAACCGCCTTGGTTCCACCGCCACGCCGCCCGCCACGCTGATCGGTGTCGCGGTCCTGGACATGCCTGAGCACCTGGTCGAGATCGAGGCGACCGCCGTCGTCGGTGACGAGGCGCCGGCCTCCGGCCCGCAGTTCTTCGCGACGCCGGGCTACGGCGACCGCCAGCTGGAGCGGATGGGCTACAGCCAGGCCGTCCGCATCGGCGACCGCGTCGAGACCTCGGGACAGGGCGGGTGGGACGACGACTTCGACTTCCCGGCCGACCTGGAACAGGAGATCGTCCAGGCGTTCGACAACGTCGAACGGACCCTGCGGACCGCGGGTGCCACCTGGAGCGACGTCGTGCACGTCAACTCCTACCACGTGCCGGAGACGCCCGGTTTCATCGGCGAGACCCACAACCGGGTCATGGTCGAGCAGTTCCGGCGGCACATGGGTGACCGTGCGCCGATCTGGACCGAGACCGGGGTGCCGGCTCTCGGGGCCCCAGGCATGCGGGTGGAGATCCGGGTCACCGCGGTCATCGGGTCCTGACCGCCGGGAGCTTCCTGCCGGTCCCGAGTCCCAGGGAAGCTCCAGCCGCCCACGGTCGGCCGTAGGTCCCTGAACAGGGGAGATGCGGTCTGACCTGCGCAGCTCCCTCCGGGTGGGACGCCGGTGGGTTTCGCGATGCGAAATACGGCCCGAGTGAAATTGCTGGTCCTGTGGGCCCGGCGTACGTTCGAGTGCGCCAGCAGTTCGCCGCAGAACCGCAGGGGGGCACATGGACGAGGCGCAGCTACCCGTCGACCTGCTGCACTGGCTCCTGGCCGTTCTGCCGATCATCGCGTTGCTGATCCTGCTGGTTCCCCTGCGCTGGCGTGCCCCCGAGGCGGCGCCGGTCGCGATGTTCATAGCGGCCCTCGTGGCCCTTCTCGCGTTCGAGACGCCCTGGGACACGCTGGCCGTGGCCTCGGCGAAGGGCGTGTGGGACGCGATCTTCATCCTGTTCGTCATCTGGCCCGCGCTGCTGCTGTACCAGGTCACGAAGCAGGCCGGGGCCTACGACGCCCTGCGCCGCGGCATCTCACGGTTCAGCCGCAACGAGCTGTTCGTGATCCTGGCCCTGTCCTGGGTGTTCTCCTCGTTCCTGCAGGGCATCGCGGGCTTCGGCGCTCCGGTCGCCGTCGTCGTGCCGCTGCTCATCGCCGTGGGCGTCAAGCCGGTGTACGCCGTCGCGATGGGCGTGCTCGCCCACGCCTGGGCCCGGTTCTTCGGCACCCTGGGCGTGGGCTGGCTCGCGACGGTCCAGGTGGCCGACGTCGAGAACCAGGTGGCGGCGGCGTTCCAGTCCGGGTTGCTGATCCTGATCTCGGCCTACGGCGGTGGGTTCTTCGTCGTGTGGATCTACGGCCGCTGGGCGGCAGTCCGGCACGCCTGGCCGATCGTGCTGATCCTCGGCACGATCCTCGGTGTCGGGCAGATGATGGCCACGCTGTTCAGCCCCGAGCTGTCGACGTTCCTGGCGGCGGCCGTGGCGCTCCTGGCGCTCTACCCGCTGTCGCGCTGGCGGCGGTTCGGGGACCCCATCACGGGTGTGCCCGTGCGGCCTGCCATGGTCGAGCGACCCGCGGCAGAGCGCGAGGACCAGGAGCGGCCGGTGATGAGCCTGTTCTGGTCCGCCGTGCCATACCTGGTGCTGCCCGTGGTCACCCTGAGCGTGCTGCTGATCACGCCGCTCAACGACCTGCTGCGGTCCTGGCAGGTGGGCCTGCCGTTCCCCGAGGTGAGCACGGGGCTCGGGGTGGTCAACGACGCGACCGACAGCTACGCGCCCGTGACGGTGCTGACCCACCCCGGCATGATGCTGCTGGTCACGGCGATCGTGATCTGGATCGTGTACCGGGCGCGGGGCTACTACCGCGCCTGGGCGCAGCGGCACACGCCCGAGCGCATCGGGACGGCGCTGCTGGTGGACGCCGTGCCGGCGTCGGTCCCGGTGATCGCGTTCCTCGTGACCAGCCGCATCCTCGACCACAGCGGCCAGTCCCTGACGATCGCCTTCGGCCTCGCGGCCGTCTCGCCACCCCTCGTGTACGCCTTCATCTCCAGCCTGATCGGCGCCCTGGGCGCGTTCATGACCTCCAGCAGCACCGCGTCGAACGTGCTGTTCGGCGGCGTGCAGGGCGACGTGGCGCGGCTGCACGGCCTGAGCGTCGAGTCGATCGTCGCGGCCCAGGCCGCCGGCAGCGCGTACGGCAACGCGGTCGCCCCGGCCAACATCGTGCTCGGCACGAGCATCGCGGGCATCAAGGGCCAGGAGGGCTCCGTGCTGCGCCTGACGATCTGGTGGACGCTCGTCGTCGCCGTCCTGACGGGCCTCGGCACCATCGCCCTGGTCCTCTTCACCTAGGGAGCCACCGTGGACAAGAAGCTCACGATCGAGACGCTGGCGATGGTCCTGTTCTTCGTCGCCTGCCTGGTCATCAGCCTCGGCGCGACGCAAGACCTCGCGGCGGTGTGGTGGATCGGGTTCGCCGCGTTCGTCCTGGCCGGTCTGCTCCCGGTCTGGACGCGCTTCATGGACCACACCCAGGACGCCCCGCGCGACACCGGCATGGAGTTCGACGACCGGGTCTCGTAGCGGGCAGCCCCGCGGCGCAGCGGACCTGTAGCGCAGCAGTCCCGTAGCCCAGGACAAGGAGAACCACGTGAGCCATCCCGACGGCCCCCGCACCGGCCGTGCGCCGTGCCGGGCACCGAGCGGCGTCGTGTCGACCCCGCACTACCTGGCGAGCTCCGCGGGGCTGGACGCGCTACGCCGCGGTGGCACCGCCGTCGACGCCGCGATCGCGGCCAACGCCGTGCTGTGCGTGGTCTACCCGCACATGGCGGGGCTGGGCGGCGACGGGTTCTGGCTGATCGCCGACCCGGGGGACCGGCAGGTTCACGCGATCGACGCCTGCGGACCCGCCGCGCGGGGCGCCACGCTCGACCGCTACCGGCCGCTGGCCGTGGACGGCGTGATCCCCGCGCGGGGTGCCCTCGCCGCGCTGACGGTGCCGGGCGCCGTCGACGGGTGGCGGCTGGCGCACGAGCGGTACGGCAGGCTGCCGTGGGACACGCTGTTCACCGCGGCGATCGGCTACGCCCGCGGCGGCATGCCCGTGGGCCGGTCGCTCGCCGACTGGACCGCCCAGGACGAGCAGGTGCTCACCCGGGACCCCGGGACGGCCGCCGTCTACCTGCCGGGCGGGCGCGTGCCGCGCGAGGGCGAGCGGCTGGTGCAGCACGACCTCGCCGGCTCCTTCGAGGAGCTCGCCCGCGGCGGTGCGCGCGGCGGCTTCTACGAGGGTGGCCTGGCGCGGCACCTGGCCACGCTCGGCGCGCAGGGGTCGCCGCTGACGCCGGACGACCTGGCCGCCTACCAGGCCGAGTGGGTCGAGCCCATCTCGACCACCTACCGCGGCTGTGAGGTGCACGAGCTGCCGCCGAGCACGCAAGGTTTCACGGCGCTCCAGGTCTTCAACCTGCTCGACGGGTACGACGTCGCCGCCTGGGGCGAGGGCACCGCCGACTACTACCACCACATGGCCGAGGTGGTGAAGGTCGCCTTCGCCGACCGCGACGAGTGGCTCACCGACCCGCGCTTCGTCGACATCCCGCTGAGTCGGATGATCAGCCGTTCGTACGCCGACGAGCGCCGGGCGCTGATCGACCCGGAGCGTGCCCTCGACATCGCGACGGTGCCGGCCGGGATCCCGTACCCGCGGGCGCACGCGCGCCTCGTGCCCGACGGCGACACCTGCTACTTCGCGGCGGCCGACGCCGACGGCATGGTCGTCTCGCTGATCCAGTCGATCTACCACGACTTCGGCAGCGCCGTCGTGGCCGGGGACAGCGGCATCATCCTGCAGAACCGCGGCGCCTTCTTCTCGCTCGACGAGGACCACCCCAACCACCTGCGGCCCGGCAAGCGCACGTTCCACACCCTGGTGCCGGCGCTGCTGACCAGGGACGGCGAGCCGTACCTCGCCTTCGGCTCGATGGGTGGCGAGGGACAGCCGCAGTCGCAGGCCGCCCTGGTCACCCGCATCCTCGACTTCGGGTACGACGTGCAGCAGGCCGTCGAGGCACCACGCTGGCTGATGGGCCGCACCTGGGGCACGCCGTCGCGCGCCCTCTCGCTGGAGGGCAGGATCCCGGACGAGACGGTGCGCGAGCTCCTGCGGCGCGGGCAACCGGTGCAGATGGTCACCGGGTGGAACGACAACATGGGCCACGCCCAGGCCATCCGCGTCGACCGGGCCCAGGGGCTCTACGAAGGGGGAGCGGACCCGCGCGGCGACGGTGCGGCGCTGGGGTACTGAGGTGACCGTCGACATCGCGATCACGCTGGGGGTCATCCTCCTGGCGATGGTGCTCTTCGTCTGGAACCGCATCCCGGCCGCGGTCGTCGCCGTGCTGGCGTCGCTGGCGCTGTTCGTCACGGGCGTGATCTCCGCGCCGGAGATGCTCGGGGGTTTCGGCGACCCGGTCGTGATCCTCATCGCGGCGCTGCTGGGGATCGCGGTGGCGCTGGAGAACGCCGGGGTCGGCGCCTGGGCGGGCCAGTTCCTCATGCGCCACGCGGGGTCGAGCGACACCACGCGGCTGATCGCGATCATGGTCGTCGCCGCGGTGTTCAGCGGTCTGATCGGCATGAACGGCGCGGTCGCCGCGATGCTGCCCGTCGTGGTGATCGTGGCGGTACGGACCCGTACGGCGCCGTCGCTGCTGATGATCCCGCTCGCGTTCGCGTGCCTGACGGGCGCCAAGCTCACGCTGCTCGGTACGCCGGTCAACGTCATCGCGGCGACGCAGGCCGAGGAGGCCGGCGCCGGCGAGATCGGGTTCTTCGAGTGGTCGCTGGTCGGCCTGCCGCAGCTGGTCGGCACGATCGCGATCGTCGTCCTGCTGGGCCGCCGTCTGCTGCCGGAACGGCACAGCCAGGCCATCCCGGCGGACTTCAGCGCACACGCGCAGACGCTCGTCGAGGAGTTCCGGCTCCGGGAGGGCCTGCACCGGCTGCGGGTGCGGGCGTCGTCCCCGCTCCTCGGCTCGGCGCCGGGCGCGGTCGGCCTGGGGCAGTACCAGGGCCTGGCCGCGATCGCCGTCCTCGCGGCGGACGGCGCCACCCCGTTGCGGCGCGAGCTGCGCGAGGGGGACATGCTGCTGGTGCGGGGCGACGCCGAGGAGGTCGGCCGGGCCGCGCAGGACCTGCACCTCGCGATCCGCGCGGACGACGACGCGGACGCCGAGGGCGACGGTGCGCCCGTGGCCGACGTGCTGCTGAGCCGGGACTCCGGCCTCGCGGAGGTCGTGGTGCCGCCGCGGTCCGCGCTGGTCGGCCGGCCCGCGTTCCCCGGGATGGTCACCGACGACGGCAGCCTCCTGGTGCTGGCCGTGCAGCGGGGCGGCAGCGACCTGCGGGCAGAGCCGGTCGAGCTCCGGGCGGGCGACCACCTGCTGCTGCGGGGTACCTGGCAGGCGCTCGACAGCTACCTGGCCGACCCCCAGGTGCTCGTGGTCGACTCCCCGGAGGCCGTCAAGCGCCAGACGGTGGCGCTCGGCCGGGGCGCGCCCGCTGCGCTGGCGATCCTGGGGCTGCTCATCCTGCTGCTCGTGTTCGACCTGGTCCCGGCGGCGGTCGCCGCGGTGATCTGTGCGACCCTCATGGTGGTGGCCCGGGTGGTGTCCCTGCCGCAGCTCTACCGCGGCGTGGACTGGAACACCGTGGTGCTGATCGGCGCGATGATCCCGCCGGCGATCGCGATGGGGACCACCGGCGCCGCGACGCTGATCGGTGACTGGGTGGTCGGCGCCCTCGGGGGCCTCGGCCCGTACGCCGTGCTGACGGGGGTGTTCCTCGCCAGCGCTCTGGTCAGCCAGTTCATCTCGAACACCTCGACGGCACTGGTGATGATGCCGATCGGCCTCGCGACCGCCGCCGAGCTCGGGGTGGCGGGGCTGCCGATGGTGATGGCCGTGGCGATGGGCGCCAGCGCCTCGTTCATGACGCCGTTCGCCAACGGCGTCAGCCTCATGGTCTACGGCCCCGGCGGATACCGGTTCGGCGACTTCTGGCGGCTCGGCACGGTCGTCCTGGTGTGGAAGCTCGCCGTGACCGTCGTCGTCGTGCCGCTGGTATGGCCGTTCTGACAGGTTCTCGTCCGGGAAACCAGGGGTGGTGAAAAAGGCCCGATACGGTCTATATGTCGCTATCGTCTCTTGCGTCTGGGAAATCTCGCCCTGGCCCTTGGCGGAAGAGGACGATGACGGATCCGAATGTGACTGTGGCTGCGCGCGGCTCGGGCTCGGTGCTGGCCGGGCCGGCCTCCGGCGGGTACCGGATGCGCCTGTACGACCCTGAGACGGTCCCGATGCTGGCCGACGTGCTCTCGGCGCGCGACATCGACGCCGCGTGGTCCGGCCTGCGACAGGAGTGGGGCGAGGCCCTTCCGGTCGATCTCGGGTCGGGCGCGCGAGCCTGGCTGGTGAGCGGGTACCAGACCATCGTCATGCTCGCCCGGGACTCCAGCATGGTCACGACCGACACCGGCGCCTGGAACGGAGAGCCGGGGTCGTTGCCCGCCCCGCTGCGGTCGTTGTTCCGGCCCCGGGTCGGGCAGCGGGTGGAGACGGCGTCCGGGCCGGTGCACGCCCGGCTGCGCGGACCGCTGGACGAGATGCTCGAGGCCGTCGACGCGGCCGAGGTCGGCCGGGTCACCCGGGCGGCGTGCGACCAGGTGCTCGACGAGCTCGGCAGCGGGGGCGACCGCGAGGCCGACCTGATGCGCCACTACGTGGTGCCGGTCACGCGTCTCGCGTTCGGCACGGTTCTCGGGCTGGACCCCGCGACCGGTCGTCAGGTGTTCGAGATCGCCGACGACCTCGCGGCGGGCAAGGGCGATGCCGCGAGCGTCGACGAGCTGAGCTTCGTGCTCGGCGGGCAGGTCATGGGACGTGACGCCAACGGCGCCCCGACGCCGTCCGGCCTGCTCGCACAGCACGCTGCCTACGAGGGCACCGACGAGGCGGTGGCCGGGATGCTCTCGGTGGTGACCGGGGCGAGCCTGGGCATGCAGGCGTGGCTGGGGCAGGCGTTGCTGCTCGCCCTGAGCGACCAGCAGTTCGCCCGGCGGCTGGCCGGCGGCCGGCTCGGGACCGACGAGGCGCTGGACGAGGTCTTGTGGGACGCGTCGCCGGTGACCGTCATGGCGCCCCGGTTCGCCGTCAAGGAGGGCCACCTGTTCGGCGACGGCGCCTACGTCGAGCCCGGGGACGCGGTGCTCCTGGCCGTCGGGGCGGCGGCGTCGGACCCGAGCATCCGGGGCGACGGCACCTGGGACGGGCTCGGCAACCGGGCCCACCTGGCCTGGGGCGCGGGCGCCCACCGGTGCCCCGCACCCCGGCAGGCCCGGCTCATCGTCCGCACCGCCGTCGAGACGCTCCTGCGCCAGGTCGAGCCGGTGCTCACGACGGGTGCCGACCAGATCCGCTGGGCGCCCGACTTCCGCTTCCGCCGCCCGGCGGCGCTCCCGGTCACGCTGCGCCCCACCGCACTGGCCGGCTGACCCGTCCGGCCGGCTGACCGGTCCGGCCCGGCAGGCCCGTCGTGACGACCCCGCGTCCCGTCGGGCGCACGAGCAGCTCCATCGAGCACATCCCCATCGAGCACAGCTACCGACATCCCCGGAGGACCAGTGAGTCGCACTTCCCGCACGACCCGCGTGCTGAACACCGTGCTTGCCCCTGTCATCAAGGGCTACCAGGACCCGGACGCGTCCTGGGCCAGGACGGTCGCGCAGGTCGAGAAGGAGGCCGGGACCGCCGACCCGCGGTTCGCCGCCGAGCTCGCGGTGATCGTGCGGGCGGCGGCCGAGATGCCCCGGCTGTCGCCGCTGGGCTGGTACCTCATCACCGCCGACGTCAAGTCCCGGTACGTCAACCGGCTGCGGATCGACCGGATGCTGGCCGAGCACCCGCGGATCGCGGACGAGGAGATCACCGCACCGGTGATCGTGTGCGGGCTGCCGCGTACGGCCACGACCCTGGCCCACCGGGTCGTGTCCGCCTCGCCCGACCACCGCGCCCCGCTGCTGTGGGAGATGCAGAACACCGGCCTGGACGACCCGCGGGCCGCGCGGAAGCTGATCAAGCAGCTCCAGCAGGGCGCGGCCATGATGGAGAAGTTCGCGCCCGACATCCCGCACATCCACCCGATCAACATCGACAAGCCCGAGGAGTCGATGTTCATCCTGCCGCACGGCAGCCACTGGCCGATCCTGCACGGCCTCATGCCCTCCTACTCCGCATGGGCGGCCGGGCGGGACGTGACCGGCGACTACGAGTACCTCAAGCGGGCGCTGCAGGTGCTGCAGCACGGGCGGCCGGCCAAGCGGTGGGTCCTGAAGTACCCGGCGCACCTGGAGGACATGGACGTCATCCGGAAGGTGTTCCCGGACGCGACGTTCGTGTGGACCCACCGCGACCCGGTCACGGTCATCGGGTCGTTCTGCAGCCTGGTGGAGACCTTCTGGGGGATGTACCAGCACGACACCGACCGCAAGGAGATCGGGCGGTTCGCCCTGGACCACCTGTTCACCCAGGTCGAGCGGGGCCTGGAGCTGCGCCGGAGCCTGCCGCCGGCGTCCATCGTGGACGTGCCGTACCACAAGCTGTCCGCCGACCCGTTCACCGAGGTGCCCCGCCTGTACGCCGCGATCGGAGCCACCTGGACCACCCGCGACCAGGAGAACCTGGCCGACGTGATCGCCAAGCCCAAGGGCACCCCGTCGCACCAGTACGACCTCTCCGACTACCTCGACCCCGCCGAGGTCGAGCAGACCTTCGCCCCGTACAACCGGCTGCTGGACCGCCTCGACATGCGCGACGCCGAGGCCGCCGTGGAGCTCTGACCGTCCCGTCCGCCGGCCGAACCCGGACCGATGAGTTCGGCCGGCGTCCCTCGTCAGCCGGAGAACGACCGACCGAGGGAACGGACATCGCGATGACTGAGCTGAGCACGGAGCACGCCCGGCGGGCGATCATCGAGCACACCAGGCGCCTGGCAGCGGCGGCCGCCGCCGCCGGGCCGGACGCCGCCGTGCCGACCGCCCCGGAGTGGACCGTCACGGACCTCGTTGCGCACGTGGGCCAGACCCAGCACTGGACCGCGGAGATCATCGAGCGGCGCGTCACCGACCCCGCGAACCTGCCCACGGACGTGCCCGATCTCCCCGCCGACCCCGACCGGTGGACGGAGTGGCTCGCGGAGTCCTCGGTGCGGGTCGCGTCCGCGTTCTCCGACGACGCGCTCGACGCGCAGGTGTTCAACGCAGCGGGGGACCAGCGGTCCGGGGCGCGGTTCTGGCTGATCAACGAGCTCAACGAGTCGGTCGTGCACGGGTTCGACGGAGCCTGTGCAGCCGGTGCGGCAGAGCCGGCCCACATCGACACCGACGTGGCGGCCGAGCTGGTCGGCCACCACCTCGCGATGCTCACCTCGCCCACGTGGGAGATGCTCCGGTCCGAGTCCGCCCAGGCCCTCCGGGGCACCGGGCAGGTCCTTCAGCTGCGGGCCACCGACACCGCGGACGGCGACGGCGCGTGGTTCGTCGAGCGGCTGCCCGACGGCGCGACCTGGCAGCACGGGACCCGGCCCGCCGACGTGACCGTGACGGGACCTGCCGGGGCGCTGCTGCTGACGCTGACCCGGCGGCTCCCGCTGGGCGCCGGCGTCGGTGTCGAGGGGGAGGCCGGGCTGGTGCGGCACTGGTTGGACAACACGGCGCACGTCGCGGACTGACCCGCGCCCGGACGCCGGACTACCCCGACGAGCCAGGCGTGGCCGCGGTTCTCCGGGTGGTCGAGAACCGGCGCTGGTACGCGGCGGGGCTCGTGGACAGCTTCCTGGCGAAGACCCGGCGCAGGCTCTCGTAGCTCGGGAACCCGGCGAGCGCCGCGGCCCGGGTCGCGGTGTGCCCCTGGTCGAGCAGGGCCCGGGCCAGGTCGAACCGGATGTCCTCCACGTAGCGGGCCGGCGTCGTGGACAGCTCGTCGCGGAAGAGCCGGGAGAGATGCCGGGTGCTCACGTCGAGGTGCCCGGCGAGGTCGGCCAGCGAGTACCGCCCGCCGGGGTCCGAGACCACGAGGTCGGTGATGGTCCGCAGCGCGGGGGAGCGGGGCGGCGAGGCCTGGAGCGGCGCCGAGAACTGGGACTGGCCGCCCGCGCGCTGCATGTAGACCACGAGGGAGCGCGCGACGTCGCGCGCGACGTCGGCGCCGTGGTCCTCCTCGACGAGGGCGAGCGCCAGGTCGATCCCGGCCGTCACCCCCGCCGAGGTCCAGGTGCTGCCGTCGCGGACGTAGATGGCGTCGGGGTCGACGTGGCACGTCGGGCACCGGGCGGCGAGCTCGTGGGTGACCTTCCAGTGCGTGGTGGCGCGCTTGCCGTCGAGCAGGCCGGCGGCCGCCAGGACGAACGCCCCGGTGCAGACCGACGCGATCCGGCCGGCGGTCGCGGCCGGCAGCCGTGCGGCGTCCGCCAGGTGACGGGGGACGCGGGCGCGGGGGTAGATGTCGGCGCCGGGGACCAGGAACGTGTCGGCCTCCGCGCCGGCGGAGACCGGACCGTCGACGGGGATCCGGACCCCGATGTTCGACGTGACGTCCGCGCCGTCGGGCGACAGGAGCGTCAGCCGGTAGTCGGCACCGAGGCGGCTCGCCTCGGCGAACGCCTGCGCGGGGCCGGCGAGGTCCAGCAGCGTCACGCCGTCGTAGACGAGGATCGCCACGTGGTGCGGGGTTGCGACGGGCGGGGGCACCGTCCATTGGTAGCACACGGCCGCGCGGCGTCCCTGTCCGGATATCGGGGGTTCGTGGCCGGTCGAGTGCGGCGTGGGGCGGGGTGCGCGGGACAGCATGGGGAGATGCCAGAGCTCACCGAGATTCCCCGGACGGCGGTGGTCGCGGAGGCGACCGAGCGCGTCCGGGCCATGCTCAGCCCCGTCATCTACCACCACTCCCGCCGGGTCTACCTGTTCGGCCTGCTGCACGCGCGCCGGCTCGGCCTCCGGCCGAACCGGGAGCTGCTGTACGTGTCGGCGCTGTTCCACGACGTCGGACTGGCGCACCCGTACTCGGCTGCCGAGCAGCGCTTCGAGGTCGACGGCGCCGACCACGCGCGGGAGTTCCTCGTCCGGCAGGGCTTCCCGGTGAGCGCCGCGGAGACCGTCTGGGCCGCCGTCGCGCTGCACACCACGCCGGGCATCCCCATCCGGATGGCCCCGGAGATCGCGGTGACCCAGCTCGGCGTCCTGACCGACGTGGTGGGGTTCGGCCTCGACGACCTGGACCCCGGGCAGGTCGAGGAGATCGTCGCGGCGCACCCGCGCGGGGACTTCAAGAACGAGTTCCTGCGGCAGACCGTGGAGGGGCTGCGGCACCGGCCCGAGACGGCGAACGGCACGGTGAACGCCGACATCCTGGAGCACTTCATCCCCGGTCTCCGGCGGACGACGACGGTCGAGCGGGTCCTCGGCTCGCCGTGGCAGAGCTGAGGGGGCGTGCGCATGAGACTTGGACTTCGCCTGCCCCAGCGCGTGGGCACCGACCTGCGGCATGACGTCACGGCCGTGGCCCGCGCGGCCGAACAGGCCGGTTTCGACAGCGTCTGGGCGTGGGAGCGGCTGCTGTTCCCCGTGGCGCCCCGCAACTCGCTGACGCCGGGCCGGCCCTGGCCGTCCGCGTACCGGCAGGCGGCGGACCCGCTGGCGGTGCTGACGGCCGCGGCCGTGGTGACCGAGCGCGTGAGCCTGGGCACCAGCGTCATGATCGCCGGCCTGCACCCGCCGCTCCAGCTCGCGAAGAGCATGGCGACCGTCGACCAGATCAGCGGCGGGCGGTTCGTCGCGGGTCTCGGCACCGGCTGGTCGGTCGACGAGTTCGACGCGGTCGGCGCGGCCCTGACCGAGCGCGGCCGCCTGCTCGACGAGACCCTCGACGTCCTGCGGGCGGCCTGGGGTCCCGACCCGGTGAGCTACCGCGGAGCACGCATGCTCATCGACGACGCCTACGTGCTGCCCAAGCCGGCCGCGCCGATCCCGGTGCTCCTGGGCGGCGACGTCGACCCGACCGTCACCGGCGGGCCCCGGGCGCGCGTGCTGGAGCGGATCGCGCGGCGCGCCGACGGCTGGCTCCCGATCCCGTCCGCCCCGGGCCTCGCCGGTGCCGAGCGGCTCCGTACCGCCTGGGACGCGATCCGCCAGACCGCCGCGGCGGCAGGCCGGGACCCGTCCCCGATGCAGATGGTCGTGGTGGCCAACGTCGCGTTCTCCGAGCACCCGGCCGAACCCGGTCGGCGCGCCTTCGAGGGCACGCGCGAGCAGGTGCTGGACGACGTCGCCGCGGCGGCGGGCGCCGGTGCCGACGAGCTGATCATCGACCTGAACCTGCAGGACTGGTGGCGGAGCACCACCCAGATGCTCGACGCGGCACTCGAGATCCGTGAGCTCACCGCGGCGGCCGGCATCTGACGACCGAACGGCGGCGTGGCGACGGGACCCGTGTCATGGTGGGACGGCGCCCACGACGAGGTGGCCGTCGAGAGGACCGAGGTGAGGTCGAACGATGAGCGAGAGTCCCACGCGGGTGGTCATCGTCGGGGGTGGTTTCGCCGGCTACAACGCGGCCCGGGCGCTCCGTCGCGCGCTGCCGCGCACGGCCGACGTCGAGATCGTCCTGGTGAACCGGACGGACTACTTCCTCTACCTGCCGCTCCTGCCGGAGGTCGCGGCCGCCGTGATCGATCCCCGGCGGGTGACGGTCTCGATCCCGGCGACGCTGCGCGGGGTCCGGCTCGCGCTCGGCGACGTGACGGCGATCGACCCGGACGACGACCGTGTCGAGTACACCGACCCGGAGGGTGGGACGCACACCCTGCGCTACGACCGGCTGATCATCGCCGCGGGCAGCGTCACCCGGCTCCTGCCGGTCCCGGGCGTCGCCGAGCACGCGCACGGCTTCCGCGGCGTCGCCGAGGCCCTCTACCTGCGTGACCATGTCATCCGCCAGGTGGAGCTGGCGGCCGCGACCGACGACCCGGCCGAGCGGGACGCGCGCTGCACGTTCGTCGTCGTCGGCGCGGGCTACACCGGCACGGAGGTCGCGGCGCAGGGACCGCTGCTCACCGAGGCGCTCCGGCGACGGCATCCCGTGCTGGCGGACCAGAGGATCCGCTGGCTGCTGCTGGACCTCGCGCCGAAGGTCCTGCCCGAGCTCGACCCACGCCTGTCCCGCACGGCGGACCGGGTGCTGCGCGACCGGTACGTCAAGGTGCTGACCGGCACCTCCGTGGCGGAGGCGACGACCGACGGCGTCCGGCTCACCACCGGTGAGCTGGTCCCGGCCCGCACCCTGGTGTGGTGCGTCGGCGTCCGGCCCGACCCGCTCGTCGGCGACACCGGGCTGAAGACGCAGAAGGGGCGGCTCGTCGTCGACACGACGCTCACCGTGCCCGGCCGGCCGCGCATGTTCGCGTGCGGGGACGCCGCTGCCGTGCCCGACGTGACCCGGCCGGGTGAGGTCACGGCGATGACCGCCCAGCACGCGACCCGCCAGGGCACGCTCGCCGGCCGGAACGTCGCGGCGTCGCTCGGCTACGGGCGCACCGGTGAGTACAAGCACCACGACCTCGGGTTCGTCGTGGACCTCGGCGGGCTCCAGGCGGCGGCGAACCCGCTGCAGGTCCCGATGTCGGGGCTCCTGGCGAAGGTCGTGACCCGCGGGTACCACCTGATCTCCATGCCGGGCAACCGGGTGCGGACCGCCGTCGACTGGCTGCTCGACGCCGTGCTCGGCCGCCAGTCGGTCCAGCTCGGGCTCGTCCGGTCGACCGCCGTGCCCCTCGACACGACGGCGCCCGAGGACAGGGGGGCGTGATCACGCGGGGTCGACGCCGGGTGCTGAGGTGCGCACGAGGCAGACGGGGGTCACGGCGCGGGTGCGTCGCAGGCGTCGGACGGCAGCTCGTCCGTCGACGGCTCCGGCGTGGCCGACGGCGTCGGGTGCGCCGGCGAGCACTCGCGCGGGTTCGGGCTGGGCTCGTGCGCCGGCGGCTGGGTCGGCCCGGTCTGCCCGGTCTGCGCGGGTGCCGGGGACGCGGGCGGCGTCGACCCGGGAACCGTCTCGCCGGACCCGGACCACAGCGCGGCGGTGCCCACCCCCGCGCCGCACAGCAGCGCCACGGTGGCGGCCAGGGCCCAGGCGGCCGCCCGACGGCGGGGGTGCGTGGGCCGCTGCCCGGACCGGATGATTTCCACCCGGGGCTCGGCGTCGCCGTCCAGCGGGTCCTGCTCCGTGCCCGGCGAGCCGTGACCCGTCACGGCGTGGACGCGGGCCAGGTCCAGCTCGTCGTCGACCTGGTGCAGCGCCCGGCGGGCACGTGCCAGGGGGTCGCCCTGCGCTCTCTTCAGCGCTCTCATCTCAGTCCTCCTGGCCTTCGGTCACGGTGCGATAGGCGGCCCGGAGCCGCCGTCGGGCCCGGTGGACGCGGGTGGCGGCGGTCGTCGCCGTGCAGCCGAGCACCCGGGCGAGCTCCGTGGTGCTGAGCTCGGCGGCCGCCAGCAGCTCGACCACCTCGCGGTCGGCCGGGCGCAGGAGCGTCAGGGCACGGTGCAGGAGATCGAGCTCGTCGACCAGCCGGGCATCGTCCTGGCCCGGTGGTGCGGGATGTCGCCCGGCCCGGTCCGCGAGGGCGGCCCGCCGCCGGTCGGCGCGGACCTGGTTGGCCAGGACCCGCCGGGCGACGGCGAGCAGCCAGGTGCGCGGCTCGTCGGGAACCTCACCCTTGCGCCAGGCGATGAGGAACACCTCGGCCACGACGTCCTCGGCCTCCGCGGCGCTCAGCCGCGTGCGCGCGTAGCGGTGCACGGCGCGCGCGTGCTCGTCGACCAGGGCCTCGGTCTGCTCCGGTGTCAGCGTGCCCCGTGCGAGGTCGCGTGGCTCGGCGTGAGTGGACAGGGTGGTCTCCAGTGGCGGGTGCGTGGACGGGCGCGGGTCTGCACAAGGGTCGGTGTCCGGCAACGCCCCCGTCGTCACAGTCTGCCGGTGTGGACCACGCCACACCCCGGAGCCGTGACGGGTCCTGCCCCGGCGCACACTGACCGGTGCGTGACCATCGAACCGAACACCCACGTCCCATCGACCACCCACCCGGCCGCGCGCCGCCGGGGTACCTGGAGCTCGGCCGTCCGTGGCGTCACCGCCGCGGGCGGGGCGCTCGCCGTCGCGCTGCTGGCCGCGGCCTGCACGCAGGCCAGCGCCGCCGTCCCGGAGGAGCCGACGCCCGTGCCGTCGGTCGCCGCCGACGCCGCGCAGCAGCCCGCGGAGGCGGCACCCGCACCCGCGGACGAGGACGCGGACGCCGAGCCCGCGGAGGCCGCTCCGGCGCCCGCCGACGAGGGGGAGCCGTCGCCCGTCCCGGCCGCCCCGGGCGAGTCCGGTCCCGCCGACGAGGGCGCGCCCACGCCCGCGCCGGCCGCTCCGGCCGAGACCGGACCGACCGACGAGGGCGAGCCGCGGCCCGTCCCGACGGTCCCGGGCGAGCCCGAGCAGGGCCTCGTCGTCACCGGCTGAGCCGTACCGCCCGTCCGGGCCCGGACGGGCGGGGGCGGTGTGCGAGGCGAACCTCGTACCCGCCCCCGCCCGCCCGGCGTGCCGGCCGCGCGGTCCGGGCCGACCTCACCGGACGGCCTGGAGCACACCGCTGATGATGAGCGCGGTCAGCGTGGTCCAGCCGACGATCGCGACGGCCTGCCAGACGAGGATGCGGGCCTTGCCGACGCCCGAGGCCGCGAGCATGGTGGCCGTGAAGTGGGTCGGCAGCAGCAGCGGGCCGAGCAGGCTCACGCCGGGTACGCCGTAGCGCTCGTAGGCGCGCTGGAACTTGGCCCGGCGGGCGGTGGAGCGGTCGTCCGCCCGTACCTCCGACGCCGTCCGCAGGGTGGTACCGCCGCCGACCGCCACGGCGTCGCGGGCCTGGGCCTTCGCGCGGTGGCGGGTCACGACGGCGTTGCGGGCGCCGGTGCTGAGCAGCACGAGCACGGCGACGGTCAGGAAGTTGCCGATCATCGCGGCCACGGCGGCCACGACAGGCGGGATGCCGCCGAGGATGCCGATCGCCACGCCGCCCTCGCCCTCGATGAAGGGGATCGCGCCGGCGAGCGCGACGATCAGGGGCTGGAGAAGCTCGGGCACCTGCCCGATCAGGTTCTGGAGGGCGTCGACGAGGTCCATGGGGTGCTCCTGTCAGTACGGCCGCCGGGGTGTCTCCTCGGCGCTGACCCCAGTCCACCGCGCGGGCGCGTCCCTCAGAAGTGCCGGGCTGTCACCAGCTCCCAAGGCGTTGCGCACGCCCGATCCATGACATGTGTCATGCCTGGCGCAGGGCGCCGCGAGGGTCCGCGTGCGAGTGGCGGAGTACCGTGACGAGAGTTGCGGGGAGCACCCCAGGGCTTGCTCGTTCCTCTTCCGCCGTCCGAAGGAGCCGCAGATGGAAGACAAGATCGAGGAAGTGCTCGACGGGGGCGACATGCCGCCGGTCGGCCGCTACCTGCTCGATCTGGTCACGGAGAAGTGGTCGTGGTCCGACGAGGTGTACAAGATGCACGGGTTCGAGCCCGGGGAGGTGGTGCCCACCACGGCGCTCATGCTCTCCCACAAGCATCCGGACGACCTCGGGCAGACCGACGGCGTGCTCAAGCAGGCTGCCGAGTCCGGTGAGACGTTCAGCTCGGTGCACCGGATCATCGACGCCAAGGGCGTCACCCGCGTCCTGGTGATCACCGGACAGGGCCGGCGCGACGCGAGCACCGGCCAGGTCGCCGAGCTGTACGGCTACTTCATCGACGTGACGGGTTCCCACCGAGCGGCGGCCGCGCGGGAGGCCACCCTCTCCATCAAGGCGTCCGCGGAGCGCCGGGCGGTGATCGACCAGGCCCGGGGGATGCTCATGATGGTCTACTCCGTCGACCACGACATGGCGTTCCAGCTGCTCCGGCGGGTGTCCAACGACACGAACGTCCCCGTGCGCGACATCGCGGACGCGATGGTCGCGTTCGTGTCGTCCTCCGTGCCGGCGACCTCGGAGAACCGCGCCCGCATCGACGAGTTCCTGAGGTCCTTCAGCCCGTCCTGAGGCGGCCGGGGCCCGGTGCGGCCCCGGCGTCGCCGACGGCCGGGGTCACGCGGACGGCTCGGACGGCTCGGGTGGCTGGGGCGCGGTCAGGACGGCGACGACGTCCGCGGCCGCGCTCTTGGCGCTGGTCAGCTCGACGATCCGGCGGGCGACGTCCCGCACCGCGACGTTCGTGTCGTTCGAGGCGCTGCGCAGGCGCTGGAACGCCTCGGCCGAGTCGATCCCCAGGGCGAAGGCGATGATGCCCTTGGCCTGCTCGATGGGCGCGCGGGTCGCGGCCGCGGCCTGGATGGAGCTGTTCGCGGCCCGGTTCGCCTGGGCCTTGATCCCGGCGGTCACGTCGATGAAGTACCCCACCAGCTCGACGACGCGCCGCGTGTCGGGGTCGCGGCGGCCCTGCCCGACGACGGCGACCGTCCGCTCCTGGCCCCGGGCGTCCACGATGCGGTGGACGCTGCTGAAGGGCTGACCCGTCGCCGCGACCACGCCGGCCGGGGCCTGACGGGCGGCGGGCAGGTCGTCGGGGTGCTTGTGCGCGAGGATCAGTGCCGTGGTGGGCACCACGTCACCGGGTTCGAAACCGTGGATCCGGTACATCTCGTCCGACCACCACCACTCGTCCGTGGCGACGTCGTAGCGGTAGCGCCCTACGGTGTGGATCGTCCCGACAGTGAGCGCGCGCTCCACTTCCATCGGTTCTGCGGTCAACGGCAAGCCTCCTCGTGCGCTGTGCGCCGACGAGCCGCGTCCTGACCCGCGGTAACCCTAGCCTGACTAGACCCGTGCTGACACATCGGCAGGAAGCGGCAAAGCACACCCGAGCGGCCCACGACCCCGGTGAGTCGCCGTCACCCGTGGGCATGGCGTGCTACAGGCGTTCGCCGGCCCGCCCGGCACCGTCAGCGGCCGGCACGTCAGCGGCCGGGCCCGACGGCGGCGATTTCGCCCACCGGATGAATTCAGCCGACGGTCGGCGGATTGTTCCGGGGCATTTGGGGACGCGTCGTGTCCGCCGGGATCGGCCGGCCGGGGGACATATTCTCTGAGGGGAAGGGGAAAACAGCAGAAATCCCCGAGCCGGAGCATTTCTCTGGCGTGAATCCGGGCCTCTCGGGGCAGTCAGATGCTTGAAATGTACAGCAGTGGGCGGGCTCCCGAATATTTCTCGCGGGGCCGTCGAATAGCGGCCTGATATGTTTGATCTCGACGGTTCCCGTTCTGGGCGGGAATTGCCGCGAGATGGCTCCCGCCTCCGGAAGCGCTCCGGGGAGAATGTGGTCAAGGGTCCCCGCGAGGTGGTGCGGGACGGGAGCTCGCGCGGTGCTCGGCGCGACCTCCGTGCCGGGCACTTCGCGTGTCACCCGGCAGGGGCCGGGTCGGCGGGGACCGGGTCGGCGGGGACCGGGCTGATCGGCGCCGGGCCCACCGGGTGCGTGGCTTCCACGGCGTGCGCCAGGGTGTCCTGGGTGATCCCTTCCCGGTTGTCCGGGGCCTGCAGCGCGGTCACGATCTGGTCGGCCGCCAACCGCACGGGAATCCCGGCGTCGTCGGCGGCGTCCGCCAGGATCTGGGCGGCCGTCTCCTCGTCGACGCGCCGCGCCACGACGACGACGCTCTTGGCTCGCTCGATCATCACCTGTCCGACGAGGCCGGGTGCCGCCGGCCGGCCGCTCTGCGGTGGTTCGACGTGATCGTCCTGCACGGCCGGCTGTGACTCGTGGCCGTGGTCGTCCGCGGTCCAGGACTGTCGGTGTGCAGGCATCATGAGGTTCTCGTTTCCGACGGGGATCGGAAAGCCACTTCATGACTTTGAACTCCTCAGAGTAGAGCAGTTCGGACGATTCGGACAGGTCGGCGTGCGGGTGGCCGGTCGTGTGTTCCGTCGCGTGACGCGCAGGTAAACAGTCACGGCCGGTTCCGGCCAGTGGCCTGATCCGGCCCGGCGGGCTCTTGCAGCGGATGGGCGGGGGCCGCTAGACAGCCCTCATGCAGCCGGAAGGACCTGCCGGGTCGCCCCGGACGCCGAGCGCCGGGACGGGTACCAGGATGACTGCTGGGCCTGCCCGTCCGGCCTCCGTCGAAGTCGTGGCGGATCCCGCCGAGTCCGCCGTCCGCGTGGCCGTGATCGAGTTGTTCGCGGCCAGGACGGCGGGCGCCTCGCCGCGCGACCTGGCGCAGCGGTTCGACGAGGACGTGGACCTGACGGTCCGCCGCGGTGAGGGCGACCCGCCCTGGAGCGGCCGGGGATCCGGCCGTGCGCGAGCCGCCGAGCACTTCGCCCGGCTCCGCGAGACGGTTGACCGGGAGCAGTTCAATCTCGTGACTGTCCACGCCTCCGGTCGCCGGGCCGTGGTGACGGGTACGGTCCAGGCCACCCTCGGTGCGACGGGTCGGGGCGTGGCCGGCGCCTTCGTCCTCGACATCGCCGTCGACCGCCAGGGCATGATCACGCGCTATCACCTGATCGAGGACGACTGGGCGGCCTCCGGCCGCTAGGCCGATGTCCCGGGCCTCCCGGAGGACGGCCGACCCCGGGAGCGCTACCGGCCGAGCAGGCGGACCAGCTCGGGCCAGGCCATCGCGCCGAGCCGGGCATCCGCGGACGCGGACCCGCCCCGGGCCATGCGCTGCCCGACGGTCGGAGCCGGCTCGGTCGGAAGGACCGCTCGATGACCGGCGGCTGGGTGCTCGACGACGGTGGTGGTCAGTCCGACCTGGTCGCGTCGCTCGGCGATCCGGCGGGCGTGGTCGACCGAGTCCCAGACACGATCGTCTCCACCGGCAACCACGAGCAGCTCACGGATGCGCTCGACGGGGATGGCGGCCGCAGCCGCAGCGTCCGGGTGAGCTGCACGGGACGCGGCGTACAGCCCGCGGAACTCGGGCGGGTCCGTGTCGGGAGTCCAGGAGGGGTCGAACGGAACGAAGGGCAGCGGCGTCCCCGCCGTCGTCCAGTGCGAGGTCCGTCGTCCGCCGGGCGCGACACCGGCCCAGACGACGTCGGTCGGGGCGAACGCGGCGACGGCGTCGACACGCGGGTGAACCGTGCCGAGGAGGAGCGCGGCCTCCGCCCCGAACGATGTCCCGACGACCATGACCCGGTCGCTGTCGGCAGCCAGGGAGTCGATGCGCTCGAGAAAGAGCTCGAGGGGGATCTCCCAGGGTCCGGGGTTCTGCCCCGGGCCGCCGAACCATCGGATCGACTCGCACAGCGCGCCCCGTTCCGCGAGCAGCCGTGCGCGGGCTGCATCGACCCTCCCGCTCGATCCCGCCAGGACGAGCACGCCGACCCCGTTCGGGCGGTCGGGCCTGAAGCGCACGCCCTCGGGCTCGACGAGTTGGGTCGTGTTCATGGCCGGGACCCTACGCGACGGACCGCGGTCCGCGGCGCCGGTTGATCCGGTCCGGTCCGTCTGCTTGGGTCGGGCCATGGGACGGTGGGTCGAGGTCGCGGACGGCGTGCTGGTGCGGCGGTACGCCGAGCTGGACCTCTCGGTCGGGCTCGTCGTGGGCGGCGCGTCGTGCCTGGTCGTGGACACGGGCGGGGACGCGGGGCAGGGCGCCGAGCTCGCCGCCGCCGTCCGGGAGGTGACGCCGCTGCCGTGGCAGGTGGTCCTGACCCACTCGCACTTCGACCACAGCTTCGGCACCGAGGCCTTCGCGCCGTGCGCCGTCTGGGCGCACCGCGGCTGCCGCGCCGACCTGGTGGCGACGGGCGACCAGCAACGGGAGACGTGGGCGCGGCGCTACCGGGACCGCGGCGCGCCGGACGTCGCCGACCGCATCGCCGCCGTGCGCCCGGTGCTGCCCGACCACCTGGTCGACGACGGCGCCGAGCTGGACCTCGGCGACCGCCGCGTCGGGCTGCGGCACTTCGGGCCCGCCCACTCCGACCACGACCTCGTGGTGCACGTCCCGGACGCCGACGTGGTGTTCGCGGGCGACCTCGTGGAGCACGGCGCGCCGCCCCAGTTCGGCGACGCCTTCCCGCAGGGCTGGCCCGCCGCGCTGGACGGCGTCCTCGCCCTGGGGGCGGCGACCGTCCTGCCCGGCCACGGCGACCCGGTGGGCCGCGACTTCGTCCGGGCCCAGCGTGCCGAGCTGGCGCTGGTCGCCGAGCTCTGCCGGGAGGTGGCCGCGGGCCGCCTCGGCCGGGAGCAGGCCCTGGCCCGCTCGCCGTACCCGGAGGAGTTCACGGCGGCTGCCCTCGCCCGGTGAGGCGTCAGGCGCCGGCGCCGAGGAGCGCGCGGCCGAGCGGGGTAATCGCGTAGACGACGTGCCGGCCGTGCCGTTCGCGGTCGACGAGCCCGTTGGTCCGCAGGACCGCGAGGTGCTGGGCGACGGCGCTGGGCGTCGTGCCCAGCTCCCGGGCGAGGTCGGTCGTCGTGGCGGGCGCGGTCAGGGCGCGGAGCAGGGTGGCCTTGCTCCGGCCGACGAGCCGGACCGTGCCGTCGGGGACGGGTTTTCGGTCAAGGACGACGTCGAGCAGCGCCGTCCCGCGGCTGGGGTAGCGCAGGGTCGTCCAGGTGGTGGTGTTGCGCTTGACGATCACCCGGTCCGGTCCGAGTGCGACCGGGAGCAGCACGAGTCCTCCGTGCGCGGCGGCAGTGTCGCGCCGGTCGGTCAGGACCGTCAGGCGGCCGTCGGACCAGGCGAGGTCCCGGTGCAGGTCGGCGAACAGCCGAGCGGCGCCGCCGGAGGCGAGCTGTGCCGCGCGGTGGGCGATGTCGGTCTCCAGCAGGGCACGGATGCGCGGCCAGTGCGGGAGCACGAGGCGGTCGTGGGCCGCACGGAGCTCTGCTGTCACCACGGCGAGCCGCTCCCCGGGAGCATCGGCCAGCTCGCGGGCCGCGGGCGGCAGGTCCTCCCCGAAGACCCGGCGCAGGCTCTCGACCACCTGCAGCGGTGTGGTCCGCCGCACGGCGTCCAGGTCGTCGTCGATACCGGTGCGGGTGGTGGCCGGTGCCGGCAGGAGGAACTGGGGCCAGGAGGGTCGGTCGCTGACGAGGAGCGGCCAGGTCGCCGCGAGCCGCAGCGGTTGGCGGGCGAGCTCGTCGTGGGCCCACCGCACCCATGCCCTGGCCCGGGGAGACGGCTCAGGCCGGGCCAGCTGCTGCAGCCCGGAGATCGTCTCGGCCAGCGGCGAGACGGCGAACCGGGTGCCCGCGAGGTCGGTCGCGCTGATCTCGATGCTCAGTGCCATGCCCCCATGATCATCGAGCCACGATCGTCGACCCACGATGTAGCGCAGGGCTCAACCCTGGTGCCGGCCGCCGGTGCGCTCCCAGGCTGCGGGCATGACATCGACGGAGGACAGACTGCCCGCCCGCTACTGGCGGCTCTGGTGGGCCGGGGCGGTCGACAGCATCGGCAACGGCGCGCTGGTGACGGCGCTGCCGCTGCTCGCGGTCACCCTCACCGCCGATCCCCGGCTCGTCTCGCTCGTCGCCGCGGCGAGCTTCGTCCCGTGGTTGCTGTTCGCGCTCCCGGCCGGGGCGATCGTCGACCGGTACAGCCGGATCGGCGTGATGCGGTCCGCCCAGGTCTTCCAGGCGGTCGTGGCCACGTCCCTCGCGGTCCTGTCCGCCGTCGGGGCCGTGGACGTCGTGACGTTGATCGCCGCCGCGTTCCTCGTCGGCGTCGGCCAGGTCGGCTTCGGGATCGCGAGCCAGTCCGTGGTGCCGGAGATCGTCGGGCACCGGCTGCTCGCCCGGGCCAACGCGCGCCAGTACCTGGCCACGACCGTGGGGCAGGGCTTTGTCGGACCGCCCGTCGGAAGTCTCCTGTTCGGGCTGGCGATCGCCCTGCCCTTCGGGCTCGACGGGGCGGCGCTGGTCCTCTCCGCGCTCCTGCTGACCCGGCTGCGCGGCGGATCGCGGGCGCGCGGATCCGCCGGGTCGGCTCGGCCCGCGGTCCTGGAGGGCCTGCGCTGGCTCGCCGGCCACCGGTTGCTGCGGACGCTGGCCCTGCTGCTCGGCGTGAACACGTTCTGCTTCCAGCTCGGCAACGTCACCCTGGTGCTGCTGGCCACCGGCGAGCTCGGCGTCGGCGCGGCCGGCTACGGCGTGCTGCTCGCCGTCGCCGCGGTCGGCAGCGTGCTCGGCGGGCTGTTGGCCGCCCGGCTCGGCACGGCGCTCGGGCAGATACCGGCGCTCGTCGCGGCCCTGGGCGTCAACGCCGTCGTGTTCGTCCTCCTGGGACTCAGCCCCGACGCGTGGATCCTCGCCGCGCTGCTCGCCCTCAGCGGACTGGCCACGGCGGTCTGGACCGTCCTGACGGTCACGCTGCGCCAGGAGCTGGTCCCGCTCGCCCTGCTCGGGCGGGTCAACAGCGTCTACCGGCTGCTCGGCTGGGGCCTCGTCCCGCTCGGCGCGCTGGCCGGCGGCCTGATCGCCCACGAGATCGGCGTCCGCGCCGGGTACCCCGTCGCCGGAGCGCTCCGCGCCGTCGCGCTGGTGGTCAGCCTGCCGCTCCTCCTGCGCGCTCGTCGCCGAGGACCACGGCCGCCGTCGGCCTGAGCCGTGCCCGGTCCTGGCTCATCGTGCGGCCACGCCCGGTCGGTCGCAGCGCAGGTCCGCGGGCGGATCACCCGCGGTGACGGCTCGCCACTCCCCGGGCGACAGGTCGCGCCCGGCCGCCCGGCACGCGGCCTCGGCCATCTCCGGGATCGAGAGGTCCCAGCGGGCGACGTCGGTACCGACCGTCGCGGAGTAGACGGCGGCCCCCGCGACGGTGAGGGTCGAGGAGTGCCAGGGGGCCTGGGCGGTCGTGGACCTCGGCACGGGCATCGCGTAGTCCGCGAGCTGCCGGCCGGTGGCCAGGTTCGCCAGGACGAGCCTGCCGTCCGTCCGGACCCGGGCGAGCACGTCCGTGTCCGGCACCACCGCCAGGGCGTCCGCGTAGTCGCCCGTCATCGCGAAGGAGGACGTCTGCTCGCCGTCGAGCGTGAACGTGCGGACGTCGCGCCCGGTCGCGACGATCACCCGTTCGCCGTCGATCAGCACCGACCCGACGGCGTCGGTCAGCGTCCGGACGCTCCCGTCGGCGGTGCGGACGAGCGCGACACCTGAGGCGTCGCCCAGGACGACGGCGGCGTGGCTGCCGTCGTCGCTGAGCGCGGCCTGGTTGGTGGTGGCCGCCGGCCGGTTCCACGCCTCGCCCCGCTCGAACCCCGGGTCGATCGTGCGTCGGAGGGTGCCGTCCCGGACGTCGCGGACCTGGATCACGCCGTCGTCGTCGACGAGGTAGAGGTCCGTGCCGACGATCCGGGCCGTGAGGGCACGGAACCAGGGGTCGACCTCCTCGGACCCGGTCGTCCACAGGTCTTGCGTCGAGGTTCCGTCCTCGGCGACGACGTATCCCTCGCTGCCGGTGACGAGCAGCAGCGAGCCGTCGGGCCGCCAGACCGGCAGGCCGCTGGTCGGGCCGGTGAGCTGCCCGGCGGTCTCGTCGACGTTCCCGTGGGACACCAGGTCGTACCCGCCGACCACGGCGATCGACCGGTGGTCGTCCGAGAGGGCCACGTGCGCGGAGAAGCCCACGGTGGGCCCGTCCGCGACCAGGTAGGGGAGCGTGGTCCAGGGGCCGGTGGGCTGCGCGAGGTCCCACAGGACGAGCGTCGAGCCGTGGGCGGACACGATCCGGGTCTCGTTCAGGAAGGCGGCCAGCCCGGGCAGGCCGGCGCCGGAGAGCTGCCACTCCACGGGCACACCCTCGGAGTCCGTCGTGGTCACCCAGACCTCGTTGCCACCGCCCACCAGGGCGCTGCTCCCGTCCGGCGACAGCTCGAACAGGCGCGGCATGAACGTGCCCGAACCCGGGATCGGGGCCTGGCGATACGTCTCGTCGAAGCTGCCCTGCGAGTTCCGGTTCACGTCCACGGAGTGCTTGACGAACCCGAAGTGCCCGGCGTCCGGGGACGCCTTTCCGATCCAGCCGTTGAACGGGGCCACTGGCCCGCCCTCGGCGACGACCACGCCGGGATCCGAGAGAGGCCGTCGCTGCCACGTGCCGTCGTGACCGACCAGGACGACCTCGTCCCCGTCGACCCCCACCCATCTCCAGTACCCGTCCACGGCCGTGGTCCGCAGGATGCGCGCGTCCGCCGTGTCGACCAGGACGAGCTCGAAGGTGTCCGGGCGCTCCGTGGTGCCCGAGCCGGCCCGGAGCACCGCCACGACATCGTCGTCGGACAGCCCGACGTCGAGCACGTTCTCCAGCGCGATCGACGTGGGCGCGGTGGCGCCGTCGGCGGAACGTGTCCAGAGCCGGAGCGTGTCGTCGGTGGCGATCGCGACCCGGTCGCCGTCCTGGTCGAGGTCGGCCGCGACCGTGCGCTCTCCGCCCAGGTCGACCGGCTCCGTCGTGCCGTGGAGCGTGTCCCAGAGGTAGGTCGTGTCCTGGGTCGCGGCGAGGACGTACGCGCCGGAGCCGGATCCTTCGAGCACGGTCACCTCGCCGTCGACCGTGGTCCGCGGCCCGAGGAACGGATTCTCGTCGGCGACGTCGTAGAGCGCCGTGAGCGTGAGGTCGTCCCGGTGCATCCGCAGCCCCTCCACGGCCAGGAGGCGCGCGAGGGCGCCGTTCTCGCCGGCGGACAGCATCGCCGACGACGACAGGAGGCGCGCGGTGGCCACGCGCCGTTCCTGTCCCGCCTCGTTCGCCTGCCAGACCGCGCCGACGAGGCCGGCGACCGCGAGGACGACGGCGACGGACAGGACGGAGACGACGGTCTGCGTGCGGCGGCGGGTACGGCGCTGCCAGGCGACCTCGTTGCCGACCAGCACCTCCTTCGGGACCTCGCGAAGCGTGGCCGCGATCGAGGCCATGGCGTCCACGGTGGTGGGATCCGAGCCGGCCTCGGACGACCGCCACCACCGTGGCGCCGGGAGCGTGGCCTGCGGTCCCGCGGCCCGTTCCCGCAGGTCGACGTAGAGGCGCTCGGCGCCGAACCGCGCCAGGTCCGTGGTGGTGATCGCGGCCTCGGGGCCGAGGGCGGCGAGCTCGTCGGGGTCCCAGCGGATCTCCCCGCCGACGAGCACGACGACGACGTCGCGGTAGCTGCCGTGGCGTTCCCACCACCAGTCGAGCTCCTGCCGCACCCAGGGCGAGGCCGCGGACTCCGGGGAGGCCAGCAGGATCAGCCGACGAGAGCGCGCCAGCCCGTCGATGATCTCGTCGCCGAGGGCTCCGCCGGCACCGAGATTGGTCTCGTCCCGGAAGATGCGCGAGGCGCGTCCGCGGCCGGTCCGTCCGAAGAACTCGAGGGCCTGGTGCAGCCATCGGGCGACCGGCTGGTTCTGGTGGCTGTACGACATGAAGGCGTCGTACGTGCCGGACTCTGGTGCTCTGCTGCCAGGAGCCATGGCCGGCAGTCTAGCGAGAAGCGGACAAATGGGGCGGGGGAAGTTCCGGCGCCGGGCCCGAGGACTCGCGCAGCACCAGCTCCGTCGGGAGCCTGACCTGCTCGGCGTCCTGCGTCGCGCGCCCGGCGAACTGCTCGATCAGCAGCTCGACGGCCAGCCGGCCGGCGTGCGCGCCCGGTCCGCCGAGGGTGGTCAGCGACGGGTGGACGAACTCGGAGGCGAAGATGTCGTCGAAGCCGACCACGCTGACGTCGTCGGGCACCCGGATGCCGCGCTGCGTGAGCCGGCGGATGACGCCGAACGCCAGCAGGTCGTTGTGGGCCACGATCGCCGTCGCCCCGGTGCGCAGCGCGCCGTCGGCCGCCGCTCCGCCGTTGGCGACGTTCGGGGTGTACGGGCCGACGCGGTGCGCCGTCAGGCCGTGCTCCTCCGCGCCGGCGCTCAGGGCCGCCCAGCGCACCGCGCCCATCCAGGATCCCGGCGGCCCGGCGCAGTAGGTGAAGCTCCGGTGCCCCAGCGAGGCGAGGTGCTCCAGGATCTGCTGGCAGCCCGTGGTGACGGCCATGGTCACGCTCGTCAGCCCGGCCAGCTCGCGGTTGAGCAGCACCACGCGGTGCTTCTCCGCCAGGGTGACCAGGGCGTCGTCGGCGAGCCGGCTGGCCGCCAGGACGAACCCGTCGACCGTGGGCGACAGGTCGCGCACCTGGTTCTCCTCGATGCGCTGCGACTCCTCGGCGTTGACGATCACGAGCGTGACGTCGGACACCTTGGCGCGCTGCTCCGCGCCGCGGATGAGCTCGAAGAAGTGCGGGTTGGTGATGTCCGACAGGACCATCGCGATGGTCCGGTGCCGTCCGCCCGGCAGCGCCCGGTTCTGCGGGCTGTGCTCGTAGCCCAGCTCGGCGGCCGCGGCGTGCACCCGCCGCCGGGTCGCCTCGTTGACCCGGCCGGGCTTGTTGAAGGTGCGGGAGACCGTCGAGGCGGCCACGCCCGCCGCCTTCGCGACGTCGTAGATCGTGGGCTGCACCTGGGCATCTAGCCATATCGCTGGCAACTTTGGCAACTGCTTGCGCAACTTGCCGCGCGGTTTCTAGGGTCGCCGCAGCTACGACGCCGCACACCGACGTGCGGCGACGACCGCGCCGCACACCGACGTGCCGTGCCGGACGGAAGGGGATCGTCCCGATGTACGTGAACCACGCATGAAGCAAGGCATCGACCGTCTCGTCAGGCTGCTCACCGGCGTGGAGCTGGCCATCGCGTGCCTGGCCACGGTGCTGATCTTCGTGCTCATCCTGTTCCAGGCGGCGCAGCGCTACCTGCCCGTGCCGCAGATCGTGTGGGCGGGTGAGATGTCGCAGTTCGGCCTGATCTGGCTGACGTTCGTCGCGGCCGGCGTGCTGGTCACCCGCAACGGCCACATCGCCGTCCAGCTCATCGACAACGTCCCCGGTGCCCGCTTCGCGCGCGTGGTGCAGACCCTGGCGATGGCCCTGGTCGCCGTCATCTCCGCGGCCTTCACCTGGGCCTGCTGGGAGCTGGTGCACTCCGCGGGCTTCCTCACCTCGCCCGCGCTGGGGCTGCCGATGTCGTGGGTCTACGCGATCGCGCTCGTCGGCCTGGTGAGCGCGACCGTCCGCGCGGTCGTGAGTGCGGTGCAGATCGCCCGGTTCGGCCCGCCGCCGCCCGAGCTCACCGACGGCGCGGGGGAGGCGTAACGATGACCTCGCTCCTGCTGGTGATCACGATCATGGTGCTGCTGACCCTCCGCGTCCCTGTCGCGTTCGCGTTCCTCGGGCCCGGCCTGGGCTACCTGCTCGTCGAGGGCCAGTCGCTCGGCCTGCCGATGCGCCTGGTCGCCGACGCCACCGGCAACTTCGTGCTGCTGGCCATCCCGCTGTTCATCCTGCTCGGTGTGGTCGCCAACCACGCGGGCATCGCCGACCGCCTCTTCGACTTCGCGCTCGCCCTGTTCGGCCGGGTCCGGGGCGGGCTCGGCTACGTGAGCGTCGGCGTCAGCCTCGGCTTCTCCTGGATGAGCGGGTCCGCCGTGGCGGACGCGGCCGCCCTCAGCAAGGTCGAGATCCCGCCCATGCTGCGCGCCGGGTACTCGCGCCGGTTCGGTCTGGGCGTGGTCGGCGCGTCCGCGCTCATCGCACCCGTCATGCCGCCGAGCATCCCGGCCGTCATCTTCGCGGGGCTGGCGACCGTCTCGACCGGCGCACTGTTCGCGGCGTCCGTGGTGCCGGCCCTCCTCATGGTCGTCGGCCTCTGCGTGGTGGTGTTCCTGCTGGTGCGCCGGCAGCCCGGCATCCGGCACGTCGGGTTCTCCTGGGCGCACGTGGCCCGGACCGGCAAGCGGGTCGTGCTACCGCTCGGGGCGCCGGTCGTCATCCTCGGCGGCATCCTGGGCGGCCTCTTCACGCCGACCGAGGCCGCCGCCGTCGGCGCGGCCTACATGATGGTTCTCGGCTTCGCGTACGGCCGGCTCCGGGTGAGCGACCTGCCCAAGATCTTCGTCGAGACCGTGCTGACGACGGCGGCGATCATGCTGATCGTGTCGTCCGCCGCGTTGCTCGGCTACGTGCTGGCCCTCGAACGGGTGCCCCAGGCGCTGGCCCAGCTCGTGCTCGGGATCACCGACGACGGCACGGTGTTCCTGCTGCTGGTGCTGCTCCTGATGCTCGTGCTCGGCACGGTGGGCGACGCGACGCCGATCCTGGTGCTCGTCGTGCCGATCCTCATGCCGATCGCCGCCACCCTCGGCGTCGACCCGCTCGTGCTCGGCGTCGTGATGATCATCTCGCTGATGATCGGCCTGCTCACGCCACCGGTCGGCACGGTCCTCTTCGTGCTCAGCTCGACCCAGAAGGTGCCGGTCGCCGAGGTGTTCTGGGGCACCCTCCCGTTCATGGTGCCACTGACCCTGGTCTGCGTCCTGATCATCTTCTTCCCCGGCCTCGCCACCTGGCTGCCGGGCCTGCTCGGCCTCTGAGCCCGCACCTCCTGGACACAGTCGGCCGACGACGACGTCGGCCCGAACCGAAAGGACTCCCTCATGAACGTTCGTCGCACCACCGCCGCGAGCGCGGCCGTGGCCCTGCCCCTCGTCCTGCTCACCGCCTGCGGCGGCACCGGCAACGGGTCCGACGCCGCCGCCGGAGGCGGCCAGGTCGAGCTGACGCTGGCCCACAGCTACACCGAGGACCAGCCGCAGCACGTCTGCGGCGCCCAGGTCATCAAGGAGGAGGCCGAGGCCGCGGACGTCGGGATCACCGTCGAGATCTACCCCAACAGCCAGCTCGGTGGGGACGCCGACCGGATCGCGTCCGTGCAGTCCAGCGACGTGGACATCGACATCCAGGGTGCCTCGGCGCTCGCCGCCGTCTACGAGCCGGCCGGCGTGATCGACGCGTCCTACGTGTTCGACGACGCCGCCCACCTGGACCGGTTCTTCGCCGACGGCTCGGCCGACCAGCTGGAGCAGGACTTCAAGGAGGCCTCCGGCGGGGTGTCGATCCTCGGCGCGTGGTCGGCCGGGGCGCGGCAGTTCACCGCGGACCGGCCGATCCGCGAGCCCGCGGACCTCGACGGCCTGCGGATGCGGTTCCCGGGCTCGGCGCAGCACCTGCACAACGCCGAGGCCCTCGGCGCCCAGGCGACCGAGGTCGCCTACGAGGAGCTCTACCTCGCCCTGCAGCAGGGGGTCGTGGACGGGCAGGAGAACCCGATCACCAACATCCACGCCAGCAACCTGGTCGAGGTGCAGGACTACCTGAGCCTGTCGGACCACGGGCAGAACTCGAACCTCATCGTGGCCGCTCCGTCGTACGACGCCGAGCTGGACGACGACCAGCGTGCCGCGCTCGACGCGGCCGTCGCGGCCGCCGTCGAGCAGATGCCCGGCTGTGTCGAGGAGGCCGAGCAGGAGATCCTCGACGCCTGGGCGCAGGAGGGCGCCGTCGAGATCGTCGACGACGTGGACCAGGAGGCCTTCGCGGAGCAGACCGACGCCTGGTTCCGGGAGAACCTCGAGGGCGACTCGCTCGTGGTCTACGAGGCCATCCGGGGATCCGCGCAGTGACGCAGGCGGCCCGCCGGTACCGGGTGGCGCTCCTCGGGAACGGCATCCGGGCGTCGCTGTCGCCCGCGCTGCACATGGCGGAGGCACGGCACCTCGGCCTGGACTACGAGTACCGCACGGTCGACCTCATCGACCGCGCCGCCGTGGACCTCGGCGCCGAGCTCCGCCGGCTGGAGGATGCCGGCTACGCCGCCACGAACGTGACCCACCCCTTCAAGCAGAGCGTGCTGGACCACGTGACGGACCTCAGCCCGACGGTGCGCCGCCTCGGCTCCGCCAACCTGGTGCTGTTCGGCGCCGGCCGGCGCACCGCGCACAACACGGACTGCCCCGGGTTCCGCGGCGCCCTGGCGGCGTTCCTCGCCGACGGCGGGGCCGGGTCCGAGGCCGCCCCCGGGGCCGGAGCAGGAACCGTGCTCCAGGTCGGCGCCGGGGGAGCGGGTCTCGCCACGGTCGCGGCGCTGCTCGACCTGGGGTTCCCCACCGTCGTCGTGCACGACGCCGACCCGGCGGCGGTCGGAACGCTGCTCGACCGGTTCGCAGACCCCTCACGCCTCCTGCCCGGCGGCGGCACGCTCGACTCCTGGCTGCCGCGGGTCGACGGCGTCGTGCACGTCACCCCGGTCGGCATGGCCGAGCACCCGGGCGTGGCGTTCGACGTCGATCGGCTGCGGCCGGACGCCTGGGTGGCCGAGGTGGTCTACCGGCCCCTGGAGACCGAGCTGCTGCGCCGCGCGCGGGCGCGCGGCCTGGCGACCCTCGACGGGGGCGGCATGGCCGTGGGTCAGGCCGTGGAGTCCATGCGCCTGATCACCGGCCTGGAGCCCGACGCCGGACGGATGCTCGCCCACTTCAACCAGCTCGTCGCCGGACCCGACACCCCACCGGACCCTGACCTCCTGGAGGCCTGACATGCGCACGTCCATCGCGACCGTCTGCCTCAGCGGCAGCCTGGAGGACAAGCTCCACGCCTGCGCCGACGCCGGGTTCGACGGCGTCGAGATCTTCGAGCCCGACCTCGTGGTCACCGACCGCAGCCCCGAGGAGATCCGGGCGCTCGCGGACCGGCTCGGCCTGAGCCTGGACCTTTACCAGCCGTTCCGTGACTTCGAGGGCGTGCGCCCGGACCAGCTCGAGGACAACCTGCGCCGCGCGCGGGCGCGCTTCGAGACCGTGCGGCGGCTCGGCATCGACACCGTGCTGGTCTGCAGCAACGTGGCGACCGCCTCCGTCGGTTCGGACGAGGTGGCGGCCGAGCAGCTGCGCCGGCTGGGCGACCTCGCGGCGTCCTACGGCGTCCGCGTGGCCTATGAGGCGCTCGCCTGGGGGCGCTACGTGGACGACTACCGCCGCTCCTGGGAGATCGCCCGGCTGGCCGACCACGAGGCGGTCGGGGTGTGCCTGGACAGCTTCCACATCCTCTCCCGCGGGCACGACCCGGCGGGGATCGAGGAGATCCCGGGGGAGAAGATCTTCTTCGCCCAGCTCGCGGACGCCCCCGCGCTCACCCTGGACGTGCTCTCCTGGAGCCGGCACCACCGGCTGTTCCCGGGCGAGGGGTCCTGGGACCTCGGCCGGTTCGTCACCCATCTCGTCCGCGCGGGGTACACGGGGCCGCTGTCGCTGGAGGTCTTCAACGACGTCTTCCGGCAGACCGACACCGGCCGGACCGCCCAGCACGCCCTGCGCTCCCTCGTCTGGCTGGAGGACCGGGCGGCCCGGCTCCTGGCCGAGCAGGACGGCGACGGCGCGGCCACCGGAGCCGCGGCCGCCCGAGCCGCGCTCGACCGGATCGCGGACGTGGACGTGCCCACCGGCTACGACTACGTGGAGATCAAGGCCGAGGACACCGGCGAGGTCGAGGTGATGCTCGACCAGCTCGGCCTGACCTTCCGGGGCCAGCACCGCACCAAGCCGGTACGGCTGTGGTCGTCCGGCCAGGCGCACGTCGTGCTCAACGAGCAGCACGCCCGCGACCTGGAGCCGCACCTGGCCGGGGTCGGCCTGGGCGTGGCCGACGCGGCGGCGGCGAGCGACCGGGCCCGCGCCCTGGCCGTGCGGGCGGCGCCGCGCCGGACCCAGGCCGGGGAGCTGGACCTGGCCGGGTTCGTCGCGCCCAGCGGGCTCGAGGTGTTCCTCAACGACCGGAGCACCGAGACCCGCACCGGCGTCGAGCCGGCGTGGACCGCCGAGTTCGACCACGGCCGGCCCGGTCCCGCCCGGGAGATCACCGGCATCGATCACCTCAACGTCTCGCACGGCTGGGACGCGCACGACGAGGCGGTGCTCTTCTACACCAGCGTGCTGGGCCTGGAGAAGCCGACGGCGACCGAGGCCGCCGGTCCCCAGGGGCTGGTCCGGAGCCAGGTCATGCGCACGGGGAACGGCGCCGTGCGGATCTCGCTCAACGTCGCGCCGCTGGACGTCGCCCACCCGCAGCACATCGCGCTGGCCTGCACCGACATCTTCGCCGTCGCGCGCCGGGCGGAGGAACGCGGGCTGCCGCGCGTGCCCGTGCCGGACAACTACTACGACGACCTGCGGGCCCGGTTCGGGCTCGACGACGCGACGCTCGGCCGCCTGCGGGACCACCAGCTCATGTACGACCGCTCCGCGGCGGGCGAGTTCTGGCACTTCTACACGCCGCGGGTCGGCAGCGTGTGCTTCGAGGTGCTCCAGCGGACGGGCGGGTACGACGTCTACGCGGGGGACAACACCCCGGTGCTGCTCGCCGCCCAGGACCGGCTGGACCGGGGCCGGGGGTGAGGCCCGGGTCAGCGCCGCTCGTTGTTCGCGATGATCTGGTCGAAGGCCGCCCTGAGGACCCTGGCGTCGTGGAGCAGGCGGTGCGCCGCCTCGTCGAGACCCGGACCGGTCTCGAAGCCCGCGAGGTCCGCGCGGTGCCGGAGGTCCTCGCACTCCGCGACGATCGGCAGCCGGGTCGGGGCGGCGAGGAGCAGGGGCATCAGGGCCTCCATGCCCAGCGCGGCCCGCAGGATCCTGATGCTCGCCGGACCCGGTTCGGTCGTCAGTGCCTCGATCGCCTCGCCGAGCCCGTCCGACGTCGCCCGCAGTCCCAGCAGGAGGTCCCCCTGGCGGGCCTTCGAGTCGGCGATCGCGCCGATCACCTGGACGTAGGCGAGCCGGTGCACGGGGCTGACGTCGCGGGTGACGAAACCGAGCAGGCCCGCGGCGTCCAGGCAGAGGGTCGCGGGCTCCCACTGGCGGGAGGCCACGAAGGTGCCGCCGATGCTCCGGAGCCGCTCCATGAGCCGGGGAGCCTGTTCCACCTCCGGGTCGGGCAGGCGTGACAGCACCTCGGCCGCCCCGACCTGCGTCAGCATGCCGTGCAGCCGGAAGTGCAGGAGCTGGGCGGCGATGCTGGTCCCTCGGCGCAGCTCGGTCGGGTCGACCACCGGGTCCTCGTCGCCGGCGACCAGCTCCTCGGCCTCGGTGAACCGCACGACGGCCTCGACGGACGACGACCGGACCAGCGCGGTCTGCCCCGCCGACGCCAGCGCCCAGGCCAGCACCGGGACGAGGTCGGGCCGGTCGAGCGTCTCGAACCGCACCACCCGGAGCGCCGCGTCGGCGGCCGCCGAACCGTCACCTCTCGCCAGGGCGAGCGCCTCGGCCGCGTACAGGTCGTCCACGGCCTGCCGGAGCGGTGCGGAGGACCTGGCGAGCTCCCGGACCGGACCGAGGCCCTTCTCGGTGGACACCGTGGTGAGGACGCGGCCCTCGGCGGTATGGGCGGCCGGCCGGGACCGGACCGAGCTGACGGGCCGCCACGGCGCCCACGGCGTCCCGGGGAGGTAGGCCCACTCGTCGAGCCCGAGCGCCGAGGTCAGCGACTTCCGCAGGAGCACGAGGAGCGACGGGAGGCTCGGCAACGTCCCGGAGCGCACCAGGTCGGCGGCGAGCGGCCAGTCGTCCAGCTCCCGCAGCTGGGCGAGGACGGTGTTGTGCATCATGCCTTCGAGCAGGTCGGCGCCCCGGCCGACGTCGTCGAAGCTGACCCGGTAGGGGATCCCGTTGGTCCATGTCCCCTTCCTGAGCTCCCGGAGCCAGTCCGACGCGCCCTTGTCCGAGGACCACGTGATCTGCCGGGGCAGCTCGACGCCCTCCTCGACCTCGGCCAGGAAGCCGTGCGTCCGGCGTGCGCGCCGGAAGACGTACAGCACGGCCTGCTCGGCCGGGTCCCGGCGGCCGACCAGGCCGACGACGCGCAGCAGCTCGATCGGCGCCCGGGCCTCGACCAACCAGGGCGGGTCCACGGGAGGAGCGGCCATCGACTGCGCGGCCGCCCCGGCCAGCTCCTCGATCTCGCCGTCGTTGGCTGCCGCCAACGCGTACAGGACCGCCCGGGCCTCGTCCGTCCCGTGCGCCGCCAGCCCCTGGACGATCGCCTCGCGACCCGGGCCGTCGCAGAGGTCGGCGGCCAGGTGCATCGGGGCGCTCGCGCGCGCCCCGAGATGCTCCGCCAGCGCGGCGTCCGACCCCAGGAGGAGGTCGCCGCCCGCGGCGAGCGCGTGCTCGACGAAGCGGGAGACCTCGTCGTGCGGGGCGCCGTCGCCGCCGGGCGGGCCGAAGGCCGCGGGACGGTAGTCGGTCCGGAGAGTAGGGCGGCTGGCATCGGCGTCGCGTCCTCGCGTCCCGAAGGGCATGCGCCCCATCATCCCGCAGATCGTGCCGTTGTCAGCCCCCGTTCTCGCAGGTCCCGCGGCGCGGCGGGCCGATAGCATGGTCGGCTGACGCTCATGTCGAGGTCGACGCGACGCCGAGCGCACCCGAACCCCGATCGAGGAGCCACGGTGTCAGCGAGCTACTACCAGTACGTCTCGGACGTGAAGGTCGACATGCTGCTGCAGCAGATCGATCCTGGCTCGACCGACGGGCACCAGACGGAGTTCTCCATCGGCCTCAAGGTGTTCGGCGCCCGCCGGACGGCAGTGGCCGAGGCGGGGTCCGCCCGGATCGCCCGGCTCGAACAGGTGCTGCGCCACCTGAGCGACACCCGGTCGATCGGGTCGCTGGACGCCCCGGAGAGCTTCTTCTGGGGGCTGATGCCGATGCGCTGGCGGGTGATCCCGACCGAGCTCAGCGGCCCGCTGGCCTTCTTCGGCGGCACCTGGGAGGGCACGTCGGTCGGCCTGGGCGGGTCCAGCCGTCACGTGCTTGGCCCGCGCACCGCGGACGCGGCGTTCTCCGCCGGTTCGGTCACCCCGACGATCCTCGACGGCATCGCGGCGTCGGAGCTGGAGGACGAGCTCGTCGTGGACGCGGTGGAGGGTGAGATCGACGGCGACCTCGACGCGCTGGAGACCGTGAGAAAGGCGGTCGCGGGCCTGAAAGGCCCCACGCAGAACTTCGAGTTCGTCGCCAAGCGCCTGCTGCACGGCGACGCCGGCCGCCCCGGCGCCCCGCAGCCGGTGCTGCTCGGCACGCCCCTGTACGTCGCGCTGGTGGACTGAGCCGGCGTGCCGGGTACCGGCGGTTCGTCCGACTGGCGGCCCGGCGACGTCGTCCTCGACCTCTACGAGGTGGTGCGCGGCAAGGCCAAGGGCGCCATGGGCGTCGTCTACCGGGTGCACCACCCGGTCTGGGGGATCGACCTGGCCGTCAAGGTGCCGCGCGCGGCCCTGCTGCACTCGCCCGACGCGGTGCGCGAGTTCGAGACCGAGGCGGAGACCTGGGCGGGCCTGGGGGTCCATCCCCATGTCGTGAACTGCGCCTACGTCCGTCGCATCGGGAGCACCCCCGCCGTCTTCGCGGAGTGGGCCTCCGGCGGCAGCGTCGCGGAGGCCGTCAAGTCCCGCCGGCTCTACGCGGAGGACCCGGTCGGGTCCGTGCTCGACGTCGCGATCCAGTCCGCCTGGGGCCTGGCGTTCGCCCACGGCCAGGGCATGGTCCACCGGGACGTCAAGCCCGCCAACCTGATGCTCGCCGCCGATGGGACGGTCAAGGTGACCGACTTCGGCCTCGCCAGGATGCGTCGCCTCGCCGGCGCGACGCCGGACGGTGCGGCAGGTACTGCCGCCCGACCGGTCGGGTTCAGCATGCCGTACCGGTCGCCCGAGCAGGCCGCCGCCCGGACCGTGCTGACCACGGCGACCGACGTGTGGTCCTGGGCGGTGACCGTGGTCGAGCTGTTCCGCGGCGAGCGTCCGGACCGGAGCGGCGAGGAGGCGGGTACGGTCCTCGCCGAGCTGCGCCGCCGCGGCGCCGTGGACGGGCTGCCGGCGCTACCCGTCCAGGTGGCCGACCTGCTCGCCGAGTGCCTCGACCCGGATCCCGCCGCACGGCCGGCCGACCTCGGGACCCTGGCCGAGCGGCTGGTCGCCCTGTACCCCGAACTGACGGGCCGCGACTACCCGCGGCGGCTCCCGTCCGCGGCGCGGCTGCTGGCCGACGGGCTCTCGAACCGGGCGCTGTCCATGCTCGACCTCGGGCGCCCCGACCAGTCCGAGCGGCTCTGGGAGCAGGCGCTCGACGTGGACCCGCGGCACCTGCACACGGTGTACAACCGCGGCCTCCACCGCTGGCGGGACGGCCGGGCCGACGACGTCGAGGTCCGCAACGAGCTGCTGGCGGCCGGCGCGGGCGACCACGGCACCGGGGACGACGACGGCACGTACGAGCACCTGCTCGGGCTGCTTGACCGGGAACGCGGCGACCCGGCGCCCGTACTGGTCCTGGACGGGCACGCGTCCGACATCGTGTCGGTCGCGGTCAGCGCGGACGGCGCCGTCGGCGCGACCCTGGACCAGGGCGGCGTGCTGCGCGTCTGGGACCTCGGCACGGGCGACCGCCGGACCGCGGTCCCGGTGGCCGAGAACGGCGGTGTCGCCGTCGTGCTTGCTCCCGACGGTTCCTACGCGGTCGTGCTCGACGGCATCGGGTACGCGAGGGTCTGGCACCTCGCGCCGCCGGCGGCGCCCGTGCGCCTCGGGTCGCGGCTCGAGCGCGTCCGTGCCGTGGCCGTCACGCCCGACGGGGCGCGGGTCGTCACGCTCGGGACCGACGGACGGGCCAGCACCTGGGACCCGGTCACGGGCGTGGTCCAGGACACGTGGGAGCCGCCGGACCCCACCGGCGCCGTCCGACCCCTCGCCCTGGACCCGACCGGCAACCGGCGCGCCGACCTGCACGACGGCGCCCGCGTGGTCCTCTCGACGATCGGCGACCCGGCCGACCGCCAGGAGCTGCACGGCTGGAACGCCGACGTCCGGCTCATCGCGGCGGGGAGCACGGCGCTCGCCGTCGCCGACGACGGGTCCGTCCGGGTGTTCGCGCCGGCCGGGGACGGCCTGCCCCGCGCGAGCGAGGCCGACCATGCCGCACCCCGGAGGTCGACGGCCCAGCTCCGGGGCGCGCGCTGGCCGCTCGCCCCGAGCGGCGACGGCCGGTACGCGTACGGGGCCGGCGCGTGGTGGGACCTCGTCGTCGGGCGGTGCCTGCACACGGGAACGTACCGGGGCGACCTGTCCGCGGTCGACCACGCCGGGCGGGTGGCCCTCAGCGCGCACGGGAGCACCGCCACGGTGGAACACCGGCCCGAGTCGGTGCAGGTCCCCTGGAGCTATACCCGCCCGCGGGACGCGGTCCTGCTCTCCGCCGAGTCCGACGCGGCGGGCCGCGCCCTCGCGCGCTCCGCGAGCCTCGCCGCCGCCGGGCGCCTCCAGGAGGCGGCCCAGGTCGTCCAGGAGGCGCGCGACCTCCCCGGCCTGCGCCGCGATCCGCGGCTCACCGAACAATGGCGGCGCCTCGGGACCCGTGCCCGGCGACTGCGCCTCCGGGACGCCTGGCCCGTGCGGGAGCTGCGGGCACCGCCGGGCCAGGACTGGCGGCTGGGTGCCGTGTCCGAGGGACCGCTGATCCTCGCCCACAGCCCCCGGCACCGGACCCCGTGGATCGTCGACCGGACCGCGCCCGGGGCGGATCGCCCGCTGCGCCTGCACGCCGGACCCGTCACCGCCGCCGCCCTCAGCGCGGACGGCGCCGTCGCCGTGTCCGCGGCATCCGACGCCCGGGTGATCGTGTGGGACGCCGCGCACGGCTCCGTGCGCCACCTGGTCGAGGCCCACAGGAGCCCCCCGCTGGTCGCCGCGGCCGGCCGGGGCGTGGCCTTGACCGGCTCACCGGCCGGCGAGGTGGGCATCATCGACGTCGACCGCGGGCTGCTCGCCCTTGCCGACACGCACCACGGCTCCGTGCGGGCGCTGGCCATCGCCCCGGGCGGCCAGATCGGCCTGTCCAGCGCCGAGGACGGCAGCGTCCGCTCCTGGGACCTCACCTCCGGGGCGCCCCTGCAGGCCCTGCGGTTCGACGACGCGTGGGCGCACCGGGCCGCCCTCAGCCGCACCGGGCACCGCGCCGTGCTCTGGACGACCGACGACGAGCTGCGCCTGTGGAGCCCGCGCAACGGCGCGACGCTCGCCGTGCTGAGCCCACCTCGCGGGGGCCGTCCCACGAGCGCCGGGCCGCACTCCGGCTACGTCACCACCCACAAGCCAGGGCGCGCCGAGATGTGGGACCTCGACCGGCACGGCGGGCGGGTGGCGATCAGCGCCGACGGGCGCTGGGCGCTCACGGTCGACCGGGCGGGTGCCCTGCGCACCTGGGACCTCGACAGCGGGCGGTGCACCACGACGCTGGCGGAGGGGGTGGTCCGCGTGACCGCCATGACGGTCACGCCCGGCTTCGACCTGGCCGCCGTCGCCCGGGACTACCTGGTCGACCTGTGGGACCTGGCCACGGGGGAGCTGGTCCGGTCCGTCGAGCTGGCGCCGCACCAGGCGGAGGACCTCGTGCTCGCCCCTGACGGCGCCGCGCTGACCACCTTCGACAGCCGGGGCAGGCTGCGGGACTGGGTGCTGGACTGGGAGCTGGAGCTCCCCGCCGAGGGCGCGCCCCTCGACCTCGCCGCACCGGAGGGCGCCGCGCCCGCCGGCACGGGCACCGACCTGGCGGTCGGCGACGCGGCAGAGGACATCGGTGCACCGTGGGTGCGGCTCCTCGACGCCGAGCTCGCCCGCCAGGAGCTGCGCCGGCAGGTCGACCGGACGGTCGTCCGCGGTGCCGACCCGGGCACCGGGAGCGACACGTCGTCCGACGCCGCGGCGATCGCCCGGGCGGTCGCCCTGCTCGACCTCCCTGACGCGGGGCTGACGGTCGAGGAGCGGGGGCGGCTGCGGGAGTTCCGGCACCGCGTGGCGGACGAGCTGCATGCGCTCGCGGGCTCGGTCCGGTCGGCGGTCCTCGCCGGACGCCACCGCGACGCCGAGCCGTTGCTGAGGCTCGCCCTCGGCATCCGGTCCAACCTCGACGGCAGGGGAGCTCCACGCACCCGGGAGGCCCTCCGGGAACTGGCTGCCTGCTGGTCCCAGCTCGGGCGCGACGACGAGGCGCGGGCGCTGCTGCAGGGCGCGGAGATCGCGCCCCGGGCGGTGGAGGGCGACCTTCCCGACCACACCGTGCCCGCTGCGGACGTCGAGCGGATGACGCGCCGGCTCGTGGCCCTCCAGGCCGATTCGCGCCGTCTGTTCGACCGCGAGGGACCCCGCGTGGCCATGGTCCCGGCCGAGGAGGCCCTGGCGGTCGCTCGCGTCGGCGCGGCGCAGGACCCGGCGGGCGTGCCGAACCTGGCGCTCGCGCTCGCGTCCCTCGGCGACCTGTGCAACGACGCGGGACTACCGTTCGCCGCCGCCCGCTATCTCGCCGAGGCGCTCGTCGTCTCGGCGCGGGCCGAGCGGGACGGCATCCGGTTGATCGTGCCGCTCGACGTGGTCGCCGGCGCGCTCCTCGCCGCCACGGCGGTGATCGACTCGCCGTACGGCTCCTGGTACCGGCACGGCCACCTCGCCCTGGTCCGCGAGGAGATCGACCCCGCCGAGCGGGGTCTGCTCCGCGAGCTGATGCACTGGTGCGACGAGGCGGGCCGCGAGCTCGACGACGGCGGCGCGTCGAACTGGGCCCTGTTCTGCCTCGGCGCCGCGATGATCGTCGGCGAGGTCATGCGGGACGACGATCCCGCCTTCACGGGTCCGCTGTGCGCGACGCTGCCGACCCTCGCCGGGCTGAAGGCCGGGACCGGCCACCGGGACGACGCGTTCCGCTTGCTTGGGCGCGCCGTCGGCCTCGCGTACCACGCCTGCCTCGCGGACGAGGGCGACCCGGAGCCGCAGCGGACCCTTGCCGCCACGCTCGACAGGTGCGCTCCCGTCCTGGACCGGCTGGGCGAGGGGGCCGACGCCCGGGCGGCCGAGCGGTCCGCGGCGGAGCTGCGCGCGAACGCGTCCGGGACGTACGCGGGCGAGGTCCCGGACGAGACGGTGCTGTTCGTCCAGCGCCTGGTCGGTCAGGCCTGACAGACCTCGCCCGCGATCGCCTCGGTATCGGCGTCGTCCTTTTGCCCCTCCCGTCCGTCTAGGACCATGAGAGGGAAAGGGGCCGGGCATGGCGCAGTGGGAGTCGGAGCTCACGGAGCTGGTGGAGCGGCGCGGCGGCGCGCTCGTCGGGTACGCGTACACCCTGTGCCGCGATCGGGGTGCGGCCGAGGACCTGGTGCAGGACGCGCTCGTCAAGGTGTACTCCCGCCTGCGCCGTCCGCCGGCGGCATCCGACACGGGGCAGCAGGTCATCGACCTGGAGCAGCCCCGGCTGACCAACGCGGAGGCGTACGTGCGGCGCGCGATCCTGAGCATCTACCTGGACCGGTACCGGCGCGGGAACCACTGGTCGGGCCTCAAGCACCTGCTCGCCGACGAGGAGAGCGCGCCGGCCGCCGAGCGGGTGGCGACGGCCCGCGTCGACGTCGCCAGGGCGCTGACCCGGCTCTCGCCCCGGCAGCGGGAGGCGGTGGTCCTGCGGTACTTCGAGGACATGACCATCGCGCAGGTCGCGCGCACCCTGGGGACGCGGCCGGGCACGATCAAGCGGCACCTGTCCAACGCGACGGAGGTGCTGCGCGAGGCGCTCGCGGAGATCTCGGTGCCGGAGCTGGAGACCGCGCTCGACGAGCGCCTCGGCGCCGTGACGGGTGCGGTGCGCCGCCGTCGTGCCGCGAAGGTCGGTGCCGTGGCGGGCGGTGCGATGGTGCTGGTCGTGCTGCTGGCGTTCGCCGCGGTGTGGGGTCCCGGGCGCCTGCGGTCCGAGCCGGTGCCGCCGGCCACGCCGAGCCCCGACGCCTCGGCCGTGTCCGACGTCGGCGCCGAGGGCTGGGCGCCGTCCGGCTGGCGGGACCACCCGACGTTCGAGTGCGGCGCGGACGTGGCGAGCCTGGGGTCGTCGTCCGACGAGGTGATGATCGCGCTCACCGGTGACGCGAGGGTGGTGGAGGGCGACGAGGGGGAGAGCGCGCGGCTGGAGGCGCCTGTCCGGATCACCCGGGACGCCGCCGCCGGACCGGCGCTCCAGGGCACGTCACCGCTGCTGGTCTTCGCCCAGGACGGCAGGGTGGTCGACCTCGGCCTCGGCCCCGCCGTGGGCCGAGACGCGTACGAGCTGCCGGAGGCCGGCGCGTCGGCCGTCGGCCGGGCGGACGCGGCGCCCACCACGGCGTGCGGCCCCTGGACCATGGACCTGGGGCTGTCCGAGGAGTACCTGGAGCAGCGCCCGGCCGGCACCTACGACGTGTACGCGGCCGTGTGGTGGTCCGACGGCGCCGGGGCCGTCGGCCTGGCCCTCAGCGAGCCGGTGACCATGGATGTCCCCGCGATCGAGGTCCCGGAGGTGCGGCCGCTGCCCGTCGAGATCCGGGACGGCTACCAGCCGCCGTGGCTGGCCGGCACGGACCTGGCCTGCGGGGCGCTCGCGGAGGACATCCCGGGCGTCGCGACGATCCAGGGGATGGCGGCGGGTGCCGTGCTGGTCGGGAAGGGCGCGAGGAGCATCAGCCTCACCTTCCACGACGCCCACGAGGAGCCCGCCGACACCACCCGCACCCCGTTCACGCTGGTCTGGCTGCTGGACGGGCGGGTGGTCGACGTCGGCACCGACGTCTGGTCCGAGCCGGCGGTGCGCCTCCGAGGGGACGGCGAACGCCAGGCGTTCGCCGAGCTGCCCGTCGGCGAGCCCGACCGGACCTGCCTCGCGGACGCGGGGGACCGGCTGTCCGAGGGCCGCTACGACCTGTACGTCCTGGCCGAGCTCGACCCGGGTACGGGCGGCGAGCGCCGGTTCGTCGCGGTGAACATCACGGAGGGTCACCGCTACCGTGCCGACTAGCTCACCCGACCGGTCAGCGCCAGTCCTCGTCGGCCGACAGCACGGACGAGATGTCGTACTCCTGCTCGCGCTGGATGGGCGGCGCGTCGGTGAGCCACTGCTGGACGGCGAACCGGGCGACGACCTCGTCCCGGGTGATCCCGGTCTCGCCGAACCGGCCGTCGACCCAAGGGGTCCACGACCACAGGTGGATCCGGTCGTCGCCGAGGTCCTCCATCATGAGGCGGTGGTTGTCGCTGGCCACCAGCATGGCGCCGACCAGGCGGTTGTAGTTCTCGACGGTGACGAGGTCCACCAGGCCGAGGTCGATCTGGTCGGCCGCGGTGGTGCGCAGGATTTCCTTCGCGGAAGGCATGGACACTCCTTGGGCTGGTCGGGGCTCTTGAGGCGTTGACGGGCGGCTCATACGGCGATCCCGCGGGAGACGTAGCCGTCGATGAAGGTGCGTTGCATGGTCAGGAAGAGCACGACGACGGGCAGGGCCATGATCAGCCCGGCCGCGCTGACCAGGGACCAGTCGGTCGTGAACCCCTGCTGGAACGAGTAGAGCGACAGTGCGACGGGCTGGAAGTCGCGGTCCTGGATGAAGGTGACCGCGAGCATGAACTCGTTGTAGGCCTGCAGCCCGGACACGAGCGCCGCGGTCAGGACCGCGGGCCGGATCATGGGGAGCACGATGCGGGCGAACACGCCCAGCTCGCCGGCGCCGTCCAGGCGGGCGGCCTCCTCGTACTCCCGGGGCATGCCGATCAGGAACGCCCGCACGAGCAGGGTGGCGAACGGGCTGTAGACGGCCCAGTAGATGATGATCAGGCCGACGGGCTGGTTGTAGAGGCCGAGCGTCGACCACCAGCTCACGAGCGGGACCAGGAAGAGCTGGATCGGCAGCGACGAGGACACCAGCAGCCACAGGATCCAGGCGCCCCCGCCGGGCAGGTCCAGCCGAGTCATGGCGTAGGCGGCCAGGGTGGCGATCAGCGCGACACCCGCCGCGGTGGCCACCGCGATGACCAGGCTGTTCAGGAGCGCTCCGCCCATGTGGGCGCGCTCCCAGGCCACGGCGAAGTTGCCCCAGCTCCAGGACTGCGGGAGGCCCAGCGGGTTGCTGTCGATCTCGCGGGCGGACTTGAGCGAGTTCGAGGCGAACACGAGCAGCGGCCCCAGCGCGTAGACGCCGAGCAGCCCGAGGACGACCCACGTGACGGGCCGCGCGCCGCGGGTGGTGCCGGCCATCAGATGTCCCATCGCAGTCGTCGGCGCAGCGCGAGGTAGCCGAGCACGGTGGCGGCGCTGATGGCCGAGAGCAGCATCGCGACGGCGGAGGCGTACCCGTGGCGCTGGTTCTGGAAGGCCTCGCGGTAGAGCACCGTGCTGAGCACGTCGGTGGAGCCCGCGGGGCCGCCCTGCGTCAGCACGTAGACGTAGTCGAAGACGAGGAACGACCAGATCACGGTCATCAGGCCCAGGAACACCAGCGTCGGCCGGATCATCGGCAGCGTGATGTGCCAGAACTCGCGCACCGGCCCGGCGCCGTCGAGCCGCACGGCCTCGTAGAGCGCCGGGTCCACCGACTGCATCGAGGCCAGGAAGATCACGAGCAGGAAGCCCCACCACTGCCAGGTGTTCACGAAGGCCACCGAGCCGAGGGCGAGGGACGGGTTGCCGAGGAAGTTCACGTCGGCGAGGAACGGGATGCCCAGGGTCGCCAGGGCGGCGCCGATCCCGCCGTCCGGGTCCATGATCTGGCGCCAGACGGCGGCCGAGACCACGGTGGCCAGCACGTACGGGATGAAGTACAGGACGCGGAAGAACGCCTGGTGCCGGCGCAGCCGGGACAGCAGGAACGCGCCGACCAGCGCCATCGTCATCGGGACCACCAGGAAGAACAGGGTCCACACGACGTTGTGCACCAGCGCGCCGCCGACCGCTCCGGACCGGAGCATCTCGGCGTAGTTCGCCAGGCCCACGAACCGGGGCGTGCTCAGCCCGTCCCAGTCGGTGAACGAGTAGTACACGGAGGCCAGGCCCGGCCCCGTGATCACGAGGAGGTTGACCACGAGCAGCGGCGCCACGAACACCCAGGCGAGCAGCCGGCGCTGCCTCCTGGCCCCCAGCGGCCGGCCCCGGAGGGCCGGCCGCGGTCCGCGACGCACCGGGGCCGCCGCCAGCGCGGCCCCGGTGGTCGCCGTCTCGGTGGTCACCCGTCAGTCCCCGGTCTGGGGGGTGAACGGGGTCAGGGTGGCACCGGCCTCGAACTCCTCGTCGAACACGTCCTGCATCCCGGACAGGTACTGCTCGGCGGTGCTGTCACCGGTCACGACCTTGTCGAACTCGGTGATCAGGTAGGAGTCGGTCTTGGGCGGGAAGAAGGTCCAGGTCGCGTAGCCCACGTTGGTCGACTCGGGGATCTGGCTGTAGAGCTGGACCGTGCGCTCGTCGACCTCCTCGGGGAACTGGTCGGCGCTCACGGCCAGCGGCGGCGGGTTCTCGCCCGTACGCGCCGTGTACGACAGCGCCCGGTCGACGTCGCCGGCCACGTGGTCGATGAACGACGCCGCGGCGTCGGGGTCGGCCGAGTCGGCGCTGACCGACAGCGCGGTGCCGATCGCCAGGGGGAACACGCCGGGCTCGACCGCGTCGCTCAGCGACGGCAGGGGCGCCCAGCCCCACGTCGACGGGTCCTCGAACACCTCGGAGAGCGAGTTGAACGACCAGGTGCCGCTCAGGTACATGGCCGTGGTGCCGTTGGCCAGGCCGGTCACGTTCGCGGTGTCGTCGGTGGTGAAGTAGGACTCGGCGCCGCCGGCCAGCCAGCCCTTGTCGATCCAGTCCTGGATCAGCTCGATCGCGGAGACGAACTCCGGGTCGGTGAACGACGCCTCGCCGGTCAGCACGTCGTGGATCTTCTCGGGCCCGACCGCCGCGTTGAACACGGCCGTCACGAGCCACTCGCTCATGCCCTGGTAGCCGGCGTTGCCGCCGCCGAGCGGCACCATGCCCGCCTCGTCCGCCTCCTGGGCGACCTTCTCGAACTCCGCCAGCGTGGTCGGCGGGGTCCAGCCGTGCTCCTCGAAGACCTCGGTGTTGTAGTACAGGACCATCGACCCGTAGCTGGCCGGGACCGACGAGACCTTGTCGTCCACGGTGCTGAGCTCGTAGGCCCAGGGCAGGAACGTGTCCTTCCAGCCGTACTCGTCGGCGTACTCGTCCAGCGCGATCGTCCGGTCCGCGCGGGCGAAGTCGGAGGCCGACGACGGGCCGTCGGAGTACACGATGTCGGGGGCCTGGCCGGCCGAGACCGCGGTGTCGGTGAGCTGGCCGATGGTGGTCAGCTCCTTCACCTCCATGTCGACCTGCACGTCGCTCTCCGCGTTGAACGAGTCGACGAAGATCTCCTGGAACGCCTCCTCGGTGGTCGGCGCGTAGAACGCGCCCCAGTAGGTGACGTCGCCGCCGCTGTCGCTGCCGCCGCCGCTGCTGCTCACACAGCCGGCCAGGGCGACCGTCAGCGCGGCGGCGAAGCCGACAGGAGCCAGTGCGTGCTTCGGGATTCTCAAGGTTCTCGTGTCTCTCTCGCGAGGGTGGATGGTGCCTGGCGGATAGAGCAGGTGGAACGAACTGCGGAGGTGCGGTCAGGTCGAGTCGCGCACGATCAGACGGTTGGACAGGCCCACGGCGCGCGTCACCTCGGTGACCTCGCCGTCGAGCCGTTCCAGCAGCAAGCGCGCGCACGCGCGCCCGATCTCGCGGGCGGGGTTCTCGATGGTGGTCAGCGGCGGGTTGACCAGGGACGCCGCGTCGATGTCGTCGTAACCGGTCAGCGCCACGTCCTCGGGCACGCGCAGGCCGCGGACCCTGGTCGCGTCGAGCACGCCGATGGCGATCAGGTCGTTGGCCGCGACGATGGCGTCGGGCTTGTCGTCCCGGTCCAGCAGCGCGGCGGCGCCGTCGCGACCGCCCTGGCGCGTGTAGCGCGTGAACACCACGTCGTCGTCGCGCAGCGGCAGACCCGCCGCGCGCAGCGCGGACTGGTACCCCTCCAGGCGCTGCTGGGTGGGGATCACCGACTCCTCGCCGCCGAGGAAGGCGATGCGCCGCCGTCCGCGCGCGATGAGGTGCGCCGTGACGTCGCGTGCGCCGCGGACGTCGTCGCTGTGCACGTAGTCACCGCCGCCCGGCGGCTCCTCACCGAGGGTGACGAACGGGATCCCGGCGTCGTGCAGCTCGGCCAGGCCGGCCGCCGGGATGCCGAACGGCGCGGCGACCATCGCGTCGACGCGGCGCGACAGGAGGCGGTGGATGGCGCTCGCCGACCGGTCCATGCCGCTGGCGTCGGTGACGGTCAGCAGGATGTCGCGGGGCACGAGCACGTCCTGCATGCCGGCGGCCACCAGCGGGTAGAAGGGGTTCTCCAGGGTCGGGACGATCAGGGCGATCGTGCCGGTGCGCCCGCCGCGGAGCTGCGACGCGCCGGGGTGGGCGCGATACCCGAGGTGGGTGATCGCGGCCTCCACCCGGGCCCGGGTCGCCGCCGAGACGGGCCGGTTCCCGGAGACGACCTGGGAGACCGTCGACATGCTCACGCCCGCGACCTCGGCCACCTCGCGTATTCCGACCATCACCCGCTCCTCGTCGACCCGTCGTGCGCCTCGGCGTGCGCAAAAGGTTTTGGAGTAGCATCCTGCAAACTCACCCTGTGATGCAAGACACAAGCGCAAACAGGTGCGCAAACACCTCGGCGCCACGCATGCTCAGCCTGCTTGCTGCATGCAAAACGTTGCGTTCTGCGGCAACGAAGCCGGAGAAATGACAGCCGAGGACCGGAGGAGCATGAACAACGACCGTGCGCGCGGAGCGCTGCTCGGCCTGGCGATCGGTGACGCGATGGGCGCACCGACCGAGGGCATGACCCTTCCCGCGATCCGCGAGAAGTGGGGCCGGGTGCGCGGCTTCGTCGACCCCGACGCCGCCGGGACCGACGACACCGAGTACGCCGTCCTGTGCGCCCGCGGTGTGCTGCGCGCCGGCGCGGACCTCACGTCCGAGGTGGTGGCCGACACCTGGCTGGAGGCGCTGGAGGCGCAGCGCACCGGCTTCAACCGCGCGGGCTTCAGCGAGATGATCGCGATCGCCAACCTCCACGCGGGCATGACGCCGCCCGCCAGCGGGCAGCGCAACGCCGAGACCTGGAGCGACGGCGCCGCCATGCGGGTCGCCCCGATCGGCGTCTACGCCGCCGGGGACCCCGCCCTCGCGATCCGGATGGCCCGCGCCGACGCGCAGGTCAGCCACTCGCGCGACGGAGTCTGGTGCGCCCAGGCGATCGCCGCCGGCGTGGCCGTCGCCATGGTCGAGGACGACGTCGACCCCGTGCTGGACGCCATGCTCGCGGCCATGCCCGCCGACTCCTGGTCGGCCCGCACGGCCCGCCGCGCGCTCGACATCGCGGCCCGCGCCGATTCGCCGGAGGAGGCCGAGGAGGCCCTCTTCGAGGCGATCCCGCTGCGGCACTACATGTGGGCCGACGTCGCTCCCGAGGCCGTCGCGCTGACCATCGGCCTGCTGCGGGCGAATGACGGGACGACGGGCGTCATCGAGTCGGGCGTCAACATCGGCCGCGACTCCGACACGATCGCGGCGATGGCCGGTGCGGTCGCCGGCGCCCTGCACGGTCGGGGCGCGTTCGACCCGGCGCACGTCGCCCAGGTGCGGTCCGTGACGGGCCAGTGCATCGCCGCGACGGCCGGCACCGACCTGGTGGACCTGGCCGACGCGCTGGCCGAGCGTGCGGCCGCGGACCGTGACAAGGAGAACCGAGCATGACCCACCGACTCGACCGCGCCGTCGGCGCCGTGCACGGGCTGGCGCTGGGCGACGCCCTCGGGGCGCCGGCCGGCGAGCACCGGACCGTCCGCGACCCGTGGGTGCGGCAGATGCTCCGCAAGGGGGCGCTGGAGCTGGACGAGTCCAGGGTGCTGCGCCCGGTGGTGCCGTTCGTCCTGACCGCCGTGGACTCGCCGGCGCTCGTGGCGACGGACGACGCCGAGACGTTCGCAGTCGCTGCCCGGGTGCTGCTGGAGGCTCCGGGGTGGGACCAGGACGGCCTGTTCGACACCTGGCGCGCCCTGCTCGACACGCCTGACACCTGGACCGGCGCCGCGCAGCGCTCGGCGCTGCTCAACGCGGCGGCCGGCCTGCGCCCGCCCCACACCGGGGCCGACAACCCGGCGTTCTACGACGACACGGCACTGCCCGGGGCGCTGGCCGTGGCGATCGCCACCGCCGACCCGGCGTCGGCGGCCGGGCTGGCCCGCACCTACGCGACGATCACGCACGACGCCGTCGGGGTGCACGCGGCCGCCGCGTTCGCTCGCCTCCTGGGCCACCTGCTCCAGGGTGCGCCGGTCGGGGACGCCCTGGGCGCCGTCGACGAGGACCTCGCGGCCGACGACTGGCTCGCCGACGGCGTGCGCGACGCGCTGCGGATCGCGGGCGACGCGCGCTCGCCCTTCGCGGCGGTCCCGCCGCTCGTGGCCCGGTTCGCCCCGCGCACCTACAGCCACCCCGGCACGGTCGCGGAGACCCTGCCGCTCGCCGTCGCGATCCTCGTGCTCGCCGAGGGCGACCACGAGACGGCTCTGCCCCTGGCGCTGTCGGTCACCCGGCACCAGGACAGCCTGCCCGCGCTGGTCGGCGCGCTGTGCGGCGCCGCGGGCAGCGCCCCGGAGGCGGCGGACCTGGACGTGCTGCACGGCGTGACGGTCCCGGCCGTCGCCGGGCGGTCCCTCGCCGCGCTGGCGACGGCGCTCGACGAGCGGCGGGCCTGACGCCGGCCCGCCCGAGCGCGCCCCGCCGTGGGCGGGGTGCCGGCGATATCATGGCCGCCTGCCCCGCGGAGGAAGGCTGAGATGACGACGACCGACCAGCAGCTCACCGATCCGGCACTCGACCTGCGGCTCACCGACGCCCAGTGGCAGAAGCTCGTCGCCCGCGCCACGCCGCGCGACGTCGAGCGCGGGGACTACGTCTTCCGGTCCGGCGAGCGCGACTACCCGATGGTCCTGGTCGAGTCCGGCGAGATCGAGGTGGTCCGCGACGCGCTGCGCTGGGTCGGCGAGGAGGTCGTCGCCACCATGGGGCCGCGGTCGTTCGTCGGCGAGCTGGGGCTGCTCAACGGACAGAGCGCGTTCCTCTCGGCGCGGGCGACCGGACCGGGCCGGGTCTGGTTCCTCGGCCGCCCGGACCTGCGCCGCATCCTGGCCCAGGAGGACGAGCTCGGCGACGCCGTGCTGCACGCCCTGTGGGCCCGGCGGGAGCTGCTGCGGCGCGGCCCCGCGGCGCTGACCCTCAAGTTCGTGGGGCTGGAGGCCTCGGGGGAGTTCCTCGCGCTGCGCCGCTTCGCGGAACGCCTCGACCTGGTCCACACCGCCGTCCCCCTCGACCCCGACGCCGCCCTGACGCACCCGCTGCACGACTACGCCGTCGACGACCTGCCCATCGCCTTCGTCCAGGGCGAGCCGATCGTCCGGGCGACGCCCGGGATCATCGCCGAGCAGCTCGGGCTGAGCTACGAGGCCACCGACGAGGACGTCGTGGACCTCGTCGTGATCGGCGGCGGCCCGGCCGGCCTCGCGGCGTCGATCTACGCCGCGTCGGAAGGGCTGAGCACGCTGCTGCTGGAGGCGATCGCCCCCGGAGGGCAGGCCGCGTCGACGTCCCGCATCGAGAACTTCCTCGGCTTCCCCTTCGGGGTCAGCGGAGGCGCCCTGATCGGGCAGGCGACGCTGCAGGCCATCAAGTTCGGGGTGCGCGTCTGCGCCCCGTGCGAGACGGCCGCGCTCACCTCGGCCGGTGACGAGCTCGCCGTGACGCTCACCGACGGCCGGGTCGTCCGCGCCCGCGCCGCGATCGTCGCGTCGGGCGCGGCCTACCGCCGGCTCCGCCTCGAACGCTGGGCGGACTTCGAGGGCGCCGGCATCCACTACGCGGCCACGCCCCTGGAGCTCAAGCAGGTCACGGAGTCGCCCGTGGTCGTCGTCGGCGGGGCGAACTCCGCGGGGCAGGCCGCCCTGTACCTCGCCGCGAACGGGTGCCCGGTGCACCTCGTCGTCCGGGGCAGCGACCTCGGCGCCCGGATGTCCTCCTACCTGGTCGACCGGCTCGTCGAGGACCCGCGCATCCAGGTGCACCGCGAGTCGAACATCGTGGGCCTGGACGGCGACGGGCACCTGGAGTCGGTCGCGATCGACACCGCCGGCCAGGTCGAGGCGCGCGGCCTGTTCTGCTTCATCGGTGCCGAGCCCGCGACGTCGTGGCTCCCGGCGCTCGACCGGGACCCGGCGGGGTTCATCCGCACCGGGGCCGACGTCTCGCCGGAGGCGCTCGCGCACTGGCAGCCGCTCGGGCGCGGTCCGCTCCCGTTCGAGACCTCCGTGCCGCGGGTCTTCGCGGTCGGCGACGTCCGCCGGGGCTCGATGAAGCGCGTGGCCGCCGCCGTCGGCGAGGGGTCGAGCGCCGTCGCGTCCGTGCACCAGGTGCTCGGGGCGCCCGTCGCCTGACCCCGCCGCCGGCGCGGGGTCGGCCCGGTCCATGACATGTGTCATGCCCGTAACCTGGCCGGATGAGCATCCAGCCCGGGTACGCGGCCGCGTCGGCGGGCGCCGCGACGGCAGCGTCCGCCGCCGCCGAGGTGCGGCTCACCCGGAGCGTCTCCGCGACGTGGTGGTACATGGCGCTCGCGATCGTGCTCTTCGAGCTGATCCTCGTCGTCGTCTCGGTGGACACCCTCGTCCGGGGCGGCGTCGGCACGCCCGAGGTCGTGGCCGTCGGGGCCGGCGGGCTCCTGTGGTGGCTGGCCACGCTCGTACCCCTGGCCGACTACCGCCGCCGGACCGAGGCCGCGCCCCTGCTGGTCTGGCGGCGGCACCTCCCGGCGTTGCTGCTCGGTCTGGCCTACGGCCTCGCCGTCGGCCTCGTCACCGATCTGTGGGTGCTGGGCGCCCTGCCCGTGATCCAGTCGGCGATGTTCCTGAACTGGCCACCGGGCATGCGGTTCCGCGTGGTGCTGGCCGCGACCGCCCTGCTCGTGGCGCTGTCCCTGATCGACTCCGCCCTCGTCCTGGAGGAGACGGGTGGTGAGGGCTGGGCCCAGCTCGTCTTCCTGGCCGCGACGCTGCCGGCCGTCACCGTCTCGTCGCTGTGGTGGTGGGACGTGCTCATCACGCTCGACCGCGCCCGCGCCTCGGAGGCGCGCCTCGCCGCGACGCAGGAACGGCTGCGGGTCGCCACCGACGTCCACGACCTGCAGGGGCATCACCTCCAGGTGATCGCGCTCCAGCTCGAGCTCTCCGAGCGGCTCATGCCGCACGACCCCGAGGCGGGCATGGAGCAGCTGCGCGCCGCGCGCGTCAGCGTGGACGCCGCCCGGCAGGGCACGCGCGACCTGGCCACCCGCTTCCGTTCCGTCCCGCTGCCGGACGAGCTCGCCAACGCCGTGGACCTGCTGCGGGCCGCGGGCACGGACGCCGAGGCGACGGTGGACCCGGACGCGGCCTCGGCCCCGGCCGCCGCCCTGGGGCCGGTGATCCGGGAAACGACGACGAACGTGCTGCGCCACGGCGGCGGGCGGCGGGCCCGCCTCAGCCTGACGCGGGCGGACGGGGTGTGGCGCTACGAGATCTCGAACGACGTCGGCGCCGTCGCCGTCGCGGAGGACCGGGCCGGCGCGGGGCTCGACGGGATCGCGCGCCGGGCGGCGGAGGCGGGCGGCCGGCTCGACGTGCGCCGCGGGGACGAGACGTTCACGGTGGTCGTCACCGTGCCCGCCGACGCCGACGCCGATGACGCCGCCCGCTGACCCCGCGGCGCGCCCGGCTCAGCGCCGTGTGGACGCCATCCACTCCCAGATGCTCGTGCCCTCGTGGCGCGGGTCGTTCCGGGCCACGTAGATCCACGACCAGTGCCCGGGGTAGGTGTTCCCGTCCCACGTGACGTTCTCGTACAGGCTCATGATCGAGCCGTCGATCCGCTCGTGGGCGTAGACGGTGTTCGCCTGGGCGTTCAGCGTGGTGTCGTCGGCCGAGGCCACGAGCCACGTCGGCGTGGTCGTCGCGGCGAGCTCGGCGTCGGAGATGAAGTAGGTGCCCGACCCGTCCCGGGGCCCGATGCCGCAGCAGATCGGCGACGAGGTGGCGAACACGTCCCCGTACTCGGCGACCATCTTCAGCGACATGTACCCGCCGTTCGAGCAGCCCACCACGTGGACCCGGCCCGGGTCGATCCGGTGCGCCGCGGCGACCTCCTCGATCGCCTCCCGGACGAGCGGCGCGAAGCCGTCGCCGTCCTGCATCCAGGCCGACGTCGCCTGCGGCGCGAGCACGTAGGCGCCGCCGAAGATCTCCTGGGCCTCCGGCGTGGCGAAACCGAGCGCGCCGCGGTTGGCCCGCAGCTGCGTCTCGTTGTCGTAGTAGTCGTACTGGTCGTTGATCAGGCCGCCCTCGCCGCCGCCGTGCAGCCACACGACCAGCGCCGCGCGGTCCCGGCCGCGCCGGCGCGACGGGGAGAACAGCCGGTAGTTCAGGCCCGACGTGGTCGCGTGGTAGCTGAACGCGTCGACCTCCGGGTCGGACACACCGCCCTGGCGGAACGAGTCCAGCACGACCGCGCCGCCCCCGCCCCGGGCACGCAGCGGCTCGACCTGCGTCACGGCGTGATCGAGGTCCAGCACCACGTTGCGGCCGAACGCACCCAGGTACTGCAGCGTGCTGCCGCCGTCGACCCCCCACCCGTGCTCCAGCTCCAGGAGGATCTCGCCGCGGCGCGTCCAGCTCGCGGCGGTGACCACCCGGTCCTGCTCGTAGGCGACCAGCCCGGTCAGCGGGTTGGTGGCGGTGACGTGCACCGCGAACGTCGACCCGGTCAGCGACGACCGCTCCACCCGGCTCAGCCGGTGGGCGGACACGACGAGCGAGGTCACCTGCTCACCGCCGTCGAGGACCTCGGCGACGGGCGTCACCAGCGCGTCGGCGCGCCCGCGCCCCGTGGAGACCGGGGCGCTCGCGGCGGCGGTGGGTACGCCCAGCAGGGCCGAGGCGCCGACGGCGGCGCCGGAGACCAGCACGGTGCGGCGGGAGATCGGGGTGCTCATGGCGGAACTCCTTTGTTCGGGGCCAAGGAGCCGGCAGTCGCCGTGGAGCACACCACCGGCCACCCCGGAGGCTAGTTACCGGTGTCGGCGCACGTCAACGAGTCCCGGAAGGTCAGGACTTGGTGCGGTAGATGTGCATCGCGACCGGGCCCAGCACGGCCGTGAGCGCGGCGGACGCGATCAGCACCCAGAGGATCTCGGAGGTGTCGGCACTGCCCGCCATGAGGCCGCGCACGGCGGTGACCAGGTGGCTCACGGGGTTGACCTCCACGAACGCGCGCAGGCCGGACGGCATGGTCGCGGGGTCCACGAAGACGTTGGAGGCGAACGTGAGCGGCATGAGCACCAGCATCGAGATGCCCATCACGGCGTTGGGCGAGCGCACCAGCAGCCCGAGGATGATGAAGGTCCAGCTCAGCGCGAAGGCGAACACCAGGAGGAGCAGGACGCCCAGCACCACGCCCAGGAAACCGCCGTCGGGCCGGAAGCCGAGCACCAGGCCCAGCGCGATGGTGATGACCGAGGCGATCGTGTAGCGCACGGTATCGCCCAGCAGGGCGCCGACGACGGGCGACGGCCGCCAGATGGGCAGTGACCGGAACCGGTCGAACACCCCCTTGGAGATGTCGTTGTTGAGCGTGTAGCCGGTGTAGATCGTCACGAACAGGATGGTCTGCACCAGGATGCCGGGCAGCAGGAACTGGACGTACGCCTGCGTGGAGCCGGCGAGCGCGCCGCCGAACAGGTACGTGAACATCAGCGTGAAGATGATGGGGGAGACCAGCACGTCGAAGAGCTGCTCGGGCACGTGCTTGATCTTGAGCAGCGCGCGCCAGCCGAACGTCAGCGTGGTCCCCACGGCGGACGGGCGGGACGGGCGGTCGGTGAGGGCGACGGCCTCGCGCAGGGTGGTCGTGGTGGTCATCGGGGCACCTCGCTGGTCTCCCGGGTGCCGCTGTCCCGGTCCGGGCTCGGGCCCTCCTCGTCGGGCAGGGGCTGGCCGGTCAGGGCGAGGAACACCTCGTCCAGGCTCGGCTGGCCCAGCGTGAACTCGGGCACGCTGATCCCGGCCTCGGCCAGCGCCGGCAGCAGGCGGGGGACGGCGTCGGCGCCGTCGTCGGGCACGCGCGCGGCGATGGTGTGCGGGTCGGAGCCGAAGGTTGCCTCGGTGCGCAGGACGCGCTCCGTGATCTCGGCGGCCCGGGCGCGCTCGGACACCTCGGCGACGCGCAGGTGGACGGCGCCCTCGCCGACCGACCGCTTGAGGTCGCTCGCGGTGCCCTCGGCGACGGTGAGCCCGTGGTCGACGACGGCGATACGGTCCGCGAGCTGGTCCGCCTCGTCGAGGTACTGGGTGGTGAGCAGCACGGTGGCGCCGTCGTCCACGAGCACCCGCACGATGTCCCACACCTGGTTGCGGCTGCGCGGGTCCAGGCCGGTCGTCGGCTCGTCCAGGAACAGCACGCGCGGGGCGAGCACGAGCGACGCGGCGAGGTCGATGCGCCGGTGCATGCCGCCGGAGTAGGTCTTGACCTGCCGGGACCCGGCGTCGGCCAGGTCGAACGCCTCCAGCAGGCCCGCCACGCGCCGCCGGGCGGCGGCCGGCGCGAAGCCGTAGAGCCGGGCGAGCATGAGCAGGTTCTCGGTGCCGGTCAGGTCCTCGTCCACGGACGCGTACTGCCCGGTCAGGCCGACGGCGGAGCGGACGGCGTCGGCGTCGCGCACCACGTCGTGGCCCAGCACGGTCGCGGTGCCGGCGTCGGGCCGCAGCAGGGTGGCGAGCATCCGGACCACGGTGGTCTTGCCCGCGCCGTTCGGGCCGAGCAGGCCGAAGACGCTGCCCTCGGCGATCGAGAGGTCGATCCCGTCGACGGCCTTGGTGACGGACTTGCGGCTGGTGAAGTGCTTGACGAGGCCTCGCGCCTCGACAGCGAGCGTGTCGGTCATACGCTCCCTCCTTCCTGCCACTGTCGCACCGCTCGGCCCGTCCCTCAATCCGGTTCGGGGCCCGCCGAAAGTGCGCCGGCCGGACGGGGGCCGACCGCGTCGTCGACGGCCCGCCGCAGGCTCGTCGGCGGCCGGCCGAGCAGGTCGTGCAGGTCGTCGGTCTGACGTTCCAGGGCCCCGGAGCGGGCGAGCGCCATGAGGAAGCCCATCGGGCCGGGGACGGCGTCCGCCTCCTCGTGGACGACCGGGCTGCCGGTGGCGTCGCCCATCGCCGCGGCGAGCTGCGGGTACGTCCACAGGGGGCCGGTCAGGTCGTAGGCCCGGCCCGCGTGCCCCTCGCCGGTCAGGACGGCGGCGGCCGCCTCGGCGAGGTCGGCCCGCGTGGCGGTGTTGAGGTCGCGCCCGCCCGTCGCGCTCACGAGGCAGCCGGAGCTCGTGGCCGCGCCGATCCCGGCCGCGACGAAGGCGTCGGTGTAGAAGGGGTGGCGCAGGATCGTGTGCGCGGCGCCGCTGTCCCGGAGCGCGCGCTCGGTGGCGTGGTGGGCGGCGTTCATGCCGTCGCCGCCGCGGTCGGCACCCAGGAAGCTGGTGTAGGCGATCGCGCCGACCCCCGCCGCGACCGCTGCCTCGATCGCAGCCAGGTGCTGCGTCGTCCGCCGGCCGGTGTCCAGCTCGGGGGAGGAGATCAGCAGCAGCCGGTCGGCCCCGGCGAACGCGGCGCGCAGGCTCCCGGGGTCGTCGTAGTCGCCGCGCCGCACCGCGACGCCGCATGCGGCCAGGTCGGCCGCGCGAGTCGGGTCCCGGACGGCGGCCACGACCTGGTCCGCGGGTACGCGGGCCAGGAGCGCGGCGACGACGAGCCGGCCGAGGGCGCCGGAGGCTGCGGAGACGACGATCATGCGGGAAACCTCACGGTCGGGACGGGGCGGACGCGGCGGCGACCGGTGGCGTCAGGAAACACCCTGGCCGTCGTCGCGGGCCACGGATTTTCGCTGACGGCATGCCGGGCAGGACGACGGGGTCCTAGGCCCTGACCGGCCCCGGCGGACGCGTCGCCGCCGGCCAGGCGGCGAGCATCCGGTTGCGCAGCCGACGGCCGCGCCCGGCCGTGGCGACGTCGGCCACGACGGCCGCTGCGGCCGCGGCGACCGCGACCGCGAGGACCGCGGTCAGCGCGGTGCGGGGCGTGGGCCCCAGGTCCCAGAACGGCTGGAGGGTCGTGGTCAGTGCCACGGCGAGGCTGCCGACGGCGGCCACGGTCGTCGTCGAGCGCCGGCCCGGGGTGTCGAACGTCAGCACCAGACCCGTCAGCTCGGGTTGCGGCCGCTGCCCGTCCGGCAGCGGCGCGTCGAGGCGGGTCACGAGCGCGCGCCGGGCGAGCGCGTAGCGCAGGTCGGACGCGACCAGGCGCAGCGCGGTGAGGACCAGCGCCAGGGCCACGAGCACGGTGACGGCGACCGAGACCGGGGACCCGACCAGCGCGTCGGCGGCGGCGGCCTGCTCGGACCCGCCGGGGAGCAGGACGAACCGTCCGCCGATCGCGACGCCCCGGCCCGACAGCGCGCCCCAGGCGGCCACGGCCAGCCAGACGAGCTGCAGCACCACGACGGTCACGACACCCGTGACCGAGGCGAAGCGCTCCGCCCAGCGGTAGGCGGCGGGCAGCACGACGGGCTCGACACCCGGGTCGGGGCCGAACGCCACGGGGGCGTGCCGCGTCGCGAGGTGGACGTCGGCGAGCCGGTTGCGCCACCACCGCACCAGCAGCATGGCGGCCACGCTCCCGGCGGTGAGCCCGGCGGCGAGCAGGGCCGCGCCGCCCAGCCCGTCGACGTCCGGGTCGCCGATCCACTCCACGAGGCAGAAGACGCCGAGGAAGGCGCCGACCACGAGCGTCGGGACGGCCAGGAACAGCCAGCGGACGAACGGCCGTCCGTTCGCCGTCTCGCCCGAGGCCACCTGACCCTGGTACTCGGGGACGGGCAGCGCCCGTCCGTCGACCCCGGTCTCCGACCGGTCGCGGACGGCGCGCGCGTGCGCGAAGGTCCGCGCCGTCGACAGCGCGAGCACGACGACGACGGCGACCAGCAGCACCACCAGGTCGCGGGCGAAGCCGCGCGTGAGGGCCTCGTCGAGGGGAGCGGGCGCCGCCGCGGCGCCGGACTCCACCAGCAGACCGACGACGACGTGGGCGAGCGTGGCGAGCAGCAGGCCGGTCGCGGCGCCGAGCGCCAGGGCGTGCAGGGCGTCGACCAGCCGTCCCGCGAGGCCTGGTGACACCTCCGCGAAGTGTCCGGTCGAGGTCGGTTCGGCGGCCGGGAGGGGGCGCGGCTGGGGAGGCATGGCCAGAATGTAGCGGACCGGCGGGCCCGGAGAACCACCCGGGTGAACCCGCCCCGGATCCCCTGCGCCCGACGTCCCGCGCCGCTACCTTGGTGGCCCTCGACCACGTGACAGGAGGGCATCGTGCGGGCCGTCATCCAGGACCGGTACGGCAGCGCCGACGTGGTGGAGGTCGGCGACCTCCCCGACCCCGTCCCGGCGGACGACGAGGTACTGGTCCGGGTCCGGGCCGTCTCGCTGAACGGGTCGGACCGCGAGAACCTCGTCGGCCGGCCCGCGTACGCCCGGGTGGGCGGACTGCGCCGGCCGCGCAACCCGGTGCCCGGTTCGGACGTGGCCGGGACCGTCGTCGCGGTGGGCCGCTCCGTCACCGGGTACGCCCCGGGCGAGGACGTGTTCGGGGAGCTCGCGGGCTACCGGGGCGGGCTCGCGGAGTACGTCGCGACGTCACCCCGGCTGCTCGCCCGCAAGCCGGCCGCCCTGTCCTTCGCGGACGCCGCGGTGATCCCGCAGGCCGGGTGCATCGCGCTGCGGGCCACGCGGGGCCTGCACCCGGGCGACCGGCTCCTGGTCAACGGCGCGGGCGGCGCGGGCGGCGCGCTCGTGATCGGCCTCGCCAAGCATCTCGGCGCCCGGGTGACGGCCGTGGACCGCGGGGACAAGGCCGGCCACCTGCTCCGGCTCGGCGCCGACGACACCATCGCGTACGAGCGCTGCGACTGGGCCGACCAGCGCGACCGGTACGACCGCGTGGTGGACCTGGTCGCCTCCCGCTCGCCGTACCGGGTGCACGGGGCGCTGCGGACCGGCGGCTCCTATCTCATGGTCGGCGGCAGCACCCGCGTGCTGCTGGCGACGTTCGCCGCCGCCCCCGTGCTCCGCGGTACCACCGGCAAGCGGGTGGGCGTGCTGATGGTGCCCCAGTCGCGCGCCGACCTGGAGGAGGTCACCGCGCTGGTGGCCGACGGCGCCGTCGTGCCCGCGATCGACGCGGTCTGCCCGCTGGAGGAGGCGCCCGCCGCGTTCGCGCGGCTGGCGGCGGGGGACAACCTGGGCAAGCTCGTCGTCGAGGTGCCCTGACCGGCGTCGGCAGGCCGGCCGCCGGCCTACAGCAGGTCGGCGTCCGACAGGTCCTCGACCCCGGACGGGACCGTACCCTCGAACAGCACGCCGATCCCGTACGGGTCCGCCATGGCGAGGCCGGACTCGGCGAACCGCAGCAGCCAGGTCCCGTCGGCCCAGACCACGGCCGCCGGCTCGGCGAACGGCGGCGCGGCGGCGTCCAGCACCGCGAGCTCGGTGCCGCTCAGGCCGAAGGCCGGTTCCCGGAGCCGTCGCCGCAGGTAGTCGGCGCCGAGCTCGGCGAACTCGTCGAACCGGGCCAGGACGACCGCGGCCAGGCCTGACGCCCGCCGGTCCGGCGCGGCGGCCGGCTCCGTCACGACGCTCACGGGCGGAGGGTCACCGGCGGCGTCGGGCCCTGCGGTCGCCGTCCAGCAGGCGATCGTCCCGGGCGACTCGACGCGCGCGAACGCGGTCCCCGCGATCTCCAGCCGGTCGGGCAGGGCCGCCGCCCGGCTCACAGGTGCAGCTTTCCCTCGGCCACGACGATCCCGGAACCGCTGATCGTGACGAGCGGCCCGTCGACGCCAAGGGTGATCAGGCTGGGGCGACCGAGCTTGCGGCCCTGCTCGACGACGATCCGCGCGGGGTCGGCCGCGAGCCCGTCGCGCACCAGGACGGCGGCGAGCGGACCGGCGGCGGTGCCCGTCGCCGGGTCCTCGGCGATGCCCACGGTCGGGTTGAAGAACCGGGCGTAGGCGCTGACTCCGGCCGTGCCGTCGGCCACGGTGTACAGGTAGCAGCCCTCGGCGCCGGCGTCGGCCAGCAGGGCGCGCAGCCCGGCCGTGTCCGGCTGGGCTGCGTCGACCGCGGCCGCGTTCCGCAGGGGCACGAGCAGGTGCTCCGCGCCGGTGGAGACCACCTCGGCGACCCGGTCGGCGTCGAGGTCCTCGGTGCCCAGCCCCAGGACGGCGGCCAGCGCGGTGTGGTCCTCGACGCTGCCCAGGAACTGCGGGGCTGACTGCTCCATCGAGACCTCGACGCCCGACTGCGGCCGCCCGGACACCCGCACGTTCAGCAGGTCGTCGCCGATCTGCTGCACGAACGTGTCCCGGTCCGGGTCCAGCCGGCCGGACAGGGCGAGCCAGATCCAGGCGCCCATCGCGTTGTGCCCCGCGCCGAAGACCTCGACGCCGCCGGGCGTGAACGAGCGCAGGCGCTGGTCCGCGCCGGGGCGGTCGGGCCGCACCAGGAAGGTCGTCTCCGACTGGTTGAGCTCCCGCGCGATCGCGCCCATCGTGCGCTCCGGCAGGGCGTCCGCGTCGGGGACGAGGGCGAGCGGGTTGCCGGTCAGCGGCGTGGCCGCGAACACGTCGACCCAGAAGAACGGGACGTCCATGGAGGGCTCCTTGTCGGCGGCGACGATCAGTGGCCACATGCTAGGGCGCGCTCGGCCCCCGTGACACAAGTCACGGGTCGCGGGTGACAACTTCCCAGGAGCCGGTGACGTCCCGTCACTGTGGCGCGTACCGGGCCCGCGCCGAGACTGGTCGGACCGACCTCGGGGGCTGGTCGACCTGCACTGACGGCTGCTCCCGGAGGTGAAGCCGCTCCGCAGGAGGAAGGGTCACGATGCCAGACCACGCGAAGCCGTCCCGAACCGAGGACGAGCCCGCCACACCTGTACCGGACGAGTCCGGGTCCCGGCGCCCGAGGCGGCGCCGACCGTCGCGCGGGATCGCCGTACTGCTGACGGTGGGCCTGACCGCCTCGGTGAGCGCCGCCGCGGGCCTGCCCGCCATGGCCGAGGACCGGCCGGCCACGACGGCGCAGGCGCCCACCCCGGCGCCGGCGGAGTGGGGCGAGTGCCCCGCCGACGTCGCCGTGGCGGCCCTCCCTTACGTGCTGGAGTGCGCGACCGTCCAGGTGCCCCTGGACTACGCCGCGCCCGACGGCCGGCAGATCGACCTGATGATCTCCCGGATGGCCAGCACCAACCCGGAGAAGCGTCGCGGGATCCTGCTGCTGAACCCGGGCGGCCCGTCCGGGTCCGGGCTCACGCTGTCCACCGTGCTGGCGGCCAAGGGTCTGCCCAAGAGCGTGCGGGACGCCTACGACATCATCGCGATGGACACCCGCGGCATCGGGCACTCGACGGCCGCGCGCTGCGGGTTCACCGCGGAGACCCCCCACTTCGGCAACCTCCCGCCGTACGCGGTGGACGACGCCGCCGTGGACGCGCAGGCGAAGATCGTCCAGGACATCGCCGAGCAGTGTGCCGCGTCGCCCGACGCCGAGCTGCTGCAGCATCTGAACACGCCCAGCACGGCGCGCGACCTCGACCAGATCCGCGTCGCGCTGGGCGAGGAGAAGGCCAGCTACCTGGGCTACTCCTACGGCAGCGGGCTGGGTGCCACGTACGACGCGATGTTCCCCGAGCGGGCGGACCGCGTGGTGCTGGACAGCAACATCGGGGACACGCACCTGAACCAGGACGTCATCCGGTTGTTCGGTCCCGGCATGGAGGAGACGTTCCCCGACTTCGCGAGGTGGGCCGCGAAGCGGCACGGCACCTACGGGTTCGGCCGCACACCGGCCCAGGTGCGGGCCACCTTCTTCGAGCTGGCGGAGCGGCTCCACGAGGAGCCGCTGGCCGGGGTGGACGGCACGATCTTCCGGATGGGCACCTTCGGGTTCCTCTACAGCCCGGCGGGGTACCCCAAGATCGCCGAGCTCTGGGAGTCGGTCCTGACCGGCGACGAGGCTGCGGTCGCGGAACGGCTGGCAGCGGGTGTGCCGGCCGGTGCGCTGCCGGGCGTTCCGGCCGTCGCGGCCGACGTCGAGGAGCCCTGGGAGTTCGACAACGCCCTGACGGTGTTCCTCTCGGTGAGCTGCAACGACTCCGAGTGGGCCGAGGACGTGCGGCACTACCAGGACACCACGGCCGCGGACCGCGCGGAGTTCCCGATGTTCGGTGCCGCGGGGGCCAACATCACGCCGTGCGCCTACTGGCCGTACGAGCCTGCCGAGCAGGCGGAGATCTCGCAGGAGGGCAGGCGGAACATCCTGATCGTGCAGAACGAGCGGGACCCGGCCACGCCGCTTCGTGGTGGTGAGCTCATGCGGGAGCAGTTCGGCGACCGGTCGCGCCTGGTGACCGTCGACAACAGCGGGCACGGCGCCTACGTGCTGCACGACAACGCCTGTGCCCTGGAGACCACCACGAACTTCCTCGTGGACGGCACCTTCCCGAGGCGGGACGTGTCGTGCCGGGCCGGCTGATGTCGCTCTGAGCACGCGGGGCCCGCGGCCGCCGGCCACGGGCCCCGCGTGGTCACACCGCGCGTCTCACTGCACGCCGCGGACCGTGCCGCCGTCGACGCGCAGGGACGCGCCGCTGATGTAGTCGGCCAGCGGGCCGCACAGGTAGGCGACGGCGCCGGCGATCTCGTCGGGGCGGCCGAACCGGTCGGTGTCGTTCGGCACGAGCTCGCGCACCGAGGCGGCCTCGATCTCGGGCCAGGTCTCGCCCCACCCGCGCTCGGCGGCGATGCCGGTCAGCAGCTCCCGGACTGCCGGCACGAGGATTGCCCCGGGCGCCACCACGTTCGAGGTGACGCCGGTGCCCCGGAGCTCGCGGGCGAGCGAGACGGCGAGGTTGTGCCGGGCCGCGAGGGTGGCGTTGTACTGCGGGTGGCTGTTCATCGGCTGGCCGCCCAGCCCGCCGCCGATGGTGATGACGCGGCCCCAGCCCCGCTCCCGCATCGCGGGGACGAGGCGCTGGATCATCCGGACGCCGGAGATCACGTTCTGGTCGTAGGTGACCGCCCAGTCCTCCGGCGAGGCGTCCGCCCAGCTCAGGTGCTCGTAGGCGCCCGCGTTGTTGACCAGCACGTCGACCGGCCCGCCCGCGAGGGCGGCCTCGGCGACCGCGTCGGCTCCCTCGTCGGTGGTCAGGTCCCCGACGGCCACGGACGCGCGGCCTCCGCCGCGGATGATGTCGTCCGCGATCGCCCGGGCCCGCCCGGCGTCGCGACCGTGCACGACGACGGCCGCACCCTCCGCCGCGAGCATCCGGGCGGTCGCCTCGCCCAGGCCCGACGTCGAGCCGGTGACCAGTGCGCGTCGTTCTGCGAGGTGCAGATCCATGAGTTCGTTCCTTTCCCCGTATGTCTACGCTCGTAGACTTACGCTTCGAGTATACACACGTAGACTTGGCGCATGGACACGAGCCCCGCACGCTCCCGCAATGCCGCCGCCACCCGCCAGGCGATCCTGTCGTCCGCCCTCGTCGCGTTCACCCGCCGCGGGTACGACGGCGTGGGCGTCCGGGAGATCGCCGCCGACGCCGGGGTCACGGCGATGCTGGTGAACCGGTACTTCGGGTCCAAGGAGGGGCTGTTCACGGAGGTCGTCGAGGCCGCCTTCGAGCCGGCGACGATGGTCCCGGCCGACGCCGGGCGACCCGCCGACCTGGCCCGGGCCACGGCCGAGGCACTGGTCGAGCGAACCGGCCCCGGGGCCGAGCACCTCGGCCCGTTCGAGCTGATGCTCCGCTCGGCCGCCAACCCGCGGGCCGCCGAGATCGTCCGTGCCGGCATCGAACGCCACGTCGGCGCCCGCTTCGCGGGTGCGCTCCAGGGGCCGGACGCCGACGAGCGGGCCGAGCTCGGCCTCGCGCTCCTGGCCGGCGTCTGGCTGATGCGCACGGTCCTCACCACGCCCGCGCTGCGGGACGCGCCGCCGGCCCTGCTCGCCGAGCAGGTCACCGCGATGCTCTCGGTCGTCGTCGAGCCCTGAGCCCGCCCGGCCCGGGACCAACGCCGCCGGGTGGCGGGACCTTCGGCTCGTGCCCACCGGCGGCGGCCCGGCGGAGACTGGGTGCAGGACGGGCTCGGCACAGCGTGGGCCCGACGGAGGTGAGGGCCGTGCAGGACGAGACGCTCGTGATCATCCTCTGGCTGGTCTGCGGGGCCGCGACCGTCGTCGCCGGCCTGCTGGCGTACCGGAGCGCGGTGGCCCGGTACGTGGGGCGCGGCGCCGTCGGCGTCCTGTTCCTCCTGGGCGGCGCGGTCGTGCACCTGGTCAACCTCGTCACCGGCGTCGACTACGCCGACTTCGCGGACCCGGCCTTCTTCGGCTGGGTGACCGACACGTGGCACCAGGTCGTGGCGCCCGACCAGGTCCTGTTCATCGGCCTGCTGGCGGCGTTCGAGGCGGTGGTCGGGGTGCTGGCGATGTGCGGCGGCCGGTTGACCCGGTTCGCGTACGGGTGCGTGATCGTCTTCTACCTCGCCCTGTGGCTCTTCGGGTGGATGGAGCTGGCGTGGGTGCTGCTCATGCTCCCGCCGATGTTCCTGCTGCTGCGGGCGGAACGGTGGGCGGCCGCCGAACCCGCCCGGGCCGGCTGAGCGCCGGGGCTCGGCCGGTCCGGGTGCCGGTCCTAGGCGCGCGCCACCGCGATGTTGGTGTTCCCGCGCTGGCCGGCCTCGTAGAACATGTACAGCCGGCCGCCCTCCTCGGCGAAGCTGGGGGCGGCGGCCCGCGTGGCCACCGGCTCGGTGTAGAGCACCCCGAGGTGGTTCTCCCGGTCGAAGCTCGTGCCGACGTCGGCCACGTGCATGCTGCCGGAACCACCGTGGTAGACCACGTGCCCGCCCCCGTTGCGCGACCAGTAGTGCGCGCCGGAGAGCTGACCGCCCTCGCCCGCAGCCGGGGAGATCAGCGGTTCGGGCTTGAACTGCCAGCCCGAGGCGAGCCGGTTGGACCAGCCGACGAAGATCTTGCGGGTCCCGGCCTGCATGCCCATGAAGAGCATGATCTGCGTGTCGGACTTCGTGGGGTGCGGGAACACCCGCGCGTAGGACGTCTCGGTGACGTTCGACGGCATCATCGCGGTGGTCAGCACCGTGCTCTCGTAGGTGAAGCTGCGCCCGTCGGCCGAGGAGGCGACGCGGGTGGTCGTGTTCTCCCCGTGGAAGTACAGGTAGAGGCGGCCGTCGGCGGCGTTCCAGACGGCGTGCGGGCTGGAGACGTGGCTCACCGAGTAGTGCGGTGACCAGGTGCGGGAGATGACCGGGTTGCCCGAGTACTCCGGCCACGGGCCGTCGAGGGAGTCGGCGTAGGCCAGGCAGATCCCGCCGGGCGCGTCGTGCGGCGCGTAGTACATGTACCAGCTGCCCAGGGGGTTCTGGACCCGGCCGGCGACGTTGCGGATCGACGGGAAGATGAGCTCGCCGGTCGGGTTGTAGGCCAGCGCCGACTTGTCCAGCGCGGCGCCGACCCGGTTGAAGGTGGGGAAGCCCGGTATCGCCGCGGCCGCGCGGGGCGGCGCCGTGACGCCGAGGGCGGCCGCCGAGCCGAGCACCGCCGAACCCACGAGCAGGCTGCGCCGGTCGAGCACGAGCTTTCGGTCCGATGCCATGGTGACTCCGCTCAGGCCCGGCGGTCGCCGCGCTCCGGTGCGCGGCGGCGCGGATGCCGCCCGGGCCGTTCGGGGTCGAATCTCGTGCGTGCGCCGTGCGGGGGTCAAGGTGATCATGCGACCTATCAACCCGGGCGGCGTTCACCTCGCGGCCACGGCCCGGCCACGCATGCCTCGTAGCGTCGCGGCCGCACCGATTTCCGACCCGGGGAGAAGAACCGATGTCATCCGCACCCGTACCCCTTCGACGGTTGCTCGCTGCCGTCGCCGCCGGCGCGACGGCAGCCGCGACGCTCGCCGCGCTGGCCGCCGCACCCGTGGCCGCCGCGGCCGAGCCGGGGCTCACCCTCGACCGGGCCGCCATCGCGGTCGACGAGTCCGTCTCGATCACGTTCGACGCCGGCGACGCCGTGCACGACCGCAACTGGATCGGCATCTACCGCGACGGCGCGACGCCGGGCGGCCCGGCGTCGCTGGACTGGCGGTACGTGCCCGACGCGACCGGCACGGTCGCCTGGGGCCCCGCGGACCGCGCCGGCTGGACGCACAACGCGGCCTCGATCGGTGCGGGGGAGTACGACGTCTACCTGCTGGAGGACGACGGCTACGACGTGCTCGCCGGACCGGTCGACCTCACCGTCACGGGCGGCGAGACCGTGCCGCCCGCGGAGCCCAAGCCCGAGGTGGACGGCGTGAGCGAGCTGAACGTGCTCACGTTCAACGTGTGGCACGGCGGCACCCAGGTCGACGACGGCGCGCGCGAGATCGCCGACATCCTGCAGGAGACCGACGCCGACGTGACGTTCCTGCCGGAGCAGGGCGACGCCCCGCGCCAGGTCGCCGCGCTGCTCGGCTACGACCACGTGATCGCGACCGACACCGGCATCGTCTCGCGGTACCCGATCCTGGAGACCAGCACCGTGGACCGCTGGTGGACCAAGGCCGTGCTCGACGTGAACGGCACCGAGGTCGTGGCCTACGGCGGCCACCTGGAGTACCGCTGGTACGCGACGTACCTGCCGCGCGGCTACGGCGGCGCCGTCCAGGGCGACTGGCCCGACGGCTGGGACACGTGGGACAAGCTGCCCGGCGGCCCGGTCACCGACGTGGACGCGATCCTGGAGGCCAACCGGCAGTCCGGCCGCCCGGCCACGGCCGCCGCGCTGGTCGAGGACGTTCAGGCCGAGCGCGCGGCGGGCCGCATCGCCGTCGTCGGTGGCGACTTCAACGAGCCGTCGGTGCAGGACTGGACCGCGGCGACCGCCGACCTGCAGGACCACAACGGCCTCGTGATCCCGTGGCAGTCGACGCAGACGCTGCTCGACGGCGGGCTCGTCGACGCGTTCCGCGAGGTCCACCCCGACCCGGTCGCGAACCCGGGTGTCACGTGGCCGTCCGACAACCCGCTGTTCCCGACGACGGACCTCACCTGGGCGCCCGAGGCCGACGAGCGCGACCGCATCGACTACGTGTTCGTGACGCCCGACGAGCGGGTCTCGATCGACGCCGCCGCCGTGGTCGGGCCGCAGTCGACGATCGTCCGCAACGAGCGGGTCGACGACGACAGCGCCGACGAGATCCTCACCCCGGACGCCGTCTGGCCGTCCGACCACAAGGCCGTGCTGGCCTCGTTCAGCGTGTGCGACGACGGCTGCGCGCCGGCCGCGCCCGCCTGGGACGCGTCCGCGGTCTACACCGCGGACGACGAGATCGCGTACGACGGCTCGACGTGGCGGGCGGCCTGGTGGACGCGGGGCCAGGAGCCGGGCGCCCCCTACGGGCCGTGGCAGCAGATCGTCGAGCGGGACGGCGTGGCGGGGTGGACGCCGTCGCGCATCTTCGAGGCCGGGTCCGTGGCCGTGCACGACGGCCAGACGTACGAGGCGCAGTGGTGGACCCGCAACGAGAAGCCCGGGACGCCATGGGGGCCGTGGCGGGCGCAGGGGTAGCCGCTCTTCGGTGACAAAATTGTCAACAAGATTGTTGATGGACTACGGTGCCGGGACACGCCTCATGGAGGAGGAGCGCAGTGACCGCCACCGATGGCCCGTCCCACCGCCGTGCCCGCACGACGGGATCGCAGACCGCCGTGCCCGCCCTCGTCATGCGGGGCGGCACCTCGCGCGGCCTGTTCTTCGACGCCCGGACGCTGCCCGCCGACACCGCCGCGCGTGACGCGGTGCTGCTGGCGGCCATGGGCTCGCCCGACGCCCGCCAGATCGACGGCCTGGGCGGCGCGCACCCCCTGACCAGCAAGGTGGGGATCGTGTCGCCCGGGTCCGGCGACGTGGACGTCGAGTGGACGTTCGCGCAGCTCCAGCCGGCGTCGGACACCGTGGACACCACGCCGAACTGCGGCAACATGCTCGCCGCGGTGCTGCCGTTCGCGATCGAGACGGGCCTGCTGACGCCGGACGGCGAGACGACCACCGCCCGGGTGCTGACCCGCAACACCGGCGCGGTCGCCGAGATCACCGTGCCCACGCCGGCCGGGCCCGACGGCGTCCGGTACGTCGAGTACGCGGGCGACGCCCGGATCGACGGCGTGCCGGGTACGGCCGCCCCCGTGCGCATCGCGTTCCTCGACACGGCCGGCTCCGTGACCGGCAGCCTGCTGCCCACCGGCAACGTGCGCGACACCGTCGTCGTGCCGGGCCTCGGCGACGTCGAGGTGACCCTCATCGACAACGGCCAGCCGCTCGTGATCGTGCGCGCGGAGCGGCTCGGCGCGCGTGGCGACGAGACCCCCGTCGAGATCGACGGCGACGCCGACCTCAAGGACCGCGTCGAGCGCCTGCGCCTGGTCTGCGGTCAGGCCATGGGGCTCGGCGACGTGACCGCGAGGAACTACCCCAAGATGACCCTCGTGTCGGCGCCCCGGGCGGGCGGAGGCATCACCACCCGCTCGCTCATCCCGCACGTGGCCCACCAGTCGATCGGGGTGCTCGCGGCCGTCACGGTCGCGACGGCGTGCGTGCTGCCCGGGAGCGTGGCGCACGAGGTCGCGGGCGGCGACGGCCCCGGCGGCGACGGCGCCCGCGAGGTCACCGTCTCCGTGGAGCACCCGTCGGGCGAGTTCTCCGTGACGCTCGGGCTGGAGGCCGGCGACCCGCCCGCCGTCGTCCGCTCCGCGCTGCTGCGCACCGCCCGCCTGCTCATGACGGGCGAGGTGCTGGTGCCGCGCGCCGTCTGGGACCCGACCGAACACCAGCCCGAGGACCAGAACGAGGAGGCCACCGCGTGATCATCGACGTGCACGGCCACTACACGACCGCCCCCGAACCGCTCGGTGCCTGGCGCGACGCGCAGGTCGCCGCCCTGGCCGACCCGGGCCTGGCCCCCGACCCGGCCGGCCCGCGCATCAGCGACGACCAGATCCGCGAGACCCTGGAGGCGCACCAGCTGCGGCAGATGGACGAGCGCGGCATCGACGTCACCGTCTTCTCGCCCCGCGCGTCGTACATGGCCCACCACGTGGGCGACCTCGCCACCTCCACCGCCTGGGCGCGGATCTGCAACGACCTGTGCGCCCGCGTGGCCGGCCTCTACCCGGACCGGTTCGCGGCGGGCGCCATGCTGCCGCAGTCGCCCGGCGCCGACCCGACGACATCGGTCCCCGAGCTCGAGCGCGCCGTGACCGAGCTGGGCGCCGTCACCGTGAACCTCAACCCGGACCCGGCCGGCGGGCACTGGACCGCGCCGCCTCTGACCGACCGCTCCTGGTACCCCGTGTACGAGAAGCTGGTCGAGCTGGACGTGCCCGCGATGGTGCACGTCTCCACGAGCTGCAACCCCGCCTTCCACACCACCGGCGCGCACTACCTGAACGCCGACACCACCGTGTTCATGCAGCTCCTGCAGGGCGACCTGTTCGCCGATTTCCCGGACCTGCGGCTCGTGGTCCCGCACGGCGGGGGAGCGGTGCCCTACCACTGGGGCCGGTTCCGGGGCCTCGCCCAGGCCCTCGGCAAGCCGGAGCCGGAGGAGATGCTCGGCACCAACGTCTTCTTCGACACCTGCGTCTACCACCAGCCCGGCGCCGACCTGCTGCTCGACGTCATCCCGCGCGACGGCGTGCTGTTCGCCTCGGAGATGATCGGCGCCGTGCGCGGCATCGACCCGCGCACCGGCCACCACTTCGACGACACCCGGCGCTACGTCGAGTCCCACGCCGCCACCCGCGGGCTCGACGCCGCCGCCGTGCACGCCCTGTTCGAGGGCAACGCCCGCCGCGTCTACCCGCGGCTCGACCAGCGCCTGACCGAGAGGGGGCTGACCCGTGTCTGAGCTCGGAGTCGTCCACACCCAGATCCACCGCGCCGACCCGGCCGCCGTCGAGGCGCTGTCCCGCTTCGGCGTGGCCACCGTGCACGAGGCCCTCGGCCGCCTCGGCCTCATGCGCCCCTACCTGCGCCCTGTCTACGAGGGCGCCGCGCTGTGCGGCACCGCCGTCACCGTGCTGCTCCAGCCCGGCGACAACTGGATGCTGCACGTCGCCGCCGAGCAGGTGCGCCCCGGCGACGTGGTCGTCGCCGCCTGCACCACCGAGAGCGAGGACGGCTTCTTCGGCGACCTGCTCGCCACCTCGATGAAGGCGCGCGGCGCTCGCGGCCTGGTGATCGACGGCGGCTGCCGCGACGTCGACACGCTGCGCGCCATGGACTTCCCCGTGTTCTCCCGCGCGGTCAACGCCAAGGGCACCGTCAAGGCGACGCTCGGCTCGGTCAACGTGCCGGTCGTGTGCGCCAACGCGCTGGTCACCCCCGGTGACGTGGTGGTGGCGGACGCCGACGGCGTCGTCGTCGTGCCCGCCGCCCGGGCCGCGGAGGTGGCCGAGGCCGCCCGCCGGCGCGAGGTGAACGAGGCCGCCAAGCGGGAGCGGTTCGCCGCCGGCGAGCTCGGCCTGGACCTGTACGACATGCGCCCCCGGCTGGCCGAGCTCGGCCTGACCTACACGGACTGAGGACTCACGACATGACCGACAAGGACGTCACCCCCGGCTGGCTGCACTGGTACCAGGGACCGACCAAGCCCACCTTCACGCTGCCCGACGGCGCCGTGGACGCGCACTGCCACGTGTTCGGCCCGGCGGAGCGGTTCCCGTTCGCACCCGAGCGCAAGTACACGCCCGTCGACGCCTCGGCACAGCAGCTCTTCGACCTGCGTGACCACCTGGGTGTGAGCCGCAACGTCATCGTGCAGGCCACGTGCCACGGCGCGGACAACAGCGCCCTGGTCGACGCCCTGGAACGGTCCGAGGGCCGCGCCCGCGGCGTGGCGACCGTCCGCGCCGACGTCACCGACGGCGAGCTGCGTCGCCTGCACGACGCCGGGGTGCGCGGGGTGCGGTTCAACTTCGTCAGGCGGCTGGTCGACGCCGTCCCGACCGCGGCGCTGGCGGCTATCGCCGCGAAGATCGCGCCGCTGGGCTGGCACGTCGTCGTCTACTTCGAGGCCGCCGACCTGCCCGGCCTGAAGGACTTCTTCGCGACCCTCCCGGTGCCGCTCGTGGTGGACCACATGGGCCGCCCCGACGTCACGACGGACCCGGACGGGCCGGAGTTCGCGGAGTTCCTCGACTTCGTGGCCGCGAACGACGTGTGGGTCAAGGTCTCCTGCCCGGAGCGACTGACCGTCACCGGCCCGGCCGCCCTGGACGGCGAACGTCACGCGTACACCGACGTCGTGCCGTTCGCGCGCAAGGTCGTCGAGCGGTTCCCCGACCGCGTCCTGTGGGGCACCGACTGGCCCCACCCCAACCTCAAGCACCACATGCCCGACGACGGGCTGCTGGTGGACCACATCCCGCACATCGCACCCACCCCCGAGCTGCAGCAGGCCCTGCTCGTGGACAACCCCCGCCGCCTGTACTGGCCGACGGAGGCCTGATCACCCCGGGCGACGACGCCCGCGGAAACAGAGGAGTTCCCGCAGTGACGACCCAGACCAACGCGGCCAACCGGATCGACCGGCTGCCGATCTCGAGATTCCACAAGACCACGATGGCCGCCCTGGCCTTCACCTACTTCTTCGAGTTCGCGGACATCAACACGTTCGCGATCACGGCGCCCGTCATCCGCGAGCAGTGGGGGGCGAGCGTCAACCACGTGGCGTACGTGACGTCCCTGTCGTTCGTCGGCATGTTCATCGGGTCGATCGTGGCCGGCGGGCTCGCCGACCGCCTCGGCCGCAAGCGCACGCTGGTGGCGACCACCGTGTGGTTCAGCGTGTGGTCGTTCGCCACGATCTTCGCCTGGGACATCTTCTCGATGGGGCTGTTCCGCGTCATGACCAGCGCGGGCCTGTCCGCGATGACGGTCGTGGCCGTGGTGTACATCAACGAGCTGTTCCCCCGCGCCAAGCGCGGCAAGTACCAGGCGTACGTGATCATGATCGGCATCTGCGGCACGCCCGCCACCAACCTGATCGCCTCGTTCGTGGTGCCGATCAACGACTGGTCGTGGCGGCTGGTCTACCTGTGGGGCTCGCTCGGCGTCCTCTTCCTGTTCTTCGTGCGCCGGCTCGCCGAGTCCCCGCAGTGGCTGGAGTCCCGCGGCCGGCACGACGAGGCGGACGCGGTGCTGCGCGACCTGGAGGCGCAGGCGACCGCCCAGCACGGCACGCTGCCCGACGTCGCGGCGCCCGTCGAGACCGGTCCCGCCACCCGGGCCGGGCTGGCCATGCTCAAGGACAAGAAGTTCCTCTACCCGACCATCCTGCTGTCGGTGCTGTGGATCACCCAGACCATCGGCTTCTTCGGGTTCTCGTCCTGGGCGCCCACGCTCCTGGCCGCCGAGGGGATCAGCGTCGAGGACTCCATCTTCTTCGTCGCCCTGACGACCGTGGGCGCGCCGCTGGGCTCGTTCCTCGCCGCGCAGGTCACCGACCGGTTCGAGCGCAAGTGGTGCCTGGTTGTGTTCGCCCTGGTCATCGCCGGGTCGGGCCTGCTGTACGGGCTCACGTTCACGCCCGTGCTGATCGTCGTGTTCGGGTTCCTGGTCAACCTGTTCGAGCGCGGCTACACGGCGCTGGCCTACGCGTACTCGCCGGAGCTGTACGACACCAAGGGCCGCTCGCTCGGCACCTCGGTCTCGTACGGGCTCGGCCGCCTGTCCAACGCCGTCGGGCCGCTGATCATCGCCGGCCTGTACAGCGGGCACGGGTACCAGACCGTCTTCTACTTCATCGCGGGCACCTGGGTGGTGGGGGCGCTGGCCCTGGCGATCTTCGGTCCCGCGACGCGCAAGGCCCGCCTGGCGGCCCAGGCCGCGGCGGAGGTGGGCGTGGCCGGTACGCGCTGACGCGACGCCGCAGGTCCCGACGGTCCGCGGCACCCATCGGGTGCCGCGGACCACGGCGTTCGGCGGGTACGCTGCTCATATTGTTGACAATCGCTTCGCGCCCGGGGGCGGCGGACGACGACGCTGAGAGGGACGTGATGGTGGACGACGCCCAGGTGCGGGACGAGCTGCGAGCGGCGATCCTGCGGGGTGACTTCTCGCCCCGTCAACGGCTCGTCGAGGCCGACCTGTGCGAGCAGTTCGGCGCGCGGCGTTTCGCGGTGCGCGCCGCGCTCCAGGACCTCGTGGCCGAGGGGCTGGTCGAACGCCAGCCGAACCGGGGCGCGCGGATCCGCGAGATCAGCCTGGACGAGGCCATCGAGATCAGCGAGATCCGCCGTGTCGTCGAAGGGCTGGTCGCCGCCCGGGCCGCCGAGCGGCTCACCGCCGCGGACGAGACCCGGCTCACGGAGATCGGACGCCGGATGCGCGAGGCCGTCGACGGGGGCGAGGCGGCCGTGTACAGCGACCTCAATGCGGAGCTGCACGCCACGCTGCGCGAGATCGCCCGGCACGAGACCGCCAACCGGATCGTGGCGCAGCTCCACGGTCAGATGGTGCGCCACCAGTTCGCGCTCTCGCGCGTGCCCGGCCGGTCGGCGGTCTCGCTGGCTCAGCACGAGGCGGTCATCAAGTCCGTCGTCGCGCGCGAGCCCGAGGCGGCCGAGGCCGCGATGCGCGAGCACATCACCTCCGTCATCGAGGCGCTGCGCTCGCTCGGCTGAAGCGTCGGACCAGGGCCGTCACCGAGAACCGCGTCGCGACCAGGGGGCAGGCGAGCAGCAGGGCGCCCAGGGCGACCATGACCGGGTACGACGCCGTGAGCTGGTCCGCCGACCAGTAGGTCATCAGGGTCAGCACGCCCGCCAGCGCCGCGGGCAGGGTCAGCACCCCGACGATCAGGGCGACGCCGAGGCCGGTCTCCAGCAGCGGCATCAGCACCCCGAACAGACCGGGCGCCGCGCCCAGCACGTGCTCGGCGAAGACCTGGAAGAAGCCCGGCACCCTGCTGTTCGCGGCGGCGCCGTCCACGACGAGCTGGATGTCCGCGGCCCCGAAGCCCGCCCGGTACTTGATCAGGCCCTCGTTCAGCCACAGGACGCCGAGGGCGACCCGCGCCGCCGTCAGGACGACGGCGGCGAGGGTGCTGGCGGCGGGGAGCCGGGTGTCGGGGAGGCTCATGCCAGGGGCGCGGCGCCGAAGACCGCCTTGGCCTTGTCGCAGTGGATGACGACGGTGTCGTAGTCCGCCACCTCGACGCCGTCCAGCGAGAAGGTCTGGGACGCCTCGTCGAACGCGACGACGTCGATCTCGGTGCCCGCGGCGACCGCGGCCTCGTCCGTGCCGTTGGTGAGGTAGACGTGCAGGTCGGGGCCCTCGTCGGAGGAGTAGCCCGACAGGACCAGCTCGGTGTCGCTCACCTCGACCGTGCCGGCGACGGCCTTGTCGTTGAGGCCCTCGAACGTCCCGGTGCGGGCCACCATGTCCATGTCGTCGGCCATGTCGTCCGGCTCCTCGGACATGTCGTCCGTCATGTCGTCGGTCATGTCCTCGGACTGCTCCTGCGACGAGGCGGTCTGGTCCGACATCGCGTCGTCCGACCCGGCGTCGGAGGTGCCGCAGGCCGTGAGCATCAGGGTGGCGGTCAGGATCGCCGCGCCGGCGAGTGCTGTCGTGCGCATGAGAAGTGCCTCTCTGTCGGGTTCGTCGGAGCCGTCGGCGGCGGGTGTCGCCGACGTCGTCGAACCTAGGCAGGGCGGGCTCGCGGACGCGGGAGTCTTGCAGAGGCGTAACAACTCGACCGGGCCGCGCGCGGTTACGCTGCCGGACATGGGAGCACGCGTCGAGGTCATGATCGTCGAGGACGACGAGACCGTCCTGGCCGTGGTCTCCGACTACCTGGGTGGCCGCGGGTACGCCGTCACGGCCCTCAGCGACGGGCTCGTGGCCCGCGACGCGCTGCGCACGGCGCGGCCCGACGTGCTGGTCCTGGACCGGATGCTGCCCGGCGTCAGCGGCGACGAGCTGTGCCGGCAGGTCCGCGCGGCCGCGCCGCGCACGCCGATCATCATGCTCACCGCCCTGGACGCCGTCGAGCAGCGCATCGACGGGCTGGAGCACGGCGCCGACGACTACGTGGTCAAGCCGTTCGCGCTGCGGGAGCTCCAGCTCCGGATCGACGCCCTGGTCCGGCGCAGCCGCGGGCTGCACGTGGCGCCGTCGCCGTTCACGCTGGGGCCGTTCCGCGTCGACCCCGCGCACCGCCGCATCTGGGCGGCCGACGCCGAGATGACGCTCACGTCCCGGGAGTACGAGCTGTTCCTCTTCCTGCTGCAGAACCCGGACCGCACCCTGACGCGGGACGACCTGCTGCGCGAGGTGTGGGGCTGGAACTTCGGCGAGGTGTCCACCGTGACCGTGCACGTGCGGCGGCTGCGCGAGAAGATCGAGCCCGAGCCGCGGTTCCCGCGCTACCTGCTCACCGAGTGGGGACGCGGATACCGCTTCACCGTCGGGGCCGCCGCATGATGCTCACCCTGGTCGACCTGCTGCTCATCCTCGCGACCGCGGCGGTGTGCACGGCGGCGATCACGCTGGTCGCGCTCCTCGTCCTGCGCCGCCGCCGGCAGCGCTCGGTCACCGCGCCGTTCGTGGTCCTCGTGGTCGCGGCGATCGCGTCGATCGTCTGCTCGACCCTCGCGATCGCGGCGCTGATGTACCTCTCGCTGCACGACCTGCAGGTGCTCCTGTGGGTGGTCGGCCTGTCCGCGGTCCTGAGCCTGACCGCGACCCTGCTCACCGCCCGTGCCGTGAGCCGGTCGTTCGCCCACCTGGGGGAGGCGGTCGAGCGCGTGGGCCGCGGCGCCGTCGTCGGACCGGAGGCGTACGCGGGCCGGGAGCTCGCCGACCTGTCCGCGCAGCTCGCCGTGGCGTCGGAGCGGCTCGCCGCGGCCCGCGCCGAGATCGAGCAGCTCGACGCCGCGCGCCGCCAGTTCTTCGCCTGGATCTCGCACGACCTGCGCACCCCGCTGACCGGTGTCAGCGCCCTCGCCGAGGCGCTGGACGACGGCGCCGTCGCGGACCCGGCCGACTATGTGCGGCGCATCCGGGTGCAGGTCGCCACGATGAACCGGCTGGTCGACGACCTGTTCGAGCTGTCGCAGATCCAGAGCGGTGCGCTGCGGCTCCGCCGGGAGGACGTCGCGCTGCTGGACGTCGTGTCCGACGCCGTGGCCGACGTGCACCAGCTCGCCGTCGCGAAGCGGATCCGCATCGAGCACGCGGGCGTCGCGGGCCGGACGGTGCGCGCCGACCCGCACGAGCTGACGCGGGTGGTCGTGAACCTCCTGACCAACAGCATCCGCCACGCCCCGGCCGGGTCCGAGGTCCTGGTCTCCGCCGACCGGCGCGGCGACCGGCTCGTGCTCTCCGTGCTCGATCAGGGCAGCGGCGTCGACAGCGAGGACCTCACGCGGATGTTCGAGATCGGCTGGCGGGCCAGCGCCGCGCGGACGCCCGAGGCCGGGCCGGCCGGCGCCGGGTCGCCCGCCGCCGGGTCGCCCGGCGCGGGGCTCGGGCTGGCGATCGTCCGCGGCATCGTCGAGGCGCACGGCGGGGACGTGCGGGCCGCGCACGTGCCGCAGGGTTTCCGGCTCGACGTCGCGCTGCCCGCCCCGGTGTCCTGAGCGGGCCGGCGCGCCAGCCGGCGTGGGCGGTTCGGTACGCCTCGAATCGATCTGATAGAACGTGCGCCATGACGTCTCCCCAGATCGGTGTCGTGCTCCCGCGCGACCTGCCCGCCGCCCAGGTCCTCCCGTACGCGCGCACCGCGGAGCGACTCGGCTTCGACGAGCTCTGGGTCGTGGAGGACCTGGGCTTCCGCGGAGGGCTGGTGCAGGCCGCCGCCGTGCTGGGCGCGACCGAGCGCCTCCGCGTCGGCATCGGGATCCTGCCCGCGGCCGTGCGCAACCCCGCCTTCGCGGCGATGGAGATCGCCACGCTGGAGCAGCTCCACCCCGGCCGCACCGACGTCGGCGTCGGACACGGGATGCCCGGCTGGATGCGGCAGGCGGGCGTGTGGCCCGAGCGGCCGCTGACCTTCCTCGCGGAGTATCTGACCACGCTCCGGACCCTGCTGGGCGGTGGGGCTGTCGGCGACCTGCGGCCCGACCCCTCGGCCGTGCCCGACGCCGTGCCGCCCCTGCTGCTGGGCGTGCGCGGGCCGCGGTCCCTGGCGGCGTCCGGCCGGGTGGCCGACGGGACCGTGCTCGCGGAGCCGGTCGCGCCCCAGTACGCGGCCGCGGCGCTGGACGCGGTCGCCGCGGACGGCGAGCACCGGCTGGTGGCCTACAACATCGGCGCGGTCGACGACGACGAGGCTGCTGCCCTGCGGACCGCCCGGCCCGGCCTGGAGTGGATCGGCGAGCCCGACTGGGCGCCGCACGTCGCGCCGCTCCCGTTCGCCGACCAGTTCGCGGCGCTGCGCGCGGGCTCGGCGTCGCGCGCGGAGTTCGTCGAGCGCCTGCCCGACGAGTGGGTCGCCCGCCTCGCGCTGGCGGGCACGCCCGCCCAGGTGCGGGCCCGGATCGACGAGCTCGGACGCGCCGGCGTGACCTCCAGCGTGTTCATCCCCGCCGGACCCGACCCCCTGGCGGCGCTCGCCGCGCTGGCCCGCGTCCTGTGACCGCGCACCTGACGCCGTCGGCGCAACGCCGGCGGGCCGCCCTGTTCGTGTCCTTCTTCATGACCGGCGTCTCCATGGCCACGTGGGTGTCCCGCACGCCCGCCATCCGCGACGCGACCGGCTCGACCACGGCCGAGATGGGGCTCATCATCGCGGGGCTGTCCGCGGGCTCCATGGTGGGCATCGCGCTGGCCGGCACGCTGGTGGCGCGGCGAGGTGCCCGGTTCGTCGTGCTGTGGGGCATGGCCGCGATCGTGGCCGGCGTCGCGGTGGTGGCGCTCGGCACGGCGACCGCGCAGGGCTGGCTCGTGGCCGTCGGACTCGCGTCGTTCGGGTACGGCATGGGTTCGGGCGAGATCGGCCAGAACGTCGAGGGGGTCGACGTCGAGCGGGCGCTGCGGCGCACCGTGGTGCCGAGCCTGCACGGCAGCTACAGCCTCGGCGTCTGCGTGGGCGGGCTCGTCGGCCTGGGCGCGAGCGCTGCGGGCGTGCCGGTGCTGGCGCACCTGCTGGCGGTGGCTGCGCTGACCGCGATCGCCACGGCGGGCCTGGTGGCCAACCTGGCCCACGACGTCGGGCGGGAGGACGCCGACGCGGGGCAGCGCCGTCGTCCGCTCGGCGAGACCGTCGGCGCCTTCCTCGCGGTCTGGCGGGAGCGGCGCACGCTCGCCATCGGGGTGATCGTGCTGGGCATGGCGTTGGCCGAGGGGTCGGCGAACGACTGGCTGCCGCTGATCATGGTTGACGGCTTCGACCTGTCGGCCGCGACGGCGTCGCTGGTCTACGCCTTCTTCGGCCTGTCCATGGCGATCGGGCGGTTCAGCGGCGGGTTCTTCCTGGACCGGTTCGGACGGGCGCCCGTCATGGTGGTCAGCGCCGCGCTCGCGATCGTCGGTATCGGCCTGGTGTCGTTCGCGCCGACGGCGGTGCTGGGCGCGGTGGGCGTCATGTTCTGGGGGATCGGCGCCTCGCTCGGCTTCCCGGTGGCGCTGTCGGCCGCGGGCGACGACCCGCTGAACGCCGCGCGCCGCGTCAGCGCCGTGGCGACAGCCGGCTACACCGCGTTTCTGGTGGGGCCGCCGGTGCTCGGCTTCGTCGGGGAGCACTTCACGCTGCGGCTCGCGATCCTGCTGGTCATGGTGCTGGTCGCGATCTCGGCGTGCTTCGCGCGCGCGGTCACTCCGCCGGCGGGCACGGCCCGCCGGTCCTAGCGTCAGGTGGGGTGGGTCCAGGAGAGGTCGAGGCGACGGCCCCGGGCTGCTGCCCGGCGCGGCGGTTGGTGTGCCGAGTGTGGTTGCCGGGGCGGTGGGCTCGGCCGGTAGGCGATCGCGCCGTGCGCGGGCGTGGTCCAGCAACCGATCGAGTAGCGGCTGCGTGGTGCGCGGTCGGTCTCACCGGCCGCCGGTCCGCCCCTGGGCGCGTTGGAGTGCTGGCGGGAGTCCGTGTCGCCAACCGTTGTGACGCCTCGCGGTGATTCTGCCCTGACTGGTGTCGGTGGTTCCGGCGCGACCGATACGTACGTGTGCCCTGTCGGGGTGGTGGTCTCGACCGCGTGAAGTCCGTTGACCTGGGTGGTCTTCTGTCGCCAGCCCGGTCCTTGCTTGGCGTGGTTGCACCTCGCGCACAGGCCTTGGCCGTTGTCGAGGCTGGTCGGGCCGCCGTCGGCGTGCGGGGTGACGTGGTCCGTGTGTCGGACCGGGGCGTCGCACCAGGTGGTGGCGCAGATGCCCTGTTCGCGGGCTCGCAGCAGGCTCGACAGTCCCTGGGGGTGAAATCGGGACGTGGATGTCGTGGCCAGCAGGCGGCCGTGCGGGTTGACGTAGATGCTCCGCAACCAGGCAGTGTCGGTGTCGATGGCGTGGGCAGCGAGGTTGCGGGCGACCGGTGCGGGGATCACGCCAGCACCGGCGGGGGCGCCCTCGACCACTACAGCGGGCTGGCCACCGCCCGCGAGAAGGGTGTCGTCTGAGACCAGCAGGTTGATCGTGACTGGCACGTCGTTCGCGTGCCCGGGTTCACGGGTGGTGATGCGTTCGATGAGGGTGTCGGCCATGATCTGGCCGACCCCACGCTCATCCCCACCCGCCTTGGCGGTCTCGGCGTGGGTCTTGAGCTGGGCGTAGGCCTGCACGCCCTGTGCCATCGGGACCAGCGCGGTCAGGTAGACCATCAGGTCGGGGGCCGGGCGGATCGAGACTCGACGCTCCGAGACGGCCTTCGCGTTGCGCTTCACGCACGCGTGCACGTCCAGCTTGGCGGCGATCTCCTTGATCCGGGCCACGAGACGGCGCGTTCCCATCTTCGCCAGCTCCGCCAGGTGCGCCGGCCCGCAGATCTCCTCGTCGATCAGGGCGCGGTGCTCCAGCGACAGGTGCGAGGTCTCGCGGACCAGAAGCGTCGCCCGCCACTGGGACAGGACCCCGGCCTGCAGGGCGGCGAACGTGTGGGGCATCTGGGTGACCCAGACCCGGGACGTGCCCACGAATCCTGCCCCGGCGTGCGGGCTGACCCGCAGCGCCGCACCGACCTGGTTGGGGACACCGCGCCCGCGCCGTTCGGCGCGGATGCTCTGCCGGGCCTCGTCAGCCCGGGTCGCCTCGTCCAACGCAACAGTGAGCCTCGCCTGGGTCGCGGTGATCGCGTTCTTTACGGCCTCCAGCTCACCGAGCAGATCCACCCACTCCGCCTGCACCGCACCCGGGACACCCTCACGTCCAGACCCGATGTCAGTGGCACCAGGCAAGATCATCTCCGCCAGGGCCTGCCGTACCGCCCGCACACCTGCCACATCGACGGCCCCGCCGGGTGCGGCCGCGCTGGACGTCCCGGCGCCATCGGGCAGCACCGATCGAGCGGGCTGTTCGCCTGCTCGTCCTGGTACCTCACCCTTTCGCCTCATGCCATCAACATATGGCACACCCGTACGCACCGCTCGCCGACCCGACCCGCTCTGCCGACAGCAGAATCCGGCCGCGGGCCTTGTGGACAAGCAGCGGCCAGCAACCTGGATGTGCTTGCCCGTCCTGTCGATCGCCCCAGACGCTCGTCGCGGGTGCCGGAACCTCACGAAAGCCCGCACCAGCCCGCCGCCCACTCCTGGCGGACAGAATCACTGGTTCTTCAGCAGGTCCCTGGCCGAACGCCCTGGACAGCGCGCGCCAGGCCCCTACGGTGGGGCCATGGCGAGACTTCACGACGTGGTGTTCGACTGCCGCCACCCCGCACCCCTGGCCCGGTTCTGGGCCGTCGTCCTCGACGGTTACGCGGTGGCCCCCTACGACGACCAGGAGCTGGCGCGACTGCGCACCCTCGGCGTCCACGACCCGGAGGACGACCCGTCCGTGCTGGTCGAGGGCCCGGCCGGTGCGCCGCGCCTGTTCTTCAACGCGGTACCCGAGCGCAAGACGGTCAAGAACCGCGTGCACCTCGACGTCCGCGCCCCCGACCGGGACGCCGAGGTGGCGCGCCTGGTCGGGGCGGGCGCGTCCGAGGTCGGCCGGCACGAGGACTGGGTGGTCCTGGCCGACCCCGAGGGCAACGAGTTCTGCGTCTTCCCCGAGTAGCGGCCCCCAAGGACACGCGCCGGCCTAAGCAGCAGTGGGCAGGAGCGCGTCCCGGAACGCCGCGACCGCCGCGCCGCACGCCCAGTCGATGAACGTGTGCCGCCGCACCACCAGCCGGCAGTTGGCCGCGGCGCCGAACGCGTGCGCCGCGAACTCCTCGCGGATCCGGCGCTCGTACAGGTCGTACTCCATGACGCCCTCGCCCGCGATGACCACCACCTCCGGGTCCACCAGGTTCGCGGTCACGGCCAGCGCCGCCCCGATGGCGGTGCCCGCGCGGTCGAACGCGTCGACGGCGGTGCGGTCGCCCGCGTGGGCGAGGGCCACGGCGTCGGCGAGCGTGAGCGTGGGGTCGCCGTGGCCGGCGCGGACGGCGTCGCGGATGGCGCCCGACGACGCCACCGCCTCCACGCAGCCGCGCCGGCCGCACACGCACACGGCGTCGGGGGAGGCCAGGGGCAGGTGGCCGATCTCGCCGACCACGCCGTGCGCGCCGACCACGACGTCGCTGTTGACGTAGATGCCGCAGCCGATGCCCGCGCCGATCGTGACGATGGCGAAGCTCTCCGCCTCTACGCCGAGCCCGAACCATTGCTCGGACCGGGCGAGGGCGCGCACGTCGTTCTCGACGACCACCGGCAGGCCGACCTCCCGCGCGACCGCCGCGCCCAGCGGCACGTTGGCCCAGCCCAGCAGCGGGGAGTGGCGCACCACGCCGGAGCCCGTGTCGACGTCGCCCGACGCCGAGACACCGAGGCCGACGAGCCGGTCGGCACTGTCGCCGAGCTTGTCGATCAGTCGCCGCGCGCAGCGGACGATCTCACGCGTGACGGTCTCGGGGTCGTGCCGTGGCAGCGCGCGCCGGGTGGAGGTGAGCACCTCGTTGCCGATGCTCACCGCGACGGCCACGATCTCGTCGACGTTGACCTTGACGCCGATGGCCAGCATGGAGCGGGGCACCACGCTCAGCGGGTAGACGGGGCGGCCCGGGGACGAGCTCTCGGCGTGCTCGCCGACGGTCACGAACCCGTCGCGGATCAGCGGGCTGACCGTCTTGGTCACCTTCGCCTGGGACAGGCCGGTCAGCCGGCCGATCTCGATCCGGCTCACCGGGCCGTGCGTGATGATGCGCGTGAAGATCTCCGCCGACGTCGTCGTGCGCAGCTTGGGGCGGTGCGGCGGCGTCGGGGGCGGCGTGGCACTCATGAAAAACCTCGTCCTCGGACTGGGCGCGGCACGCGAGGCGCCGCGCCCAGTCCGGCCGGTACTACTTGGAAAGGATCTCCTGGGCCTTGTCCGCGGCCTCCTGCCAGACGTCGTCGTCACGCTGGTGGCTGTAGTACGCCTCGAACAGGGGCTGGAGCTCCGACTTGAGCTCGGCGCCGTTGCGGTAGGCCAGCGACGGCTCGAGCTCCTCGTTCTTCGCGTAGTCCACGAAGACGCTCAGGTCGATGCCCTTGTCGAGCTGGTCCGCGGCGAGCGCGTCCATGGCCGACGGGATGGACGGGAAGAACGAGCCCGACGTCAGCGCGGCGCTCTCCTGGCACTCGGCCGTGCCCATGAACGACATCCAGTCCCAGGCCGCCTGCTTGACCTTGCTGCCGGACCAGAGCATGTTGCCGTTGGAGTTGCTCATCACCACGCGGGTCTCGCCGTCCGGGCCGAGCACGTTGGGCGCGATGCCGACCGACATGTCGGGCAGCTTGGCGAACGTCGTGGCCGACCACGAGCCGCCCGAGATCATCGCGACCGAGCCCGAGCCGAGCTGCTCGGTGTCCCCGACGGTGAACTGGCCGAACTCCGGGGCGAGGCCCCGGTCGGACAGGCCGCGCAGGTAGTCCATGGTGTCGGTGAACGTGGGGTCGGCGAAGGCGAAGGACGTCGGCCAGGCCGCCGGCTCGCGCATCGTCCAGTCGGACGCCGCGGCGAACTGGTACCAGGTGGTCTGCCCCAGGTAGTCGGCCGTGCCGAGCGCCCCGATGCCGTAGACCGCGACCTTGTCCTTGTCGAAGCCCTTCTCGTCGCCGCGCTTGCCGTTCTCGTCGACGGTGAGGCGCGCGACCACCTTGTCGAAGGTGCCCCCGTCCTCGGGGTTCCAGGTCATGTTCTGGACGTCGTCCTCCGTGAGGCCCGCGTCCTTGAGCATGTCCTTGTTGTAGTAGAACGCCGAGCCGGCCCAGTCGAGCGGCAGGGCGTACTGCTTGTCGTCCGTGTACGTGAAGGCGGGGACGCCCACGTTGAACACACCCAGGTCGTAGTCCGACGCGGCGATGTAGTCGTCGAGCGGTTCGAGCTGACCCTGCTTCGCGTACGAGTCGAGGAACTCCACGCTGTTCTGGAATGCGTCGGGGGCGTTGCCGGCGACGAAGCCCGCCGTCAGCTTGGTGAAGTAGTCGTCCACCGCGTACTGGGTGATGTTGACCGTGATGTCGGGGTACTTCTCCTGGAACGCGGGCAGGCAGGTCTTGTACGACTCCGCCTGCTTCTCGTCCCAGGTCCACCAGTTGACGGTGCCCGCGTGGGCGCCCTCCTCGGCCGCTCCGCCGTCCGAGCCGCTCGCGCAGGCGGCCAGCGACAGGGTGACGGCGGCTGCGGCGACGATGCCCAGCATCTGCTTCGATTTCATGATTCCTCTTCGATCAAGGGACCGGATGGGTTGAGGTGGCCTGCGGTGGCCCCGAGGACACGGCCGAGCACGTCGAGCGCGCCCAGCCGGTCGAGGCTGCCGCCGGCGTCATGGCCGTTGGCCGGCCAGACGGTGATGTCGTGCTGCGCCGCGTATTCGTTGTGCGCGGCGAACACGGTTTCGGGGGGAGTGACGTCGTCCACCAGCCCGCACGAGAACCACGCAGGGGCATGGGCCAGGCGGGCGAAGTTCACGACGTCGACGTAGCGCAGCGTCGCCAGCGCACGCTCGCGGCGCGGCCGGTCCCGGGCGAACAGGTCGGCCAGCTCGCGGTAGGGCCCCTGGGCGGCCAGCGCGAGCGCGCCGGGCAGGTCGGCCAGGAACGGGGCCTGGGCGAGCACGGCGGCGACGTCGTCCGCGAGGTATCCCGCGGCCAGCGCGATCCCCGCGCCCTGGCTGTTGCCGAGCACTGCCACGCGGGAGGGGTCGACGCCGGGCAGGCGCCGGACGGCGTCGACGGCCCGGGCCGCGTCGGTGAGCACGCGCCGGTAGTAGTACCCGGCCGGGTCCGCGAGGCCGCGCGTGATGTAACCCGTGCTGTCGCCCCACGGCCCGTCGGGCGTCGACCCGTCGCCCTGGCCGCGGGTGTCCATGACCAGGTGGGCGTAGCCCGCCGCGGCCCAGGTCAGGTCGTCGATCGCGTGCCCGCGGCCCGCGCCGTACCCGGTGAAGTGCACCACCGCGGGCAGCAGGCCGTCGCGGCGCCGCGGCAGGCGCAGCCACGCGTGCACCGGCTCGCCGCCGAACCCGGGGAAGGTCACGTCCAGCACGTCGATCGCGCCCAGCGGGGTCTCCACGGGGACGGCGGACGGCGGCGCGTCGTGCCGCCGGGCCTGCGCGAGGGTGTCGCGCCAGAACGCGGCGAAGTCGTCCGGCAGCTCCTGCGTCGAGCGGTAGGCGCGCAGGGCGGGCTCGCGGGGGTCCGACGTCGCGCCGGGCGCGCGCAGGTCCACGGCCGGGGCGGACGTCGTCATGACGCCTCCCCGAACAGGTCGGCGCCGTCGACGCTCAGGCCCGCGGGCACCGTCCGGGACCGCCCGGCGAAGTCGACGGTCACGTCCCGCTGACCGGCGCCCACGACGTCGTGCAGGCGCAGCGCGACCGGGCGGCCGCCCCGCCAGTCGAGGTCCACCGCGACGCCGCCGCGGGTGCGCACGCCGGTGATCCGGCCGTCGGGCCACGCCGCCGGCAGGGCGGGCAGCAGGCGGACGGGGCTGTCGGGTGTGCCCTCGCCGGTGCCGACCAGCATCTCGGCGATCGCCGCGGCGAGGCCGAAGTTGCCGTCGATCTGGAACGGTGGGTGCGTCGAGAACAGGTTCGGCAGCAGCCCGCCCCACTCGGAGCCGTCCACCGGCGAGTCGACGTCGGGGTCGCCGGGGTAGGCGCGGGCCGCCTCGCGCAGCAGGGCGCGGGCGGTCTCGCCGTCGCCCAGCCGGGCGCGCATCGCGATCTTCCACGACCAGGACCAGCCCATGGCGCCCGGACCGCGCACGTCCAGCGTGCGGCGCGCGGCCTCGGCGAGCCCGGGCGTGCGCTCGACGTCGATCACGTCGAGCGGGTGCAGCCCGATCAGGGGCGACAGGTGGCGGTGCTGCGGGTCGGCCGGGACGGCGTCGTCGCCCCACTCGGCCAGGGTGCCGTCGCCGGCGACCCGCAGCGGCGCGAGCCGGGGGAGCGCGGCGCGGATCTCGTCCAGCAGCGGGTCGTCCGCGCCCGTGGCCCCCGCGGCGGCGAGCGTGCGCTCGAACGTCGCGCGGATGAGCGTCAGGTCCATCGCCGACGACGTCGACACCGCGCCCAGCGACCTGTCGGCCCGGCGGAACCAGTTCTCGGGCGACGTCGACGGCGAGGTGCCGAGCCCGCCGTCCGCGTCGGTCACCAGCCAGTCCAGGGCGAACGCGCTCGCGCCGAGCAGCAGCGGCAGCACGCGCCCGGCCAGCTCGTCGCGGTCGCGCCCGTACTCCCAGCGCTGCCACAGGTGGTCGGCGAGCCAGAGCCCGCCCATCGGCCAGAACGCCCACGACGTGTCGCCGTGGCCCGCGCCGACGGGCAGCGCCCAGCCCCACGGGTCCGTGTTGTGGTGCGCCACCCAGCCGCGCGTCCCGTACAGCGCGGACGCCACGGTGCTCCCGGTCTGCGCCACCCGCTCGATCAGGTCCAGCAGCGGCTCGTGCAGCTCGCCCAGGCCGGTGCGCTCGGCGAGCCAGTAGTTCATCTGGGTGTTGATGTTGATCGTGTAGTTGGACGACCACGGCGGCCGCATCGACGCGTTCCAGATGCCCTGCAGGTTGGCCGGCGGTGAGCCGGGCCGCGACGACGAGACGAGCAGGTAGCGGCCGTACGCGTAGAGCACGCGGGCCAGGGCGCGGTCGTCCGCGTCGGCCAGGAGGGTAGCGACGTCGACGGGCTCGTCATGGCCCGGGAAGCTCGCGCCGGCCGCCTCGTCGGCGGGAACGCCGAGCTCCAGGCCGGACCGGCCCAGCAGCTCGCGCGCGGCGGCCTCGTGCCGGGCGCGCAGCACCCCGGCCTCGGACGCCGCGACCTCCTGCGCGCGCCGGGCCGCGTGCGCGACGAGCTCGGCACGCGGCGCCTGCGGCTCGCGCCGCCACCAGCGGCGCGCGTTGGTCTCGGTCGTGACCGCGAGCAGGACGCGGCGCGCCCTGGCGATTACCACCTCGTACGTCCCGGGCGCGACGGTCGCCGCGCCGTCGGTGCGCACCGCCACGGCGACGGCGGCGGCCGGGTCGAACCCGGACCCGGCACCCCCGTCGAATCCCGGCTCGTCCTCGCGCCAGACGTGCGCGACAGCGTCGGGCTCGTGCGACGGCGCACCGTCGACCGGCGTCTCGACCAGCAGGGACAGGTGCGCGAGGCCGCTGTCGGACACCCCGGCGTCCGAGCCCGCGACCCGCAGCGGCGACCGCAGCCGCACCACCGCGGAGACAGGGGCGTCGGCCACGAGCTCGACCACGAGCGCGCCGTCGGCCGCGGAGACCCAGGTGGCGCGCCGCACGGGCACGCCGTCCAGCAGGAAGGTCTCGTCGACCACCGCGGACGAGAGGTCGAGCACCCGCTCGTACCCTGCCGCGTCGATCCGGCCGAGGTCCAGGTCGAGGTCGCCGAGCGGCAGGAACTCCTGGCTCCACGGGCCCTCGAAGGTGCGCAGCAGGCGCTCGGTCTCGTCGTCGTCGTGCCGGGCGACGGCGTCCCGCACCTGGGCGAGGCGCTCGGGGCCCGCGCCGGCCGCGACGACGGCGTCGAGCGCGCGCCGCGGGCCGTCGGGGGTGCCCGACCACAGCGACGCGTCGTTGAGCCCGATGCGCCCGCGGGCATCGCCGACCATGCCGCCGATCTCTCCGTTGCCGACGGGGGTCGCCTCGCCCCAGCGCTCGGCGGGTGCGGTCCAGCGCAGGCGGACCGGGCGCGGTGCGGTGCTCACTTGAGCCCCGAGAAGCCGATGGAGTCCACGATCCGGCGGCCGAACGCGAGGAACAGCACCAGCATGGGCAGCGCCGCGACCAGCGTCGCGGCCATCAGGCCCGCCCAGTCCGGCGCGGCCTGCGGCGACGACTGCTTGAACACGGCCAGGGCGAGCGTGAGCGGGCGCACGCTGTCGTCGCTGGTGACCAGGAGCGGCCAGAAGTAGTCGTTCCAGGCGCCGATGAAGCCCAGGATGGACAGCGTGGTCACGGGCCCCGACGTCATCGGCAGCGTGATCTGGAACAGCACGCGCAGCCGGCTCGCGCCGTCGATCAGCGCGGCCTCCTCGATCTCGCTGCTGAGGCCGAGCATGAACTGGCGCAGGAAGAAGATGTTGAACGCCGAGAACAGCGCCCCGGGCAGGATCAGCCCGCCGAACGTGTTGAGCAGGCCCAGGTCCTTGATCAGCACGAAGTTCGGCAGGAGCGTCAGGATGCCGGGCACCATGAGCGCCGTGAGCAGGATCGAGAACACCAGGTCGCGTCCGGGCCACTGCAGGCGGGCGAACGCGTAGGCGGCGATCAGCGAGAAGAACACGACCAGGCCGGTCGAGAGCGTCGCGAAGATCAGCGAGTTCAGCGCGAAGTGCAGGATGTTGATGCTGGCGCCCGAGCCGCCCTCCGCGAGCGACTCCGCCGACGTCGCGATGCCGAGCACCCGGCGGAACGCGCCGAGCGTGAAGTCGACCGGGAGCAGCGACGACGGGTGGGTGATCAGGGCGTAGTTGTTCGAGAACGAGGTGCGCAGGATCCAGTAGAACGGGAAGAGCGTCACCAGCACGACGCCGCCGAGGTAGGTCCAGGCGACGGCGCGCCCGAGGCTCGGGCGGCGGCGGGACGGCGCCGGGCGTCCGCCGGTACGGCGGGACGGAGCGGCGGCGGGCCGGACGGCGGCGGCCGGGGGAGCGGATGCGGACATGCGTGGGTTCCTCACTGGTTCGGGGCGGCGCGGACGGGCGACGGGTCAGTCGGTGTCGGACTCGTCGGCGCGCAGCAGGCGCATCTGCAGGAAGGTGATGGCGATGAGCATCGCGAACAGGGCGAGCGACATCGTGGCGGCGTAGCCGAACTCGAACTGGCCGAAGGCCTTGTCGTAGATGTAGAGCTGCAGCACGTTCGACGCGCGGGCCGGGCCGCCCTGGGTGGTCACGGCCACGAGGTCGAAGACCTGGAACGAGCCGATCACCGTCAGCACCAGCACCATCGCCAGCACGGGCCGCAGCAGGGGCAGCGTGAGGCGGCGGAACATCTGCATCTCGTTCGCGCCGTCGATCCGCCCCGCCTCGTAGACGGTCGGCGGGATGGTCTGCAGGCCGGCGAACACGATGATCGCGTTGTACCCCATGCCCTTCCAGACGCTGATCAGCGCGATGGTGGGGATGGCCCACTTGCTGGAACCCAGGAAGAAGACGGGGTCGAGGCCGAGCTGGCGGATGGCGATGTTCACGATGCCGAGCTGGGCGTCGAGCATCCAGGACCAGGTGGTCGCGGCGACGACGCCGGAGATGAGGAACGGCAGGATGATGACGCCGCGCAGGGCCGTGGACGCCGTCAGCCGGTGCAGCACCACGGCCGTCGTGACCGACAGCGTCATGCCGATCACGACCGACAGGAGCACGAAGTACGCCGTCACGCCGAGCGAGTGCCAGAAGACCTCGTCGGCCACGAGCCGCTTCAGGTTGTCCAGGCCGGTCCACTCCGGCGGGGTGAGCACCCGGAAGTCCGTGAAGCTCAGGTAGATCCCGCGCAGCGTCGGGTAGGCCGCGAAGGCGAGGAAGCCGATGACGGCCGGGGCGACGAGGACCCAGGCCAGCCGCGCGTCCCCGCGGTGGGCGGGTGAGCCGGCGCGGCGCACCGGCCCGTTCTTGCGTGCACGTCCGGCCGCGGTCCGTCCGCGCGCCGGGGTCGTGGTGGAGATCGCCATCGGCCTCATCCCTCGTCGTCGAAGTGCAGGAGGTAGGCACCTCGCTTGCTGCCGAGAGCGTAGGGCGACTAAGTTTCTGCTGTCAAGAAAGTCGATTCGGGGTGGTGAAGATGTCTGCTGGTGATGAATACGCGGTGCTGCGCGCGGCCGGGGTGTCGCTCGTGCTCGATCTCGCGGGCGAGATGCCCCGGGTGCTCCACTGGGGTGAGGACCTCGGCGACGTCGGCCCCGACGACGTCGCCGCGCTGCGGGAGTCCGGGCTGACGGCGCGGGTCGCCAACTCCCCGGAGGCACCGCGTGCGCTCACGCTCCTGCCCGTGGAGCGGGACACCTGGTCCGGTCTGCCGGGCCTCGAGGGCCACCGCGCAGGGACGGCGACCACGCCGCGCCCCGAGCTGGTGGGTGCGCGCGTCGAGGTGCCGGCCGACGGCGTCGGCGGCGCGGTGCGCCTGGACCTGCGCGAGCCGGTCGCGGACCTCACGCTGGCGGCCGAGGTCGAGCTGGAGGCCACGGGTGTCCTCCGGGTGCGGTGGACCGTGACCGCGGGTGGTCAGGGGGCAGGCGCCTACGACCTCTCGCACGTCGTGGCGTTGCTGCCCCTCCCGGCGCGCGCCACGGAGGTGCTCGACTTCAGCGGCCGCTGGAGCCGGGAACGGCAGCCGCAGCGGCTGCCGCTGGTGGACGGCACGCACCTGCGCGAGGTGCGCCGGGGCAAGCCGGGGCTCGACTCGCCCTACCTGGTCGCCGTCGGCACGCCGGGCTTCGCCCACCGCTCGGGCGAGGTCTGGGCGGCCCACGTGGCATGGAGCGGCGACCAGCGCTGGATCGTGCAGCGCCTGTCCGAGGGCGCGGGCGCGCACGCGGCCGTGCTCGGCGGCGGCGAGCTGCTGCGGCCCGGCGAGGTCCGGCTGGGCCCGGGGGAGAGCTACGCGGCGCCCGATGTGCTGTTCGTCTGGTCGGACGCCGGGCTGGACGGCCTCGCGGACCGGCTCCACCGCCGTACTCGCGCGCGCCGTCCGCGGCAGGCACCGCAGCCCCTGGTGCTCAACACGTGGGAGGCCGTCTACTTCGACCACGACCTGGGCCGGCTCGGCGAGCTCGTGGACCGCGCGGCCCGCGTGGGTGTCGAGCGGATCGTGCTCGACGACGGCTGGTTCCGCGGCCGGCGGGACGACACGGCGGGTCTCGGCGACTGGCAGATCGAGGCGGACGTCTGGCCCGACGGGCTCGACCCGTTCGTGGCGCGGGTGCGCGAGGCGGGGATGGAGTTCGGGCTGTGGTTCGAGCCCGAGATGGTCAACCTCGACTCCGACCTCGCGCGCCTGCACCCCGAGTGGCTGCTGGCGCCGTCGGCGGGCGTGGGCCCGAGCTTCCGCAACCAGTACGTGCTCGACGTCGCGCACCCCGACGCGTACGCGTACCTGCTGGAGTCGATGTCGAAGCTCGTGGAGCGCTACGAGATCGCCTACATCAAGTGGGACCACAACCGGGAGCTGCACGAGGCGGTGGTCCGCGGCGGCGCCGCCGGGGACCGGCCCGGGGTGCGGCGGCAGACGCTGGCGCTCTACGCCCTCCTGGACGAGCTGCACCTGCGGCACCCGGGGCTGGAGATCGAGAGCTGCGCGTCGGGCGGCGGCCGCGTCGACCTCGGCATCCTGGACCGTACCGAGCGGGTGTGGACCTCGGACTGCAACGACCCCGTGGAGCGTCAGCAGATCCAGCTCTGGAGCGAGCTGCTGCTGCCGCCGGAGCTGCTGGGCTCGCACGTGGGCGCTGCGCGGGCGCACACCACGAACCGGGTCACCGACCTGTCCTTCCGGCTGGTGACGGCGGCGTTCGCGGCTCCGGGCATCGAGTGGGACATCACGGGCTGCACCGAGGACGAGATGGTGCGGCTCAGCGAGTGGGCCGCGTTCGTGACGTCCCGGCGGGGCCTGCTGCACGGGGGCGTGCGCGTGCACGCCGATCTCGCCGACGAGCAGACGCTGCTGCACGGCACCGTGTCCGAGGACCGCGCGCACGCGCTGTTCGCGTGGGTGCGGCTGGCGAGCTCGGCCGGGCCGCAGACGGCGCGGGTGCCGTTCCCGGGCCTCGACCGCGACCGCGACTACGTGGTGCGGGTGCCGGACGCGTTCGGCCCGGCCGCGATGCACGGCACGGAGCCTGCCTGGATCGCGCGGGCGCGCGGCGCCGAGGGCTTCCGGGTGTCCGGCGCGATCCTCGCCGGCGCGGGCCTGACGCTGCCGGTGCTCCAGCCGGCGTCGGGCCTGGTGCTCGAGCTGACGGCAGCGTGACCGTGTCAGACGCTCAGGTCCCTCGGGGGGCCTGAGCGTCTGACACGTGCGGGGGATCAGCGCGTGAAGCGGAAGCCGTCGCTCCGGATCGGCGCGTCCGAGCCGTTCACCACCACGATGCGGTGACTGCCCCGCTTGAGGCCGGACACGGAGTACAGCTCCTGCTGCGTCCGGCGGGCCGTGGAGCTCGTGTCCACGGTCTGCTTGAGCACGCCGTCCACGTAGACGTGCACGGGGCCCTGGTCGGGCGCCGTCGGCGCGACCCAGGTCACCCCGGTACCGGTGAACGTGAGGTCGGTCCAGGCCTCGCCGGAGGCCGTGTGCACGTCGTCGGCGCCGTCACCGCGGAACGCGAACGTCAGCGCGGTGTCGCCCGCGGGCAGGGCGGTGAGGAACCCGGCCGACAGCACGACCGCCCCGCCGTCCGCAGTCCAGTCCGTGCCCTGCTGCAGCACCGTGCCGCCGTGCCGGATCGCCGTGAGCTCACCCGGGTCGCGGGCCAGCTCGATGCGGGTCGCCGCGGCCTGCTCGTCGGGCACCGCGATCGCGTTCGGCGTCACCAGGTTCTCCTGCTCGACGTCGATCCGGTCGAGCAGCATGAACCGCCCGCCCTTCTTCTCGATCCGCAGCGTGTGCTCGCCGTCCGCGAGGTCCGACGTCGTCCACACGGCCTGCTGGCTCTCGCGCGGGGTCCCCGCGGGCAGTGACGCGTCGACCGTCTCGACGAGCTCGCCGTCGAGGTGGATCGCGACCTCGCCCTGCGACTCGTCGCGCTCGGTCACGTACGTCACGCCGGTGCCGCGGAAGGTGAGCTCGAAGGCGTCGCCGTCCTTCTCGGTCCAGTGCACGTCGTCCTCGTGGTCGCCCAGGCCGCGGCCGGTGCTGTGGCTCCAGCTCCCGGAGTAGGAGATCTCGGACGCGTCGTCGTTGAGCTGCTCGACGCGGGCGTCGGTGTCGCCCGGCGCGGGCGGCTCGTCGCCGTCCGCCACCACGGAGACGGCCAGGTCCTGCGACGTCGCCGCGACCTCCTGGTTCCCGTTGCGCTGCCAGTCGCCGCCGTAGCCCACCTGGAGCACGTCGTCGTTCACGGTCGACGCCGCGCGCGCCGCGGGCGTGACGCGCAGCAGCCGCACGCCGTGCGGGGGCACGTCGGTGGCCGTGAAGCCCTCGGTGAAGGTGCCGAGGTTCTTCCTCGCCCACACGTCGCGCACCTTGTGGCCGCCGTCGGTGAGCCCCAGGTCCGTCCAGTCGGCCGTGACGTCGGCGTCGGTCGAGCCGAGGTTGAAGAGCCCGACCACGTACGAACCGTCGTCCTGCAGCGAGTACCAGACCTGCCGCTTGCCCGACGTCGAGACCGGGTGCGCGGGGATCGCCGCCTGGTTGATCGCGATGACCTCCTCGTTGGTGAGCAGGCTCAGGCCGAACGTGTCGAGCTGCGTGAGGTCGTTCCCGGTGTACATCGGGGCCGCGGAGATGGCCCACAGGCTGGTCGCGGTGCGGCGCTCGTCCTGCGTCAGGCCGTCCATCCGGCCGTTGCCGACGTTGAGCGAGTCGAGGTCGCCGAACCCGCCCGGGCCGGTGTGCCGCCACCACTGCTCGGCCTTGGGGAACAGGCGCGCGATGTTCGGCCACGTGGTCAGGGCCTCGTTCTCGCAGTAGCACTCGACGTCCCAGTCGAGGCGCCAGCCGTCGGCCTTGTCCTTCCAGTAGTCCGCGTACGCCGGGTCGAGCGCCCAGGACAGCTCGAACCAGATGCCCCGGCTGTGCAGCGCGTCGGACCAGGCGGCGACGTCGCGGCGGGCGTCGAGCGACAGGTCGGAGATCCCGGAGCCGGGGGTCACGCTGTCGAACTTGACGAAGTCGACGCCCCAGTCGCCCAGCAGGGCGCCGATCGAGTCGATGTACCTGGTGGTGCAGGGGTTGTCGAAGTCGAGCGCCCAGCCGATGCCCCAGTAGTCGGCGCGGGTCAGCGGCTGCTTGACGATGTCGCCGGTGCTGCAGCCCGGCGCGTTCCAGATCGGCAGGTCGGCCTCGTAGACCTCCGGCCCGATGCCGGGGATGAAGTACAGCCCGAACTTCTGGCCGTTCTCGTGCACGTGGTCGATCACGGCCTGGAGGCCGTCGGGGTACAGCGACGTGCTCGGGGTGGGGCGGCCGTACTCGTCGACGCCGTCGTTCCAGCCCGCGTCCACGTTGATGCGGTCGTAGCCGTAACGCTGCAGCTTGGTGTGCATGGCGTCCGACTGGGCGATCAGCTGGTCGGCGTCGATCCAGCGGCCGTCGCCGCTGTAGACCTGCATGCTGAAGCTGCTCCAGCCCATGTACGGCGACGTGGCGAGGTCGCCGGGCTCGACGCGGGGAACGGCCGGCGGGGGCGTGGGGGCGGGGTCGGCGGCGGCCGTGGGGGCCGTGGCGACCGCGGGAGCGGCGGAGCCGGCGGCCACGAGGCCGACGAGGGCGAGTCCGCACAGCGCCTGCCGTAGCAGGCGTCGGGGGCTGGTCATGGGTGCTGCTCTCCATCCTTGACGAGGATGCGCGTTGGCGACGTGCGGAACGGCACTGTTCCAGGCGCGGGACGCCGCCCGGCGGGCGATACGTCCTTTTTTGACGCGATCAAATAACCACAGCCCGCACCCTCCGCGCAAGGGCTGGGCGACACTTGCTTGACAGCGGAAAGAAATTCCTGGAACGCTCGTCCCGCTCTGCCCGCTCCGAGAACCACTGGTGGCCCTCATGCTCACGCGCACCGCCGCGCCCGGTCCCTGGACCCTGCACCTCGACACCGCCGGACCTGATGCCGACGCCGCGGTCCTCGCCGGACTGCCCGTCCCGGCGACGGTCCCCGGCACCGTCCACACCGACCTGCTGGCCGCGGGGCTCATCGAGGACCCGTACCTCGACCGCAACGAGCTGCTGACGCCGTGGATCGGCCGCTCGCGCTGGCGCTACGAGACGGCGCTGCCGGCGGTCGCGACGCCGGGTGCCGAGCGCACCGACCTCGTGCTCGACGGCCTCGACACGCTCGCCACGGTCTCCGTGGACGGCGTCGAGCGCCTGCGCACCCGCAACATGTTCCGCTCCTACCGCGTGCCGCTGGACCGGGCGGACGGGGCCGCGGTCTCGGTGGTGTTCGACGCGCCCTGGGGTCCCTTCGACGAGCTGGACGACGAGGAGCGCCGCGCGTTCGACTCGCCGTCGGCCCACATCCGGAAGATGGCGTGCAACTTCGGCTGGGACTGGGGCCCCACCCTGGTCACCGCCGGCATCTGGCGCCCCGTCCGCGTCGAGTCGTGGTCGGTCGCGCGGCTCGCCGAGACGCGGGTCGAGGCGCGCGCCGAGCGGGACGGCGCCGGGTGGCGTGGCGTCGTCGAGGTGGGCGTGGAGCTCGAGCGGACCACGACGGCGCACGACGTCGAGCTGGTCGTGCGGGTGGCGGGCGCCGCGGCCGTCGTCGTCGTGCCCGCCGCCGACACCTCGGCGCGCGTCGTGGTCGAGGTCCCCGTGGCGGACGCCGGCCTGTGGTGGCCGCGCGGCGCCGGGGCCCAGCCGCTGCACGACCTGGAGGTCGAGCTGCTCGACCACGTCACGGGCGAGGCGCTCGACCGCGACGACCGGCGGGTCGGCTTCCGCTCCGTCGAGGTGCGCCGCGACCCGGACGCCGACGGCGAGTCCTTCGCGTTCGTGGTCAACGGGCGCCCCGTCGCCGCGCTCGGCTTCAACTGGATCCCCGACGACTGCTTCCCGCACCGCGTCACGCACGACGACGTCGCCGCCCGGCTGCGCGACGCCGCCGAGGCGAACGCGAACATCCTGCGGGTGTGGGGCGGCGGCCTGTACGAGTCGGACGACTTCTACGCGCAGTGCGACGAGCTCGGCTTCCTGGTCTGGCAGGACTTCGCGTTCGCCTGCGCGCCCTACCCGGAGCACGAGTGGCTGCTGGAGGAGGTCGAGGCGGAGGCACGCGAGAACGTCGTCCGCCTCATGTCGCACCCCTCGCTGGTGATCTGGAACGGCAACAACGAGAACTGGCTCGGCTGGGACGACTGGGGCTGGAAGGAGCGCCTCGGCGACCGGCCGTGGGGCGAGCGCTATTACCTGGAGGTGCTGCCCCGGGTGGTCGCCGACGTCAGCCCGCACGCGTTCTACTGGCCCGGCAGCCCGTACTCCGGCACCCCGGAGGTGTACTCGAACGACCGCTCGCGCGGCGTGGTGCACCTGTGGGACGGCTGGAACGAGCAGGGCTACCAGGTGTTCCTGGCGGACCGGGCGCGGTTCGTCTCCGAGTTCGGGTGGCAGGGCCCGCCCGCCTGGCGCACGCTGACGGACGCCGTGCACGACGACCCCCTGCTGCCCGGCTCGCCGGGCGTGCTGCACCACCAGAAGGCGGTCGACGGCTCTCTCAAGCTGTCGCGCGGCCTGGCGCCGTACTTCGACGAGCCCACGGGGATGGCCGACTGGCACTGGGCGATGCAGCTCAACCAGGCGCGCGCCCTGACCTTCGCGATCGAGCACTTCCGCTCGCTGCGCCCGGTGAACATGGGATCGATCGTGTGGCAGCTCAACGACTGCTGGCCGGTCGCGTCGTGGGCCGTGGTCGACTCCGCGGGGCGGCGCCGGCCCGCCTGGTTCGCGGTGCGCGCCGCGTTCGCGCCGCGGCTCGCGACGATCCAGCCGCGCGCCGGCGGCCTGGCGCTCGTGCTCGTCAACGACGGCGTCGAGGAGTGGGCGGGGTCGGCGACGGTCCGGCGTGTCGGCCTCGACGGCCGCGTGCTGGCCGAGCAGCCGGTCACGTTCGAGGTCGGTTCCGTCGCGGGCGCGACCCTGGCCCTGGACCCGGCGCTCGCCGAGCCGGGCGACGCCGCCGCCGAGCTCCTGGTGGCCGACGTCGACGGCGCGGCCCGCGCCTGGCGCTACTTCACGATGGACCGGGACCTCGCCTACCCGCGCCCGCGGCTCGACGTCAAGGCGGTGCCGCTGGCCGACGGCTCGGGGGACGTCGAGGTCGCGGTCACCACGGACACGTTCGTGCGCGACCTGACCCTGCACGCCGACCGGCTCGACGCCGGGGCCGCGGCGGGCGACGCGCTCGTCACGCTGCTGCCCGGGGAGTCCGCGACCTTCCGGATCGCGGGGGCGGACCCGGGGCTGGCGGAGACGATCGTCGAGACGATCCAGGGCGGGGGACCGGTGCTGCGGCACGCGGGCGACCTGGTCGCCTGACACCGGCGCCGACGTGTCAGACCCTCAGGTCACTCCGGTGACCTGAGGGTCTGACACGTTCCGGGAGCTGTCGCTCAGCGGGTCGCGGGCGCGCCCGCCGTGAACGACGCGACGAACCGGGCGACGAGCTCGCGCAGCTCGGACCGTTCGTGCACCTGGCGCCCCAGGAGCAGGGCGGCCTCCTCGCGGTGGTGCTCGGGGCAGTACGCCCGGACCTCCGCGGCCTCGAAGAGGTCCCACGACGGCATCATGTTGGACAGCCGGCCGGCGCGCACGAACGCCGTGGCCGGGGCGAGGTCGTCGAAGAACGCCCACCGGTCCGTGAGGTCGACCGCGGCCCCACGGCAGATGCGGACCTCGGCGGTCTCCAGGGCCCCGGGCAGGGCCGGCTGGTCGACGACCGCCGCGTATTCTCCGCCGCCCCCGCCCGTCCGGGCGTACCAGCCGTCGGCGACGTCCTCGCCGTAGGCGCGGCAGACGGGCGTCAGGAGATCGCCGTCGGGTGCGGTGGTGGTCAGTGCCATATCGCTCCTTCACATAGCATTGCCCGGTCCTCCTCGCGGAGTGCCGGGTGGAACTTTCATGCAAAAGCATGGAGTCCTGGTCATTTTTCACCCTGCGTGCGGAGCGATATGGGGGGTGCTTCGCCGGGGTTCGGTCGGTGTTGCGTCAAGGAGGGCCGTGCTGGCGGCTGTGCGCCCTCCGGTGGTGCGGTGCGGCCTATCCGGCGGCCACGGCGGTGGGTCCGAAACGGGCCCAGTCGACGGATGAATCCAGCATCCTGGTCAACCCGATGCGGTTGACGGGAATTTTCTCGTCCTGGATCAGATCCTCCAGTTCTTTGTCCCAGGTATCGGTCGTCGCGACCACGAGCCGGGTCGTGAACGGGGCCTTGTTCGACGCCGAGAGGAATGCGGCGACATCCGGCCTCGACAATGGCTGTGCCGGATCGTGGAACGCGCACTGCACGGCCACCAGGTTCTCGGTGTCCTGCTCGCGCGCGACCAGGCTGATCCCGTTGCCCGGACCCTCGTGGCCGGGCCATTCGTCCCACGACCACACCGTGTCGAACGCGGCAGCCCATTCCGCGTCGGAGCGCAGGAATGCCTTCATCAATTCCTCGAACTTCTCGTCCCGGTCGGTCTCCGACTCCGACCTGAGCAGGTAGTCGTCGAGGAGGTCCTCAAGTGCGGTCATGCGGTCATTCTGTCAAGGGTGCTGCGTAACCGCTCTCCGGGCAGGGGTAGTTCACCAGGCGTTTACCGCGCCGCCCGTGGTCGGTCCGGGTCGGTGGTGAGGGGTCAGTGGTCCTGTGTGGGCGCCTCGCCGGCCAGGGTCAGGTAGACCTCGCGGCGGGCCTTGTCGAGAAGCGCGGTGACGGTCGCGACCTGCTCGGCCGTGCCGGTGCGGGCGACCTGCTCGACGGCGTCCGCCAGGGCGCGCAGCTCGTGCCGGAGCTGGCGGCCGTGACCGCGGCCGACCTGTTCCCAGGGGGTGCCGAGCTCGTCCTTGTGCTGCTCGACGTAGGCGGTGCCCTCGTCGGTCAGCGTGGCGAGCTTGCGGCCGCGGTCCTCGGTGAGGGCCACGAGGCCCTCGTCGGCGAGCAGGGAGAGCGCGGGGTAGACCGCACCGGCGCTGGGGCGCCAGCGGCCGTCCGTCCGCTCCGCCAGCTCGCTGATGATCTGGTAGCCGTGCATCGGCTGCTCCGCGAGGAGCAGCAGGATCGCGGCGCGGATCTCACCGCGCCCGGCGCGGCGCGGGCCCCGGTGGCCCCGCCGTCCACCCTCGTGGTGGCCGCCGCGCGGGCCGCGGGGACCGTAGCCGCCGGGGCCGCCGGGGCCGAAGCCGCGCGGGCCCCGTTCCCTGCGGTCGTCGGCGTCGTCGCGGTCGTACGGCAGGTCCGGCCCGCCGGCCATCGCGAACGCGGGGCCGAAGCCCGGGCCGAAACCGGAGCCGTCGAACGAGGGCAGGAAGCCGCGGCCTCGGCCGCGACGTCCGGTGTGCTGGGGGTTGTCGTCGTGGGTACGCATGGTGTGTCTCCTAAGTGTCGCGGCGGGGCGAGGCGGTGCGCGATCGCGCACTACGGCGTCTCGTCAGACCCGCCGATCGGGAGCGTCTCCGCTCGACCGACGCTCTAAAGATAGATCAAAGATATATCGTTACGCAACCCCCGACTTTCGCCGGGGGCCGCGCGGCCTCGTGGGTGCGAGTGCGCGGCGCCTGCCGTAGCGTCGGGAACCGGCCGGGCGTGCCGCGCCCGGCCGACCACCTGGCGGGTCGCGGAAGGAGCCGGCATGAGCGAGAGCGAGCACGGGAGCACGGCGGCGGACGGCGGTCCGGAGCGCCGGGACCACGTCGAGGTGTCGAAGGAGGACGCCGACCGCCTCAAGGCCGAGGCAGCGGGTGCGGCGGACACCGCGATCCCCGGCGAGGACCCGGCGGGTGCGGCGATCCCGGGCGAGGACCCGGAGGACAACCCGGACCTGGAGGGCGAGGAGCGGTTCGACGCCGGCTGAGGGCTTCGACGCGGGCTGACCTGGCGCGGGACCACCCCGCACGGAATGCGGTCGGCCGCGCCCGCGTTCCCCGGACATGGACTTCAACCAGCAGATCGTCGACGCCTTCCGCGCCAACGGGGGCGAGGTCGACGAGCCCGTGCGGTTCGGCAAGGGGCTCGTGCTCGTGCACGTCCCGAGGAAGGACGGCGGCGTGCGCGTCACGCCACTCGCTGCGATCCAGGGCGACGGCGCCCGGTACGTCGTCGGCACCGCCGGCGGCTCGCCCAGCAACCCCGCGTGGGTCTACGGGCTGCGGCGCGCCGAGGAGGTCGACGTCGAGGTGCCCGGCGACCCGGTCGTGACCGTCCGGGCGAAGGTCCAGGAGCTGACGGGCGACGAGCGCGACACGATGTGGGCGCGCTTCAAGGCGTCGTCGAGCGGTTTTGCCGCGTACGAGCGGAGGGCCGAGGGGCGTGTCTTCCCGATCTTCCGGCTGATCGGCTGACCGATTGCCCGGGGCTGCCGGCTGAGGCCAGCCAAATCGCGACTAATCCGCTTGGATGGGTGAATATCCCCGATCCGACGTCAAGGAGACCCGCGCGATGACCCAGGCAGCCCAGGTCGGCACCGTCTACCAGACCAGCCAGGAGCTTCTCGACGCCGACCTGCCGCACCTCAGTGTTGCCCTGGACGCGAGCGGCTACGCGATCCAACGGGACCGGGACGGCAACTGGTACAGCGTGTCGTCCGTCGGCCCGTCCGACCTCGCGGGCGTCTACACCGTGATCCACCTGCCGGCCGAGCCGCTGCCCGGCACGTACGGGTCGGTCGTCATCACGGACAACGGCACGCCCTTCATGCGCCGCTGGGACTCGGCGACCGACGAGCGCTTCGGCGTCGAGCACTGGATCGGGCCCGACGGCGTCACCGTGACCGACGGCCACCTGCGCCACCTCGGCATCGCCCGGGCCTGGGACGCGAGCGTGCCGGGCGGCACGTCACGGCTCGGCGGCCGGCGTCGTCGTTCCCGCGCAACCACGGAGCGGGCCGAACCGGCAGGCTGACTCGGCAGGCGGCGATCGCCCGGTCAGTCTGCTGGTCCCGCGTCGCCGTCGGCGGCGTGGGCCGCGTGGGCCGCCGCGCGGGCGATGTTGCGCTGCATGCCGCCGAACACGATGCCGTGGAACGGGCTGATCGCCCACCAGTAGAGCTGCCCGGGCAGCCCGTGCGGCAGGAAGACGGCGCGCTGCCGGAACGTGGGCCGCTCGGCGGCCTCGTCCTCGACGGACAGCTCCAGCCAGGCCAGCCCGGGCAGGCGCATCTCGGCGCGCAGCCGCAGCAGGCGGCCCGGCACGATCTTCTCCACCCGCCACCAGTCGAGCGCGTCGCCGGGCGCGAGGTGGTGCGGGTGCCGCCGTCCGCGGCGCAGGCCGGGCCCGCCGAAGAGGCGGTCCATGGCGCCGCGCGCCACCCAGCCCAGGCGCCAGGAGTACCAGCCGTGGGCGCCGCCGATGCCCTCGATCACCGTCCACAGCGCCTCGCTCGTGGTGTCGACGACGCTCGACCGGTCGTCGACCAGCAGGCTCCCGCCGGCCCAGTCCGGGTCGTCGGGCAGCGGGTCGGACGGCGCGCCGGGCACCGAGGCGGACAGCCAGCTCGTGCGCACGTCGAGGTCCCGGATCCGGGCGAGCGCGAGCGCCACCGCGCCGTCGAAGTCGATGAGCCCCTCGGGCGGGTCGGGCACGTACTGCTTGATGTCGTCCTCCTGGGCCACGACCTCGTGCACGAGCGACCCCACCAGGGGTTTCGCGATACCTGGCGGCACGGGCGTCACCAGGCCCACCCAGAGGCTGGCCAGCCGCGGGGTCAGGACGGGCACGGCGCGGATCACCCGGGGGCGCAGCCCGGCGACGGCGGCGTAGCGCTGCATCATCTCGCGGTAGGTGAGCACGTCGGGGCCGCCGATGTCGAAGCCGCGGCTGACGTCGGCCGGGATGCGCGCCGCGCCCACGAGGTAGCGCAGCACGTCGCGCACCGCGATGGGCTGGATGCGGTTGTTGATCCAGCGGGGCGCGACCATGGCCGGGAGCCGCTCGGTGAGGTACCGCATCATCTCGAACGACGCGCTGCCGGAGCCGAGGATCACGGCGGCCCGCAGCACGACCGTCGGCGCGCCGCCGTCGAGCAGGATCTGCTCGACCTCGCGGCGGGACTCCAGGTGGGGCGAGAGCCGTTCGCCCTCGGGGTAGAGCCCGCCCAGGTAGACGACGCGCCCGACGCCGGTCTCACGGGCCACGACCGCGAAGCCGCGCGCCGTGGCCCGGTCGCGCTCGGCGAAACCCGGGCCGGCCCCGAGGGCGTGGATCAGGTAGTACGCGACGTCGACGCCGTCGAGCGCCCGGCGCAGGTCGTCGCGCGAGGTGGCGTCGCCCTCGACCACCTCGACGGAGCCGGACCACTCGCGCGAGGCGATCCGTTCGGGGTGGCGGGCGAGCACCCGCACGTCGTACCCGGCGGCCAGCAGCTCGGGTACCAGGCGCCCGCCGATGTACCCGGTGGCTCCGGTCACGAGGACACGGGACATGTGACGACACCCACCTTTCTCCAGAACAGGAAGCCGAGCGATTTACTAGATAGGCTAGGCATACTCGCCGGGCGGTCGCCTGCTGGGGCAGGTGCTGGGGGCCGCCCGGCCCGTCCCGAGGAGGGCTCCATGGCACAGGGCAGGTCGCACGACACGTCGCACGACCGGTTGCGGCAGATCGTCGTCACCGTCAGCTTCGTGGTCTGCGTCATCGGTTCCATGATCGGCGTCGGCGTGTTCGGTGGCACGTCGGTCAACGCTGCGGCCGGGGGGCCCTGGACACGGACGCCACGCTGCTCGCGCCGGCGTCCGCCGCGTTCTCGGTGTGGACCGTCGTCTACGTCGGGCTCGCCGGGTACACCGTGCTCCAGTGGTTCCCGGCCCCGACCGCGGAGGCGCAGGCGCGGCAGCGGCGCCTGCGCCTGCCCGTCGCCGGCACCATGCTGCTGAACGCCGCGTGGATCCTGGTGGTCCAGGCCGGGTGGCTGTGGGTGAGCGTGCTGGTCATCGCGGCGCTGCTCACGCTGCTCGTCCGGGTCTTCCTGATCCTGCTGCGCACCCGTGCGCACGGGCTGCTCGACCGGGTGCTGGTCGACGGCGTGCTCGGCATCTACCTGGGCTGGGTCTGCGTGGCCACGGCGGCCAACATCGCCGCGGCGCTGACCAGCGCGGGGTTCGACGGTGCGGGTCTCGCCGCCGACTGGTGGGCCGTCGGCGTCCTCGCGGTGGTCGGCGTGATCGGCGTCGTCCTGGCCGTGCGCGGCAACGGGCCCGTGGCGGTGGCCCTGGCCATCGCGTGGGGCCTGTCCTGGATCGCCGTCGAGCGCTGGGACGGCACGCCGTACTCGGCCCCGACGGCCGCCGCGGCGCTCGCGGCCGCCGTCGCCGTGCTCGCCGTGACGGCCGTGGTCCGCGTGCGCGCGGTGGCCCGTGCGGGAACCTCCGCCTGAGGGTCCCCGCACGGGCCGCCGGGCCGCGGCTCAGGTCGTCCGGCTCAGCCCACCCGGGTGAGCCGGAAGGTCTGCGCCGCGGACCCGGTGCACGGCTGCTGCGTGAACCGGGTCCCGTCGGCGCCGGTCGCGGGGCCGAGCGTCAGGCAGGCGCCGCTGTGCCGGGCGGTGAAGGTGACGCCGCCGCCCGTCGTCGTCGGCCGCCACTGCTGGTTGGTGCCGCCCACGTACGACCACAGGTGCACCGCCGTGCCGGCGCCGGTGGCGCCCGGGCCGCCGGCCACGTCCCAGACCTTGCCGGCGTGCTGGTTGGCCACCTGGTAGTACCCGTCCGAGGTGGGCGTGAAGCGCCAGCGCTGGTTCGCCTGCGCGGCGGGGCCGCAGGCCCACTGCTGCAGGCCGGTGCCGTCGGCGGTGCCCCAGTCGGCGGCGTCGAGGCACTTGCTGCTCGCCGACGAGCTGACCTGGTACCAGGAGGCGGGGTCCGGGTCGGCCGGGGTGGTGGTCGACTGCGGGTCCCACGTGTAGGTGGCCACCGCGCGCCCCGGCAGCGTGTGGGTCAGCGAGCGGCCCTCGTCCGTGATCGAGAACGTGCGGCTGCCGGAGGAGGCGTTGACGACGAACGCGACGCGGGTGCCGTCCGGGTTCTGGAAGACGACGTTCTGCAGGCCGCCGGACTGTTCGCTGGTGGAGCCGATGCGGCGGGCACCGGCGTCGACGAACTTGGTGAGGTGCCCCAGCACGTAGAACTCGGCGTTGCGGGTCACGGTGCCGCCCGCGATCTCGACGACGCCGTTGCAGCGGGTGCCGCAGTGGCCCTGGTGCGGGCCGCCGTTCTGGTCGAGCGCGAGGTTCCAGTTGATCGTCGTCTCCCCGCCGTTGCGCATGTTGCGCACCACGAGGTTCTCCGCGTGCCAGACCAGGGTGTCCCCGAAGGTGTTCGCCGCGTTGTCGCTGTCCGTGCCGGAGCACTCGGTGAAGTACACGCGCTTGCCCGCCGCGACCACCTGGGCCTGCGCCTCGGGGGAGCCGCCGTAGCAGTGGAACGCGGCGCCGACGACGCGCGAGATGCCCTGGGTGCCCGAGAAGACCTCCAGCGGGTAGTCCGGGCGGTCCCAGTTGTGGTCGTAGGCGAAGATCTGGGTGCCCAGACCGGCGCCGGTCAGCCGCGCGTCGAGCACCCGGAGGAACTGCGCCTGCTCGGCCGCGGACATGCTCAGCGACGGGTAGCTCGTGGCAAACAGCGGCTCGTTCGCCACCGTGAGGTCGCTGAGCGTCACGCCCTGCTGCGCGTAGGCCTGGATGGTACGCACCAGGTAGTCGGCGTACTCGTCGTAGTTCTCGGCGCGCAGGCTGCCGCCGTTCAGCGACCCGCCCGACTTCATCCAGGCGGGCGGGGACCAGGGGCTGCCCATGAACCGGATGTTCGGGTTGATCGCCAGGGCCTGCCGCAGCACGGGCAGGATCTGCTGCTGGTCGCGGGCGATGCTGAACTGCCCGGGCGTGTCCTCGTAGGTGTAGAAGCCGCCGGAGTTGAAGTCGGTGCTGCCCAGCGGCTGGCGCAGGTAGTTCAGCCCGATGCCGTCGCCGCTGCGCGAGAACAGCGACCGCAGCAGCGAGTCCCGGGTGCCGGCGGGCAGGCCGCTGATCAGGGCGGCGGACGCCTCGGTCACCGACGCGCCCGCGCCGGTGAAGCGCTGGGACACCTGGTCGGGGCTGACCCGGATGTCGGTGGCCTGCGGGCCGGTGCCGAACGCGATGGTGCCGCCGTCCGTCAGCCTGCGGCTGCCGTCGGCGGTGGTGACCCAGACGTGTGCGCTGGTCGGGGCGGCGGCGGCCGAGCTCACGGCCGGTCCGACGCCGACGGCGGCGACGGCCAGCACGCTCAGCGTGGCGAGCGCCGTCCGGACGGGCCCGGTGCGGGTGGTGCGCGTCATTGCGACTCCCTCGGTGGGTGGAATGTGGGCGCCACCCTACTCCTACCTACCAAGCACTCGGTAGGTAGTGGATCCACGTACCCGTAGACTCCCTCGGATGACACGACAAGCCGGGAGCGCCAGGACGCGGCGTCCGCCCGCGGAGCGCCGGGCGGAGATCCTGCGCATCGCCATGGAGACGTTCGCGGAGCGCGGGTACCAGAGCGCCTCGCTCGCCGAGATCTCGGCCCGGGTCGGGCTCACCCAGGCGGGCGTGCTGCACTACTTCTCGTCCAAGGCCGGGCTGCTCACCGGCGTGCTCGACCTGCGCGACTCGACCGACATCGAGGAGCTCGGCAGCGAGCGCCCTCGCGGCCTGGCGTTCCTGCGGCACCTCGTGGAGACCACGCGCCGCAACACCGAGCGCGAGGGGATCGTGCGCCTGTACACCGTGCTCGCGGCGGAGAGCGTGACGGCCGAGCATCCCGCGCAGGACTACTTCCGCGACCGGTACCAGGGGTTGCTCGCCCTCGTGGTCGAGGCGCTCGACGAGGCCCGGGACCGGGACGAGATCGCGGACGACGTCGACACCGCGACGACCGCCCAGGTGATCGTGGCGACCATGGACGGCCTGCAGCTCCAGTGGCTGCTGGAGCCCGGCTCGGTCGACATGACGCAGGCCACTCAGCTGGCGATCGTCCGCCTGATCGGCCGCGACCTGCCGCCCGCGCCGAGCCGCTAGGCGCGCGGCTCCGCGCCCTCGCCCTCGCCGGGCTCCGCGCCGTAGGACGTGGCGAGGTCCGCGACGTCGTGGGCGTAGGACACCGAGCGGTTGTAGGCGGCCAGCGCGGCCGTCCAGCCGTCGTCGGTGGTCACGTCGCCGCCGCTCTCGCACAGGTAGTGCGCCGCCGTCAGCACGGCGTCGTCGATCTGGTGCGGGTCGGCCCGGCCGTCCAGGTTCCCGTCCTGCGCGTAGTCGCCCCAGGTGGTGGGGATGAACTGCATCGGGCCGACGGCGCGGTCCCACCGGACGTCGCCGTCGAGCTCGCCCTCGTCGGTGTCGAGGATCTCCATGACCCCCTCGCTGCCGTCCAGCGCTATCCCGATGATCGGCGGGGTCACCAGCCCGTCGGCGTCCGTGCTCGCCCCGAGGTAGCTGCCGTGGATCGACTCCACCGCGCCGATGCCGGCGAGCGTGTTCCAGCCGAGGCCGCACTCCGGGAGGGTCTCGGCCAGCCGGAGCGAGGCCCCGGCGTAGGCGGCCAGCGCCCGCCGCGGGATCCCGGTGCGCTCCGCGGTGTCGCGCAGCCAGCCCGGGTCGGCCAGGTCGGCGACCGGGACGGCGTCGTCCCCGCCGGGGTCGGACCGGTCGCTCGCGGCGGTCGCGGGCACGCGCTGCGCCGGGGCGGGCGGGTAGTCCAGCTCCAGCTCCAGCGACTCGGGCCACGTCCGCTCGCTCGGGCCGCAGGCGGTCAACAGCAACGCGGCCGCGCAGACGGCGGCCCCAGCTCGTGCTCTCACGGTGCTGACGCTACGTCCGGTTCGCGCTGATCCGGTAGCCCGTGACAAGACCTCCCGCAAACGTGCGCGTCTCCGGCCCGCCGGTCACCCGGCCGCCGGGGCGTGCACCACGAGGACGGGGCACGGCGCGGCCCGTAGCACGGCGTCGGGCACGCTGCGCAGCATGCGGCCCAGCACCGTGGGGTGCCGGCGCCCGCCCACCACGACCAGCTCGTCCGGGACCAGGTCCTCCAGCAGCACCCCCGCCGGGTCGCCGCGCCGCACCGCCGTCGTGCACGTGACCTGCGGGTACTTCTCCGCCCACCGGGCCACCTGGTCGGCCACCTCGGCGCGCGCGGCCTCGTGCCACGTCGCGGCGACGGGGTCCGCCTGGTACAGCACCGAGCTGATCGGGTCGGTGCCCGTCACGTGCACCACCTCCAGCGGGCAGCCGCGCGCCGCCGCCTCGGCGAAGGCCGCACCCAGGACGTCCGGCTCGTCGTCCCGGGCGATCCCCACGCGGATCCGGCAGGGGTCGCCGGTCGTCGCGCCCGCCGGCACCACGACGACGGCCCCGGGGGACGACGCCGCGAGCGCCGACGACGTGGAGCCGAGCAGCACCCGGTCGAACACGTCCAGCCCGCGGCGGCCCACGACCACGAGGTCGCAGGTCCGGGACCGCTGGGCCAGCACGTGCGCCGCGGTGCCGGGCAGGACGAGCACCTCGACGTCGCGGCCGCCCGGCCGGCGTCCCCCGAGCCGGGTGCGGGCCGCCTCCGCGGCCCGCCGGGCCTCGTCGCGGGCGTCCCGGACCGGGTCGCCGAACCCGGGCGCGGGTGCGGGCGGCGTGGCGTGGGTCGCCACGACCGTCAGGCGCGCCTCGTGCACGTCGGCGGCGTGGGCCGCCCAGTCGAGCGCGGACAGGCTCTCCTGTGACCCGTCGACGCCGACGACAATGCCCCGGTACCAGGTGATGCTCATGATCGTGCTCCTCACGCGTCGCACTTCCTGTGCTCACCACCAGCACATCAGCCGCCCGAGGCGCCCGGCAGAGCCGGGAGGCCCCGCCACCCGGGACCAAGGTCCCGCGTGCCGCGTGCCGCGTCGCCCGCCCACGCGCTAGCGTGGGTCCACTGGAGGTGCCGATGGACCCGGTGAACGCTCCGCGGGACCGCACCGACGTGCTGCTCGAGGCGGTCGTCGGGGTCAGTCGCGGCCTGGACCTCGAGACCGTGCTGCATCGGATCGTCGAGGCCGCCGTCTCGCTCGTCGACGCCCGGTACGGCGCCCTCGGGCTGCTGGGCGCCGACAACCGGATCGCCAGGTTCCTCACGGTCGGCCTGTCCGACGACGAGGTGGCGGCCATCGGCCCGTACCCCACGGGCCGCGGCGTGCTCGGCGAGATGATCCGCCACCCCGTGCCGCTGCGGCTGCGGGACCTGTCGGCGCACGCCGCGTCCGTCGGGTTCCCCGCCCACCATCCGCCCATGCGCACCTTCGTCGGCATGCCGCTGCGGGTGCACGGCTCCCCGTTCGGCAACCTCTACCTCACGGACAAGCGGGGCGGCGGTGAGTTCACCGCCGAGGACGAGCGGGTGCTGGAGGCGCTCGCGGCCTCGGCGAGCGTGGCGGTGGAGAACGCCCGGCTGTACGACGTGGCGCGGTTGCGCGAGCGCTGGGCGCGCGCGAACGACCGGATCTCGCGGCACGTCCTGGCCGGGTCGTCGCCGCACGACGTGCTGACCCTGATCGCCAGCGAGGCGCGGGAGGTGGCGGACGCCGACGTGACGGTGACCGCCGTGCCCGATCCCACGACCGGGCGCCTGGTGCTGCAGTCGGCCGCCGGGCTCGGCGCCGAGGCGCAGGTGGGGTCGGTGCTCGCCGCCGACGGCACGTTCGCCACCCTGACGTTGCGCACGGGCGTGCTGATGGTGACGGACGACGCCACCGCGGACGAGCGGGCCAGCCTGGAGCTGGACCTCCCCGGCCCGCTCGGCCCCCTCGCCGTCTGGCCGCTCGGGCAGCCGGGCACCGCCCGGGGCGTCCTGGCCGCGGGCCGCGTCCGGGGCCGGCTGCCGTTCTCGTCGGTGGTGGTCGAGGCCCTGGGCGCGTTCGCCGCGCAGGCCGCCGTCGCGCTGGAGCTGGCGGAGGGACGTGCCGACGCCGAACGGGTCGCGCTGCTGCGCGACCGGGAGCGCATCGCGCGCGACCTGCACGACCTGGCCATCCAGCGGCTGTACGCGACGGGCCTGTCGCTCCAGCGCGTGGCCCGGGGCGCCTCCCCGGAGGTCGCCGAGCAGCTCGGCAGGACGGTGGACGACGTGGACGAGACCATCTCGCTGGTGCGCACCACGATCTACCGGCTGCAGTCGGGGGAGCAGCCCGGCGGCGCGCACGCCCGCCGGGTGGGGCTGCGCGCCCGCGTGATCGCCGAGGTCGACGCCACGGCGGCGGCGCTCGGCTTCACGGCCCGGCTGCGGTTCGAGGGGGCGGTCGACACCCTGGTGCCGCCCGACGTCGCCGAGCACGTCGTCGCCGTCCTGCGCGAGGCCCTGTCGAACGTCGCCCGGCACGCGCACGCGTCGCGGGCCGAGGTGCGGCTCGCCGTGGGGGAGGACGTGGTGCTCACGGTGAGCGACGATGGCGTGGGCATGCCGCCGGACGCGAACCGCAGCGGCCTGCTCAACCTGGCCCGGCGCGCGGCCGAGTCGGGCGGCGTGCTGCTCGTGACCCCGGTGAACCCCGAGGCGGTGCAGACCGGCACCCGGCTGGAGTGGCGGGTGCCGCTGCCGCGGGACGAGTCGCTGGAACCCTGACGCGTCCCGGGCACGCTCAGGGGTGGTGGCGCTTCTCGTGCTCCAGCCGGTCGGCGAGCACCGCGGCCTGGGCCCGCCGTTCGAGGCCCAGCTTGGCGAAGATGCTGGAGACGTAGTTCTTGACGGTCTTCTCGGCGAGGAACAGCTCGCCGCCGATCTGCCGGTTGGTCAGGCCGTGCCCGATCAGGGCGAGGATGCGCCGCTCCTGGTCGGTGAGCTGGGCCAGGGGGTCGGGCTCGTGGTGGGCGTCGGCGCGGAGCCGCTCCATGACGCGGGCCGTCGCGCGGGGGTCGAGCATCGACCCGCCCGCTGCGACGGTCAGCACGGCCTTGACCAGGTCGGTGCCGCGGACCTGCTTGAGCACGTAGCCGGCGGCTCCGGCGAGGATCGCGTCGTAGAGGGCCTCGTCGTCGGCGAACGAGGTGAGCATGAGGCAGGCGAGGTCCGGCATGCGCGAGCGCAGCTCCCGGCAGACGGTGACGCCGTCGCCGTCGGGCAGCCGCACGTCCAGGACCACCACGTCGGGCTCGGCGGCGGGCACGCGGGCCAGCGCCTCCCGGGCGGTCCCGGCCTCGCCCACGACGCGCACGCCCGGCTCGGACTCCAGCAGGTCGGCCACGCCGCGGCGGACCACCTCGTGGTCGTCCACGAGGAACACGCGCACGTCCATGTGCCCCACCGTAGCCGCGGTGCCCGTCCCGGTCGCGGCCGGGACGGGCACCGCGGGGCGCGCCGTCATCGCAGCGCGGGGAAGCGCTCGACCATGCGGCGGCGCGACCACCACTTGCCGAGGCCCATGGTGTCGCCGGCCAGGAAGGCGGCCAGGCCGATGAGCAGGACCGCGTCGACCAGGTGGTAGTCCACGAACGGGTTGTTCTCGAGCGGTAGCGAGGCCATCCACATCAGCAGCATGAGCAGCGCGCCGGTGCCGGCCGCGATCCGCATCCCGATGCCCAGGGCGAGCGCCAGGCCGATGCCGAGCAGGCCGAGCATGAACAGCCAGTCGACGACCGGGTTGCCGGCCATGGGGTTGAAGAACCCGGCGAAGGTGCCCTCGACGGAGCCGAGGAACCCCTCGGTGGGGGAGCCGCCCCTGATCCAGGCGGCGTCGGTCGGGGTCGCCATGCCCCAGCCGAAGAGCTTGTCGCCGAACGCCCACAGGAACTCGACGGCGAGCAGCAGCCGGACTCCCGCGAAGGAGTACCGGGCGACGGCCTCGCTCGTGACGTGGGTGGTGGCGGCCGTGGCTTCCCGTGCGCCCGAACCGTGCGCCCACTCGGCGGGGTTGTGGCTGACGGAGCTCATGATGTCCTCCCGGTGGATGCGCCGGACCTCTTCCGACGCCTGTCTCCACCGTCCCGCCACGCGTCGCCGCGCGGCAGAGTCGGGGGCCCCGCCCGGACGGGACCTTGGTCCCGTTTCCTCAGGTCAGGCGGTCAGCGGGTACGGTTCGCGGCCAGGATCTCCTCCTGGTACGGCGCGACGACCGACCCCGACACGCGGCAGTCCAGGAGCAGGAAGCGCCGGTCGGCGACGGGCTCGGTGGCCCAGGCCGCGACCCGGTCCAGGTCGGTCAGCGAGCGCACGACGACGCCCTCGGCGCCCACGGCCCCGGCGAGCGCCGCGAAGTCCGCCTCGGGGATGAGCATCGGCTCCTCGGTGATGCCCTGCCGGCCGTAGACGTGCACCTCGGCCCCGTAGGCGGCGTCGTTCCAGACGACGGCGAGGCCGCGGCCGCGGGCGGTGCGGACGGCGGTCTCGAGGTCGGCCAGCGCCATGAGCCCGCCGCCGTCGCCGGTGGTGAGCACCACGGCGGCGTCGGGCCGGGCCGCGGCGGCGCCGGCCACGCTGGGGAAGCCCAGCCCGATGGACTGGTAGGCGGTGCCGACCATGACCATGCGGTCGGGGGAGGCGACGGGCCAGTACATGTTGGCCCAGCCGATGAAGTGCCCGCCGTCGGAGACGACCACGCGGTCGTCCGGCAGCAGGCCGGCGAGACGGTGCGCGACCGTGCGGGGGTCGAGGCGCCCGTCGGGCGCGATCCCGTCCGCGGGGCCGGTCTCGTAGGTGCGGGCGCCGGCGACGTCGACCGTCTCGCGCCAGCCGGAGGGCTTGGCGCCCAGGGCGTGCAGCTCGTCCACCAGGGCACGGGCCACGAGGGCGGCGTCGCCCCGGACGAACCCGCCGACGTGCCGGTGGGTCGCGGCGGGCGCGATGTCGACCTGGACCACGCGCGTGCCGGGCGCGAACAGCTCGCCGAAGCGCATCGTGAACTGGTTGAGCGACGCCCCGAGCACGACGGCGACGTCGGCCTGGCGCACCAGCTCCATGGCGTCGTGGGCGCCGAACCCGCCCGCGACGCCGAGGTCGTACCGTCCGTCGGGGAAGACGCCGCGGCCGAGCGCCGTGGTGGTGGTCAGCGCACCGGTGGTCTCGGCGAGCTCGCTGAGCGCGCCGCCCGCCCCGGCGAGCCAGGCGCCGCGGCCCGCGAGCAGCAGCGGGCGCTCGGCCTCGGAGAGGTGGCGGGCCAGGTCGGTGATGGCGGCGGCGTCGAACGGCCCGGCGGGGGCCAGCGGCCGGGGCAGCACGGGTTCCGGCGCGTCCGGGATCGGCCCGGCGTCCAGCGCGGCGACGTCGTAGGGGATGGCCAGCACGACGGGCACCCGGTAGGTCAGGGAGTGCTCGATGGCGATCACGCTGGTGGCGGCGGCGTCCGCGCGGCCCACCGTATAGGTGCGTGCGCCGACGGCGGCGGCCAGGGCGATCTGGTCGACGTCCCAGGGGCGCGGGCCCGACGTCGGCTCGTCGCCCGTGAGCAGCACGAGCGGCACGCGGGCCTGCGCGGCCTCGGCCAGCGCGGTCAGCGCGTTGGTGAAGCCAGCGCCGTAGGTGGCGGTGGCGGCGGCGATGCGGCCGGACGCGCGGAAGTGCGCGTCGGCGGCGACCACGCCGCCGGCCTCGTGGCGCACGGCGGTGAACCGCGCCGTGGTCGAACGCTCCAGGGCGTCGAGGAACCAGGCGTTGCCGTTGCCCATGACGCCGAAGACGTGGTCGACGTGGCGGGCGACGGTACGGGCGACGTGTGCGGAAACGGTGGGCACGGGGCCTCCAGGGAAACAGTGACGGATGAGTGGTGCGGTCCGTATGTGTCCCGGGCGGGTCCGGCCAAGGACCCGTCGCGCGCCCCTTTTTCGAGCGCAGGCGGTGGCATCCGCCTCGACACGGCACACACTACCCCTGCGGGAGCAGCGCCTTCGCGAAGAAGTCGGCCAGCTCGCCGGTGGCGGTCAGGGGCAGGACGGCGGCCACGTACTGGTCCGGCCGCACCACCACGACGGCGCCGCCGCGGTCGATCCCGCGCAGCTCGAAGATGTCCTGGCCCGGGTCGGTCGCGTAGACCTTCTCGTGGTCGACCAGCCCGAACGGGCCGACCTTCGGCCGGAACACCTCGGGCACGTCGGCGAACTCCACGCCGAAGTGGTCCTGCTGGTAGACCACCTTGACGTCGAGGACGGCGTCCGGGTCACCGCCGGAGGGCGTGCACCGCAGCAGGGGCGAGTCCGGTGCGGTGCCCAGCCAGCTCGCCCAGTCCCGCAGCGCCGAGGGCTCGGCCGGTGCGGCGGCGTCGGCGAAGGCGTAGACGCGCCACCGCCCGTCGGCGCGGGCGTGGTGGCCCAGGTGCGCCGGGTTGCCCTCGGCGACGCGCTCCACCGGGGCGGACTTGAACCGCTTGCCGACGGGAAAGCCCGGGGCGAGCCCCTGGTGGGCGTCGTCGGCCACGATCATCGAGGGCTGGTACTGCGTCATGAAGCCGCACGGGAACTCGGCCGTCTTGACGTAGAAGTCCTCGAGGTAGGTCGGGTCGGGCAGGTCCTCGGGGCGCGTCGCCATGAGGCGCGACCACTCCCGGTCGAAGTCGATCAGCTCCTGGGCCACGACCTGTCGCTCGGCCGAGTAGGTGGCCAGCAGCGCCTCGGGGGCCCGGCCGGTGAGCACGTGCGCGAGCTTCCAGGCGATGTTCCATCCGTCCTGCATGGACACGTTCATGCCCTGCCCGGCCTTGGCGCTGTGCGTGTGGCAGGCGTCGCCGGTCAGGAACACCCGCGGCGTGCGGGTGCCGGTCTGCTCGGCGGGCACGTCGTCGAACCCGTCGGTGACGCGGTGGCCCACCTCGTAGACGCTGTGCCAGGGCACGTCCTTCACGTCCAGCGCGTAGGGGTGCAGGATGCGGTTCGCGCGCGCGATGATCTCGTCCAGCGTGGTGGCACGGACGCGGGCACCCTCGCCGGGCGGCACCTCGCCGAGGTCGACGTACCAGCGGGCCAGGAACCCGCCCTCGCGGGGGATGAGCAGGATGGACCCGCCGTCGTGCGACTGGATGGCGCACTTGGTGCGCACGTCCGGGAAGTCGGTGACGGCCAGGATGTCCATGACCCCCCAGGCGTGGTTGGCCTTGTCGCCCACGGCGGTGCGGCCGATGGCCTGCCGGACGGCGGAGTGGGCGCCGTCGGCCCCGACGACGTACCGGGCGCGGACGGTGCGTTCGCTGCCCTCGTGCGGGCCGGCCGTGTGCCGCAGCGTCACGGTGACGGGCTCGCCCGGGGCCTCGGGGACCGTGAGGCCGGTGACCTCCAGGCCGTAGTCCGGGGTGACGCGCGCGGGCGCGCGGGCCGCCACCTCGGCGAAGTAGTCGAGCACCCGCGCCTGGTTGACGATCAGGTGCGGGAACTCGCTGATCCCGTCGGGGTCGTCGGGCGGCACGGCGGCGCGCGCGATGTTGCGCGGGTCGGCGGGGTCGGGCTTCCAGAACGCCATCTCGGTGATGCGGTAGGCCTCGGCGGTGATCCGCTCGGCGAAGCCGAACGCCTGGAACGTCTCGACGCTGCGCGCCTGGATGCCGTCGGCCTGGCCCATCTCCAGGCGTCCGGCCCGGCGCTCCACGACGTGCGTGCGGAGGTCCGGGAACTGCGCGAGCTGTGCCGCCGCGATCATGCCCGCGGGCCCGCTGCCGACGATCAGCACGTCGACCTCGTCCGGCAGCTCGGCGGGCCGGTCGATCCCGTACCCGGCGGCCGGGCGGACACCCGGGTCTCCGGTCACGTAGCCGTGGTGGTGGAACTGCATCGTTCGTCCGTTCTGCCCGTGGTCGGCGACGTTGCCGGGCCCTCTCAGACCATATACGATCTGTGATACGAAGCACCAGAGAGCAAGGGAGCTCATGGGTACCGAAGCGCAGGTCGGCCCGCTCGACCACCGGCCGGGCAAGATCGTTGCCGTCCACCTCGCGTACGCCTCGCGTGCCGACCAGCGCGGACGCCGGCCCGCCGCCCCCTCGTACTTCCTCAAGCCGGCCAGCTCGCTCGGCGTGAGCGGGGGCGTGGTCGAGCGGCCCGCGGGCACCGAGCTGCTGGCTTTCGAGGGCGAGGTCGCGCTGGTGATCGGCGAGCCCGCCCGGCACGTGACCGTCGAGGACGCGTGGGGGCACGTCGCCGCCGTGACCGCGGCGAACGACCTGGGCGTCTACGACCTGCGCTGGGCCGACAAGGGGTCCAACGTGCGCTCCAAGGGGCGCGACGGGTACACGCCGCTCGGGCCCGGACTGCTCGACGCGCGGGTCGTGGACCCTGCGGCGTTGCGGCTGCGCACCTGGGTCAACGGGGATCTGGTGCAGGACGACACCACCGGCCCGGACGCGCTGCTGTTCCCGTTCGCCCAGATCGTCGCCGACCTGTCCCAGCACCTCACGCTGGAGCGGGGCGACGTGATCCTGACGGGCACGCCCGCCGGCTCCAGCGTGGTGGTGCCCGGCGACGTCGTCGAGGTCGAGGTCGACGCCCCGACGGCGCCCGGTGCGCCGACGTCCGGTCGGCTGGTCACCACCGTGGTGCAGGGCGAGGTGCCGTTCACCGACGTGGGCGCCGGCCCGAAGGTCGACGACGCGCAGCGGGCCGACGCCTGGGGGAGCCTGGCGGCCGCGGGGCTGGAGCCGGAGCCCGAGCCGTTCGTGCTCACCGACGAGCTGCTCGACCTGTTGCGCCGCGCCCCCGTCGCCGGGCTCTCCGCCCAGCTCCGCAAGCGGGGCCTGGACCACGCGATCATCGAGGGCGTGCGGCCCAACGTCCCGGGCGCCACGATCGTCGGCCGCGCCCGCACGCTGCGCTTCGTGCCCTACCGCGCCGACCTGTTCGCCGCCCACGGCGGCGGCTACAACGCGCAGAAGCGCACCTTCGACACCGTGGAGCCCGGCGAGGTCGTCGTCATCGAGGCGCGCGGCGAGACCGGCTCGGCCACCCTGGGCGACGTGCTCGCGCTGCGGGCGCAGGTGCGCGGCGCTGCGGGCGTGGTCACCGACGGGGGCGTGCGCGACTTCGACGCCGTCGCCGCCACCGGCCTGCCCGTGTTCAGCAAGGGCCCGCACCCCGCCGTGCTCGGCCGCCGGCACGTGCCCTGGGACACCGACGTCGCCGTGGCCTGCGGCGGCGCCACCGTGCTGCCCGGCGACGTCGTCGTCGGCGACGCGGACGGCGTGGTCGTCATCCCGCCGCGCCTGGTCGCCGAGGTCGCCGCCGCGACCGTCGCCCAGGAGGAGCAGGACGGCTGGGTGGCGCAGCAGGTCGCCGCGGGGCACCCGATCGACGGGCTGTTCCCGCCGGACGCGACGTGGCGGGCGCGCTACGAGGAATGGCAGGCCTCCCGATGACGCTCGACGGCATGGCCGGCTCGGCCGTGGAGGCCGCGTTCGCCGGCGAGATCAGCAAGTCCCAGGTGGCCTACACCTACCTGCGGGACCGGATCGCGCGCCGCGACCTCGGGCCGGGCTACCGCCTCGTGCTGCGCACCATCGCCGACGAGCTCGCCATGAGCGTCGTCCCCGTCCGCGAGGCCATCCGTCGGCTGGAGGCCGAGGGCCTGGTGACGTTCGAGCGCAACGTCGGGGCGCGCGTCGCGATGATCGACGAGCGGGGCTACGTCGAGGCCATGCAGGCCCTCGGCGTCGTCGAGGGGGCCGCGACCGGCCTCTCGGCCCCCGCGATCTCGGCCGCGGACCTCGACCGGGCCGCCGAGGTCAACGACCGGCTGCGCTCGCTGCTGGACCACTTCGACCCGCACGCGTTCACGGCCCTGAACCGGCAATTCCACTCGGTGCTGTTCGAGTCGTGCCCCAACGCGCTGCTGCTCGACATGGTGCACCGTGGCTGGGCCCAGCTCTCCGGGCTGCGCGACTCCACGTTCGCGTTCGTGCCCGGGCGGGCGCACGACTCCGTGGCCGAGCACGCCCACATCCTCGACCTCATCCGTGACCAGGCAGACCCGCTCGAGATCGAGATCGCCGCGCGCGACCACCGCTGGGCGACCATGCAGGCGTTCCTCGACTCGCGAACCACCCCGGAGGCACCGTGACCGACCAGCCCACCCGCCATGTGCCCGCCGACCTGCCGGGCCGCATCCAGCACTACATCGGCGGCGCGTTCGTCGACTCGCTCGACGGCGGCACGTTCGACGTGCTCGACCCGGTCTCCAACGAGGTCTACGTGCGCGCGGCCGCCGGGCAGGCCGCCGACGTCGACCGCGCCGTGGCCGCGGCGCGCACGGCGTTCACCGACGGGCCGTGGCCCCGGATGCTGCCCCGCGAGCGCTCGCGGGTGCTGCACCGGATCGCCGACCTCGTCGAGTCCCGCGACGCGCGGCTGGCCGAGCTGGAGAGCTTCGACTCCGGCCTGCCGATCACCCAGGCGCTGGGCCAGGCCCGGCGGGCCGCGGAGAACTTCCGGTTCTTCGCCGACCTGGTCGTGGCCCAGGCGGACGACGCCTTCAAGGTGCCCGGCCGCCAGCTCAACTACGTCAACCGCAAGCCGATCGGTGTCGCGGGCCTCATCACGCCGTGGAACACGCCGTTCATGCTGGAGTCCTGGAAGCTCGGGCCTGCGCTCGCCACCGGCAACACGGTGGTGCTCAAGCCGGCCGAGTTCACGCCGCTGTCGGCGTCGCTGTGGGCGGGCATCTTCGCGGAGGCCGGGCTGCCGGAGGGCGTGTTCAACCTGGTCAACGGCCTGGGCGAGGAGGCGGGCGACGCGCTCGTCAGGCACCCCGACGTGCCGCTGATCTCGTTCACGGGGGAGAGCCGCACGGGCGAGACGATCTTCGCCAACGCCGCCCCGTACCTCAAGGGCCTCTCCATGGAGCTGGGCGGCAAGTCGCCCGCCGTCGTCTTCGCCGACGCCGACCTGGACGCCGCGATCGACGCGACGATCTTCGGCGTCTTCTCGCTCAACGGCGAGCGCTGCACCGCGGGTAGCCGCATCCTCGTGGAGCGCGCGGTCTACGACGAGTTCGTCGAGCGCTACGCGGACCAGGCGAAGCGCGTGGTGGTGGGCGACCCGCACGACCCGGCCACCGAGGTGGGCGCCCTGGTGCACCCCGAGCACTTCGCCAAGGTGATGGGCTACGTGGAGATCGGCAAGGGGGAGGGCCGGCTCGTGGCGGGCGGCGGGCGTCCGGCGGGCCTGGAGACCGGCAACTACGTGGCGCCGACCGTCTTCGCGGACGTACCGCCGTCGGCCCGGATCTTCCAGGAGGAGATCTTCGGCCCGGTCGTGGCGATCACGCCGTTCGACACCGACGAGGAGGCGCTCGCGCTGGCCAACGGCGTGCGGTACGGGCTGGCCGCCTACGTGTGGACCAACGACCTGCGGCGCGCGCACACCTTCAGCCAGGCGATCGAGGCGGGCATGGTCTGGCTCAACTCGAACAACGTGCGGGACCTGCGCACGCCGTTCGGCGGGGTCAAGGCCTCCGGCCTCGGGCACGAGGGCGGCTACCGCTCGATCGACTTCTACACCCACCAGCAGGCCGTGCACGTCACGCTCGGCGCGGCGCACCACCCCACGTTCGGCAAGGGAGCCTGACGAGATGACCCACATCCCCACCCCCGTGGCGCCGCCGCCGGACATCCTGCGGTGCGCGTACATGGAGCTCGTGGTCACCGACCTGGCCGCCTCCCGGAACTTCTACGTCGACGTGCTCGGCCTGGTCGTCACGGAGGAGGACGACGACGCCGTCTACCTCCGCTCGATCGAGGAGTTCATCCACCACAACCTCGTGCTGCGGCAGGGGCCGGTGGCCGCCGTCGCCGCCTTCTCCTACCGGGTGCGCAGCCCGCAGGAGCTGGACCGCGCCGTCGCGTTCTACACCGAGCTCGGCTGCGAGGTGCGGCGCGCCCCGGAGGGCTTCACGCGCGGCATCGGCGACTCGGTGCGCGTGATCGACCCGCTCGGCTTCCCCTACGAGTTCTTCTACGACGTCGAGCACGTCGAGCGGCTCGCCTGGCGCTACGACCTGCACACCCCCGGCGCGCTGGTGCGCCTGGACCACTTCAACCAGGTCACGCCCGACGTGCCGCGGGCCGTGAAGTTCATGGAGGACCTCGGCTTCCGCGTCACCGAGGACATCCAGGACGCCGAGGGCACCACCTACGCCGCGTGGCTGCGCCGCAAGCCCACGGTGCACGACACGGCGATGACCGGCGGGGACGGCCCGCGGATGCACCACGTCGCCTTCGCGACGCACGAGAAGCACAACATCATCGCCATCTGCGACAAGCTCGGCGCCCTGCGCCTGAGCGACCGCATCGAGCGCGGCCCGGGTCGGCACGGCGTGTCCAACGCCTTCTACCTGTACCTGCGCGACCCCGACGGGCACCGCGTAGAGATCTACACGCAGGACTACTGGACGGGCGACCCCGACAACCCCGTGGTCACCTGGGACGTGCACGACAACCAGCGCCGCGACTGGTGGGGCAACCCCGTGGTGCCCTCCTGGTACACCGAGGCATCGCCCGTGCTGGACCTGGACGGGGTGCCGCAGCCCGTCGTCGCCCGCACCGACACCTCCGAGATGGCCGTGACCATCGGCGCGGACGGCTTCTCCTACACCCGCCCGGAGGACGCCGCCCGCGCGCAGGACGACGCCGACGTGCTGCCCTCCTGGAAGCAGGGCGAGTACAAGCTGGGGCACCAGCTGTGACGGGGGACACCGAGGGCCGCACGCTCGACGACGCGACGGTCACCACGATCGCCGACGAGCTCGCCCGCGCCGACGCCGAGCGCGCCACGGTGCCCCTCCTGACGGCGCGGTACCCCGGCATGACCATCGAGGACTCCTACGCCGTGCAGAACACCTGGCGGAGGCGCGGCATCGAGGCCGGACGCCGCCCGGTGGGCCGCAAGATCGGGCTCACCTCGAAGGTCATGCAGGCGGCCACCGGCATCACCGAGCCGGACTACGGTGCGATCTTCGCCGACATGGTGTTCGAGAACGGTTCGGTCATCGAGCACTCCCGGTTCTCGAACGTGCGGGTCGAGGTGGAGCTCGCCTTCGTGCTGAACCAGCGCGTCGCCGGGCCGGACGCCACGATCTTCGACGTGCTGCGGGCCACCGAGTACGTGGTGCCCGCGCTGGAGATCCTGTCCTCCCGCATCGAGCTGACGGGCCGCACCATCGTCGACACGATCAGCGACAACGCCGCGATGGGCGGCATGGTCCACGGCGGCAACCCGGTGCGGGTCGGGGAGACCGACCTGCGCTGGGTCGCCGCCCTGCTCTACCGCAACGAGACCATCGAGGAGTCCGGCGTCGCCGCCGCGGTGCTCAACCACCCCGCGGCCGGCGTCGCCTGGCTCGCCAACAAGCTCGCCCGGCACGGCACCGCGCTGGAGGCCGGCGAGATCATCCTCGCCGGGTCCTTCACGCGGCCGATGTGGGTCGAGCCCGGGGACACCGTGCTGGCCGACTACCGAGAGCTGGGGACCGTCTCGTGCCGATTCGTCTGACCCTCCCGCCCACCTTCCGGGAGCGCATCGAGGCTTCCGGCCGGCCGCTGGCCGGCATGTGGGTCTGCTCCGGCAGCCCCGTGGTGGCCGAGATCTGCGCCGGCGGCGGCCTGGACTGGCTGCTGATCGACGGCGAGCACTCGCCGATCGGCCTGGAGACCACCACGGCCCTGCTCCAGGCGGTCGCCCCCTACCCGGTCACCCCGGTGGTCCGGGCGCCGTCGGGCGACCCCGTGGTGCTCAAGCAGCTCCTCGACCTCGGCGCGCAGAACGTGCTGGTGCCCATGGTCGACACCGCCGAGCGGGCCCACGACGTGGTGCGGGCCGTGCGCTACCCGCCGCGCGGCGTGCGCGGTGTCGGCAGCGCCCTGTCCCGCGGAGCGCGCTGGAACCGGGTCGAGAACTACCTCGCCGACGCCGACCGCCACGTCTCGCTGTTCGTGCAGGTCGAGTCCGTCGAGGGCGTCGAGAACGCGGCGCACATCGCCGGCGTCGACGGGGTGGACGGCGTCTTCGTCGGACCCTCCGACCTCGCCGCGTCCATGGGCCTGCTCGGGCAGCAGACCCACCCCGCCGTCACCGCCGCCGTGCACCGCACCTTCGAGGCCGTGCGCACCGTGGGCAAGCCCGTCGGCGTCAACGCCTTCGACCCCGCCGTCGCCCAGGCCTACCTCGATGCCGGGGCTTCGTTCGTGCTCGTCGGGGCCGACGTCGCCCTCCTGGCCCGCGGCGCGGAGGCGCTCGCCGACCGGTGGACCGCCGATCCTCCGGCAGACACCGCCGGGTAGCGTTCGGTCCATGCGTCTGGGCGTCCTCGACATCGGCTCCAACACGGGTCACCTGCTGGTGGTCGACGCCCACGGCGGCGCCGCGCCGCTGCCCGCGTCGTCGTACAAGGAGCCGCTGCGGCTCGCGGAGCACCTGGACGCCGCCGGTGCCGTCGGCCCGGCGGGCGTGGAGGCCCTCGTGGAGTTCACGGCGCAGGCCGTGCGCGTCGCGGAGGACCGGGGCTGTGCGGAGACGCTGGCGTTCGCGACGTCCGCCGTGCGCGAGTCGGTGAACGCCGAGGACGTGCTGGCGACCGTGCAGGAGCGCACCGGCGTGCTCCTGGAGGTGCTCAGCGGCGCGGACGAGGCCCGGCTCACGTTCCTCGCGGTGCGCCGCTGGTTCGGCTGGTCGGCCGGGCGGCTCGCCGTCTTCGACATCGGCGGCGGCTCCCTGGAGATCGCCGGCGGCGCCGACGAGGCGCCCGACGCCGCGTGGTCGCTCCCGCTCGGGGCGGCCCGCCTGGCCCGCACGCACTTCGGCACGGCGCCCGACGCCGGGGCCCTGCGCACCCTGCGCCGGGACCTGCGCGCCGACATCGCGCGCCACGCCGGCGACCTGCTGCGCTCCGGCCGCCCCGACCGCGCCGCCGCGACCTCGAAGACGTTCCGGTCGCTCGCCCGGATCTGCGGCGCCGCGCCCGCGGGGGACGGGCCGCTCGTGCCGCGGACGCTGCGGCTCGACGACCTGCGCGCACGCCTGGACGAGCTGGTCCGGACCGCGCCCGCCGACCTGGCCGGGCTGCCCGGCGTCTCGCCGAGCCGGGCCCACCAGATCGTGCCCGGTGCGCTGGTCGCGGAGGCGTGCATGGACGTGTTCGACCTGCCGGAGCTGGAGATCTGCCCCTGGGCGCTGCGCGAGGGCGTGATCCTGGAGCGCCTCGACCTCATGCCGCACCTCGCGGCGGGTTGATCCTCGCGCCGGCTGATCCGCACCGTAGGGCCGGCCGACGCCGTCCCGGGCGGATACTGGCGGCATGCCCGTCGTCACGAGTCCGGTCGAACGCCTGCGTGCCCGGGTGGGGAACGCCCTCTTCACGAAGGTGGCCGGGCCCCATGGGTTCGAGGCGCGCGACCGCATCCACCTTACGCCCGGCCCGCGCTGGTTCCCGCCCGGCAGCCCGATCCGCCGCGTGCACGCCGACTCGGCGACGTTCGCGGGCGGGCTCCGGGCGCTCCTGCTCCAGTCGCTGCACCCGCTGGCGATGGCGGGGGTGGCCGGCCACTCCGGCTACCGCGGCGACCCGTGGGGGCGGCTGGCCCGCACCTCCACGTTCCTGGCGACCACCACGTTCGCGACCACGGAGCACGCCCAGGAGATGATCGACCGCGTCCGCGCCGTCCACGACCGCGTGCGCGGCCGGGCACCCGACGGGCGCGCCTACCGTGCGAGCGACCCGCACCTGCTCACCTGGGTGCACGTGGCCGAGGCCGACTCGTTCCTGACCGCCCACCAGCGCTACGGCGAGCGGCCGCTGAGCCCCGCCGAGTCGGACGAGTACGTGGCCCAGTCCGGCCGGGTGGCCCGGGCGCTCGGGGCCGAGGTGGTCCCGGAGTCGGTCGCCGAGCTGGCCGAGTGCCTGCGGTCCTACCGCGCCGAGCTGGTCGCCACGCCCGAGGCGCTCGACACCGCGCACTTCCTGCTGCGCGAGCCGCCGCTGCCCTGGGTCGCCCGCGCGCCCTACCGCCTGCTCGCCGCCGGGTCCGTGGCACTGCTGCCCGGCTGGGCGCGCGCCGAGCTCGACGTCGAGACCTGGTTCAGCCGGACCCTCGGCGGACCCGCCGGGGCGGTCGCGGTCCGGGGTGTCCGGTGGGGGCTGGGCTCCGCCGGAGGCCGGGAGCGCTGGGCCTCAGTAGCCTGAGGACATGGCGAGCGACCCCGACGTCCCCGACGCCTTCGACGTGTACACGGTCGTGGTCCTGCGGCGTCCGCCCGACGCCCCCGGCATCACGGACGACGCCCTGATCGACCTCCAGGCGCGCCACCTCGCCTACCGGGCCGACCTGCGGCGCCGGGGCGTGCTCGTGGTGAACGGGCCGTTCGACCTGCGCAGCGACCCCTCGTACCGCGGGATGTCCATCTTCGCGTGCTCCCCGGACGAGGCCGCCCGGCTGTCCGACGGCGACCCGTCCGTCGCGGCCGGCCGGCTCACCTACGACGTGCTGGAGTGGTGGGTCGCCGCCGGCTCGCTCGCGTTCCCGCTCGTGGCCGGGCAGGTGGGGGACCGCCGCAGCATGCCGGACGACTGACCCCGCGGCACACCGCTGGTCGAGCCCGCACACCGCTGGTCGAGCTTGTCGAGACCGACAAGCTCGACCAGCGGTGCCGTCACTCCACGCCGAGCGCCGCGACCGGCGAGGTGCGGACGGCGGCCCGCGCCGGGACCACGGAGGCCAGCAGCCCCGCGACGAGGGCGACGGCCAGGACCAGCGCGATGTCCGTCCACGGCACGGCGTACCGCACGTCGCCCATCAGGGACAGGGCGGTGGCCGCCCCGGCCCAGCCGAACACCAGCCCGAGCACGATGCCGAGCACCGCGCCGACACCCGCGATGAGCATGCCCTCGACCGCGAGCATGGCCCGCAGCTGGTCCTTGCCCAGCCCGATCGCCCGCAGGGTCGCGGACTCCCGGGTGCGCTCGATGACCGAGAGGGACAGCGTGTTGGTGACGCCGATCAGGGCGATCACCACGGCCACGGCCAGCAGGCCCACCACGATGCCGAGGATCACGTCCACGACCTGGCGGAACTGCGCGGCCTGGGCCGCCGGGCCCATCACGAACGCCCCGCCGTCGACCTCCGCCACGGCGTCCTGCACGTCCGTGAGCACCGCCGCGGGGTCGGAGCTGTCGATGTGCGCCCAGACGTCGCTCCACGGGTCCGTACCGGTGACCCGGTCCAGGTCGGCGGCCGTGATCATGCTGCTCAGCGGGTCGGCGGTGGTGATGACGACGGTCAGGTCGACGGTACCGCCGGGACCCTCGACGGTGGTCCGCTCGCCGTCGATGAGGTCCAGCGAGTCCGCGGCGTCCTGCGTCAGCAGGATCGAGCCCTCGGTCAGCCGCTCCGCCTCCTCGGCCACGTTCACGACGGCGGCGAGGTCCTGCGGGTCGGCGGCCGCGACCGCCATGTCCTCCGCGCCGGCGAGCGTGACGAAGGCGTTGGTCACCAGCACGGTGTCGGTGACCCCGTCCGCGCCCGCCACGGCGTCGTGCACGTCGTCGACATACCTCGGGTCGGACGGCGACGCGCTCACGTCGTACGGGAACGTCTCGTCGAGCAGGCTGTCCGCCGACATCCGGGCGCTCGCGGCCCCCGTGGACATCATGGTGACCAGCGTGACGCCGATGAGCAGGGCCGTGGAGGTCGCCGCCGTCCGCCGCGGGTTGCGCAGCGTGTTGGCGACGGCCAGCCGGGCGGCCGGGCCGGTACGGGACACGAGGGCGCCGAGGCCCGCCGCGACGCGCGGCAGCCACAGCACGGCGCTCAGCACCACGCCGAAGAACGCGAGCGAGCCGCCGCCCACGGCCGCGAGCAGGCCGAACTGCGGCGCCCCGTTCATGCCGAGGGCCACGCCGACCGCGAGACCCGCGAAGCCGCCGACCACGCACAGGAGCGAGATCACCAGGCGGGCGCGGCCGGTGCGGGCGCGCAGCGTCGGCGCGTCCGAGGGCCGCAGGGCGGCCAGCGGCGCGACCCGGGTGGCCGAGCGGGCCGGGGCGAGCGCCGCCAGGACCGTCACGCCCACGCCGACGGCCAGCGGCAGCACGACCGCCTGCCAGGTCAGGGCGATGGCGGTCGGCAGCGGCACACCGAGGTCGAACGACGGCGCGACGAGCAGCGCGAGCTGCGCCAGCGCGGTGCCCGCCACGATCCCGGCCGCCGACGCGACGACACCGAGGAGCGCGGCCTCCAGCAGCACGCTGCGGTAGAGCTGGCCGGCGCCCGCGCCGATGCAGCGCAGCAGCGCGAGGGTGCGGGTGCGCTGGGCCACGAGTACCTGGAACGTGTTGGTGATGACCATGGCCGCGATGAGCAGGGCGATGGCGGCGAAGGTCAGGACGAACACCAGGAAGACGAGGTCCTGGCCCCCGGTCTGCTCCGCCGTCCGCTGGGTCGCCACCTGCTCGACCGTCTGCACCGTCACGTCGCCCGCGGCGTCGGGGAAGGCCCCCTGGAGCGAGTCGTTCAGCCCCGCCGGGACGTCGCCGCCGTCGAGCGGGGTGTCGAGCGCGACGAGCAGCTCGGTGACCGGGTCGGCGTAGGGCTCGGCCGCGTTCCAGGCGTCGAGCGTCGCGGCCGGGACCGCGGCGGCGCCGCCGTAGGAGGTGTAGGCGCCGTAGGGATCGGCGGCGACACCGGTCACGGTCAGTGTCTCGGTGACGTCCTTCGGGTCGCCGAGCTCCACCGACGGGTCGTCGGCCTCGCTCTCGGCCCAGCCGTCGGGGTAGACGGTCCGGTCGAGCGTCACGGTGTCGCCGACGGCGACCTCCATGCGCTCGGCGACCGTCGTGGTCAGGGCCACCTCGCCGTCGGCCGTCGGCCAGGCGCCGTCGGTCAGCTCCAGCGGGGACAGGCGCGGGTCGGCGGGCACCGGCGCGAAGGCCTGGAAGCCGCCCTTGCCGCCGTTGCGCAGGTCGCCGAACCAGGTCGTGACGGGCTGGACGGCCGCCACGTCGTCGAGCGCGGCGACGGCCCGGACGTCACCGTCGGTGATGCCGTCGGCGTCGCCGTCCGGGCTGGTCACCACGACGTCGGCCCGCGCGTACCCGGCCGCGACCATGTCGTGGGTGGTGCCGTTGATGACGCCGCCGGCCAGCAGCGTCACGGTGACGAAGGCGGTGCTGATCAGGATGGCCACACCGGCGGCGGTGAGCCGGCCGGTGCTGCGGCGCATCTGCCCCAGGGTGAGGCGTGCGGTGGGGAAGGAGTTCGACATCACGCACCCGTCCGGGCAGGACCGGTGGTGACGGCGGGCTCCAGCGTGCGCAGGGCGTCCAGCCCGGCCATGGCGGACTCCGGGGTCGGGTCGCTGATGTCGCCGGCGATCCGGCCGTCGGCGATCAGCACGACCCGGTCGGCGTACGCGGCGGCGGACGGGTCGTGGGTGACCAT
>NZ_JBVKBM010000008.1:0-126582 GCF_055598465.1 Promicromonospora sp. NPDC110617
CGTCCGACCTGATCGCCTGGCTCCGGGCCTCCACCCGGCTCTGAGCTCTGCCGCCCACCGCCGGTCGAGCTTGTCGAGACCCCATCGCTGGTCGACCAGCGGCTACCGCCTCCTACCTCAGTTGCGGTTGATCGTGAACGTCGACGTCGGGTTCTCGATGTCGCGGAAGTTGTTCCCGAACGTCAGCCCGTTGAACGTCGCCGACCCGACCGCCGGACCCTGGCCCGCCTCCGGAAGCGGGTTGGCCCAGATGCCGTAGCCCGACTTGGCGTCGTACGCGTCACCGCTGCGCTGGGCGCCGGTGATCGACACGTCGGCGAACACCGTGTCCTGCACGGGGTTGACCGGCTGCCCGCCGACGTACTGGGTCTGGAACATGATCCCCGAGTACGTCGGGTCCACGATGTCGAGGTCGTTCACCCGGATCGCGGTGAACGTCTTCGACGCCGAGAACAGCCACACCGCCGGGAACACCTGCGCGCCCCAGAAGTGCCCGCCGGAGCGCACCACGGAGATGCCCTCGAAGGTGGTCGGCGCGGGGCCGAACCCCTCCATCGGGTACCCGAAGTCCAGCGAGCTGATCGTCACGCCCGAGTAGACGAGGGTGTCGGCGATGTAGATGTTGCGGAACGTGTTGTCCTGCCCGCCGTAGACGGCCAGGCCCGCGGCTCGCCAGGTGTTCGTCGACGTCAGGTTCTCGAACACGTTGCCCCGCTGGCCACTGCCGCCGGCGTCGGTCGCCGCGAACAGGGCGAACGAGTCGTCGCCGGTTCCGCGCGCCTGGTTGTTGTGCACGTGGTTGTTCGCGCTGCCGTTGGTCATGTTCAGCGCGTCGGCGAACGTGTTCCGGATCCGCGAGTCCTTGATCTCCGAGTCGTCCATGTTGGCCGCCCAGAACATGCAGATCATGTGCTCGACCCAGATGTTGTCGATCGTCATGTCGCGCACGTTGGCGAAGTCGAAGACCTTGCCCGGCCCGTCGATCCGCGACGTGTAGTTGCCGAAGTAGGCGAAGTCGCGGAACGTCGAGCCGTTCGCCGTCCCCTCGGCGCGGAAGCCGATGTCCGTGTTCTCCTGTCCGGCCGGCGCGTGGAACCGGGTGAACCAGGGCCCGGCGCCCACGATGTCGACGGCCTTGCCGTAGACCTGGAACTTGCTGGCGGTCTGGTAGTCGCCCGCGGGCAGGTAGACGCCGGCCAGGTTGCCGGTCGTGTCCATCCGGAACCGGTCGAGCGCGTTCTGCACGTCCTGGTGCGTGAACCCGGCGGGCTGCACGTACCGGGCCGGGTCCGGGTTGGCCTGCGCCGTCGCCTGCTCCAGGTCCACGAAGTCGACGGTGTACGGCCCGGGGTTGCTCGCCGTCTTCTGCAGGCGGATCGTCGAGCCGGCCGGGACGGTCCGCCCGAGCAGTGCGTTCGCCTCGTCGTAGATGTGCCGCGGGGCGCCCTGCCCCGGCTGGTTGCCCGGGCTGGCCTCGTTGCCGTACAGCCAGGCGTAGCGGGAGGTCAGGTCGATGTTCTTGACGAACTGCCCGTCCACGTAGACGCCCAGCGAGCCGCTGGTGCCGCCGCCGCCCGCGGCGTCCGGCATGGAGAAGCGCACCACCAGGGAGTTGGCGGTCGCCCGCGTGGTCCACTCGACGTAGGAGCCGGTCTGGCCGAGCGTGACCGCCTTGCGGCCGGACGCCTCGCCGGCCAGGTCGCCGACCACCCGGTTCGGTCCGATCGCGGTGGCCCCGCCGCCGGCGACGCCGTCCTCCGCCTCGTATGTGTCGAACGGCAGGTTCGCGCCGCGGCCGATGAACAGCGACCGCGTCACCTCGTTGTTCGCGCGCTTCGCCGCGACCTCGTTCGCGTCGGGTGCCGCCGTGACGGTGACGTCGAACGAGCCGTCGGCCGCCGTCCAGGTCCCGAGGTTCACGCTCTGGCTGGTGGCGCCCGGCGCGATGGCACCCGACACGGAGCCCGTCAGGGTGCGCACCACCGCGCCGGAACCGTTCCGCAGCACGACGGTGAGGCCGTGCGCGCCGGACGACGCCGCGACGGTGCCGCGGTTCGCGATCGTCGCCGAGAACGTGACGGTCTCGCCCGCCGCCGGCGTGGTCGGCGTCCACGACACGGTCGGGACCAGGTCGGAGCTGGCGATCTCGGTGACCACCAGCGGGTCCGGCCGCGTGTAGCCGTTGTCGGTCTCCGACTGCTCGGCCACGGCACCCGACGCGTCCGCCTCCGCGCCGATCTCGTACGACCCGGCCGTCAACGTGCCGACGTCGGCCGTGACCGCGGCCTGCGCGCCCGCGGCGAGCGCGCCTACCTGGCCGGTCGCCACCTCGTCGTCGTCCACGGTGAACGACACGTCCGTGGCCGTCGAGGCCCGGGTACCGATGTTCTTCACGACGGCGGACAGTTTCACGTCGTCCGACTCCGTGGGCGACGCCGGGGTGGCCGTGACGCCCGTGACCGTGAGGTTCGGGTTGGCCGCCGGCGTGCCGAACGCCTGCAGCTCCGCCACCTGACCGTTGCCCGAGCCCGTGTTCGCCGTGAACCGGAGGCGCACCTCCCGCGCGGTACCCGTGACCGGGACCGTCACCGTGTTGCCCGTCGCGGGGGAGAAGGCGCGCGCGGCCGACGGCGCGAGCGTGCTCCACGCGTCACCCGACCCGGTCCGGCCCTGCACCTCGAAGGTCTGGGTGCGCGGCCCCCACGCCGTGGCCGGCGGCAGCTTCACGACGACGGCGCTCAGCTCGGCCGCGGACTCCAGCGTCACCGCCAGGGTGCTCGGGTACTGCCCGCCCGCACCCTCCCAGTAGGTGCTGGTGTTGCCGTCGGTGGCGTTCGCCGCGACGTACGTCCACTCGGTCGAGGACGCCGCGGCGGGGCGACCCGCCGCGAGATCCGTGCCGCCCGGCTCCTGCGGTTCCTCCGGGTCCGGGGCGTCCCGCGTGCCGCGCACCTCGAGCTCCGAGAGCTGCCCGGCCGGCCAGCCCGTGTTCGCCGTGATCGCGACCCGCACGTAGCGGGCCTCCGTGTTGGGCACGTCGATGGTCACCGTGTTGCCCGACGCCGGGTCGAACCGGCGGGCGGCGCTCGCGGACAGGGTGGTGAACGTGGAGCCGTCGGCGCCGGCCTGGACCGACAGGGTCTGCGTGCGGGCCTCCCAGCCGGCGGGCAGCTTGAGCACGACCTCCTCGACCGTGGCGCCGGAGCCGAGGTCGACCTGGGCCCACTGCGGCAGGCTGTTGTTGGTGGACTCCCAGTACGTGGCCTGGTTGCCGTCGGTGAGGTTGTCGGCGAGGTAGGGCGCGTTGGCGCTGCTGGCCGCGGCGGACGCGCCTGCGGACAGGACGGCGGGCGCGGCGGCGGCCGGCGTCGGGACGAGGACCACCGCGGCGAGGGCCGCGGCGGTGAGTGCTGACAGGAGCCCGGGGGCGAGCCCCTGTCTCGGTGCATGGCGCGTGGCGGAGCGGAACATCAGTGTCCCCGATCTCCCGTCGTCGTCGACGGGCGTCGTCACCAGGATTGACCTTGGGTACTTGCCATGGTTCTGTTCGTAAAAACGCATACTCTTGTCGAGTTCTTGCGTTTGATTGGCACGGACATTACTGATGCCGGGGCTGGGGCGTCAAGGGGTCCGCGGGGTCGGCGGCGCACAGGACGTACGCTCGGGCCGGAACCGATCGACCTGGAGCCCTCCGTGACCGACACCGCACCCTCCGCCGACCTGCCCGCGCTGCCGTCCGCCTCGGCGGCCGCGCCGCCGGCCGTAGTCCTGCCCGGCGCGCTGCGCGAGCGCGCGGCCGCCCTCGACGCCGCCGACCCGCTGGCCGCCTACCGCGACCTCTTCGCCCCGAGCGAGGGCCTGATCGCCTACCTCGACGGCAACTCGCTGGGCCGGCCGCTGACGGCTACCCGCGAGCGGCTGGCGTCGTTCGTGGACGGCCCCTGGGCCGCGCGCCTGATCCGGTCCTGGGACGAGGGCTGGATGGACGCGCCGACGGAGCTCGGTGACACGCTCGGCCGGGTCGCGCTGGGCGCGGCGCCGGGGCAGACCGTCGTCGCGGACTCCACGACCGTGCTGCTCTACAAGCTGGCCCGCGCCGCCGTCGACGCGCGGCCCGGCCGCAGCGTGATCGTCGCCGACACCGAGAACTTCCCCACGGACCGGTTCGTGCTGCAGGGCATCGCGGCCGAGCGCGGCCTCGAGCTCCGCTGGATCACGCCGGACGCGGAGGCGGGGGTGACGCCCGACGAGGTGGCCGCCGCCGTCGGCCCGGACACGGCACTCGTGCTGCTCAGCCACGTCGCCTACAAGTCCGGCTACGTCGCCGACCTGCCCGCGATCACGCGCATCGTGCACGACGCCGGGGCGCTGGTCCTGTGGGACCTGTGCCACTCGGCCGGCTCGGTCCCGCTCGACCTGGACGCCGACGGAGTGGACATCGCCGTCGGCTGCACCTACAAGTACCTGAACGGCGGGCCCGGCTCGCCGGCCTTCGCCTACCTGGCCGCCGGCCTGCAGGGCGAGGTGCGGCAGCCGGTCCAGGGCTGGATGGGGGCCGCCGATCCCTTCGCGATGGGCCCCGAGTACGAGCCCGCCACCGGGATCCGGCAGCTCATCAGCGGCACGCCGCCCGTGATCGGCATGCTGCCGATGCGTGACATGCTCGCCCTCATCGAGGAGGCCGGCATGCCGGCCGTGCGCGAGAAGTCGCTGGCGGTGACCACGTTCGCGATCGAGGTCGCCGACGAGCACCTGCCCGGCGTCCGCGTGGCCTCACCGCGCGACCCGGAGCGCCGGGGCAGCCACGTCATGCTCGACCACCCGGACTTCAAGCGTGTGGTCGCGCAGGCCTGGGAGCGGGGCGTGATCCCGGACTTCCGCCCGCCGCAGGGCCTCCGCGTGGGTCTCAGCCCGCTGAGCACGAGCTTCACGGAGGTCGCGGAGGGCCTCTGGACGATCCGCGCGCTCCTGGGCTGACCGCTCGCGCGTGCGATTAGCCGATCGCGGTCATCTGCCGAACACGGGGTCGAGGACAGCGGCGACCAGAGCCATCTGTTCATCCAGCTTCTCCTTGCTGATCTCCTCCAGCTGTTCCTTGCGCCGCCACGCTGCCCACCTGTCCTGCCCGACGTCGCCGTAGCCGGCCACGAGCGGGCTGATCGGTCCGAGTTCGACGCCTCGGTAGCGGGCGACCGACTCGGCGGCGCGTCGGAGCTCGGCACCGTCGATCGTGTGCCGGGCCGGCAGCTGCACGATGTCGACGTAGTCGCGCCATCGAGTGCTGGTCGTCCCGCGCTCCAGGATCGTCACGCCCTTCTCCGCGATCACGGTCTCCGGGCGGTACCCGACGACTTCGATCGGATCGCCGATCACTCGCGGGATGCGGACGATCTGGGGCGCGGGCACGATCGGGTCGCCGGTCGAGATGTCCCAGGCGACCTTGCCCTGCCACGTGGCGAGCGTGACCGTGGTCCGCATCCGAAGGCCGGGGTACTCGGCGTCGTCCCGGATCTCCTGGATGGAGATCGAGTCGAGGTCGAAGGTGATTCCGTCGCCGGCGTCGACGGCCGCGGCGTCGTGCACCACCCGGGAGATGTGTGCCGGAGTGACCGACGCGCTGATCGCCTCGGCGTCCAGGTCCTTCGTCGGCCGACGTACGTCATACGCCGTCAGCAGGATGCCGCCCTTCAGGACGAACGCCTCGGCGTGCGCCGTCTGCGTGACACGGAAGAGGAACGACTCGAGCGCATGCCGGGTCAGGTATTCGCCGGTCGCCACAGGCTTGCCCGTGCGGGCGGCGTCGCTGCGCGCCCTGGCCTGGATGGCACGGTAGATCTCTGCGCTCCTTGTCATGGCCGCGGTCATGTCAGCGACTCCAGGGCGCGCTCCAGCGGCCCACGGCTCCGCGGCAGCTGCGTCGCGATCGCCATGAGCCGTCCCGGTTTGCCGCCGCGTCGGAGCCACTCGCGCAGGGCGTCGCGTCCTAGCTCGTAGCCGAGGGCGCCGCGGAGGCGGAACACGTCGGCGATGGTGCGCTCCGCGGAGTAGAGGCCGATGCGTAGGCCTGAACCTGGGATCTCGATCTCGTCGCGGTCCAGTCCGAAGGTCGCCCTGTCGAAAAGGTGCCAGGCGATGGCCGAGTCCGTGGCCGGCCGTCGCGAGCCGCGGGGGACGGCCACGTCAAGCAGCGCGGGAATCGCATCGGTCAGGTCGTAGTAGGCGAGCGCGGACGTGAGGCAGACCGTCGCGTCCGGACGCCTGGCTGCCGCCTCGACCCACTCCCACTCGGCGGGTTCGGCGTCCGCCGCGCGATAGATGCCGCGGGCGATGCGATCGAACCGTCCGTCCCGAGCGGCGCGGTAGAGGCTGGCCCGAGACACACCAAGACTTTCGGCCTGCGATGCCCTGGCTGCGTCGGTCATGCTGTACCTCCGGCGTGGAACGAAACGTATACAGATAACGCTATCTGTATACGTTTTGTTTCGCGCGCTGACCGGCTCAGAGGTCAGGGGAGGTCGCGGCGGACGACCTTGCCCGTCGGGTTGCGGGGGAGCTCCGGCAGGAAGTGGACGTCGCGCGGCAGCGAGAAGCGCGGGACCGTGTCCCGGAGGCGGTCGACCAGGGCCTCTGCGGTGAGCGCCGCGCCCTCGCGCAGCACCACGTAGGCGGCGAACCGGTGGCCGAACCGCTCGTCGGGCACGCCGAACACCGCGACGTCCGCGACCTCGGGCAGGGCCGTGATCGCGTCCTCCACGGGGCGGGGGTAGACGTTCTCGCCGCCCGAGACGATCATGTCGTCGGCGCGGCCCACCACGTAGAGCCGGCCCTCGGCGTCGAGGCGGCCACGGTCGCCCGTGGCCATCAGGTCGCCGAACATCGGCTTGCCCGTGCCGTTCGTGTACCCCTCGAACAGCATGCCGTTGCCCACGCAGATCTGGCCGACGTCGCCCTGCGGGACGGGCCGGCCGACGTCGTCCAGGATGCCGATGCGGGTGCCGAGCGGGGGCCGCCCCGCCGTCGTCGGTTGCGCGGCCAGGTCCGCCGGTGTGGAGATCGAGGCCCAGGAGGCCTCGGTCGAGCCGTACAAGCCGTAGAGCACGGGGCCGAACTCGTCGAGGAACTGGGTGATCCGGTCGGCGGGCATGGCCGAGCCGGAGTAGGCGACGACACGCAGGGACGACGTGTCGTACCGGGCCTTCACCTCGGCGGGCAGGTCGAGGATGCGCTGCAGCATGACCGGCACCGCGATCAAAGCCGTCACCTGGTGCTCGGCGATCATCCGGAGCGTCTGCTCGGCGTCGAACCGGCGCGGCAGCACCAGCTCGGCGTGCAGCGCCATGCCGAGCTGCAGGGCGGCGAGCCCCCACGTGTGGAAGATCGGCGTGGCGATCATCATCCGGTCGCCGGCGCGCAGCGGGATGACGGACAGCAGCGACGCCGCCTCGCTCAGGCCGTGCGGCTGCGGGCGGCGGGCGCCCTTCGGGGTGCTCGTGGTGCCCGACGTCATGACGACGGTCCGGCCCGGCCGCTCGGGGATCGGCGCGCGCGCCGGGCTGCCGTTCGCGACGAGCTCCGCGAGGCCGGAGGCGCCGTCGTCGGCCCACGTGGTGACGACCGGCAGGCCGGCGGACAGGTCGGGCTCCTGGTCCAGGAACTCCTGGTCGGCGAGGAGCAGGGCGGGCCCCTGTTCGGCGACGACGGCGGAGACCTGCGCGGGGGAGAGCCCGGAGTTGAGCAGCAGCGTGGTCGCGCCGAGCTTGGCCAGCGCCACCATGGTCTCGACGAGGCCGCCGTGGTTGCGGCACAGCACCGCGACGGGCGTGCGCAGGCCGACGCCGAGGCCGCGCAGGGCGTTGGCCAGCCGGTTCGCGCGCTCGTCGAGCTCTCGGAAGGTCACGCTGCGCTGCTCGTCGGCGAACGCCGTCTGGTGCGGGGTGCGGACCGCGCTGGCGCGGTAGCCGCCGGCGATCGACGGGCCCCACGTGACGAGCTGCCAGATCGCGCCGACGTCGCGATGCACGCGCAGGCCCGGGGCGAGGACGCCCGACCTGACGAGGTGGAAGCCCTGGTTGAGCAGGTTCTCCTTGCGGTCGACCTGCGCGAGGCCGCCGGCGCGGACCTCCGCGGCACTGGTGGTCAGCACGTCGCCCCCCTTGGCTCGCCACTATTGCACCCGCATTCAATAGCAACCGGCCGCGCGAGGCAAGCCTCTCCCTGCCGGGGAGGGGCAGGTGCACTCCGCCTTGAGGCCCGGGTTCCTTCGCTTTGAGCCAGCTCAAAGCGAAGAAACCCGGGCCTCAAAGGGTAGTGCGCGGCGGGGGTCCAGGGTCCCGGCCGGGGACCCGTCAGGCCAGCGCGACCGCCAGGGCGCCCAGGGCCTTGAGCGTCTCCTCGGCGGCCTGTTCGTCGTAGCCGCGGGTGCACGCCGCGATCACCAGGGCGTCCGGGCCGGGCTCGCCCACGAAGGCGACGTCGTGCCGGATACCGTCCACCCAGCCGGACTTGGAGCCGAACGGGACGGCGCCCGGCTCGCCCGGGCCGGGGACGGCGGCCGTGAGCTGCCGGTCGGTCTGGCGGCCGAGCAGCTCGCACATCCAGGCGGTCCGCTCCGGGCTCGCGAGCGCGCCCGTGACCACGCCGGACATGAGCAGGCACAGGTCGGCCGCCGTCGTGCGGTGCGAGGCGCCGGCCTTCTCGGCGGCCAGGTCCGAGTACTTGCGGCCGAAGGTCGACCGCGTGGCACCGGCGTCGGCCAGCACCTTGTTCACCGCGGGCAGGCCCACGCGCTCGGCCACCATGTTGGTCGCCTCGTTGGAGGAGACCGTGACCATCCGGTCGATCACGTCGCCGAGCGGCATCGGCGTGCCGTCGGGCGGCAGGCCCTCGTCGACGTCGTCGGGCTCGATCGTGTACTCACCCGCACCGGGCACCTGCGACGTGAAGGTCCGGGTCGCGGTGCAGGTCTCGTCGAGGCGCGCCGTCCCGGCGTCGAGCTCGCGCGCGGCCGCGACCAGCACCGCGAGCTTCACGGTGGAGGCGGCGTAGAAGTCCAGGTCGTCCTGGCGTGCGGCCAGCACCTCGCCCGTGGCCCGGGCGATCCGGTAGGCCACCACCGGCACCCCGTCGCTGTGCGTCCCTGTCGACACCATGTGCGTGCTCGTCCTCTCGTCGTCACTTCGCCGTCGCGTGCACGACGTCGGCCCAGGCGCGCACCAGCGCACCCGACTGGGCCTCGTTCTCCGCCGCGTGGACCAGCGCCGCCTCGGCCAGCGCCGCGCGGTCGATGCCCTGCTCCGAGAGCGCGGCCTCGTCCCAGGTCGCGACCCGTTCCGGCCGTGCCTCGGGATGGAACTGCAGACCCCAGGCGACCTCGCCCACGCGGAACGCCTGGTTGCGGCAGGTCTCGCTCGTCACCAGCAGCGTGGCCGACGGCGGCAGCGTGGTCACCGAGTCCTCGTGGTTCTCGATCATCCACAGCGGGCCGCCCGGCACGCCGGGCAGCTCGCCCAAGACCGGGTCGTCGGCCGCGGCCGGCAGCACCGTGAGCGCGCACATGCCGCGCTCCGTCTCGCCGGACCGCGCCGTCACGCCGCCGCCCGTGACGTGCGCCAGGAGCTGCCCGCCGAGGCACAGCCCGAGCAGCGGCACGCCGTCGGCCAGGGCCTGGAGCGTCAGCGCCCGCTCGCGGGCCAGGAACGGGTGGGCGGCGTCGTCGTCCGGCAGGAAGCCGCCGCCCAGCAGGACCACGCCGCCGAAGCCGTCGAGCGTCCCGGGCAGCTCGGCACCCGGGACGAGGACCGGGTCGAGCCCGGCCTCGGGGAGCCACTGCTCCAGCCGGCCCATGGAGCTGGTCGACGAGTTCAGGACCACCAGGACGCGTGTCATGCGCCGCTCCCGGGTGCGGTCAGCTCGCGCGCGAAGTGACAGGCGGCGACGTGCGCCGCGGCGCCGTCAGCGCCGTCGGCACCGGAGATCTCGGCTCGCGCGCCCGTCGTACCCCGGGCGACCAGCGCGGGCACGTCCGCCTCGCACGCGTGCGGGACCAGCCGCAGGCCGGCGTCCGCCGCGCCCTGCGCGTCCGCCGCGTGCCGCGCCTCCGGCAGCGTCGGCGCGAGCCAGCAGCGCGTGTGGAACGGGCAGCCTGACGGCGGGTCCACCGGGGAGGGCGGGTCGCCCTCCAGCACGATCCCGCCGATGCCGGGGCGCCTTTCGCCGGTCGGGCCGTCGCCGGTCGAGCCTGTCGAGACCCGGGTCTCGACAGGCTCGACCAGCGAGGGCGTGACGAGCCGCACCGAGGGGTCGGGCACCGGCACCGCGGATAGCAGTGCCTGCGTGTACGGGTGCTGCGCGGCGTCGTACACCTCGGCCTCTGGCCCCTGCTCGACGATGCGGCCCAGGTACATGACGGCGACGTCGTGGGCGATGTGCCGCACCACGCCGAGGTCGTGCGCCACGAACAGGTAGGACAGGCCCAGCTCGTCCTGGAGGTCCTCCAGCAGGTTGATCACCTGGCCCTGCACGGACACGTCGAGCGCCGAGACCGGCTCGTCGCAGACCAGGATCTTGGGCCGCAGGGCGAGCGCGCGGGCGATCCCGACACGCTGCCGCTGCCCGCCCGAGAACTGGTGCGGGTACCGGTTCGCGTGGTCCGGGTCCAGGCCGACGAGCTCCAGCAGCTCGCCGACCGCGGCCCGCCGTCCGCCCGCCGGGTCGATGCCGTGGATCGCGAACGGCTCGCCCACGATCTCGCTCACCGACATCCGCGGGTTCAGCGACGTGTACGGGTCCTGGAACACCATCTGCACGTCCCGGCGGAGCTGCTTGCGGCCCGCCCGGGACCGGCCCGTGACGTCCTCGCCGTCCACCAGCACCTGCCCGCTGGTCGGTGTCTCGACGCCGACCAGCACGCGGGCGAGCGTCGACTTGCCCGACCCGGACTCGCCGACCAGGCCCAGGGTGCGCCCCCGGTCCAGGGTGAGCGAGACGCCGTCGACCGCCTTGACCGCGGCCGCCGAACGGCGCAGCAGCCCGGAGCGCACCGGGTAGTGCTTGACGAGGTCGCGCACCTCGAGCACGGACTCGCCGCGCGTGGGCAGCTCGTCGACGAGCCCGGCTCCCGCCGGTCGCGACTCAGTCATCGGAGTCTCCCTTCGGCCCGGGCACCGAGGTGCCGGACGCCGACGTCGTGACGCCGGCCTCGGGGGCCGGCTCCCGTCCGGCCATGATGTCCGACGCGAAGTGGCACGCCGACATCCGGCCGGGCGCCGGGGTCGCCCGCGGCGGCACGTCGGTGCGGCAGACGTCGCGCACCGCGTCGCAGCGCGGGTGGAACGGGCAGCCCGCCGGCATCGCGGCTGGGCTGGGCGGGCGCCCCGGGATCACGGGCAGGCGGCCCGTCCCGGCCGCGGACGGGATCGACCGCAACAGCGCCCGCGTGTACGGGTGCGCGGGCGTCGTGTAGACGGGCACCACGGGCGCCTGCTCGACGGCGCGGCCCGCGTACATCACCGTGACGTCGTCGGCGACTCCCGCGACCACGCCCAGGTCGTGCGTGATCAGCACGAGGCCCATGTGCCGCTCCGCCTGGATCTCGGCGAGCAGCCGCAGCACCTGCGCCTGGACCGTCACGTCGAGGGCGGTGGTGGGCTCGTCCGCGATGAGCACGTCGGGGTCCATGGCCAGCGCCGACGCGATCATCACGCGCTGGCGCATCCCGCCCGAGAACTGGTGCGGGTACTCCTTCACGCGGGCCTTCGCGTTCGGCACCTTGACCAGGTCGAGCAGCTCGACCGCCCGCCTGCGGGCGTCGGCGCGGGAGAGCCCGCGCCGGGCCCGGAGCGCCTCGGTGAGCTGGTAGCCCACGGTGTGCACGGGGTTGAGCGCGGCCAGCGCGTCCTGGAACACCATCGCCACCTGCTCGCCGCAGCGTGCGCGGTGCTCCTTGCGGCTCAGGGCGAGCAGGTCGGTGCCGGCAAGGCGGACGCTGCCGCGCGTGATCCGCGCCGTGTCCGGCAGCAGGCCCATCACGGCCAGCGACGACACGGACTTGCCCGAGCCGGACTCGCCCACGATCGCGAGCGTGCGGCCTGCCTCCACGCGGTAGGACAGCCCGTCGACGGCGCGCACCGCGCCGTCCGGCGTCCGGAACTCGACGGCGAGGTCGGTGACCTCCAGGAGGGGCTGTGCCTGCTGCTCGCCTTCGCTCGCCGCGCTCATGCGGAGAGCCTCGGGTCGAGGGCGTCGCGCAGGGCGTCGCCGAGCACCACCAGGGCGAGGACGGTCGCGACCAGGCAGATCAGGGGCGCGAGCAGGATGTGCGGGGCGCCGCCGAGCACCCACTCCGAGCCCTGCTCGATCTGGATCCCCCAGCTCGTCGCCGGTGGCCGGACGCCGATGCCCAGGAAGGACAGCACGGCCTCCGCGCTGATCACCCCGGCCACGGAGGTCGGCAGCAGCGCGGTGACGGTGCCGATGGCGTTGGGCAGCACGTGCCGGCCCATGATGCGCAGGTCCGACGCGCCCAGCGAGCGCGCGGCGGTCACGTAGTCCAGGTTCTTCGCCTCCAGCGTGCTGGCCCGCACGTAACGGGCGTACGGCATCCAGCCGAACAGGATGAGCACCACCGCGGGCAGCAGGATCACGTTGAACGTGCCGGTGCCGAGGTCGACGCCCTTGAACAGGGACAGCACCAGGAGTGCGGCCAGCAGCAGCGGGATCACCAGGAAGACCTCGACGGCACGGGAGACCAGGTAGTCCACCCAGCCCAGGTAGTACCCCGCGAGCAGGCCCAGGGTCACGCCGATCAGCAGCGAGACGCCGACCACGACGATCGCCAGCAGGAGCGACGGCCGGATGCCGTGCACCAGCGTGGCCAGGACGTCGCAGCCGAGCGCGTCGGTGCCGAGCGGGTGCTCGCCGCCCCAGCCCTGCGGCGTCGTACGGGCCTCCCGGATGGGGCACGTGCGGGGGCTGGTGGTCGTGAACAGCGTGGGGAACGCCGCCATCAGCCCGAAGAACACGAGCACGACGGCCGCGGCGATCGTGTCCGGCCGGCGGCGGAGCCGGCGCCAGGCGTCGGTGAGCGGGCTCGACGACGCGCCGGCAGGGCGCCGCGCGGTCGGTGCGGGTGTTGCGGCGTCACTCATAACGGATCCTCGGGTCGAGCAGGGCATAGGCGATGTCGACGACGATCATCACCACGACGGTCACCGCGGCAAGCAGGGTGACGACGCCGAGCACGAGCCCGACGTCGTCGTTCTGGACGGCCCCCCACAGGACGCCGCCCATCCCGTAGATGTTCATCAGGCCCTCGGTGATCACGGCCCCGCCGAGGGCCTCGGCGAAGGTGAGGCCGACGGCGGTCACCACGGGCACCGAGGAGTTGCGCACCACGTGGTGCACCACGACGCGCCCCTCGGTCAGACCCTTCGACCGCGCCGTGCGTACGTGGTCGCCCTGGTAGGACTCGAGCTGGCTGGCCCGGACGAGGCGGATGAACGCCGCGGACCCGGCCAGGCCCAGCAGGATGCCGGGCACGACGACGGTGGCCCACGGGTGGTCGGCGTCGAAGGACGGCTTGAACCAGTACGGCGGCCAGCTGTTCTCGCCGAACGTGTCCTCGGCCCAGCGGTTCAGGGGCACGGCGACGACGTACCGGTAGACGATCAGCAGCACGAAGACCGGGAAGGCGTCGATCAGCACCGATGTGAGCCGGATCCCGTGGTCCCCGGCCGAGCCGCGCCAGCGGGCGGCGGCCGAGCCGAGCAGCATGCCGAGCGCCAGCCAGGTGACCAGCACGACGCAGAACAGGCGGATGGTGTTCGGCGCCGCCGTGGCGACGATCTCCGAGACCTCACGCCCGCGCAGGTTGGTGCCGAAGTCGCCCTGGGCGTACTGCCCGAGGCGCTCGACGAACGGCCCGAGGCACGGGTTGCCCACCTGGTCGTAGCAGGGGTCGTCGAGGTTGAAGCGCTGCTCGACGGCGGCGACCTGCGCCGGGGTGGCGACCTTGTCGCCGAAGAACGCCTGCGCCGGGTTGCCGTTGAGCTGGATGGCGACCGTCGTGAGCAGGTGCAGCAGGAACATGACGAGCAGCAGGGTGCCGACCGCCTGGACGGCACGGCGAAGGATGTAGCGCCCCATGGGTCTCCTCAGATGTGCGCCGAGTCAGTGCCGCAGTCCGACCACGGCACTGACTCGGGGTAGTTCAGACGCCGAGTCAGCGCGCTGGTCGGACCACGGCGCTGACTCGGCGCACGGGGTTACGCCGTGACCTCGACCTTGCGGAGGATCGGCGCGCCCGAGAACGGGTTGAGGATGACGTTGTCCAGCCGGTCGCTGTAGTAGGTGGCGCTGAAGCTCCAGCGGAACGGGATGGTCGGGAACTCGTCGGCGAGGATGGCCTCGGCCTCCTGGTAGAGCGCGACCGACTCGTCGAGCGACGGCGCGGCCGCGGCCTCGTCCAGCTTGGCCTCGAAGTCCTCGCTGTACCAGCCCCAGTGCCCGGCGCCGGGCTCGCCCGACGCGTAGAAGCTGAGGTAGTTCTCGTTCAGCGGGTAGTCCGGGAACCAGTTGTTCCGGAACATGCCGTCGAAGCCCTGGGCCGAACGGGTCGAGAAGTAGTCGTCGCTCGAGACGATGTTGAGCTCGTACGGGATGCCCAGCACCTCCTCGATGGAGTTGCCGATCGCGGTGAAGTACTCCACCTCGGCGTCGTCGTCACCCAGGCTGATCTGCAGCTTCTCGCCGTCGGGCCAGCCGCCGGCCTTCTCCAGGGCCGCCTTGGCCGCCTCGGGGTCGTAGACGCACCACTCGCACGTGCCGGCCTCGCCGCCGGGCACGCCGCCCGGGACCACCCAGGAGTCGGCGGGCGTGGCCTGACCGCTGCCCAGCGAGGAGATGATGCCCTCGCGGTCGATCGCCATCGAGATCGCCTTGCGGAACTCCTTGTCGTTCCACGGGCCCTCCGTGTAGCCGGAGAAGCCGAGGTACGTGAGCGAGGCGCCGGGCTTCTCGACATAGCGCTCGGAGAGCTCGGGGTCGTTCTTCGCGGACTCGACCTCGGCGGTCGGCGGGAAGGACAGGTCGAGGTCGCCGGCCTTGAAGTCCGCCCACCCGGCCGTCTCGCCCGCCGCGTACTCGGTCCAGTGGATGGCGTCGTAGCTCGGCGTCTCGTCGAGCGTGTAGTCCGCCCACTTCTCGGCGGTGAGCTCCTGGCTCTGCTGCCAGTCGGTCACCTGGAAGGGGCCGTTGCCGATCGGCTCGAGCGCGCACTTCTCGACGTCGTCCAGGCACTCCTGCGCGATCGGGAAGAAGCCGGTGTAGCCGAGCATCGTCGCGAAGCCGGCGAACGGCGAGGCGAGGGTGACCTCGAGGGTCAGGTCGTCGGCGACCTTCAGCCCGGACAGCTCGTCCGCGGCGCCCTCGGCGGTGATGTTGCCGTCGTCGTCGGTCGTGGGCTGCATCTCGTCGTAGCCCTCGATGATGCCGAAGAAGTAGTTGGAGTACAGGCCGTTGTCGCCGTCGGCCGTGTAGTTCCAGGAGCGGGCGAACGCCTCGGCGTCGACGGGCTCGCCGTTCTGGAACGTCAGGTCCGGCTTGATCTTGATGGTCCAGACCGTGTTGTCGTCGTTGGGCTCGATGGACTCGGCCACGTAGTTGTACGGCTCGGTGGTCTCCGGGTCGTACCGGACCAGACCGTCGTAGACCACGTCGAGGACGCTGATGTTGTCGTACGCCCCGGCGTCGCCGGGGAACAGCGTCTCCATGTCCTGGCTGATCCAGGTCTCCAGGGTGACCGGCCCGTCGCCTTCGACGGTGTCGCTCGGGGTACACCCGGCCACGGTCACGGCCACCACGGCCGCCGACGCGGCGAAGGTGGCGAAACGTGCTTGCCTCACTGATTGCCTCCCCAGTTCGTCTCCCCGGTCAACTGGCGGGGAGGTTTGGACCATATCGCCACGGAAGTGGGGCCGCCTGGAAAGTCGTGTTAACCGTCTGTAACGATTCGTCAGGTCTCCTTCCTTGCGAGCGACCAGCGCCCACGCGGAAGGAGACCCGACGAACGGCAGGCGTCAGCAGCCGCCGAGGTCCCGCCACGGACCCCACGGCGTGGCCGAGGGCTCCTGGTTCCGGCTGTACCACTGCGCGGTCCAGCGGTGGCCGTCGTGCACCACCGTCTCGCCGCCGTCGTACACCGCGGTCGGCGTCCAGGCTGGGTACGTGCCGCCGGCGCACGCCTGCGGGGCACCCACCTCGGCCCACGGACCCCACGGCGTGGCGCCCGGGGTCTGGCCGCGCGTCCACCACAGCGCGGTGAACACCGCGCCGTCATGGCTCACCTGGTCACCCGCCGTGTACACGGCGCTCGCGGACCAGGCCGGGGCCGCCGGCGCCTCCGGCTCGACGAGCCGGCCCACGCCCCAGCGCGCGGTGGACTGATAGCCCGTGCCCGTGGGGTCGGCCCAGTTGCGGACGGCGGTCCGTGCGCCGCCGGTCGCGTCGTTGACCTGGAAGTCCAGGCCGTGGAACGTGCCCGGACCGCCGTACGACAGCAGGTCGACCGACGCCTCGACGCGGTAGCCGCCGTCGGTCGTCGTGGCGGCGCTGGACACGCGGGCGCGCTGCGCCGCCTCGTCGCCGGTGCCGAACGACACGGCGCCCAGCGCCGAGACGCGGATCTGCGTGTCGTCGGCCCGGTAGCCGCCGTTCTTCGCGTTGCCGCCGTCCACGTAGATCTCCACGGAGTCCTGGATCCACGGGTCCGAGCCGGAGACGTCGACCACGGGGTCGGCGACGTCCGCCAGGACGTACAGCGTGCCGTCCCGCCACAGGGTGCGGACGGTCGCGACGGCGCCGCCCGAGCCCTCGACCTCCTTGGTGGTGGTCACCGCGGGGCCCGCCGTGTCCCACACGTCGTCCACGTCGCCGTCGACCACCGGGGCCTGCGCGGCCTCGGCGACCTCCAGGTACGACAGCTCCTCGACCAGGGTCAGCGTGCCCACGGCACCCGGCGAGTTCCACGCGGTGGACTCGTCGCCGCTGGTCACGCGGGCGTCGAACGTGGCGGTCGCGCCCTCGGCGAGGGCCGCGGGCAGCTGCACGACGACGTCGTAGCCGCCCTCCCGCTCGCTCACCACCGCGTCGGCGCCGTCGCCCGGACCGGTCACCGTCCCGTCCCGCGTCACCGTGTACTCGGCGTCGTCGAGCACGAGCGTGACGGCGTCCCCGGCGTCGGCCGCCGCGCCCTCCACGTCGTCCACCGTGAGGAACGCCGTCAGGTGGTCGGCCGCCCAGCGGAGCTGGAAGGCGGCCGTGCCGCCGCCCGGGGCCTCGAACGTGTGCCGCGGCAGCCGGTCCCACACCGGGGACGCCGTCGCCGAACCGTCGAGCGGAACGTCCCCGGCGAACACGTTCGCCGTGCGCAGACGAGCCGGCAGCTCGGCCCCGGCCGCGCCGAAGTAGGCGGGCTTGGCCTGGAAGCGATCGTCGAAGAGCAGGGGCGCGCCGCTGTCGACCCGCCACGACCGGCCGTCGGTCAGGCCCCACGCCGTCACGCTGAACAGGTCCTCGGCGTGCGCGCGGAACGCGTCGAACGCGTCGCGGTAGTAGTAGCCCTGGTCGACCAGCCGGGCCTGGGTGACCGGCGTCCCCGTGGTGACGTCCAGCTCCGTGACCGCCTGCGTGACCGGCAGGTCCGCGAACCGCTCGATCGCGCCCTCCAGCGCGCTGACCGGCATCGCGAGCGACACGTGGAACTGGTGCCCCACGCCGTCCACCGGCACGCCGCGCTCCAGCAGCCGGCCCACCAGCGCGCGGTAGCGGTCCTGCTTGCCGCCCTGCTCCGTGTTGTAGTCGTTGATGAACAGGGTCACCGGACGTTCGCGCACCGCGTCCGACGGCGCGGCGGCGTACGTCTCGTTGAACGCCTCGTCCGCGTACTCGAACGCGAGGTCGATGTACTCCTCGCCCAGGATCCGGAACCACTCGCTGCGGCGCAGGCCGTCCGGGTTCTCCGCGCCGTCGGACACGACCTCGTTGACCACGTCGAACGCGACCAGCGGGTTGGTGGCCGAGCCGAAGAGCCCGTAGTCGTCGCTCAGGTTCTCCGCGATGCCGAACACGTGGTCGCGCAGGCGCTCGCGGAGCACCGCACGGCCGGCCTCGTCGGCCGCCAGCGGCTCGCCGGCGTCGTCCTGGAAGAACCAGTCCGGCGTCTGGCTGTGCCACACCAGCACGTGGCCGTAGACCCGCAGGTCGTTCTCCTGCGCGAAGTCCATGAGCGCGGTCGCCTCGGGGTGCCGGCGCAGCGTGCCGTCGGCGTCGTACCAGGCCTCCGGCTTCATGTGGTTCTCGGGCGTGACCTGGCCGAAGTGCCTCCTCAGCAGCTGCGCCGCCGCACCCGACGTCTCGCGGCTGTCGATCGCGACGCCCACCGGGAAGTCCACGGTCTCGTGGAGCCCCGTCAGGTCCTCGATCAGCGGTGGCTCCGGGACGGACACCACGATGTCGTCGATCAGCCAGTCGCTGGTGTTGCCGCCGTTGTACGCCGTCTCGAAGTAGAGGAGCGCGCTGTCGTGGTCCGGCATGGTGAACGTGGCGGTCACCTCGGTCCAGCCGCTGCTGGTCAGGCCCGTGAACTGGGCCAGGGTCGAGAAGTTCTGGGCGCCCTCGACCGTGCTCGCGAGGCTCAGCCAGACGTCGCCCGGCGTCTCCCCCGCAGGGAAGCGCACCCAGGCGGAGACGTCGTAGGTGACGCCCGCGCGCAGCACGCCCGTGACGTCCCGGCCGATGCCGTCGCCGGTGGCGTCACGGTTGGTGAGGGCGGCCGCCCAGGTACCCCCGTGTGCGTCGGCGTCCGTGACCGCGAGCGTGAAGTCGGAGGCGTCGGTGCCGCTGCGCGGCGCCCAGCCGCCGAGGGTGCCGTCCTCGAAGTCGGTGCTCAGCACGGTGCCCGACGTCGGGGGCGTGCCCTCCGGGAACGTGAACGTCCAGCCGTCGGCGAGGCGTTCGGTGACGACCGTCCGCACCGCGGCGAGCGTGCCGGACCGGTCGCCGCCGCCGTCGTGCGCGAGGACCAGCTCACCGGGGACCATGGCGGTGCGCAGGTTGGCGGTGAGGGTCGGGACGTCCTGGGTCTCCCAGTCGGCGATGGTGTTCCGGACGGCGAGCGGCTGCATGCCCAGCTCGACCGCGACACCGGGCGTCACGCCCCAGGAGCCGTTCGGGGCGCGCCAGAAGGGGACCTTCTGGTTCGGGTCGCCCAGCGCGTCGCGGATGATCCCCAGGTTCTCGACCAGGTCGGCGCGCACCTGCTCCTGGGTCCAGGAGCCCATGTCGGCGTACGACGTCGAGTGGTTGCACAGGACGTGGCCCTCGGCGACGATCCGGCGCAGGAGCGCGGCGCCGCCCTCGGCCTGGATGTTCTGCCCGATCACGCAGAAGACGGCCTTGAGGTCGTGCTCCGCGAGGAAGTCCAGCAGGGCGGGCGTGGTGCCGGGGTTCGGGCCGTCGTCGAAGGTCAGGGCGGACACGTCCCCGCTACCCTCGGCGGCGTACACCGGCGTGGGCACGGGGTTGATCGCACCGCCGGGCACGACGTCGTCCGGGGGAACCGTGTCAGAGGTGGTCACCATGATGTCGTCCACGAGGAGCGTGTAGGGGGCGTCCTGGTCGGTGCTGCCGAGGTAGGCCTGCAGCTCGGCCGGGTCGGCGTCCGCGGCGGCCGTGTACGTGCCGGTCACCGTGGTCCAGTCGGTGCCGACCGTGGTGTTCCCGACCCAGGTGTACGCCGGCTTCACGACGAAGCGGACGCCGGTGCTGGTGGGGGCCGGCGGGTCCTCCGGCGAGGCGGGCCCGGCGAGACGGGCGCGCATGCTGAACGTGTAGGTCAGCCCCGGGCGGAAGATTCCGGTGGGGGACTGGAGACCCTCGTAGTCGGCGGCCCGGGTGATCGCGAGCACGCTGCCCGCGCCGTCGGGGTCCGGGACGACGTCGAGGCCCGCGCCGCCGCTGGGGGTCCAGGTGCCGGTGGTGCCGTCCTCGAAGGCGACGGCGGTGACGACGGTGTCGGCCGCGGCGGTGGGTGCTGTCGCGGCCGCGGTCGTGGGCGCTGCGATCAGGGCGCCGGCGGCGACGAGCGCGGCGGCGCCGAGGCCGGCGGCCGAGCGGTGTACCGAGCGGTGTGCCTGCTGGTGTGTCGACTGGTGTGCCGACTGGCGTGTGAAACGATTTCTGCTCGGCGAGCGATCTCGGGCGATGAAACGATTTCGATGAGGCATGCTGCGCTCCCTTGCGCGTGTCTCCGGTGGGGCGGACGCCGGGGCGACGGTGCCGCGGCGAACGTAGGGGCAGCGTAGCCAGCCTGCCCGGACGCCGTCGAGACCCGGCTCGGCAGATCAGCCCGTGCTGGGGTCGGCGTCACGCTCAGCTCGGCAGCGCGCCCAGCTCGGCACCACGCCCACGAGGTCGGCACCTTGCATCGAGGTCGGCAGCCTGCATCGAGGTCGGCACAGGCCTGTGCCGACCTCGATGCAGACTGCCGACTTGCTGAGGGAACTGCCGACCTCGCCGCGGGGACGGCCGATCTCGCAGGGCCGCCCGTCAGACCGCCGTCAGGTCCTTGACCGCGCCCTTGGCGATGCGCAGGCGGCGCGGCGTGCGCTGTGCGACCACCGAGTCGTGCGTGACCAGCACGATCGTCAGCCCCTGGTCCTTCCACAGCCCCACGATGAGGTCCACGATCTCGTCGCGGGTCTCCTCGTCGAGGTTGCCGGTGGGCTCGTCCGCCAGCAGCACCTTCGGGTTCTTCACGAGCGCCCGCGCGATCGCGACGCGCTGCTGCTGCCCGCCCGACAGCTCGCCCGGGAGGTGGTCCCCGCGGTCGCCGAGCCCGACGGACTCGAGCGCCGCCAGCGCCCGCGCCGTCCTGGTCTGCCGCGGGATCTTGGCCGGCACGAGCGCCGTCTCCACGTTCTCCAGCGCGGTGAGCGTGGGGATGAGGTTGAAGTTCTGGAACACGAAGCCGATGGTCTCGGCCCGTGCCGCGGTGAGCTGCGCGTCGCTCATCCCGGCGAGGTCGGTCCCGTCGAGCGTGACGGTGCCGGACGTCGGTCGGTCGAGCCCGCCGAGCATCTGCAGCAGGGTGGACTTGCCGCCGCCGGTGGGTCCCTGGACGGCGACCAGCTCGCCGTCGCCGATGGTGAGGGACACCCCCTTGAGCGCGCGCACGACGCGCTTGCCCTGCTGGTAGGTCTTGGTCAGGTCGTCGATCTGATACATGTCTGCTTCCTTCGTGTCGGGCTCGGGCGGCTCAAGCGAGTGATCGGAGGGCTTCGACCGGACGCAGGCGCGCGGCGCGCTGGCCGCCGACCACGCCCGCGATCAGCCCGCCCAGCACGGCGAGCCCGATGGCGGCCAGCACGATCCACAGGCTGACCGGGGCCTGGAGGGCGACGTCGACGGCGCTGCTCGCGGCGTCGGCCAGGCCGCCGGGACGGGCCCCGCCGAAGCCGCCGGTCGCCCCGGCCTGCCCGCCGGCGTCCTGCATGGCGCCGGCGGGACCGCCGCCGCCACCGCCCGGGCCGCCCATCGTGAAGCCGCCGCCGGAGGTGCCGCCGCTCAGGGTGATGCCGGCCAGGTTCACGGCCCACACGGCCAGCGCGCCGATCGCGAGACCGGCCACACCGCCGATCAGGCCCTGCACCACGGACTCGCCGGCCACCTGGCCCACCACGCGGCCCTTGCTCCAGCCGATCGCCTTGAGGGTGCCCAGCTCGCGGGTCCGGCGGTTCACGCCGGAGACGGTGAACAGGATCGCGAGGCCGAAGGCCGCCGCCAGCACGATGACGCTCAGCCAGGTGCCGAGCGTGCCGATCAGGTTGGACGCCGTCGAGAGGGACCCCGTGACGTTCTCCGCGAGGTCGGACTGGGTGCTCACCGAGGCGTCGGGCAGCTCGGCCTCGATCGCGGTCGCCACGGCGTCCACGTTCTCGGCCGAGTCGACCTGCACGTAGACGTCGGTGACCTGGTCGGCGAGGTCCGCGAGGGTCTGGGCCGTGGCGAGCGGCACGTAGACGTCCGACGCCGTCGCGACGTCGTCGCCCGTCGTGGAGGTGACCGTGCCGACGATCTTCAGCTTCTCGCCGCCGGTGGTGAGGGTGTCACCGACGGCGAGCTCCTGCTGCTCGGCGTACGTGGCGTCCAGGACGGCGACGTTCTCGTCGCCCGCCTCCAGCGTCCGGCCGTCGGCCACCGTGGCGGTGGTCAGGGGCCCGACGGCGGCGGCATCCGGGTCCACGCCCGTGACCGAGAACTGCTCGATCTCGAAGGACGACCCCCCGGCCGTCCCCTCGCCGGTGCCGTCCTCGCCCATCCGCAGGTCGACGGGTCCACCGCCCTCCTGCATCGCCTCGAAGTCCGGCATCTCGCCGGAGAACGAAGTGTTCTGCAGGTCGAGCGTCGCTGCGACGCCGGACACGTGGTCCAGCCCGGAGACGGACTCGAGGGCGGAGGCGTCGAACGACGTCGAGCCCATGGACGTGCTGAGGCGGTCCTGCGCGAGGCTGCGGGTGCCGTCCTCGCCGGCCTCGCCCTCACCTTCGCCGAAGTCGAAGCGGCCGGGGCCGCCGCCCTCGCCCGGGCCTTCGCTCGCCTGCGTGACGGTGATGTCGGTACCCACGCCGTAGACGGACTCGAGCACCTCGGACTGGGCGTTCCGGACGCCGGTCGAGACCGCGTTGACGACGATGACCAGCGCGATCGCGACCGCGAGGCCGATCGCGACCACCACCGTCTGCTTGCGTCGGTTGCGCAGCTCTCTGCGCAGATAGGTGAAGAACATGGGCTCCTGCCTCGGGTCCTGAGGTACGTGCGGGGACGGTGGTGTCCGGGCGGACCGCCGCGCGGGCTGGTGCGCCACGCCGAGGAGGAGGGGCGAGCGGCGTGCGGGTCGCACCGCGGGCGGTCTGCGCCGGACGGTTCGGACGCTAGGAACGCACGCTGTGGCTGTACTGCCGCAAACCTGTGGTGGCGCTGTGAACTGCGGCCCCGTGGACGGTTCCGCGCCCCCTCGCCCGACGTCCTAGGCTGGGGGCCGTAACCTCCGAGCAACATCCTTAGAAGGAGACCCCGTGGCTAGCATCGAAGCCGTTGGAGCACGCGAGATCCTCGACTCGCGCGGCAACCCCACCGTGGAGGTGGAGATCGTCCTCGACGACAACACCTTCGCCCGTGCGGCGGTCCCGTCCGGCGCATCGACCGGCGCGTTCGAGGCCGTCGAGCTGCGCGACGGCGACAAGGGCCGTTACCTGGGCAAGGGCGTCGAGAAGGCCGTCGCGGCCGTCAACGACGAGATCGCCCCCGAGCTGATCGGGTACGACGCCGAAGAGCAGCGCATCATCGACCAGGCCCTCCTGGACCTCGACGGCACGCCGAACAAGGGCAAGCTGGGCGCCAACGCGATCCTGGGCGTCTCGCTCGCCGTCGCGAAGGCCGCCGCCAAGAGCTCGGGCCTGGACCTGTTCCGCTACGTGGGCGGCCCGAACGCGCACGTCCTGCCCGTCCCGATGATGAACATCCTCAACGGCGGGTCCCACGCGGACTCGAACGTGGACATCCAGGAGTTCATGGTCGCCCCGATCGGCGCCCCGACGTTCCGTGAGGCGCTGCGCACCGGCACCGAGGTGTACCACTCCCTCAAGTCCGTGCTGAAGGAGAAGGGCCTGGCCACCGGCCTGGGCGACGAGGGCGGCTTCGCGCCGAACCTCGGCAGCAACCGCGAGGCGCTCGACCTGATCCTCGTCGCCATCGAGCGTGCGGGCCTCAAGCCGGGCACCGACGTGGCGCTCGCGCTCGACGTCGCCTCGACCGAGTTCTTCTCGGACGGCGTGTACGCGTTCGAGGGCGGCAAGAAGACGCCGGACGAGATGATCGCGTACTACGAGCAGCTCGTGGCCGACTACCCGCTGGTCTCGATCGAGGACCCGCTGTCCGAGGACGAGTGGGAGTCCTGGTCCGGCCTCATGGGCAAGGTCGGCGACAAGGTGCAGATCGTGGGCGACGACCTGTTCGTCACCAACCCGGAGCGCCTCGCCAAGGGCATCGAGCTCAAGTCGGCGAACTCGCTGCTGGTCAAGCTCAACCAGATCGGCACGCTCACCGAGACGCTCGACGCCGTGACGCTGGCCCAGCGCAACGGCTTCACCACGATGACCTCGCACCGCTCCGGCGAGACCGAGGACACCACCATCGCGGACCTGTCCGTGGCGACCAACGCCGGCCAGATCAAGACCGGTGCCCCCGCCCGTGGCGAGCGCATCAGCAAGTACAACCAGCTCCTCCGCATCGAGGAGGCGCTCGACGAGGCCGGCACCTACGCCGGCCGGTCGGCGTTCCCGCGCTTCCAGGGCTGATCGCGGCCTGATCCGGGCCTGACGGCGCCGGTCGAGGGGGCCTCAACCGTTCGACCGGCGCCGGTGCGGTGGCACCGCGCCGAGCTGTCAGACACGCGCCGACGTGTCAGACGTACAGATCCCTCGGGTGACCTGTAGGTCTGACACGTCGGCCGGTGTCTGACAGCTTTTGTGCTCCACGGGATCGACACACGGCGCGCCGGAGGTAATGCCGATACAAAGGACCGGCGAATCGGCACAATCGACCCATGCCTTCCTCACGTCGCCCGGCGCGGCCCTCGGGTTCGGCGCGCGGCTCGGGTGCGCGCCCGTCGTCGACCCCGCGCACGGGCTCCGGCACGGGTTCCTCCGGCGCGAAGGGCGCCACGGGGAGCACGGCGAAGGGACGGGCGGCCAAGGGTTCGACGGCGAAGGGCTCGTCGGCCAAGGGCTCGTCCGCGAAGGGCTCGCCCGCGAAGGGTTCGTCCACCGGGGGAGCGAAGGCGGCCAAGCCGCCCGCAGCGAAGGGTTCCACGGCCAAGAAGGCGGGCACGACGGCGGCCAGGTCGGCCGCGAAGCCGGCGTCGGCCCGCACGACGACGGGCTCGTCGGCCGCACGCATGCCCGCCGCGCCGTCGACGTCGGCGGGCCGCCGCACAGCCGCGCCCCGGACGACACCGGGACGGCCGGCCGCGCGCTCGGCCGGGGTCCCCGCCCGCGGTGCGCGGCCGACGTCGGGCAGCGGGGCGAAGCGGCCGGCGCAGCCGCGCCGCCGCAGCACGGCCACCGGCAGCGTCGCGCCGCCCACCCGGCCGGCGCGCGCGGACCGCAGGCGCGGCAGCTACGGGCTCGTGGTGCCCGAGGTGCTCACCGTGCGTGCCATGGTGCTGTCCGTCGTGGTGCTCCTCGCGGTGGTGCTGCTGCTCCCGACGGTGCGCGCCGTCATCACGCAGCAGGCGGAGCTGCGTGAGCTGCGCTCCGAGCTCAGCCAGCAGCAGGACCAGAAGGCCGAGCTCGAGACCGAGCTGGCCCGCTGGGACGACCGGTCGTACGTGATCGAGCAGGCGCGCTCGCGCCTGCGGTTCGTCATGCCCGGGGACAAGGTGTGGCGCCCGCTGGACACGGACTCGGTCGAGCAGGAGGAGCCGGAGCCCGGCGTCGTCGAGCCGTCGCCGGGCGCGTCCGAGGATGCCGACGCCCCCTGGTACACGAACGTGTGGGACTCGGTGCGGATCGCGGACGGCGAGTAGGCGGGGCGGCGTGCGGTGCGCCACGGCGCGCCGGAACCGCACGGCGCCGGTCCCGCGCTGGGAGACAATGGAGCGGTGAACACCGCGACTGAGACCGTGTCCGACGACGACCTGCGGGTCCTGGCCGAGCAGCTCGGCCGCGAGCCGCGCGGCGTCGTGGGGATCGCGGCGCGCTGCGTGTGCGGCCGTCCGACGGTGGCGCGCACCGCGCCTCGCCTGCCCGACGGCACCCCGTTCCCGACCGTCTTCTACCTGACGCACCCTGGTGCGGTCGCCGCCGCCTCGACGCTGGAGGCGAACGGTGTCATGAAGGAGATGACGGCGCGGCTCGAGACCGACGAGGACCTGGCCGCCGCCTACCGGAAGGCGCACGAGCACTACCTGGCGCAGCGCGAGGCCATCGGGCACGTCGACGAGATCGACGGCATCTCCGCGGGTGGCATGCCGACCCGCGTCAAGTGCCTGCACGTCCTGTTCGCGCACGCGCTCGCCGCCGGTCCGGGCGTGAACCCGCTCGGCGACGAGGCGCTGGCGCTGGCCCGGGACACGTGGCGGCCGGACCGCTGCACCTGCTGAGGCCCACGCCGGCCGCCGGCCGGGAGTGAGGTTTCTCGCGAACCGGCACGTCCGGTGCCCAGCGGCAGGTGTGCCTGGGAGAATCCTCGCGTGACTTCCTCTCGCGTGGCCGCGATCGACTGCGGCACCAACTCGATCCGCCTGCTGGTCGCGGACGTCGACGCCGCCGGAAACCTCACGGAGCTCGACCGCCGCATGGAGGTGGTGCGGCTCGGCCAGGGCGTGGACCGCACCGGCGAGCTCGCGCCGGAGGCCCTCGACCGCACCCTCGCGGCGACCCGTGGGTACGCGGCGGCGATCGACGCCGCCGGGGCGGAGCGGGTGCGCTTCGTGGCCACGTCGGCCACCCGGGACGCGCGCAACCGGGACGCCTTCTTCGACGGCGTCCGCGACGCGCTCGGCGTCGACGTCGAGGTGATCAGCGGGCACGAGGAGGCGCAGCTCTCGTTCCGCGGAGCCACCGGCGCCGCCGCGGCGGCGCACGCCGGTCCCTTCCTCGTGGTCGACCTGGGCGGGGGCTCCACGGAGCTGGTGCTCGGCACGAGCGAGGTCGAGGCGAGCGTCTCGATGGACATCGGCTCGGTGCGGATGACGGAACGCCACCTGCACGGCGACCCGCCGTCCGCGGCCGAGGTCGAGGCCGCCCGCGCCGACGTCCGGGCCCACCTGGACGACGCCGCCCGCGTGGTCCCGCTCGGGCGGACGGCCACCCTGGTGGGGCTGGCCGGCTCGATCACGACCGTCACCGCGCACGCCCTGGGCCTGACCGAGTACCGGCGCGAGCGGGTGAACCAGGCGGAGCTGCCGGTCGAGACGGTGCTGGCGTCCTGTGCCGCGCTGCTGGCGGCGCCGCGCGCCGAGCGATCGGCGATGGGCTTCCTGCACCCGGGCCGGGTCGACGTGATCGCGGCGGGTGCGCTCGTGTGGTCCGAGGTGATCCAGCGGGTCGTGGCCGACGTCCGGGCCGCGGGCGGGTCGCTGACCCAGGTGGTCACCAGCGAGCACGACATCCTCGACGGGATCGCGCTCGCGATGGCCTGACCCCTTCCCGACATTCTGCACCGGCGGATTTCCGTCGGCCGGGAACTCCCGTCGCAGGTGGTCCGTTGACCGGGCACGATACGCAGCGAAGCGGCGTGGTGGGCGTCACGCACCCGCCGCTCTTTGCCATGTGAAGAAACACGCTTAGGGCGCGGTACCCTGGGAATCATGCCTCAGAACGACCTGACCTCGGTCAGCCATGCTTCCGACCCGGTGACGCCGCGCCCGCGGAAGGTGCCGCGCATCGTGGTGCTCGGCGGCGGGTCCGTCGGCCTCTACGTGGCGCGCCGCCTGCGAAAGAAGCTGAAGAAGCGGGAAGCGGCCATCGTCGTCGTCGACCCGCGCCCGTACATGACGTACGCACCCTTCCTGCCCGAGGCGGGTGCGGGCTCCATCGACGCCCGCGACGTCGTCGCGCCGCACCGGAAGGCCCTCAAGGGCATCGACGTGCTCCAGGGCAAGGTCACCACGATCGAGCACGGACGCAAGGCCGTGAAGATCCAGCCCGAGGAGGGCGACGAGTACGAGGTGACGTACGACCAGCTGGTCGTCGGCCTCGGCTCGGTCTCGCGCACGCTGCCCATCCCGGGTCTCGCGGAGGCCGCGATCGGGTTCAAGAACGTGGAAGAGGCCATCGCGGTCCGTAACCACGTCATCAACCGCATGGACGTCGCGTCCTCGACGTGGGACGCCGACCTGCGCCGGCGCATGCTCACGTTCACCTTCGTGGGCGGCGGGTTCGCCGGCATCGAGGCGCTGGCCGAGATCGAGGACATGGCGCGCTACGCGACGCGCCAGTACAACACGATCGAGCCGTCCGACCTGCGGTTCGTGATGATCGAGGGTGCCGGGCGCATCCTGCCCGAGGTCACGGAGCCGATGGGCGAGTACGCGCTCGCCGAGCTGAAGAAGCGCGGCATCGAGTTCCACCTCAACACGTTCCTCTCGTCCTGCGTGGACGGGCACGTCGTGACCTCGACCGGCGTCGAGTTCGACACCGAGACCATCGTGTGGACCGCGGGCGTCAAGGCGAACCCGGTCATCAAGGAGGCCTCGGACCTCCCGTTCGACAAGCTGGGCCGTGTCATCGTGCTCCCCACGCTGCAGGTCGCCACGGAGGACGGCGAGATCGTCGACGGCGCCTGGGCCGCGGGCGACTGCGCCGCCGTGCCGGACGTGCTCAACCCCGGCAAGTTCTGCCCGCCGAACGCGCAGCACGCGATCCGCGAGGCCGTGCGCCTGGCCGACAACATCGTGGCGCTCTACAAGGACAAGCCCGCCGTCGAGTACAACCACAAGAACGTCGGTGTGGTCGCGTCGCTGGGTCTCTACAAGGGTGTCGCCGAGCTGTTCGGCTTCATCAAGCTGCGCGGGTTCCTCGCGTGGGTCGCGCACCGCGGCTACCACGTCATGGCGATGCCGACCGGCAACCGCAAGGCGCGCATCCTGGTCGGCTGGATCGGCCAGTTCCTGATGGGCCGCGAGCTCGTCTCGCTCGGTTCGCTCCACGACCCGCGGCAGGAGTTCCGCAACGCGTCGGTGCCGCCGAAGCCCGTGGGCGAGAAGGTCGAGCAGACGGCCGAGTCGTCCGCCGCACGGGCGGAGTCGGGCTCCAAGGCCTGACAGGCCTCGTTCCGCCGGCCGCGTGCGGGGCCTGGCTGACCCGTGGCTGACGTGAGTTCGGTCGGTTGCTTTGAGATCGGTCCATCAATGGACCGATCTCAAAGCAACCGACCGAACTCATTACTGGGCCTGGGCAACTGCTGGGCCTGGGCAGCCGACTGAAGTCAGCCGGTCAAAACTCCCGTGAGGCGATGGCCGCTCGGTAGTCTCTGGGTGCGCCCCCATAGCCCAACTGGCAGAGGCAGCCGGCTTAAACCCGGCCCAGTCCCGGTTCGAACCCGGGTGGGGGCACGATCAGGCTGGGCCGGTGCACCCTGGCCTCCGGCGGTGCCGGACTCAGGGGTGCCGGCCTCCGGCAGTGCAGGACTCAGGGGTGACGGACTCAGGGGGTGCCGGCGAGGAGCTCGGCGAGGTGGCGGCCGGTCAGCGACGCCTCCTGGCGTGCCAGGTCGGCGGGCGTTCCCTCGAAGACGACGCGACCGCCGTCGTGCCCGCCGCCCGGGCCCATGTCGATGACCCAGTCGGCCCGTGCGACGACCGACAGGTTGTGCTCCACGACGATCACGGACCGGCCGGAGTCGACGAGCCGGTCGAGCAGGCCGCCGAGGTTGTCGACGTCCTGCATGTGCAGGCCGGCAGTGGGCTCGTCGAGCACGAACGTCGGGGTGTCGCCGCCCATCTCGATGGCCAGCTTGAGGCGCTGCCGCTCCCCGCCCGACAGGGTGTTGAGGTGCTGACCGAGCGAGATGTAGTCCAGCCCGACGTCGGACAGGCGGGACAGCATCGGGAGCACCGTCTTCTCCGTGAAGAAGTCCAGGGCCTCCTCGACGGACATGGCGAGCGCGTCGGCGATGTTCTTGCCCCGCAGCGTGTAGCCGAGCACCTCGTCGGTGAACCGCTTGCCGCCGCACGCCTCGCACACGCTGGCGACGCCCGCCATGAAGGCGAGGTCCGTGTAGATGAGGCCCACGCCCTTGCACTCCGGGCACGCGCCCGCCGAGTTGGCGCTGAACAGCGCGGGCTTGACCCCGTTCGCGCGGGCATACTGCTTGCGGATGGGTTCGAGGATCCCGGTGTAGGTCGCCGGGTTGGACCGTCGCGACCCGCGGATCACCGTCTGGTCGACGAAGGTGACGCCGTCGCGCGGCAGGCAGCCGTGGATGAGGGAACTCTTGCCGGAGCCGGCCACGCCCGTCACCGCCACCAGGACGCCGAGCGGCACGTCCACCGAGACGTCCTGGAGGTTGTGCAGGTTCGCGTGCTCGATCCGCAGGAAGCCGGTCGGGGTGCGGGGCGTGGGCCTGAGCGTCACCGCCTGGTCCAGGTGCTTGCCGGTCGCGGTCCCTGACGCGCGCAGCCCCGCGATGTCGCCCTGGTAGACCACCGTGCCGCCGTGGGTTCCGGCGCCCGGGCCCATGTCGACGAGGTGGTCGGCCGCCGCCATGACCTCGGGCTTGTGCTCCACCACGAGCACCGTGTTGCCCTTGTCCCGCAGGCGCTGGAGCAGCGCGTTCATCTGCCGCACGTCGTGCGGGTGCAGCCCGATGGTCGGCTCGTCGAACACGTAGGTCAGGTCCGTCAGGGCCGAGCCCATGTGCCGCACCATCTTGGTCCGCTGCGCCTCCCCGCCGGACAGCGACGACGACTCCCGGTCCAGCGACAGGTACCCGAGCCCGATCTGCTCGAACGTCGCGAGCAGGTCGTTGAGCCCGTCGAGGATGGGCTGGACCTGCGGGTCCGCGAGGTCGCGCACCAGCTCGGCCAGGTCCGTGAGCTGCATGGCGGCGGCCTCGCCGATGTGCTTGCCCTTGACCAGCGACGACCGCGCCCGGTCGTTGAGGCGGGTGCCGCCACACTCGGGGCACGACGTGAAGGTGGCGAGCCGGTCGACGGCCGCCCGCAGGGCGCCCTTCATCGACTCGACGTCCTTGACCAGGTAGAGCCGAGTGATCTTCGGGACCAGCGACTCGTACGTCACGTTGATGCCGCCCGAGACGATCTTCCGCTCGTCGCCGTGCATCAGGTCGTGCCACTCGGTGTCGGTGTAGTCCTTCAGCGGCTTGTCGACGTCGAACAGACCGGAGTCCGCGTAGACCTTCCAGTACCAGGTGCCGACCCCGAAGTTGGGGAAGGTGATGGCCCCCTCCTTCAGAGACTTGCTGCGGTCCACCAGCGCTTCCGTGTCGATCGCGGAGACGCGGCCGAGGCCCTCGCAGTTGGCGCACATGCCCTGGGGGTCGTTGAAGGAGAAGAGGTTCGAGCCGCCGACATACGGCTCACCGAGCCGCGACCAGATGACGCGCAGCATCGTGTAGGCGTCGGTGGCCGTGCCGACGGTCGAGCGCGCGTTGGCGCCCATCGGCTCCTGGTCCACGACGATCGCCGCGGACAGGTTCGACAGCGTGTCGACGTCGGGCCGCGGACGTGAGGGCATGAAGCCCTGGAGGAACGCCGAGTACGTCTCGTCGATCAGCCGGCGTGACTCCGCGGCGACGGTGCCGAACACGAGCGAGCTCTTGCCCGACCCGGAGACCCCGGTGAACACCGTGAGCTTGCGCTTGGGGATGTCGATCGAAACGCCCTGCAGGTTGTTCTCGCGGGCTCCGCGCACCTCGATAGATCCGAACACCACTGTCCTCTCCTGGTCGGTGGTCCCATGGTGCCAGGAGCCACTGACACGCACCTGGCCTCGGGGTCCCGCCGTTACGCCAGCAGCAGACGGCGGAACGACCCGGCATGTCAGTGGGGTTGGGTAGCGTGACGGGTACCAACGGCGGGAGTGGGCACATGGCGATGATCTCGACAGTTACTGCGGGCCCCGCTGGGCCCGGTACCACCAGCGACGGAGCAGCGGGCGCGCGGTCCGGCACCCTGGAGCACACGCGCGAACCGCTGCTGCGTGATCTCGTGGGCGGCATCCTGCGCCGCGCGCGGCGGGAGCAGCGCCGCACCCTGGCCGACGTCGCGACGGACGCCCGGGTCTCGACCGCGTACCTGTCCGAGGTGGAACGGGGGCGCAAGGAGGCCTCCTCCGAGGTGCTCGCCGCGGTGTGCGAGGCGCTCGGCATGCGGCTGGTCGACCTCGTCGAGCGCGCGTGGGCCGATCTCGCGATCGCGCTCGCGGCACAGGAGGAGGGGCGACGGGTCCGCGTCCTGTCGTCCGCGGCCCGTCGCTCGGCCGGTTTCTCCTCGTCGCGGCATCCGTTGCAGGCCGCGCAGCCGGCGCCGGCGGGCACCTCCGCCGTCGGTCGGCGCGGGGAGGCCGTGCTGCTGGCGGCGTGACCCGCCGGAGCCCGGGACGGCGCCGGAGTCCGCGGCCCGTCAGAGTCCCGCGCGCCGCTTCCCGCCCGGGCGCACGTCGTGCACCCGGTCCACGACCTTGTCGATCATCCCGTAGGCCAGTGCCTGCTCGGCGGTGAACCAGCGGTCACGTTCGGAGTCCGCCGCGATCGTCTCCACCGTCTGGCCGGTGTGCTCGGCCTGCAGCCGCGTCACGACGTCCTTGACGTGCCGGAGGTTCTCGGCCTGGATCACCACGTCCGTCGTCGTACCACCCGCCCCGCCCGCGGGCTGGTGCATCATGATCCGTGCGTGCGGCAGCGCGTACCGCTTGCCGGCAGTGCCGGCTGCGAGCAGGAACTGCCCCGTGCTGCCCGCGAACCCGACGGCCACGGTGGAGACCGCGTTCGGCAGCAGCTGCATCGTGTCGTGGACGGCGAGGCCCGCGCTCATGGAGCCGCCGGGGGAGTTGATGTAGAGGCTGATGTCGGCGGCCGGGTCCTCCGCCGAGAGCAGCAGGAGCTGCGAGGTCACGCGGTTGGCGACGGCGTCGTCGATCTCGCTGCCGATCAGCACGATCCGCTGGTGCAGCAGCCGCGTGGCGAGGTGGTCGTCGAAGGGCTGGGTCTGGATGGTCTCGGTCATGGCTCCACGATCGTCCGACCCGGGCCGCCCGGACAGCCGTCTCTGCCCGCCGCAGATCTGCTCAGGGCAGAGGCCCGACCCGACCGCGCGGATCAGAGCGGGTTGCCCGCGGGGTCGATCGTCGGGAACGCGTCGAAGTGCACCTCGAACGGCACCATCCCCGGAGCGCCCTCCTGCGAGCTGAGCGGGTCGATGTGCTCGGTCACGAAGCGGTCCCAGGCCTCGACGAGCGCCTTCATCTGCTCCGGTGTGGCCCACTTGTTGGAGGAGAAGAACGTCGTGGTCCCGAGCCACTTCTCCAGGGTCTCCTCGTCCGCGCCCTGCCCCGCACGGACGAAGGCCATCACCCGCTCGTGACGCAGGCGGAGGAACTCCATGTTGACGGCCTCGGCGGTCTGCCGGGCGGCGGGGGAGTCCTTGCCCACGGTCGAGATGCTGAACCCGCCCGGGGTGCGCTCCCACCAGCGTTCACGCGCGGTGCCCTTGCCCTCGACCTCGCGGACGAGACCGTGCTTGGCGAGCTGACGCAGGTGGTAGCTCGTCGACCCGCTGGACTCGCCGACGATCTCGCCGAGCTTGCTGGCGGTGAGCGGGCCGTGGCTCGGCAGCAGGTCGAGGATGCGGATGCGGAGCGGGTGCGAGAGCGCGCGCAGCGCCGCCGGGCCGAGCTCGGCCGGCGGACCGGCGGTCCCGGGCGCCGCAGGGGACTCGGACGCAGGGGAGTCGGCAGCGGGGGAGTCGGTAGCGGGCGACTCCGGGGAAGCACCGCCCCGGTCCGCCTCGTGCCCCGGGGAGTCCTCACGCGCAGTCGCCATAGGCAGGACGTTACCCACTGCGCGCCGGGTTCAGCGCAGCGCGAGCGGGTGGCGCGCCGCCGCGTTGTCGCGGGCACGCTCGGCCTGGGCCCGCTGGCGGGCGATGCGCTCGGCCTCCCTGCGCTGCGCCTCACGGGCGGTGGCGGGAGCCTCGGGACGGCGGACGGGGGCCGCCGCCGCGACCGTGCGCGGTGCGACGAAGTGGTGGACCTGCGGGACGGCGGTGGGGGCGAAGGTGCTCATCGTGGCTGCTCCTGGCTCGGTGTGGATGGCGCGGTGCGGGGTAGCTCGTGCGACCCACCCTACGCATGCCAACACACCTTTGCAAGTGTTTCTTTGCAACCAGTTCTTTGGAAGTGGTGTCTCACTCCTCCGGGTCGCGCCGGAACGTGTCCAGGTCGTGGTTCAGGCGCTCCAGCAGCTCGGCGAGCAGGGACCGCTCGAAGGGGGACCAGTCGGTGAGGATCTGGTCGTACATCGCGCTGCGGCGGGTGCGCTCGCGCTCCAGCTGGGCCCTGCCGGACGCCGTCGCCTCGACCCGGACCGCCCGCCCGTCGAGCGGGTCCTTGCTTCGTCGTGCGAACCCGGCCTTCTCCAGGCTGACCACCTGGCGGGTCACAGTGGAGGCGTCGAGGCCCTGGCGGGCGGCGAGCGCGTTGATGCCGAGCGGGCCCTCGGTGCTCAGGACCTGGAGCAGCAGGTAGCCCGACCGTTCGAGCGCCGGGGTGTGGCCGGCGCGGATCGCGCCTGTGCGTTCCGCCCGGCGCAGCAGCAGCGCGAGCTGCAGCTCGACGCGTGACAGCGGGGCCTCGCCGGGGTGGTCGTCACTGGCGCTCTCTTCCGTCTCCCTCGACATAGGTGTAGCCTACAGGCATATACCTGTGTGATACAGATAAATCCTGAGGAGGCCGCGTGGCCAGCGCGCGCAACGAACCGAACAAGACAGCCATCTATGCCACCGCGCTCACCGCGTTCTTCGCGATCGCCGGCATCGCCGTCGTCGACCCGATCCTGCCCGTCATCGGCGCGGAGATCGGCGCCACCACCTGGGAGATCGAGCTCCTGTTCACCGCGTACATCGCGGTCATGGCCATCGGCATGATCCCCGCCGTGATGGCCACGGGGAAGTTCGGGTACAAGAAGATCCTGGCGACCGGCGTCACCCTCGTCGCCATCGCCGCCGTGCTGGCGGCCCTGAGCGGCAACATCGTGCAGCTCGCGGTGCTCCGCGGCGTGTGGGGCCTCGGCAACGCGATGTTCTTCGCCACCGCCATGGTGCTGCTCGTCGCCCTCGCCAAGGACCGCGAGTGGGTGGTCGGCCTGTTCGAGACCTGCGTGGGTCTCGGCTTCGCCGTCGGGCCGCTCATCGGCGGGCTGCTCGGGCACATCAGCTGGCGGGTGCCGTTCTTCGTCTGCGGCCTGCTCATGGTCGTCGCCCTGCTGGTCTCCGCCACCCGGCTCAAGGACCCGGCCGAGAAGCCCGCACCGCTCAAGCTCGGGCAGGTCTTCGGGCTGTTCCGCAAGCCGGGCTTCCTGGCGCTCGCGGTCGTCACGGCGGCCTACAACTTCGTGTTCTTCGTGGTGCTCGGCTACGTGCCGGTGTTCCTCGGCCTCGACGTCGTGCCGCTCGGCCTGGTGTTCACCGCCTGGGGCATCGGCGTGGCCGTCGGCATTCTCGCGGTGGGCCACAAGCTCGCGCACCGGATCGGGTTCGTGCAGACGCTCGGCGTCGCCATCGTGGGCGTGCTGGTGTGCGTGGCGCTGCTCGCGATCGGCGTCGGCACCGCGGGCTCCATCGTCGTGACCATCGTGGCCGGTGTGTTCATGGGTATCGCCAACGCGAACCTGACCGACCTGTCCCTCGCGCTCGGTGACCCGGACCGCCGCGTCACGACCGGCGCGTTCAACCTCGTCCGCTGGGGCTTCGCGGCCCCGGCCCCGGTCGTGGCCGGCCTGCTCGCCGAGGGCGTCAGCCCGGCGTCGCCGTTCTGGGTGGCCTCGGTGGTGCTGCTCGTCGGCGTGGTCGTCTTCCTGGTGACGGCGCACCTCATGGCCCGGCCGATCGGGGAGCGCGTGCTCTGGCGGCGCTGGAACCGGGCGGCTGAGGTGGCCGAGCACACGCCCGAGGAGGCCATGTCCGAGCTGTGACGTGGAGCCCTGGCCCGTCGTGCGGACGGGCTGGGGCAGGCGGTACCGGACGGAATGCGGGCGGCTGTCAATGTCCCCGACCGCTTGCAGGCGGTGCGGCGTACTGCCCTACTCTGTGACTTCGGTCTGATTTCACCCCGTTGGTCCCGCCGGGTCACGACGGCGGCGTCGCGCCGTATGCCCGATCCTCGCCCGCACCGTGGAGTCCTCGTGTTCCGTCTCGCCCGGCTGTCCCTCGCGAACCGAGCCGTCGTAGCACTGGTGACGATCGCGATAGCGGTGTTCGGGGTGCTGAGCATGACCTCCCTGAAACAGGAGCTCATCCCGTCGCTCCAGCTCCCCACGGGCATCGTGAGCGCGCAGTACCAGGGCTCCTCGCCCGAGGTCGTGGAGGAGCAGGTCACCGACGTGATCGAGGAGGCCGTCGCCTCGATCGACGATGTCGCGTCGGTGCGGTCGACGGCGTCCACCGGCATCTCGCTGACCACGGTCGAGTTCACCTACGGCACCGACATGGAGTCGGCCACCCAGCGCCTCCAGACCGCCGTCGCCGGGGTGCAGCAGGCCCTGCCCGAGGACGTCGAGCCGCAGGTCACGACCGGCTCCGTCGACGACGTGCCCGTGGTCCAGATGGCCGTGTCGGGCGACAAGAGCGCCAACGCGCTCGCCTCCACGGTCGAGGACGTCATGGTGCCGGCGCTCAAGGAGGTCGACGGCGTCCGCTCGGTCGCCGTCACCGGGCAGAGCGAGACCGAGGTCCGCATCGTGCCGGACCAGGACAAGCTCGCCGCGTCCGGCCTCACGACCGAGGACCTGAGCACCGTGCTGCAGGACAACGGTGTGGTGATGCCGGCCGGGGAGATCACCGAGGGCGGCCGTGCGTGGTCGGTCCAGCTCGGCAAGCCGGTCGACATGGTCGACCAGCTCAAACAGCTCCCGGTGCTCCCGGGCGGCACCGCGGCCGGGGGAACGGAGATGGCCGGGGGCGCGACGACGCCGGACGCGGCGGCCGGAGGTCTGCCGGCGGAGCCGGCCGCACCCGTGGAGCTGGGCCAGGTCGCGTCCGTGGAGCTCAAGCCGGTCGAGGCGACGTCCTACTCCCGGCTCGACGGCTCGCCGTCCCTCGGCCTGGCCATCACCAAGACGCCGGAGGCCAACACCGTCGAGGTGTCCCACGCGATCGAGGACGCGCTCGCCGAGCCCGAGGTCGCGGACACGCTGACCGAACGCTCCATCGCGACGGCGGTCGTCTTCGACCAGGCCCCGTTCATCGAGGACTCGATCCACGGCCTGGCCACCGAGGGCGGGCTCGGCCTGCTGTTCGCCGTGCTCGTCATCCTCGTCTTCCTGATGTCGATGCGGTCGACGCTCGTGTCCGCGATCTCGATCCCGTTGTCGCTCGCGGTGACGTTCATCGCGATGGACGCGGGCGGCTACACGCTGAACATCCTGACGCTCGGGGCGCTCACCATCTCGATCGGCCGCGTGGTCGACGACGCGATCGTGGTCATCGAGAACATCAAGCGGCACATGTCGTACGGCGAGGAGCGGGGACCGGCCATCCTCGCGGCGGTGCGCGAGGTCGGCGGGGCGATCGCCGCCTCCACCATCTGCACCGTCGCCGTGTTCCTGCCGATCGCGCTGGTGGGCGGCATGGTGGGCGAGCTGTTCCGGCCGTTCGCGCTGACCGTCTCCATCGCGATGCTGGCCTCGCTCGTCGTGGCCCTGACGATCGTGCCGGTGCTGGCCTACTGGTTCATCCAGCCGTCGAGGAAGGCGCGCCGGGGCGGAGCGGTCGACCGCGAGGCGGCCGAGGAGAAGGAGAGCCGGGGGATCTGGCAGCGCATCTACGTGCCGACCCTGAACGGCGCGCTGCGGCTGCCGGCCCTCACCATCGGCGTGGCCGTGGCGATCCTCGGTGCTACGGCCGCTCTCGTCCCGAACATGGAGACCAGCTTCCTCGGCGACAGCGGTCAGGACACCGTGACCGTCACGCAGCACTACGCGCCCGGCACCTCGCTCAGGGGCCAGGACGAGGCGGCCCAGCAGGTCGAGGCAGCACTGGCCGGCGTGGACGCCGTCGACAGCGTGCAGGCCACGGTCGGCAGCGGCGGCGACATGTCGATGGCCGCGTTCGGCGGGGCGAGCGCGGGCCTCAAGGCCACCTTCGCGATCACCCTCGACGAGGCCGCCGACGGCGAGCAGGCCGCCGCGGACATCCGTGCCGCCGTCGTCGACCTGACCGAGGCACCCGCCACGGAGGTCTCCGTGTCCGCCGGCGACTCCGTGGGCACGTCCTCGATCGACCTCGTCGTCCGGGCCCGCGACGTCGAGACGCTGACAGCGGCCACGAACCAGCTCCAGGAGGCGATGGGCGCCCTGAAGGGCTCCGCCGAGGTGAGCAACGACCTGGCCGCCGCCCAGGAGATCGTCGAGGTGACCGTCGACCGCAAGGCCGCGGCGCAGTTCGGGCTCACCGAGACGCAGGTCTCCGGGATCGCCTCGGCGGCGATGACGGGCGCGCGGGACGTCGGCGAGCTGCAGACCGCCGAGGGGCCGGTGGGCGTCACGGTCTCCGCGGGCGCCGTCCCGACGACGATGGCCGAGATCGGCGAGATCCCCGTCCCGACCGCCGCCGGCGCCGTCCCGCTGAGCGACGTGGCGCAGGTGAAGATCGCCGGCTCGCCGACGTCGATCACGCGGATCGACGGCGAGCGGTCGGCCACCGTCTCCGTGACACCCGCCGGCGACGACCTCGGCGCGGCGACCGACCAGGTCGACGCGGAGATCGCGGCGATCGACCTGCCCGCCGGGGCCACGGTGACGGTGGGCGGCGCGGCCGCCGACCAGGCCGAGGCCTTCAGTGACCTGGGCCTCGCGCTGGTGGCGGCGATCGCCCTCGTGTTCGTGGTCATGGTGGCGACGTTCCGGAGCCTGGCTCAGCCGTTCATCCTGTTGGTGTCCGTGCCGTTCGCCGCGGTGGGCGCCCTGGTCGCGCTGGTGGCGACGAACACCCCGTTGGGGGTGCCGGCCCTGATCGGCACGCTCCTGCTGGTGGGCATCGTGGTGTCGAACGCGATCGTGCTCATCGACCTGATCAACCAGTACCGCGTGCGCGGCATGGGGCTGGACGAGGCCGTGCGCGAGGGCGCTCGCAAGCGGCTGCGGCCGATCGTCATGACGGCCCTGGCCACGGTCTTCGCGCTCACCCCCATGGGGATCGGCGTGACCGGCGGCGGCGCGTTCATCTCGCAGCCGCTCGCGCTGGTCGTGATCGGCGGCCTGGTGTCCTCGACGCTGCTGACGCTGTACGTGGTGCCCGTGATCTACACGCTCTTCGAGCGCCGGGCGGAGCGGCGCCGGGCGGCGGACGAGGCCGCTGGCCGGGTCCGCCGTCCGCTCACGGGTGCGCTGGTCAGCGTGGCGACCGGGGCGCTCCGGGCCGTCGGGCGGCCGGCGGGCGCGCGGCCGATGCCGGGTGGTCCGGGCCAGACGGGTGCGGGGCAGGCCGGCGTGACGGGGCAGGCCGGCGTGACGGGGCAGGGCTGGCCTCCGGCCTGGCCGACGCCGTCCGCTCCGGCCCCGATGCCGGCACCGGCGCAGCACGCGCCGGCTCCGCCGCAGTTCACGCCGCGACGGCGTGTACCGCAGCATCCCGTGCCGCAGGAACGTGCCCCTCAGGAGCCGCGCTACGCACCAGAGCAGCCGGCCTCCCGACAGGAATCGCCGTTCGCGCCCCAGCAGGCAGCTCCCCGGCAGGCATCCCCACAGCCGGCACCGCAGTACATGCCGCAGTTCGCACCGGAGCAACGTACGCCGGACCAACGTGCGCCGGAGCATCGCGTGTCCGGGAACCCGCAGCAGCCGTACGTCCCGCAGCGGCAGCCGGCGTCGTACGCCGAGCTGCCTCAGCGTCGTCAGGAACCTGAACCGCAGCCGGAGCGCCGGCAGCAGACGCCGACCCCGATGTGGCCGCACCCGCTCGACCCGATGGACTGACGCCGCGGCGGCGCGGTAACGGTCCGCGGCGGCACGGCGGGTCGTGCCGGGAAAACAGGTGCTCCCCGAGTCGTGTTGCCAGGAGTAGACACCGTCTACGGAGAGCAACACGACTCGGGGAGCACCAGTTTCCCCGCGGGGACGTTCGCGGGCCGGGGGTGTTACGCGTCCTGCAGCTTCAGCCGCGCCGACGCCCCGATCAGCACGAGCAGCGTGTAGCCGGCGAGCACACCGATGCCGACCCACGGGTCGAGGACGTCGGGGAACGCGCCCGCGTTCGGCGTGATCTGCGCCCCCGCCACGCTCGGCAGCAGCTTGTTCACCACGCCGACCCACTCCAGCTGGGCGGCCGCGAGGGTTGCGATCTGGAAGATCGTGGGGATCACCAGGAAGATCGCCACCACGGTGAAGATCGCGCCCGCCGTGTGTCGCAGCAGGGCACCGAGGCCCAGGGCGAACAGCGCCACGAGCGTCACGTACAGCACCGTGCCCAACAGGGCGCGGATCTGGTCGTTGTCCCCGAAGTCCACGGTCGCGTCGTTGGCGTTCAGCAGCGGATAGGTGACCAGCCAGCTCAGCGCGAGCGACACGACGGTCAGCACCGCGGTCACGAGCACGAGCACCACGGCCTTGCCGAAGAACGCCGGGAGGCGTCCGGGCACCGCCGCGAACGTGGACCGGATCATGCCGGTGGAGTACTCACCGGTGATCATCAGGGCGCCGAGCACCGCGACCACCAAGGCCGCCATCTCGAACCCCGCGGCCACCACGGTGGTCCCGCCGAGCACGCCGCCCATCGCCGCCTGGTCCTCGGGCGAGGCGCCCTCCATCTCGTTCCCGACGAGCTGCACGATGAACGCGAGCAGCAGCGCGAAGCCGACCATCACCACGACGGTCGCCGCGAGCGTCCACCACGTCGAGCGCAGCGTCCACAGCTTGATCCACTCCGAGCGCAGCACGCGCCAGAAGGTGACGTTGTGCACCGGGGTGTGCTCCGTCGCCGGGCCCGACGCCGCTCCGCTCGCCGGAGCGGTGACCGTCGCGCTCATGCCTTGCTCCCCTCGGTGTGGGACGTCGCCGCAGCCACGTGGGCGAGGTCCTCGGACTGGTACTCGACCGCGTCGGCGGTCAGCGACATGTAGGCCTCTTCCAGCGTGGAGGCCACGGGCGTGAGCTCGTGCAGCACGATCCGCGAGCTGGCGGCCAGCTCGCCGACGGCGGACGCCTCGGCTCCGCGGACCTCCAGCAGGCCGGGCTCGACGTCCTCGACCTCGGCGTTCTTGGCCTTCAGCAGGTCGGCGAGCTCCGTGGCCTGCGGCGACCGGACGCGCACGACCTTGCGGGCGGCGCCGTCCACGAACTCCGCGACCGGTGCGTCGGCGAGGATGCGACCCCGGCCGATCACGATCACGTGGTCGGCGGTGAGGGCGACCTCGCTCATGAGGTGGCTGGACAGGAAGACCGTGCGGCCCTCCGACGCCAGGTACTTCGCGATGTTGCGCACCCAGAGCACGCCCTCGGGGTCGAGCCCGTTGACCGGCTCGTCCAGGATGAGGGTGCGGGGGTCGCCGAGCAGGGCCGCCGCGATGCCGAGGCGCTGGCCCATGCCGAGCGAGAAGCCGCCCACGCGCTTGCTCGCGACCGACTGCAGGCCGGTGAGCTCGATGACCTCGTCGACGCGCTTGGTGGCGATGCCGTGCGTCGCGGCCATGGCGAGCAGGTGGTTGCGCGCGGTGCGGCCGGTGTGCACGGCCTTCGCGTCGAGCAGGGCGCCGACCTCCGCCAGCGGACGGCGGTGCGCCGTGTAGGGCTTGCCGTTCACGGTGACCGAACCGGCCGTGGGCCGGTCCAGCCCCACGATCATGCGCATGGTGGTCGACTTGCCGGCGCCGTTCGGGCCGAGGAAGCCCGTCACCTGGCCCGGCTGGACGGTGAACGTGACGTCGTCCACGGCGGTCTTGGCGCCGTACCTCTTCATCAGGCCTCTGGCCTCGATCATCACTTGCCCTTCCAGGAGACTCGTACCTACGAGAGTAGGTAGGGGACATGGCCTGCGCACCCAATACCGGTCCGGATCATCCCGTGGTCGGACCCACTTCATCCGTTGGTATGACCTGGGAACTCCTGGAGTGTCTGCAGCGTTCCCTAGGATGGTCAGACAGACCAGGAGGAGCAGATGAGCAACCCCGTCTTTTCTAGAAGCGACGTCTTCGGTGAGCCCCGTCGCACCGGCGCTGCCGGTGCGCGTCGCGGCGGCACCGCCACCTACCCCAACCAGACTCCCGCATACGGCACTCCGCCGCAGCCTGGCCAGTACGGTCAGTACGGCGCCGCGGGACAGCAGGCGATGGACGCGTCGCAGCTCGACGCGATGTACCAGTCGCCGTCCGCCACCACGGCGGACACCAAGCGGCTGACGTACGACGACGTGATCGTCAAGACCGGTGGGCTGCTCGCCCTCCTGGTCGTGGTCGGCGCGGCGACGTGGACGCTCGCGCCGGGCCTGTGGATCTTCGGCATGATCGCGGGTCTTGTGCTGGGCCTGGTCAACGCGTTCAAGCGCAACCCGAGCCCCGTGCTGATCATCCTGTACACGATCGCGCAAGGCATGTTCCTCGGCGGCATCTCGATGTTCTACGAGGCGCAGACCAACGGGATCGTGCTCCAGGCGGTGCTCGCGACCGTCGCGACCTTCGCCGCCGCGCTCTTCCTGTTCAAGTCGGGCAAGGTGCGGGTCACCCCGAAGTTCACGCGCTGGCTGATCATCGCGATGGTCGGTTACGCGGCGTTCTCGCTGATCAACCTGGTCCTGGTGTGGACCGGTGTGCTCGGCGGCTGGGGCATGCGGGGCGGCACGCTCGGCATCATCATCGGCCTGGTGGCCGTTGGTCTGGCCGCCGCGTCGCTGATCGTCGACTTCGACTCCATCAAGCGTGGTGTCGAGGCGGGCGTGCCCGCCAAGATGGCGTGGTCGGCGGCCTTCGGCCTGCTGGTGACGCTGATCTGGCTGTACCTGGAGTTCCTCCGCCTGCTGGCGATCTTCAACAGCAGCGACTGACGCTCTCCTCGGGCCGCTGACGCGGTCGGTGCAGGCATGACGAAGGCGTGCACCCCGACGGGGTGCACGCCTTCGTCATGCCCGACGGTTCCACACCGCGCCGGCGACCAGCACGCAGCCCACCGCGACCAGGAAACCGTGCGTGATCCGCAGCTCCGGGCTCCCGAAGAACTGGGGGAGCACCAGCACCAGGCCGAGCGCCAGCGGCAGCCCGATCCACCGCGGGTGCGTGCCGGAGCCCTGGGTGCCGGCGCCCCGCGTGCCCGAGCGCCACAGCGCGACGGCGGCGAGCACCCCGGCGGCCGCGAGCAGGATCAGCCCGGCGCCGAACGCCGTCACGGCCCAGGGCTGCATGCGCAGCACCTCGACGTCGGCCAGCAGGCCGAGATCGCCGTCACGGAGCGTCGCCTCGGCGATCGTGCGGATGCCGAAGATCTCGGCCCCGAAGTAGAGCGCGGCGAACCCGGCGCCCGCCCAGGCGGTGATCAGCGCCCAGGTCGCGTTCCGGACGCCCGCGGCACGCCCGGCCGGAGCGCCGGCGACGGCGTCCGCGCCGCCCGCACCGGCGAGCAGCGTCCGCAGGCCGAGCAGCGCCGGCGCGATCAGGCCCAGGCCGAGGATGCCGCACAGGTGCGCCACGACCCAGCGGTCGGAGGCGAACGCGGTGGCCAGGTCGGTGCTCGCGACGGTCTCGTCCGGCCAGGGGCGCAGCAGGGGGAACAGGAGAAAGGCGAGCCCCGCCGCCACGAAGGCGACGGCGGTCCAGCGCGCGGTGGTCGAGCGCGCGGTGGTCGAGCGCGCGGTGGTCGAGCGCGCGGTCGTCGGGCGCGCGGCGGTCCGGCCCGCGTCGGACGAGCGAGTGGTGGTGTTCTGAACGGTGTTCATCGGTGGCTCCCAGCGGTGTCGTGGTCCAGCACGGTGTCGGGTGTGGTGGTCGTGGTGTCCTGGGCGGCGAGTGCGGTGACTCCCGCGACGAGCATGTCGAGCAGCACGGCGAAGCTCTGGTCGACGTCCTCCCGCATCCGGAAGCCGCCCCCGAGCTCCAGCAGGAAGAAGCCGTGGAACCCGGCCCGGACCGCGCGGATGGCGTCGATCAGCCGCTCGTCGGGCAGGCCGAAGCCGTGCAGCACGGCGCCGACGACCTGGACGCTCTCGGCGGCCGCCTCGCGCAGCGCGGCGTCTGCCGGGTCCTCCGGGTCGGGGCCGATCTGGGTGGCCGCGTACCGGCCGGGGTGGCCGTGCGCGTAGGTGCGCCACGAGTTCGCCAGCGCGCGCAGTGCGTCGCTGCCGGCCCGGCCGACGGTCGCGGAGGTCGCGGCGGCCGTGACCTCCCGGACGGCGATCAGCGCCACCTCGCGGCGCAGGTCGGCCAGCGAGCCGACGTGCTTGTAGAGGCTGGGGGCCGCGACGCCGGCCTTCGCGGCGACCTTGGCGAGGGTCAGGTCCGCGAACCCCCGCGCCCCGCCGTCGTCGACCACCTCCAGCGCCAGGCGCACCACGGCGTCGTGCGACAGGCCCGCCCTAGGCATTCCGGCCCCCGTCCGTGGCGCTGCCGGCCCCGTTCGTGCTGTCGGCCCCGTTGTCGGCCGGTCGGCCCGGGAGCCCGGCAAGGAAGTCGAGCACGGCCGGCACGACGACGTCCGGCGCCTGCTGCGCCGGGTAGTGCCCCACCTCGTCGACCAGGACGCCGCGCGCGCCGATCGTCTCCGTGATCCAGGTCAGCTCGGCCGCGGGATCGGAGAAGTCGGGGTCGAGCGCGCCGACCACGGCCAGCGACGGCGCCGTGACCTCGGACAGCCGGGCCTCGACGACCGAGTGGTCGAGCACCAGGGAGAGGTCGCGGAACGAGCGCAGGTGCGCCGGGTCGCGCAGGCTCTGCCGGACCTCCGCGACCTGCTCGGCGTGCCGCGCGGAACGGCGGCCCTTGCTGATCGACGAGTAGTAGGCGGCCCAGAACGCGGCGCCCCAGGGCCGGGCGAGGAGCACCCGGAGGGCGAGCCGCATGGTCCGCTGCATGGCCGGGGAGCCCGGCTGGCGCAGGAGCGGGCTGAGCAGCACGAGCCCGCGCACGAGGTCCGGGCGCTCCGCTGCGGCCCAGGCGGCGGCGGACGACGCCATCGAGTTGCCGAGCAGCACTGCCGGCCCGGCGCCGAGGTGCTCGACGAGCGCGATGAAGTCCGTGCCGGTGGCGGCGTCGCCGTGCGTGCGGAACGTCGTGTCGGAGTCGCCGTGGCCGCGCAGGTCCGCGACGACCACGCGGTAGCCGGCGTCGACGAGCGCGGGGACGAGGTCGTCGTAGGTGGACCGCAGGTCGCCCATGCCGGGCATGGCGACGACGAGCTGGCCCGATCCCGAGTCGGTGTAGGCGAGGTTGCCCTCGGGTCGTGGCAGGTAGGCGAGCTGGTTGCCCTGGCTGGTTGTCATAGCCATAAAGCTACGCCTATTAGCCAACGGGCGCAAGACCCCCCGGAAACACGTTGAGTGCGGGATCTTCGCCCTCGGCCGAGGCCGGCGAGGGCGAAGATCCCGCACTCAGCGGGGGACGCGACGGATCAGTGCGGGCGGGGCACCCCGAAGTAGCCCTTCTCGGCCTCGCCGGTCTCCGCCTTGATCACGTGCATCACGGCGTTGATCAGGGCCAGGTGCGTGAACGCCTGCGGGAAGTTGCCCAGGTGTCGGCCGCTGCCGGGCTCGATCTCCTCCGCGTACAGGTCGAGCGAGGACGCGTAGCCGAGCAACCGCTCGCACAGCGCCCGGGCCCGCTCCACCTCGCCGATCTCGACCAGTGCGGACACCAGCCAGAACGAGCAGATGGTGAAGGAGCCCTCCTCGCCGCGCAGGCCGTCGTCGGTCTCGTCCGTCCGGTACCGCAGCACCAGGCCGTCCTCGGTGAGCTCGTCCGCGATCGCCAGCACGGTCGCCCGCACGCGCTCGTCGTCCGACGGCAGGAACCGCAGCAGCGGCACGAGCAGCAGCGACGCGTCCAGCGCGGGGTCGCCGTACCGCTGCGTGAAGACGCCGCGGTCGTCCACGCCCTTGGTGCAGATGTCGTCGGCGATCTCGTCGGCGATCTTCTGCCACGACTGGGCGTAGTCGGGCTGGTCGTACAGCCGCGCGAGCTTGGCGCCGCGGTCCATCGCCACCCAGCACATGAGCTTGGAGCTGGTGAAGTGCTGCGGCTCGCCGCGCACCTCCCAGATGCCCCGGTCCGGCTCGTGCCAGTGCTTCGCGGCCTCCTCGACCTGCCGCTTGAGGATGGGCCACAGCGACTCGGGGAGCTGGTCGCGCGACTTGGCGTGCAGCCACACGGAGTCCAGCACCGCGCCCCACACGTCGTGCTGGCGCTGGTCGTACGCGGCGTTGCCGATCCGCACGGGCTGGGCGCCCTCGTAGCCGGACAGGTGCGGCAGCTCGAACTCCTCCAGCCGCTCCTCCCCGCCCACGCCGTACATGATCTGGAGCTGCCGGTTGTCCCGGCAGACGTCCTGGATGAACGCGAAGAAGTCGTTGGCCTCCCGCTCCAGGCCCAGGGTGTAGAGGCCCCACAGCGCAAACGTCGAGTCGCGGATCCACGCGTACCGGTAGTCCCAGTTGCGCTCGCCGCCCGGGGTCTCAGGCAGCGACGTCGTCGCCGCGGCGATCAGCGCGCCCGTGGGGGAGTAGGTCAGCCCCTTCAGGGTGAGCGCGGAACGCTGCAGGTAGACGCGCCACGGGTGGTCCGGGAACGTGCCCTGCGTGATCCACCCACGCCAGAACCGCTCGGTGCGCCACATGGCGTCGAGGGCTTCCGCGTAGCTGGTCGGCGGGTCCTGCGAGCCCCAGGACATCGCGACGAAGTGCTCGTCGCCCTGCGACATCCGCGTGCGCGCCGTCGCCCGCTTGCCCTCCAGGCCGAACCGCAGGCTGGACCGCAGGTGCACGTCCGGGGTGGGGTCGCCGATCTTGGCGACGACCGCGGAGTAGCCGCTGTTCTCGTACTCCCAGTCCACCTCGGACCGCGCGTAGTCGGGGCGCGGCTCGCACTCGACCTCGACCTCGACCGTGCCCGACACGCACTTGATGGTGCGCAGCAGGATGTGCTCGGCGTCGTCGTCCGTGGGGGTGCGGCGGTGCGTCCCGGACCGCGACTCCAGGTCGTGCCACGGCCCCATCAGCATCGCGTCGCGCACCACGAGCCAGCCGGTCTCGGTCTGCCACGTGGTCTCGAGGATGAGCGTGCCCGGCAGGTAGCGGCGCGCACTGGGCACGCGCACGCCGTGCGGGCCCACCCGGAAGTGGCCGGCTCCGCGGTCGAGGATCTTGGCGAAGATGCTGGGCGAGTCGGGGCGGGGGATGCACATCCACTCCACGCTGCCCGACGGCGCGATCAGCGCGTTGGCCTCGCAGTCCGAGAGGAACCCGTACTCGCCGATGTGCGGGAACTTGCTGCGCCCGTCCCAGGCCTGCGGGGACGGGGCGTCGCTCGATCTGTGCGTTCTGACCGGTGCCGGGCTGGCGGGCGTCGGCTTCTTGCCGCGCCGGGAGGACGTACCGGCGGCAGGGGCATCGGGCCCCTGCGCTTCAATCGATTCGAGCGTCATGGGTATCAAGGGTTCCGCACGTTCCGCGCGCCTGGCAAGCCGGATCTGTGTGACGCGCGGAACCTGTCCGCATGCTCCACGAAACAGATTCCCGGGTCGTGTCGATCCACCTGTTTCCCGTTCGACCTGTGGATGAGAAGGTCCCACCAGGGACCGGAAAACCACGGAGGAGAAGAAGCCATGGCGAAGTACATGCTGATCATGCGAGCGACCGACGAGACGGTGACCGCCTACCAGAACATGGACTTCCAGAAGATCGTGAACGACATGGGCGCGTTCAACGAGGAGATGATCAAGGCGGGCGTGCTCGTGGCCGGCGAGGGCCTCGAGGATGCCGCCGACTCCGTCGTCGTCGACTACTCCACCGAGACGCCCGTCGTGACCGACGGCCCGTACGGCGAGACCAAGGAGCTGTTCAACGGCTTCTGGATCCTGGAGGTGGCCTCGAAGGAGGAGGCCGTCGAGTGGGCCAAGCGCGCGCCGCTCGCCGGGCCCGGCAGCAAGGCGGAGATCCGCAAGGTCACCGAGCTCGACCAGTTCCCGCAGGACAACGAGCACATCCAGAACGAGCGGGCCTGGCGCGAGTCCACAGGCCAGCTCTGAGCCGGGACCGGCAGGGCAGCGGCAGGAAGGGCGAGGAGATGGACGACGACGCCGCGCGGCGGGCCGTCGAGGCGGTCTGGCGGATCGAGTCCGCGCGCATCGTCGGCGCGCTCACCCGCTACACCCGCGACTTCGAGCTCGCCGAGGACGTGGCCCAGGAGGCGCTCGCCGCGGCGCTCGTCTCCTGGCCGCGCGACGGCACGCCCCGCGACCCCGCGGCGTGGCTCATCGCGACGGCCCGGCGCCGGGCGATCGACGCCTACCGGCGTCGGGCCGGGCGGGACGAGCGGTACGCCGCGCTGGCGCACGGCCTGGCCGAGGGCGAGGTGGCGGTGGGTGGCCCGGCGGCGCCCGGGGCCGGCGCCGGTGCGGGCGACCCGGGCGCCGAGCCGGCCCTGCTCGACCCCGGGCGGATCGACGACGACGTGCTCGCCCTCATGTTCGTCTCGTGCCACCCGGTGCTGTCCCGGGAGGCGCGGATCGCGCTGACCCTGCGGGTGGTGGGCGGTCTGACCAGCGAGGAGATCGCCCGCGCGTTCCTCGTGCCCGTCGCGACGGTCCAGGCGCGCATCACGCGCGCCAAGAAGACGATCGCGGCGGCGCAGGTCCCGTTCGAGGTGCCTGAGGGCGAGGACCGGGTCGCCCGGCTCTCGTCGGTGCGGAACGTGCTGTACGTGATCTTCACGGAGGGCTCGTCGGCGACGTCGGGCGACGACTGGATCCGGCACGACCTGGCGCGCGAGGCCGTGCGCCTGACCCGGGTGCTCACCCGGCTCGCGCCCGAGCCCGAGACGTTCGGCCTGCTCGCGCTGCTGGAGCTCACCTCCGCCCGGTTCCCGGCCCGGACGGGGCCCTCGGGGGAGCCGATCCTCCTGGAGGACCAGGACCGGCGGCGCTGGGACCGGGCTGCGATCACCCGGGGCCGGGCCGCGCTGCGGGGCGCCGTCGGGCCCGGGGGGATGGGCGCGTACGCGCTCCAGGCAGGGATCGCGGAGTGCCACGCGGTGGCCCCGTCCGTGCCGGAGACCGACTGGGAGCGGATCGTGCTGCTCTACGAGGCGCTGGGCCGCATCGCGCCGTCGCCCGTGGTGGACCTCAACCGGGCCGTGGCGGTGGCCATGGCCCACGGGCCCGACCTGGGGCTGCGCGTCGTGGACGGCCTGGTCGACCAGGGCGTGCTCGCCGGGTCGCACCTCCTGCCCGGCGTGCGCGGCGAGCTGCTGTCCCGGCTCGGCCGCACGGCGGAGGCCCGCGGCGAGTACCTCCGCGCGGCGGAGCTCTGCGGCAACGCCGCAGAACGGACGGTCCTGGAGTCGAAGGCGGCGGCCCTCCCGTAGCCCCGCTTGTTGAGTGCTGGGTATTTGTGGTTCGACAACGTTTCATGACCACAAATAGCCAGCACTCAACCGCGCGGGCGGGGAGGTGTTACGGGAGCCAGGCGAGGGTCTGTTCCGTCGTGGTCGTGGGGCGGTACTCGCAGCCGACCCAGCCTGCGTAGCCCGTCGCGTCCAGGGCGGCGAAGAAGGCCGCGAAGTCGATCGTGCCCGTGCCCGGTTCGCCGCGGCCGGGGGAGTCGGCCACCTGGACGTGCCCGACGGCGTCGATCACTCGCGCGACGTCCGCCACCACGTCCGCGCCGTTGTTGTGCAGGTGGTAGGCGTCGAAGAGGACGGCGACGCCGGTGCCCACCCGGTCGGCCACGGCGAGCGCGTCCTCCAGGGTGCGCACCGGGTAGTCCCCGTGCTCGCCGTCGGTCAGCGGCTCGACCAGCACCGTCGCGCCGACCTCGCCGAGCGTGTCCACCGCCCGGCGCAGGTTGATCGTGGCCGTCTCGTCCTGGACCGCGGACGCGACGCCGGGCAGGCGCTGCCCGTAGAGCGCGTTGACCCGCGCGCAGCCGGTCGCCTCGACGACGGTCCGGACGACCGCGAGGTTCGCCGCCAGCTCCGCGGCGCGGTCGGGATGGGAGACGACGCCGCGCTCGCCGGCGGGCATGTCCCCGGCGAACAGGTTGATCCCGGTGAGCCGCACGTCGGCGGCCTCGAGCGCGCTCACGAAGGCCGCCACCTGGGCGGCTGACGGGTCCGGGTCGGCGAACGGCCACCAGCACTCCACCGCCTCGAACCCGGCGGCACGGGCGCGGGCGAACCGCTCCGGCAGCGGCACCTCGCTGAACAGGAGGGAGACGTTGGCGGCGAACCTGGGCATCGAACTCTCCGATCTCGGGGCATTGACCGTGACAGGTATATCGAAATACCCTTCCTCAGGCCAGGGTTGATCCGCAAGCAGGATCAACCTGATCAATCGTTAGATCATCGAACGAGGGAGTTCGGTCATATGGCAGTCGTGGGCTTTGTCGGGCTGGGCGTCATGGGGCGGCCGATGGCGGCCAACCTCGTCCGCGCCGGGCACGAGGTGCGGGCGTTCAGCCGGGGCGGCCCGGGCCGCGCGACCGCGGCCTCGCTCGGGGTACCGGTCGTGGCGAGCGTGCCGGAGGCGGTCCGGGGCGCCGACGTCGTCATCACGATGCTCCCCGACACCCCGGACGTCCGGGCCGTCGCGCTCGGCCCCGACGGCGTGCTCGAGCACCTCGCGCCGGCCGGCGCCTACATCGACATGAGCACCATCGAACCCGGCGCCGCGCGCGAGATCGCGGAGCGGTTCGCCGGGGCGGGCCACGACACGCTCGACGCGCCCGTCTCCGGCGGCGAGGCCGGGGCGCGCGAGGGCACGCTCTCGATCATGGTCGGCGGGCCGGTCGCCGCGTTCGAGCGGTGGCGCGAGCTCCTCGGGGCCATGGGGACCACCGTCGTGCGGGTCGGCGACGCCGGCGGCGGGCAGGTGGTCAAGGCCGCCAACCAGCTCGTCGTCGCCACGCACCTCCAGGCGCTCGCCGAGGCCGTCGTGTTCCTGGAGGCCCACGACGCCGACGTCGCCACGGCGCTCTCCGTGATCGCCCGCGGGCTCGGCGGCAGCACCGTGCTCGACCGCAAGGCCGACGGCGTGCTGGCCGGGAACTTCGAGCCGGGCTTCCGCGTGGCGCTGCACCACAAGGACCTGGGCATCGTCGAGGACGCCGCGCGGGCCCGCGGGGCGGTGCTCCCCGTGACGGCCGTCGTCGGGCGGCTGGTCCAGTCGCTCGTGCTGCGCGGGGACGGCGGCCTCGACCACTCGGCGCTGGTGGCCCTCGCCCGCGAGCTGAACGGGGCGGTGGACCGATGAGCCTGACCACCCAGCGTCCGGGCACCGGCGAGCAGGTGCGTCCTGGCTGGTGGGACCAGCCGTTCGGGGTGTTCCAGACCAACCTCCGCGAGATCGACGCGGACCTCGACGTCGAGCGCACGCTGGACGCCGTCGAGGAGCACGGCGCGAACGTCTGGCTGCTCAACGTGGGCGGCATCCTCTCCCACTACCCGACCCGGCTCGACTTCCAGACCGCCAACCCGTACCTGACGGGGCGGGCGAGCGGCGACCTCGTCGGGGACGCGCTGGCCGCCGCCCGGCGCCGGGGCGTGCGGCTGCTCGCGCGGATGGACTTCTCGAAGGTCGCGCCCGCGATCGCGGACGCGCACCCGGAGTGGCTCTACGTCTCGCCGTCCGGCGCGCGCCAGGAGTTCGAGGGTCTCGTCAGCGTCTGCCCCAGCGCCGGCTACCAGCAGGAACGCCTCTTCGACGTGCTCGACGAGGTGCTGGGCCGCTACGACGTGGACGGGTTCTTCTTCAACTGGTTCGGCTTCAACGAGGTGGACTACGCCGGCCGCGTGCACGGCGTGTGCCACTGCGCCGCGTGCGTCACGGGCTTCCGGGAGCACACCGGGCTCGACCGGCTGCCCGACCACGCGGGCGACCAGGGCTACCGGCAGTGGCGCGGGTACGCAGCCGCCACGATCGAGGCGCTCACCGCCCGGGTCCGGGCCCACATCGCGGTGCTCCGCCCCGACGCCGGGCTCATCCTCGGCACGGCGGCCGACGTGCTGTTCCACGAGGCGAACAACGCGATCGGGCGCACCCTGTGGCCCTACGCCACCGGCGAGGCGGTCAGTGCCCTGCGGTCGGCGCGCCCCGGCAAGCCCGTGCTGGTCAACGCCGTCGCGTTCTGGGACATGCCGTACCGGCTCGCCGACGAGCAGCCCGAGATGCTCGGCCAGTACCTCGCCCAGGCGATCTCGCGCGGCGCCAACCCGTCGACCTACATCATGGGACCCACCGGGAAGATCGCCTACGGCGGCCTGTCCGCGGCCGCCGAGGTCACGCGGTTCCACCGCGACCACCGGCTCGACTACACCGGGCTCGCGCCTGCGGCCGAGGTGGGGCTGGTCCGGCCCGACCCGCTGGACGACGACGGCCGCTACGGCACCGGCACCGCCGAGCACCGGGGACTGCTGGCCGGCCTGGTCGAACGGCACGTGCCCTTCGACGTCGTGCCCGCCTCGGCGCTGGGGTCCGTCGCCCTGCCCGGGCGCTTCCGGGTGCTCGTGCTGCCCGACCTGCCCTCCCTGTCCGACGACGCCGTCGCCGCCCTCGACCGGTTCGTCCGGGACGGCGGCTCGATCGTGGCCACCGGCCGCAGCGGCATCGGCCCCGACGGATCGGTGGTCGACTGGTTCCCCGCGCTGGCCCAGACCGCCGTCGACACCGACCGCGACCTGCTGAAGTCGAGCTACGTCCAGCTCGACGACGCCTCCTCGGTCGAGGGCGCGCTGCTCGTGCCTCGACACGGCCGCCACCACCGGGTGACCTGGCGGGCGGACGCCGCGGCGCGGTACCGCCTCGTCGAGCACGCCCCGTACGGCCCGCCGGAGAAGGCCTACGGCCATGTGCCGGGCACCGAGCCCGTCTGCGGGGAACGTCGGCACGGCGCCGGCACTGTGGTCCAGCTCCCCTGGGTGGTGGGCACGGCCTACCAGGACACCCGGCTCACCCGGCTGCGCGACGTCGCGGTCGACCTCGTCGTCGAACGGCTCCGCGACCGGCCCGGCGGCCGGCTGCCGGTCGTGGTCGAGGCGCCGGAGCAGATCGAGGTGGTCGTCGGCCACTCGGCGGCGGGGCTCGTGGTGCACCTGCTCAACCACTCCGGCCAGCGTGGCAACGGGTACGGCCCGGCGGTTCCCGTCCACGACGTCGTGCTGCGCGCGACCGGGCTCGCGGGCCGGCCCGCACGCGCGCTCGCGGGCGAGGCCACGGTGGCGGACGACGGCGCCGACCTGCTGGTCCGGGTCGACACGGTGGCCGGGCTCGAGGTGATCGTGATCGCCGACGGCGGTCCGGGCGCCGACGAGGGCCCGGGCACCGACGGCGGCCCGACGAGCGAGGGGGGACCCCGTGCCTGAGGTCGTGGTGGTCCGGGGCGGTCAGGTCGAGCGGGTCGTGGAGCAGGTGCGCGCCGCGCACCCCGACGTCGTCGTCGCCACCGCGGACGACGCCGAGGCGTTGCGCTCCGCGACGGTGGCGACAGGCCGGCTCACCGACGTCGAGGTCGCGGCCATGCCGCACCTGGCCTGGGTGCACTCGTGGGCCGCGGGCGTCGAGTCCGACGTCGGGCCCGCGCTGCGCCGTCGGGCGACCGGACCGGACGACCGACCGGGCGCGCGGGGAGAGGTGACCGTGACGTCGTCCGCGGGCAACGGCGCGATCCCGCTCGCCGAGCAGGCGCTCATGCTCATGCTGATGCTCAGCCGCCAGGCGCTGCACTGGGGCGAGGCCCAGCGGTCGCACCGCTGGGAGCGGTTCACGCACGACGAGCTGCACGGCCGCACCGTGGGCATCTACGGCTACGGCAACGTCGGCCGCGAGCTCGCGGTGCGGGCCCGGGCGTTCGGCATGCGCGTGGTGGGGCTGCGCCGTCGTCCCGCCGGACCCGGCGACCCGGTGGACCGCATGCTGCCCCCGGACGCGGTCGACGAGCTGGCCGCGGTCAGCGACTTCCTGGTCGTGGCGGCTCCGCTCACCGACCAGACCGCCGGGGCAATCGGCCTGCGGACGCTGCGCGCGCTGGGGCCCGAGGGGCACCTCGTGGTGGTCTCGCGCGGCGGGATCGTGCGCGAGGCCGACCTGGTCGCGGCCGTCCGCGACGGCGTGATCGCCGGGGCGGGCCTGGACGCCCACGCCACCGAACCCCTGCCCCCGGACTCACCCCTGTGGGACCTGCCCCGCACGATCGTCACCCCGCACAACGGGGCGACGACGCCCGCCACCGCGGACCGCGGCACGGCGATCTTCCTCGACAACCTGGACCGATGGCTCGCGCGGCGCCCGCTGCGCAACGTCGTCGACGTCGGGCGCCTGCCCTGACACCGCCTGTCCCGGCACACCACTCCGTACAACGACGTACTGAAAGAAGGACACCATGTCAGACCTCACTCGCCGGTCGTTCCTCACGTGGACGGGGATGGGGGCGCTCTCGGTCGCCGCCATGTCCCTCGCCGGCTGCTCGTCGGGCGGCTCCTCCGGAGGCGGCGACTCGGTCCGCTTCGCGTGGTGGGGCGGCTCGGACCGGCAGCGCGCCTACCTGGCGGCGCTCGACGCGTTCACCGCGGACCACCCCGAGATCAAGGTCGCCCCGGAGTTCGGCGACTACGACGCCTACCAGGAGCGCATGACCACGCAGATGGCGGCGCGCGACGTGCCCGACGTCTTCTGGATCCCGTCGCCCGCCGTGCTCACCTACCGCGACGCGGGGCTGTACCGCGACCTCGACGGTATCGAGGGCCTGGACCTCGCCGCGTTCGGCGCGGACCAGGTCGAGACCTTCAAGCTCGGCGGCGAGCTCAACACGCTGCCCAAGTCGATCTTCAGCCCGGTGGTGCGCTGGAACACCACGTTCCAGGAGGAGGACGGGGTCGCGCTGCCCGACCAGCTCAGCTGGGACAGCCTCGCCGAGCTGCTCGTCGACTACGCGAAGAACAACGCCGGCGGCCGCAAGGGCACCACCTACGGCCCGTACCACGACATGCCGTTCGAGTCGTTCCTGCGCCAGCGCGGCGAGGACCTGTGGACCGAGGACGGCACGCTCGGGGCGAGCGTGGACGGCGTCGCCGCCTGGATCGACTGGTGGGAGAAGCTGCGGCTGGCGGGCGCGACGACGAGCGTGAGCGAGCAGGACGGCATCGAGCCGTCCTGGTCCTCGGTGGGCGACAAGGTGCTGCTCACCTTCGCCAACTCCAACCACATCGTCGACGACGCCCAGGCGTTCCCCGACTACACGTTCGACCAGCGCGACGTGCCGGCTGCCGAGGACGCCGCGGCGGGCTACCACTTCACCTACTACAGCCGGTTCGCCATGTACTCGGGCGTGCCGGACGACCGGGTGCCGGCGGCAGCCGCGCTGATGAGCTTCAACCTCAACTCGCCCGAGCTGCTCAGCCTGGTCGGCCTGTCCGCGGGCGCGCCGCCCAACGCGGAGCTGCTCGACGCGTACGAGCCCGATGCCACGCCCGACGAGCAGAAGGTCATCGCCATCACCCGCGAGATCGCCGGGACGGAGCAGCGCCCGCGGTTCGAGGCGCCGGCCGGGTCGGGCAGCTGGCGCGACCTCATGATCCGCGAGCTCGAGGAGGTCACGCTCGGCCAGAAGCGCGTGCCCGACGCCGCAGCGGCCTTCGTCGAGGCCGTCGAGGGCGAGATAGCGGGCGCATGATGACCCTGACCTCGTCGAAGGACACCGGGCGCCGCGATCCGGGGTCGCCTGGCGCGGCCGGCTCGTCCGGCGCCGCCGGGAGCAAGCCGCCTCGCGGCCGGAGAAAGGCGTCAGGCGGCACCCGCGGCCAGGGCCTGGTGGCCCACATCTTCCTGCTGCCGTGGATGATCGGCATGGTCGGTGTCACCGCCGGCCCGCTGGTCGCCTCCCTGGTGCTGGCCTTCACCGACTACGACCTGCTGAGCCCGCCGCAGTTCATCGGGCTCGACAACTTCGTGCGGATGGCGGGCGACGAACGCTTCTGGGCCGCCGTCCGCGTGACGCTCGTCTACGTGCTGGTGTCGGTGCCGCTGCAGCTCGGGTTCGCGCTGTTCCTCGCTGTCGTGCTCGACAAGGGGCTGCGCGGCCTGTCGCTCTACCGCAGCGCCTTCTACCTGCCCTCCCTGCTCGGCGGCAGCGTCGCCATCGCGATCCTGTGGCGGCAGATCTTCGGGGAGAACGGCCTGGTCAACCACGTCCTGGGCTGGTTCGGCATCGAGCTGGGCTCGTGGCTGCAGGACCCGTCGCTCGCGCTGTCCACCCTGGTGGTGCTCAACGTCTGGACCTTCGGCTCGCCGATGGTGATCTTCCTGGCGGGGCTGCGACAGATCCCCGAGGAGCTCTACGAGGCCTCGATGATCGACGGCGCCGGCCGCGTGCGGCGGTTCTGGTCGATCACCATCCCGCTGCTCACGCCGATCATCTTCCTGAACCTGATCCTGCAGATGATCAGCGCCTTCCAGGCCTTCACGCAGGCGCACGTGGTCAGCGGCGGCAGCGGCGGGCCGCTCGACTCGACCCTCTTCTACACCCTGTACATCTACCAGCGCGGCTTCGTGAACTTCGACATGGGGTACGCGTCCGCGATGGCGTGGGTGCTGCTCCTGGTCATCGCCGCCGCGACCGCCGCGAACTTCATCGTGTCGCGGCGCTGGGTCTACTACGGAGACGAATGATGGCTGCCTCTCCCACCACCTCCGTGCCGCGGCAGGTCACCCGGCACGTCGTGCTCGTCGTGTTCGTGCTGCTCATGATCTACCCGCTGCTGTGGATGGTCGTCAGCTCGTTCAAGCCGAGCAACCTGATCCTCTCCCAGACGGGGCTGTTCCCCAGCGAGGTCACGCTGGAGAACTACGCCGACGGCTGGGACGCGCTCGGTTCCCCGTTCAGCCTGTTCCTGGGCAACTCGCTGCTGATCGGCGTCGGCTCCGTGCTCGGCAACCTGTTCTCGTGCTCGCTCACGGCCTACGCCCTGGCCAGGCTCAACTTCCGGATGAGCAAGGTGTACCTCGCGCTCACCCTGATGACGATCATGCTGCCGTTCCACGTGCTGGTGATCCCGCAGTACATCCTGTTCGCGGACCTGGGGTGGATCAACACCTACATCCCGCTGCTGCTGCCCAAGTTCCTGGCCACGGACGCCGTGTTCATCTTCCTCATGGTGCAGTTCATCCGGTCGCTGCCGCGTGAGCTCGACCAGGCCGCGATGATCGACGGCGCCGGACCCTTCCGCATCTTCTGGTCGGTGATCCTGCCGCTGATGCAGCCCGCGCTCATCACCACGACGATCTTCACCTTCATCTGGACGTGGAACGACTACTTCGGCCCGCTGCTGTACCTGACCCGGACCGAGCTGTACACGGTCCCGGTGGCGCTGAAGTCGCTGGTCGACACCGAGACGCAGAGCGGCATCGGCACGATGTTCGCCATGTCGCTGCTGTCCCTGGTGCCGATCGTCCTGTTCTTCGTCTTCGCTCAGCGCTACATCATCAAGGGCATCGCGACGACGGGAATCAAATGACTGCTGCTCGCACCGGACTGGACGGCACCCACCGCTGGACCCAGCTCACCTTCGTGGAGAACGACCCGCTGGACTTCGACCTCGACGAGTGGGCCGACGTCATGGAACGCACCGCGTCCACGGCGGTCTGCATCAGCGCCGGCGGCTACGTCGCGTACTACCCGACCAAGGTGCCGCTGCACCATCGCAGCACCTACCTCGGCGACCGGGACCTGCTCGGCGAGGTGGTCGACCTGGCCCGCTCGCGCGGGATGGCGGTCATGGCCCGGGTGGACCCGCACGCGGTGCACCGCGACGTCGTCGAGCAGCGGCCCGACTGGATCGCGCGGACGGAGGACGGCGAGCTCCTGGAGCACTGGGCGTTGCCCGGCATCTACCTCACCGACGCGTTCGGCGGGTACAGCTGGGAGCTCACGACCGAGGTGCTCCGCGAGATCGCGCGGGACTACGACGTCGACGCGTTGTTCGCCAACCGGTGGCAGGGACACGGGCCCGGGTACACCGCGTCGACGGCGGCGGACTTCCGGGCGGCGATGGGGCACTCGCTGCCGACCTCGGCCGACCCGGCCGACGGCGAGGCCTGGGCGGCGTACCGCGCCTGGCGCCGGACCCGGCTCAGCGAGCTGGTGGCGCACTGGGACCGGGCCGTGCAGGACGTGGCACCGGCCGTGCGGTTCGTGCCCAACCTGGGCTCGTTCACCGCAGCCGACCTGGAGCCGCGGGTCGCGCGGTCGGTGCCGTTCCTGCTGGTGGACCACCAGGCGCGCGGCGACGGCGAGGCTCTCTGGTCGGCGGGCCGCGACGCCAAGCGGGTGCGGGCGCTGCACCCGGGCAAGCCGGTCGGGCTCATCACCTCGGTGGGGCCGGAGTCGCACGACTTCCGGTGGAAGGACTCGGTCAACGCGGCGGTCGAGACCACCGGGTGGATCGTCGACGGGTTCGTGCACGGCGCGTTCCCCTGGTTCACCAAGTTCGCCGCCCGGATCCCCGACCCGCGCTGGATCCCCGCCGTCGAGCGCGCGTTCGGGCTGCACCGCGCGGTGTCCGCCGACCTCGCCGAGTCGCAGCCTGTCGCCGAGGTGCTCGTGTGGGACGCCGACGAGCGCGGCGCCCCCGCCCCGGTGCGCGACGCCGCGTCCGGCGTCTACCAGGCGCTCGTCGAGCTCGGCGTGCCGTTCGAGTACGTGGGCCCGGGGTCCCTGGCGGCGCTGGCGCGGCCCGGCGTCCGGCTCGTCGTCGTGCCCGAGGTGCCGACCGTCGACGAGGACGCGGCGGACGCCCTGCGGGCGTTCGCCGAGGGCGGGGGCGCGCTCCTGCTCACGGGCGGCGGGCCGGACGTCGTCGCCGGACCCGACGATGCAGGGCGCGGCGCGCTGGTCACGGAGCTGCTCGGGGTCGACGTCGTCGAGCGGCGCGGCGGGATCGTGCGCAACAACTACGTGCAGCGCGAGCCTGGTGGCGCGCTGCAGGACGGCTTCGGCGACGCCCAGCGGGTCGTGGGCGGCACCCGGCTGGTGCGGTTCGGCGTGCCGGCCGGCGCCGTCGGGCGGACCGGCGTCGACGTCTCGTGGCGCTTCGTGCCGGACCATCCGGACCTGCCGATGGAGGAGGTCTATCCTCGGTCGGTCGCGACGGATCCGGCGGTCCTCGGTGGTGCGGTCGGCGCGGGCCGGACCGACGTCGTCGGCTTCAACGTCACCGAGCTGTACTGGCAGGCGCTCCAGGCCGACCACCTGACGCTGCTGGACAACCTCGTGCGCCGCGGGCTGGGCGGCGGCCGGGCCGTCGAGGTGCGCGGCCCGGGCGTGCTCGACGTCGCCACGTGGGCGGGCGACCGCTCGTTCACCGTGCTGGCCGCCAACCTCACCGACCCGATGATGATGCGCGGGCAGCGCCGGGCGGTCTCACGGCTTGACGGTGTGCGGGTCGTGGTCGACCTCGACCGGGTCGCGACGCTGGCCGGCTTGTCGGTGCCGAGCGTCACCGCCGGGGGCGGGGCTGGTCCCGGCGCCGGGGTTCAGGTGGAGGTGCTGGTCGGCGAGGACTGGGTACCGGCCAGGACGACGGCATCCGCCCGGCACCTTGAGGTGGCGCTGCCGCCGGTCGAGGAGCTCGCCGCGATCCGGCTGACCTGGTAGCTCCGGAGGGCCACTCCCGAGACCATGCACCTGCTGCCAGGACGCGCGTCGTCCTGGCAGCAGGTGCATGGTCTGCCTAACGTATGGTCAGCGGCGGCTGGGTCCGGTCGAGCCGCGGACGATCAGGGTGGGTCGCTCCAGCGGGACGGGCTCGTCGACCGTCTCGCCCAGCAGCGTCAGCACCTTGGCCGCGGCCGCGCGGCCGCGCTGGAAGGCGAACCGCTGGACCGTGGTGAGCGGCGGGTCCACCCACTCGCCGAGCGTGAGGCCCTCGAAGCCCACGACCGAGATGTCGTCGGGCACCCGGAGGCCTGCCGCCTGGATCGTCCGCATCCCGGCGATCGCCATGGTGTCGGTGCCGTACAGGATCGCCGTCGGCCGGACTGGTCCGGCCAGCAGGGCCGACGTCTCCTCCGCGGCGCGCGCCGGCGAGTACTCGACCGGGACCACGGCGTGCGGCCGCAGGCCGTGGTCCGCCAGGCGCCGGACGAAGGCCTCGCGGCGCAGCTCCGGCAGCACGAAGTGCCGGGGTCCGCTGATGAACGCGACGCGCTCGTGGCCCAGGGACACGAGGTGGTCCACGGTCTCCGCGATGCCTGCGCTCGGCGGGTCGGCGTCGACGAATTCGATGGCGCCGGGGGTCCACGGGGCCCCGACGAGCACCGCGGGGAGGCCGAGCCGGGACATGAGCTCCGGCCGGGTGTCGCCGATCCGGGAGTTGGTCAGGATGATCCCGTCCATCCGCTGGCGCTCGGCGAGCGTGCGGTAGAAGTGGTCCTCGTCGTGCTGCCCGGTGATGAAGACGTTCAGCAGCAGCCCGTACTCCCGTGGGCTCAGCAGCGACTCGATGCCGGAGATGAAGTCCATGTTCCCGGCGCCGACCCCCGGCACCTTGCTGTCGCTGGTCAGCACCAGCCCGATCGCCTGCGACCGTGCGGTGCGCAGGGCGATGGCGGCGGCGTTGGGGCGCCAGTTGAGCTTGCGGGCGGCCTCGCGGATCCGCTCCGACGTGGCCGCCGAGATGCGGCCGTTCCCGTTGAAGACCTTGGAGACGGCCCCCGGCGACACGCCCGCGAGCGCGGCCACGTCACTGATGGTCACACGGCCGCTTCCCCGCGATCCGGGCGTTGTCCTGGGTGCTGTCATGGGGCGCTCATCTCGAGCGCCATCCTACGTGGTCAATCGGTAAACCAACGGGTCTGGCGAAGCCGTTCAGCGGAGCCGCAGCGTCGCCACCAGCACGCCCGTCAGGCACAGCCCGCCGCCGATCAGCGCGACCGGCGTCGGGACCTCGCCGAGCAGCGCCCAGGACATGAGCACCGCGAGCGGCGCGGCGGCGTAGGTCGCGGCGCCGAGGCGGCCCGCCGTCGTCCGGGTGAGGGCGAAGCCCCAGGTGACGAAGGCGATCGCGGTGGGGAAGACGCCCAGGTAGACCACGCTCAGGGTGGCCGGCGCGGGGGCAGCGGCGAGCTCGCGCAGGAGCACCGGCGCGAAGGGCAGGCAGGCGATCGTCCCGGCCAGGCAGCCCAGCCAGGTCATGGTCAGGGAGTCGACCTGCGGCAGCAGCCGCTTCTGCAGGATGGTGCTCCCGGCGTAGACGACGGCGGCGACCAGCCCGAGGAGCACGCTGACGACGTCGGACGCCCCGCTGGAGGTGGCCAGCGCGATGCCGGCCACGCCCGTGAACGCGATGCCGATGCCGACCAGGAGCCGCGCGGGGAAGCCCTCGCCGAGCGAGATCCCGGCGAACACCGCGATGAGGATCGGCGCGAGGCCGACCAGGAGGGAGGCGGTGCCGGCGTCGAGCGTGCGCTCCGCGGCGTTCAGGGCGAGGTTGTAGAGGCCGAACCAGAGCACGCCCCAGACGGCGACCCCCACCAGGGTGCGGCCCCGGGGCAGCCGCAGCTTGCCGGCCAGCCCGGCGATCACCGTGAGCGCGAGGGTGCCCACGAGGATGCGGCCCAGGGCGAGGGCGCCCGGCGAGTAGTCGAAGCCGGCGGACCGGATGCCGATGAACGCCGAACCCCACAGCACCACGGTGACCGCGGCGGCAGCCGGGACCAGGAGGCGGTGCGTGGCCGGCGCTGCGGGGGCGTCCTGGACGGTGGCGGTGCTCATGGCCGCAACACTGCCCGGCGCGAGCGGCGGCGTCTGGCGGCTATCGGCCGTGGTGTTGGTCATGGTGCGATCCTGGCCCGAACCACTGTGAAGCACCAGCGATTGTTCCTACATCTGAATTCAGTCAGGCTGTACAGTGGTGCGCATGCTCGACGTCCACCGCCTCCGCGTCTTCCGCTCCGTCGTCGCCTCGGGATCCATCGGCGCCGCGGCGGCGAACCTCGGCTACACGCCGTCGGCCGTCAGCCAGCACGTCTCCGCGCTCCAGCGCGAGACCGGCCTCAAGCTGCTGGCCCGGCACGGCCGCGGCATCCGCCCCACCGCCGCCGGACGGGCGCTCGCGGCCCAGGCGGACGGCGTGCTCGAACGGCTCGGCGAGGCCGAGTCCATGGTCGCCGACCTGCGCGCCGGCCGTACCGGCTCGCTCTCGATCGCCTACTTCGCGTCCGTGGGCTCGGCCTGGCTGCCCGACGTCGTCCGGGTGATCACCACGGACTTTCCCGGCGTACGCCTGGATCTGGAGCTCGCCGAGCACATCCCGGACAAGACCGAGGACCGGGCCGACCTCCAGGTGGCCGTCGCGCAGACCGGGTTCGACGCCGGCAGCGGCTTCACCGCGCACCACCTGCTCGACGACCCCTACGTCGCCGTGCTGCCGCGCAGCCACCGGCTGGCCGGCCGGGACGAGATCGAGCTCGCCGAGCTGGCGGACGAGTCGTGGGTCGACAACGACTTCGCACGCGGCTGGTGCCGCCGCAACCTCCTGGAGGCGTGCACGGCCGCCGGGTTCAGCCCCACGTTCCACGTCGAGGCACACGACTACCCGACGGCCGTCGCGTTCGTCGAGGCCGGGATCGGCATGACCGTGCTGCCCGAGCTCGGCGCCGTCCAGCTCCCGGCCGGCACCGTGTCCGTGCCCGTGGTGCGGCCCGCCCCGGTGCGCTCGATCTACGCGGTGCTGCAGGACGCCGTCGCGCACACCCCGCCCGCGATCGCCGCGCTGGAGGCGCTGCGCCGGGCCGCCGTCGCTTCGCGGGCAGCGGTGGTGGCCGCATAGGGTGGGCAGGTACCCGACGCCGGGCAATCGGCGTCATCCCGAGCGAGAGGCAATCCTCGTGACCACGCTTCCTACCGCCTCCGGGTCCTTCGGTGACAAGCCGGAGCTGACCTTCCCCGAGGGTGGCGCACCCGCCGGCCTGCAGGTGCAGGTGCTCGCCGAGGGCAACGGTCCGGTCGTCGAGTCCGGGCGCACCATCGTGGTGAACTACCTGGGCCAGACCTGGGGCGGCCACGTCTTCGACAACTCGTACGACCGCGGCACCACGATCGACTTCCCGATCGGCGTCGGCGCCGTCATCGGCGGCTGGGACAAGGGCATGGTCGGCCAGAACGTCGGCTCGCGCCTGCTGCTCTCGATCCCGCCGGAGCACGGCTACGGCGCGCGCGGCGTGCCGCAGGCCGGCATCGGCGGTGGCGACACCCTCGTCTTCGTGGTGGACGTCGTCGACGTCAAGTGACGGCCTGAACCAACCCACCTGAACCGTTGAGTGCGGGGTATGTGCGGGGCTGACGCCTGTCGGACCGCACATACCCCGCACTCAACGGTTTCGGTTTAGGGGTAGCTGACCACCTGGGTCCGCTGCGTGCCCTGCTGGACCGCGCCACCGGTGCCGTTGATGACGTGGTTGATGCCGCCCGAGCCGTTGAGGAAGATGGCGGTCAGCGCCCGGAACGTCACGCCGGGGGCGTCCGGCGCCTGGATGCCGGACTCCAGGCGGATGTCCTGGCCCTGGTTGAAGAACGAGTACGTGCCGGTGCCGATCGCGGAGTGGTTCCGCACGTCGTCGGCGACCCGGTAGGCGGCGTAGCCGAGGCGGTCGCCGTCCATCCACGCGGCCTGGTTCGGCACGTCGTACGGGATCTCGTTCTGGTAGAAGAGCGTCTGACCGTCCTCGCCGTTCCAGATGGTCTGCTCCTCCTGGTAGTGCTCCACGAACAGTCCTGTCGCGGTGACGCGGTCACCGTTGACGACGACGCCGTGGGCACCGGTGTTGACGTCCCAGCCGATGCCGTTGCCGTGGTCACCGCGCCAGGCCCAGATGTGGTCCAGGAGCGTGTCGGGGCTGTTCACCTCGATGGAGGTGACGGCCTTGCCCGCCCAGGGGCCGCCCACGCGGACGAAGACGTCGGTGAGCGTGGTCGGGTCGGCGGCGTCGGAGACGGTGGCGCCCTGCGGGCCGACCTGGATGAGCGTCTCCGACTCGGGGACGTTGGCGTCGGCGGTGATGCCGGCGATCTTGACGCCCGCCACGTCGCCGACCTCGACGACGGCGTTGCCGGCGGTCGGGGTGAGCGAGGCGTAGCCCAGGCCGAGCACGACGGTGTCGGCGCGGTCGATGGCCAGGGGCGCGTCGAGCTCGTACACGCCCGGCGTCAGGATGAGGTTCTTGCCGCCGGCGAGCGCGGCGTTGATCGACGCGACGTCGTCCGTGCCCTCCTTGGCCACATAGAAGTCGGAGATCCCGATCGACCGGCCGGCGTCCGGCCCGGTGGACCAGTCGGTCCCGCTGCTGTTCGTCTTCGCGTTCGGCACGAACACGGACAGCTCGCCGTTGTCGCCCCGGTACAGGAACGGGGCCTCGCGGCTGACGGGCGTGGAGCCGACGGTCGTCGTGGCGCCGACGTTCTCGCCCACCGGCTGGCCGAAGTTGGTGGCCGGCGCGCCCGTCACCCCGGAGAACACCATGTTCCACACGCCGCCGTCCCAGGCGCCCACCTCGGAGTTGCGGGTGAACCACTGCTGCTGGGAGCCGGACACGATGGTGCCGGAGACGCGCGAGTTGGCGAGGTAGCCGCCCGAGGCGAACTCGCCGTAGCGGCCGAAGATCGTCAGGTTGCCCTGGATGTCCATGCGCCGCATGGGCGCCGCCTGCGAGACGGCGAACCGCATCTGGTGCGGCTCGGTCACGCCCGCGGGGTACGGCAGGGCCGCGTCCTCGCCGACCGGGCGCTGGATCGGGTTGATGCCCATGTTGGAGATCGACCGCCAGAAGCGGGTCAGCGAGCCGGGGTCGGCGCAGGCCCAGGGCTCGTTGGGGCAGCCCACCACGGGTTCCACGTGCAGGGCGCCGTTGATGTGGACGTCGTCGGGCTGCGCGCCGAGGCCCGCGATCGACTCGTAGTAGCCCACGTGGGCGTTGACGATGCCGGTGGCCGTGGCCGGGTCGTCCTGGCCGGCGGCGCTCCCGTAGGTGCCGGGCTCGAAGAAGACCTGGTGCCGGTCCTGGCTGAACTCCGCCTCGTCGTTCACCGTGTCGAGGAACGCGTTGATCCGGTCGGCGGTCCAGGTCTCGTCGATGAACGTGACGTTGGGGCCGAAGTCGGGGTCGGCGGCCGCCTTCTTCGGCTTGGGTGTCTTGGGCTTGGCCGGCTTGTGCTTACCGGGCTTGTCCGGCTTCGTCGCGGAGGCCTTTGCCATGGCCCTGCCCTCGTCGGCGGCGGCCGGGGCGGCGGTGGCGGGCAGCGCCGTGACCGCGGCTCCCGCGGCGAGCGATGCTGCGACCGCCGCGACGGCGGCGCCGCGCAGGGTGGTGCGAAGTGTCCTCATCGACAGTTCCTTACGTGCTCGGGGCAGGCCGGCCGGGGCCGGGCGTGCTGCCGTGCGGGTGCGCCCGGGCGAGCGCCCAGCCAGGCTAGCCGCCGGTCACTGACATGTCGGTAAGTAGTTTCCGCACGCTCCGCGTCACGGTGAACCGCCGGTCCTGGGCCACGTGCTCGGTGGGACCGACGGCGCGCTCCAGCGCGCGGCGGTAGTGCAGCCCCGTGTTGAAGACGGTCCACAGCTCGCCGCCGTCGCGCAGCACGCGGCCCGCGGTGGCGAACATCCGGTGCGCCGCGTCGGTGCTCAGCGCGGCACGGTCGTGGAAGGGCGGGTTGAGCAGCACGAGGTCGGCCGAGCCGTCGGGGACCGGGAGCAGGGCCCCGGCGTCGTCCCGCACGATCCCGGCCGCGCGGACGCCGTTCGCGGCGAGCGTCGCCCCGGTCGAGTCGCAGGCGGCCCGGCTCCGGTCCGACGCGAGCACGTGCGCGGTGGGGTACCGGAGGGCGAGGACGGTGGCGAGGATGCCGGTGCCGCACCCGAGGTCGATCGCGACCGGGTGGGCGTCCATGCCGGGGACCGGGGTGTCGACGGGGGCCTCGGACGAGTTGGACGTCGAGGTCACCGGGGCGACCTGGAGGTCTGACAGGTGGGGCCAGCGGTGCGCCTGGGCCAGGAGGAAGCGCGTGCCGTGGTCCAGGGTGGCGCCGGCGAACGCGGCGCCGTGCGCGACGACGGTGAGGCCGGCGGGCTGGTGCGAGCCTGCGCCGTCCCGGGCGCTGTCGTCCGAGGGGCTGCTGGGCGGGACGATCGCGTCCAGGATCTCCCGGTCGGTCAGCCGCGCCGTGACGGGGTAGGTGAGCGGCCCGACGTCGGACCGCGGCCCCCGCGCGACCAGCAGCCGCGACTTCTGCCGGGCGAGCGAGGCGCTGACCTGCGCGAACGACGCGCCGAGCACGTCGTTCATCGCGTGCGTCATGTGCTTGACCCGGCCACCGGCGAGCAGGGTGACGGCGGGGTCGGCGAACCGCGCCACGTGCTCGGCGATCTCGGTCAGCTCCGCGAGCGACGCCGGGAGCTGGAGCAGCACCACGCGGGCGCCGTCGAACAGCCGGGGTTCCAGCCGGTCGTGCACAGTCAGCCCTTGGCCGTCCGGATGGCGCGGGACCGGGCGATCGTCCTCGGACCGCGTCTGCCCGACCTGCGTGCGCGCCTCGCGCAGGGCCTTGAACGCGTGCGAGAAGTTGGCGGAGAGCGCCGCCTCGGCCGTGACCGCGTCCATCTGGGTGCGCACCTGGTGGGCCCCGCTCGCCAGCGCGCCCAGGGTCAGCGCGCCGAACCGGTCTCCGACCACCACGACGTCGTCGGGGAACTCGCGGATGAGCGCGGCGGCCTCGTCGAGCAGGAGCCGGTCGGTCGCGTCGGCCGCGACCGGGCCGTCGGCCCGCGACCCGTCCCCGGGATACGGCTGCAGCCGCGCGAGGACGGCCTCCACCTCGGGGCTCACCGGGCGGAGCGGGCCTTCTTCTCGGCCGCCTTGCGGGCCTCCTCGACGCGCTCCTCCTCGGCCCGCACCTGGGCGGCGGTCTGGCGCTCCTGGGCCAGCCACTCCGGCGGGTTGTCGCGCAGCTCGTCGATCTGCTCGGTGGTCAGCGGGTCGGTGATACCGCCGCGGGCCAGGCCCGCGATCGAGATGCCGAGACGGCCGGCCACGACGGGCCGCGGGTGCGGGCCGTTGCGGCGCAGCTCGGCCAGCCACTCGGGCGGGTTGGTCTCCAGCTCCTCGAGCTCCGCGCGCGAGATCGGGGTGTCCTGGAACTCCTGCGGTGTGGCAGGCAGGTAGACGCCGAGTCGCTTGGCGGCGTTGGACGGCTTGAACCGCTGCGAGGCGAAGGAGGAGCTCATGTTCCCAGGGTATCGGCGTGCGCCCGCCGCGCTCTCCATGGCAGGCGTGATCCTCGCCGCTCCTGTCCGGCCCCGTAGCCTGGGGGCGTGAACCAGCCCGCGCCCGACGTCGGATCCGCCCCTCCCGAGGACGTCTCCGACCAGGCCTTCGACGAGACCCCTGACGCCGGACCCGCCGGCGAGCCCCGCTTCCGTCTCGCCTACGTGCCGGGCGCGACGCCGGGCAAGTGGGCGAGCGTGTGGCACGAGCGGCTGCCCGACGTGCGCCTGGAGCTGGTCCAGGTCGAGGCCGGTGCGGTCGCGGCCGCGCTGGAGACGGGTGACGTGGACGCCGCGATCGGCCGCCTCCCGGTGGACAAGGAGGTGTTCTCCGCGATCCCGCTCTACGAGGAGACCTCGGTGGTCTGCTTCTCCCGGGACCACCTGCTCGCCGCCCTCGCCGACGACGAGACCGTGTCCGCCGGCGACATCGCGCAGGACGCCGTCTGGGTGCCCGGCGACGACGTCCTGTTCACCGGCGGCCGCACCGTGCCGGGCACGGTGCCGGCGGACCCGGACGGCAACCCGCTGGAGCGGGTCCCGACCACCGCCGACGTCGTCGCGACCGTCGCCGCGAACGTCGGGGTGGCCGTGCTGCCCATGTCGCTGGCGCGGCTGCACCGCCGCAAGGACGTGACGTACCGCCCGCTCGCCGACGGGCCGACGGCGCCCGTGGGCCTGGTCTGGCCGATCGAGCGCACCACGGACCTCGTCGAGGAGCTCATCGGGATCGTCCGGGGGCGCACGGTCAACAGCTCGCGCGGCCGGGGCGCGCCGTCTGCCCGCGGCGCCCGAACCGGCGAATCCGGGGGTGAACCGGCTGCTCGGACCGCCCGCGCGGGGGTGAAGAAATCGTCGAAGGACGTGCCCGGGGCCAAGAAGCGGTCTGGTGCGGGGCGCGGCGCGGCTGCTGCCGGGGGCCGTGGGGGTGCGCAGCGCGGCAAAGGCGGCCGGTCGGCGTCCCAAGGAAAGAAAAAGGGCAAAGGCCGGTAGAGCAGAAGAAAAGTCCTTGTAAGGCATTTTACTGAGATAGGCCGATATTGGCGATCTGCGCCATTGTCGCTACGCTCCGGGAATCGTGCCCGACGTCGGACACGTGTCCAGTTCCCGTCCCGAAGGAGCGCGCAGTGCGCAAGATGACTGTCCTGGGAGCATCCGCGCTCCTCGTCGCGGGCCTCCTGGTCCCCTCGGCTGCCGCGTATGCCGCGCCCGTCGCCGGCGCACCCGTCGCCACCACCGGCGACGCCACCTGCCCGAAGGACGGCAAGGTGGACGTCGAGGGCGACCACACCACCCTGGTGGTCACCGCGCCCGAGGGTTACCTCATCACCGGCTACTGCGTGAAGGCCGGCTCGGCCAACCAGGGCCTGGGCCCGGAGGACGTGGTCGTCGACCCGCCCGCGACCGAGGTGACCATCTCGCACTCGTCCGGCAAGGCGATCAGCCACTACACGCTGATCACGGTCAAGGCCGAGCCGACGCCGGAGCCGACGGTCCCGGGCGAGGAGCCGACCGTGCCGGGCGAGGAGCCGACCGACGACACCGGCACCGAGCCGTCGGAGCCCGCCGTCGAGGAGCCCGAGGCAGGGGAGCCCGAGGAGAGCAACGCGCCGGCCGAGGAGTCCGCCCCCGCCGCGGGCGTCGACGCCACGGCTTCTCCCTCCGCCGAGGAGCCCGACGTGCTCGCCGCGACGGGCGCCAGCACCGTCATCGGCTTCACGCTGATCGCGCTCGCCCTCGTCGGCGGTGGCGTGACCCTGATCGTGCTCCGTCGCAAGGGCGTGCTCGGTAGCTGAGCAGTCTGTCCAGGAACAGGGCGGGGCGGGACCGGTACTCCGGTCCCGCCCCGCCCCGCCCTGTTCCTGTGGTGGCGACCCGACCCGTGCTAGTCGGCCGCCGTCACCTGGATGATCAGCGCCTGCATCGGCCACAGCGTGGGGAGCTGCAGCCCGACCTCGGTCAGCACCGAGCCGGGCACGTCCACGGCCTCCTTGCCGAGCCAGCCGGGCGTGATGCCGCCCATCCACCTCGCGGACCCCACCTCGTCGCGTACCCGCACGCTGTAGCGCCGGGCCGGGTCGAGCCCGTCGAACCGCACCCGCTCCGTCAGCGCGTCCTGGAGCGAGGCCACGGTGGCCACCGTCCACACGCCCGCTGACCGGTCGGGGGAGACGAAGCCCGTGACCCGCAGCGCGGGGTCCACGGTGTCACCGTGCACGACCGTGCCGGTGTGCACGAGCGGGCGGAGCTCCTTGTAGAGCGCCGCGTACGCCGTGACCGCGACCAGCTCGTCGTCCGTGCAGGTCAGCAGGTCCCACTCGAACCCGGCGTGGCCCTGGAGCGCGGTGGCCACGCGGTACGAGAGGTCGGTGGTGCGCCCCGACGAGTGCGCCGGCGACGGGCCGACGTGCGCGCCGATCAGCTCGGGCGGGAGCACGAGCGACGTCCACCGCTGGATGTCCTGGCGCTCCACCGGGTCGTTGGAGTCGGAGGCCCACACGCGGTCGGTGAACTCCAGGATCCCCAGGTCGGTGCGCGCGCCGCCCGAGGAGCACGACTCGATCTCCAGCCCGGGGTGGTCCGCCTTGAGCCGCGCGATCAGCGCGTACGCGGCGAGGGTCTGCACGTGGGTGCCCGGCCGCCCGACGCCGTCCGCCCCGACGTGGACGGGCTCCGTGAGGTCGCGGTTGTGGTCCCACTTGATGAAGTCGATGCCCAGCTCCGTCACCAGCGCCGAGATCTGGCCGCGCACGTGCTCCCAGGCCTCGGGGACGGCGAGGTCCAGCACGTACTGCGTGCGGAACGACAGCCCGTCCGGCGACGGGACGGCCGCCGTGTTCGAGAGGATCCACTCCGGGTGGGCACGGGCCAGGTCGGAGTCGAGGTTGACCATCTCGGGCTCGAACCACAGCCCGAACTCCATGCCCAGCTCGTGGACCAGGCCCGCGAGCGGGCCCAGCCCGTCGGGCCACACGTCGTGGTCGACCACCCAGTCGCCCAGCCCGGTGGTGTCGTCGCGCCGGGAGTGGAACCAGCCGTCGTCGAGCACGAAGCGCTCCACGCCCACCGCCGCGGCCCGCCGCGCGAGCCGCTCCAGCTTGGCCGGGGAGTGGTCGAAGTACACGGCCTCCCACGTGTTCAGCACCAGCGGCCGCGGGCTCGTCACGTGCTGCGGCCGCGCCCGCATCCAGGTGTGGAACCGGTCCGCGACGCCGTCCAGGCCCCGCGGCGACCAGGCGAAGTACGCGACCGGCGTGCGGTACACCGTGCCGGGCGCCAGCCGGACCTCGCCCGGCCGCACGAGCTCGCCCGCCCCGAGCAGCGTGGCGTGCTCGGTGAGGTGGTCCACGCGGTGCGTCACGTCGGCGCTCCACCCCAGATGGGTGGCCCACGCCTCGCCGGTGCGGTGGCGCGGGGTGCCCGACGACGCCACCGTCACCCAGGGCGCGTCGTGACCGGACCGGCCCCGGCGGGTCTGCCGGGCCGTGCTGCCGCCCGGCATCGGCGTGGTGACCGGCGACTTCTCCCGGGACCAGCGGCCGGTGAACTGGGTCAGGTGGTCCGCGGCCCGCGGCACGGGCAGCGTGGCCTCCAGCCAGTGCACGTCCACGGGGTCGCGGCCGCCGTTTGCCAGCTCGTGCCACAACAGGACGAGCCCGCCCGCGCCGATCTCCAGGTGCGAGCGCAGCGTCAGCCCCAGGTCCGGGTCGTGTGCCGTGACCAGCAGGTCGGCGGTGTCCCGCTCCACCTCGGTGACGGTCCAGCGCGGGAACAGCGAGATGCCGCCCGCCGCCACGAGCAGGCCGGGGCGGCCCGCCCAGCCGTCCGACTCCTGCGGCAGCAGGGAGGGCCGCCACGCGGCGTCGAGCGTGCCGGGCGCGGTCTGCCGGCTGGTCGCCGAGTCGAGGGCCTGCAGGTCGGCGGGCGACAGGTCGCCCAGGTCGGGGCCCCAGTGGAGCACGAGCGGCAGCCCGCGCTCGGGGTGGGCCACGACCACGGCGACACCGTCGCGGCGCAGCACCGACCAGCTGGATACCTCGTCGTACCTGTGCATCGCTGTCCTCTCGCCCCCTGGACCACACCGTACGCGCGGTCACTGACATGGGATCGGGTTTCGCCCTGCTCGGGCGGGTGATGTGCCGCGGGTCAGTGCACCTGGCGCGGCGCGAGGTCGTTCTCGGTGCGCAGCACCGGCCGGGAGACCAGCGCCGCCGGGTCGAGGTCGCGGCTCGTCGTCACGTGGAACACCGCCGTCGCGCCCGCCGGGAGGTCGACCACCTGCTCGTCCACCTCGGCGTCCGGGTCGAGCCGGTCGGCCAGCACGGACACGCCGAGCGCCAGCGACGACGCCGTCACCTCGACCCGGTAGCCGCCGTCCTGGGCGGTCACCGCGGTCTCCAGTGGCGCGGCGTCGAGGGCCAGGTCCTTGCTCTCGACCCAGCGGTGCAGCCCGCGCTCCGCGCCGAGGGACACGACCAGCACCTCGTGCGCGGCGTCGGTCACGGCGACCAGTTCGCCCGTCAGCGGCACCAGGGTCACCGAGCGTGGCGGCACCACCACCTCGCTGTCCGACGTCGCCAGCACCTCGCCGCCCAGCGTGGTCCGGGCCGCCGCCACCGGGCCGGCCCACGGCTCGTCGGTGTCGTTGACCAGCGCCGCGACCAGCTCGTCGCCGCGCGGCTGCACGGTGACCATGCGGTCGGCGAACGCGTGCCGCAGCGCGTACCAGAGCGGCTTGCGCCGGCCGTCGCCGTCCACGGCCGCCCAGGACGTAACGGGCCAGCAGTCGTTGAGCTGCCACACGATCGCGCCCGCGGTGCGCGGCCACCACGACCGGTAGTGCTCCACGGCGTACCGCACCGCGCGCGCCTGGTTGAGCTGCGTGGCCCAGTGCCAGTCGACGAAGTCGTCGGGGACGTCCAGGTGCGGGGCCAGGCCGCGGTCCAGCTTGCCGTTGCCGTCGATCGCCTTCTGGTGCAGCAGGAAGACCTCGGACTCCTTGAAGCCCTCCGGGACGGCGGTACCGTCCGGCCCGTCAGCGCTGTCAGGAAGGATGGCGCGTCGAAGGGTCGCCCAGGTGGCCGGGCCCTGGAAGCCGAACTCCGACGCGAACCGCGGCACGTCGTCGCGGTAGTGGGTGTAGTCCACGCGGTTCCACACGTCCCACTGGTGGTGCGTGCCGTGGTCCGGGTCGTTGGGGTGCACCTGCTCGGGCGTGGAGCCGGGGGAGTAGGGCGAGCCGTCCGAGTAGGGGCGGGTCGGGTCGACCTCGGCCAGCACCTTCGGGAAGAGCTCGTAGTAGTAGCCGGCGCCCCAGGTCAGGTCGCCCAGCCGCTCCTTCCAGCCCCAGTCCTCGTGACCCCAGATGTTCTCGTTGCCGCCGTTCCAGAGCACCAGCGACGGGTGCGGCGCCAGCCGGGCGGCGTTCTCCCGCAGCTCGGCCTCGAACTCGGACCGGTGGGGCTCCTCCTCGGGGTAGGCGGCGCAGGCCAGCAGGATGTCCTGCCAGACCATGACGCCCTTCTCGTCGCAGACGTCGTAGAAGTCGTCCGACTCGTAGATGCCGCCGCCCCACACCCGCAGCAGGTTGATGTTCGCGCCCAGTGCCTGGTCCACCCGCCGTTCGAGGCGCTCGCGCGTGATGCGCGTCAGCAGGTGGTCGTCGGGGATCCAGTTGGCCCCGCGTGCGAAGATCGGCTTCCCGTTGATCAGGAACGTGAAGCCCGTGCCGTGCTCGTCGCGCTCGCGGTCCACCTCGACGGTGCGGAACGCGACCCGGCCGGACCAGATGTCCAGCGGGTTCGAGCGGTCCTCGCCGTCGCCCTCGTAGACGACCACCTCGATCGGGTGGAGCGGCTGGTCGCCGTACCCGGCGGGCCACCACAGCTCGACGTCGCCGGCCTCGACCCGCACGTCCAGGACGCCGCCGGCCCACCCGGCGGGGACACCCGTGGTGGTCCCGCGGTCCCCGACGGAGACGTCGACCGTCAGCCTCGGGGTGTCGGCCAGGCCGGAGGTCTCGATCTCGACCCGCACGTCGACCAGCCCCGTGCCGTCGTCGGCCACGGTGGCCAGCGGGGTCACCCGGGCCAGCCGGGCCACCCGCCAGCGCTCCACCCGCACGGGCTTCCACAGGCCGGCCGTCTGCAGGTCCGGACCCCAGTCCCAGCCGAACGAGCAGGCCATCTTGCGCACCATGTTGAACGGATGGGTGTTGGCCGAGGGCCGCGCGCCGAGGCGCACCGCCTCGGCCTCGGCGGTCTCGAGCGCGGAGTCGAGGTCGACCACCAGGTTGGCCGGCGTGCCGACGAGCTCGCGCACGTCGTACCGGTAGGAGCGGTGCATGTTCGCGGTACGGCCGAGCTGGGTGCGGCCCTGGCCGACGGCGACCTGCTCCACGTCCGTGTCGACGGCCACGCCCGCGACCGTGTCGACGCCCTCGAGGAGCAGGTCGACGCGCTCGTCGTCCGCGGCGGGCGGCTCGTCCAGCACGGTCGCGTACCGCCAGGTGGCGCGCTGCATCCAGGCCAGCGCCGTCTCGTTGGTGCCGAGGTACGGGTCGGGGATGAGCCCCTGCTCCAGCAGGGCGGTGTGGCTCGTGCCCGGGACGGTCGCCGGTACGGGGACCCCGGCGAGGTCCTCCGGGACGGGGCCGCCCGTCGCGGTCAGGGTCCAGTCGGTCAGGTCGCGGCTGATCTTCATCGATCCTCGTCCTCCCAGAGCGGTGCGCTCAGTGCGTGTGCGAGCGACCCGAGCATAGGGTGCGCGTCGCCGCGGTTCGAACCGATATCACTGGTCGGTTCACCGACGCGCGGACGGTGTTCAGTCCGGCCGGACCACGAGGCCGAGCCGCTCGGCCAGCAGGATCGCCTGGGCCTCGCCGACCACCGCGCCGGTGAGGTTCGCCGCCAGGGGGTTTAGCGTCGACAGGTCGCTGCCCCGCAGGTCGGCATTGGTGAGGTCGGCCTCATGGAGGTCCGCGCCCGACAGGTCGCAGCCGACCAGGACGACGCCGTTCGCCTTGATCCCGGACAGGTCGGCCTCGCGCAGGCGGACGCCGTCGAGCTGGGCGCCGGCCAGCGCCGCGCGGTGCAGGTTGGTGAAGGACCAGTTGCCGCCCTCGACCTTGAGCAGGTCGAACCGGCAGTCGTTGAACTGCGAGCCCACGAGCTTGCAGCGCTCCAGCGTGGTGTCGAAGAAGACGCAGGCGTCGAAGACGCACGAGGTGAACGCGAGCTCGGTCAGGTGGGCGCTGTTGAAGCGCACGCCCTGGAACACGCACGAGTCGAACGTGGCGCCCGTCCCGGTGGCCTCGGTCAGGTCCACGTCGGCGAACAGCGTGGCCATGTGGTCCTCGCCCGACAGGTCGCGGGCGTACCAGTCCTCGCCCCTGACGGTGAGCTCTGTGGCGGGCATCCGGATCATGCGGTCGACCCTACGGGTACCCACTGACAGCGCCCCCGCCGCTGCGGGCGGCGGGGGCGCTGGGTCGGTGCGGTCGAGCCGTCAGACGGTCACGCGGCGTCCGGGAACGGGACGCCCGTGGTCGCGTGGCAGCGGTAGCCGTTCGGGTTCTTCGCGTCGGACAGGTACTGCTGGTGGTAGTCCTCGGCGTAGAAGAACGGACCGGCCTCGGCGGCGGGGGCGATCTCCGTGGTGATCGCGTCGTACCCCTTGGCGCTCAGCACCTCGGCGTAGCGCTTCGCGGTCTCCTGCGCGGCCTCGGCCTGCTCCGGCGTGGTCCAGTAGATGCCCGAGCGGTACTGGGTGCCCACGTCGTTGCCCTGGCGGAAGCCCTGCGTCGGGTCGTGCCGCTCCCAGAAGATCTTGAGCAGCTCGGCCTCGCTGACCTTGGCCGGGTCGTACGCCACGAGCGCGGTCTCCGTGTGGCCGGTCCGCGCGGTGCAGACCTCCTCGTACGTCGGGTTGGGCGTGGTGCCGCCCATGTAGCCGACTGCGGTGCTCACGACACCGGGGACCTGCCAGTAGATCTCCTCGGCGCCCCAGAAACAGCCCATCGCCAGGTAGAGCACGCGCGTGCCCGGCTCCCACGGACCCGTGATCGACGAGCCGAGCACGGTGTGCGGGCGCGGGGCCTGGAGCACCGGTGCCGAGCGGCCGGGCAGGGCGTCCTCGGGGGCCACCATGGTGGTCTTGCTCGAACCGGAGCCGGGGCCGAAGAGCGAGTTCAGAAAGGTCATCGAACACACATCCTTTGGGTCTGATTCGTGCGGTGGCACGTTTGTCCATCACAACACGGCCGGGAGCGGCGGTGTTCCGGCCGAAACCCTTCTGCCGTCGGCAGATCGGGTGGCACCGCGCGCCCGCGCAGGCCATCGTCGGCACATGAGCAGCGAGGTCTCCACGGTAGCGGTCCTGTCGGACGTCCACGGGGTGCTCCCCGTCCTGGAGGCCGTGCTCGCGGAACCTGACGTGGCGGCCGCCGACCGCGTGGTCGTCACCGGCGACCACGCCGCCGGGCCGCAGCCCGTCGAGGTCCTGGACCGCCTCCGAGCCCTGGGCGAGCGGGGCGTGCTGGTCCGCGGGAACGCGGACCGCGAGCTCGTGGCGCTCGCGCGCGGCGGCGCCACCGACATCCCGGACCCGGTCGCGCCGTGGGCCGCCTCCCGGCTGCGGCCCGACGACGTCGCGCTGCTCGCCGGCCTGCCGCACCCCGTCGAGCTGACGGTGCGCGGCTTCGGCCGCGTCGTGTTCTGCCACGGCACCCCGCGCGACGACGAGGAGGTGGTGCTCGTCGACTCCTCGCTGGAGCGCTGGGCCGACGTGCTCGGGGGCCTCGACGCCGACGTGACCACGGTGGTCATGGGGCACACCCACATGCCGTTCGTCCGGCTCGTCGACCGGCGCCTGTGCGTCAACCCCGGCAGCGTCGGTATGCCGTACGGCCGCGCCGGCGGCTCGTGGGCCCTCCTGCGCGACGGCCAGGTCGAGCTGCGGCACACCCCGGTCGACGTCGAGGCGGCCGTCGCGGCGGTCGCCGCCGGGAGCGCCTACCCGGCGGCGGAGGAGTGGGCGCGGCAGTACGTGACGTCGGCCAACAGCGACGTCGACGCGCTGCGGGCATTCGGCCCGCGGGACGGGCGGGCGGCTCAGCGCTGACCCGCGAAGCGCTCCACGGCCCCGGTGACGCGGGCGAGGATCTCGTGCGACACGCGCCAGTCGCCCACCTCCAGCGAGTGGTCCGCGCCGTCGACCTCCAGCACATCCGTACCCGGGGCGGTCGCGACGCCGCCGTCCCACAGCGGGTCCGCCGTGCCGCCCACCAGCAGCGCCGGCGCCGTCCCGGCGGCGAGCGCCGCCCGGACCGGTTCGGACGCGTGGCCCGTGAGCACCGGCGTCAGCCAGACCCCTGGGAGGCCGAGGTCCGCCGCGACCGGCAGGGCGAACGAGCCGAGCGACTTGGCGACCACGAGATGCCGGCCGCCGTCGGCCACCGGAGCGGTGCGGAGCGCTTCCCCGTAGGCCCGGCGGGCATCCGCCCAGTCCGGGGAGAGCTCGTCCCAGGCGAACGTGCGGACGGTCCAGCCGGCCGCGCGCAACGCCTTGGCGGAGTACCAGAGCAGCGGGCCCTGCGTGGTGTACCCGCTGCCGGGGAGGACCGTCGCGACCCGCGCGGGATCGCCCGCGGCCGTGCTGATCTGCCAGGTGGTCATGCCGCCACCGTAGACTCCGCGGCCCGCCGGCGTCAGCGCCGTCGGCGGTGGCCGTGTCGCCGCCGGTGCGGGTGTCGGTGGCGATGTCAGTGGTCCGGCGTAGCGTCCTGCCCATGGCCGACACCGACACCGAGGTCCTGTTCACCGACGTCGCCGCGTGGCGCGCCTGGCTCGACGAGAACGAGGAGACGTCGGACGGCGTCTGGCTGATCCTCGCGCGCAAGGGCAAGGACGCCCCCACCACCCTGACCTACGACGCCGCGCTCGACGAGGCGCTGTGCAGCGGCTGGATCGACGCGCAGGGCCGCAGCCGGGACGACACGACGTCGTTGCAGCGGTTCTGCCCGCGCCGGTCGCGCAGCCGCTGGTCCGCGCGGAACGTGCGCATCGTGGCCCGGCTGACCACCGAGGGGCGCATGCGCCCCCGCGGCCAGCAGGAGGTCGACAGAGCCAAGGCCGACGGCCGCTGGGACGTCGCCTACGAGGGCAGCAAGAACATCGAGGTGCCGCCCGACCTCGCCGAGGCGCTCGCGGCCAGCCCGCGGGCGGCGGCGATGTTCGCGATCCTCACCGCCCAGAACCGGTTCGCGATCCTCCTGCGCATCACCGGGGTCAAGAAGCCGGAGACCCGGGAGCGGAACATCGCCAAGTTCGTGGGCATGCTGGAGCGGGGCGAGACGGTCTACCCGCAGAAGCGGAAGCTGGAGGACTGACCGCGGCCGCGATCTGCCCGGGAGCTGCCCTGAAAGCGACCTTGAGATCCGCTGAGCGGAATCACTAGGGTCTCTGGCAGCGGCGGTACCTGGCGACGCCGGTTCCTGGCCGCGCGGAGACCGAGGAGGGCCGTGGACAGCGAGGTCGTACTCCGGCTCGAGTCGGGGGATGTGCTGGTCACCTTCGTTCCCACCGTTCCCGGGGCGCCGCCCGGCAGTGCCCGTCCCGCTCCTCCCGCCGTCCGGAGCGCGACGGCGGCCGACGCGCTCGACGTCGTGGCCGCGCGGCTGGCCGCCGACGGCGCCAGCGTGCACCCGGGCCTGGAGGCGCTGCTCGGCCTGCCGGAGGCGGCGCTCCTGCTGCGCACGCTGGAGACGTACCTGGAGCTCGCGGGCAGCGCGCGGGCGACGGCGGAGGCGCTGCACCTGCACCGCACCTCGCTGTACTACCGGCTCCAGCGGGTCGAGCTGCTCGCCGGCGCCGACCTCAAGGACGGCGGCGAGCGGCTCGCCCTGCACCTGGCGCTCAGGGTCGCCCGGGCGGCGGGACGGCTCCCGGACCAGGCGGCCGCGCCGGGCGTGTGACGGGTCCGGCGGTCAGCGCACCGGCACGTCAGCGCACCGCCAGCTCCGCGACGGTGGTGCTGAGCTCGCGGCCCGTGACTCCCTCGGGCCAGCCCCGCAGCAGGCCGCCGTCCTTGCCGACCAGGGCCACGAGCGGCGCCTCGGCGACCGCGTACCTGAGCCACGCGTCGCCGGTCGGGTCCACCGCCACGGGATAGGTGATGTCGTTCTCCTCGACGTAGGCGGCGACGTCGTCGGGGTCCGAGAGGTTCGCGACGCCGAGGAACAGCACCTGGTCCTCGTACTCCTCGACCACGTCGTTGATCGGCCCCTGCTGCCCCGCGCACCGGGTGCACCAGGTCTCGAAGAACACCAGCACGACGGGGCGTTCGGCCCACTGCTCGGCCAGGTCCAGGGTGGTGCCGTCGGTCAGCTCCAGGGTGAGCGGGGGCGCCGGAGGCGCGTCGTCGGGCACGGACCGGAACTCGACGCCCGCGGGGACCGGTCCCGGCAGCTGCCCCCGCGGCGTCCCGGCGCAGCCGGCGAGGACGCCGGTCACCAGGCCGACCGCGAGCAGCGCCGTGAGGGCGCGCCTCACCGCAGCACCGCCTCTGGCGCGTCGTCGAGGGCGGGGTTGGGCACCACGGGCACGGGGCCGTGGCCGTCGATCGTCAGCTCGGCACCCGCCAGGTCGACCGAGGCCGGGACCTCGATCGACATGACGCACACGGTGGGCTGCCGGGCGGCGCCGAGGTCGATCGAGAAGGCCTTCTCGGCCCGGCCCTCGGGCAGCGCACCGGCGGCGAGCACATCGCCGTCGGCCACCAGCTCGTACGGCGCCTCCGGGTGCGCGTACCGGAAGGCACGGGCACCCGAGCAGGGGTCGGCGGGCTCACGGATGTTCGCGTCGGGCACCACGAGTCGCACGGCCTGCGTCTCCCCGGCGCCCGCGGCACCGCCGGAGCACCCGGCCACCACCCCGAGCAGGCAGACGCCGAGCCCGGCGGCGACCAGACGTCCCCGCCGCGCCCGGGCCCCCCACCCGGTGGCTCCTGCGAGTTCGGTCTGTTGCACCGAGATCGGTCCAGCGATGGACCGATCTCGGTGCAACGGACCGAAGTGGCCACGCCCGCCCCGCCAGTGGCCACGCCCGCCCAGCGAGCTCACCCCGCGGCCCGCAGGTCGCCCGCCGCCGCGGCGAGGGCCGCGGCGGCGAGGTTGCGCTGCCCGACGTCGGCCAGCCCGGCGGCGTCCTGTGCGAACCGGGCCAGCGCCGCGTCGGCCGCGCCGCCGTGCGCGTGGGCCGCGACGCGGAGCAGCGCCGTCAGCCGCTGGGCCTCGGCGCGGGTGAGCACGCCGCGCTCCCGGTAGTCGTCCACCAGGTCGGACAGGGAGTGCAGGGTGGGCGCCTGCGCGCGCAGCGGCACGCGCACCGTCCGCGACACGGACGGGTCGGACTCGCTGGTCACGGTGAGCGTCAGGGTCGCGGACCGCGCCGCGCCGTCGGCCGCCGTCGCCCAGGCCGCCACGGGCAGCGTGCCGCCCGCCTCGACCGCCGTCACCTCGTACGGCAGCGCCACGTCCCAGCCGCGGCCCCGCACGGACGCCGAGACCCGGTACACGTCGGAGTCGTGCACGCCCTCGCCCGCCTCGCCCGTGTTCCGCAGCGGCACGTTCACCAGGGTCGTGCCCGCGCCCACAGGGTGCTGCTCCGCCCGGCCGAGCCGCGCCCCGCGCTCGAACGCGCCCGAGGCCTGCCGGTTGCGCACGGCGACGTCGTAGGTGAGCGTGCCGGAGGCGTCGCGGGCGGCGTCCAGCACGTACACGTGCAGGTCGTTCGGCTCGTCCACGTACTCGAAGGAGCTGCCCGAGCCGGTTCCCGCGTGGAACGTCGCGTCGTCGAGCTGGCGGGGGTCGCCACGCACCACGGGGACGGGCGTGCCGTCGGGCCGGTAGTAGTCGATGCGGCCGATGTCCGCGGGGTTGGCGTCGACGACCCACTCGCGCGGGGTGCTCCGGGGCTGGTTCTGGGCCAGCAGGACGCCGTGGCCGGCGGTGAACGAGTCGTTGCCGACGCGGTCCACGACCTCCATCGTGTAGTCGGTCCAAGCCGTGCCGTCCGGGCACCAGAAGTCGGTGTCCTCCGGCACGTCCGCGGCGCACTGGCCGGCGGTGTACCCGCCGTCGAGCGCGACCTCCAGGCCCACCTTGCCGGCGCCGCCCTGCGAGGCCGGCACCGCGGAGCGGGCCTGCAGCGTCGCGACTGCGACGCCCTGCTCCGCGAGACCCGACCGGGTCAGGAGCACCTGGTCCTCCTCGGTGAGGACGCCGAGGTCCTGCTTGAAGTGGAGCATGTGGTGCGGTCCGAGGGCGGAGCCGCCCGCGTTCGGGATCTGCCACCGGTTGTGGGTGCCGCCCGGGCCGTTGAAGGAGCCGCGGCTCATCATCTCCCAGTAGCCGGTGTAGGCGCGGGTGTTGTCGGCGAACGGGTTGTTGTAGTTGTCGGGCAGGCTGCGCAGGTGGCTGAACTCGTGCGCGAACACGCCGAGGCCGGAGCTCTCGGCCTGCGTGGAGGTGCCGCCGCTCGCGTTGGGCCAGTGGTTGGCCGCCGACTGCCAGGACGTCCACTCCACGTACCGGGTGTGCGCCCAGTTCGGCATCGGGTCGCCGTTCTGGTTCAGGGGGGCCTCGCCGTCCGGGCCGCGCGGCGGGCCCAGCGCGTCCGGCACGTCCTCGGGCGACTCGAACATCATCTGTCCGAACTCCTCCCACGTGGAGGTCTCGTCGTGCCCCGCCGTGACCCAGAAGGCGTTGTCGAAGCCGCAGAGCTGCTCCGCGCAGCCGCCCAGGTCCTCGTGCCAGGCCGCGAATCCGGCCTGCCGGATGTTCTTCCCGCACTCGTCGCCCTGCGGGCAGAACTCCTCGACGGGCGCGTTGAACGACGGGTCGTAGCCGTACTCGTGCAGCTTGCCGGGCAGCTCGTACGGACCGAACACCTCGACGTCGACGCCGATCCGGCCGTGGCTGTCCTCCATCCAGTACCCGTGCAGGGTCTGGCCGCCGTTGTACTCGTTCGGGGTGGCGTAGTAGTCGTAGAACCACTGGTTGACGTCGCCGGGCGCCACCGGCTGGAAACCGCTCGCGGGGTTGCCGAACGGGTGCGACTGCGGATCCTGCGTGATGAGGAACGGCTGGTCCTCGAACTCCAGCAGGATCACCGCCGTGCGGTACTGTACGTCGCTGCCCGACGAGGTCTCCGCAGAGTCCCACTCCGCCGGCCGCACCGGGGTGTAGTCCTCCCAGGTCATCTCGGCCTGGTCGGTCCAGTCCTGCGGGTCGGGCGCCGCGATCGGGCTGCCCGACGCCGGACCGGTCGCCTCCGCGGTCGACGTCGCCCCCGCCAGCGGCAGGGTGAGCGGGACGGCGAGCGCGGCGGCGGCCGCGACGGCCGTGGTGCGCCGGGCGGCCCTGCTGCGGGTCCCGCCGCCGGTCGCGCTGGTCGGTGCCGGTCGTGTGCCTCGTCGGAGCCTCATGCGGGTCGCCCTCCCGATCGTCCGTGGCACGACCCGGACCGGGCCGTGCCGCGAGGCTACGAGCGCGTGCGCGCGGCGTCATCGGTCAGGTGTCGAGCGTTGCTCCGACATCTGTCGGATCCGTGTGCGCCCGGTGCACCTTCCGTGCGGCGCGTGAACGCGCCTGCGGGGTGTCGGTGTGCTCCCCTAGGGTGTTGTCCGTGCCGCAGACCGAGGAGACAAGCGTGACGTCGAGCCAGACCACCGCGCCGCCCCCCACCGACGAGTCGGGCGCCGTCCCGCCGGCCATCCGGGCCGCTGCCTCGTGGTCGTGGCGCATGCTGCTGATCGGCGCGTTCGTCGCGGCGGTCCTGTGGCTGCTCGCGCTGCTCAAGACGATCGTGGTCCCGGTGGCGGTCGCGCTGCTGCTGACGATCATGCTGACGCCGGTGCGGCGCGTGCTCAACGAGCGGCTGCGGGTCCCGCGCGGGCTGTCCGCGGGGCTCTCCCTGATCGGCCTCGTCCTGGTGGTCGCCGGCCTGATCACGCTGGCGGGGCAGTCGATCGCCAACGGCTTCGCCGACCTGCGCACGCAGGCCATCAGCGGCTTCAACGAGCTGTGGTCGCAGCTCTCGGCCACGTTCGGGCTCGAGAACGAGCTGGACAGCTACAGCCAGGACATCCTCGACCAGCTCGAGGCGCAGCAGGGCGCGATCGTGAGCGGCGCCCTGGGTGCCGCGGCGACCGCGGGCAGCGTGCTGGTGGGCGCCCTGATCGCGCTGTTCTGCACCTTCTTCTTCCTGTACGACCCGCGCGGCATCTGGGGCTGGATCGTCGGGCTGCTGCCGCGGTCCGCCCGCGAGCGGGTCAACCAGGCCGGGCGCCGCGGCGCCGTCACGCTCGCCGCCTACACCCGGACGCAGATCCTGGTCGCGGCGGTCGACGCCGTCGGCATCGGCATCGGCGCGGTGTTCTTCGTCCCCTCGCTCGCGCTGCCGATCGCCATCCTGGTGTTCGTCGGTTCGTTCGTGCCCGTGGTCGGTGCCATCGTGACCGGAGCCATCGCCGTCGTCGTCGTGCTCGTCTCCAACGGCTGGGTCGCGGCGCTCATCATGCTCGGCGTGGTGCTGCTGGTGCAGCAGATCGAGTCGCACGCGCTCCAGCCGTTCCTCATGGGCCAGGCCGTCTCGCTGCACCCGGTCGCGGTGATCCTCGCGGTGGCCGCCGGGTCGTTGGCGGCCGGCATCGTCGGCGCCCTGTTCGCCGTGCCGCTCGCCGCCCTGCTGAACACCGTGATCCTGTACCTCAACGGGCACGACAAGTTCCCGGAGCTCGGCGACGAGGACGCCCTACCGATTCGATGGCGTGCCGCCGACGCCCCGCCCATCCCGCCCATCCCGCTCCGGCTGCGCCGCAGCCCCGGCGTGGTGGCCGAGAACGCCGTCGAGGACGTCTCGACCGACGCGGAACCGGCCGCGCCGGAGGGTGATCCGAAGCGCTGAACGTGCATCTGGCGGCGCAGTCGGGCAACATGCGCGCTGTGCCACTGGATCCGTTCGACCTGGAGTCCTACGGCGGCCACCTCACGGTGTCCGCCGACGACGCCCGGGCTGCCGCCGAGCTTCTCGACGGCGTCATCACCCGTACCCCCGTGACCGAGAGCCGTGCGCTCTCCACGATCGCCGGGACGAAGGTGCTGCTCAAGTGCGAGAACTTGCAGCGCGCCGGCTCGTTCAAGGTGCGCGGCGCCTACGTGCGGCTCGCGCGCCTGTCGCCCGAGGAGCGTGAGCGCGGCGTCGTCGCGGCCTCCGCCGGCAACCACGCGCAGGGTGTCGCGCTCGCCGCGAGCATGCTCGGTATCGACACCGTCGTCTACATGCCCGTGGACGCGGCCCTGCCCAAGGTCGCCGCGACCCGCGGGTACGGGGCCGAGGTGCGGATGGTGGGCACCTCCGTGGACGAGGCCCTCGCCGCCGCGCGCGTCGAGGCGGCCCGCTCCGGGCGCGTGCTCATCCACCCGTTCGACCACGTCGACGTCGTGGCCGGCCAGGGCACCGTCGCCCTGGAGATCCTGGAGCAGGTGCCCGACGTCGCCACCGTCGTCGTACCGCTGGGCGGCGGCGGGCTGGTGGCCGGGATCGCGGCCGTGCTGGCCGAGGCCGCGCCGCACGTCAAGGTCGTGGGCGTGCAGGCGGCGTCGGCCGCGGCCTATCCCGGCTCGCTGAAGGCGGGCAAGCCGATGGCCGGCACGCTCGGCGCCACCATGGCCGACGGCATCGCGGTGGGCCTGCCGGGCGACGTGCCGTTCGGGATCGTGCAGAAGGAGGGCGTCGAGGTCCGGACCGTCACCGAGGACCAGCTCTCGCGCGCCCTGCTCGCGGTGCTGGAGCGCTCCAAGCTGATGGTCGAGCCGGCCGGCGCGGCCGGGGTCGCCGGGATCATGGCCGCCGGGCCAGGCGTGTTCCAGGGGCCGGTCGTCGCGGTGCTGTCCGGCGGCAACATCGACCCGCTCGTGCTGCTCCGCGTGGTGCAGCACGGCCTGGTCGCCGCGGGGCGGTACCTGAAGCTGCAGGTGCGGCTGATGGACAAGCCCGGGGCGCTCGCGAAGCTGGTGGAGACCATCGCCGCGGCAGGGGCCAACATCGTGGCCGTCGACCACACGCGCACCGACGTCTCGCTCTCGGTGTCCGAGGTGTCGGTCAACCTACAGCTCGAGACCAAGGGCGAGGAGCACCGGGCAGCCGTCGTGGAGCGGCTGGAGTCCGAGGGATACGAGGTCGCCGCGTTCTGACCCGAGCCTGATCGGGTCCGGGTGTCGTGCGGGCGTGCTCCCGTTCGTCGTCAGGGTGACGCGGCCGACCGGCCGCGCCACCATGTGACCGGGGACCGCCCCGGAAGGGAGCACGCCATGCGTTACCTCATGCTCGTCCTGTCCACCCCGGACGCCCCCGCCGCGCCGGAGAACGTGCCCGCGATCGAGGACTGGGTGCGGGACACCTACGACACCGGCCGCGCCGTGCTCGGCGACCGGCTGCGCCCGCCGGCGGACGCCGTGGGCGTGCAGGTCCGCGCCGGAGAGGTGGTCGTCACCGACGGCCCGTTCTCCGAGACCAAGGAGGTCATCGCAGGCTTCGACGTGCTCGACGCCCCCGACCTCGACGAGGCCATCCGGATCGCCGTCGCCCACCCGATGGCGCACACGGGCGCGATCGAGCTGCGCCCCTTCTGGCCGCTCGAGCTGGACCAGGCCTGAGGGATCACCCGTGCGCTACCTGATGCTCACGATCGAGCCCGACGTCCCTGACCGCGGCCCCACGCCCGACCTCGACCGCTGGGTGGCCGACCACGACGCGTCGGGCACCCGCGTGACCGGCTCGCGCCTCCGGCCCGCCGCCGACACGCGGCGGGTCGCCGTGCGGGACGGCCGGTCCATCGTGACCGACGGCCCCTTCACGGAGTCGAAAGAGATCATCGGCGGCTTCGACATCATCGAGGCGCCCGACCTGGACGCGGCGCTCGCGATCGCGGCGTCGTACCCCGGGGCGCGGGACGGCCTTGTCGAAGTCCATCCCTACTGGCCGGTCGACGACGAGCCGTCCGGGGCATGAGCACCGCCGACGCGTCCGTGGGCGACGCCGTGTCCGCCGCCTTCCGGGACGAGTGGGCCCGCGTGCTCGCCGCCGTCGCGCGCAGCACGGGCGACCTCGACCTCGCGGAAGACTGCGCGCAGGAGGCGTTCGCGGTCGCGCTGCGGACGTGGGAGCGCGACGGCGTCCCCGACCGCCCGGGCGCCTGGCTCACCACCACGGCCCGCAACCGTGCGCTGGACCGGTTGCGGCGCCGCAAGGTGGAGGGGGAGAAGACAGCTACCGCGGCCCGGCTCGCCTACCGGGCCGGCGGGGTGCCCGGGGCCGACGACGGCGCGGCCGAGCTCGACCCGGTGGGCGACGCGGCAGTGAGCACGCTCGACGGCGCGGCGTGGGACGCCGTCGGGCCGGAGGAGCCCGACGGCGACCTGCTGCGCCTGGTCTTCACCTGCTGCCACCCGGCCCTGCCGCTGGAGGGCCGCGTGGCGCTCACGCTGCGCTCCCTCACCGGTATGACGACGGCGCAGGTGGCGCGGGCCTTCCTCGTGCCGGAGGCCACGATGGCCCAGCGCCTGACCCGCACCAAGCGCAAGATCCGCGCCGCGGGCATCGCGTTCCGGGTGCCGCCGCCCGAGCTGCTGCACGAGCGCGTCTCCGCGGTGCTCGCGGTGCTGTACGTGCTGTTCACCGAGGGTTACGACGCGTGGGCCGAACCCGCGGACGACGTCGCGGGGGCCGCCGCGCGCCGGGCGCTGGCCGACGACGCCGTGCGCGTGGCCCGGCTCGTCGCCCGGCTGCTGCCCGACGAGCCGGAAGCGTCGGGGCTGCTCGCCCTGCTCCTGCTGCAGTACTCCCGGCGTGACGCCCGCCTGGACCCGGACGGCGTGCCCGTGCTGCTGGAGGAGCAGGACCGCTCGCTCTGGCGGCAGGACGAGATCGCCGAGGGCCTGGACGTGCTCGACGCAGCCCTCGCGAGACGTCGGGCGGGCCCGTTCCAGGTGCAGGCGGCGATCGCGGCGCTGCACGTGCGGGCGCCGTCGGCCGAGGAGACGGACTGGGCCGAGATCACGGCCCTCTACGACGTCCTGCTCGGCATGACGCGCTCGCCCGTGGTGGCGCTCAACCGTGCGGTCGCGGTGGGGATGCTGCGCGGGCCCGAGGAGGGCCTGGCCGAGCTGGACGCCGTGACGTCCGCGCCCGAGCTTGCGGCCTACCACCTGCTCCCGGCGATGCGGGCCGACCTCCTGCGCCGGGCGGGGCGGCCGGACGAGGCCGCCGCGGAGTACCGCCGGGCCCTGGACCAGGTGGACCGGGAGGGCGACCGCAAGCTTCTGAGCCGGCGGCTCGCGGAGCTGTCAGACGCCGACGGACCTGTCCGTCGCACAGGTCACCGGAGTGATCCGTACGTCTGACAGGTCCGTCAGGTCGGTGCGTCAGCCCTGGAAGGGCTTGGCCCCCGTGATCTCCACCGGGATGTCGTTCCCGTTGGGTGCGTGGTAGCTCGTCTTCGCGCCGATCGACTTGCCGTCGATGGCGGCGCCCAGGGGCGACGTCGGCGAGTAGACGTCGAGGTCCGTGGACCCGGCCATCTCGCGCGACCCGAAGAGGAAGTTCATCTCGTCGCCGGCGACGATAGCGGTCACGACCATGCCCGGCTCGACCTTGCCGTCGTCCGCCGGCGTGCCGACGTGGACGTTACGAAGCTTTTCGGTGAGCTCGAGGATGCGTGCCTCGTTTTTCGCCTGCTCCTCGCGTGCGGCGTGATATCCGCCGTTCTCCTTGAGGTCGCCCTCGTCACGGGCAGCGGCGATGCGCTCGGTGATCTCCGACCGGTACGGGCCGGAGAGATGCTCCAGCTCAGCCTTGAGCTTGTCGTGCGCCTCCTGGGTGAGCCAGGTGACAGAAGCGTCGGCCACGGGGGCTCTCCTTTCGTCGTTGCTCGTTCGAGCCACAGTTTTGGCAGCGCGCAGATCCCGGCCGACGGAGCGGAACGGGCACGCGCGTCAGCCGGTCAACACAGCGTGTGAAACGACGAGAATACCAATTGCCGGGAAAGACGTGCCAAGACATTCCCCGGTTCCGCTGTGAGCGGACGGTGTATCTATTTCCGAGGGCGAACTCTCAGCGCAGGTCACAGTGGTCGACGAGGCCCGTCGTGGCGAGCTCCGTCGTGGCGATCGTCACCACGTGGCGGGTGGTGCGCGCCTCCTCCGGACCCACCTCGACGTCGACCGCGCCGACCTCGGCGAAGTTCCGCGCGAGGGCGGTCACGGTGCACACGGCCTCGGTCCCGGGCGGCATGCTGACGTCGAACGTCACCTCGACCTCCTCGGCGCTCGCCACGGAGAACCCGACGTCGACGAAGCTGACGGGGTCGCGCCGGGTGTCGACGATCGTGAACCACGCGGCGATCGCGACGCCCGCGGCCAGCGCCAGGGCCACGGCGATGCGCGCACCGACCGACAGCCTGGGCCGCGGGCGGACGCCGTCGGCCTCGTCCCACGGGTCGTCGTGCCCGGCCCGCGCGGCGGGCTGCCGGGTGCCGGTCCGCCCGCGGCCGTAGCGCGCGGCGAGGTCCGGCGCCGGCTCGTTCGCGTCACCGGTGGGGACGGCTGGGTCGTGGTCGCTCATCACAGCTCGCTCGGATCGGGGGTGTCGGTGGTTCGTAGCAAGATTGTCCGTGGACCATCATGGTCCATGAGAGTGATTGTCTCTCAGACCTTCGGACTCTCAGACCCAGACCCAGTCCCTGCCCCACAGGAGGACCCAGTGTCCGTACCCGAGCGCGAGCCGCTCCGTCTGATGGCGGTGCACGCGCACCCTGACGACGAGTCGAGCAAGGGGGCCGCGACGACGGCCCGCTATGCCGCAGAGGGGGTGGAGGTCCTCGTCGTGACGTGCACCGGGGGCGAACGGGGCGATGTCCTGAACCCGTCGTTCGAGGTCCCTGAGGGGCACGAGTTCGAGTCGATCGAGGGCCGCCGGGCCGTGCGTCGCCTGGAGATGGCCCGGGCCGCCGAGGCGCTGGGCGTCCGTCAGCAGTGGCTGGGCTTCGTGGACTCCGGCCTGCCGGAGGGCGACCCGCTGCCCCCGCTGCCCGAGGGCTGCTTCGGGCTGGTCCCGCTCCAGGAGGCGGCGGAGCCGCTGGTGCGGGCGGTGCGCGAGTTCCGGCCCCACGTCATCACCACGTACGACCCGTCCGGCGGTTACCCCCACCCCGACCACATCAAGTGCCACGAGGTGTCGTTCGAGGCGTTCGCCGCAGCCGGCGACCCGGACCGCTACCCCGGCACGGGCGAGCCGTGGGAGCCGCTCAAGCTGTACTACAACCACGGGTTCTCGATGAAGCGCATCCGCGCGGTGCACGAGGCCATCGAGGGCGCCGGGCTGGAGTCGCCGTTCGGCGAGTGGGTCGAGTCGCGCGACGCGCGCGAGATCCCCGAGCGCACCGTGACCACGCTGGTGCCGGTGGCCGACTTCTTCCCGAACCGCGACGCCGCGCTGACGGCGCACGCCTCGCAGATCGACCCCACCGGGTTCTTCTTCGCGGTGCCGCGCGACCTCGAGGTCGACGTCTGGCCCTGGGACGAGTACGAGCTGGCCGAGTCGCGCGTGCCGTTGCCGGAGCGCGCCCCCGGCGAGTACGAGGCAGACCTGTTCGAGGGCGTCCGGTCGGAGGTCCACGCATGAGCCCCCTGTTCGCCGGCGCGCTCGCGCTCGCGACCGAACCGTCGCCCAACCCCACCGAGGGGCAGCTCCGCCCGGGGCTGGAGTCGTGGCAGGTCTCCCCGGGCCTGGTCGGCTTCCTCGTGACGTTCGCGCTGGCCCTCGCGTGCGTGCTGCTGTTCCTGAACATGAGCAAGCACCTGCGCCGGGCCGGGCACAACGCCCGCCAGCAGGGGCTGCCGATCGAGCAGCCCGAGGGCATCGGCTTCCGGCGCACGGACGGCGAGCCGGACTTCTCCGGCAGCGAGCCCGGCACCCAGCCGGGCGCGTCGCCCGACGCCGCGAACAACACCGCCGGGTCTGCCGAGAGCCCTGCCGACGGGCCGGCCACCGGCGAGCGCGGCGGTCCGGGTGCCTGACCAGGCCACCGCAGCGCCCGGCGCCGTCCGCGTGACCGTCGCCCAGGTGGCGGTCTCGGACGATCACGCGGCCAACCGCCAGACGGTGGCCGACGCGTTCCAGGTCGCCGACCGGGTCGGGTCCGACCTGCTGGTGCTCCCGGAGTACGCGTCGGCCTACGACCCCCGCGGGGTCGGGCCGGAGCACGCCGAGCCGCTCGACGGCCCGTTCGTCACGCTCCTGCGAGACCGGGCGCGCAAGCACGGGGTCGCCGTGATCGCCGGCGTCACCCTGCCGGGCTCGGACGGCGTCCGCGCGGCGAACGCCCTGGTCGTGGTCGACGGCGCGGGCGAGCTCGCCGGGGTCTACCGCAAGGTGCACCTGTACGACGCGTTCGGGTACCAGGAGTCGGAGCTGCTCGAACCGGGCCCCGCGGACGCCGAGCCGGTCACGCTGCGCCTGGGCGGGCTCACGTTCGGCGTGCTGACCTGCTACGACCTGCGGTTCCCCGAGTCGGCGCGCCGCGTGGTCGACGCCGGGGCGGACGTCCTGGTGTACCCGGCGGCCTGGGTCGCCGGCCCGCTCAAGGCGGACCACTGGCGCACGCTGCTGACCGCGCGGGCCATCGAGAACACCGCGGTGGTCATCGGCGTCGGCATGACGGGCAAGGGTGTCACCGGCCGCACGCTGCTCGCGGGCCCGGACGGCGTCGTCGGGCTGGAGATGGGCGAGGAGCAGGCCTACCGCACCGTCGACCTGGATCCCGCGCCGCTCGCCGCCGTGCGCAGGACCAACCCGTCGCTGGCGAACCGCCGGTACACGGTCGTCCCCACCGGCGCCTGAGCGCTTTCGGACAGCGCCGAATGTCGTGGGCAGGCGCCGGCCGCGCGAGCACCATGGCTCCATCCGTCGTCGGAGGGAGAGCGTCATGGTGGTCGCCCGGAGATTCTCGTCGAGCGTTCGTGCACTCGCATCGGCGGCGCTCGCCCTGGGCGTGGCCGGTGGCGCGGTGACGCCGGCCACCGCCGTCGAGCGGCCCGGCGGGACCGACGCCGGCGGGCCCGCCCGGCCCGTACCCGTCGTCTACGACTCCGACCTGGACTTCGACGACGCCGCGACCCTGCTGTACCTGTGCCAGGCCGACAAGCGCGGGCTGATCGACCTGCGCGCCGTCACGGTCGTGAACAACGGCGTGGGCACGCCGGGGCGCTCGCTGACGCACGCGCGCACCATCCTGGCCGACTGCGGCCTGCCCGACGTGCCGGTCGCGGACGGGTCGCCGGAGTGGGTCAACGAGCCGCCGCCGGAGGCGCGCGTGCTGTTCGAGCAGGTCCTGTCGGGCGCCCTCGGCGACGCGGACGTCCCGGACGTGCCGGGTCCGACGTCGGCGGCCGATCTCATCGCGGCCACGGTGCGCGCGTCGCGGACGCCGGTGACGGTGCTGGCCACGGGGCCGCTCAGCAACGTATCGGCGGCGCTGGACCGGCTGGGCCCGCGCACGCTGCGCGACCGCCTGGGCCGCGTCGTCGTCATGGGCGGCGCCTTCGACGTCGGCGGCAACCTGTTCGGCTCGACCACCGCCGGGTTCGACAACACCCAGGAGGTCAACATGTGGATCGACCCGCCCGCGGCCGACCACGTGTTCGCCACCGTGCCGCGCGCCCGCGTGAGCGTCGTCGGGCTGGACGCCACGAACCACGTGCCGATCACGCCTGCCTTCGTGGACCGCCTGGGGGCCGGGGCGGTGACCTACGAGGCCCGGACGGTGCACGCCATCGTGACGCAGCCGGGCATGCCCGAGCTGATCGGGCAGGGCGTCATGTTCTGGTGGGACGCCCTGGCCGCCGTCTCGCTCGTCACCGGCGAGGGCGTGAGCTACCGGGTGCGCCCGGTCGACGTCGTGCTGGAAGGGCCGTCGTCGGGCCGCACGGTGAGCGTTCCGGGCGGGACACCCCAGCACGTGGGCACGACGGCCGACGGCGCCCTCTTCGAGGAGCTGTTCCGCGAGGGCCTGAACGGCACCGCGGCCGACGATCAGATGGCGAGGTTGGCCAGGTAGATCGCGACCACGTGGCAGGCGAACCCGAGCACGGTGCACACGTGGAAGATCTCGTGGAAGCCGAACCAGGCGGGGCTCGGGTCGGGCTTCTTGGTGCCGTACACGACGGCGCCGGCCGTGTAGAAGACACCGCCCGCGACGATGAGCCAGACGACGGCCGGTCCGCCGGTGGCCCAGAACTGGCCCATGTAGGCGACGGCCACCCAGCCGAGGGCGAGGTAGACCGGCACGTAGACCCAGCGGGGCGCGTTCAGCCAGAAGATCCGGGCGAGCAGCCCGAGCAGCGCGCCGCTCCACACCAGCGCCAGCAGCACGGTGCCCTGGCCCGGGGGCAGGAGCAGCACCGCGAGCGGGGTGTAGGTCCCGGCGATGATCAGAAAGATGTTGGTGTGGTCGAGCCGGCGCAGCACTGCCTCGGTCCGGGGGGACCAGTTGCCACGGTGGTAGACGGCGGAGACGCCGAACAGCAGGCAGGCGCTCAGGCCGAAGACCGACGCGGAGATCTTGCCCGCCGGGGTCGGCGCGAGCGCGATCAGCACGACGCTGGCCGCGAGGGCCAGCGGGAAGGTGCCGGCGTGGATCCAGCCGCGCAGGCGGGGCTTGACCTTCTTCTCGACCTTCTCGACGGTCGAGGACACCGAGGTGGAGATGTCCTGCAGCGTCTCCGACACCTTGCTCGTGACCTCGTCCAGGCGGCCGGCCGGGCGGTCGGGCCCGTCTGCTTGGGCAACCACGTGGTCTCCTCACCGTCGGCGACCGGTGCCCTCCTGGTGCCGGGACACTACCTACGGTCGCGTAACTTACTCTAGCGTAGGTTAGGTGGCCGCAGGCCGGACAGGGGCCTTGTGAAGATCCTGCGCCGGGTTGGCGGGAGTCGCCCGCCCAGTGCCCTCGAAGGACCCGGGGCGGCAGGAACATGCGTGTTCGAGGGGTACCTTTGTCCACGTCCTGCCGGGTACGAAGCCCAGCGTCAGAGCTGCCGTCCGGACCGCGCACCGCGGGTCCGACGGCCCGATCCCCTGAGGTATCCGTGCGCCTGCCCAGCCCGCTGTACCGCCTCTACGAGCGACGCCTGGCGTCCGCCCTGCACGGCGCCACGCTGCCCCGGCACATCGGTGTGATGCTCGACGGCAACCGCCGCTGGGCGCGCTCGTTCGGCGAGACGGCGGCCACGGGCCACCGCCGCGGCGCCGACAAGATCACCGAGTTCCTCGGCTGGGCCGAGTCGCTGGGCATCGAGGTCGTCACGCTGTGGATGCTCTCCACCGACAACCTGAGCCGGTCGGCGGACGAGCTGAGCAACCTGCTGGACATCATCGAGGACGCCGTCTCCGACCTCGCGGAGTCCGGCCGCTGGCGTCTGCGCGTCATCGGCCGCCTCGACCTGCTCCCCGCGCGGCTGGCCGCCGCCCTGCGCGCCGCCGCCGACCGCACCGCCGGGGTCAAGGGCCTCCAGGTCAACGTCGCCATCGGGTACGGCGGCCGCACCGAGATCGCCGACGCCGTCCGCTCCTACCTCACCGAGCGCGCGAAGGACGGGGCCACGCTGGCGGACCTCGCCGAGTCGATCGACGTGGAGCACATCGCCGAGCACCTGTACACCAAGGGGCAGCCCGACCCGGAGCTGGTCATCCGCACCTCCGGGGAGCAGCGCATCGGCGGGTTCCTCATGTGGCAGAGCCAGCACACCGAGTTCTACTTCTGCGAGGCGTACTGGCCCGCGTTCCGCCGTGTCGACTTCTTGCGCGCGCTGCGCGACTTCTCCCTCCGGGAACGCCGCCTCGGGCGGTGACCGGAGCCGTCCCGGACGCGGCCCGGAACCCTGCGCCCGCTGGAAATTCGCATGGTGAAATTCGCCACCACGTGCCCAGGTAGGTGACTGAAAGTTCAGTCAGGTAGCGTGCCGAAGATGACAAGGTGGGCGCACTGATGACCGAGCGACGGGTGCCCTCGGCGCGGGAGGCCGCCGAGGCGTGGGAGTCGTTGTTTCGCGCTCAGGTGACGGTGATGCGCCGGCTCCTGGCGGACGACATCTGGGGCGACCTGAGCATGCGTGAGTACGACGTGCTGTTCACGCTCGCGCTCGCGCCCGGCGAGACGCTCCGGCTGCGGGAGCTCAACGAGAACATCCTGATGGCGCAGTCCTCGCTGTCGCGCATGGTGGAGCGGCTTGAGAAGCGGGGTCTGGTGCGCCGGCACCCCTCGCCCGACGACGGCCGGGGCGTGCTGGTGAGCCTCACACCGGAGGGTTCGGAGACCCAGAAGGAGCTCGGGCGCCGGCACGTGCGGTCCATCGCCCACTACGTGGGGCCCGCGCTCGACGCGGAGGACCTGGACCACCTGCGCCAGCTCGCCGACGCGCTGCGCGGGGCGCAGGCGGACATCGACGACTTCTGACGGGGCCGGGCCGGTGGGCCCGCCCGCTGGTCGGGGCCGCTGATCAGGCCCATGATCAGGCGCTTCGCGCCTGGCCGCGGAGCGCCTCCACGACGATGCGCACCGCGGCGCGGTCCAGCGTCGTGCGGCGCGCCACCAGGTGGATGTCGCGCCGAGGCGGGTCGACGAGGTCGAGCGTGCGCACGGCGTAGCGGTCGTGCACCGCGAGCAGCGGCAGCAGGGTGATCGACAGGCCCGCCTCGACGTGGCTCAGCAGGGTGCCGTGGCTCTCGAACCTGGCCACGGCCCGCGGCGTGAAGCCGGCGCGCCGGCACAGGCGTTCGGCGAGGTCGGCCAGGTGCGCCCCGGGGTGTTCGAACGCCCACGGCTCGCCCGCCAGGGTGGTCAGGTCCACGCGCCCCGAACGCTCGCCGGTCACGGTGTCGCGTGCCGTCACGAGCACCACGCGGTCGCCCGTCAGCGGCAGGCGCGCGAGGTCGGCGTCGGGCGGCACGGGCGCGTCCGGGAAGTCCGCGCAGATGGCGACGTCCACCTCGCCGCGCTGCAACGCACCCCGGCTGACCTGGGGTTCCGCCTCGGTGAGCTGGACCGAGATGCGCGGGTACTCCTCGGCGAGGGCCGCGACGGCGGGCACGACGATGCCGTGGAACGCGCTGGTGAACGCCGACAGCCGCACCACCCCGGTGGGCTCCGAGTGCAGGTCCGCGATGTCGGCCTCGGCGGCCGCGATGCGGTCGAGGATCTGCGCGGCGTGGCCCGCGAGCGTGACGCCCGCGGGCGTGAGCCGGATGCGCCGTCCGACTCGCTCGAAGAGCTGGGTCCTGGCCTCCGTCTCCAGCGTGGAGAGCTGCTGGGAGACGCTGGAGGGGCTCAGGTGCGTCGCGTCGGCGACGGCGCGCACCGTCCCGAGCAGGTGCAGCTGGTGCAGGAGGCGCAGGCGCCAGGGGTTGAGCATGGGCACATCCTTGTGCAGGTTCGCCGAACATTCTATTCGGGAACGTGGTCTGGACCCGCACACCGCGAGGTGCTTACCGTCACCCTATGAACATCGGCGTTCCCACGGAGATCAAGAACAACGAGAGCCGGGTCGCGCTCACGCCCGCCGGTGCTCACGAGCTGGTCCGCCGTGGGCACGACGTGCTGGTGCAGGCCGGCGCCGGGCAGGGCTCGGGCTTCGACGACGACGCCTACCGGCTCGCCGGCGCGCGCACCGTCCCCGCGGCCGAGGAGGTCTGGGCCGAGGCCGACCTGCTCGTCAAGGTCAAGGAGCCGATCGAGCCCGAGTACGCGCTCATGCGCCCGGACCAGACCCTGTTCACCTACCTCCACCTCGCGGCGTCCGCGTCCTGCACCGACGCGCTCCTCGCCGCGGGCACCACGGCCATCGCCTACGAGACCGTGCAGCTGGCCGACCGCTCGCTCCCGCTGCTGAGCCCCATGAGCGAGGTCGCCGGACGCCTGTCCGCGCAGGTGGGCGCCTACCACCTGATGCGGCCGCACGGTGGCACGGGGGTGCTCATGGGCGGCGTGCCCGGCACGCCCCGGGCCAAGGTCGTGGTGATCGGCGGCGGCGTCGCCGGGGAGCACGCGGCCGCGAACGCGCTCGGCATGGGTGCCGACGTCACCGTGCTGGACGTGTCGCTGCCCGCGCTGCGCCGCATCGAGGCGCGGTTCGGCGGGGCCGTCGGCACCCGGGTGTCGACGACGTACGAGGTGGCCGACCAGGTCGCCGGCGCGGACCTGGTGATCGGGTCGGTCCTGATCCCCGGCGCCGCCGCGCCCAAGATCGTCACCGACGCCATGGTCAAGGTGATGAAGCCGGGCGCCGTGCTCGTGGACATCGCGATCGACCAGGGCGGCTGCTTCGAGCACTCGCACCCCACCACGCACGACGCCCCGACCTTCGCCGTGCACGACACCCTCTACTACTGCGTCGCGAACATGCCCGGTGCGGTGCCCGCGACGTCGACCCGCGCGCTGACCAACGCGACGCTGCCGTACGTGGTGGCCCTCGCGGACCGGGGCTGGCGCGACGCGCTGCGGGCCGACGAGGCCCTGGCCCGCGGGCTGAGCACCCACGCCGGGCACATCACCAACGCCGGGGTGGCCGAGGCGTTCGGCGCCGAGGCGGTCCCGGTGGCCGAGATCCTGGCGGCGTGACGGCCGCGACGGCCTACGATCGGCGCGTGGAGCCGCTGCACATCGTCGTCTGCCCGGACTCGTTCAAGGGCAGCCTGTCTGCGTCCGAGGTCGCGTCCGCGATCGCCGACGGTGTCCTGGACGCCGCGCCCGGCGTCGTCGTCACACGCCTGCCCATGGCCGACGGCGGTGAGGGCACCCTCGACGCGCTCCTCGCCGTCTGGGGCGGTGCCGCTCACGTGACGGAGACGGTCGACGCGATCGGGCGGCCGACGTCGGCCAGATGGGCGGTCTCGCCCGACGGGCGCACCGCCGTGGTCGAGCTCGCCGAGGCCAGCGGCCTGCCCGGCGTCTCCGACGTGCCGCTCCAGCCGCTGCACGCGAGCACGCGCGGAACCGGCGACCTGGCGTGCGCGGCGCTCGACGCGGGCGTCGCCGAGGTGCTGGTCTGTCTGGGCGGCTCCGCCTCCACGGACGGCGGCGCGGGCATCCTGACCGGCCTCGGCGTCCGGCTCCTCGACGCCGAGGGCGACCAGGTGCCCGACGGCGGCGAAGGGCTGGCCTCCGTCGCCTCCCTCGACCTGTCCGGGCTGCACCCGCGGGCGCGCGACGTGCGCTGGCGGCTCGCCGTCGACGTCACCAACCCGCTGGTCGGCGAGCACGGCGCCGCCCGCGTGTTCGGCCCGCAGAAGGGCGCCCGGGACGGCGAGACGGAGTTCCTCGACGCCGCCCTCGCGCACTGGGCCGACGTGCTGGAGCGCGAGACGAGGGCCGCCGTCGCCGACCTGCCCGGCACCGGCGCCGCCGGCGGCGTGCCCGCCGGGCTGATCGCGGTGCTCGGCGCCGAGACCACCCCCGGCGCGGAGCTGGTCGCCGAGGCGGTCGGCCTGCCCGCCGCGCTCGCGGACGCCGCCCTGGTGATCACGGGGGAGGGGTCCTTCGACTCGCAGTCGGTGAACGGCAAGGTGGCCGACGGCGTGGCACGCCTCGCCGCGGCGTCGCCCACCAGCCCGCCGGTCGTGGTGCTGGCCGGGCAGGTGCTGCTCCCGGAGGCGCAGGCGCGGGCCGCCGGGATCGCCGCCGCGTTCTCGATCGCGCCCGGCCCGGTGGGGCTGGACGACCTGATCGCCCGCACCGCGCCCCGCCTGCGCGACCTCGCCGCGGCCGTCACGAGCCTGGTGCGCGCGAGCCGCTAGGGGCGGTGGGTCTCCGCGGTCGGCCGCAGGGGTCGGCAGTCTGCCGCGCTGCCCGCTGCTCACGGCGTGGGGTCGGCAGTTTGCCGCGCAAAGTCGGCAGTCTGCATCGAGGTCGGCACAGGCCTGTGCCGACCTCGATGCAGACTGCCGACCTCCCAACAGGCTGCCGACCTCGACACACACTGCCGACGGCGTGCACACTGCCGCCTCAGGTCAGCAGGTCGCTCGCCTGCGCCGGCGAGGGCACGCGGGCCGGCGACCGCCGGGCGCGCAGCCAGAGCACCGCCGCGACCGAGGCGAGCACCTGGAACGCGCCGGTCACCACGAGCACCGGCCCGGCCCCGAACGCGCCGATCAGCGCGCCGCCCGCGAGCAGCCCGGCCGAGGCGCCGCCGGCGTGCAGCACGGTCTCCGCGGTGAACGCCGTGCGGCGCGCGGCGCCCGTGGTGCTGTCCACGATGAGGGCGTTGAGCGCGGCGATGCCGAACGGCATGGCCAGGCCGCCCACCGCCGACACCACACCCACGGCGAGCAGGTCGGGCGCGGCAGCGGGCAGCGCCAGGTACGCCAGGCCGAACACCACCCACGACGTCACGATCGCCGGGATGCGCGGCACCCGGTGAACCACGAGCGGCACGACGAACGAGACGCCGACGGTCGCGGCGCCGTACCCCGCCATCCCGGCGGCGATGAGCTCGCCCGGCCGGTCGAGCTCCACGCCGAGCAGGGCCAGGCCCAGCGCGAACGCGAACCAGGTGACGCCCCCGACGCCCGCCAGGGCCAGGCCGACGGTCAGCTCCGGGTTGCCGCGCAGCACGGTACGCAGGGGAGGGACGGGCTCCTCCCGCTGGTCGACCCGTACCCGCTGGTCGCCCCGTTCCCGCTGGTCGAGCTTGTCGAGACCCGGTTCGGTCTCGACAAGCTCGACCCGCGAGGCCGCCGGCACGGTGAGCATCGCGACGGCGGCCAGCGCCACGGCGGCCGCCTCCCACCACAGCAGCGGCTCGGCGCCCCAGGCGACCAGCAGCCAGGCCCCGAGCGCGGGCGCGAAGATCATGGAGACGCGGTGTGCCAGGTCCTGCCAGGCCAGTGCCTTGGCGCCCGCGCCGGGCTTGTTGCCGGGCAGCTCGGCCAGGTCCGCGGTCAGCGCCCGCTGCGCGGGCGAGAGCAGGGCCGACGTCGCGCCCGTGACCAGGCCGGTCGCGCACAGCACCACCGCGCCGACGCCCACGGTCGCGGCGGCGACCGGCACCAGGGCGAGCCCGAGCACCTGGACCGCGAGCAGCAGGGCCAGCGCGCGTCCCGAGACCAGGTGCGCGCGCAGGGGCCGGCCCCACCACCCGGAGGTGAGCAGCGGCAGGCCGGCGAACCCGCCGACCAGGCCGGTGGTCCAGGCGTCGCCGGTCTGGTCGAGCGCGACCAGTGGCAGCGCGACGGCGGTGATGCGCTGGCCGGTCCAGGTGACGAACGTGGTGGCGGTCAGCGTGACGAGGTGTGGGTTGCGCACGCTGCCATCCTGCGGCCGTGACGAGTCGGCCGGTAGACGGCTGCCGGACATGGCGGGCCATAGGCTGGCCCTATGACCTCATATCCCACGGTCGAGGACCTGCGGCTGGTCGACGCCGTCGCTCGGCACGGGTCGCTCGGCGCCGCGGCCCGCGAGCTGCTGGTGAGCCAGCCGTCGGCGAGCCAGCGGCTGGCCGCGCTGGAGCGGCGCGTGGGGACGAGCCTGTTCGACCGCGACACCACCGGCGCCCGCCCGACGGCGGCGGGCCGGGAGTTCTGCGAGCAGGCCGCGCACGTCCTGGACCACCTGGGCACGATCGTCGAGCGCGCGCTGGCGGCGGCGCAGTCGCGCACCGTCTCGGTGGGCGCGTTCCCGAGCATCGCGGGCACGCTGTTCGCCGCGCTCGACGTGCTGCTCGACGACGTCGTGGTGCAGCCGGAGGTGGACCACGGCCCGCGGCTGCTGGAGTGGGTCGAGCGGGGCACCCTCGACGCCGCGTTCACCGGCATCGCCAAGCAGGTCCCGATCGCGCGCGGGCTGGTGGTCACGGAGGTGGGGCGGCACGACCTGGTCACGCTGCTGCCCGCCGGCGCTCCCGCGCCGGGACCGGGCCGGCGTCCGTACGAGGGGCAGACCGTCGTGTACTGCCCGCTCGACCTGACGGGCGACGTCCTGCACCGGCGGCTCACGGAGCTGGGCGCGCACGCGCGGCCCGGGGCGACGGCGGAGGCCGCGGTCCGGACGGCGCGGGAGCGGCGGTGCGCCGCCGTCGTGCCCGACATGGTGGCCCGCTGGTACGCCGCCCCGGGCGACCGCACGGTGCCGGCGCCCTTCCGCGGGCGCGTCACGCTCTCCATGGTGACGCGGAGCCCTGTGCCACCGGCTCTTCTGGGCGCCCTGCCGGGGCTGCGCGAACGGCTGCGGGAGGGGAACGCGCACGCCCGCGCCTAGTGTCAGACGTACAGGTCACCCGGGTGACCCGTGCGTCTGACAGCGGGGTGGTTCTGACAGGGCGTCGGTTCGATGTCACGTCCCGTTCGCGCCTCTTCGGTCGGTCCCGTGTGCCCGACGGTGGAAGGATGTGCGCATGCCCGCGATTTCCCCCCAGCCTGCGGCGCACGACGCCGCGCCGTATGACGCCCTCCTGCTCTACTCCTTCGGTGGCCCGAACCAGCCCGAGGACGTGGTGCCCTTCCTGCGCAACGTCACGGCGGGCAAGGGCATCCCGGACGAGCGGCTCGAGGAGGTGGGCGAGCACTACTACGGGTTCGGCGGCAAGAGCCCCATCAACGAGCAGAACCTCGCGCTGAAGGCGGCGCTCGAGGCCGAGCTCGCCGCCCGCGGCCTCGACCTTCCGGTCGTGTGGGGCAACCGCAACTGGGCGCCGTACACCAACGACGCCGTCGACGAGCTGGAGAGCCTGGGCGCCAAGCGCACCGTCGCGCTCGTGACCAGCGCCTATGCGTCCTACTCCGGCTGCCGCCAGTACCGCGAGGACCTCGCCGTCACGCTGGACAAGCGCGGGCAGCTCGGCGCCGACGGGTCGACCGGCGTCCAGTTCGACAAGATCCGCCCCTACTTCAACCACCCGGGCTTCGTGCAGGCGAACGTCGACGCCGTCGTCGAGGCGTACGCCACCCTCGCGGCCGACGGCGGGACGCCGGCGGCGGCGAAGCTCGTCTTCGTCACGCACTCGATCCCGGACACCATGGAGGCGGCGTCGCGGATCTCGCACGCCACGTACTCCGAGCAGCACCTGGACCTGGCCGCGGTCGTCGCGGCGCGGGTCGGCGAGCGGCTCGGGCACGAGGTCCCGTGGGACCTGGCCTACTGCTCGCGCTCCGGCCCGCCCAGCCAGCCGTGGCTGGAGCCGGACGTCAACGACCACCTGGAGTCGCTCGCCGCCGACGGCGTCCGCGACGTGGTCCTGTCCCCGATCGGATTCATCTCCGACCACATGGAGGTCGCCTACGACCTCGACACCGAGGCGCTCGCCACGGCGAAGGATCTCGGCATCACCGCTGTGCGAGCCGGTACGGTCGGCGTGCGGGAACCGTTCGTGAGCGGCCTGGTGGACCTGCTGCTGGAGCGGGCCGCGCTGGCTCGCGACGAGCAGGTCACCGAGGCGACCGAGGGTTCGCTCCCGGCCCTCCGCTCGGTCTGCGCGCCGGGCTGCTGCCTGCGCCGGGACGGCGAGGCGAGCGGCGTCCCGGTCCTGTGCAGCACGGACCTGTACTCCTGAGGTCCACGCGGCGCCCGTGACCGCCCATGACAGAGAGGCAGACATGAACGACACGCACGTGCACGGGGACACCGGGCACGAGATCGACACGACCGCGATCAACGAGGGCATCCGCTACACGATGTTCTCGGTCTTCTCGCTGACGGAGACGCTCCCGGCGGACGAGAACGAGCGCAAGGCCGTCGTGGCCGACGCCGAGGCCGCCGTCGGCGGCGCCGTCGACCCGGCCGCCACCTCCGGCGACCTCGTGGTCCGCGGCTGGTACGACGTGGGCGGCCTGCGCTCCGACGCCGACCTCATGCTCTGGACCCACGGCCCGACGATCGAGGCCGTGCAGGGCGCCTACCAGCGCCTGCGCGCCTCCGAGCTGGGCCGCTCCCTGGAGCCGGTGTGGTCGGTCGCCGCCCTGCACCGCCCGGCCGAGTTCAACCGCGGGCACGTTCCCGCGTTCCTCGCCGGCGAGGCACCGCGCGACTACCTGTCCGTGTACCCGTTCGTCCGGTCCTACGACTGGTACCTGCTGCCCGACGAGGAGCGCCGCACCATGTTGCGCGACCACGGCATGGCGGCGGCTCCCTACAAGGACGTCCGGGCCAACACCGTCTCCGCGTTCGCCCTGGGCGACTACGAGTGGATCCTCGCGTTCGAGGCCGACGAGCTGCACCGCATCGTCGACCTCATGCGCGACCTGCGTGCGACCGAGGCCCGCCGGCACGTGCGCGAGGAGGTCCCGTTCTTCACGGGCCCGCGCACCCTGCTGGCGGACTGGGCGGACCGCCAGCCCCTGAGCTGACCCGGCCGGAGCTGACCCGGCCGGAGCTGACCCGGCCGGAGCGGCGGCCCGGCTCCGGTCGGCCCGCCGCTCCAGGTGGCTCACCACCTCACCTTTGAGGCCCGGGTTTCTTCGCTTTCGACAGCCCGAAAGCGAAGAAACCCGGGCCTCGAAGCGCATCCCGGCCAGGGCCTCAGGCGAGCGGGCGGGTTCCGGCCAAGGCCGTGGCGCCCAGGTCGTCGTCCGACAGGACCGTGGGGACCAGGCCGGCCGCCTCCAGCTGCCCGACGGCGGCGCTCACCTGGGCCTCGCCCGTCTCGACGAGCAGGTGGCCGCCCGGGCGCAGCAGCGCCGGGGCGAGGTCGATCACACGGTGCAGGATCACCAGGCCGTCGTCCCCGCCGTCGAGCGCGGCCTGCGGCTCGTGCTCGCGGGCCTCCGGCGGCATCATGCCGATCGCCTCCGTGGGCACGTAGGGCGCGTTCGCGACGAGGACGTCGACGCGGCCCCACACCTCGGCGGGCAGGGGACCGGCGAGGTCGCCCGTGTACGTCCGCGCATCGAGCCGGCCGGGCGGCCGGGCGCCGCCGGTGTCCGGCCGATCGGCGGGCGACGAGCCGTCCTGCCCGGCGGCGTGCCCGCGCAGGTCCGTCCCCGCCGCGCGGGCGGCGAAGGCCTCGGCGGCCAGCGCCTCCAGGTTCTCGTGCGCGCAGGCCACGGCCACGGGGTCGACGTCGGCGGCGTGCAGCTCGACGTCGTGCCCCGCCGCCAGCAGCCGTGCCGTGACGGCCCCGCCGAGCGCGCCGCAGCCGCAGCACAGGTCGACGACCAGGACGGGACGGTCGGCCGCGCCGGGCACAGCCGCACCGGGCACGGCCGCACCGGGTGCGCCGGCGCCGCCGTGGTCGACGGTGTCGGCGACGGCGGCGACGTCGGACAGGGCGCGCGCCCCCGCCTCCCGGACCAGCAGCTCGGACCGCCGCCGGGGGACGAAGACCCCGGGTGCCACGCGCCAGCGGCGCCCGTCGAGCTCGGCCCAGCCCACCAGGTGCTCGAGCGGGAGCCCGTCGACCCGTGCCGCCACGAGGGACTCCAGCCGGACGGGATCGGCGGCGCCGTCCGTCGTCGCGGCATCGAGCAGGATCCGGGCCTCGTCCTCGGCGAACACGCAGCCGGCGGCGCGCAGGCGCGCGACAAGTTCATCCACGGCGTCAGCGTAGGCGAACGTGTCAGACCCCCAGGTCACCGGGGTGACCTGGGGGTCTGACACGTGCGCGGGCCGGAGGGCGGATCAGGGGTAGAGGCCCCGGATCTGGTGCGCCTCCGCGACGCGCTTGACGCCGATCACCAGGGCGGCGTCGCGCAGGGACAGCGCCTCGCGCCGGGCCAGCGCCGACACCTCGGCGTACGCCGTGGTCATGCGGTACTCGAGCTTGTCGGCGATCTCCTGCTCGGTCCACCAGTAGGTCTGGTTGGCCTGGACCCACTCGAAGTACGAGACGACCACACCGCCCGCGTTCGCGAGGACGTCGGGGACCACGGTGACGCCGTTCTTCGCGAGGATCGCGTCGCCGGCCGCCGTCGTCGGGCCGTTGGCGCCCTCGACCACCCAGCGCGCCTTGACGGAGCTCGCGGTGGTCTCGTCGAGCACGCCCTCGATCGCGGCCGGGACCAGCACGTCGACGGGGAGCGCGAGCAGGTCGGTGTTGGTGACCGGGTCGGCGGCGTCGAACCCGACGACCGAGCCGGTGCGCCGCACGTGCTCCATGAGCAGGGGCACGTCGAGGCCGGCGTCGTTCCGGATGCCGCCGTACTGATCGCTCACGGCGACGACGCGCGAGCCGCGTGCCGCAAAGATCTCCGCGGCGTGCGAGCCCACCTTGCCGAAGCCCTGGACGGCGACCGACACGTCGCTCAGGTCGACGCCCGCCTCGGCGAGCGCGGCACCCGTGACGTGCACGATGCCGGCCGACGTCGCGGTGCCGCGGCCCAGCGAGCCGCCGACCGCCAGCGGCTTGCCCGTGACGACCGCGGGGATCGTGTACCCGCGGTTGACCGAGTAGGTGTCCATCACCCAGGCCATCGTCTGGGCGTCGGTGCCCATGTCGGGCGCCATGATGTCGGTGTCGGGGCCGATCATGGGCATGATCTCCGACGTGTACCGCCGGGTCACCCGCTCCAGCTCGGCCTGCGAGTAGCCGCGGGGGTCGATGGCGACGCCGCCCTTGGCGCCGCCGTACGGCAGGTTGACCACCGCACACTTCCAGGTCATCCACATGGCCAGCGCCCGCACCTCGTCGACGTCGACGGAGGGGTGGTAGCGCAGGCCGCCCTTGCCCGGGCCGAGGCTCACGTTGTGCTGCACGCGGAAGCCGTGGAACAGCACGGTCTCGCCCGTGTCCCGCCGCAGCGGCACCGCGACGTGGATCTCGCGGCGCGGCGTGGCCAGCATGCGGTGCAGGCCCTCGTCGTAGCCGAGGATCTCGGCCGCGGTGGCGAGCTGCGCGTGCGCGGTCGCGAGCGCGGAGCCCTCCGCGGGCGCGTCGGACGGGGCGAAGGTGGGCGGTGGGGTGGTGGTGGACGTCGTTGTCGTCGTCACGTGGGTCCTCCGTGGAGAACGGCGCCTCCCGCTTCGTGGGGGCGGGGGCGCGGGTTGCGCGGCGCGGGGTTTGCGCCTCGGTCTCACCGTATCGCTTCGATGGGCGAATGTGCTCGGCTGCGGGGTGTTGGCCGATGATTTTCCGGTGTCGGTGCCATTGCTTGGGAATCAGCGTTCCGTGACCCGCCAAGCGCAGGGAAGAAGGGCGCCCGCGAGGGCGGCCTTGGGCGCGTCACAGGGTACGCCGGTCGGACGTCCGTGCGCTGCCCCGTCGTTCAGCCCGCGGCGGCGCGCCTGTGCTCGATGTGGGCGACGAGGCCGTCGAGGATGCGGGCCAGGCCGAACTCCATCTCCCGCGCGGGGTCCGTCGCGGCCTGGTACGCCTCGCCCGCGGCGGCGCCGACGCGCCCGGCGAGCGGGTACTCGCGGCCCGCCATGACCACGCCGAGCTCGTCGGCGTTCGCGGCCCACCAGTCGGCCTGGGTCATGCCCGACGTGCGCTCCTCGGCGCGGATGCGCTCCTGCGCCTGCGCCACGCTGCTCGCGAAGCCGATGAGCAGGGCGACGGTCTGGTCCATCTCGATGTCGTCGAGGCCTGCCCCCTCGATCGCGGAGAGCTGCCACTCGTAGCGGTCGGACGCGCCCGGCCCCACCCAGGCGCGCAGCCCGGAGACCTCCAGCAGCCAGGGGTGCTGCCGGCAGTCCTCGTAGTGGAAGCGGGCGATCAGCGACATCCGGTCGCGCAGGTCCTCCGGCATCGCGGGCAGCTTCCGGCGGCCCAGCGCCCGGTCCACCATCAGCGCCACGAGCTCCTCCCGGCCGGGCACGTAGGTGTACAGGCTCATCGCGCCGAGCCCGAGCTCGGTGGCGAGCAGGCGCATCGACAGGCCGGGCAGGCCGTCGCGGTCGGCGATCCGGATCGCGGCGTCGACGACGTCGTCCACGCTCAGGCGCTGCTTGCGCCCGCGCCGGGGCGCGGACGACGCGCCGTCGTCGTAGCGCCACAGGAGGCGGAGGACGGGGTCCGGGTGGTCCGACATGGACCCACCGTAACTTTTTCGTACGGCGTACGGAATGGATGCTACGCTGGGCGAGCCGTTAGTCGTACGCTGTACGGAAAAGGAGACGCCATGTCCCTCCCACCCCTGGTCGCCCGCGGACTGCGCAAGCGGTACGGCGACACCCACGCCCTGGACGGGTTCGACCTCGAGATCGAGGCCGGCGCCGTCCACGCCCTGCTCGGCCCCAACGGCGCCGGCAAGAGCACCGCCGTCAACACGTTCGCCACCCTTACCCGCTGCGACGAGGGGGAGGTGCGCGTCGCCGGCCGGGACGTGCGCAAGGAACCCGCCGCGGTCCGCGCGTCCGTCGGGCTGGTGGGCCAGCACGCGGCGCTCGACGAGATCCTGTTCGGCCGCGAGAACCTCGTGATGTTCGGCCGCCTGTACGGCCTGTCCACGTCCTTCGCGCGCGAGCGGGCCGACGAGCTGCTCGGCACCTTCGGCCTGCTGGACGCCGCCGACCGCAAGGTGTCCACCTACTCCGGCGGGATGCGCCGGCGGCTCGACATCGCGGCCGGGCTCATCCGCCGTCCGGCGCTGCTGTTCCTCGACGAGCCGACCACCGGGCTGGACCCCCGGGCCCGCAACGAGGTCTGGCAGACCGTGCGGCAGGTCGTGGACGCCGGCACCACCGTGCTGCTCACCACCCAGTACCTCGACGAGGCGGACCAGCTCGCCGACCGGATCACCGTGATGGACGCCGGCAAGGTGGTCGCCGAGGGCTCGCCGCAGCAGCTCAAGCGGCGCCTCGGCGGCGACCGGGTGCTCGTGACGGCCCCCGCGCACGCCGACCTGGACCGGCTGGCCGCGGCGCTCGGCGGCACCGCCGACGCCGCGCTCCGGCAGGTCACCGTCGAGGCCGGGCCGGACGGCGGAGCGGCGGCGCTGACCGCCGTCGTCCGTGCGCTGGACGCCGCCGGCCTGGAGGTCGACGACATCCTGCTGCGCCGCCCGACCCTCGACGAGGTGTTCCTGCACCTCACGGCCCACGGCGCCGCGCCCACCGACCCCGCCCCGACCGACCCCGCCCCGACCGAAGGAGCCCTGCGATGACCGCCGTCGCCGCCACCCTGCGCCAGAGCTGGGTGATCACCCTGCGCGACCTCAAGCACTGGCAGCGCGAGCCGTGGACGCCCGTCTTCGGGATCGCGTTCTCGGTGATGCTCGTGCTCGTCTTCGGCTACCTGCTGGGCGGCGCGATCGCCCTGCCCGGCGGTGGGGACTACCTCGCGTACCTGATGCCGGGGATCTTCGCGCTCTCCATGATGTTCGGCATCGAGGCCACGATGAGCGCCATCGCCAACGACTCCAAGAAGGGCGTGACCGACCGGTTCCGCTCGCTGCCGATCAGCGGCGCCGCCGTCCCGCTCGGCCGGGCCGGCGCCGACCTGGTGAACTCCGCGGCCGAGCTCGCGGTGCTCATGGTGGGCGGGCTGCTCATCGGCTGGAGCGCGTCCGGCAGCGTGGCCGCCACCGTGCTCGGCGTCGTGCTGCTGCTCTGGCTGCGGTTCGCGATGCTGGTGCTCGGCGTGTTCCTCGGGCTCACGTTCCGCGGCGAGGGAGGCGTGACGGCGGTGCAGGTGCTGGTGTGGCCCCTCGGGTTCCTGTCCAACGTGCTGGTCGCGCCCGAGTCGATGCCCGGGTGGCTGGCGGTCCTGGCGCAGTGGAACCCGATCTCCGCGACGGCGGCCGCCTGCCGTGAGCTGTTCGGCAACCCGAGCGGCATCACCGGGGGAGTCCTGGCCGACCACGCCCTGCTCCTCGCGGTGCTCTGGCCGGCTGTGCTCACCCTGGTCTTCCTGCCGCTGACGGCGCGCGCCTACCGGCGCTTGTCCCGCTGAAGGTTTGAGCTCCTTCGCCGGAACGACGACGGCGTCTCGCCTGTCAGCCGCGCGAACGTGCGCGTGAACGAGGGCTGGTCGTAGAAGCCCGCCGCGGTCGCGACGTCGGCCAGGGGCACCGTGGTCGACGTGAGCAGGTGGGCCGCGCGGTCCACACGCAGCCGGAGCACGAGCTGGCGCGGCGAGAGGCCGAAGACCCGGCGCACCCGCCGGTCCAGGGACGCGGGGGCGCACCCGGCGAGCACGGCGAGGTCCGCCACGGACGGCACCTCGCCGTGCTCCAGCAGGTCCTCGACCTGCCCGCGCAGGCGGGCCATGGCCTGGATCGTCGCGTCGTCGGCGTCGCCCGAGCGCAGGTCCTGCGACACGGACACGAGGCCCACGTAGACGCCGGACTCGTCGTGCAGCGGCAGCTTGGACGTGAGGAACCAGCCGGGCGCCCCGCCGACGTGCCGGATCAGCTCCAGCTCGCCCCGGAGCGGCTTGTCGGTGGTGCGGACCAGCTCGTCCTGGCTCTCGTAGCGCTCGGCCAGCTCGGGGACGAACAGGTCGACGGCGCGCTTGCCGATCACGTCGCGCCGCGACCGCTCGCGCGTGCGCCCCACGAAGACCTGGTTGACCAGCACGTACCGGCCGTCGGCGTCCTTGGCGCAGAACATGACGCCGGACAGCTCGTCCATCAGGGCGACCATGGCGGGGTGCAGTGCGGCCAGCAGGGCCCGCGCCTCGGGCCGAGCGGCGCCGTTCGGCGGGTTGCTCATCGGGTCCCGATCGTACGCGGCGCACGCCGTCACCCCTTGGCCGAAACCTGTGCGGATCGCGAGTGATCCTGCCAATACACGCGAGCGGCACCGGGTGCACCCTGGTGTCATGAAGACCTCTGCCCGGCGCGGGAGCGCCGACACCGCCGACGTCCCGACCGGGGGCGCAGGCGCACCGGACAGCGCGACGCCGCAGGCTCCGACCGAGCCGCCCGCGAAGCCCGCCGCCGACACCCTCGTCGAGGACGCCGTAGCCCTCGCCCGGACCTGGATCGGCACCGCCACGGGAGCCGCCGCCGGGGGTGGCGCCGGAACCGGTACTGCCGCCCCGACCGGCTCGAAGACCGACAAGGCCGTCGCCCGCGCCTCCGCCGCCCTCGGCGCGCTCGTCTCCGACCCCGCGGGCCTGGAGCTCGCCGTCGGGTTCGTCGACGACGTCGCCCGTCCCCAGGACGTCCACGTCGCCGCCAAGGCCCTGGCCCGTCTCGGCAAGAAGGCCGGCAGCGCCACGTTCCTCAGTGCGAGCGACCGCGCGCTGTTCCGCGCCGGCGCGCTGACCGCCCCGGTGCTCCCCGGCATCGTGGTCCCCGCCGCCCGCGCCCGGCTGCGCCAGCTCGTGGGCCACCTCGTGGCCGACGCCGGCAACGGCCTCACCGCGCACCTCGCCCGCACCCGGGCCGAGGGCTACACCCTCAACGTGAACCTCCTGGGCGAGGCCGTGCTCGGCAAGGACGAGGCCGCCGGCCGCCTGGCCCGCACCGTCGCGCTCGTGGAGCGCCCGGACGTCGACTACGTGTCGATCAAGGTCTCCAGCGTCGCCGCGCAGCTCGTCACGTGGGACCTCGACGGCTCCCGGGACCGCGTCGTCGAGCAGCTCCTGCCGCTCTACCGGTCCGCGCGCGACCACGGCGTCTTCCTCAACCTCGACATGGAGGAGTACCGCGACCTCGCCCTGACCACCGCGGTCTTCACCGACATCCTGGGCCGCGACGAGTTCCGCGACCTGGAGGCCGGCATCGTGCTCCAGGCCTACCTCCCGGACGCGCTCGGCGCCCTGGACGGCCTCACCGAGTTCGCCGCGAAGCGCGTCGCGGACGGCGGCGCGCGCATCAAGGTCCGCATCGTCAAGGGCGCGAACCTCGCGATGGAGCACGTCGAGGCTGCCCTGCACGACTGGGCGCAGGCGCCGTACCCGACCAAGCCCGACGTCGACGCCAACTACGTGCGCATGCTCGACCACGCCCTGCGCCCCGAGCGCGCGCGCGCCGTCCGCATCGGCGCGGCGTCGCACAACCTGTTCCACGTCGCGCTCGCGATCCTGCTCGGCCGGGCGCGCGGCGTCTCCGAGGCGCTCGACATCGAGATGCTCCAGGGCATGGCGCCCACCGAGGCCGCCGCCGTCCGCGACGAGGTCGCCAAGGACAGCGGCCGCGTGGTGCTGTACACGCCGGTCGTGCGCGACGAGGACTTCGACGTCGCCATCTCCTACCTGGTGCGCCGCCTGGAGGAGAACGCCACGGAGCAGAACTTCCTGCACGCGGCGTTCGCCCCGGCGCGGGTTGAGCCTGTCGAAACCCAGGTCTCGACAGGCTCGACCAGCGGTGGCTCCGCCATGGACCGGCAGGAGGCCGCGTTCCGCGCCTCCGTCGAGCTGGGCGTGCACTACGGGGCCGACGACGTCGCCCCGCGCCGCCGTCCGCGCCCCGTGCCGGAGCAGATGACCGGGCCGTTCCACAACGCCGCCGACACCGACCCCGCGGTCGCCGAGCACCGCGCCTGGGCCCAGCAGGTCACCAGCACGCGCTCGGGGTACGTGCCGGCGCTCGCCGAGCCGCTGGCGACGTCCGCCCAGGTGGACGACGTCGTGGCGCTCGCCCGCCGCGCGGGCGCGGCCTGGGCCAAGGTGGCCCCGGCGGACCGCGGCCGCGTGCTGCGCTCCGCGGCCCAGCACCTGGAGGCCGCGCGCACCGACCTGGTCGCCGCCATGGTGCACGAGGCCGGCAAGACCGTCGCCGAGGCCGACCCCGAGGTCAGCGAGGCCGTGGACTTCGCCGCCTACTACGCGCAGGCGGCCGAGGCCCTCGACCCGGCGTCGGAGGCCTGGCCGGGCGCCCGGTACACGCCGGACGGCGTCACGCTGGTCACGCCGCCCTGGAACTTCCCCGTCGCCATCCCGATCGGCGGCGTGCTCGCCGGCCTCGCGTCCGGCTCCTCCGTGATCGCCAAGCCGGCGCCGCCCACGCCGCGCTGCCTGGAGATCGCCGTCGAGGCCGTGCACGCGGCGCTCGACGAGGTGGCCCCCGAGATCGGCCTCGACCCGGCCATCGCGCGCGACGTCGCGCAGTTCGTCCGCGTGCCGGACGGCGACCTCGGCCGCCGCCTCGTGACGCACGACGGCGTGTCCCGCGTCATCCTCACGGGCGCGATCGAGACCGCGGAGATGTTCGCGTCCTGGCGCCCCGAGCTCCCGGTGCTGGCGGAGACGTCGGGCAAGAACGCGATCGTCGTGACGCCGTCGGCGGACCTCGACCTGGCCGTCGCCGACGTGGTGCGCTCGGCGTTCGGGCACGCGGGGCAGAAGTGCTCCGCCGCGTCGCTCGTGATCCTCGTCGGCTCGGTGGGCGACCCCCGCACCGTGACGGGCGAGCGGTTCCGCCGCCAGCTCGTCGACGCCGTGTCGTCGCTCGCCGTCGGCCCCGCGACCGACCTGGCCACGGTGATGGGCCCGCTCACCGAGCCCGCGCAGGGCAAGCTGCTGCGCGCGCTGACCACGTTGGAGCAGGGCGAGAGCTGGCTCGTGCGGCCGCGTCGTCTCGACGCGGTGGCGCAGGAAGCCGGCCTCGGCAAGGGCCGGCTGTGGACCCCGGGTGTGCGCGACGGCGTCCGCCCCGGCACGTTCTTCCACCTCACCGAGGCCTTCGGACCCGTGCTGGGCATCATGACCGCCCGCACCCTGGACGAAGCGCTCGACCTGCAGAACGCCGTCTCGTTCGGCCTGACCGGCGGCATCCACTCGCTGGACGACGCCGAGGTGGAGCACTGGCTCGACCGCGTCGAGGTCGGCAACGCGTACGTGAACCGGCACATCACCGGCGCGATCGTGCAGCGCCAGTCGTTCGGCGGCTGGAAGGCCTCCGTGGTGGGCTCCGGCGCCAAGGCGGGCGGCCCCAACTACGTGGCGCAGCTCGGCCGGTGGGCCGACGCGCCCGACGTGCCGTCGCGCACCGAGGACCCGGCGGGCTGGCTCGCCTGGGCCCGGGCCGACGACGCCCGCGCCTGGCTCACCGAGTTCTCGCAGGCGCACGACCCGTCCGGGCTCGGCGTCGAGTCGAACGTGTTCCGCTACCGGCCCGTCCCGGGCATCACGGTGCGCGTCGGCGCGGGCGCGCCGGACGCCGAGGTGCAGCGCGTGCTGGCCGCGGCCGCGCGGGCGGGGGTCGACGCGACCGTCGTCGGGCAGGAGGTCTCGGACGAGGCGTTCGCCGAGTCCGTCGCCGACGGCGTGGTGACCGGCCGGATCCGCGTGGTGGGCGAGGCGCCCGGCCTGCGCGACGCCGCGGCGAGCCGCCTGGGCTCGGTGACGGTGCTGGACGGCCCGGTGCTGGCGAGCGGCCGCCGCGAGCTGCTCACGATGCTGCGCGAGCAGGCGGTCAGCCGCACGATGCACCGCTACGGCCACCAGCGCACGGCCTAGAGCCACCGTTGAGTGCTGGCTATTTGTTGCCCGGGACCCCGGGAAGCAACAAATAGCCAGCACTCAACGAGGAAGTCAGGCGGAGTCGCCCTCGACCAGGCGCGGGGCGAAGATGCGGCGCTCGTCGCGGACCGGGCGGCCCGCGACCAGGTCGACGAGCATGCTCGTGGCGGCGCCGACCATCTGCACCACCGGGTTGTGCACGGTCGTCAGCCGGGGCGACGTCGTCTCGGCGATGCCCAGGTCGTCGAACCCGACCACGGAGACGTCCCCCGGTACGGAGCGGCCGCGCTCGGCGAGCACCCGCAGCGTGGCCTCGGCCATCAGGTCGGACGCCGCGAAGATGCCGTCCAGGTCGGGGTGCCGGTCCAGGAGCCGTGCGGCCGCGACGTGCGCGCCGGCGACGGTGAAGTCGCCCTCGACCAGCGCGTCGTCGGGCAGGCCGGCGTCGCGCAGGGCGTCCCGCCAGCCGGTCATCCGGTCCACGCCGGCGGGCATGTCGAGCGGTCCGGTGATGGTGCCGATGCGCCGGCGGCCCCGGTCGATCATCCGCTGGGTGGCGATGCGTCCGCCCGCGACGTTGTCGACGTCGACGTAGCGCAGGCCGCGCGAGAAGAACGGGTCGGGCTCGAACAGCCGCCCCACGAAGACGGCCGGCAGCGCCGCCGGCCCGAGCTCCGTCTCGAGCTGGTCGCCCTTGTGGTGCGACGCCACGATGACGCCGTCGACATGGCCGCTGCGCAGGTAGCGGCCCACCCGCCCGCGCTGCTCGCCCGGGCGGGCGAGCAGCAGCACGAGCTGGAGGTCCGTCCCGGCCAGCCCCTCGCTGACACCCGCGAGGGTGCCGGAGAGGAACGGGTCGGTGAGGATGCGCTGGTCCGGCTCGGGCACCACGAGGGCGATCGAGTCGGTGCGCCGGGTCACGAGGGACCGGGCGGCTCGGTTCGGTGCGTACCCGAGGCGGGCGACGGCGTCGTCGACCGCCGCCTGCGCCTCGGGGGAGACTCGCAGGCCACCGTTGATGGCGCGCGACGCGGTCGACCGGGACACCCCGGCCGCCTGGGCCACGTCATCGAGGGTGGGTGGGCCTGAGGTCGTCACGCCGTCGGAACCGCCTTGTCTCCGCCGTCGTCGCCGGTCGGGTACGGCACGGGTGCGACATTTCGCTCCGGAACGGCATTGGCCCGCGCGACCTGACCGTACCAGCGGCCGGACGCCTTGACCGTACGCTCCTGCGTCTCGAAGTCCACGCGCACGAGGCCGAAGCGCTTTCCGTAGCCCCACGCCCACTCGTAGTTGTCGAGCAGGGACCAGCCGAAGTAGCCGCGCACGTCGGCGCCCTCGTCGATCGCGTCCTTGACGGCGCGCAGGTGCACGTCGACGAAGTCGAGGCGCTCCTGGTCGTCCACGAACCCGTCCGGGCCCACGACGTCGTCGTAGGCGCTGCCGTTCTCGGTGACGTACAGGGCGATGCCGCGCGGGCCCGTGTAGTCCTGCTGCAGGCGCAGCAGGAGGCGGGTGAGGCCCTCGGGCTGCACCTCCCAGTTCTGGGTGGTCACGGGCAGCCCGCGCGGGTGCGTGTACGCGCCGTCGCCGCCCGGGAACGGGGACGACGACGGACGGGTCACCGGAGCGCCGCCGTCGAGCGGGTGCTCGGCCGGCACCGCCGCCACGGCGTTGCCGTGGTAGTAGTTCACGCCGAGCGAGTCGATGGGCGTCGAGATGATCTCCAGGTCGCCCTCCTGGATGTGCTGCTCCAGGCCGTACTCGCGCACGTCCTCCAGCACGTCCAGCGGGTACGCGCCCCGCAGGATCGGGTCGGCGAAGATGCGGGTGAACCCACCGTCGAGCCGGCGCGCGGCGTCGACGTCGGCGGGGTCGTCCGGGTTCAGCGGGTCCTCGACCTCGAAGTTGAGCGTGATGCCGAGGTTCGCCTCGGGCGCCCGCTCGCGCAGCGCCTGCACGGCCAGGCCGTGGGCCAGCATGAGGTGGTGCGCCGCGGCCAGCCCGTCCTCGCGGGACTGCCGGCCCGGCGCGTGCTGGCCGCCCGTGTAGCCCAGGAAGGCGGCGCACCACGGCTCGTTGAGCGTGGTCCACACGTCGACGCGGTCGCCGATCGCCTCGTGCATCGTCACGGCGTAGTCGCGGAACCGGTAGGCGGTGTCGCGGTTGACCCAGCCGTTCGACTCGGCCTCGATCGCCTGCGGCAGGTCCCAGTGGTAGAGCGTGAGCCACGGCAGGATGCCCGCGCCCAGCAGCTCGTCCACGAGCCGGTCGTAGTAGGCCAGGCCGGCCGGGTTGACCTCGCGCCCGCCGGGGACCACCCGGGACCACGACGTCGAGAACCGGTACGCCTTGATGCCGAGGTCCTTCATGAGCGCGACGTCCGCGGGATAGCGGTGGTACTGGTCGCAGGCGACCTCGCCGTCCTCCTGGTTCAGGACGGCGCCCGGGACGTGCGCGAACACGTCCCACACGGAGTCCTCGCGGCCGTCCTCGTGGGCGGCGCCCTCCACCTGGTAGGCGGCGGTGGCCGCGCCCCAGAGGAAGCCGTCCGGGAAGGGCACGCTCCCGGTCGCGTTCGACGACGGCGCGGTGCGCGGCGCGCTCGGTGTGTACGGCAGCGCGATCCCGGGGGCGGGCACGCGCGGCGCCGCCGGGTCGGTCTTGAAGCTCTGCGTGAGCTCGCGGGTCATCTGGGTCATCCCTTCACGGCTCCCTGCATGATTCCTGCGACGAGCTGCTTGCCGACGAAGGCGAAGATCACCAGCAGCGGCAGCGTCACGAGGAACACACCGCCCATGACCAACGAATAGTCCACGAAGTAGTTCGACTGCAGCGACTTTACGACGAGCGGCAGCGTCGGGTTGTCCGAGCTGAGCACGATCGACGGCCAGAAGAAGTTGGTCCACTGCTGCACGAACGTGAACAGGCCGAGCATGGCCGCGGCCGGGCGCGCCGCGGGCAGCGCGATGCTCCAGAAGGTGCGGATCATCGAGGCGCCGTCCACGCGGGCGGCCTCGATCAGCTCGTACGGCAGCGACTCCGACAGGTACTGCGTCATCCAGAAGACGCCGAACGCGCTGACCAGCACCGGGACGATGACCGCCTGCAGCTTGCCGACCCAGTGCAGGTCCGACATGAGGATGTACAGCGGGATCACGCCGAGCTGGGTCGGGACCGCCATCGTGGCGATGACGAACACCAGCAGGGGCCCGCGGCCGCGGAAGCGCAGCTTCGCGAACGAGTAGCCGGCGAGCGTCGAGAACAGCACGACGGCGGCCGAGACCACGACCGCGATGATCACGGAGTTGGTCAGCGCCTTCCAGAAGTTGATCTGGGTCGACTCGATGACCGTCTGGAACTGGGTGAACAGCGACAGGTCGGGGAACCACTGCGGCACGGCGCTGCGCGAGATCTCCACGGGGTCGGACGAGCCGAGCAGCAGCGTGAAGTACAGCGGGAAGGCCGAGACGAGCAGCACGATCCCCAGCAGGGTGTAGACGATCCAGCCGGCGCGGCGGTTCGCGCCGCCGCCGGCCTTCCGGGCCCGGCGGCGGGCAGCCGCCTTGGCGGCACCCGATCCCGCGGTCTGTGCGGTGACGGCGACGGAGCTCATGCGTTCCCCCTGGTGCTGCGCTTGCGGGTGGTCTTCCGGACCCCGTCGGACGAGGAGATCCGCCGCGTGACCAGGAAGTTCACGAGGCCGATCAGCACGATGAGGAGGAACAGGAGCCAGGCGACGGCCGAGGCGCGCCCGAGGCTGTGCTGGTCGCCCCACGCGAGGTCGTAGAGGAACACCACGGTGGTCATCCAGTTCTGGTCCGGTCCGCCGAGGCCGATCGAGTCGAACAGGCGGACCTCGTCGAAGATCTGCAGGCCGCCGATGGTCGACGTGATGACGACGAAGATGATGGTGGCCCGGATCTGCGGCACGGTGATGGAGAAGAACTGCCGCACGCGGCCCGCGCCGTCGATCACGGCGGCCTCGTACAGGTCACGCGGCACCGCCTGCATCGCTGCGAGGAAGATCAGGGCGTTGTAGCCCAGCCAGCGGTAGTTCACCATCGTGGCGATGGCCACGTGGCTGGCGATCCGGTCGCCGTGCCAGGCGATCGAGTCCAGGCCGACCGCGTTGAGCATGCCGTTGATGAGGCCGTACTGGTCGGCGAACAGGCGGCCGAAGATCAGCGAGACCGCGACGGGCGCGACCACGTAGGGGATCAGCACACCCATGCGCCAGAAGGTCGCCGCGCGCAGGTTCTGGTCGAGGAGCGCGGCGATGACGATCGCCAGGATCACCTGCGGCACCGAGGAGAACACGAAGATCGAGAGCGTGTTGACCAGGGCCTTCCAGAACGTCGGCTGGTTCAGCACGTCCACGAAGTTCTGCAGGCCCACGAAGTCGCCCTGCCCGCCCAGCAGGCTCCACTCGTGCACCGACACGTACGCCGTGTAGGCGAGGGGGAACAGGCCGGTCACCGCGAACAGGACGAAGAACGGCGAGATGTACAGGTACGGGGAGAGCTTCACGTCCCAGCGGCCGAGCCGCTGGGAGAAGCCGAGTCTGCGCGACTCGCGCTGTGGTGCACCGGACCCCGGTGCTGATCTTTGAGGTGTCAGGACGGCCATGTCATCTTCCGGTCATCTTCCGCTGTGTCATCGTCGTGTCGCCGCTTCGGTGCGACGCCCGCGTGGCGCGACCGGTGGCCGGGCTCGCCGAGACGGGTGTCTCGACGAGCCCGACCACCGGTCGCGGCCAGCGGTTCAGGCCCGGGGTGGGCCCGGTTCAGGCAGTGCCTGCTCAGCCGAGCGCGGCAGCCTTCTCGACGGCCTCGTCCCAGGCCTCGTCGGCGTCCTGCGACTTCGTGACGTCGACGCGGTTGAGCGCGTTGGTGACCTCGTCACGGATGGCGAAGTAGTTCGCACCCTTGAACGGCGCACCGTCGATGCTCTGGGCACGCTCCGAGAAGATCTCGCCGACCGGCGCGTCGTTGAAGAACGCGTTCGTGGAGGCCTGCACGGCCTCGGAGTCCTGCGCCTCGAGCTGCGACGGGAACGTGCCCGCGGCCTCGAACGCCTTGGTCTGCTGTGCCGGGTCGGTCAGCCACGCGGCGAGCTCCTTGGCCGCCTCGGTGTGCTCGCCCGTCTCCGGGACGGTCAGGAACGAGCCGCCCCAGTTGCCGCCGCCGCCCGGGAAGACGTTGGCGACGTCCCAGCCCTCGACGCCGCCGGCGCGCTCCTCGACCGCACCCGTCATCCAGCCGGGGCAGAGCATCGTGGCGAACGCGTCGTTCTGGAAGCCGGCGTCCCAGTCGGCCTCCCACTGGATCAGGCCGGCCGACAGGTCGTCGTCCACCGAGCCGGTGATCTCGTCGTAGAGGTCCTTGACGTCGGTGTTGGTCGCGAGGTCCTTGGGCTCACCCGTCTCCGGGTCCTCGAACGCCGCGGGGAGCTGGTTGACCATGCCCTGGAAGGTGCCGCCGACGCTGTCGTACCACGCGCTGTCGGACTTCTTCACGAACTTGCGGCCCGCGGCGAAGTAGTCCTCCCACGTGGCGTCGTCGCCGCCGAGCAGCTCCGCGACCTCCTCGCGGTCGGTCGGCAGGCCGGCCTCCTCGAACAGGTCGGCGCGGTAGCAGACGGCCTCCGGGCCGATGTCGGTGCCGTAACCGATGACCTTGCCGTCGGTCGTGGTGGCCTGCTGGACCTTCCAGTCCACCCAGCGGCCGTCGAGCGCCGGGTCGGCCAGGTCGGTGAACAGGTCGGGGTACTGCATGAGCTCGGGCAGCCAGTCGACCTCGATGGCCTCGATGTCGGCCAGGCCGTCGCCACCGGCGGCGAGCTTGGTGGTCAGGTTGGCGCGGGCGTCGTCCGACGTCGCTGCCTTGACCTGCTCGACCGTGACGTTCGGGTGCTCCTCGGTGTACGAGGCGAGCATCTCGTCGGTGTAGCCGAAGTCGTTGAAGGTCGCGACCTTCAGGGTGATCGGGCCGTCCTCCTCGCCGGATCCTTCGTCGGATCCGCCGCCGCAGGCGGTGAGGGCGAGGGCGACAGCGGCCACGCCGGCGGTCGCCTGGAGGGTACGGGCGGCTGCGCGCCGCGTGGGTCGGGTACTGCTCAGCACTGGGGACTCCCTTGTCGTGCGGTCTGGTCCTACGGGTTCTGCGGTTCTGCGGTTCTGCGGGTTCTTGCGGGTCGCGCTCTCGTGCCGGGCTTGGCACATCTGCGTACCGGCATTGGGAGCGCTCCCACTCCTGGGGTGTGGGAGCGCTACCACGCGACCTGATCGTTGCGTTGTGTGCCCCGCCGTGTCAAGGCGGGAGCGGGCGAAAGCCTGGTGCGCCTACTCCTTGATGCGGAAGCCGGAGACGGTCTGCACCGCCTGGTTCCAGGCGATCTCGGGGCTGTTCGTCCCGGCGTCGACGGCGGCCAGCGCGTTGTTGACCTCGTCACGGATGGCGAAGTAGTACTGGCCCTTGTGCGGGGCGCTGTCGATGGACTGGGCCCGGGCGGTGAAGATCGTGCCCACCGGGGCGTTGTTGAAGAACGGGTTCACGTAGCCCTGCACGGCCTCGGAGTCCTGGGCCTCGATCTGGGACGGGAACGCGCCGGCGGTCGTGAAGGCCTCCGTCTGCTGCTCCGGAGCCGTGAGCCACGCGGCGAGCTCCTTGGCCTCCTCCGTGTGCAGGCCGGCCGACGGCACGGTCAGGAACGAGCCGCCCCAGTTACCGCCGCCACCAGGGAAGACGTTGGCGACGTCCCAGCCCTTGACCCCCTGGGAGTAGGACTCGATCGGGCCCATCATCCAGCCGGGGCACAGCATCGTGGCGAACGCGTTCTGCTGGAACCCGGCTGTCCACTGCGGGGTCCACTGCTCCAGGCCGGCCGAGAGACCGTCGTTGATGCCGGAGGTGATCTGGTCGTAGATCGCGCGGACCTCGCTGTTGGTCGCCAGGTCGGTCGGCTTCTGCGTCGCCGGGTCCTCGAAGGCGGCGGGCAGCTGGTTGACCATGCCCTGGAACATGCCGGTGGTGCCGTCGAACCACGCGGCGTCGGACTGCGCCGTGAACTGGCGGCCCACCTCGAAGTAGCGCTCCCACGTGGCGTCCTTGCCGCCGAGCAGCTGGGCGACCTCGTCGCGGCCGGTCGGCAGGCCTGCGGCCTCGAACAGGTCGGCGCGGTAGCAGATCGCCTCCGGGCCGATGTCGGTGCCGTAGCCCAGGAGCTCGCCGTCCGTCGTCGTGGCCTGCGCGACCTTCCAGTCCACCCAGCGCTTGGTGACCTCGGGGTCCGTCAGGTCCTCGAAGAGCTCCGAGTGCTCCATCAGCTCCGGCAGCCAGTCGACCTCGGCCGCGACCACGTCGGCGAGCTCGGAGCCGTCACCCGTGGTGAACGCCTTGAGCATCTGCAGGCGGGCCTCGTCGGACGTCGGTGCCACGATGTGCTCGACGGTCACGTTCGGGTGCTCCTCGGTGTACCGGGCGAGCAGCTCGTCGGTGTACCCGAAGTCGTTGAACGTGGACACGGTCAGGGTGATCGGAGCGTCGTCGCCGTCGGAGCCCGCGGTCTCCTCACCCAGGAGCGATCCGCATCCGGTGAGGGGCAGGACGAAGGCCGCGAGCGTAGCGACAGCCGCGCGGCGGGGGGCGACGGTCCGGCTTCGGACCGGTCCGTGTTTGGTGGGCACTGATACTCCTCGGGTTCGGTACGCGTGTGGATGCGTGAAAGCGATATCAGAGCACAAACTCGCCCACATCCGACACGAATGTTCGCTCAGGTTCTAGCACCTCGCCGTCGCGAAACGAACCAGGTGGAACGAACGTAAAGTACCAATTAGCAAACGATGTCTGAAATGCCGCAGTCGTGCCTGGAAGGGAAAAAACTCGTCAGGATCTGAGTCGGGCCGCACACCGGGTGCGGCCTGCAGGGCATCCTGGCAGGGGCGGCCCCGTCAGGGGAAGTCCTGTCCGGGACGGCTCAGGCCGTACCCGTGCGCTTGCCGGCGAGCCAGTCGCGCCCCGCCGCCGCCTCGGTCTCGAGGGTGGTGCGTACGGCGCCGACCGCGGCCTCCTCGATCACGGTGCCGAACAGGGGGACCGTCGCCCGGACGTCCCCCGCGTAGGTGAGGCGGGTCCCGCCGTCGGGCAGGGCGGTCAGGGCCGCGGTGGCCGTCACCCGCACCGGCGCGCCCAGGATCTCGACCGCCACGGTGCCCGTCCGGCGGCCGTCGGACGCCGCCTCCCAGGCCTCGGCCTGGCGGATCTCGAGGTGCGCGCCCACGAAGGGGCGGGCCTGCACGGGGATGATGTCGGTCGGCAGGGTGCGGCGCACCACCACGGTGAAGCCGGTGACCGCGGTCCCCGTGACGTCGGCCTGCTCGACCACGCCGTTCACCGAGCCGGTGGAGCGCTGGGCGCGCCACCGTACGAACGACTCGTCGGCGAGCATCGCGGAGACGTCGTCGATGTCTGCGGGGAACGTCAGGTCCACTGTCAGGTGCACGGGCTCTCCTCCTCGCGCCGACGGGGCATGCCGGTGGTCGAACTCTAACCGACGCGTTGCGCACGTCCGATCCGAGGGAGTCGTGGCCGGGCCCCGGGTACGCGCCGCGTCCTCATCGGGCCATGAGCCGGTTCCGACATAGGCTTGGCGCGTGTCCGCGATGAGTGACCTGATCCTTGAGCACGCCGACCTCGAGCCGGCCGACGTGGAGTGGCTGCATCTCCTGGTCGGCGACTGGCAGGTGGTCTCGGACCTCGCGTTCGCGGACCTCGTCCTGTGGCTGCCGACCGACGACGGGCGGTTCGTCGCGATCGCGCAGTGTCGTCCCTCGACGGGCGCGACCGTGCACTACGACGACGTCGTCGGCTCGTTCGCGCCCGAGGGGCAGCGTCCGCAGCTCGCCAAGGCGATGGCCGAGGCGAAGGCGCAGCGCGCCCGCGAGCCGCGCTGGTTCGGCGCGTACGCCGTGCGGGAGGAGGCGATCCCCGTCGTCCACAAGGACACGGCGGTCGCCGTGATCGCGCGGCAGACCAACCTCGGTTCGGGCCGCACGCCGTCGCGCCTGGAGCTGAACTACGTCGAGGCGGCCGACGACCTCGTGGCGATGATCCCGCGGGGCGAGTTCCCCCTGCCGAACGCCGCGACCGGCTCGCGCCGCGGTGCGCCGCGCGTCGGCGACGGCCTGATCCGCCTCAACTCCGAGGGCGAGGTGCTGTACGCCAGCCCCAACGCGCTGTCGTGCTTCCACCGGCTCGGTGTGATCGGTCCGCTCGTGGGGCAGTCCCTCGTCGAGGTGACGGCGGACATGGTGGAGCAGCTCCAGCCCGTGGACGAGTCGCTGCCGCTCGTGGTGATGGGTCGTGCCCCGTGGCGCACGGACATCGAGGCGCACGGGGTGTCCCTGTCGCTGCGCGCGATGCCGCTGACCGACCGCGGCCAGCGCATCGGTGCCGTGCTGCTGTGCCGCGACGTGTCCGAGCTGCGCCGGCGCGAGCGCGAGCTGATCACCAAGGACGCGACGATCCGTGAGATCCACCACCGCGTCAAGAACAACCTGCAGACCGTGGCCGCGCTGCTGCGGCTCCAGGCCCGGCGCATGGACGTGCCGGCCGCCAAGGAGGCGCTCGAGGAGGCCATGCGCCGGGTCTCCACGATCGCCCTGGTGCACGAGAGCCTCTCGCAGACGCTCGACGAGCAGGTCGAGCTCGACGACATGGTGGGCAGGGCGCTGCGGCTCACGGCCGACGTCGCCTCGGCGGACACCTCGGTGCGGACCGTGCGCACCGGATCGTTCGGCATGGTGCCGGCCCAGGACGCGACGCCACTCGCGCTCGTGCTGACGGAGCTGGTCACCAACGCGGTCGAGCACGGGTTCGTCGGGCGTTCCGCGGGCACCGTGGAGATCGCCGTGGAGCGTGAGAACTCCGACCTGCGGGTGGTCGTGGCCGACGACGGCGTGGGGCTGCCCGAGAACGGCGGCGCCGCCGGCCGGGGCCCCGGCAGCGGCCTGGGCACGCAGATCGTGCGCACGCTCGTCACCAACGAGCTCGGCGGGACCATCGAGTGGTCGGCGCGGCCCGGCGGCGGCACCGAGGTGGTGCTGCAGCTCGTGCTACGGGTGGCCGAGCCGGCCCGTTCCTGACGCCGTCAGGAAAGACGCGAGCCACGCCTGGGCGGAGGGGGCTTGCCCAGGCGTGGCTCGCGGAGATCGTGGTGCGGGGTGGTGCTGTGCTGTAGGTTCAGCCTGCGCGACGAGCGCGCGCGGTGCGGCGCTTGAGCGCACGGCGCTCGTCCTCGCTCATGCCGCCCCAGACGCCGGCATCCTGGCCGGACTCGATCGCCCACTTGAGGCAGGTGTCGACTACGTCGCAGCGACGGCACACGGCCTTGGCCTCCTCGATCTGCAGCAGGGCAGGGCCCGTGTTGCCGATGGGGAAGAACAGCTCGGGGTCCTCTTCGAGGCATGCTGCGCGGTGGCGCCAGTCCATGGTCACGTACTCCTTGGAAGGAACTTCCCACCGTCCGGCTCGCCACGAGGGAGCATCGTCGTCGTGCGTCTGGGGCGCGCAGGTCTGGTTGTGGATCGTTTTCCGATCCCTGAGCGCCAGGCGGCGACCGACGGGGGTGTGTTCGGGGGTGTGTGGGATTGCTGCATCTAGGTTCACACGCTCGTGAACGCTCGCACAAGGGGTTACGGCGAAGTTTCTGGGCCATGAACCCTGAGGTATCCGTCACACTATTGTGAATACCCGTCTCGCAAGTATCCTAGTCCGTCGTGCCCGTACTGGAAGCCTTTTTCGCGCCTTGTGTCCCGCCGTTTCTTCGTGCCCTCGTGATCGGCGTCGTGGTCGAGGTGATCGGCCTCGTTGCTTTCGCGGTGGTGCTTCTTGGTGAACTCGTTACGGGCGGTTCCATGTCCGTGGGAGTGAGCCTCTTTCTGGTTCTCTTCCTCCTGGGAGTCGCCTGGGTTCTCGTGGTGTGCTGCCGTGCACTTCTCGCGGGTCGTCGATCTGGTCGCGGACCCGTCGTGACCTGGCAGCTCTTTCAGATCATCGGGTCGATCGCGGCGATCGGGAGCGGCAGCGGACCCGCCGTCCCGGGTGGGTGGGTGGCCCTCGTGATCGCGGTGGGCGTGACCGTGCTGCTCATGACGCCCTCCGTCGTCGCGGCGACGTCCGGGACGCGCTCGGAGGACTGAGCGCCCGCGGCTGGTCCGGTGGCGCGACCTCCGGCTCCAGCACCTGGCACAGCACGGGGTCGCCCCGGCCGCACCAGGCGGCCCGGCCCGGCGGTCCGCCCGCGCCCGCGAGGATCGCCGGCGCCCCGAGCACGACGTCGGCCGCGCGATCGGCGCTCAGCAGCACCAGGTGCGGTCCGAAGCGCGCGGCCAGGCCGCCCACGGACGGGCCGTCGGCCGTGACGGCGAACGCCACGCCCGACCGCAGCGCCGCGAGGGGCAGCGTGGCGCGCACGTCCTCGATGCCGTCGATCAGCACGAGCACGCGGGGTGCCCGGGGCTCGCCGGACACCAGACGGTCGAGCGCCTCGGCGTCGTCCGGGTGGCTGGTGCCGGCGTAGCCGGGACGGTCCCGCAGTGCCCCCAGCCCGGCGGCGTCGCGGGTGATCCCGTGCACCCGCCAGCCCTGGCGCAACGCCGACAGGGCCACCGTGACCAGGGCGGTCGTGCGGCCCGAGCGGGCCCGGCCGAGCACCGCGAGGTGGCCGTCCTCGGGGCGCCAGGCGATCGTCGTGCGGCGCTGCCTCTCCGCGTCGTCGCCCAGTGCGAGCGCGAGTCCGTCCCGATCGCGCCGGGTGCGCGGAGGCAGGTCGGCGGCCCCGGCGGACCGCGGAAGCGGCGGCAGCCAGGGCGGTGGGCCCGGGCGATGACCCATCGTCCTGGCGGCACGGCGGACGGCGTCGACGACCAGCGTGGCGACGTCCTGCTCCGCGGTGTCCTGCCCGGCGACGTCCGGTCCTGGAGCGTGCGAGCCGGTGGCGTGCGGGCCGGTGGCGTCCGGGACGGCGACGGCCGGTATCGCCGCGCGGGCTCCCGCGCGTGCGGGTGCGCGGCGCACCAGGGGTTGCCGCGGCTGGGGCGGCGCCGTGGCGTGCGCGCACTGCAGCAGCACGGGCGGCGCCGATCCGAGGCGCAGCACGGCCCGTCCCGGCGTCGTGCCCGGGAGATACGCGGCGGCGGGGTCGTCGATCACGTCGCGCGACTCCAGCGGATCGGTGACCCGGAGCGCCAGCCGGGCGCTGACGTTGGCCCGCAGGTCGGGGCCGACCGCGCCGCCCGGCCGCTGGGTGGCGAGCACCAGGTGCACGCCGAGCGACCGGCCCTGCGCCGCGACGCGCAGCAGGGCCGGCAGGAACGCGGGCAGGTCGTCGGCCAGGGCCCGGAACTCGTCGATCACGACGACCAGCCGGGGCAGCACGCCCGGTGGGAGCGCGACGACGTCCGCCGCGCCGCGCTCGGCGAGGACCCGCTCGCGGCGCCGTAGCTCCGCGCGCAGCCCGGCGAGCGCTCGCGCGGCCAGGCCGGGTTCGAGGTCGGTCACCTGCCCCACCACGTGCGGCAGCCGGCCGCAGGCGCCGAGGCTCGCACCGCCCTTGAAGTCGATCAGCACGAGCGCGACGTCGGCGGGCGACCGGGCCAGGGCCAGCCCGAGCACCAGCGTCTGGAGCAGCTCGGACTTGCCTGATCCGGTGGTGCCCGCCACGAGCAGGTGCGGCCCGTCCCGGACCAGGTCCAGGAGCACGGGCGTGCCGTCCGCGCCGAGGCCGAGCGGCACGGCCCAGGCGTCGGAGCGCGCCCGGCCCGCGGCGGACGACCGGTCCTCCGCCGACGCCAGGCTCTGCGCGGACGCCGGGCCCCGCGCGGTCGCCAGGCCCTGCGCGGACCCCCGTCCCTCGGCGTGGGCCCACCGAGCGGCGACCTGGTCCGGACCCGGGACCTCGTCGAGGCCGTGCGCCCTGGTCAGGGACACGACGGCGGGCAGGCGCTGGTCGTCGGCGTGGGCCGTCGCGAGGCTCCGCCGGGTGTCGGCGGTCCCAGGGAGGGTGCCGCCGACGCCGACGCCGACGCCGACGTCGACGAGGGCGTGGCCGGTCTCGCTGCCGCCGATCGAGCCCCGCAGCGTGCCGGCCGTCCGGCCGAGCCAGGCGGCGCCCGCCAGCAGCCGGGCCAGGTGGTCCGCCCACTCGACGGTGACGCCGACCAGCGGCACGGTCCGCGCGGCGCCATCCGGCCCCGTGATCCGGACCCGGCGCGCGTCGAGCACGTGAACCGTCGCCCGGCAGCCGGGCGGCACGGCGCCGACGGACACCACCAGGTGGGCGGACGACGGGACGGGCCTGCCCGCCACGCCGCTGCCGGTCAGGCCGTCGTGGACGACGCCGCTGTCGCCCACCCCGGCGTCGACCACCAGCACCGACGCCTCGCCGTCGGGGAGCCAGCGGGTCCAGGACCAGCCCGGGGCGTCGCCGTCGACCCGCACGGCCGCGCCCCGGGCGGCGAGCCCGGCGACCAGCGCGCGGGCGACCGACCGGGCGAGGTCCGCGGGCCCGAGCACGGCGACCGCGCGGTCCCGCAGCAGCGCGGCCCACGGGCCGTCCGGCCCGGCCGGGTGGTCGACCGCTCCGGACCCGGCGACGGAGGGCGCCGCCTCACGAGCGCGGGCGGCCGCCCAGGCCGTCCGTGCCGCCGTCCACGCGCCCGGCGACACGTGGAGCGCGGCGTGCGCGAACGCGAGGAGACGCGCCGGCCCGGGCAGCTCGCGAACCCCGCCGCGCGCGGCGCCCCGGCCCGACGTCCGCTGCCGGGCGGCGCGCAGCTGCGGGGCGGCGACAACCAGGCCTACCAGGGCGAACGCCGCCAGAACCGGCTGGCGCAGCGCCGCCGCGAGCACGAGCGACGTGACCGCGGGGAGCAGCACGAGCGGCCACGGGACGCCGCCCGGAGCGGCCTCCGGCCGGGGAGCGAGCAGGTCCGCCGGACCCCGGGACCGGCGGATCGTGAGTCGTCCGCCCCGGCGCAGGCGGACCCCTGCCCGGAGGGCGGCCCACGGGCCGTCGACGCGCACGACGGTCCCGGCGTCGGGGCCGGCCACCCGGACGACCAGCCAGGCCCCACCAGGACCGACGACACCGGGCCCGCCCCCGGTCTCCGCAGCCACCCCGGCCCCCTCGGGCCGCCGCGCCCGCAGCACCGCGCCGGGCAGCAGCGGGCGCTCGCCGACCACCTGGTCGTCGGTCAGGCGCACCCCGTCGACCGTCAGCGGCGCCCACCGCAGCTCGGGGCGGCGGACGAGCGCGGCCAGCGGCACGCGGACGTCGCCGAGGCGAGCGCCCGGTTGCAGGAGCACGTCCTCGCCCGGGTGCAGGGTCACGCGCACGGCGCCGTCGGACGACGAGGTTCTGGTCATGCCCCCAGCCTGGCCGCCGGTCGGCCCGCCCAGGGCCCTGACCAGGGATTCTGTGCACAACCTTGGTTTCCACAGGCTCTCCGTCGTGCTCCCTGGGGCACAACCCCTGGGGGACTGCCCCTACCCCGGGCTGACGAGATGTACGACCAAGGGATGACACGACCAGGGAAGGATCAGGCCGACGCCCGATGTCCGGATCGGCCCCGGCTCCGTAGGTTCGTTGCTGCCGGCCGAACCGGGGTTCACCCCCGGGAAGGCCGGACCACTTTCACGCAGCAGCGTCGATCACCGAGGAGAATCTCGTGGACACCACCGTGTACGTCCCGGCGGACCAGCCGGCTCCGGGTTCGGGCAGGGCCGCCCGTGCCGTCCGGGCCAGGAACCTGACCAAGACGTACGGCAAGGGTGAGGCGGTCGTGCGCGCTCTGGACGGCGTGGACGTGGACTTCGAGCAGGGCCGGTTCACCGCGATCATGGGCCCCTCGGGTTC
>NZ_JBVKBM010000009.1:0-124632 GCF_055598465.1 Promicromonospora sp. NPDC110617
CACATGGCTACACCACTACAACCATCACCGACCACACACCGGCATCGGCGGCCAGACCCCAGCTCAACGCGTTCACAACCTCACGGGGAACTACACCTAGAAGGCGCCCCTCTCATCCCCTTCGAGGCCCGGGTTTCTTCGCTTTGAGGTTGCTCAAAGCGAAGAAACCCGGGCCTCAAAGGGGAGGGGGAACATCGCAGGGGCGGCCCGTCCGTCCGAGGCGTCGGTCCGGTCAGTCCAGGGGGTGCAGGACCCGGTTGAGGAACTGGCGGGTGCGCTCCTCGGCCGGCTTCGTGAAGATCTGCGCGGGCGCGCCGCGCTCGACCACCACGCCGCCGTCGAGGAACAGCACCTGGGACGCGACCTGGCGCGCGAACTGCAGCTCGTGGGTGACCACCACCATGGTCCAGCCCTCCTCGGCGAGCTCCTTCATCACCGTCAGCACCTCGCCCACGAGCTCGGGGTCGAGGGCCGACGTCGGCTCGTCGAACAGCAGCAGGTCCGGCTGGAGCGCGAGCGCGCGCACGATGCCGACGCGCTGCTGCTGGCCGCCGGACAGCTCGTGCGGGTACGCGTCGCGCTTCTCGGCCAGCCCGACCCGGGCCAGCAGCTCCTCGGCCCGGGCGACCGCGGTCTCCCGCGGGACGCGCTGCACCTGGGTGGGGCCCTCGATCACGTTCTCCAGCACCGTGCGGTGCGGGAACAGGTTGTGGTGCTGGAACACCATCGCGGAGCGGTCGCGCAGGGCGGCCCGGTCGGCCTTGGCCTGACGGCGCGCGGCGCGGCGCACCGACCACCCGGACCGGGCGGCGGCCCGGTCGGCCGCGACGTCGTCGGTCGCGGATCCCTCGGCCGCGGTCTCGTCGGCCGGCACGTCGTCCGCCGGCGCGTCCTCGATCGGGGCCTCGTCCGCCCGCGCGTCATCGGCCAGCACGTCGACGGCGCCCGTCCGGCGTCCGAGGGCCGCGGCCTGGGCGCCGAAGTCGACGGCGGGGCCGCCGTCGAACTCCAGCACCCCGGCGTCGGGCGTCTCCAGGCCGTTGAGCGAGCGGAGCACCGTCGTCTTGCCGCTGCCGGAGGCGCCGATCAGCGCGACCACCTCGCCGCGCCGCACGTCCAGGTCGACGCCGCGCAGCACGTGGTTGGTGCCGAACGACTTCTCGATGCCCCGGGCGGTCAGCAGGGTGCCGGCGGGGCGGTCCTCAGTGTGCGACATACCGGTCCAGCCTCTTCTCGAGCGCGTTCTGCCCCGCGGACAGCACCGTGCAGAACAACCAGTAGATGAAGGCCGCCTCGATGTAGATGGTGAGGAACTCGCTCGAGAACGCCGCGATCTCCTGCGCCTTGCGGAACATCTCGGTCACCAGGATGAGCGACGCGAGCGACGTGTCCTTGACCAGCGAGATGAAGGTGTTCGACAGCGGCGGCACCGACACCCGCGCGGCCTGCGGCAGGATGATCCGGCCCAGCGACCGGACCGGCGACATGCCCACGGTCCAGGCCGCCTCCCACTGGCCCTTGGGCACGGACAGGATCGCCGCACGCACCACCTCGGCCGCGTAGCCGCCCACGTTCAGGGAGAACGCGATGATGGCGCTCGGCCACGGGTCCAGGCGGATACCGATCTCCGGCATGCCGTAGAAGATCACGAACAGCTGCACCAGCAGCGGGGTGCCGCGGATCACCGAGACGTACGCCCGGCCGATCCACGACAGCACCGGGTTCGGCGAGAGCCGCAGCAGCGCCACGAGCAGGGCGAGCACCAGCCCGATCGCGAACGACGCCAGGGCGAGCGGGATGGTGCCGGTGAGGCCGCCCTGCAGGAGCGGCCAGAACGAGTCGGCGACGAGCTGCCAGTCCATGTCTCCCTCTCGGCGCCGTCAGCGGTGCCCGGCGGGGAGCGTCACGCGGTACGTCACTCCGAGACGTCCTCGCCGAAGTACTTCTCGCCGAGCTCCGCGAGCGTACCGTCGGCGCGCAGGTCCTCCAGGGCGCCGTCGATCGCCGTGGCGAGCGCCTCGTTCTCCGGCGTCACCACGAAGGCCGACTGCGACTGCTCGTCCGTCTCCGCGGCGACCTTGATGCCGGAGGCGTCCTCGGTGTTCGCGTAGTCGAGGTAGGTGAGGCTGTCGTTGATCGTGGCGTCCACGCGGCCCTGCTCCAGCAGCGCCACGGCCTGCGCCCAGCCCTCGACGGCCTCGACCGTGGCGCCGCTCTCCTTGGCGAGGTCGTTCCAGTTGCTCGTGAGCGACTGGGCGCTGGTCTTGCCGTCCAGGTCGGCGAAGCTGGTGATGTCGTTGTTGTCCGCGGCCACCACGAGCACACCGGTCGACACGGTGTACGGCGTCGAGAAGACGTAGTCGGCCTCGCGCTCCGGGGTGATCGTCACCTGGTTCGCGATGGTGTCGAAGCGGCCCGCGTCCAGGCCTGCGAAGATCGCGTCCCACTGGGTCTCCTGGAACTCGACCTCCACGCCCAGGTTCTCGGCGACCGCCTCGGCGACCTCGACGTCGTACCCGACCAGTTCGTCCGTCTCGTCGTGGTAGCTGAACGGCCGGTACGTGCCCTCGGTCGCGACGACCAGCTTGCCCCCGGACAGCCCGAGCTCGTCGCCCGCGCCACCCGACTCGTCCGAGCTGCCGCAGGCGGTCAGGGCCAGCAGGGCAGCCGAGGCCGCGGTGACCGTGAGGAGGGCGCGGTTGCGAGACATGGTGAGGGCTCCGTTCGACGAGTGGCACACATCAGTCGTGCCGATGCGTGCCCCAAAACTAGCCGATGGCAGTCCTGAACTCACGCACGAGTCCAGGACCGTTCGTTCCGTCGCCACCGGTCCGGCGTGATCCCGTACCGGTCCTTGAACCGGCGGACCAGGTACGTGGCGTCGCGCAGTCCCGTGCGTGCGGCAACGACGGCGAGCGGCAGGTCGGTGTCCCGCAGCATCCGGCGCACCTCGGTCATGCGGCGCTCGGTGATCCACTCCAGCAGGGTGCGCCCCGTGCGCTCGCGGACCGCCGTGGTCAGGTAGCCGGGCGTGTAGCCCAGCGCGCGGGCGACGTCGGCCGCGGAGACCGGGTCCCGGAACGTCGCCTCGATCTCGTCGAAGACGCGCGTCACGAGCGGGTTGGGCGGCGCGGGGGCCGCCGGCGCCAGGCGTCCCGCCGCGATGAGGATCCGCGTCAGCAGGGCGGACGCCGCGTCCCGCGCGCCGAGCCGGCCCGGTGCCGCCAGCTCCTCCGCCAGCTCCGTCAGCCACGCCGACCAGCGCGGGCGCTCGCCCGCCGGGACGTTCGTGGTCGGAGCCGGCGGACGGTCGGCCGGCCCCGGCCCCGGCCCCGCGGGTTCGGCCTCGAACAGCGCCAGGAGCGGGTGGTGCGCCCAGGCCAGCGGCGAGACGGAGGCGAGCGAGGGGACGGCGTCGGGCGTGAACGCCAGCGTCCAGGCCCGCGCGCCGGCGAAGCCCCGGACCGTCCCGGAGTCGATCGTCCGGCCGGGCGGGACGGCGTACAGGTCGCCGTCGTGCGGGACGCCGCCCTCCGGCCCGGAGCCGCGCTCGATGAGCACCAGCACGTAGAAGTCGTGGGCGTGCCGGTGCTCGGGCGGGAGGTGCGGGTGCTCGTCCGCGCCGTCGTGCAGGTCGACGTTCACCGGCGGCATGCCGAGGCGCGGCTGGTACCGGTACACCGGGGTGCCGTCCGGGCGCACCGTGCGGACGCTCGACGGGGTGCGCAGCGGGGGCGGGGCGTCGCCCGCGGGCCGGGGCGCCATCACCGGTCGCACCTCACCGGTCGCCCGGGACCGCGAGCGTGAGCACGGCGTCGACGATCTGCGGCGCGCGTTCGAGCTGCCGCTCCAGGGCGCGCAGGCGCACGGCGACGTGGGACTCGGAGTCGTCGCCCGGCAGGTCGATGCTCGCGACCAGCAGGAGCTGCCGGGGACCGACGAACTCGAGCCGGAGGTAGCCCACGTGGTCCACGCCGGGCAGCGCCTCGACCCGTGCCCGGACCGCCTGGTGGATCTGCTCGTCGGCCACCTCGCCGGTGAGGAACCGCCGGTTGCGGTCGAAGAGCACCCACGCCACCACGCACAGGAGCAGCCCCACGAGCACCGAGCCGGCCGCGTCGTACCGCGCGTCGCCGGTGACCTGGTGCAGCACCATGCCGCCCGCCGCGATCACCAGGCCGACCAGGGCCGCCGAGTCCTCGGCGAGCACCGCGCGCAGGGTCGGGTCGGACGTGCCCAGCGCGTGGTCGAGCAGGTCCCGGCCGAGCGTGCGCGCCTCGGCCCGGGTGCGCCGGTAGGCCTGCACGAACGAGAAGCCTTCCAGGAGGAAGGCCACGGCAAGCACCGCGTAGCCGACGCCGTAGTCGGTGGCCTCCTCGGCCTGACCGAACGCGTGGATGCCGTGGTAGACCGACACCACGCCGCCCGCGACGAAGAGGCCGAGCGCGGCCAGCATCGACCACACGTACGCCTCGCGGCCGTAGCCGAGCGGCCGGTCCTGGTCCGGCGGACGCGCCGCCTTGCGCTCGGCGACCAGCAGGAACACCTCGTTGCCGGTGTCGGCCCAGGAGTGGGCGGCCTCGGCCACCATCGAGGCCGAACCCGTCAGCACCGCCGCGACCGACTTGGCCGCCGCCACCGCGAAGTTGGCGCCGAACGCGATCACCACCGTCAATGCCGAGCCGCTGCGCTCCCGTGCCATGCGTCCCCCTCCGTCGCGACGCCCCCGACGCTACCGACGTTCCGCCCGCCGTGCCGGACGCGCGCCCGCCGTGTTCTGATCGCACGGCCCGACCGAGGATCGTGCGATCGGCACCGACTTCCGTCCTGTCCGCGGCCCGCAGGATGTCCGATGCTGGACGAGCGGCCGGCACGGCCGCCCCGGCGCGTCACGGGCGCGGGCACCACGACGGAAGGCACCCGGATGAACGACAGCACCGTGCGGATCCTCGACCACCGCACCCCGGAGGAACGCGGGCGCGAGTTCCTGCCCGGCATGGGCCGGCCCTGGCTGCTCCCGCTCTACGACACGTTCACCCGGTTCTCCCGCGTGCGGCCCCTGCACGACCGCGCGGCGGCGCTCGCGGACGTCGCCCCGGGCGAGTCCGTGCTGGACCTCGGCTGCGGCACCGCGAACCTCTCGCTCGCCGTGCTGCGCGCGCAGCCGGCCGCGCGGGTCACCGGCCTGGACCCGGACGCCGCGGCGCTGCGCATCGCGGCCCGCAAGGCCGCCCGCCGCCGCGTCCCGCTCACGCTCGTCCAGGGCTTCGCCGACCGGCTCCCCGTCGACGACGGCTCGCTCGACCACGTGGTCTCCGCCCTCGCCCTGCACCATGTGCCCGACGACGCGCGGGTGCAGTTCGGGCACGAGGCGTTCCGCGCGCTCCGGCCGGGCGGGCGGGTGACGATCGTCGACTTCGGCAGTGCGGACGGCTCCGGCGCCGAGCACGGGCACGAGCACGGCGCTGAGCACGGCCAGGGCCGCGGACCCCGGCGCGGCCCCGGCAGCACGGGCGCGTACGGCCGGGTGCGGGGGCACGGCCGCGGGCACGCCGCCGTCGCCGGGAACCCGCACACCGCCCGGAACCTGGAGGGCGGCCTGCTCCGCCTCCTCGCGGACGCCGGGTTCGCCGACGTCCGCGAGGTGGCGCACGTGGAGCACCGCTACGGCCCGATCACGTTCGTGCAGGCGACGCGCCGCTGAGCGGCGCGCCCTCGCGACCGGGCCGGGCGGCACGCGTCACGAGCGGGGGCGCACCCGCGGCTCCGGCAGGGCCGGGGCAGCGGCCGCCGGGGTCTCCTCCAGCAGCCGGAACGCCTCGGCCATGCCCGCCTCGAGCTGCGGGTCCACGTCGGAGAAGTAGTCCGCCGGGGTGTGCCGCACCTCGATGTCGGGGTCCACGCCGTAGTTCTCGACGTCGAAGCCCTTGCCCTCGAGCCACAGCCCGTACCGCGGCTGGGTGATCCCGGTGCCGTCCACGAGATCGAAGCGGCCGTCGATGCCGATCACGCCGCCCCAGGTGCGCACACCGACGACCGGACCGACGCCGAGCGCCTGCGCGGCCGCGTTCACGATGTCGCCGTCGGACCCCGCGTACTCGTTGGTGACGAGCACGACCGGGCCGCGCGGCGCGCGGTCCGGGTAGGAGTTGGGTCGGTCGTAGTGCCGGTTCAGCCCCCAGCCCGCGACGCGCGCGGCGAGCCGGGCGATCACGAGCTGCGAGGTGTGCCCGCCGCCGTTGAAGCGCACGTCCACGACGATGCCCTCGCGGTCCGCGGCGAGCCGCAGGTCGCGGTGGAGCTGGGCCCACCCGGTGCTCACCATGTCCGGGACGTGCACGTAGCCGAGCCGGCCGCCCGACTTCTCGGCGACGTACTCGCGGCGCGACCGCACCCAGTCCTGGTAGCGCAGGTCGGACTCGTTGGCGAGCGGCACGACGACGACGCGCCGGTCCCTGCTCGCGGCCGGGCCGGCCGTGCCGTCCGTCCCGCCGTCCGCCGGGGCCGCCGTCCGCCGCAGGGTCAGCTCGACCGGGATGTCGGCCGCGCCGACCAGGTTCGCCGCCGGGCCGGCCACCGGGTCCACCGGCCGGCCGTCCACCGCGACGATCAGGTCGCCCGGCCGCGCGTCGACGCCCGCGGCGCGCAGCGGGGAGCGCGCTCCCGGGTCGGACGACTCGCTCGGCAGCACCCGGTCGATCCGCCAGCCCTCGGCGGTCCGTGTGAGGTCCGCGCCGAGCAGCCCGAGCTTGCGGGACGAGTCGCCGCGCTCGTGGGGCGACCGCACGTAGGCGTGCGACGTGTTGAGCTCGGCGACGGTCTCCCAGAGCACGTCCTCCAGGTCGTCGTGCGTCGCGACCCGGTCGATCAGCGGGCGCCAGCGCGCCACCGTCCCGGCCCAGTCGACGCCGTTCATGTCCGCGCGCCAGTAGTGGTCGCGCATGATGCGGGCGTTCTCGTCGAACATCTGGTGCCACTGGGCGCGGGGGTCCACCTCGTGGCGGACACGGGACAGGTCGATGTCGAAGGCGCTCGGGTCGTCGTCGCCGGGCTTGCTGGTGGCCGACTGCGCGCTGAGCCCCGACCCGGACCGGATCACCACCCGCTCGCCGTCGCCCGACACCGCGTACGCGGTCACCTTCTCCGCGATGTCCGTGGCCTTGCGCGCCTCGAAGGACCAGAACTGGAGCACGTCGGGCACCGGCTCCCCCTCGGCGCCGGCGTGCCGCGTGCCGAGCACGCCCGCGTCGTCGGTCTCGTGCACCCAGAGCACACCGCCCTTGGCCGCGAGCAGGTCGCGATAGCGTCCCGACGTCACCGGGAACGGCACCACACGCTCCTCGGCGCCGTCGAAGTCGATGTCGGGCGAGGCCCCGCGGGCGTCCTCGTCCGGCTTCCCGTCGCCCGCCGCCGCGTCGTCCGGGCCGGACTTCTTGTCGTCCGGGGTGCTCAGGCGCCAGCCGTCGGCGCTCGGGCCGAACGGCGCCGGCTCGGTCGCGGCCAGCGGGATGAGCCACGGCCGGGTCGCCGCGCTGAACGACAGGGCGAACTCGTGGGAGTCGTAGGACGGGTCGAACGTGCGGTTCGAGAGGAACACGACGTACTTGCCGTCGTCGCTGAACGCCGGCGAGAAGTCGTGGAACCGGCCCGACGTCAGCGGCGTCGCCGTCGGCGTCTCCGCGTGCAGGTCGGCGACGAGCACCTGGTGGTGGTCGCCCTCGGTGCCGGTCGGGCTGGACCAGGCGAGGTACCGACCGTCCGGGGAGAACGCCGGGGACTCCGCCTCGCCGTTCGCCGACCGGCCGAGCGGGACGACGGTGCCCGGCTCCGCGGCGTGCTCGTCCGCGGCGGCGTCGCCGTCGGTCGCGGGGGCGGGCAGCGCGACCACGCTGACCCGGCCGTCGTGCGAGATCGCCGCCACCTTGTCGCCGGCCGGGCTCGCGGCCAGGTGCAGCACCCGGCCGAGCTCGCCGGCCGCGAAGCGCTGCGGTGCGGCATCCGGGTCCACCCCGTCGGTGCCGGGCAGCGTGTGCACCTCCAGCGCGTCCTCCCGGCTCTCGCCGTCCGCGGTCGCGTGCGGCGCGTCCGTGACGACGACGGCGCGGCCGGTGTCGCCGAGCAGCACGGGTTCCCGCACGCGGACGGACGGGTCGGCCACGAGTGCCCGGGCCGGCCCTGCGCGGTGGGTCACCCAGAACGCGGTGCCGAGCCAGCCCACGACGCTCGCGTCGCCGGTCGTGTCGACGGCGAGCCCGTCGACACCCCGTGCCGCCGCGTCCGGGTCCGTCGAGTACGGCTCCGGGAGCGCGCCGGTGAGGGTGATGTCCAGGCGGCGCGGGGTGCCGTCCAGCGCGTCGAGCAGCCAGAGGTCGCCGCGGCTGTGCCACACGATGCGCGCGCCGTCGGACGTCGCGTCGCGGACGTAGCCCTCGGCCTCGGTCTGGGTGGTGAGCAGCCGGGGCCCGTCCGCCTGCGTGCCGGTCGCGAGGCCGTCCCAGACCCAGAGGTTCGCCTGCTCGTCGGCGTGGTCGGGGAACGTCGCCGCGCGGTCGGAGGTGAACACCAGCGCGTCCCCGACCCAGATCGGGTCGTAGGTGCCGGCCTCGTCGTCGGGCAGGGGACGTTCCCACTCGCCCGTGCCCCGGTCGAGCCACAGCACGGAGGCCGTGCCGCCCCGGTACCGCTTCCAGTAGGCGGGCGTGCGGTAGCCCGCCGAGACGAGGGCGGTCGTGCGCCCGCCGTCCGCACCCTGGTGCTCGGCGACACCCCAGGCCGCCCCGTAGCGCGGGGTCTCGACGGTGCCGTCGAGGCCGACCGCGCGCACCACGGTGAGGGAGCGCTCGTACGAGCCGGCGTTGGACGAGACGAGCACCCGGCCGGCGTCGTCCCAGCCGAGGACCGTCGTGGTCGTGCCGCCGAACCAGGTGAGGCGTCGCGTGGCGCCGTCGGCCAGCTCGACCACGTAGGCCTCGGGGTGGCCGTCCTTGTGGGACACGTAGGCGAGGCGCGCGCCGTCGGGGGAGAAGCGGGGGGTCGTCGCGGGCACGTGGTCGCTGGTCAGGCGCCAGGCGCGGCCGCCGGAGACGGGGGCGAGCCAGACGTCGTCGTCGGCCACGAACGCGACCTGGTCACCATGGATGTGGGGGTACCGGAGATAGGGGTGGGTCACCGGCTCAACGTACTCGTGGCACCTGGCGGCGTCACCGGAAATCGCTGACAGCGAGGAGCATGCGAACGCATCCGGTTTCCGCCCGGTCCATATCCTGGTCTCACATCATGGAACGTACTGGTGCCCGCGTTGCATCATCCGCTTCTATGGGGTTCATCGGCATTGCCTGACAAAAGATGACCGAACGCCCCATGGGAGAGGAAAGCCGGATGACGTCACGACGCGCCACGACGGCTGCCTCCGTCCGCAGGTCCTGTCGAATGCGGCAGTGCGCCGGCATGTGACGCTCCCGCAGAGCCTGCCGCCCGGACCGCTCCGGGCCATGTCGGTGCACAGCGACCGCCCCACCGCACGGACCGATCGCAAGGGATGACACCCATGGTTCCCACCGCACCGTCCACAGCCCTGTCCACGGCCTCGCCCGCCGGCCGGGCGGACGCCGCCGCGTCGCCGGCGCTCCCCGTCCGCCTCGACGGCGTCTCGCGCACGTTCGCGGCGCCCGGGCGCGCCGACCGCATCGGCCGCACCGTGCTGAGCGACGTCGACCTCCAGGTCGCGCCGGGTGAGATCGTCGCCGTGCTCGGCCCGTCCGGCTGCGGCAAGTCGACCCTGCTGCGCCAGGTCAGCGGCCTGGACGCGCCGACGTCGGGCAGCGTCACGATCGACGGCGCGCCCGTGGTCGGGGCGGACCCGCGCACCGCCGTCGCCTTCCAGGAGCCCCGCCTGCTGCCGTGGCGCACGCTCACGCAGAACGTCGCGCTGGGCCTCCCGCCGGGCACCGCGAAGGACGCCGGACGGGCGCGCGTGGCGCGGCTGCTCGACCTGGTCGGGCTGGCGACGTCGGCCGGGCTGCGGCCGCGCCAGGTGTCGGGCGGCATGGCGCAGCGCGCCTCGCTCGCCCGGGCGCTGGCCCGCAACCCCGGCGTGCTGCTGCTCGACGAACCCTTCGGCGCGCTCGACGCCCTGACCCGGCTGCGCATGCAGGACCTGCTGCTCGACGTCCACGCGGCGCAGCCCGCGACGATCGTGCTGGTCACGCACGACGTCGAGGAGGCGCTCTACCTCGCCGACCGCGTGGTGCTGCTGCGCACGGTGGCGGACGGCGGGGCGGCCCGCGCCGCCGCGTCCGGCGGCGGGGCGCCGAGCATCGCGCGCATCGTCGATGTGCCGGGCGACCGGCCCCGGGACCGCGCCGCGCGCGACCTGGCCGAGCTCCGCGCGGAGCTGCTCGACGGGCTCGGCGTGCCGACCCATCACGACCGCTGAACCACCGCCGGATCCGAGACCCACCGCCGGCTCCGAGACCCACCGCACCGAACCACCCAGCCCGCCGACCGCCGTCGGGCAGCGAGAGGAAGAACCCATGCGTAACCGTAGGCACACCGTCCTGGCGTCCGGCCTGGCCCTCGTCTCGGCGATGGCGATGAGCGGCTGCGTGGCCGGCGAGGGGTCGGCCGCCGCGGGCGGCGGCGAGGGCGCGGGCGAGTGGAGCACCGACACCCTGAACATCGACTTCGCGACGTACAACCCGCTCAGCCTCGTGGTCCGCGAGCAGGGCTGGCTGGAGGAGGAGCTCGACGGCGTCGAGGTCACCTGGGTGCAGTCGGACGGCTCGAACACGGCGAACGAGAACCTCCGTGCCGAGGCGATCGACTTCGGCTCGACGGCCGGGTCCGCGGCGCTCCTGGCGCGCGCGAACGGGTCCCCGATCCGCACGGTCGACATCTACAGCCAGCCCGAGTGGTCCGCGATCGTGGTTCCCGGCGACTCGAAGATCAAGGACGTCGCGGACCTAGAGGGCGCCTCCGTCGCGGCGACCAAGGGCACCGACCCGTACTTCTTCCTGCTCCAGACCCTGGACGAGGCGGGTATCCCGCTCGACGAGGTCGAGGTGCAGAACCTGCAGCACGCCGACGGCCGGGCCGCGCTCGACAACGGCTCCGTCGACGCGTGGTCGGGCCTGGACCCGATCATGGCGGCGGCCGAGGCGGAGGCCGGCGACAAGCTGATCTACCGCAACATCGACTTCAACACGTACGGGTTCCTCAACGCGCGCGAGGAGTTCGTGGACGAGCACCCGGACGTCACGCAGGCCGTCGTCGACGCCTACGAGCAGGCCCGCGTCTGGGCGCTGGAGAACCCGGAGGAGCTGTCCGCGCTGCTGGCGGAGGTCGCCTCGATCGACCCCGAGGTCGCGTCCACGGTGATCGAGGAGCGCACCGTGCTCGACCTCGACCCCGTCCCGGGCGACAAGCAGCGCGACGTGCTGGCGGTCGTGGGCCCGATCTTCGTCGAGTCGGGCGACGTGGCCGCGCAGAAGGACGTCGACACCGCGCTGGACGAGCTGTTCGCCCCCGAGTTCGCGCAGGAGGCGGTGGCCTCGGATGGCTGACCGACGAGCGGTCGGCGTCGGCCGGGGGGTCACTGTCGACGCCGCGCCGCCGTCCGCCCGCTCCGCGCGCGCCGCCGGCCGGGCCGGGCGGATCGTGCTGGGGCTGCTCGTGCCGGTGGTGCTCCTCGCGGTCTGGTGGGGCGCCACGGCGGCCGGGCTCGTCCCGCCGTACCAGCTCCCGGGCCCTGTGGCCGTGTGGGACGCCGCCGTCGACCTGGTCCAGCGCGGCCAGCTCTGGCACCACGTGGCGATCTCCACGCAGCGCGTGCTCATCGGGTTCGCGCTGGGCGCCGCGGCGGGCCTGGCGATCGGCTCGCTCGTGGGGTTGTCGAAGCTCGGCGACCTGCTGCTTGCGCCGACGCTCGGCGCGATCCGCGCCGTGCCCTCGCTCGCCTGGGTGCCGCTGCTGATCCTGTGGCTCAAGATCGGCGAGGAGTCGAAGATCACGCTCATCGCGATCGGCGCGTTCTTCCCCGTCTACACGACCGTCGCGGCGGCCCTGCGGCACGTGGACCCGCACCTGGTCGAGGCCGGCCGGGCGTTCGGCCTGCGCGGGCTGCGGCTCCTGTCGGCGGTGCAGCTTCCCGCCGTGCTGCCCTCGCTGGTGGCCGGGCTCCGGCTCGCGCTCGCGCAGTCATGGCTGTTCCTCGTGGCCGCCGAGCTCATCGCGTCGTCGATGGGCCTCGGGTTCCTGCTCAACGACTCCCAGCAGAACGGCCGGGTGGACCGCATCCTGCTCGCGATCGTGCTGCTCGCGGTGCTGGGCAAGCTGACCGACGCGCTGATCGGGCTGGCCGAGCGGCGTCTGCTGCGGAGGTGGACGTGACGGTGGCGCGCGGGGCCGTGCCGGACGTCGCGGCCGCGCCGGACGTCGTGGCCGCGCCGGACGTCACCGCCGCGCCGAACGTCACTGCCGAGGCCTACGACCGGGCCGCCGCGGACCCGGTCGCGTTCTGGGCGGAGGCGGCCCGCCGCCTCGACTGGACCACGCCCTGGCACACCGCGCACACGTGGTCGCCGCCGGAGCCGCGGGGTGACGGCGGCGGAGACGCGGGCGCCGACCCCGACGACCTCACCGTCCCGGAGGCCGCCTGGTTCGTGGGCGGTCGGCTGAACGTCGCGGTGAACTGCGCGGACCGGCACGTCGCCGCGGGCCGGGGCGCCCAGGTCGCGCTGCACTGGGAGGGCGAGAACGGCGACCGCACCACGGTCACCTACGCCGACCTGCAGCGCCGCGTCGCGCAGGCGGCGCACGCGCTGACCGCCCTCGGCGTCGGCCCCGGCGACCGTGTGGTGGTCTACCTGCCGGTGCTGGTCGAGACCGTGGTCGTGACGCTCGCCTGCGCCCGGATCGGCGCCGTGCACAGTTTGGTCTTCGGCGGGTTCAGCGCGGAGGCGCTGCGCTTCCGCCTCGCGGACACGGGCGCCAAGCTCCTGGTCACCACCGACGGGCAGTTCCGCCGCGGCGTCGCCACGCCGGTCAAGGCGACCGCCGACGAGGCCGTGGCCGGGCTCGACCACGTGGAGCACGTGCTGGTGATCCGCCGCACGGGCTCCGACGTCGCCCGGACGGACCGCGACGTCTGGTGGCACGAGGTCGTCGACACGGCGCCCGAGGTGCACGAGGCGCAGGCGTTCGACGCCGAGCACCCGCTCTTCATCATCTACACCAGCGGCACCACCGGGAAGCCGAAGGGCCTGGTCCACACGTCGGGCGGGTACCTCACGCACGCGAGCTGGGCGCACTGGGCGCACTTCGACGCGCAGCCCGACGACGTGCACTGGTGCACCGCCGACCTGGCCTGGGTCACGGCGCACACCTACGAGATCTACGGACCGCTCTCCAACGGGCTCACCCAGGTCATCTACGAGGGCACGCCGGACACGCCATCCCGCGAGCGACACCTGGAGATCATCGAGCGCTACGGCGTCACCGTGTACTACACGGCCCCCACGCTGATCCGAACCTTCATGACGTGGTTCGGCGACACGCTGCCGGTACGCGGTGCGCTCGACGGGGACGGCGCCGGCGGCGCCTACGACCTGTCGTCGCTGCGCATCCTCGGCACGGTCGGCGAGGCGATCAACCCCGCCGCGTGGGAGTGGTTCCGGGCGACGTTCGGGCGCGGCGAGCTGCCCGTCGTCGACACGTGGTGGCAGTCCGAGACCGGGGCCGCCATGGTGGCGCCGCTCCCGGGCGTGACGCCGCTGGTCCCCGGCTCGGCCACCCGCGCGCTCCCGGGGATCAAGGTGGCCGTGGTGGACGACGACGGCCACCGTCTCGGGCCCGGCGAGCCCGGCATCCTGGTGGTGACCCGGCCCTGGCCGGGCATGGCGCGCACCGTGTGGCGCGACCCGCGGCGCTACCTCGACTCGTACTGGCGCCGGTTCGCCGGCCGAGGTCCGGCGGGCGCGTACTACGTGGCGGGTGACGGCGCGGTGCTGGACGAGCACGGCAACGTGCACCTGCTGGGCCGCCTGGACGACGTCGTGAACGTGTCCGGGCACCGGCTGTCCACCATCGAGATCGAGTCCGCGCTGGTGGCGCACCCGACCGTCGGCGAGGCCGGCGTCGCGGGCGTGCCGGACCCGGTGACCGGCCAGGCCGTGGCCGCGTTCGTGGTGCCGTCCGGCGTGGGCGTAGGTTGGGCGGGCACGACGTCGCCGGAGGCGGCGGACGCCGCGGCCGCCGAGCTGAGGTCGCAGGTCGCGCGCGAGATCGGCCCGGTGGCGAAGCCGCGGCACGTGATCGTGGTGCCCGAGCTGCCGAAGACGCGGTCGGGAAAGATCATGCGGCGCCTCCTGGCGCAGCTGTGGCAGGGCGAGGAGCTGGGCGACGTCACGTCGCTGCAGAACCCGTGGGCCGTCGAGGACATCCGCGCCGTCCTGGCAGCAGGAGTCGCGGAGAGGAAGGCAGGACGATGACCGAGCACACCTTCGGGTTCCGCACGCGGGCCCTCCACGCCGGGGGTATCCCCGACGCGGCCACCGGGGCGCGGGCGGTGCCGATCTACCAGACCACGTCGTTCGTGTTCCAGGACACGGACGACGCCGCGAACCTCTTCGCGCTGCAGAAGTACGGCAACATCTACTCGCGCATCGGCAACCCGACGGTGGCGGCGCTCGAGGAGCGCATCGCCTCGCTGGAGGGCGGCATCGGCGCGGTCGCGACGGCGTCCGGCATGTCGGCCGAGTTCATCACCTTCGCCGCGCTCGTCGGGGCGGGGGACCACGTGGTCGCGTCCGCGCAGCTCTACGGCGGCACGGTGACGCAGCTCGACGTGACGCTGCGCCGGTTCGGCGTCGAGACCACGTTCGTGCCCGGCACCGACCCCGCGGACTACGCCGCCGCGATCACACCGGAGACCAAGGTGCTGTACACCGAGGTCGTGGCCAACCCGTCCGGCGAGATCGCCGACCTGGAGGGGCTCGCCGAGGTGGCGCACGCCGCGGGCATCCCGCTCGTCGTCGACGCGACGCTGGCGACGCCGTACCTGGTGCGGCCGATCGAGCACGGCGCGGACATCGTGATCCACTCCGTGACCAAGTTCCTCGGCGGGCACGGCACGACGCTGGGCGGCGTCGTCGTCGAGTCCGGGCGGTTCGACTGGGGCAACGGCAAGTTCCCGCAGATGACCGAGCCCGTGCCGTCCTACGGGGACGTGCGCTGGTGGGGCAACTTCGGCGAGTACGGCTTCCTCACCAAGCTGCGCTCCGAGCAGCTCCGCGACATCGGCCCGGCGCTCTCCGCGCAGTCGGCCTTCCAGCTCCTCCAGGGCATCGAGACCCTGCCGCACCGCCTGGACGCGCACCTCGCGAACGCCCGCGCCGTGGCCGAGTGGCTGGACACCGACCCCCGCGTCTCCTACGTGCTCTGGGCCGGCCTGCCCACACACCCGCACCACGAGCGGGCGCAGAAGTACCTGCCGCTGGGACCGGGCTCGGTCTTCGCGTTCGGCCTGCAGGTCCCCGAGAACGCCGACGTGGTGCTCGACGGCCGCGAGGCCGGCCGCCTGTTCATCGAGTCGCTGCAGCTCGCGTCGCACCTGGCGAACGTCGGCGACGCGCGCACCCTGGTGATCCACCCGGCGTCGACCACCCACCAGCAGCTGAGTGCCGAGCAGCTCGAGGCGGCGGGGGTGCCGGAGGACCTCATCCGTATCTCGGTGGGCCTGGAGGACGTCGAGGACATCCTCTGGGACCTCGACCAGGCACTGACCAAGGCGACGGGAGTGAACCGATGAGCGAGGCCACCCGGACCTGGCAGGGCCCGAGCGCCCCGGAGCGCCTGCGGATCCTGCGCTCGACGACGTCGATCGCGATCGTCGGCGCGTCCGCCAACCCGGCGCGCGCGAGCTACTTCGTCGCGACCTACCTGCTCTCCTCGTCCCCGTACGACGTGTACTTCGTGAACCCGCGGGCCACGGAGATCCTGGGGCACCCCGTGTACCCGAGCCTGGCCGACCTGCCCGTCGTGCCCGACCTCGTCGACGTCTTCCGGCGGCACGACGACCTGCCGACCGTCCTGGACGAGACGATCGCGGTCGGGGCGAAGACCCTCTGGCTGCAGCTCGGCTCCTGGCACGAGGACGTGGCGCGCAAGGCCGAGGCCGCCGGGCTGAACGTCGTGATGGACCGGTGCGTCAAGATCGAGCACGCGCGGTTCCACGGCGGGCTGCACCTGGCGGGCTTCGACACGGGCGTGATCAGCTCCCGCCGGGCGGAGCGTTAGGGCTCCCGCCCGCCGCACGATGAGCGCACGTGTCGAACCCGTGAGCGAGCCGCTCCTCGTCGAGCGGCTCGTCCAGCTGGTGCTGGACCGGGGTGCCGCGACCGGCACCCCGGTGCGGCTGCTCGTGGACGGGCACCCGTCCACGGCCCCGGACCGGCTGGCCGACGCGCTCGTCGCGCCGCTGGAGGCCCTCGGCCGGCCCGTCGCGCGGGTCGGGGTGAGCGGCTTTCTCCGCCCGCGGTCCCTGCGCCTCGAGCACGGACGGGAGGACCCGGACAGCCTGCTCGACGGCTGGCTCGACGTCGCCGCGCTCAATCGCGAGGTGCTGACGCGCGTCGTCGAGCGGGGCGAGTACCTGCCCAGCCTGCGCGACCCTGACACCGACCGGGCCACGCGGGCGGGGTACGTCGCCGCTGGTCCCGGCGCCGTCCTGGTGCTCGACGGGGCGCTCGCGATCGGCCGCGGGCTCGACGTGGACGTCGCCGTGCACCTCGCGATCAAGCCCGCGACGCTCCGGCGTCGGACAGCGCCCGACGAGGCGTGGGCGATCCCGGCGTACGAGCGGTACGACCGGGAGATCCAGGGCGTGCCGGACCTGCTGGTCCGGGTCGATCATCCCGAGCGCCCGGCGCTGGTGCACGCCTGAGGCCCGGGTACGCCTGATGCCGGTGCACGCCCGGCGTCAGTCGCCGCTCGCGGCGTTCGCCTCGACGTACCCCCAGCTCTCGCACATCGGGCGCAGCTCGCGCGGGATCGCATCGGGGCGCGGGATGCTGCGCCCGGGCTGGACGGTGCCGCTGCGGATCTTGTCCCGCCAGTCGCCGACGCCCTTGTGGAAGTCGCCGTGGTCCTGCTCGCCGTAGGCGATCATGCCCGGCTCCCACGCCAGGTCGAGGAAGTCGCAGATCCGGTGGAACTCGGCTGCCGGGTCCTCGGTGACGTCCTCGTAGCGCACCGTCAGCCCGGGGAGCCGCTGCCGGACGTCGTCCAGCGCCCGCATGTACTTCAGCGTGTGCAGGACGGCGCGGTTCATGGGCCGTCGCGCCGGGTCGGCGTCGTGCCACGACCGGGCGATCGACACCGGATGGCGCAGCAGGAAGATGAAGCGCGCGTCGGGCCAGCAGGTCGCGAACCGGTCGGCGGCGAACACGTTGCTGGGCGTCTTCTCCACGATGACGTCCTTGCCGCTGCGCAGCAGCTCCCGGTGGAGGATCCGGTCCCAGAGGATGTGCTCGACGTCGGCGGTGTTGTGCCCCAGGGCCTCCATCGCCCTGCGGGCGAGCGGCGTCGTGGGATCGACGGACAGCCGCCGGACGTGCGTCTCGATGGGCGCGTGCACCTTGGAGTGGCTGTCCAGCACCACCCGCAGCAGCGTCGACCCGGACCGGGGTGCGGAGAGAACGAACACCGGGGCCACCAGCAGGCGGTCGGCAGGGTCCCGCGGCGGGCGGATCCGGCCCTTCCCGGGCCGGCCCGCTCCGTTCGTCCCCGCTCCGCCCGTCGCCGCGCCGCCCGTGCCTGTCCCGCGGTCGCGGGCGCGCGGCACGCGGGTGACCCGAAGGCCCGCGTGCTTCTCCAGCGCGGTGGCGCAGCGGCGGGCGAGCTGCGTGCCCGTCCCTCGCACCGTGAGCATCCCGACTCCGTTCGCGCGACTACCGCCATCCACCGTGGCACGGCGGATCGACCTGCGCTTCTCGGAGCCGCAACTTAACCCTCCCGGTCAGAGCACCAGGCAGAACGGGTGGTTCGCCGGGTCGGCGAACACCCGGAAGCCCGAGCCCTCGCCCGGCAGCCGGGTCGCCCCGAGCGACAGCACCGCGGCCTCGCCCGCGTCGAGGTCGGGCACGCCGATGTCCAGGTGCACCTGCTGCGGGTGCGCCGGGTCCGGCCACTGCGGCGCGTTGTAGTTCTCCACCGACTGGAAGAGCAGCGGCCGGGGGCCGCCGAGCATCGCGACGCCGTCCGCGTCGTACGACACGGGGGTGCCCAGGATCCGGGACCAGAACAGCGCGAGGGCGGACGCGTCCGCGCAGTCGAAGGTGGGACCCATGACGGTCACGCCGTCGGACTCCTCCTTGAGGCACAGGTCGAAGGTGTGCCCGGCGAGGTCGGACAGCGTGATCCACCGCTCGTTCTCCCGGAGCACGGTGGCCCCGAGCTCCACCGCCCGGGCGGTCGCGGCGGCCAGGTCGGGCACGTACAGGTCGATGTGCGCCTGCTGGGGGTGCTCCTGTCCCGGCCACTGCGGCGGGACGTGGTCGGGGGCGAGCTGGAACGCGACGTCCCACTGGTCGGGGGTGGTGACGGTGATCCAGTCGTGGTCTGTGAACTTCACGGTCCCGCCGGTCAGGGCCGTCCAGAAGTCGGCCTCGGTGCCGAGGTCGGGGACGTCGAGGACCACCGACTTCACGACGCCCACCCCCTCGGGCTCGGGTCGATCGGTCTCTGCTCCGGCGGGGGTCGATTCGGTCATGGTCCAGCCCTTCGAGAGGTCGTCGCACGAGGAACGCTTCGAACTACTACCTTGCACCCAGCCACCGACACTCCCCACCGGATAAGTTGCGCAGCGCTGTCCACCGGGTTATCCACAGCTCGTACTCCCGGCGACCGGCACCCGCGCGGAGTTATCCACAGATGTTGTCCACAGTCCTGTGAATTGTGTGGTCCGACCCGGTGAGCAGCGGACACACTGTCCCGGTGAACGACACCGTCGCCCTGGCCGAGGCAGCCCTCGCCCGGACCGCCCTCGTCCCGTCGCCGGGCGGCGTCCGCCTGACCGACCCGGTCGACCTGGGCGGCTCCGCGCGCTCGCAGGTGCTCCGCTGCCGGGTCGACGGGGCGGAGCACGGCGCCCCGGCCACGGTGGTCGTCAAGCGCTTCCTGTCCGACGACGGCGCGTTCGTCCGCGAGACCGTCGGCCTGGACCTGTGCCCGGGCACCCCGACCCTGCTCGCGCAGGACCCTGAGCACCACCTGATCGTCATGTCCGACCTCGGCGACCTGCCCACCCTTGCCGACCTGCTCGTCGGTGACGATCGCGATGCGGCGTGGGACGGCGCCCGGACCTGGGCCCGCGCGCTCGGCCGCACGACCGGCGGCTCCCGCGGTCGCGTCGACGAGGCGCGCGGCCGCCTGGCCGCCGCCGAGCCGTGGGACGCCGACGCCGACCTCCGGGCCGGGCTCGACCGCCTGCTCGAGGTGCCCGGCACGGCGGCGCGCCGGGTCGCGATCGAGGCCGAGCTCGCCGCGGTCCAGCACCTGCGCACCCCCGGTGCCGCCGCCATCGTCTCGCCCACGGACACCTGTCCCGACAACGCCGTGCTCGGCCCGGACGGCTGGCGCTTCCTCGACCTGGAGGGCACCGACGTCCAGCACGCCGCGTTCGTCGCCGCGTACGGGCTGCTGCCCTTCGCCACCTGCTGGTGCGTGTTCGACCCGCCGCCCGGCCTCACGGACATGCTCCTCGACGAGCTCACTGCCGGTCTGGCCGAGCACGCGCCCGACATCGTGTCCGAACCTGGCTGGGCCACCTCCGTGCGGCAGGCGTGCGCGATCTACCTGGTCCTCGTCACGGGCTGGCTGTGGAGGAGCACCGTCGCAGGGCGCGAGCTGGTCGGCCCCGCGGGCAGGTCGCCGTCCTACCGGCAGCTCATGGTGTCCCGCTGGCGCTGGGGCGCGCTCAACCTGCGCGACGATCTCCCCGCCCTGGCGGCCGCGTTCGGCGACGCCGCGGCCTGGGCGCTGGACACCTGGGGGCCCGAGGTCGAGCCGGCCGGCTACCGCGCCTTCCGCTGACCCCTGGCGCCGAGCGCTGTCGTGACGACGGTCCACGGCCGTCGGGCGAGCCGGGGGAGCCAGCCGCGCTGCTGCTCGGCCCCGAACGTGCCGTCGGCGGCCAGCGGCTCCGCCGGCGCGACGCCGGACAGCGCGACGTCGTCCGCCACGACGTCGTCCGCCACGACCGCGAACCCGGCGGCGGCCGCCGGCTCGTCCGCCGCGTCGATCTCCGCGACGAGCGCCCGCACCCGCGCGGTGATGTCGTCGACGATCCGCTCGACCTCCTCGATGGGCCGGCCCGCCGGGTCGTCCAAGGGCCAGTCGAGGTAGCGGCGCCCGGGGAAGACGGGACACGCGTCGCCGCAGCCCATCGTCACGATCACCCCGGAGGTGCGCACGATGTCGTCCGTGAGCTCGCGCGGGAACTCGATGAGCCCGTCGAGGCCGCGGCGGGCGAGCACCGTCTCCGTCATCGTGTCGGGCTCGGCCACCGGCCGGGTGCCCGCGGTGCGCACGCGGATGCGGTCGCCCGCGAGGCGCCGCGTGACCGCTGCGGCGATCTGGGACCGGCCGGTGTTGTGCACGCAGACGAACAGCACGTCCCGCGGCGAACCGTGCGTCACCTCGGCCATCGCGGCGAGCCGGTCCGTCGCGAGCCACGCGGTGAGCGCCGGCACCTGCTCGGACGACCGCACCTGCCTGTGCAGCGCGGCGTAGCACTCCCGGACCAGCCGGTCCACGGTCCGGGCGCCCGCGTTGGCGGCGAAGGTGACGGCGAGCGTGTCGGCCAGCCGGTCGAGGAGCGCGTCGTGGTCGTGCGCGTCGAGCGCCGCCTCGCCGGGGTACCGCGGGGCCGCGAGGGCCGCGGACCCGAACCGCGCGATCCCGCGGGACGACACGCGGTAGAGCGCCGCGTCCGCGGGCACGGGCCCGACGACGGCGACCAGCCCCACCGCGACCAGCGCCTCGAGGTGCTCCTCCACCTCCGCGACGGCCCGCGCGGCGGCGACGCCCTGCGGCAGGTCGCCACGCCCTGGCCCGCCCGGGCGCGGGTCCTCCGGCGCGGCGCGCAGCACCAGGTCCTCGGCGGTGCAGCGGCCCGCGGGGTGCGTGAGCAGCCGGGCCAGCAGACGCAACCGCTCGGGGTTCGCCATGGTGAGTTTTTGTGCCGAGCGCAGCTCGTCCGGGGTCATGGGTCTCTCCTTGGCCGACGGCGTTGTGGCCGAGCGCCAGGAGTGAGGCTACCGCGCCGTTTCGCCGGGCAGCGCGCCGAGTCTGTCACCTGAGCGGGTGACGTCCGAGCAGTGGGCAGCGTCCGGGCGGCGTGCTCAAGGCCGCGGGCTCCCCGACCGGGGTGGCCGCACGGTCGGCACGTCGCCCACGATCGGGACGGGGCGCCGGTGGAACGGGAACCCGTACCGCGTCACCAGGCCGGCGAGCACCGTGACGCGGTTGCGGGGACCGACGAGCGACATGATGTGCACGAACAGCCACACGATCCACGCGAGGCCCTTGGTGATCCGCAGCTGCCGGCCCCCGGGCAGGTTGATCTCGGCGATCGCGGCGCGGCGGCCGATCACCGCCATCGTGCCCTTGTCCACGTAGCGCAGCTCCTGCAGGGGCTCGCCGTCGAGCAGGGCGCGGATGTTCCGGCCCGCCACCAGGCCGCCCTGGATCGCGGGCTGGGCGAGCTGCGGCAGGTCCGACGGCGAGACCGCGATGTCGCCCGCGGCGAAGACGCCCGGCAGACCCTCGACCTGCATGTCGTCGCCGATCCTGATCCGGCCGCCCTCGTCCTGCGGCAGGCCCCAGTCGGCCACCTCGTCGTGCACGCGCACCCCGGCGGACCAGACGGTGAGGTCGGCGTGGATCCGGGTGCCGTCGGTGAGCACCACGGCCTCGCGCTCCACGGCCGCGACCCCGGCGCCCAGGTGCAGCGAGACCCCGCGGTGCCGCAGCTCCTGGGTCGCGTACGAACGCAGCTTGGGCGCGAACGACTTGAGGATCTCGCCGCCGCGCTGCACCACCTTGACCTCGAACGCGTCGCCGTGGATCTCCGGGTAGGCGGGCGCGAGGCCCGCGGTGCGCAGCTCGGCGAGCGCGCCCGCCACCTCGACCCCGGTGGCGCCACCGCCCACGACCACGACGCGCAGGCCGTCGTCGGCGCGCTTCGACTTCGCGGCCTTCTCCAGGCGGATGAAGAGGTTGTCGCGGATCCGCATCGCCTGCGAGCGCGAGTACATCGGGAACGCGAACTCCTTGGCGCCCGGCGTGCCGAAGAAGTTGGTGGTGACGCCCGCGGTGACCACGAGGTAGTCGTAGCTGATCCAGTGGTCGTTGAGCAGGCGGATCTTCTTCGCGGCGTGGTCGGCCTCCACCAGGTGCTCGTGGACCACGTGCACGTTCTTCTGCTTGAGGCGCAGGCCGCGGAGGAAGTAGGTGACGTCGCCCGGGTTCAGGCCGCCGGTCGCGACCTGGTAGAGCAGCGGCTGGAAGGTGTTGTAGACGCGGCGGTCGATCAGGGTGATCCGCACGGGCGCGTCCTTCAGCGCCCGGACCGCCGCCATGCCGGCGAACCCGCCGCCCACCACGACCACGTGCGGCAGCGGCTCGGGGTCCTCGCTCAGCGTCTTCTCGAGGCCGTAGTCCTCGTCGTCCTCGGGGGTGTGCACGGGGGTGTGTGCAGATTCGGTCACAGGCACGAGTCTCTCACCGCCCGGGTTACCGTGGTCGGTCGTGAGCACCACCGACCACCAGACCGACCCCGCAGGCTCCGCCGTGCGCCCCGAACAACTGGCCCATGGCCTGCGCACACGCCACCTGACCATGATGGGCCTGGGCTCCGCGATCGGTGCGGGCCTGTTCCTCGGCTCCGGCCTCGGCATCGCCGCCGCGGGTCCGGCGGTCCTCGTGAGCTACGCCATAGCGGGCGCGATCGTGGTGCTCGTCATGCGGATGCTCGCCGAGATGGCGTCGGCGCTCCCGTCGAGCGGCTCGTTCTCCGTCTACGCGGAGGCCGCCCTCGGCCGCTGGGCCGGTTTCCTGCTGGGCTGGCTGTACTGGTTCACGATCGTCATGGTGCTCGGCGTCGAGGTGACCGGCGTCGCCGGGATCGTGCACGGCTGGTGGCCGGCGGTGCCGCAGTGGGCGGTCGCGGCCGCCGTCGTCGCGGTGTTCGGGGCGATCAACCTGGTGGGCGTGCGCCAGTTCGGGGAGGCCGAGTTCTGGTTCGCCACCGTCAAGGTCCTGGCGATCGTCGGCTTCCTCGTGCTCGGCGTGCTGATCGTCGTCGGCGTCGTGCCCGTGAGCGGCAGCGTGCTGGGGGAGTGGGCGTCCTACGGCGGGTTCGCCCCGGCCGGCCTGCCCGGCATCGCCGCCGGCCTGCTCACCGTCGTCTTCGCGTTCGGCGGTATCGAGATCGTCACGATCGCGGCCGCGGAGGCGCGCGACCCGCAGTCGGCGGTGGCGAGCGCCACCCGCACCATCCTGTGGCGCATCCTGTTCTTCTACGTCGGCTCGGTGGCGATCATGGTCGCCCTGATCCCGTGGACCGACGCCGCCCGGCTGGAGTCGCCGTTCGTGTCCGTGCTGGAGATGGCCGGGTTCGACGGCGCTGCGCGGCTCATGGAGGTCGTCGTCGTGCTCGCGCTGCTGAGCGCGTTCAACGCCAACGTGTACGCGACGTCCCGCATGTTGTTCTCGCTCGGCGGCCGCGGTGACGCCCCGGCGCTCGCGACCCGCGTCTCCCGCCGCGACGTCCCATGGGTCGCGGTGCTGGTCTCGGTGTTCTTCGGCGTCGTCGCGGTGCTGCTCAACTACCTGCTGCCGGAGTCGCTGCTCGGGGTGCTGCTCAACGCCGTCGGCTCGGCGCTGCTCGTGGTGTGGCTGCTGGTCGTCGTCTCGCAGCTCCGGCTGCGCCCGCGCCTGGAGGCCGCGGCGGCGGAGCGCGGCGAGACCCTGCGCCTGCGCGCCTGGGGCTACCCGTGGCTGTCGTGGGTCACGCTCGTGGCGCTCGTCGCGGTGGTGGGCCTCATGCTGTCCGACGCCGCCGCCCGGCCGCAGATCGCCGCGACCGCCGGCCTCGTGGTGCTGATCCTGGTGGTGTACGCGATCGCGCGGGCGCTGCGCCGCGTGCGGTAGGCGTTCAGCAGACCGTCACCGGGGGTCCATCCTGCGGTCGGGCGCCCGCCAGCGGGGCCCTCGATCGTCGTCGGCATGACTGAGCACACTGCCGACGGCGTCGACCGCCGGACCTTCCTGTCCCTGAGCAGCCTCGGCGCGGCGGGCGTCGCGACCGTAGCGGCCGCCGGCGGCGCCGCCCCGGCGGAGGCCGTCGAGCTGAGCCGGCACCCGCAGCGGTCGCTGCGGTTCGGCCGGGACGGCAAGTTCAAGATCGTCCAGTTCAACGACACGCAGGACGACGAGAAGATCGACCGGCGCACGCTGGAGCTCATGCGCGCGGTGCTCGACGACGAGCGGCCGGACCTCGTGATCCTCAACGGCGACAACATCACGGGCGGCTGCGACACCCCGCTGGAGATGCACCAGGCGATGAACAACGTGGTGCAGCCCATGGAGGAGCGCGCCGTCCCGTGGGCCATCACCTTCGGCAACCACGACGAGGACTCGACGCCGAACAGCGGCCTGGACGAGGCCGACATGCTGGCCTTCTACCGGTCCTACCGCTACAACGTGAACGGGCCGACGGCGCGCGGCGTCACCGGGCAGGGCAACTCGAACCTGCTGATCGAGGGGCGGGGCGGGCGTCCCGCGTTCAACATCTGGCTGCTCGACTCCGGGCGGTACGCGCCCGACACCCTCGCGGGCCAGGACTTCGACGGCTACCCCCACTGGGACTGGCTGCGCATGGACCAGGTGAAGTGGTACTACGACACGTCGGTGGAGGTGGAGCGCCGCGCGGGCCACGTGGTGCCGGCCCTCATGTTCATCCACATCCCCCTGTGGGAGTACCGGTTCATGTGGTTCGGCTCGGTGGACGGGCGCACGGACGCCGACCACGAGCGCGGCAGGGCCCGGCACCGCATCGAGGGGGAGCGCAACGAGGACGAGTGCCCGGGCCCGTTCAACTCCGGCATGTTCTCGGCGATCCAGCACCGGGGCGACGTCCGCGGCGTGTTCTGCGGCCACGACCACGTGAACACCTACTCGGGCGACTACTACGGCGTGCTGCTCGGGTACGCGGGGAACACCGGGTTCGGCACGTACGGGCTGGGCGGGGCCGAGCGCAACCGCCTGCGCGGCGCGCGGGTCTACGACCTCGACGAGTCGGTCGACGGCGTGCTGGCCGGGACCCGCATGCGGTTCGCCGGCGAGTACGGCATCGACCTGACGGCCGACGACCAGTGGATGGAGCCGCTCCCGCTGCCCTGACCGACACGTCGGAGGGAGCGGGGTGCGGATGAGAAAATGTGCGCATGGCTGAGCTCCTCGCGGTCTGTCGCGTCTACGTCCTGCACCCCGACCCCGGCACGGTGGGGGTCACGGCGATCGACAAGCGTCCCGTGGAGGGTCGCGTCAAGGTGCGGCCCTACGGCCTCTACGCCGACGTGCAGGCCGACCGCGCCAACCACGGCGGCCTCGACCAGGCGGTGTACGCCTACGCCCAGGAGGATGCCGACCACTGGTCCGCCGAGCTGGACCGGGAGGTCACGCCCGGGCTGTTCGGCGAGAACCTGCGGGTCAGCGGCCTCGACGTGAACGGCGCGGTGATCGGCGAGCGGTGGCAGGTCGGCTCGGCGCTGCTGGAGGTCACGCAGCCGCGCACGCCCTGCCAGACCTTCGGACGGCGGCTCGGCGAGCAGCGCTGGGTGCGCCGGTTCACGCAGGCCAACCGTACGGGTGCCTACCTGCGCGTGATCGAGAACGGCGAGCTCGGCGCAGGCGACACCGTCGACGTCGTGCACCACCCCCTGCACGGGGTGACCGTCGCGGACTGGTTCGGCGCGCAGTACGGCCTCGCCCGCGCGGCGGCCGGAGTCGGTCCGGCCGGAGCGGACTCGGCCGCCGCGGACGCGGCCGAACCCGAGACCCTGGAGGAGCTCGCGCAGCGGCTGCTCAACGCGCACGCCGCGGGCGAGATCCGGCTCAGTGTCGACATGCACCGCCGCAGCGAGCAGGCCGCGGCCCGCGCCGTCGTCGACTGACGGGTACCGCCCCGGTTCGCCTGCTTCCTCCTCCCGCCCTCCGGGGTGAACTATGCGCAGCCGGACGGGTAACGCTGACGTAGCACTGCTACCTCTCCGTTACCCACCCGGCTGCGCAAGCTTTCCCCCGGACCTTTCCGCGGCCGCGGCCCCTGGCGTCAGCGGCGACGCTCGAACCGGGTGCGTGCGGCGTCGTGCGCGTCGCGCAGGAGGGCGAGCACGAGGTCGGCGGTCGTAGGTCCGGGGTTGACGACGGACACCCAGCCGGCCGTCCCGTACACGGGGTGCGGCAGCACGACGTCGGCCGTGGCCGGATCCGCGGCTCCCGTGAGTCCTGCCTGCCGCGCCCGCCCGACGTGGATGTTCACCCGCCAGCGTCCGGCGGGGTCGAGGTCGGAGGCGGTGTCGTCCGGGTAGTTCTTGGTGACGATCGTCCCGTACGGCTGCACGTTCCGGGGCATCTGGCCGTCGGGGGCGTAGTAGAAGAACGCGTCGCCCCAGGCCAGGTCGGGAACGTCAGGGTCGCCGGCGGCGGGCGCGACGACGAGGGCGCCGTCGAGCTCGCGGACGGCGTCGATGATCTGCTCGATGGTCAGGCCGGTAGTGTGCTGAAGGTCCATGGTTCAAGCATCACCTTCAAGTGCTTCTGTGGGGTTGAGCGCATGACACCCGAGGAACCGCGGCCGCTCCGCACCGCCGACGTCGCGCGGGAGTCGGGCTGGTCCGTGCAGCAGGTCCGCGATCTGGAGCGGCTCGGCGTCATCCCGGCGGCCACCCGTGGGGCCAACGGCTACCGGTCGTACGGCCCGGTGCACGTCCGGGCGCTGCGCGCGTACCGGGGGCTGGCGAGCGCGGCAGGTCCGGTCGACGCGCGCCGCCTGCTCGCCGAGGCGCTCACCGGGAGCGTGGCCGACGCCGCCGCCGCGATCGGTGCCGTGCACGTCCGGCTGGCCCGGGACCGCGACGAGGCCCTCCGGGCACGGTCGGTGCTCGGCGCCATCCAGCGGGAGGCGATCGAGAGCGAGCGACCCGAGGCTGCCCCCGCGGGCGGCGCCGCACCGGCCGACCCGGCATCAGCCGACCCCGCCGACGTCCTGACGATCACGCAGCTCGCCGCCGCCCTCGGGGTGCGCACGTCCACGCTCCGGTTCTGGGAGCAGGAGGGGCTCGTTGCGCCGGAGCGCGTGACGTCGCTGCGCGCCCGGCAGTACGGGCCGGCCGCCGTCAACGAGGCACGCATCGTGGCGGCGCTGCGCGCCAGCGGCTACGGCGTCCCCGCCGTCCGCGACGTCGTCGTGATGCTGCGCCGCCTCCCCGGCGCCGACGAACTCCCGGGCGCGGACGAGGGGATCGCGCGGGCCGGGCAGATCCTGGACCGCCGCCTCGACCAGATCGCGACCCGCACGGTCGCGCTGCTCCGCGCGGGCACGGACCTGGCCGACCTGATCAACCCCCCACCCAGTTGAGTGCTGGATATCTGCGCTCCTGGCACACAGAAGAGCGCAAATACCCAGCACTCAACGAGGGGGGCGGCGTCAGTCGTCGCTGAGGAGCTTGCCCTGGCGGACCAGGTCCTGGAGGGTGCGCTGCACCTGCTCGACGTCGGGCACGTCGTCGAGCACCATGCCGGGCTGGTCCGTGCCGTCGGAGATCACGAGCGTGCCGCAGCCGAAGATCCGGTCGCTGAGCTGCTTCTCGAACGTGACGTTGTTGATCCGGTAGAGCGGGATGTCCCGGCCGGTCTGCGTCAGGATGCCGGTGCGCAGCGCGACGCGCTGGTTGGTGATGATGTAGCGCGTGGTGCGCCAGCGCAGGAACGGACCCGCGGAGGCGGCCAGGCCGAGCACCACGAGGATCGCCGTCGCGAACCACAGCACGATCGGGTCGACCGGCAGCGGCAGCACCCAGACGGCGATCAGGATCACGATCAGCAGCAGGAGCAGCAGGATCGGCTTGACGACCTTCTTCGGGTGAGTGCGGAGCTGCAACACGATGGTCTCGCCCTCGGCGAGGTGCTCTTCCCTCATGCCGCGAATACTGCCTTACTGCGCCTTTTGGATCTACTGGTTGGATCTATTGGGCGGCCAGGTTCCATCCCTCGATCGTGCGCAGGCTGTGCCCGTACCCCAGCAGGCAGACGGCGGCGGTGCCGAGCTCGAACCGGGCCCCGAGCCGCGGGTCGACGCCGAGCCACACCGTGGCGAGCACCCGCAGCAGGTGCCCGTGCGCCACGAGCAGCACGTCACCGCCGCTCTCCGGCCCCGGCCCCGCCCCCGCCAGCACCAGCTCGGCCCGGGCGATGACCCGCGCAGCGCGTACGGCGACCTGGTCCAGCGTCTCGCCCGGGCGACCGTCGCCGTGCTCGGCGGACGGCGGCAGCACCCGGACGCCGTCGTCGAAGATCTGGAAGTCGCGCCCCAGGATCTCCGAGACGTCGCGCGAGGTGCGGCCGTCGACCGGCCCGTAGTCCCACTCGGCGAGGTCCTCGTCGACGACGGCGCCGGGGTGTCCCGCGAGCTCCGCCGTCCGCCGCGCCCGGGTCCGCGGGGACGTGAAGACGGCCGCGAAGTCGTAGGCGGCCAGGGTCGCCCCCGCGGACCGGGCCTGCGCCTCGCCGGCCGCCGTGAGCGGCAGGTCGGTGCGCCCGGTGTGCTGCCCGCTCGCGCTCCACTCGGTCTCGCCGTGCCGGAGCAGCACGAGCTGCGGGTCGCGCGTGGGCCGCAGGGCGGGGGGCCGGGCCGCGGCGGGCTGGGTCGGCAACGTGTCGTCGGACATGGGACGAGCATCCTGCGTCCGGCGGCCGAGCGCACCCCTGTCCGCCGCCAGCGGCTCTGACCTGGGCGAACACGCCACGGACAACACGCCGGTCGAGGGTGAGGAATCCTGGTGCGCGCCGGGCGCTGCACCTACTGTGGGGCCCGTGAGTCGTGCCACACCGGCGTCGCGCGGCGCCGTCGACCGCTTCTCCACGCGAGGCCTGCCCGCGGCGCGGCGGATCGAGCTGTGGGAGGAGCACAACGCCGACGCCCTGGTGGCGTTGCAGTGCCGCATGCTCGAGGACGACTCGGCGCTGGAGGCCTCCGAGGCGAACCTCCAGCTCGACCGGCTGCACCTGGCGCACGTCGAGGCCAACCCGCACGCCGTGGAGCGCACGGCCCGCACGGTCCGCACGCGCCCCACGGAGTCCGTGGCCCTCTACTTCACGCTCCGGGGCGAGGCGTTCTTCTATCACGACGACGGCGTCCGCCGGCTGCGGCCCGGCCAGCTCCTGGTGTGCGACGCCGACCGGCCTTTCCTGCGCGGCTTCTCCCAGGGGCTGGAGGAGCTGGCGGTCAAGGTGCCGTACGACGTGTTCCGCTCGGCGGGCGGCACCATGCCGCGCACCGCGCAGGTGATCGAGTTCGGCACGCCCTCTCCGGCGGCGGGCGGCAACGCCCACGCCGCGGCGCTCGCCGAGCTGGTCGCCCGTGCCGTGGGTCCCGCCGGCGACGGCTCGGCCGACGAGGCTGCCGTGCTCGACCTCGTCACCGCCGTGCTGGTCCGGCCGGAGGTGCCCGGGGCGCAGGCCGCGGGCGCGCACTTCGCCGCGGCCGAGCGGTACGTGCGGCAGTGGCTGCGCGACCCGACCATGTCGGCCCGCCGCATCGCCGACGCGATCGGCCTGAGCGAGCGGCAGCTCTCGCGGGTGCTCGCCGAGCACGGCACGAGCGTGCCGCGCCTGGTCGCGCGGCGGCGCGTGGAGATGGCGAGCCGGATGCTGCGCATGCCGTCGTACGCGGAGCAGACCGTCGAGGCGATCGGCCGGCGCTGCGGCTTCTCGTCGGCCGCGCAGTTCTCGCGCGTCTTCCGCGAGCAGGCGGGCATGTCGCCGTCCGAGGCCCGGAGGTACGCGCTCGCCGCGCGCCGCTGAGCACGCACCCCGTCTTGATGATTTCCGCCGACTTTCATGGCCGACCCTTTTCCCAGGTCGGAGCGCGCGACACCCTGTGCGCATGCCTGAGTTCGACGACGGTCAGACCGAGACCGCACTGCCCAGCACCGCCACCGGCGCGACACCGGAGGGGCACGGCACGGTGGTCGAGACCGACGTGCTGGTCGTGGGCTCCGGCCCGGCCGGCGCGTCCGCGGCGCTCTTCCTGTCCAGCCTGGGGATCAGCAACATCATGATCACCAAGTACCGCTGGACCGCGAACACGCCCCGCGCGCACATCACCAACCAGCGGACCATCGAGATCTTCCGCGACCTGGGCATCGAGGACCAGGTGCTCGCGGACGCGACGCCGCACGAGCTCGTGGGCGACACGGTCTTCTGCACGACGATCGCGGGCGAGGAGATCGGCCGCATCCTCACCTGGGAGACCCACCCGGCCCGCGAGGCGGACGCACGGCTGGCCTCGCCGTCGCTCACGGTCGACATCCCGCAGACGTACCTCGAGCCGATCCTGGTGAAGAACGCGACCCAGCGCGGCACCCAGTCGCGGTTCTCGACGGAGTACCTGGGCCACACGCAGGACGCCGACGGCGTGAGCACCCGCGTGCTCGACCGCGTCACCGGCACCGAGTACACGATCCGCTCCAAGTACCTGATCGGCGGCGACGGCGCCCGCTCCCAGGTGGCCGCGGACATCGGCCTGCCCATGGAGGGCGCGATGGACATCGCCGGCTCCATGAACATCACGTTCAAGGCCGACCTCACGCACCTCGTGGGGCACCGCCCGTCCGTCCTGTACTGGGTGCTGCAGCCTGGCTCCGACGTCGGCGGCATCGGCGCGGGCCTGGTCCGCATGGTCCGGCCGTGGAACGAGTGGCTCATCGTCTGGGGCTACGACATCGCCGGCGAGCCGCCGCAGCTCGACGACGCCGCGGCGACCGAGATCGTGCGCCAGCTCGTGGGCGTCGAGGACCTGGACGTCGAGATCACGGGCTACTCGCTGTGGGGCAACAACCAGATGTACGCGACGCACCTCCAGCAGGGGCGCGTCTTCTGTGCGGGCGACGCGGTGCACCGGCACCCGCCGAGCAACGGCCTGGGCTCGAACACCTCGGTCCAGGACTCGTACAACCTGGCGTGGAAGATCGCGGCCGTGCTGAACGGCCAGGCGGATCCGTCGCTGCTGGAGACCTACTCGGCCGAGCGTGCGCCCGTCGCCGAGCAGATCGTGCTGCGCGCCAACAAGTCGGGCGGCGAGTTCCGGTTCATGGAGGTGCTCGGGGTCCTGGACGCCGAGACGCCGGAGGCGATGCAGGCCGCGATCGACGAGCGCAAGGCGAACACCCCGGCCGGTGCGGCCAAGCGCGCGGCGCTCGTGGAGGCGATGGACCTCAAGCACTACGAGTTCAACGCGCACGGCGTGGACATGGGCCAGTTCTACACGTCGGCGGCGGTCGTCCCCGACGGTTCTCCTCAGCCTGTGGACGAGCGCGACCCCGAGCTGTACTACAAGCAGTCCACGGTCCCGGGCGCGCGCTTCCCGCACGTCTGGGTGGCCGACGTCGACGGGCACAAGCGCTCGACGCACGACCTGGTCCCGTACGGGCAGTTCACGCTGGTGACCGGCATCGCGGGTGAGGCCTGGGCCGACGCCGCCGCGAAGGTCGCCGAGGAGCTCGGCGTGCCGCTGGAGGCCGTCGTCATCGGGCCGGGCCGCGAGGTCATCGACACCTACTACGACTGGGCGAAGATGCGCGGCGTCGAGGAGTCGGGCGCGATCCTGGTGCGCCCCGACGCGCACGTGGCGTGGCGCGCCCAGACCCTGGCCGACGACCCGGCGGGAGCGCTGGGCGACGCCCTGCGGTCGGTCCTCGGACGGAGCTGTCAGGATGACTGAGCCGGACGCCGAGCAGTCCGCACGCGAGCAGGAGCTGGTCGACCGGGTCGCGGCGTCCTTCGCGGGCGCCGACGACGCGCGGCTGACGGCCGTCCTGCAGTCCCTGACCCGGCACCTGCACGCGTTCCTGCGTGAGGTGCGGCTCACCGAGGACGAGTGGAACCGGGGGATCGAGTTCCTCACCGCCGCGGGGCACATCACCGACGACAAACGGCAGGAGTTCATCCTGCTGTCCGACGTCCTGGGCGCCTCCATGCAGACCATCGCCATCAACAACGCGGCGTACCAGAACGCGACGGAGGCCACGGTCTTCGGCCCGTTCTTCGTGGACGACGCGCCGCGCATCGAGAACGGCGGCGACATCGCGGGCGGCGCGACCGGGCAGCCCTGCTGGGTCGAGGGCACGGTCACCGACACGGCGGGCCGCCCTGTGCCCGGCGCACGCATCGAGGTGTGGGAGGCGGACGAGGACGGCTTCTACGACGTCCAGTACGGCGACGAGCGCACCGCGGGCCGCGCGCACCTCTACTCGGCCGACGACGGCGGGTACCGCTTCTGGGGCGTCACGCCCACGCCGTACCCGATCCCGCACGACGGGCCGGTCGGCGCGCTGCTCGCGGCGTCGGGCCGCTCGCCCCTGCGCGCCGCACACCTGCACTTCATGGTGACGGCGCCCGGGCTGCGCACGCTCGTGACCCACATCTTCGTGCGCGGCGACGAGCTGCTCGCGTCGGACTCGGTGTTCGGCGTCAAGGACTCGCTCGTCATGGACTTCGAGGAGCAGCCCGCGGGCACGCCGACGCCCGACGGCCGCGCGGTCGACGGCACGTGGGCCCGCACCCGCTTCGACGTCGTCCTCGCCCCGGCCGACTGACCCACCCACGCGACCGCACCACCCGCACCACCGGAACCACCAGCACCAAGCACCACCGGCAAGCCGCAATCCCGTGTCAGACGCACAGGTCACCCCGGTGACCTGTGGGTCTGACAACCAGAGGCTCGACGACAGACTTGGAGTGACGACGATGGTTGGCAACGGACGGTTCCTGAACACGCGGACGCTGGTGGTGTGCGCGTCGACGGCAGCGCTGGCGGGCGCCCTGACGGGCTGCGGCGACGTGGGCGGCGGCACGGTCGGCGGCGGCGGGGACGACGACGTCCTGAAGATCGGCTTCGTCTCGACCGAGACGGGCTCGTCGGCGCCGTTCGGCGAGGCCAACACCTACGTGATCGAGTCCATGGAGCAGTGGTTCGCCGACAACCCGGTCACCGTCGACGGCACCGAGCAGTCCGTCGAGATCATCGTGAAGGACTCGCAGTCCGACTCCGCCCGCGCGGGCGAGGTGGCGGCCGAGCTGATCAACGGCGACGGCGTCGACCTGGTGCTCACGTCGTCCACGCCGGACATCACCAACCCTGTCTCGGAGCAGTGCGAGGCCAACTCCGTCCCGTGCATCTCGACGGTCGCGCCCTGGCAGCCGTTCGCGATCCGGGAGGGTGACCAGCCCGCCGACCTCAGGTACAGCTACCACGCGTTCTGGGGCCTGGAGGACGTGTCCGCGGTGTACGCGGACATCTGGAGCCAGGTGGACACCAACCAGAAGGCGGCCGGCCTGTTCCCGAACGACCCGGACGGGCAGGCGTGGAGCGCCAACTTCCCGGCCCTCACGCAGGACACCGGCGTCACGATCGACGACCCCGGCCTGTACCCGAACGGCACCCAGGACTTCTCGGCGCAGCTCTCCGCGTTCGAGGGCCACGACATCCTGGTCGGTGTGCCGATCCCGCCGGACTTCACCACGTTCTGGCAGCAGGCCGGCCAGCAGGGCTACCGGCCCAAGGTGGCGACGATCGGCAAGGCCCTGCTGTTCCCGTCGTCGGTCGAGGCGCTCGGCAACGCGGGCGACGGCCTCACCTCCGAGGTCTGGTGGCACCCGACGGCGCCGTTCACCTCGTCGCTGACCGGGCAGACCGCGCAGGAGCTGGCCGACCAGTACGAGACGGATACGGGCAAGCAGTGGACGCAGCCCCTCGGGTTCGCCGAGGCCCTGTTCGAGATCACGGTCGCCGCCGTCCAGGAGGCCGGCTCCACCGAGCCGGAGGCGATCACCGAGGCCCTCTCCACGCTGGAGGTCTCCACCGTGGTGGGCGACATCGCCTGGGGCGTCGACGACAGCGTGCCGCCCTACGTGGCCAAGACCCCGCTGGTCGGCGGCCAGTGGCGCCTGGCCGACGGCGCGGACGAGGGCAAGAACCCCTACGAGCTCGTGGTGGTCTCCAACACGCTGGCCCCGGAGATCCCGACGGGCGGCGAGGTCGAGCCGCTCCGGTGACCGAACCCCTGCTCCAGGTGACCGGCGTCGCCAAGCGTTTCGGCCGGGTGGTCACGGCCCGCGACGTGTCGTTCGAGGTGTCGGCCGGCGAGGCCCTGGGCCTCGTCGGCCCGAACGGCGCGGGGAAGACCACCCTGCTCGACGTCGTCGCGGGCACCCTGCGGGCCGACGCCGGGACCGTGACGCTGGACGGCCAGGACGTCACCCGGCTCGGCGCGGCGGCTCGTGCCGACCGGGGCGTCGCCCGCTCGTACCAGGTGCCGCGCCCCTTCGCGGGGCTGACCGTGTACGAGAACGTGCTGGTCGGGGCCTCCTTCGCCGGACGACGGCACGGCGGCGCCGGCGCGCGCGGCGCGGCCGCCGACACCCGCGCCCGGGCCTGGCACGCGCTCGAGGTGACGGACCTGACCGGGGCGGCCGACACGCCGTCGGGCAGCCTGCGCCTGCTGGACCGCAAGCGGCTGGAGGTCGCGCGGGCCCTCGCGACCGGGCCGCGCCTGCTCCTGCTGGACGAGATCGCGGGCGGTCTCACCGACCGCGAGCTGCCGCAGGTCGTGGACCTCGTCCGCCGCCTGCGGGACGACGGCGTCGCCGTGGTCTGGATCGAGCACGTGCTGCACGCGCTGCTCGACGTCGTGGACCGCCTGCTGTGCCTCGCCGCCGGCGAGGTGATCGCGCAGGGCGACCCGCACGAGGTGATCCGCAGCCCGCAGGTGGTCGAGGTGTACCTGGGCTCCACCGTCGACTCGGTGCCCGCCGCTCTGCCGGGAGAGCCGGCATGAGCGTCCTGGAGGTCACCGGCCTGGAGGTCCGGTACGGCGACCTGCTCGCCGTCGACGGCGTCGGGCTGACCCTCGCCGAGGGGGAGACGCTCGCCGTGCTGGGCGCCAACGGCGCCGGCAAGTCCACGCTGCTCGCGGCGCTCGCGGGCACCCACCTGCCCACGGCGGGCACCGTGCTGCTCGACGGCGCCCCGGTCACGCGGGTGCCCGCGCACCGGCGGGTGCGGCGCGGCATCGCGCTCGTGCCGGAGGGGCGGCGCCTGTTCCCGTCGCTCACCGTCGAGGAGAACCTGCTCGTGGGCCGCTACCCGCGGCGGCCCGGGCCGTGGGACCTGCGCGCCGTGTACGACGTGTTCCCGCACGTCGCCGAGCTGCGGGACCGGCGCGCCGGCGTGCTGTCCGGTGGGCAGCAGCAGGCCGTCGCGATCGGCCGGGCCCTCCTGACCAACCCGCGCGTGCTGCTGCTCGACGAGGTGTCGCTCGGGCTCGCGCCGTCCGTCGTCACCCGGATCTACGACGCCGTCCGCCGCATCACGACGGAGGGCACCACGGCCCTCGTCGTCGAGCAGGACCTGGACCAGGCGCTGCGCGTGGCCGACCGCGTCCAGTGCCTCCTGGGTGGGCGCACCGTGCTGGAGGCCCCCGCCGCGGGCCTGGACCGCGAGACCGTGGCGGACGCCTACTTCGGCATCGCCCCCGGCCCGACCCCCGCGCCCGGCCCCACCCCGACCCCCGCCCCGAGACCCACGGAGGTCTGATGGACTGGCTCAACGCCGGCGTGCAGGGCGTGCTGCTCGGCGGGCAGTACGCCCTGCTGGCCTGCGGCCTCTCGCTGATCTTCGGCGTGATGCGCATCGTCAACCTGGCGCACGGTGTGCTCGCGGTGCTCGCCGCCTACCTGTCGCTGGTCCTGGTCCAGCAGGGCCTGCCCCTGTGGCTCGCGGTCGCCGTGGTGGTGCCGGTGTTCGCGGCGCTCGGGTACGCGGTGCAGCGCGGGCTGTTCAACCCGGCCCTCGCGCAGGTGCGGGGCGGCGCCGACGGCCGCGCGCGAGGCGCGGGCGGCGCGGGCGACCTCGCGCCGCTGCTGGTGTCGTTCGGCGTCGCCGTGGCACTGACCAGCCTGCTCCAGGAGGTGTTCAGCGCGGACACCCGCACGATCCCCACGGGCGACCTCGCCTCGGCGGGCGTGCCGCTCGGCCCGCTCTCGGTGGGCCTGCTGCCGCTGATCACCCTGGTCGTGGCTGCCGCCGTGATCGCCGGGGTCCAGGTCTTCCTGGCGCGCACGGCCATGGGCCGCGCCATGCGCGCGGTCGCCGACGACGCCGGGGCCGCCGCGATGTACGGCGTCGACCCGAGGCACACCTACGCCGTGGCGACGGCCCTCGCGTTCGCCACGCTGGCGCTCGCGGGCGTGTTCGTCGGCATGAGCACGCAGTTCTCGCCGGGCTACGGCGACCTCGTGCTGCTGTTCGCGTTCGAGGCGGTGATCATCGGCGGGCTCGGGTCGCTGTGGGGCACGCTCCTGGGCGGCATCGTGCTGGGTGTCGCGCAGACCGTCGGCGCCCAGATCGACCCGCAGTCCGGGGTGCTCGCCGGGCACCTCGTCTTCCTCGCCGTGCTGGTGGTCCGGCCCGGCGGCCTGCTGCCGAGGAGCGTGCCGGCATGAGCGCGCCGGACACGGCCGTGGTGCCGACGATCACGCGGGGCGGCCGCGGCTCCCTGATCGGGGGCGGGGTGCTCCTGCTCGTCGTCGTGCTCCTCGCCGCCGTCGTCCCCTACGTCGTGACCCTCGGGGCGCTGTCCAGCCTGGTCATGCTCTTCGCCCTCGTGATACTCGGTACCACCTGGAACCTGCTCGCCGGGTACGGCGGCATGGTGAGCGTGGGCCAGCAGGCGTACGTGGGCGTGGGCGGGTACGCCCTGATCCAGCTCGCCGACGTCGTCGGCGCCCCGCCGTGGGCCGCCGTCCTGGCGGCCGGCCTCGTGGGCGCCGCGCTCGCCCTGCCCACGAGCTACCTGGTGTTCCGCCTCGCGGGCGGATACTTCGCGATCGGCACCTGGGTGGTGGCCGAGGTGTTCCGCCTCGTCACGATGCAGATCGACGGCCTCGGGGGCGGCGGCGGGCTGTCCCTGAGCGCGTTCCGCGGCACCGACCGGGTCGTCCGCGTGGCCTTCGTGTACTGGTTCGCGCTGGCGCTCGTGGTCGCCGTCGTGCTCGGGACCTACCTGCTCATGCGGTCCCGCGTGGGACTCGGGCTCACGGCGATCCGCGACGACCGCGTCGCGGCGAGCAGCCTGGGCGTGGCCGTGGACCGGGGCCGCCGCATCGTCTACGTCGCGGGGTCGGCCGGGGCCGCCCTCGCGGGCGCGCTGATCGCGCTGAGCACGCTCGGCGTCACCCCGGGGTCGATCTACTCCGTGAACTGGACGGCGGCGATGATCTTCATCGTCGTGGTCGGTGGCATCGGCACCATCGAGGGCCCGATCGTGGGGGCCGTCCTCTACTGGGTGCTGCAGCAGGCCCTCGCGCCGCTGGGCACCTGGTACCTGGTGGTGCTCGGCGTGGTGGCGGTGGCCGTGGTGCTTCTCGCGCCGCGCGGGCTGTGGGGGCTGGTGGCAGGGCGGTTCCAGCTCTTCCCCACGACGTACCGGGTGCGGATCTGACGGCGCGGTGAGGCCGACGTCACAGCTGCTTCAGTCGACGCGCGACTCGGTATCAACGAGGATGGATGATCCGCAGACCAGCGGGTGAACCACGTGCAGCGTAGCCGTAAGCCTGCACCGGAGGAGGACCCATGACGGACGCCGACGACGCCCAGTACCACTCCATCGCCAACCCTCGCCGGACCACGCTCATGCACCGGAGCGTGACCGACACGTACGGGTCCCAACACGAGGAACGCGAGACGCCGGCCGACGACGCCGCCGCGGGCTGACCGCGCAGCTGCTCGTCCCGAGCGCTGGTGCCCACGACGGAGGGCCCGGCCGCACGCCACGTCGTGGCGCACGCGGCCGGGCCCTCTGCGTCGTCCGGGCGGCCGAGGTCCGGTCGCCGTCGTCCCGCGATGCGAGACGCCGCAAAGTTCACCCGCACCCGCCCGAAGGCCTGGTCCGGGGCCAGGCGTCACCGAAAATTCATGTGACGGACCTCACTCCCGTTACATTCTGGAAACACTTCCGCTAGCCTGGGGCGCGCATCCTCTCCCACAATTCGGTAGAGCAAGGCAGTACGGCGAGTCGATGCAGGCGCATGAAGCACAGCGAGTTCGGCACGGTGAGCAGGCGGGCTAGGTCCCGCGGCGGCCGGTACGACGTGGAACAGGGAACTCGCCGGCGGCCTGACCCCGAGACGGGGTACGGGCCCAGCAGAGCACGTCCAGTCACGTACGACACAAGAACCGAGTGGGGTTACCAGGGATGAATGGCGAATCGATTCGACACTTCACGGACGGACGCGTTCCCGACGCCGGGATCGCGCACCTCTTCAGCGTCGAGAACCGATTCCAGGCGCGCCTCGACGTCGAGGCCGCACTCGCGCTCGCCGAGGCCGAGATCGGCCTGATCCCGGAGCCGGCCGGTGAGACGATCGCCCGGGCCGCGCAGATCGAGAAGCTGGACCTCGACCGCGTGGCGGCGGAGACGGCGTCCGCCAGCCACCCCCTGATGCCGCTCATCGAGGAGTTCGCCCGCGTGGTCGGGCGCCAGTACGGCGGCTGGGTGCACTGGGGCGCCACGACGCAGAACATCACGCAGACGGCGGACGTGCTCGTGCTGCGCGACGCGCACCGGGCGGTCAAGGACCTGCTCGCCAAGGTGCTGCGCGGCATGTCCAAGCAGGCGGAGGCCTCCGCGGCGGTGCCGATGGCCGGCCGCACGCACAGCCAGCACGCGGTGCCGGTCACGTTCGGCTTCAAGGTCGCCGTGTGGATCGACGAGCTCACGGCGCACACCGACCGGCTCGAGCGCCTCGAGGACCGGCTCTTCCGGGTGCTCATGGGCGGCGCCGTCGGCACGTTCGCGTCGTTCGGTCCCGCGGGGCGCGAGGTCGAGCGCCGGGTCGCCAACCACCTCGGGCTCGGCACCATGCCCGTCCCGTCGCGCGCGATCAACGACGGCATCGTCGAGCTGGTGCTCGTCCTCGGCCAGGTCGCCGGCACGGCCGGCAAGATCGGCAAGGACATCTACTCGATGATGCAGCCGGAGTTCGGCGAGGCGTTCGAGCCCATCCCGGAGGGCACCGTCGGCAGCTCGACGATGCCTCACAAGCGCAACCCGCAGCTCGCCCTCGACCTGCTGTCGATGAGCGCCCAGCTGCGCGCCCTCGCGGCGCCCGCGCTGGAGTCGATGCAGCACGACCACGAGGCGAACGGCGGCATGACCGACCTCCTGGAGTCGACGGTCTCCCGCGCCACCGTCCTGGCCGGCGACATCCTGACCCGCCTGGACGTGATCCTGGACGGCCTGGAGCTGGACGAGCAGCGGATGCGTGCCAACCTGGCGCTGAGCGAGGGCCTCATCGGCTCGGAGTCGCTCATGATGGAGCTGGGCGAGCGCATCGGCCGGCAGAAGGCGCACGAGGTCGTGTACGAGGTGGCGCAGGAGTCCGCCGTGGGCGACGTGCAGTTCCTCGACCTGCTGGTGCGGAACGCGACCGTCAGCGCGTACTTCGACCGGGACGAGATCTGCCGCCTGATCGACCCGAGCGCGTACCTCGGCGAGAGCATCACCATCGCGCACGACATGGCGCAGCACGCCCGTGCGGTGGCCGACCGGCTCGAGTTCAGCGCCCGGACGGCCAAGCCGGTCCCGCTCTTCGTCCGGGAGGCGGCCGACGAGCCCGCCGACGAGGCGGACACCGGGGACGACATCGCCCGCCCGGTCGACGACCGCAGGGTCGCCGCGGCGGCGCGGACCCCGGAGGAGCTCCTGCTCGTCGGTCTGTAGGTCCTGCTCGCCTGCTAGAAGAGGGTGCCTGACTCCCAGGTACGGCCGGCGCCGGTCACGACCGGCGTCGGCCGTGTCACGGGCGGCGTGCCCTCGCGGGCCTCGACGGTGAGGCTCCCGTCCCGCAGCTCGGCGTCGGGGATCATCCCGGCGTCCGGCACCAGCATCTCGCCGACGCCGCCGCGTCCCGCGGCCCACTCCTCCGCCGCGAACCCGGCGAGCTGGTCGACCCGCTCGTTGTACGGGTTGCCCACGTGACCCCGCACCCAGTGGAACCGGACGGGGCCGGTGCGCTCGGTGACGGCGCGGTCGATGTCCTGCACGAGGCCGACGTTCGGCACGGGCTCGCCGGCGGGGGAGCGCCAGCCGTTGCGCTTCCACCCCTCGGACCACTCGGACACGGACCGCACGGCGTACTGCGAGCCGGACTCCACGAGCAGCGGCTCGCTGCCGGGGTGCGCGTCGATGGCGCGGAGCAGAGCTGAGAGTGCGGCGACCTGATCGTTGCCCTGGGCCGCGCCGCCCGAGTCGAACTGCCCGCCCGCGTGGTTGATCCACGCCCATCCGATCGCGCCGCCCGGCGCGGCCGACCCGTGCGTGCTGACGATGATCACGGCGTCCATTGTGCATCCTTCTGCCCGAGAATCCGGACGCCTGGCCGCGGGTGGACGCCGTTCGAGAGTTCGGCACGGCGAAACCGAGGCCAAGGGCCTACGAAACCCATGACCGGCGATCCACGGGCATGATGACTGTGTGCCTCACGTACCTTCCGGCCCCGCCCGTCGCCCGTCCGGCGGCACACCCACGCCCGAGCAGCGCGCCCAGGGGCTGCACCCCTCGCGCCCCCGGACCCGCGCCGACATCCGGCGATGGCGCCGGCTGCTCGCCGACGAGCGGGCCGAGGCGGCGGTCTACCGCGACCTGGCGGGCCGGCGGACCGGGGAGGAGCGGGAGATCCTGCTCGCGCTCGCGCGGGCGGAGAAGCGGCACGAGTCGCACTGGCTCGACCTCCTGGGTGCCGACGTCGGCGCGCCCGTGCGCGGCGACCTGCGGACCCGCGGCCTCGGCTTCCTGGCCCGCCGGTTCGGCGGCGTCTTCGTGCTGGCGCTCGCCCAGCGGGCCGAGGCCCGGTCCTCGTACGCGCACGACGCGGACGCCACCGAGACGATGGCGGCCGACGAGCAGATCCACGAGGAGGTGGTGCGGGCGCTGGCCACCCGCGGCCGCAACCGGCTGTCGGGCACGTTCCGCGCCGCGGTCTTCGGGGCGAACGACGGGCTCGTGTCGAACCTCGCGCTGGTGCTCGGCATCGGCGCCTCCGGCGTCGCGACGAGCACCGTGCTGCTGACCGGGCTCGCGGGCCTCCTCGCGGGCGCGCTGTCGATGGGCGCCGGCGAGTTCGTGTCGGTGCGTTCGCAGCGGGAGCTGCTCGAGGCGTCGTCCCCGTCGCCCACCGCCGACGACGCGCTGCCCCACCTCGACGTCGACGCGAACGAGCTCGCGCTCGTGTACCGGGCGCGGGGCATGGCTGGCGAGGAGGCGACGGCGCGCGCCGACGCCGTGCTCGCGCGGCTCGCCGTGGCGCCCTCGACGGGCGGGCTGCTCCTGGAGCCCGCCGCGGAGAGCGGACCCGACACCGACGTCGACGACCTGGAGACGCACGGGACGGCGTGGGGCGCGGCGGTGTCGTCCTTCCTGTTCTTCGCGTCGGGCGCCGTCGTCCCGGTGCTGCCGTACCTCTTCGGGCTCGACGGGCTCACCGCGGTCGTCGTCGCGACCGTGCTGGTCGGGATCGCGCTGCTGGTGACGGGCGCCGTCGTGGGTCTGCTGTCGGGCACCTCCCCGCTCACCCGGGCACTGCGGCAGATCGCGATCGGGCTCGGCGCGGCCGCCGCCACCTACGTCCTCGGGCTGGTGTTCGGGGCCACCGTCGGGTGATCCCGGAGAGTTCACCCGCCCGGATCGGGCACCCTGCGCATCGCCCGTGATGCCCTGGAATGACCGGGATATCGCGCCTCTTCCGACATACGCCGGTACCCATGCACAATATTCTCGATCCGCAAACCGCAGGTATGTAGTTGCCGAACCTCGGGGCGCACCGCAGATTTAATGTGTATGCATGGCTGCTGAGCGGCCTGTCTCGGGTCGGAGAGCGGGAGACCGATGTCGAAGGACGCACTGACGAGCACGGGGGACCACCTCCGTCGCATCGTCGTGCGCGCCGTCGGCAGCCTCGCCCTCGGTGCCGCGGGCGTCGCGCTCGGCGTCGGCCTCGCGGCCCCGTCCAGCGCCGCCGAGCGCCCGTCGCTCGGCTCGGTGCTCGGCGACACGGTGGAGGCGACGGTCCAGACTGTCGTGCAGACCACGGAGGCGCTCGGGCAGGTCACGAAGATCGACCAGGCCGCGACGGGCGGCACCGCGTCGGCGCCGAAGCCGGCCGCGCCGGGGTCCGCGACCCCCGCGCCGGAGACGTCCGCGCCCGCGGCTGCGCCCGCGCCGAAGCCGTCCGCGCCCGCTGCCGCCGCTCCCGAGCAGGCCCTCGCCGAGCCCGCGCCGTCCTCGGCGGGGAAGCCGGAGCCGGCCGCGCCGTCGTCGGCGGGGACGCCGGCAGCGCCCGTCACCCAGGCCGTCGACGACGTCGTCGCGGCGGTCTCCGGGGGCGTCCTGGAGCCGGTGACGACGCCGGTCCGGACGGCGGTGACGGAGCCGGTGGGCCAGATCGTCGCCGGTGTGGCCGAGCAGCCCGTGGAGCAGGTCGCCGAGGTCGTCGAGCAGGTCTCCGACCCGGTCCTCAAGCCCGTCACGGAGCAGGTCGGCGCCGTCCTGACCCCCGTGACCGAGCCGGTCGGCGAGGTGCTCGCCCCGGTGACGGGCGTCGTCGGGCAGGTCGTCTCGCCACTCGCTCCGGTGCTCGGCGCCTTGACCGAGCCGCTGGCGCCCGTGACGGGCGGACTCCTGACCCCCGTGGCCGACGTGCTCGCCCCCGTGACCGGCGTCGTGGGCGGCGTGACCGCCCCGATCACGCAGGTGCTCAAGCCGGTGACCGACCCGGTCACGGACGCCCTGGCGCCCGTGCTGACGCCGGTCGGCGAGGCGGTCGCCCCCGTCGGCGAGGTGCTCGCCCCGGTCGTCGAGCCGCTGAACCCGATCGTGGAGCCGCTCGTCCCGGTGCCGGGTGTGCTGCCGACCGAGCCGGCCACGGGCGGGCCGGTGGCGGGCGGGCCGACGACGGTGGTCCCGACCCAGCGGGCCGAGGACCCCACAGAGCCGACGTACCCGGGGGCGCTGCAGACCCCCGGTGACGCCGCGGGTGTCGTGGTCTGGACCTCAGCCGGGGTCCAGCACGCGATGCTCGACCTGATGCGTGCGCCCGCCCCTGCGGCCGCCGTCGACACCGCCGACGCGCTGAGCGTCGTGACGGCGGGCGTCGTGGAGACGGGCGGCCCCGGCCTGCTGGGCGCGGGCCTCCCGCTCGCCGTCGGCGGCGTGGGCACCGCGGCGTCCGCCGGGAGCGCCGGCGGCGCCCTGGGCGGTGGCGCCCCGCAGCTCAAGGTGCCGGGCAGCGACGCCCTGGCGGTCCTCTCCGCCCTGCTGGTCTTCCGGGCGCGCTCCTGGCGCGTGTCGACCGACGAGTCGCGCGCCAAGCTGGCGAGCAGCTACACGGACATCCCTGTCTCTCCTGCCTGACCTGGCTGGTCCGCGCACACGTGTGCGGCACCACCCGACGGCGCATGTGCCGTCGGCTCCACGCCAGGCAAGGAGAGACCCATGCACAAGAACTTCCGACGGGCCCTGTACACGGCGCTCGTGACGGGCGGCCTCGTGGTCGTCGGCGCCGGCGCGGCCTACGCCGCGGGTGACGCCCTGCCGGACGCTGCTCAGGGAGCCCCCGGGACGATCGAGGGTGCTGCTTCGCCTGTTGCTGCGCCCGAAGGGCCGGCTGAGGCTGCGGCGGACAGCGGCGCGGCGGACGGCGGTGCGGCGGACGGCGGTGCGGCGGACGGCGGTGCGGCGGACGGCGGCGCGGCGGAGCTCGCTCCGGACGGCGGCGCCGCGGAGGTTGCTCCGGCGGACGACGGCGCCGAGTCCGTCGCGCACGCCGACATCTCCGGTGTCGTCGAGGAGGTCCTTGACGGGACGCTCGGTGCGGACGGTCTGGTCGACGGGATCCTGGAGGGTCTCCTGCCCGTCGGGACCGAGGTGCCCGGCGTCGATCCGGGTGCCGGCGAGCCGGGTACGGAGGAGCCTGGTGTGGGCGAGCCCGGTGTGGGCGAGCCCGGCACGGACAACCCGGGTACAGAGCCCGGCACCGACAACCCGGGCACCGAGCCCGGCACCGACAACCCGGGCACCGAGCCCGGCACCGACGGACCCGGCATCCTGGATCCGGGCGTCCTCGACCCCGACGTGGTCGAACCCGGTACCGGTGAGCCCGGGCCGGGCGAGCCCACGACCGGTGGACCCGGCACCCACGCGCCGGCCGCCCCTGGACAGGGCCGTCCCGGCCGCGACGCGCTCGGGACCGGTGGCTCGCGGCCCGGCCACGAGACAGAACTTCCCGGGGCGGACGGCCCCGGGATCACCCACCCCGCCGAGGACTGGTCCGGCGCCGCGACTCCTGGCGCCGTCGATGCGCCCGGCGCCGCCGCGGCAGACGCCGCGCCTGGTTCGGCCGACGCGGCCGACGCCGACGCGTCGTCCGGCGACCCGGTCCCGGATGCCGGCGCCGAGAACGCCGGCGTCGACCTCAGCTGGGGTGACAAGGCGGTCGTCGTGCCGACGGCCTACGACGGGGCGCTCCTGGCGGGCGGCCCGCACGAGGGCTACCTCGTCGGTACAGCGACCAGGCCCGAGGGGCAGGTGGTGCCGGTGGACGTTCCCGGCGAAACCCTGGCCCAGACGGGCCCCATGATCACGGGGCAGCTCGCGCTGGTCTCGCTCCTTCTGGGGCTGGGCATCGTGGTGCTCCGTATGCGTCGCCGTCGTTACGTGGTGTGAACCACGGAGCGACGGGCGACAACGGCCCGGGCGCGGTCCTGCCGATGAGCTTGTCAAGGGGCTCGTGAGGCGAGACCGGCTCAGCCCGGGTCGGGGAGGTTCGTGAGGTCGGGGCGCCGCTGGGGGGCGCCCCGGCCCACGGACCGGAGTCTGGGGTCGGGACACCGCTGGGGGGTGTCCCGGCCTACGGACCCGAGTCCGGGGTCGGGGCGCCGCTGGGGGGCGGCCCGGCCCACGGACGAGGGTGAACAGAGCGGGAGCTCAGGGCATCGGGGGGTGACCTGGGCGCCCGCTCTGTCATGTCCGGCGTCGGGCCGAGCCGTCTCCAGGCCCGCTCCCGGCGCGAGTGCGGTGTACGTCATATGGGACGAGGCGGCCCGGGCGGGTTGCCCCGGCATACGATCGGACCACCATGCGCCATCTGCTCGCCGACACCACGCCCCTGAAGGTGTCGCCGGACTACCGGCGCCTCTGGTTCGGCCTGTCGATCTCGAACATCGGCACGCAGGTGACCATCGTCGCGGTGGGCCTGCAGGTCTACGCCCTGACCGGGTCCACCCTCGCCGTGGGCGTCCTGGGGCTCTTCTCGCTGGTCCCGCTGGTAGCGCTGGGCCTGTACGGCGGGGCGCTCGTGGACCACTACGACCGGCGCAAGGTCTCGCTCATCTCCTCGGCCGTGCTGTGGCTGGTCGTGGCCGGCATCGCCGCGCAGGCCTGGCTCGACCTCGAGTCCGTGGAGCTGCTGTACGGCCTGGTCGCGGTGCAGAGCGCGGCGTTCGCGATCAACAACCCCGCGCGCTCGGCGATCATCCCGCGGCTGCTGCCCAAGGAGCTCATGCCCGCGGCCAACGCCCTGGCGTCGCTCTCGATGAACGTCGCGCTGACCGGCGGGCCGCTCATCGGCGCGCTCCTCGTCGCCCAGCTCGGCTACGCCTGGGCGTACACGCTGGACATGGTGCTGTTCCTGGCGGCCCTCTGGGCCGTGTTCCGCCTGCCGCCGGTGCTGCCGGAGGGCATGGGCGAGGGCGGGAGTGGGAACGGCCGCAGCCGGGTGGGCGCCGTCGGGCTGCGCTCGGTCCTGGACGGTCTGCGCTACCTCGCCACCCAGCCCAATGTGCGCACCACGTTCCTCGTCGACATCTGCGCCATGGTGCTGTCGTTCCCGCGGGTGCTGTGGCCCGCCGCCGGCGTCATCTACCTGGGCGGCGGCGAGACGACGACGGGTGTGCTCGCCGCGGCCTTCGCCGTCGGCGGCATCCTGGCGAGCGTGTTCTCCGGCGGGCTGACGCGCCTGCGCAAGCAGGGCCAGATCATCGTCTGGGCCATCACCGCGTGGGGCCTGTCGATCGCCGCGTTCGGGCTGGTGCTGGTGCTGGTGGGTCGCGGGTCACCCGACGGGACGATCGTCTGGGCCGTGGTGGCGGCGGGGATCGCGCTCGCGTTCGCCGGCGGGTCGGACAGCATCTCTTCCGTGTTCCGGCAGAGCATCCTGCAGACCGCCACCCCGGACCACATGCGCGGACGGTTGCAGGGCGTGTTCATCGTGGTGGTGGCCGGCGGCCCGCGCCTCGGGGAGATGGTGCTCGGCGCCGAGGCGACTTGGTTCGGCGAGGGCTGGGCGGCCGTGGCCGGCGGGCTCACGTGCGTGGTGCTGCTCTGGCTGATCGTCCGCCTGACGCCGCGGTTCTGGCGCTACGACGCGCGGTACCCGGAGCCCTGACCCTCCTGACGGGTCAGACCCCCAGGTCCCTCGGGGGAGCTGGGGGTCTGACAACTCGTGCGGGGTGGGTCAGTTCTTGTCGGCGACGCTCCCGCCGTCGGCGGTGCCCGCACCGTTGCCGTGGGTGGGACCCGCCAGGCCCGAGATCAACGTGTTGATGTCCACGCCGGTGAGCTGCTTGATGACGCCCTGGCCCTCGCCGAGCACCGCGGCCACGTTCTTGGTGAGCGCCGAGGCCCCGTCGGTCGAGACCACGGTCATGCCCTGGATCGAGGCGATCGGCTCGGCGGCGGCCCGGACGATGTCCGGCAGGCGCTCGATGAGCTCCTGCACCAGCGCGGCCTCGCCGTACTTGCGCAGGGCCTCGGCCTTGGCGTCGGTGGCCGTCGCCTCCGCGAGACCCTCGGCCTCGACGGCGGCGGCGCGCGCCCGGCCCTCGGCCTCGATACCGGCGGCGAGGGCGACCTGCCGGTCGCGCTCGGCCTCACCGGCGCGGCGGACCGCCTCGGCGGACGCCTCAGCGTCCTGCAGCGCCGCCGTCTTGTTCGCCTGGGCGATCGTGGTGCGCTTGAAGGCCTCGGCCTCGGTGGCCGCGTTGTTGGCGTCGCGGCGGGCATTCGCGCCCTGGACCTCGGCGTACGCCTTGGCCTCCGCAGGCTTGCGCACCTCGATGTCGAGGCGCTCCTGCTCCACGCGCGCCTTCTCGGCCATGGCCTCGCGCTCCTGCTGGGCCACGAGCCGGTCCTGCTCGGCCCGGGCGAGCTGGCCGGCGGCCTCCGCCTCGGCGTTCGCCTTGTCGGTCTCCGCCTTGATGGCGGCCTTCTTGAGGTCGAGCGCCTTCTGGCGCTCCGCGATCTGCTCGGCGGCCTCGATCACGGCGAACTCGGACGCGCGGTTCGCCTCGGCCTCGGACACCTCGGCGAGCTGACGCGCGTTGGCGGCCTCGGCGCGGCCGAGGTTCGCGAGGTAGTCCGACCCCGGCGTCGAGATGTCGGAGATGTTCAGCAGGTCGACCTGGAGGCCCTGCTCCGAGAGGTCCGTCTTGGTCGACTGCACCACGCGGTCGGACAGGCCCTTGCGGTCGGAGATGATCTGCTCGATCGTCATGTCGCCGACGATCGACCGCAGCGAGCCCTCCAGGGACTCCTTGATGATCTCGGTGAGCAGGTGCTGCTGGGACAGGAAGCGCTGCGCGGCGCGCCGCACCCCCTCCTCGTCGCCGCGCACCTTGAAGTTGATCGACGCCTTGATCGCGATCTTGATGCGGTTCTTGTCGACGCCCTCGACGGTGATGCCGATCTGCCGCTGCTCCAGCGAGATCGAGAAGCCCTGCTGCAGCACCGGCCACACGAAGGCCCGGCCCCCGACGACCACCCGCTGGCTGGCCGTCTGGGCCTCGGACTTCCCCGCACCACGGCCCACGACGATCAGCGCCTCGTTCGGCGGCACGCGCCGGATCCGGCTCGCGACGAACGCGAGGACGAGGAAGATCGCGAGGACGCCCGCGGCGACGGCGATGACACCTATGAGTTGACCGGTCATTTCGGCTCCTGGGGTGGGGTGTGCCGGCCGAGCCGTCGAGCGGTCCCGGCCGAGGGTGCGTTCGGGGAGGGGCGGGGGACGGGTGGCGCCGGGTCGAGCCTCAGCGCACGGGCTCGACCTTGACGCGGGCACCGTGCTGCTCGACGACGACGACGCGCGTGCCCTGCTCGATCGGCTCGTCCGAGAACGCGAGCCGGGTCTCGAGCTCCGTGGCGGCGTCCAGGGAGACCTCGCCGTGCCCGCGGTCGACGTCGGAGGTCACGCTGCCCTGCGCGCCGACCAGGGAGACCGGGCCGCCGTCCTCGCCGGCCTTGAGGCGCTTGATCAGCACGTTGACCAGGATGATCACCAGGACGGCGACCACGAGGCCCGCCGGGTAGGCCACCCAGACGGGCAGCCCGTTGGACAGGATCACCGTGCCGGTCGCGCCGAAGAGCAGGGCGCCCGCGCCGAGCGACGTGCCCGAGATGGCGCCGTCGGCCAGGTCGAAGAAGTCGCCGAGCAGCAGCGAGGCGAGCGCGAGGGCGAGTCCGAGGAGACCGATGACGATGAAGACGAGCATGCGCGTCCGTTCGTGAAGATTCTGGGAGTCGCCTGCAAGTTATCAGGAAATGGAATGCCATCTCCTGACAAAACGGGTGAACTTCTGCGCCATCGGCGGTGCGGGCGCTACTCCCGTGCCGCGGACTGGCGCCGCAGCGTGCGGGCCGCGGCCAGCGTCAGCAGCGTGGCGAACCAGGCCGCGGCGACGGGCACGAGAAAGCCCGCGGTCGCCCCGGCGTCGTCCACCCGGAGCCCGGCGACGGACGCGCCGAGCGAGGCGCCGATGCCGATCGACGTGCCCACCCACGTCAGGGCCTCGGTGAGCTGGTGCTTGCCGACCATGTCCTGCACCAGGCCGTTGCCGGTGATGACGGTGGGCGCGATGGCCAGGCCGGCCACGAACATCGCGGCCGCCAGCGCCCAGAGCGTGTGGGCGAGGAGGAAGAGGGACACACCCGGGCCGAGCGCGGCCATGCCGATCACGAACCGCCGGACCGCCGGGCTGGTGAAGTGCCGGGCGCCGTAGACCAGCCCCGCGACCATGGAGCCCAGGGCGAAGACCGCGAGCACCAGGCCGGAGGCGCCCTTGCTGCCCTGCTCCTCGGCGAACGCGACGGTGACGACCTCCATGGAGCCGAAGATCATGCCCATGGCCACGAAGACGAGCACCAGCACGGGCATGCCGGGCACGAGGACCACCGGCCGGCGCCGCACCTCGGCGTCGGCGGCCACGACGGCCGGTTCCGTGGACCGTTGCACCAGGAACAGCAGCCCGCCGACGAGCGCCGCGACCCCGGCGACCACCAGGGCGGACGGCGCGGCCACCGCCGTCGCGAGCGTCGTGGCCAGCACCGGGCCCACGATGTAGACCAGCTCGTCGACCGACGACTCCAGCGAGTACGCGGTGTGCAGACCGCGCGGGTCGTCCAGCACCGCGTTCCAGCGGGCCCGGACCATGGAGCCGTACGAGCCCTGGCTGCCGCCGGCGATCGCGGCGAGCGGCCACAGCACCCACTCCGGGGCGCCGAGCACGGCGGCCGTGACGAGCCCGCCCAGCCCGGTGACGGACACGAGCAGCGCGGGCAGCAGCACCTTCCGCTGGCCCCGCCGGTCCACCCAGCGGGCGATCTGCGGAGCGAGGAACGCCTGCGCCAGGCCGAGCACCGCCGCGACGCGGCCCGCCATGGCGTAGCTGTCGTACAGGCCCTGGACCATGAGCACGGCGCCGATGCCGACCATCGACATCGGGAGCCGGGCCAGCGCGCCGGCCGCGGAGAACTTGAGCGCACCTGGGGTGCGGAGTACCGCCGTGTAGGGGTTGGAGCGGGGTGAGGCGGCGGTCTGGGGCACGGGTCGAGTCTCGCACCCACCACTGACACCGGCCCCGCGTCTCCGGGTGACCCGGCTCACGGCACGACCGGCCGGACGGGGCTGGCGACCGGCGGGCCGGTGCCGCACGATGGGCCCCATGACGGACGAACCCCAGGTGACAGTGGTCGACAACCCCGACGAGTCCCGGTTCGAGGTGCGCGTCGACGGCACCCTGGCCGGCTTCGCGGCCTACGAGACGGATCCAGGCGTCGTGTACTTCGTGCACACCGAGGTCTTCGAGGAGTTCGCGGGCCAGGGTCTGGCGGGCCGGCTCGCGCAGGCGGCGCTCGGCATGGTGCGCGAGGCGGGCGACAAGATCGTGCCGCTGTGCCCGTACATCAAGGCCTACGTGCGCAAGCACGCGCCCGAGTACGACGACCTGCTGGGAGCGCCGGTCCCGGAGGTGTGAAAGTAAGTTCCACAATCTCGTTCACTGTGCAAACTTCACATCTGTCGCGACATGTGCGAGAGTTTCCCCACGGCGTCGCCCGGTGGCATTGTTTGTCACCTCAGTGTGGCCGATCGACGCCGGCCAACCTAGCAAAACCACATCACCGAGCACCACGGCACCAACCCCCAGCAGCCAGCACCGGAGGTCAAGCACGTGAGGCACCCCGCCCGCCGTGAGGCGACCGATCTGCCAGCCTATGCGCGCACCACGTCGCTCCTGAAGGAACGGCAGGCGGGGGTGATGTCGGGGATCGGACGCCGGGAGTTCCTCACCATGGCGGCGACGGGCACGGCCGCCGCCGCGATCGGCGTCACGATCGCGGCGCTCGACCCGGCCACGGCGCTCGGCGCCCCGGCCCTGACGGGCAACGCGACGCCGGAGCCGTCGTCGGCCCTCGGCCTCAAGCGCGAACTGCGCGCCATGTGGATCGCCACCGTGGCCAACATCGACTGGCCGTCGACGAGCGGTCTCGACGCGGACGCCCAGAAGGCGGAGTTCCTGCACTGGCTCGACGTGGCCGAGGAGCACCGGCTGAACACCGTGTTCGTGCAGGTGCGGCCCACGGCCGACGCGTTCTACGACAGCCCGTACGAGCCCTGGTCCAAGTACCTGACGGGCACGCAGGGGCAGGACCCGGGCTATGACCCGCTCGCGTTCATGGTCGAGGAGGCGCACCGGCGCAACATCGAGCTGCACGCCTGGTTCAACCCCTACCGCGTCTCGATCGAGGCCGACCTGTCGCAGCTCGTCCCCGAGCACCCGGCGCGGCAGCACGCGGACTGGGTGTGGGAGTACAACGGCCGCCTCTACTTCGATCCGGGCATCCCCGCGGCGCAGGAGCACATTCAGCAGTCGATCCTGCACGCGGTGGAGCACTACGACGTCGACGGCGTGCACTTCGACGACTACTTCTACCCGTACCCGCTGGACGGCCACGTGCTGCCCGACATCGGCACGTACGAGCAGTACGGCGCCGGCTTCGACACGATCGAGGACTGGCGGCGGAACAACGTCGACCACTTCGTCGAGACGATGAGCGTCCGGATCAAGGAGACCAAGCCCTGGGTCAAGTTCGGGATCAGCCCGTTCGGGATCTGGCGCAACGCCACGACCGACCCGCTGGGTTCGGACACCGGCGGGCAGGAGTCGTACGACGACCTCTACGCCGACACCCGCAAGTGGGTGCTCGAGGGCTGGCTCGACTACGTCAACCCGCAGATCTACTGGCAGATCGGGCTCGCGGTGGCCGACTACGCGAAGCTCGTGCCGTGGTGGGCCGAGGTCGCCGCGCAGTCGGGCACGCAGCTCTACGTGGGCGAGGCGCTCTACAAGGTGACGAGCGGGGTCTTCACCGACCCCGACGAGCTCACCAACCACCTCGACCTCTGCCGGGAGGTCAGCCGCGACGTCGGACCGATCCACGGCAACGTCTACTACTCGGCCGTGCACGTGCCGGCGGACCCGCAGGGCGCGATGACCAAGGTCGTCGCCGACCACTACCAGCACCCGGCCCTCGTGCCGCCGATGCCGCACCTGCCCGCCGACCCGGTGGTCACCCCGGTGCTCACCAAGGCCCGCCGCGTGCGCGACGGAGTCCGGATCCACCTGGCCGACATCGGCAACAAGGACGCGCGCGCGACGTCGTTCGCCGTCTACCGGGTGGACGGCGCCGCCGAGTCGGTCGACACGAACGATCCGGCGAACCTCGTGGGCACGTTCCGCGCGGTCAGCGGGCGCGTCCAGTCGTGGCTCGACACCTCGGTGGAGCGGGGCAGGACGTACACCTACGTCGTCACCGCGCTGGACCGGGTCTGGAACGAGACCGACCCGAGCCAGCCGCGGGTCGGCGAGTAGCCCTCGGTCCGGCCGGGGGTCAGCGCTCGACCGGCAGGCCTGCGCCGGCCCAGGCGACGATGCCGCCGTCGAGGTTGGTCGCCTCGAGGCCGACCGCCTCGTTGAGCCACTGGGTGGCGCGCGCGGAGCGGCCGCCGGAGTGGCAGATGACCAGGACCGACGCGTCGGCGTCGAGCTCGCCGTACCGCACGGGCAGGTCGCCCAGCGGGATGTGCACCGCGCCCGGGGCGTGCCCGGCGTCCCACTCGTCCTGCTCGCGCACGTCCAGCAGGACGGTGCCGGCGGGGACGGGGGCGGACGGGTCGAGCTCGCTGGGGTGGAGCGAGGGGATCTCGGGCTGCATCGGCGGGAACATGTCGCCAGCCTACGACGGCGCGGCGGTGCGGGACCGCCGCCGCCCCACGGGTGAGCGGCGGGCGAACGCGGGGCGTGGGCGACGACGGACCCGCCCGGACCTGGCAGTATCGGGCGTATGGATGCGCGTGCCGGAACTCCCGCCCAGCCCAGCGACCTGATCGACGTCGACCGGGTGGTCGGGGCCTACTACGACCTCTCCCCGGACCCGGGCGACCCTGGCCAGCAGGTCGCCTTCGGTACGTCCGGGCACCGCGGGTCGAGCCTCGACCATGCCTTCAACGAGGACCACATCGTGGCGATCACCGCTGCGATCGTGGAGTACCGGCGTGGTCAGGGCACGGACGGGCCCCTGTTCATCGGGCGGGACACGCACGCGCTGTCCTACCCGGCGTGGCGGACGGCACTGGAGGTGCTCGCCGCCGCCGACGTCGACGTCATGGTCGACGCGCGCGACTCGTGGACCCCGACGCCCGCCGTCAGCCAGTCGATCCTGCTGCACAACCAGACGCGGTTCGCCGAGGGGACGCCGGGTCAGGCCGCACCGGGCCTGGGCCTCGCGGACGGCATCGTGGTGACGCCGTCGCACAACCCGCCGCGTGACGGCGGCTTCAAGTACAACCCGCCGCACGGCGGGCCTGCCGACTCCGACGCGACCGGATGGATCGCCGACCGGGCCAACGAGCTCCTGCGCACCGGTGTCGGGCAGGTGAAGCGGGTGCAGCTCGACCAGGCGCTCGCCGCCGAGACCACGCACCGGCACGACTTCCTGTCGACGTACGTGGACGACCTCGCCAACGTGCTCGACCTGGAGGCCATTCGCACCTCCGGGGTCCGGATCGGGGCCGACCCGCTGGGCGGGGCGTCGGTCGAGTACTGGGGCGCGATCGCCGAGCGGTACGACCTCGATCTCACCGTCGTCAACCCGCAGGTCGACCCGCGCTGGTCGTTCATGACGCTGGACTGGGACGGCAAGATCCGCATGGACTGCAGCTCCCCGTACGCCATGGCGTCGCTCGTGCAGCGGATGACTGTCGGCGACGGCCCGGCGCCCTTCGACGTCGCCACCGGCAACGACGCGGACTCCGACCGGCACGGCATCGTCACGGCTGACGGCCTCATGAACCCCAACCACTTCCTCGCCGTGGCGATCGAGTACCTGTACGGCGGCGCGCGCCCGGGCTGGCCCGCCGGCGCGGCGATCGGCAAGACGCTCGTGTCGTCGGCGCTCATCGACAAGGTGGCGCGCGGGCTGGACCGCCGCCTCGTGGAGGTGCCGGTCGGCTTCAAGTGGTTCGTCCCGGGTCTGCTGTCGGGCGAGGTCGGCTTCGGCGGGGAGGAGTCGGCGGGTGCGTCGTTCCTGCGCAAGGACGGCCGTGTCTGGTCCACGGACAAGGACGGCCTGCTGCTCGCGCTGCTCGCCTCGGAGATCCTGGCGACCACCGGCCGGTCACCCTCGGAGCACCACGCCGACCTCGTCGGGCGGTACGGCGAGAGCTGGTACGCCCGCGTCGACGCCGCCGCCACGCGGGAGCAGAAGGCCCGGCTCGGCGCGCTGTCGCCGTCCGACGTCTCGTCCACCACGCTCGCGGGGCAGGCCATCACGGCCAAGCTCACCGAGGCGCCCGGCAATGGTGCGAAGGTCGGCGGGCTCAAGGTCACGACGCGGGACGCGTGGTTCGCCGCGCGGCCCAGCGGCACCGAGGACGTGTACAAGATCTACGCGGAGTCGTTCGTGTCCGAGGAGCACCTCACCCAGGTGCAGGACGCCGCCCGGAAGCTGGTCGACGAGGCGCTGGCCTGACCCCTCCGACGTGTCAGACGTACAGGTCACCCGAGTGACCTGTACGTCTGACAGGTCGTCGATCGTGCCTGGCTCGGCGGCTTAAACGATTCGTGTGGTTCCCCGGCCGGTGGCGTGTTCCTAGCGTCACGCGGGCACGCCTCGGCCGTTCGGCCGGGCGTGGACCCGGACGAACGGAGAGCGCCATGTCCCGTGCACGACGTCGTACCCGAACGGCGGCCCTGGCCGCAGCACTCGCCCTCGTGACCACCGCGACCGTGACGTCGCAGAGCGCCACCGCGGGCGTGACCAGCCTCGGGGTGACGAGCCTCGGCGTCACCAGCCTCGGCGTCACCAGACTCGCGGCGGCGCCCGCGGCGTCCGACCTCTACGTGGACACGAACACCCAGGCGTACGCGGCCTGGGAGGCGGCGAGCGGGACCGACAAGGACCTGCTGGCGAAGATCGCACTGACCCCGCAGTCGTACTGGGTGGGCAACTGGGCGGACGCCGACCACTCCCGCGACGAGGTCGTGGACTACACGGGCCGTGCCGCGGACGCCGGCGCGACCGGCGTGCTGACCGTGTACGCGATCCCCGGCCGCGACTGCGGCAACCACTCCGGCGGCGGGGTGCCCGAGAGCGAGTACGCGCGGTGGGTCGACACGGTGGCGAGCGGTATCGAGGGCAACCCCGTGGTGATCCTCGAACCGGACGCCCTGGCCCAGCTCGGCGACTGCGACGGCCAGGGCGACCGCGTCGGGTACCTGCGGTACGCGGCGGCGTCGCTGACCGACGCTGGCGCGCGGGTCTACGTCGACGCCGGGCATTCGGGCTGGCTGAGCCCGGCGGAGGCCGCGCGCCGGCTGCAGCTGATCGGCTTCTCGGACGCCGTCGGGTTCGCGCTCAACACGTCGAACTACCAGACCACGGCGGCCACACAGGCCTACGCGGAGCAGGTGTCGTCCCAGGTGGGCGGCGCACCCTACGTGATCGACACGTCGCGCAACGGCAACGGTTCCAACGGCGAGTGGTGCAACCCGCGCGGTCGCGCGCTGGGCGAGCAGCCCCGGTTCGTCGACGACGCGACGTCGCTCGACGCGCTGCTGTGGGTCAAGCTCCCCGGCGAGTCGGACGGCGCGTGCAACGGCGGCCCGACGGCCGGCGCCTGGTGGCAGGAGATCGCGCTGGAGCTGGCCCGCAACGCCAGCTGGTGACGGCCGCGCGGCCGGCTCGCCGGCCGCGTCTCAGTCCGCGGCCGTGACCAGGAGGTTGACGAGCTGGCTCAGGGCGGCGGCGCCGGGTGCGGCGTCGCCGCCCTCCTGCGTGGGGTTCGCGACGGCGGCGGTCCGCGCGGACGACTCGTACACGCTCAGCAGCAGGTCCACCGCCGTGCGCCGGTCCACCGTGAACCGCAGGCCGAATTCCTGGAGGATCCGCTCGATCGCGGCGCCCAGCTCGGTGCGGAGGGTCTGCTCCTGTGCGAGGAACGGCCGCCCGACGGCGGGGTCCCGCATGGCGAGGAGCTCCAGCTCGGCGCGCATCAGCGCCCCCTGGCGGGCGTCCCCGGCGTCCGGGACGAGCACCGAGAGGATCCTGCCGATCGCGTCGGGGTTCACCGCGCCGCAGTGGACGACGTCCGGCTCCATGTTCCTGGTGACGGACTCCAGCGCGACGAGCTCTCGGCGCATCGCCCGCTCGGAGAGCGCGAGGAACAGCTCCTCCTTGCTGCTGAAGTTCGAGTAGAAGGCGCCACGGCTGAATCCCGCGGCCTCGCAGACGGCCTCGATCGACGCGCCACGGATGCCGTGCTGGGCGAAGACCGCGAAGGCGGCGTCGAGCAGGCGTTCTCGGGTTCGTTCACGTCGCGGGGTCAGGGCCGTGGCGAACGCACGCTCGACGGACGACCCTGAGCCGACGTCGCTGGCGGGCTCGGTGGTCACAGCAGCTCCTCGGGGTATCGAGCGGCCAGTCTATCAATACATCCGTGTATCCGATGCACTCGTGTATCGGATACAGTGGTGCATCGAACGTCCCCACATCGGTCCCCGCCTCGTCCAGGAGTGTGCGTGTCCTCCGTTCTCTACTCGCTCGGCCGCTGGGCCGTCCGCGCCCGTCGGCTGGTCGTGGCCGCCTGGGTCGTGGCACTCGTCCTCGTGGGCGGTGCGGCCGGCCTGCTGCAACAGGGCCTCGACAACCAGGTGTCCATCCCCGGCACCGAGTCGCAGGAGGCGCTCGATCGCCTCGCTGCAACCTTTCCGCAGGTCAGCGGCGCTTCCGCGCAGGTGATCGTGGTCGCGCCCGAGGGCGGGACCATCAACGACGACGCGATGCGCACGGCCATCGAGGACGGCGTCGCGGACCTCGAGGACGTCTCGCAGGTCGAGGTGGTCACCTCGCCGTACGACGACCTGATGCCCGCCTCCGTGTCCGACGACGAGCGCGCCACCCTCCTGACGATCCAGCTCGACGGCGACCAGGGCTCGATCACCGACGAGACCAAGGAGGCGCTGGGCGTCGAGGCCGACGCGCTGGCGGAGGCCCTGCCGGCCGGCGCCGAGGCGCACCTCGGCGGCCAGCTCTTCTCCTCCAAGTTCCCCGAGATGACGCTCACCGAGGGCATCGGTCTGCTGGTCGCGCTCGTCGTGCTGGTGCTGACCCTCGGTTCGCTCGTGGCGGCGGGGCTCCCGCTGCTCAACGCGCTGCTCGGCGTCGGCGCCTCGATGGGCCTGCTGTTCGCCGCGACGGTGCTCGGCCCGATCAACTCGACCACCCCGATGCTGGCGGTGATGCTGGGCCTGGCGGTCGGGATCGACTACGCCCTGTTCATCGTCTCGCGGCACCGGGAGCAGCTCGGCAAGGGCCTCGACGTGCACGAGTCGATCGCGCGGGCGACCGCCACGGCCGGCTCCGCCGTCGTGTTCGCGGGCCTCACCGTGATGATCGCGCTGGTCGGCCTGGGCGTCGCGGGCATCCCGTTCCTCACCATCATGGGTATCGCCGCGGCGGTCACCGTGGGTGTCACCGTGCTGGTGTCGCTCACCCTGCTGCCCGCGCTGCTCGGCTTCGCCGGGGAGCGGCTGCGGCCCAGGCCGTCGCGCAAGGAGCGGCGTGCGGCGGCCCGTGCGGCCGCGGCCGCTGCGGCGAACGACGACCCCGAGGCGACCCGCTCGCGCGTCGCCGTCGTGACGTTGCCCGAGCAGAAGCCGAACCGGTTCTTCACCGGCTGGGTGCGCGCGGTGACCAAGATCCCGGCGCTCACCGTGGTGCTGGTGATCGCCGCGATGGGCGCGCTGAGCTACCCCGCGCTGGACCTGCGGCTCGCGCTCCCGGACGCGGGCGTGATGGCCAAGGAGGACCCGGCGCGCGTCACGTACGACCTGGTCTCCGAGCACTTCGGCGACGGGTTCAACGGCCCGCTGATCGTGACCGGGTCCATCGTGACCAGCACCGACCCGGTGGCGCTCATGGACCAGATCGGCGACGAGATCGCGGACCTGCCGGGCGTGGCCGACGTGCCGCTGTCGACGCCCAACGAGACGGCGGACACCGGCATCATCCAGGTGGTCCCCGAGGGCGGGCCGACGTCCGCCCAGACCGAGGACCTGGTGCGCGAGATCCGCTCGCTGCACGACCACTTCCTCGACGAGTACGGCGTGGACCTGTCGGTCACCGGATTCACCGCGGTCGGCATCGACGTGTCGGACAAGCTCGGCGACGCGCTGCTCCCCTTCGCCCTCGTCGTCGTGGGGCTGTCGCTGATCCTGCTCACGATGGTCTTCCGGTCGATCGCCGTGCCGATCAAGGCGACGATCGGCTACCTGTTCTCCGTAGGCGCCGCGTTCGGCGTGGTCTCGCTCGTCTTCGAGCACGGCGTACTCGCCGAGGCACTCAACGTGACGCGCACGGGGCCGGTGATCAGCTTCATGCCGATCGTGCTCATGGGCATCCTGTTCGGTCTCGCCATGGACTACGAGGTGTTCCTCGTGTCCCGCATGCGCGAGGACTACGTGCACGGCGGCAGCGCCAAGCACGCGATCACCACCGGGTTCCAGGGCTCCGCCAAGGTGGTCACCGCCGCGGCGATCATCATGATCGCGGTCTTCGTGGCCTTCGTGCCGCACGGCGACATGAACCTCAAGCCGATCGCGCTGGGCCTTGCCGTGGGCGTGGCCGTGGACGCGTTCGTGGTGCGCATGGTCTTCGTCCCCGCGGTGCTCGCGCTGCTGGGCGAGAAGGCCTGGTACATGCCGAAGTGGCTCGACAGGGTGCTGCCCTCGTTCGACGTCGAGGGCGAGGGGCTGACCCGCGAGCTGTCGCTGGCGGACTGGCCCGAGCCGGGCGCGACCGACGCGGTCGCCGCCGGGGACCTGGAGGTGCACGGCCCGTCCGGCACGATCGTCGGCCCGGTGAGCGTGCGGGTGCCCGACGGCGGCACGCTGCTCGTCCACGGTGACGCGACGGCCCCGGTCAGCGCCTTCCTGCTGGCCGTGGCCGGCCGGGTCAAGGTCTCGGGCGGCGTGGGGAAGACCGTGGGTCTGGTGCTGCCCGAGCGGGCCTCGTCCGTGCGGCACCGCGTCGCGGTCGTCGACGCGGCCGCCGAGGGCGGGTCTCCCGCCGTGGCGGTCCGGCGAGCCCTGGGCGACAGGCCGAAGGTGCTCGTCGTGGACGCCACCGAGACGGTGGGCGACCTGGCGGCGCGTGCCGAGCTGGCCCAGGCCGTCGCTGCCGCCCAGCGGGCGGGCGTCGCGGTGCTGCTCGGCTCGACCGGGTTCGCCGCGACCGACCTGGCACCGACCGGCGCTCAGGTGCTCGACGTGACCCCGGGCGACAGGGCGACGGCGGGCACCCACCTTGACCAGAACACCGACGTGACCGAGCAGGAGGTGCGGGCATGAGCGCCGCAACGAGGTGGCTCCGGCCTGAGCCCATCCGCAACCCGTGGCGCGCCGTGGCCGTGGCGCTCCTTCCCCTGATGATCCTGGGCCTGCTCATCTCGGCCCTGTGGAACCCGCAGGACCGGCTCGACACCGTCAAGGCCGCGATCGTGAACCTCGACGAGCCGGTGGAGATCGACGGCCAGACCGTGCCGCTTGGCCGTCAGCTCGCCGCCGGTTTGGTGAGCGGCGGCGAGACCGCCGATGCCGAGGCCGGCGAGGCCGCGGCGATCCCGGCGTCGGACGCAAGCTACGACTGGGAGATCTCCGACGAGGCGACGGCGGCCGACGGCCTGGCCGACGGCACCTACGCGGCGGTCATCACCATTCCCGAGGGCTTCTCGGCGGCGGCGACGTCGTTCAGCGGTGACGACCCGGAGGAGGCGGAGCAGGCGACCATCGACGTCGCAACCGCCCCGGACGGCCGGGTGCTCGACGACGCCCTCGCGCAGGTGGTGGCGCAGACCGCCACCAGCGTGCTCGGCAGCACCCTCACCGAGACGTACGTGGACAACGTGCTCGTCGGCTTCTCCACGCTCTCGGAGGAGCTGGGCAAGGCAGCCGACGGCGCCGGCCAGCTGGCCGACGGTGCCACCGAGGCGGGCAAGGGCGCACAGCAGCTCGCGGACGGCGCGCGACAGACCTCCGACGGGATGTCCGGGCTCGGCGACGGCGTGTCCGGCCTGGCCGGCGGTGCCGGCACCTGGGCCTCGGGCGCCGGACAGTGGGCTGCGGGCGCGGACCAGGCGGCAGCGGGCGTGGCCGGCTTGGCCTCGGGCGCATCCGGTCTGGCGGACGGAGCGGACCAGATCGCTGCCGGCGTGGGTCAGAGCTCTGCCGGGGCTGCTGGTCTGGCCGACGGTGCTGCGCAGCTCAGCACCGGCGCGGACGCACTCGCCGGTGGCGCAGACGAACTTGCGCAGGCTGTCGACGGCATCGCCGCCGGCGCACAGGGCGCCGCTGACGGCGTCAGCCAGCTGGCCACCGGTGCAGAAGGCGTTTCCACGGGTGTCGACGGACTGATGGAGCAGGTGGAGTCGGTCTGTGCGTCGCCTCGCGCGGCTGTCGTCCCGGAACTGTGCCTTCCGCTTGACCAGTACCGACAGATCGCCGGCGGTGCCGAGGCAGTAGAGCAGGGCCTTGGTGCTCTGTCCGACAAGGACAGCGACGAGAGCCTGTACGCACTTGCTGCCGGAGCCGCCGCGACATCGGACGGTGCGAAGGAGCTCGCCGGCGGCGTCAGCGGGATCGCTGACGGCACGGGCCGGCTTTCGGCCGGAAACAGGCAGCTGGCCGGTGGACTCGGCGGGCTCGAGGACGGCGCGACCCAGCTTGCAGGCGGGCTGAGCGAGCTGGCAACTGGCGCCGACCAGGCGGCGGGCGGCGTCAGCGGACTGTCCGCAGGCGCCCGTGAGCTCTCCGGAGGTGCAGGTGGCATCGCGTCGGGGGCCACGCAGCTCGCCGACGGTGTCGGTCAGCTGGAGACGGGCACCGACCAGCTCGCCACCGGCGTGGACGGCCTGGCCGACGGCGTCGGCGAGCTGGCCGGCGGCGCGTCGGACCTCTCGGACGGCCTGGGTCAGGCGACCGAGGAGATCCCGTCGTACACGGAGCAGGAGCGCAAGTCCCTGGCCTCCGTCGTGGCCGACCCGGTCGCGACCGACGGTGAGGTCACCGACCTCAACACCGGAGCGACCGGCCCGATGTTCGCAGTGCTGGCGCTCTGGCTCGGCGCGCTCGCGCTGATGATCGTGTTCCCGCCGGTGCCGCTGGGTGCCCGCGGCTCCACGCGCGGTGCGTTCCGGCTCACGCTCGGGACGTTCGTCGTCCCGGCCGCGATCAGCCTGTTCACCGGCCTCGCGACGGGTGCGATCCTGGCCGGCATCGAGGGTCTCGACGTCGGCGGCTGGCTCTCGGCCATGGGCTTCGGTGCGCTGGTGTCGGTCGCGTTCGTCGCGGTCAACCAGGCGCTCGCCGCGGCGCTCGGCCACATCGGGCGGGGCGTGAGTCTCGTGATCGCGGTGCTCGTCATCGCGACGGGTGTGGTGTCGACGGTGCCGGGCCTGCTCGAGGGCCTGGCCGGGTTCCTCCCGGTGGGCCCTGCCCAGGTGGGCCTCGTGCGGCTCATCGAGCCCGGCACAGGCGGCATCGGCATGGCGATCGCCGCGATGGTCCTCTGGGCCGCCGCGGGTCTGGTCGTGACGACACTGATGGTGGCGCGCGAGCGCACCGTCCGGGTGGCGGACCTGCTCCGCACGGCCTGACCCACCTCCGCTGAGTGCGGGATATTTGCGGTTCCAGACGCCTGGAAAGCGCAAATATCCCGCACTCAGCTGCGTTCTGGCTCGACGCGGCGCAGCCGGCCCGCCGTGTCCGGCCAGGGCACGTGCACCGCCTCCAGTGGGACCAGAGCCTTCGCCAGGAAGGCGTCGCGCAGCACGATGCCGGCGGGGGAGAGCTCGCTGATCGCGAGCTCCCTGCCCTCGCCGTCGAGCAGCCAGTGCTCCGCGAGCTCGCGGAGGCCGCGATCGAGCACCAGCTCCTCGGCCGCGTGGTAGTCGCAGACGTCGCCCACTGCGTGGCCGAGGCGGTTGCGCGGGATCACGTCGGCATAGTCCTCGGTCACCGGTTCGAGGTAACCGACGGTCTCGCCGTCCTCCCGCGTGACCGCGAGCCAGGTGTCGACGGGGGCTGTCTCCGGCATCGTCATGGCTCGACCCTAGGGTCGCCCGCCGCGCCCGCGCCCGCTGTTTTCGGGCACGGGCGCGGCGCGGGGAACAACACGGGCAGCGGCGCCGGCGCGCGGCATGCTCAGCCCAGGTCGGACTTCCGGATCAGCCCGTGCACGCCCACCGTCCGGTCGACGACCTGCGAGACGGCGAAGTCGGCCGCCGCAGAGAGGTAGGCGTAGGCGACCGCCCGGTCCAGACCGTGGTCGTGCTCCAGGAAGTCCAGCGCGTTGACGACGGCCCGCCGCATCGCGACGTCGAGGTCGCTGAGCTGGCCGCCCACCGCGCCGTCCGGGTCGGACAGGCCGATCGGGATCCACGCGTCCGCGGTCTCGGCGAAGGGGTACGAGTAGGCGACCGACGGCGCGTCCCCGGAGCCGGGCTTGCAGACCGTGAGCCGGAACGTCCCGCGCAGCGAGCCCTCCATGGCGGTGAGCGCCACCTCGCCGTCGCCCATCGCCATGTGCGGGTCGCCGACGTAGAAGAGCGCGCCCTCTGCGCTGACCGGCAGGTAGAAGGTGGAACCGGCGCCGAGGTGGCTGATGTCGATGTTCCCGCCGCCCAGCGTCGGCGGGATCGAGTTGGCCTCGGGCGCAGTGAGGTTGGTCGTCTCGGCGTAGGCGACGCCCATCATCCCGAAGAAGGTTCGCAGCGGGAACCGCACCCGTCCCCGGCCGGAGCCCATGGTCGCGTGGTCACCGTGCACCTCGGCGAACACGGACACGTTGCCGTACTCGGTCGGGACGCCGGAGCCGCGGCCGTCGGTCGCGACGGGCGGCATCACCTCGTCGAGCGTGATCCCGGCGGGGGCGCCCGCGGCCGTCGCGGCCAGCGCGCCCTTGCCGTGGCGCGACGAGACCACGCCGTACGGCACGCGGGGCGTGGCCTCCAGCGTCTCGATCTTCAGCACGTCGCCAGGTTCGGCGCCCTCGACGAACACGGGTCCGGTCACGACGTGTGGTCCGTCGACGTCGAAGTTCCGCGCCGTCCGGGAGTACCCGGCGGCGATCGCGGCGGCGTCGTCGAGCACCTCACGGCGTCGCACACCGTGCTCGGCGAAGTAGGCGACCGGGTCCCGGCCCTGGTCCTCGAGGATGCCCTCGTGGGACACGGAGTCGATGGTGATGGTCCGTCCCGAGCGCACGCGCGCCACGGCATCCGCGTGCACCGACGGGACGTAGCCCCACAGGACGTCGTCGGTGTCTGAGCTCAGGTAGACGTCGCCGCGGATGCGGCCCCGGCCGGGCTGCAAGATCCCGGAGAACTTCCCGGAGCCTCGCCCGCCCGCGCCCCGCGCAGCGGATGCGCTCAGCGCGGCGGACGCGCCCGCCGCAGCCGACGCGGTCGCGGCCGACGCCGGCACTGCTGATCCGGCGGCCAGCGCCGATCCCGCCCCCACGCCGAGCGCGGCCTGCAGGAACCGACGCCTGCCCAGGGCCGCGACCAGGGTCTGTGCTGCCGTTCGTCCTTCTTGCTGTCCGCGAGGTGTCACGGGTCCACGCTCCTTCGGTCGGGCGCGCGGTCGGGCACCGCGCGCCCCTGACGCTAGGAAGCGGAGATTTCGCCCGGATGTGCGGGCCGTTACGACGGGACCATGCACCTGCTGCCAGGCGGCGACGGGACCTGGCAGCAGGTGCATGGTCCCGCCGTGACGACCCCGGCCGCACCGTCAGTCGAAGTAGCGCACCACGTCGACCGGGCCGCCCTGCGCGGCGAACTCCTCGTGGACGGCGGCCCGCAGGCCTGCGTCGGACAGGTAGTCCAGGGCCGTCGCCGCCAGCCCGGCGGCGCTGTCGACGGCGGCCGAGACCGCCGCCGGGGTCGCCGCCGCGGCCGCGAACTCCGCCGTGTGCAGCGCGACGTCCGGCGCGGAGACCTGCACCAGCGGGTGGATGCCGGGGATCCGGAACGAGACGTTGCCGAAGTCGGTCGACGCCGCGAGCGTTTCCGAGAGCACGCCTGCGGGCAGCGGGTCGCGCCCGCGGCGGCGCTGCGCCGAGACCCAGCGCTCGGTCAGCGCGTCGTTGGTCCGCACGGGCAGGCTTGGGTGCGCGCCGTCGTCCCAGGTGATCTCCACCTCGGTGCCGGTCATCAGGGCCGCGCCACGGGCGATGTCGTCGAGACGGCGCGAGAGGTCGCGCAGGGTGTCGGGGTACTTGGACCGCGCGTACAGGTGCACCACCGCGCGCTCCGTGATGATGCTGGGCCGCGTGCCGCCCTCGGCGATCGTCGCGTGCACGCGGTCCACGGGCGGCATCTGCTGCCGCAGCAGGCCGATGCCCTGGTAGGCGAGGGTCGCGGCGTCCAGCGCGTTGCGGCCCATGTACGGCTGGGCCGAGGCGTGCGCGGGGCGCCCGGTGAAGGTCCAGGTCAGCAGGCGGCGGCCGAGCCAGACCTGGTCGGCGACGTCGAGCCCGTACGGGTGCACCATGATCGCGGCGTCGATGCCCTCCAGCGCCCCGTTGCGGGCCAGGACCTCCTTGCCGGAGTGCCCCTCCTCCGCGGGCGTCCCGAGCAGGACGACGCGGCCCGCCGGGACCGGCCCGGCCGCGGAGCCGACCGCGTCGCGGCCCGAGCCGCCCGGGCCGCCCGCCGTCAGCACCTCGTGCAGCGCGAGGAACGCCCCGACCCCGGACGCAGCGATGACGTTGTGCCCGCAGGCGTGCCCGATGCCGGGCAGGGCGTCGTACTCGGCGCAGATGGCGATGGTCGGCCCGGTCGGGTCGCCGACCTCGGCGCGGAACGCCGTCGGCACCCCGTGGGCACCGAGCTCCGCCTCGACGCCGTGCCGGGCGAGCACCTCCACCAGCGTCGCCGAGCTGCGCACCTCCTCGAAGGCGGGCTCGGGGTGCTCGTGCAGTCGCCGGACGATCTCCGCGAGCTCGGGTTCGAGCCGGTCCGCCGCCCGCTCGACGGCGGCGACCAGGTCGGCGGGCGCGCCGACGTCGGCCCGGGCCGCGCCCTCACCAGCTGCCCCTCCGGAGGCCGACCCGCCCGAACCGGCTCCCGCCGAGGCCGTGCCGGCCAGCGCGGCCCGCCGCCCCGCGGTCTCGGCGACCAGGTGGTCGAGGTACGCGGTGCTGGGCGGGGTGGGGCGGTTCATGCGGTCCATCGTATGGAAAGCGTTACACGACCGAAAAATCACCCTTTACATTACGGGCCTAGGCTGCCTGACCACCGGAGATCAAGGGAGACCGCATTGAGCACCGCAGCATCGCCCGTCCGCCCGTCCCGTACGGACAGGTTCCTGGGTGCCGTCGAACGGCTCGGCAACCGGCTGCCCGAACCGTTCACGCTCTTCCTCGTCCTGTTCCTGGTGATCGCGCTCGTCTCCACGTTCATGGCGCTCGCCGACGTGACCGTGCAGGTGCCGGGTGCCGACGAGGTCACGGAAATCCAGGGGCTGTTCACACCCGAGGGGCTGACCTGGTTCACGACGAACATCGGCACCAACTACATCGGCTTCCCGCCGCTGGTCACGGTGCTGACCATCTGGCTCGCGGTCGGCGTGGCCGAGAAGACGGGCCTGCTCGCCGCCGGCGTGCGCGCCGTCTTCGGCTCGGCGCCCCGCTGGGCACTCCCGTACGCCGTGGGTTTCGTGGGCGTCATGGGCAGTGTCATGTCCGACAGCGCCTTCATCGTCATCCCGCCGCTCGCCGCGATGGTCTTCCAGGCGGCCGGACGCCATCCCGTGGCGGGCCTGCTCGGCGGGTTCGCGGCCGCGGGCGCCGGATACTCCACGAACATCGCCGTCACCAGCCTGGACGCGCTGTTCTCCGGCATCACGACGGCGGTGACCGAGATCCTGCCGAACCCTGGCGATCCCGTGAACCCGCTGTCGAACTGGTACTTCAACGCGGTCTCGGCGGTGCTGCTGTCCGTGCTCGCCGGCCTGCTCATCGACAAGGTGCTGGAGCCGCGCCTGGTGCGGCAGCGGGTCCCGGTCGACGAGGCCCGGTTCGCCGGCTCTGTGGTGCCCGACGGCGGCAGCCGGCACGGCGGCGTGCCCGGCTCGGTTGCGCACGACGAGCCGGTCATCACTGCCGACCTCACGGCGGCGGAGCGTCGCGGTCTGGCATTCGCGATCGGCTCGCTGCTGCTGGTGGCCGCGGTGCTCACGGTCGCGTTCGTGCTGCCCGGCTCGCCGTGGCGCAACGAGGACGGCGGGTTCCTGCCCGAGTCCCCGCTGCTCGGCTCGATCACCTTCGTGATCTTCGTGCTGTTCATGGTGCCCGGCATCGTCTACGGGGTGGTGACCAGGACCGTCACCTCGATGAAGGACGTCCCGCGCCTGCTCGAACAGTCGATCAAGGACATGGCCGGGTTCCTCGTGCTGGCCTTCGTGCTGGGCCAGTTCATCGCGCTGTTCAACTGGTCCGGCGTGGGCGAGTGGATCGCCGTCGCGGGGGCCGAAGGGCTGGAGTCGAGCGGGTTGACCGGTTACGGCGCGATCGTCGGCTTCCTGCTGCTCGCGTCCCTGCTGAACCTGTTCATCATCTCGGGCTCGTCGCTGTGGACCATCATGGCGGCCGTGTTCGTGCCGATGTTCGCGCTCATCGGCTACGAGCCCGGGTTCGTGCAGGCAGCGTTCCGCGTGGGCGACTCCGCGACGCAGATCATCACGCCGCTGAACCCGTACATGATCGTGCTGCTCACGTTCCTGCGGCGCTGGGAGCCGAAGGCCGGCCTCGGCACCGTGATCGCACGGCTGCTGCCCTTTACCGTGGCCTTCTGGCTCGTGTGGGCGGCGATCCTGTCGGTGTTCTTCTTCCTCGACCTGCCGATCGGGCCGGGCAACGGGATCTTCCTGGACTGATCCACCCCGTCCACCTCGCCGAAACGGAACGCCCGGTCCAGTGGCGCGCGGCGCATGGCCTCGCACACCACTGGATCGGGCGTTCCGTTTCGGCGCCGGTACGGCTCAGTCCAGGTAGTCCTTGACGAGCTGCTCCGCCAGGCCCGTGTACGTGGCGGGCGTCAGCTCGGTGAGGCGAGCCGCGACGTCGTCGGGCAGGCCGAGGCCCGCGACGAACTCACGCATGCGCGCGCCGTCCACGCGCTGGCCCCGCGTGAGGTCCTTCAGGCGCTCGTACGGGTTCTCCATGCCGGGCACACCCGCGACGGACGCCGCGCGCATCGCGGACTGGACGGGCTCGCCCAGCACCTCCCAGTTGGCGTCGAGGTCCTCGCGCAGCAGGGTCTCGTTCACGGCGAGCCGGTCCAGCCCGCGCGACACGTTGTCGATCGCGAGCAGGCCGTGCCCGAAGGCCGGGCCGATGTTCCGCTGCGTCGTGGAGTCGGTGAGGTCGCGCTGCAGGCGGCTGGTCACGAGCGTCGCCGACAGGGTGTCCAGGAGCGCACACGAGATCTCGAGGTTGGCCTCGGCGTTCTCGAACCGGATGGGGTTCACCTTGTGCGGCATCGTGGACGAGCCCGTGGCGCCGGCAACCGGGATCTGCGTGAAGAACCCGAGCGAGATGTAGGTCCACACGTCGGTCGCGAGGTTGTGCAGGATCCGGTTGAAGCGGGCGACGTCGGCATAGACCTCGGCCTGCCAGTCGTGCGACTCGATCTGCGTGGTCAGCGGGTTCCAGTCCAGTCCCAGACCCTCGACGAACGCCTTCGACACCGCCGGCCAGTCGGCGGACGGGACGGCGACCGTGTGCGCGCCGTAGGTGCCCGTGGCGCCGTTCAGCTTGCCCAGGAACTCGGCGCCCTCGACGCGCCGGAGCTGACGCCGCAGCCGGTGCGCCAGCACGGCGAGCTCCTTGCCCAGGGTCGACGGCGTGGCGGGCTGGCCGTGCGTGCGGCTGAGCAGGGGGGCGGCGGCGTGCTCGCGCGCCATGCCCGCGAGCTGGTCGACGACGGCGGTCGCGGCCGGCAGCCACACCTCGCGCACCGCGCCGCGCACCATCAGGGCGTACGACAGGTTGTTGATGTCCTCGCTGGTGCAGGCGAAGTGCACCAGCTCGCTGGCGGCGGGCAGGCTCGTCTCGCCCAGCGCCTCGGGTGCCACGGCGATCCGCCGCTTGATGAAGTACTCGACGGCCTTGACGTCGTGCACCGTCTCGCGCTCGATCTCGGCCAGCTCGGCGATCTCGTCCGCGCCGAACGTCGCGGGGATCGCGCGCAGGTAGTCGATCTCCTGCTGCGTCAGCGTGGGCGCACCCGGCACGACCGGCGCGTCGACGCCCGGGGCGCCGTTGCACAGCGTGATGAGCCACTCCACCTCGACGTGGATGCGCTCGCGGTTCAGCGCGGCCTCGCTCAGGTGGTCCACGAGCGGGGCCACCGCCTTGCGGTACCGGCCGTCCAGCGGGCCGAGCGCGATGGCCGGGCTCACCTCCGCGAGCGCGACGCGGGTGACGGGGCTGGGCGTGGTGGTCTCTGGCACGTGCTCCATTCTCCCACGGGCGCGTCCCGATACGGAGGGGTTGTCCACAGGGCCAGAACGATGGACGACACACACCTCTCACCGGGGGTGGTTCGACGCGGTCGAGCGGCCCGTGGACGGGCTCGTCCACGCCGGTCACGCGGTGCGCCTGTAGCGAGCGGTGCGCCCGTCCGGGAGACCTTCCCGACGGCGTCCGGCGGGTGCGAGCCCGACCACAGGGGGCCGTTCGAGCCGTCCGTGCACAGGCGCGCCTCTCCGCCCGACGCCGTCCCACGGGCCCGGCATAACGTCGGCCGGAGACGTGACCGGCCGACCCAGGGGGAGTGCGAGCGCCGATGAACAGAGCCCGTCCATGAACGGCAAGGACCCGTCGTGCGTCGCGCCGGCGAGCGAGGACGTGCTGCTGGCACTCGCGCGGGCCGTGGACCTCGTGGACGGGGCGGCCGCGGCGATCCGGGCGGCCGGTGAGGTCGAGTGGGGGGCGCGTGCGGCCGAGCTGTACCGCGCAGCGGCCGCCGACACGGCGCGCGCATTAGCCCGGGACCGCGTGCTGCTGGACGGGGTAGCGCGGCTGGCGTACGGCGGGTGGGGCCGGTGAGCGGCGACCCGGCGCCGCCCCGGGGCGGGGAGCGGCTCCTGCCGGCGGACACGGTCACGGTGTACGGCGGCGGGGGCACGTCGGCCGTCGGGACGGCGTCCGTGCGGCGGGCCGCAGCACTGCTGGGTCGCGCCGCGGACGACCTGCGCGCGGCCGCCCGTTACTGCCTGGGGGTGAGCCACGACCTCGTGCCGGGTGCAATCCCGGGTGAGGCCGGGCGGACGTCCGCGGCGTGGGCCGGTGCCGCCGGGGCGTGGCCGGCCGCGGCCGGTGGGGTGCCCGGCACCCTCGCGCCCGCAGCGCTGGCGCTGGACGAGGCGGCGCGGGACGCCGCCCGCCGCCTGGCGGAGCGGGCCGACCGGTGCGACCTGCTGGGCTGGCGGCTGCTGCGCGCGGCGGGCCTGTACGAGGAGGCGGAGTCGACCGCGCACCGCCTGGTCGGTGCGCTCGTCACGGCGGGCGCGTTCGGCACCGGGGTGGCCTTCGGCAGCCTGGGCTGGGCAGCCCTCGTGGGGGTCGGCGTCGCGGGCGGGGCGGAGGTCGCAGCGCGCCTGGTCGGCGGGGCGGCCACGCGGGGCCTCTCCACCGCCGTCACGGGATGGGCCGCGGCGGGCCTGACCCGTGGTCTGGCGTCCTGGTCGGACGAGGCGTTCGCGGGCCTGGGTGGCGGTGTCGCGCTCACCCGACCGGGGCTCGCCGGGGACCGCCCCGGCGTCGCGGGCGGGGCCGGCGTGCTCGCGCACGTGGCGCGCGAGGTGCCGGTGCTCGGCAACGACGACGCCGGGCTGCGGCTCACCCGGCTCGGACCCGAGGACTTCGCGCACGGCACTGTCCCGGCGTGGTCCACGAGCGGGGCGTGGTCGGTGCAGGAGGCCCTGGCCAGGATCGACGACCTCTACCCGGGCCCGAGCGGCGCGCCCACGGCCACGATCGCGGTCCAGCGCGTGACGGCGGCGGACGGCGCGGTGTCCTGGACGGTGCTGGTACCCGGTACCCAGTCCGCGCTGCCCGCGGATCACCCCTGGGACGGCCGGACCGACCTGGAGCTGGTCGCGGGCGAGCTCGACGGCGCCACCGCAGCGATCGAGAAGGCGCTGGCGGACTCCGGCGTCGGACCCGACGAACCCGTCACCCTCGTGGGGCACAGCCTCGGCGGGATCGCGGCCACCGCACTCGTGTCGCGGGCGGGGTTCGCCGAGCGCTACCGGGTGGGCGGACTGGTCACCGCCGGTGCGCCGACCGGCCTGCTGACCACACCGCCCGGCGTCCCCGTGCTGCACCTGGAGACCCCGGAGGAGCTGGTCTCGCACACCGACGGCCGGTCCGCCGCACAGAACCCGCGCACGCACGACCGGCTCACCGTGGTCCGGACCCTGGGGGACTCGGCCGCCCAGGCCGACCGGGTGGCGTCGGGCAGCCTGCCGCAGGCGCACGCGGTCGCCGCGCACGTGCGCACGCTGGACCTCGCCGTCGCGTCGGGCGACCCCCGGGTGACCGGGACGGTGGACCGGATCGGCGCGCGGCTCGCCGGCCCGAGGGTGAGCACGGTGTTCTACCGGGCAGAACGAGCCGGATCGTGACCTGTGTCCGCGATCAGGTCAGTCCGAGACGCGGATCAGTCCGAGATCCGCTTGGGCAGCACGGCCAGCAGCACGGTCTGCACCACCGAGATCACGATGCCCGCCAGCACGTACCACCAGAAGCCGCCGTTCACCTCGAGACCCCAGTTGGGGGTGTCCGAGAACCAGGACTGGTTCGTGATGAGCGTGGTGATCCACAGCATCAGCGCGTTGACCAGCACCGACACCAGGCCGAGCGTCAGGATGTAGAGGGGGAGCGAGATGAGCTGGACGATCGGCTTCACGACCATGTGGACCAGGCCGTACACGATGGCCACCACGATCACGGCGAGAGTCGTGCCGAGAGTGGTGCCGTCGCTCACGACGTCCATGTGGGAACCGAGGATCAGGGCCGACAGGCCGATCGCGAGTGCGGTGATGAGGATGCTGGCCACGAGCTTCATCCGGTCATCGTGGCATGCTGACCCCCGTGGAAGAAGCATTCGTACCGCTCCGCGCCGCCGTGTCGGCCCTCCCCGCCTACGTTCCCGGCGCGCGCGGCGCCGCCGGCGCCCAGGCATGGAAGCTGTCGTCCAACGAGAACCCGTATCCGCCGCTGCCGTCCGTGCTGGACGCCATCGCGCGGGGCGCGGCCGAGGTGAACCGGTACCCCGACATGTATGCCGGCGAGCTCGTCGAGGCGCTCGCGGCCCACACGGGTGTGGCGCCGGAGAACGTCGTGGTCGGCAACGGCTCGGTCGCCGTGCTCGCGCACGTGCTGCAGGCGGTCGTCGAGCACGGGGACGAGGTCGTGTTCCCGTGGCGGTCCTTCGAGGCGTACCCGATCGCGGTGGCTGTGGCGGGCGGCACGGCGGTCACGGTCCCCGTCCAGGAGGACACCGGCCGGCTCGACCTGCCCGCGATGGCGGCCGCCGTCACGCCCGCCACCCGCGTGGTCCTGGTCTGCACGCCGAACAACCCGACCGGCCCCGCGGTGCACGCCGACGAGCTCGAGACCTTCCTCGCCGCTGTGCCCCGGGACGTGCTCGTCGTCGTGGACGAGGCCTACCTGGAGTTCGTCCGCGACCCCCAGGTGGCCGACGGCGTCGACCTGCTGCGCCGGCACCCCAACGTGGTGCTGCTGCGCACCCTGTCCAAGGCCTACGGGCTGGCGGGTCTCCGCGTCGGCTACGCCGTCGCCGAGCCCCGGCTCGCCGCGGGCATCCGCGCGGTGTCCACGCCGTTCGGCGTCTCGCACATCGCGCAGGTCGCCGCGCTGGCGTCGCTGGCCCCCGCCGCGCAGGGCGAGCTGCTGGAGCGCGTGGACGCGCTGGTCACCGAGCGCACGCGCGTCACGGACGCGCTGCGTGAGCAGGGCTGGCGGCTGCCCGACACGCAGGCGAACTTCGTCTGGTTCGGGCTCGGCGAGGCGACGCTGCAGCGTGCCGCGGAGGCGAAGGAAGCGGGCGTCCTGGTGCGCCCGTTCGCGGGCGACGGGCTGCGCGTGAGCATCGGCGAGGTCGAGGCGAACGACGCGTTCCTGCGGATCGCGGCGACCTGGCGCTGAGGACGACCTGGCGCTGAGGACGACCTGACGCTGACGGACGGGCGCTGACGGACGGCGCTGACCGATGCCGTTGACCGGCTGAGCCAGCTCAGCCGGTCAACGCGTCCGTCAGCACGCCGTCCCGGGCGGTCCAGGCGGGCGCGGCGCCCACCAGGGAGTCGAGCCGCTCCAGCCGGCGGGCCGAGTCGGCGTCGGCGGGGGTGAGCACGACGATGCGCTCGCCCCGGTCGCGGTCCAGCCAGAGGCTCTGGAAGACCGTGTCGAGCCTGCCCACCCGGGAGGACAGGTAGCGGCGCAGCTGTCCGGGTCGGTCGCCCCGCACGTCGTGCTCGTCCCAGTACCGCACGAACTCGGGCGAGTGTTCGCGCAGGCCGCCCAGCAGCCCGCTCCACCTCGGGTGCTGCCGGAACTCGGCCTCCCGCGCGCGCAGTCGGCCGGCGAGGTCGCGGAGCACCACCTCGGGCTCCACGAGGCTGTCGCGCCACTCCTCGTTCATGAACAGCAGCCAGGCGCAGTTTCGGTCGGCGGGATCGACCGAGTCGAGGTCACCGAACAGGAACCGGTAGGTGCGGTTGGCCGCGACCAGGTCGTACGTCGCGGTCTGGATCGCGGCGGGAAACGGCAGCAGCCGCTCCAGCAGCGCGATGTGCTCGGGTCGTACCTCCATGAGCGGGTTCGGCGCGTCCGCCCCGGTGTCGGCGGCCCGGCCGGCCAGGATCATGAGGTGCCGCCGCTCCTCGGGACGCAGGCGCAGCGTCCGCGCGACGGCGTCGAGCACCTGGTCCGACGGGTTGGGCGCCCGTCCCTGCTCGAGCCACGTGTACCAGGTGACGCCCACCCCGGCGAGCTGCGCCACCTCCTCGCGGCGCAGCCCAGGCGTACGACGCCGCCCGGCCTGCGGCAGCCCGACGTCGGCCGGGGTCACGCGGCCGCGGCGCTCCCGCAGGAAGGCCCCGAGCGCCTTGTGGTCCGGTGCGGTACTCGTCACCGGACCAGTGTCACCCCGCAGGGCGCGGGCATCCAGGTGGTGTCAGTACCCGTATGAACAGGCTCCTGGTACCAGGATGTTGCGCGGCGCAGGGTCGGGGACATGACGACATCCCTCCCCACCGCGGTCGACCCCGGCGCGCTGCCGGCCCACCCGGAACGCCCGGCCCACCCGGAACCCCCGGCACGGCCGGAACCTTCGGCACGGCCGCTCCCGGCCGCGGCACCGGCCCTGACCGCGGGCGGCCTCGCCGTGCTGCTGCTCGCCTTCCTGCCCGTGAACTTCACGTTCGGCGCGGTGAACCTGCTGGTCCCCGCGATCGCGGCGGACCTGGGCGCCGGCCCGTCCGGCGGGGCGCTCGTGCTGTCCGCCTACACCACCACCTTCGCCGCCGGGCTGGTGGTCTCCGGACGGCTGGGTGACCGCTACGGCCGGCGGCGGCTGCTCCGGATCGGGCTGATCGCCTTCGGGGCGCTGGCCGTCCTGACCGGGTTCGCCCAGGACGTGGTCTCCCTCGTGGCCCTGCGCGCGGTCCTGGGCCTCGCCGCCGGGCTGTTCACACCTCAGGTGCTGACGAGCATCCAGGCCACGGCACCCGACCGGCTCCGCACCCGCGGGATCATCCTGTTCACGGCCGCCGGCGCGGTCGCCTCGATCGCCGGCCAGGTCGTGGCGGGCGCGACCACCGTCGCGCTGCCGGAGCACCTGGCCTGGCGAGCGGTCCAGGTGATCACCGGTCTCATCGCCCTGCTGGCGCTGCCCGGCCTGCGCGCCGTCCCGGAGTCCCGCTCGCCGGCGCCGCTCGGCCTTGACCTGCGGGGCGCGGCGCTGCTCGGGGGCGGGCTCGTGGCGCTGGTCGTGCCGCTGACCCTCGGCCCGACGGCGGGGTGGCCGGCCTGGTCGCTCGGCCTCCTGGCCGTCGCCGCGGTCACCCTCACGGCCTTCGGCCTCGCGCAGCGCGCCACGGAACGACGGGGCGGGCTGCCCGTGGCGCCGCCGAGCGTGCTGCGGGTCCCGGTGGTGCGGATCGGCCTGACCATGACACTGCTGTTCTTCGTCTCCTACGGTGCGTTCCTCTACGAGGTCTCGGAGTACTCGCAGACCGCCTGGGGCGCCGACGGCTGGGACGTCGCGATGCTGACGCTCGGCTTCGGCGGCGGATTCCTCGTCGCCGCGCTGCTGCTGCCGGGCATCCTGCGCCGGGTGGGGCCTCGGGTCATGGTCTACGCCGCCTCCGGTCAGGCGGTGGCGCTGCTCGCCATCGCGCTGGTGATCGGGCTCGACGACGGCCGGAGCGCCCCTTTGACGCTGCAGCCGCTGCTCGTCGGTCTCGGCGCCGCGCAGGCGTTCATGTACGGGCCCGCGCTGCAGACGGTGCTCTCGCGGACCCCGGTCTGGGCGGCCGGCGTCGCGGGCGGGCTGCTGACCACGCTGCAACAGCTCGGGATCGGGCTGGGCGTGGCGCTGCTGGGCGGGCTCTTCCACGCCGTGGCGGGCCTGGCGGGCGGGGTCGCCGGCGGGACGGCCGCGGCGGACGTCACCGGGACAGGGTCGGGCCTGACCGTCGGCCTGGTCGCCGCCCTGGCCGTCCAGGCCGGGTGCGCCGTGGTGTTCGCGCTCCTGGCGCACCGCGTCGCGCGCAGGTCGGACGCAGAATGATCGGTAGAACGTCAGATGATCGGTATTCCGAGCTGCCGACTGTCTGACGTTCTACCGACCGCCTGACGTTCTACCGACCACAGCCCCCCGCGCCGCCCGGTTCAGCTCGCCAGGCAGCGGGCGATGTGGGCGCGGGTCGCCGCGGCCGCCCGGGCGTCGACCTCCTGGTCGCCGGGGTAGTCGGCGTGCCCCGCCGGCAGGGTCTCCAGCTCCAGCGCGGGGCAGGCCGAGCCGCCGGCCCGGGACGCGGCCACCGCCGCCACCGCGTTCGCCACCGCGAACTGTCCGGGCGGCGGCACCGCGGCGTCCCACAGGGCGCACTCGCAGCGCACGGGGACGCGCAGGTACCCGGCCGCCGTCGACGTGTCGAAGTAGCGCAGCACGTCCCGCGCCTCGGGGTGCTCCGCGACGTAGCGGCGCACGGCCTCGCCGCTGCCGGTGCACTCCAGGCCGAGCCGCACGTCGTACTGCCCGAAGCTCGGCACCACGAAGGTCGCGCCCACGAACCGGCGGTCCCAGGGCACGGCCAGCGCCCCGATCCCGCCGAAGCTCGCGCCCACGTAGTAGAGCGGCAGGTCCCCGGCGATCTCGACGAGGGCGTCGGCCGCGTGCCACAGGTCGACGGCGCAGCGGCCCAGCGAGTAGGTCTCGACCGAGCCGATGCCGTGCACCACGTGCTCGGCCGCGACGTCCGGAGCGCCCACCCCGACGTTGAGCGCCCCGAGACCGCGTGCCACGGGGAAGACGACGGCGGCGTCGTCGGGCACGCGGGCGAAGTCCGGCGCGTCCCGGCCGCCGTACCCGTGGCCGTGCACCACGCCGACCCGGGCTGCGCCGCCGGACGGGAGGGCGAGCCACCCCCGCAGCCGCAGCCCGCCCGCGCCCGCGTGCTCCAGTTCGTAGAGGTCGTGCGCGCCCTGCCGGCCGAGCGACGTCAGCCGCGGCTCGGGGCGTACCGCGCGCGAGGCCGTGAACCAGCCGTGCCACAGCTCGGCGAAGCCGGCGGGTGCGGGAACCGGCTCGACGGCGAGCAGCGCGTCCAGGTCGTAGCCGTAGGTACCGTCGATCGGCGCGTCGGGAAACCAGGCGTCGTACGGCTCGGGCAGCGGCATCGGACCAGTATCGGCGCGCGGCCCGCCGAGACGCGGACGCCGCGCGGAGCGTGCAGCGGTCCTGGTCGCCGAGACCCGGTCGCACCCTTGGTGGGTTCCGACAAACGGTCCCGGGAGAGATTGGGGGAGATCGCGGCAGACCTACCTACGGAGCCGTAGCCTACGCTTGCGTAGGCTACGAGAGCGTAGGTTGCGGATCGGCCAAATTTCCGGCTGGACCCGTGCCAGGATGGAAAGGTCCCCGGAACGGGCCGGGCGTCTCCGCATCTGCGGGCGCTCGCGTCCGCAGGTGAAGGAGGAAAGTGTGACTACCACCAACGGCTCCAACGAGGCGATCCCGACGTTGCAGCTACTCGATCCCCAAGGGAACCGCGTCACGACGCGCGGGACCAAGGGCTATCGCGACCGCGCCGCGACCCTGACCACGGAAGACCTCCGTGGCATGTACCGCGACATGGTCCTGACTCGTCGTTTCGACGACGAGGCGACCTCGCTCCAGCGGCAGGGCGAGCTCGCCCTGTTCGCACCTGCTCGTGGCCAGGAGGCCGCGCAGGTCGGCAGCGCCTACGCACTGCGGCCGCAGGACTACGTCTTCCCGTCCTACCGGGAGCACGGGGTGCTGCACGTCCGTGGGCTGGACCCTGTCGACCGGCTGCGGTTCTTCCGCGGTTCGGACCACGGTGGGTGGAACCCCACCGAGCACAACACGGCGGTCTACACCATCGTGATCGGCGCGCACACGCTGCACGCCGCCGGCTACGCGATGGGCGTCCAGCGGGACGACACCCCGCTCGACAAGACCGACGGCACCGCGGTGATCACGTACTTCGGCGACGGCGCCACCTCGCAGGGCGACGTCAACGAGGCCATGGTCTACGCGGCCGTGAACAACGCCCCGGTCGTCTTCTTCCTGCAGAACAACCAGTGGGCCATCTCCGAGCCGACGACCCGGCAGACCAAGGGTCCGCTCTACAAGCGCGGCGAGGCGTTCGGCATGCCGAGCCTGCGCGTCGACGGCAACGACGTGCTCGCCGTGTACGCGGCGACGCAGGAGGCGCTCGAGCGCGCCCGCCTCGGCGAGGGCCCGAGTTTCATCGAGGCGTTCACCTACCGCATGGGCGCGCACACGACGTCCGACGACCCGACCCGGTATCGCACCTCCGAGCAGGAGGAGCAGTGGCGGCGTCGCGACCCGATCGACCGCCTCGGCGCCCTGCTGCGCGCCGAGGGCGGGCTCGACGACGACTTCGAGGCCGAGATCAAGGCCGCGGGGGACGAGCTGGGCGCGAAGCTGCGCACCGGCGTCCGCGCCCTCGACGGCGGCCCTGCCGTCTCCAGCACCTTCGACGACGTCTACGCCACCCCGCACGGCGTCGTCGCCGCCGAGCGGGCCTGGTACGAGGCCTACGACGCCGGTGACCCGCCGGCTCCCCAGTACGCGATCGCGGACTCAGCGCAGGGAGGCGCACGATGACAACCATGGCGGAACGAACGCACACCACCGGCGGCGCCGCGGAACCGGCGTCGGGCACCCAGACGCTGTCGCTCGGCAAGGCGATCAACGAGGGCCTGCGCGCCGCGATGCGGCGTGACGACAAGGTCATGCTCATGGGCGAGGACATCGGCCCGCTGGGCGGCGTCTTCCGCGTGACCGACGGCCTGCAGGCGGAGTTCGGCGAGCGGCGGGTCGTGGACACCCCGCTGGCGGAGTCCGGCATCGTCGGCACCGCCATCGGCCTGGCCATGCGCGGCTACCGGCCCGTCTGCGAGATCCAGTTCGACGGGTTCGTCTTCCCGGCGTTCAACCAGATCACCACGCAGCTCTCCAAGATCCACAACCGGACGCGCGGCGCGGTGCAGATGCCCGTCGTCATCCGCATCCCGTACGGCGGCGGCATCGGTGGCGTCGAGCACCACGGCGAGAGCCCGGAGGCGCTGTTCGCGCACACCGCCGGGCTGCGCGTGGTCTCGCCGAGCACCCCGCAGGACGCGTACACGATGATCCAGGAGGCCATCGCCTCCCCGGACCCCGTGCTGTTCTTTGAGCCGAAGAGCCGCTACTGGGGCAAGGGCGCGGTCGACCTCGACACCCCGCTCGGCACCGACACGCTCAACGCCGCGCAGGTGGTCCGCCAGGGCACCGACGTCACGCTCGTCGCCTACGGGCCGTCCGTCGTGACCGCGCTCAAGACCGCCGACGCGCTCGCGGAGGAGGGCCGGTCCGCCGAGGTGATCGACCTGCGCGCCATCTCGCCGATCGACACCGCTGCCGTGGTGGCGAGCGTGCGCAAGACCGGCCGCTGCGTCGTGATCCACGAGGCCCCCGTGTTCTTCGGCGCCGGCGCCGAGATCGCGGCCCGGGTCACGGAGGAGTGCTTCTACGCGCTGGAGGCGCCCGTGCTCCGCGTGGGCGGCTTCCACACCCCGTACCCCGTGGCCAAGCACGAGCACGAGTACCTGCCCAGCGTGGACCGTGTGCTCGACGCCGTCGACCGTGCCTTCGCGCACTGACCCAGGAGTGAACCGAGAGTGAGCTTGAACATCCAGAGGTTCCCGCTCCCCGACGTCGGTGAGGGGCTCACCGAGGCCGAGATCGTCGAGTGGCAGGTCGCCGTGGGCGACACCGTCGAGGTCAACCAGACGATCGTCGAGATCGAGACGGCGAAGTCGCTCGTCGACCTGCCGTCGCCCTGGAACGGGACCGTCTCCGCACTCCTCGTGGAGTCGGGCACCACCGTCGACGTCGGCACCCCGATCATCGAGATCACGGTGTCCGACGGCGCCGGCGCGCCCGCCCCCGCGTCGAACGGCACCTCCTCCGCGGCGGCGGCACCGGCCGCCGCGGGCGCCCAGGAGGAGAGCTCCGGGTCCGTGCTCGTCGGCTACGGCACCGCCGAGGCGAAGGCGAGCGGACGGCGTCGCCGGCACCAGGTGGCGGCGGCCGCCCCGACCGCGGCTCCGGTCGCGGCCGTGGCGGCCCCGCCGGCTCCGGCACCCGCCCCGGTGGCGGCCCCGCCGTCGGACACCGGGACGACGACGGCCGCACGCGCCCGCGTGCTCGCCAAGCCGCCCGTCCGTAAGCTCGCCAAGGACCTGGGCGTGGACCTGGCGGGCGTGCACGCGTCAGGTCCCGGCGGCATCGTGACGCGCGAGGACGTGGTCGCCCACGCCGAGCGCTCGTCGGTGCAGAAGCTGACCAGCTACCCCGACGACGAGCCGTGGCTCGCCCAGGGCGTCGTCTCGTCCGACGGGCGCCAGACACGTGTCCCGGTACGGTCCGTGCGCAAGCGCACGGCCGAGGCGATGGTGGCCAGCGCCTTCACCGCGCCGCACGTGACGGTGCTGCACACCGTCGACGTCAGCAGGACGATGAAGCTCGTGGCCGCGCTCAAGGAGGACCGCGACTTCACGGACGTCAAGGTGACGCCTCTGCTCGTGGCGGCCAAGGCGGTGCTGCTCGCCGTGAAGCGGCACCCGCAGATCAACGCCTCGTGGGACGACGCGGCCCAGGAGATCGTCTACAAGCACTACGTGAACCTGGGCATCGCCGCGGCCACCCCGCGGGGGCTCGTGGTGCCGAACATCAAGGACGCGCACACGCTCGACCTGCTCGGCATCGCCAAGGCGCTCGCGGGGCTGACAGCGACCGCGCGGGCCGGGCGCACCTCGGTCACGGACATGTCCGACGGCACCATCACCATCACCAACCTGGGTGTCTTCGGCATCGACACGGGGACGCCGATCCTCAACCCGGGGGAGTCGGGCATCCTCGCCTTCGGCGCGATCCGCAAGCAGCCGTGGGTGCACAAGGGCAAGGTGAAGCCGCGCTGGGTGACCACGCTGAGCTTCAGCTTCGACCACCGGCTGGCGGACGGCGAGCTGGGCGCCCGGTTCCTGTCCGACGTCGCGCGGGTGCTCGAGGACCCCTCGCGCGGCCTCGTCTGGAGCTGATCCGCACCACCTGAACGTGTCAGACCCCCAGGTCACCCGGGTGACCTGGGGGTCTGACACGTCTGCGGGCCCATGCCCTGGAACGATCCAAGTCGTGGCGCGGCCGGAGCAGTGCGCCTGCCCGGATCGGTCTGGGCGATCCGCGGTACGGACGGGCGCACTGCTCCGACATTCACGGCGGCCGGACTCGGCCGCCGTGCCCCGGGCGACGTCTGGTGCTCACGCGGCCGTCATGCCACGCGCATGCCACCGATCGAGCGCGGGCGTCCACGACGACGCTTGCGGCTGCGTACGGTGCCGTCCACGACGATCTCTCCGCCCCACACGCCCCACGGCTCGCGGCGTGCGAGTGCGCCCGCCAGGCACTGGGCCTTGAGCGGGCAGGCGGCGCAGGCGCGCTTCGCCTCCTCGAGGTCCGCCGGATGCTCCGCGAACCAGAGCTCGGGCTGTTCCGAGCACGGCACGGAGTCGTCGGTCTCGGTGATGATGTTCGCGAGGTCCACACTGGTCACAACGCAGAAGAGGGCTAAAGGGTTGGGTTTGGTGCATAATCCCTCCCAACTTTTCCTGAATTTCTTCGAAAGTCCCGGTGGCGGTATGCCCCCGGTGTGGTCAACGGGATGTCCGTGGACGGTCAGAACCGCTGTCCGGCGCGCCTAGGCTGGACGGGTGACACCCACCGACGCCCGCAACGGGACCAGCAGAACCGCGCGGAAGGCCACCGAGAGCGGCCCGACCAGCCCCTCGTGGCTCGGTGTGGCCCTGCCCGTGGCAGGGCTCGTGGCCCTGGCCGCCCTCTTCGCGGCCGGTGCGTTCTCCGGGGCGTTCACCGCGTTCGCCAACTTCGCCGACCCGGGTGTCCTCGTGCGCTGGGGCGTGCCCGTCGCGACGGTGACCACCGAGCTGTCCGTGGCCGTGACCGTCGGCGCGCTCGCGCTGGCGGCCTGGGTGCTGCCGCGCGGACCGCTGGTGGACCGCGCGATCGGGGTCGCGGGCGTCGCCGCCGGGGTGTGGACCGTCGCGGCGCTGGTGCAGCTCGTGCTGCGGTTCTCGTGGTCCACGTACCTGCCCCTGGACTCACCGACGTTCGGCCCCGCCCTGATGGAGTACGTCTCGACCATCCCGGTGGGCCGCACGTACCTGGGCATCGTGATCGTCGCCGCGCTCACCGCCGCCGTCGCGCTCCTCGTGCGGGGCCCGGTCGGCGCCCTGTGCACGATGGCGCTGCCGCTGGTCGCCCTCGGCATGCAGTCCTCCACGGGCCATGCCGCCGGCGCGGCCAGCCACGACCTCGCGATCTCCGCCCTGTTCCTGCACCTGGGCGGCGCCGCCCTGTGGATCGGCGGGCTGGCCGCGATCGTCCTCGTCGGGCTGCGGCACGCCGCGACCGCCGACGTGATCCGGCGCTACTCCGCGATCGCGATCTGGTGTTTCGCGGCCGTCGCCGTCTCCGGCCTGGTCAGCGCCTGGATCCGGATCGGGTCGCTGGACGGGCTCGGCACCGACTACGGCCTCCTGATCGTGGTCAAGGCCGTGCTGCTGATCGTGCTGGGCGGCCTGGGCTGGCTGCACCGCAGCACCGTCGTCGCGCGCCTGACCGCCGGCACCACGCGGAACGCGGCGGTCGGCCTGTTCTGGCGCCTCGCGGCGGTGGAGGTCGCCGTGATGGGCGCCGTGTCCGGCGTGGCGGTGGCCCTCGGCTCCACGGCGCCTCCCGTGCCCGACGACGCGATCACCGACCCGACCCCGGCCGAGATCGTCACCGGCCACCCGCTGCCGCCCGAGCCGACGGCGCTGCGGTGGCTCACCGAGTTCCAGTGGGACGTCATCATGGCGTTCGCGTGCGCGGCCGCCCTGATCGTGTACGTGCGCTGGACGCTCCGGCTGCGTGCCCGCGGGGACGCGTGGCCCGTCGGCCGCACCGTCTCGTGGTGCCTCGGCATCGTGGTGCTCTTCTGGGCCACCAACGGCGGTGCCGCCGCGTACGGCCACGTGCTGTTCAGCGCCCACATGGTGCAGCACATGATCCTGGCGATGGTGGTGCCGCTGTTCCTCGTGCTGGCCGCGCCGGTCACCCTGCTGCTGCGGGCGGTCCCCGCGCGCAAGGACGACTCCCGCGGCCCGCGCGAGTGGGTGCTCCTGCTGGTGCACTCCGCGTTCGGCCGGTTCCTGGCCAACCCGATCGTGGCGGCGGTCCTGTTCGCGGGCGGCATGATCGTCTTCTACTTCACGCCCCTGTTCGAGCTGGCGCTGACCACGTATGCGGGCCACCTGTGGATGATCCTGCACTTCACGCTGGTGGGGTACCTCTTCGCCAACGCGCTGATCGGCATCGACCCCGGCCCCAGCCGGCCGGGCTACCCGATGCGACTCGTGCTGCTGTTCGCCACCATGGCGTTCCACGCGTTCTTCGGCGTGACGCTCACGTCCGGCACCGCGCTGCTCGTCCCCGACTGGTTCGGGCTCATGGGCCGCCCGTGGGGCCCGAGCGCCATCGTGGACCAGCAGAAGGGGGGCGCGGTCGCGTGGGGCATCGGCGAGCTGCCCACGCTGCTCCTCGCCGTCGCCGTCGCGATCTCCTGGACCAAGTCCGACGCCCGCGAGGCCCGGCGCACCGACCGCAAGGCGGAGCGGGACGGCGACGCCGAGCTCGAGGCCTACAACGAGATGCTGGCCAAGAAGGCGGAGCAGGCCGCGAGACGCGGCGAGGGCTGAGCGCCACCCGACGGCGCTCGTTCGGGTGACGGATCCGATGGACGTGGCCTATCCTGGGCACGAGCCTTCCCCCGCTGAGGGAACGGAAGTGAGGCCGGGAACTCCTGATGTAGGTCAGGACCCCGGCTCTCGCGCTTTCTAGGACAGCTCGAGGTCAATCTCGTCCACCTCTCCGAGTGCCGTTCGGATATCGAGGTCGAGTCCCTGCCGGGCCCGGGAAACCGCCCCGGCGACGGCATCGGCCGCCCATAGCATCGGTTCGTCGTCCGGCGGCGAGTGCTCGATCCGGGTATTTGACACGAGCGTCCCGCGGGCGCGCAGAGCGTCCACCAGCTCGACGTCCCGGCGGTTGAGCAGTGCAGATCTCGCCTCAAGCCAGACGTGCGAGACGCCGATCCGCTCCAGCTCGAAGAGAAGCCGCTCCATGCACTTCCGGCGCGCACGCTCCTGGCGTCGCGGTGCGATCGGCACACCGACGACGACACTGCAGGCGAGGTCCTGCGTCCCGATCGCCGCCGCGATCTTGGCGCGGCGAGGACCCTCCTCCTGCCTCCAGTGCAGGCGGCCGCCCCGCTTGCGCACCAGTTCTCGCAGCGCATCACGCGCGGGCTCGCACATCTCGGGGTCCCCGACCACCGCCGCGAGCAGGTACATCCCGTCCGCCGCTCCATACTGCTGTTTCATCGACTCGTCCACCCACGCATGCAGCGTGAAACCCGCCGGCGAGTCCCCGGCCGTCTGTCCCATCGCGCGATATTCACATCTGAAGGATGGTCGTGCACGCTCAAACGCCATTGCATATATGCAACAGCTGGAAAACGGTATTCAGGTCACCCGCTCGGTCGTCGCCGTCTGAAAACTCATGTCGCCGGGCGCTCCGGCGTGATAGGACGGCCGCGTGAGCGAATCTCCGCAGACCCCGCAGACCCCGTTCCACGACCTCGACCGGTACGTGGCGATCCCGCGCCTCACCGGCCTCACCGCCAGTCCGGACGGCACCCGCATCGTCGCCACCCTGCAGACGCTCGACGGCGAGCGCACCGCTTACCGCACCGCCCTCTGGGAGGTGGACCCGGCGGGCGAGGCACCGGCACGCCGGCTGACCCGGTCAGCGAAGGGCGAGTCGTCCGCCGTCTTCACGCGGTCCGGCGACCTCCTGTTCACCTCGGCCCGGCCCGACCCCGACGGCAAGGACGCCGACGAGCCCAGGTCGGCCCTCTGGCTCCTGCCGGCGGGCGGCGGCGAGGCCCGCGTCATCGCCGCCCCGCAGAGCGGCGTCTCCGGCCCGCTCGCGGCGCGTGACGCCGACACGGTGAGTGTCGGCGCGAGCCTCCTGCCCTCCGCGAAGGACCTCGCGCAGGACGCCGAGCTCCGCAAGGCCCGCAAGGACCAGAAGGTCTCGGCGATCCTGCACACGGGTTACCCCGTGCGGCTCTGGGACCACGACCTCGGCCCGGACGAGGAGCGACGCCTCGTCGGCGACCTCGCGTCGCTCGTGGACGAGCCGGCGGCGCCGCTGCCGACGGCCCCGCGTGGCGAGGGCGCCACCCCGGCGGCCGTCGAGGAGACGTCGGGCAGGCACCTCCACCTGCGTGACCTCACGGGTCCGGGTCGCTACCTGACGGACCACGCCGCGGACCTGTCCGCCGACGGCACGACCCTCGTGACCACCTGGAGCGTCAGCGACCCGGGCGCTGCCGTGCGCGGCACCCTGGTCGTGCACGACACCGCCACCGGCGAGCGGCGCGTCCTCGTGGACGACCCGGACGCCGACACGGGCGCCCCGCGCATCTCGCCCGACGGCGCCTGGGTGGCCTACGTGACCGAGTCGATCTCGTCCCCGGACGAGGCGCCCGTGATCCGGCTCGCCCTGGTGCCGACGGACGGCTCGGCGGAGCCGGTGGTCCTCGCGGACGACTGGGACCGCTGGCCCGGCCGCCCGACGTGGCTCCCGGACGGCAGCGGCCTGCTGGTCCAGGCCGACGACGACGGCCGCGGCCCGGTCTTCCTGCTCACGTTCTCGGGGGCGCTGCCCGGCGCCGACGTGATCGTCGAGAAGGTGACCTCCGACGACGCCGTCTTCTCCGACCTGAACGTCACCCCCGACGGCGCGACCCTCTTCGCGCTGCGGAGCTCCTACGCGGCGCCCGCCGAGCCGGTCCGCGTGGACCTGGCGGCGTTCACCGCGTCAGGCGCCGCGGGGGAGCGGACGCCGGTCGCGGCGACCCTCCTGCGCTCGCCGGTGCCGGCCCCGGCGCTGCCGGGCACGCTGACCGAGGTCGAGACCACTGCCGAGGACGGCACGCGCGTGCGCGCCTGGCTCGCGCTGCCCGCCGACGTCGGCCCGGACGCCAAGGCGCCGCTCCTGCTGTGGATCCACGGCGGACCGCTGGGCTCGTGGAACGCGTGGAGCTGGCGCTGGAACCCCTGGCTGATGGTCGCTCAGGGCTACGCGGTGCTGCTGCCGGACCCGGCGCTGTCGACCGGGTACGGCCAGGAGTTCGTGCAGCGCGGCTGGGGTGCCTGGGGCAGGGCGCCGTTCACGGACCTGATGGCGATCACGGACGCCGCCGAGGCGCTGCCCGAGATCGACGAGACCCGCACGGCCGCGATGGGCGGCTCGTTCGGTGGCTACATGGCCAACTGGGTCGCCGGGCACACCGACCGGTTCCAGGCCGTCGTGACGCACGCGAGCCTGTGGGCGCTGGACCAGTTCGGCCCCACCACGGACGCCTCGTTCTACTGGGCGCGCGAGATGACGCCCGAGATGGCGCTGGAGAACAGCCCGCACCTGGCGGTGGGCGACATCCGGACCCCGATGCTCGTGATCCACGGGGACAAGGACTACCGGGTCCCGGTGGGCGAGGGCCTGCGCCTGTGGTTCGAGCTGCTCACGAAGTCGGGCCTCCCGGCCTCCGACGACGGCGAGACGGTGCACCGGTTCCTGTACTACCCGGACGAGAACCACTGGATCCTGACCCCGCAGAACGCCAAGGTCTGGTACCAGGTGGTCTCGGCCTTCCTCGCCGAGCGGGTGCTCGGCGAGACGCCCGAGCTGCCGGCGACGCTCGGCTGACCGAACGTTGCGCCGGGGTGGAGCGGGCGCTCGGCGTCCGCTCTGCTCCGGCTCCGTGCCGCTCCGGGTGTCAGCCCGCCCGGACGGCGCCGACGACGCGCACGCGCACCGCGACGTCGTTGATCTCCTCGGGGATCTTGTCCACGAGACGGGCGTCCGTCACGTTGACCTGCAGCACCCAGCTACCGCCGGGTCCTGCCACCTGCTCGACCAGCTCGTCCTCGGAGAGAACTTCGACCGGCGACCTGCCGGACGTGCCGGGCTGTGCTTGCTTTCGAGCGGGGTGCTCACGTGGTGGCTGGCCGATTGACGCCGTGAACTCTGGGGCGACGCCAACCCCGATCACACCGTCGAGCCCGGTCACTTTTTCCCGCAATGCGGCTTTTGCCGACCGAGCCTCGTCGAGTGTTGCCATCCCGATCACCTCCTGGTCATCCATTGTGTCCCCCGTGTCTACCCCCTTCCACCGGGGCCGGAAGGGGTCGCGGGGCCCACTCCGGCACCTCGGACAGCGTCGCAGGTCAGCCGGGTTGTAGCCCGCGACGCGCCGCGCCGACACGCCCGTCGAACGGGTCGCCGATCGCGACACGCCCGGCGGGGGAAACGCTGGTGCGCATGCCGAACATCACCCGAGGGCACCCGGGCCCGCCCCGGGTGGATGTGCTCCGTCGCCGACCTCATGCGAACGGATGGGCCTGCTCCCTCGCCAGCTCCACCCCCAGTATCTCAAGGACCTGGTCGATCGGGTTGGCGTACGTGAGTCCCTTCCCGCTGCGGCCCCCGGACTCCGACCCGGCGAAGAGCAGACCGATGGCCACGCCGTCCTCCCGGTAGACGAGCGCACCCGAGTCCCCGCCCCGGGAGAACGGCCCGTCGTCGAGGCTCTCGATCTCGATCTGGTCGTCGAAGGTGAGGGCGCCGAGGTCCTCGTAGCCGACGATCACGTCGTCCAGCTCGATGGCCGTGACCCGCCCGCGCGTGATCGACGTCGTGCGGCCCACCTTGCCGACGATCTCGCCGCCCAGGGCGCGGGCCGTCTTGACCACGCGTCCGACGGGGTAGTCGAAGCTGATCGGGACCCGGTCGAGGCGGGCGATCGCGGCGTCGGTGTACGACGGCTCGGTCGAGTCGAGGTCCACCACCTGGGTGAGCTCGCCGATCCGGTCCCCGGGCGCCAGCCCGCCGTCCGCCGGCCCCGGCTGCAGGACGACGTCGCCGGGCCGCGCCTCGGGCGAGCCGGCCAGCACGTGGTAGTTCGACAGCGCGTACAGGTGGCCGTCGCCAGGTACCGCGCGGGTCACGAAGGCGCCGAGCGTGCCCGCCGTGACGCCCACGTGGCCGATGGAGATGCCCGGCCGCAGCGGACGCCGCCGGTCGGTGTCGCCGTCCGCCTGCGACGTCGGCGCGGGCGGGCGCGGGCCGAGCTCGCTCACCGGCCGGATGCGGCCGGTGCGGCGGACGTCGGCGGTGGGCCCGATCTCCGCCGAGACCTTGCGCACGATCGAGCGGGCCCGCGGCATCCCGAGCCGGTAGCGGACCGCGATGCCGAACTCGCCGTCCGCCTGCGGCACCAGTCCCAGCGCCAGGGTGGGTGCGCGCACGGCGTCCGCGGCGTCGGCCTCCGTCTGCGTACCGCGCGTCCGCGGTGTCGCCACGGCCCCGTGCTTCTCGGCTAGCTCTCGGGCGAAGGCTGTGAGCTGCTCCTTCATCTTCCTGGCCTGGTCGCGGTCCATGCCCTGATCCTCTCCTCACCCACCAACACGACACGGCAGCAAGTTGGCGACACGCCGATCTGCCCGGGAAAGTCATCCGATAGACGGATATCGCGCTGCCAGGTTTGCGCGGTACGTTCCTCTGCTACACCCAACCATGGCCGGGTGAAAGCCAGGAAGCCCCGAGGTGTCACAAAAGATCCTCGGCAGCCTCTTGAAACGTTGGCGGCGTCCGCTTCGGATGCCGAAGGACACGAAACGGCGAGAATGATCGGGACGATGGACGAGACGCGGAGCGCGCGGGTGACCCGCGCCGACGTGCGGGAGGCCCTCATGTGGGCCCTCGAGCGGGACCGCGCTGCCCTGCTCGCGCACCGTGCGGCCGTGCACTCCAACAAGAGCGAGCTCACCCGCCGCCGGGCCGACAAGGCGCTGGTCGAGCAGTGGCGTGCCCGCAGGGCGGACGGCGGCAAGGACGCCGCGCCCCGGGAGTGACAATGGGCCGGTGAGCGCCACCGTCCAGAACCTTCCCCGCGTCCGTGCGTCCGAGCTCGTCGGGCGCGGCTGGCTGAACACCGGCGGCCGTACCGTCACGCTCTCCGAGCTGCGCGGCAAGGTCGTGGTGCTCGACTTCTGGACCTTCTGCTGCATCAACTGCCTGCACGTCCTGGACGAGCTGCGCGAGGTCGAGGAGCGGCACCGCGACGAGCTCGTGATCATCGGGGTGCACTCGCCCAAGTTCGAGCACGAGGCCGACCCCGACGCGCTCGCGGCCGCCGTCGAGCGGTACGAGGTGCGCCACCCCGTGCTCGACGACCCCGAGCTGGTCACCTGGGGCGCGTACACCGCGCGGGCGTGGCCGACGCTCGTGGTCGTCGATCCCGAGGGCTACATCGTGGCGCAGATGGCGGGGGAGGGGCACGGCTCCGCCATCGCGGCGCTGGTGGACGACCTGATCGCCGAGCACGCGCGGAAGGGCACCCTGCACCGCGGCTCCGGTCCGTACGTGCCGCCCGCCCCGGCGTCGGGCACGCTGCGCTTCCCCGCCAAGGCGCTCGCCCTGCCGAACGGCAACCTCCTGGTCGCGGACGCCGGCCACCACTCCCTCGCGGAGCTCGCGCCCGACGGCGAGACCCTCGTGCGACGCATCGGCTCGGGCGAGCGCGGCCTGGTGGACGGCGGGCCCGAGGAGGCGCGGTTCTCGGAGCCGAACGGGCTGTGCCTGGTACCTGCCGACCGGACGGCGAGCCTCGGCTACGACGTCGTGGTCGCCGACACCGTCAACCACGCGCTGCGCGGCGTGCGGCTGTCCGACGGCGCCGTGCGCACCGTCGCCGGTACCGGCCAGCAGTTCATGGTGGGCGGCCAGGAGAACGTGGCCGGCACCGTCGGCGCGTTCGACACCGAGGACGCGTACGACGCGCTGAGCGTCCGGCTCTCCTCGCCGTGGGACGTGGAGTGGTCCGCCGAGCGCGGCGTGTTCGTCGTCGCGATGGCCGGGAACCACACCCTGTGGGACTTCCACCCCGGCCCGCACCTCGACCAGGTCTCGCTGCTCGCGGGCACCATGAACGAGGGCCTGGAGGACGGCCCCGGCGAGGGCGCGTGGTTCGCGCAGCCCTCGGGCCTCGCGGCGGCGCCCGACGGCGCGCTGTGGCTCGCCGACGCCGAGACCTCCGCCCTGCGCCGCGTGGTGCCGGTCAGCGAGACCGAGGTGACGCTCGAGACCGCCGTCGGCCAGGGCCTCTTCGACTTCGGGCACCGGGACGGCGCCGCCGGCCAGGCCCTGCTGCAGCACCCGCTCGGCGTCGCCGTGCTGCCGGACGGCAGCGTCGTCGTCGCCGACACCTACAACGGCGCGCTGCGCCGGTACGACCCGGCCTCCGGCGAGGTGACCACCCTGGCCAAGGACCTCGCGGAGCCGTCGGACGTGCTCGTCGAGGTCGCGGACGACGCCGTGCACCTGCTCGTGGTCGAGTCAGCCGCGCACCGGATCACGCGCGTGGCGCTCCCTGCGACCCTTGCGGGCGAGGTGCTCGACTCCGGCGCGCACAAGGTCGCCCGGCCCGCCACCGACGTGACCGCCGGCGCGCTCCGGCTCGACGTGCCGTTCGCGCCCGCCCCGGGCCAGAAGCTCGACGACCGCTGGGGCCCGTCGACGTCGCTCCAGGTCAGCGCCACCCCGCCGGAGCTGCTGCTCTCGGGTGCGGGCAGCGGTACGGACCTGTTCCGCGACCTGGTGATCAACCCCGACGTGGCCGAGGGCGTGCTGCACGTGACCGCGAAGGCGGCGTCGTGCGACCAGGTGCCGCTGCTGCCGAACGGCGAGCCGGACCCCGACGTCTTCCCGGCCTGCCACCTGGCCCAGCAGGACTGGGGTGTCCCGGTCCGCGTGGTGCCGGACGGCGACGCGGAGCTGATCCTGCCGCTCCGCGGCTGACAGCTCAGCCCGCCAGCACCGCCGGCAGCTCGGTCAGGGAGTCGATGACGGTGGTACGCGCGGCCTCGGGCCGACGCGCGTGCAGGTAACCCCACGGCCCGCGGCGAAGCAGCACCGGCAGCATCCCGGCGTCGGCGGCGGGGAGCACGTCGTTGTCCAGGCGGTCGCCCACGTAGGCGATCTCCTCGGGCGCGACCCCCGACAGCTCCGCGACCCGCGCGAAGAACTCCGGCTCCGGCTTCTGCACGCCCCACTCGTCGGACGTGCGGATCGCGCTCGCGGGCAGGTCCATCGCCTCCAGCGCGGCCCGCGCCTCGGGCGGCTGGTTCCCGGCGATGACGACGTCGAAACCGGCCGCGCGCAGCGCCGTCAGCGCGGGGCGGACGTCGGGGTAGAGGTCGTCGGCGTCGAACCCGGTGCGCAGCCCGTCGGGGTCGTCCTGTGCCCAGCGCGCTGCCTCGGCCTGGAAGTCCAGTCCGGGCCGCAGGAGCTCGAACGCTTCCCGGTGGGACAGGTCGAGCGCGGCGCAGCCGCCGAGCACACCCAGGAACGTCAGCGGCGGCACCCCGAGCCGCTCCGCCCAGCGGAGCCAGATCCGGGACTCGTCGATCAGGGTCTCTCCGACGTCGAACACCACCGTGCGCACCATGGCCCCGACCCTAAGACGTGTCAGACCCACAGGTCACCCGGGTGACCTGTACGTCTAACAACGTCTGACACGTCGGGGAGGCCTGACAACTCACGCCAGGCGGAACAGCGGGTCGCCCGCCCGGACGACGGCGCCCGGGCGGACCAGCTCGTCGAGCGCCCCGGTACCCAGGTCCAGGGCGACGACGGGCACCAGGGGCGAGCGGCCGCCGTCCGCCACCGTGGTGGGTGACCAGACGACGAGCTCCTGGCCCGCCGTGACCGTGTCGCCCTCCTCGACGAGCAGCGTGAAGCCCTCGCCCTGGAGCTGGACCGTGTCGATGCCGAGGTGCACGAGGACGCCCCGGCCGCCGTTAGGCCCGGCGTCGGCGGACGGCGCCAGCAGCACGAAGGCGTGCGGGTGCAGCTTGACCACGACGCCGGCGCACGGCGCCACGACGCGCCCACCGGTCTCGGCGTCGGGCTCGACCGCGAGCCCCGGGCCGACGATGCTCTCGGCGAAGACGGGATCCGGCACGTCGCGCATCGCGACCACCCGTCCGGCGACGGGAGATCCGACGTTCAGGGCCTCGGCCATGCGGTCATCTTGTCAGACACCGCACCGCGCGACCGGGTCTCGCTCGGCCCGTCCGTCGCGTGTAACGTTCCGAGGACACTCGACGACGAGCCCGAGGGAGCGTACGGATGACGAGCGAGAGGCTCACGGGAGTCCCGGCGAGCCCGGGCCGGGCGGTGGGAACCGTGGTCCGGATGCCGGCCCGGGTGCCCGAGCCGAGCACGAGCCGCCTGTCGGGTTCCGCGGACGACGCCGTCCGTGCCGTCGAGGATGCTGCCGCGCAGGTGGAGGCCGACCTCGCCGAGCGCGCGGGACGCGCGTCAGGCACCGCGGCCGACGTCCTCGCGGTCACCGCGGCCATGGCCGCCGACCCGACCCTCGCCGCCGCCGCGGCCCGTCGCGTCCGCGACGACCACCTCACTCCGGAACGTGCCGTGTGGGACGCCGCCGGGGCGGTGGCGTCCCAGCTCGAGTCGCTCGGCCCGCCGATGTCGGAGCGCGCCCGGGACGTGCGCGACGTGCGCGACCGCATCGTCGCCGCGCTCACCGGCGCCGCACCGCCCGGCGTGCCCGACCCGGGGCACCCGTTCGTGCTCGTCGCGAGCGACCTCGCCCCCGCCGACACCGCGATGCTCGACCCCGCCGTGGTCACCGCGATCGTCACGGCGCGCGGCGGCCCCACCTCGCACATGGCCATCCTGGCGCGCGCCCTCGGCATCCCGGCCGTCGTCGCCCTGCCCGGGGCGAACGACCTCGCCGACGGCGAGGAGCTCGTGGTGGACGGCATCCTCGGCACGGTCCTGCGCGCCCCGTCCGCCGACGACGTCGCCGGCGCCCGGCGCCGGGTCACCGCCGCCACGTTCGACGGCCGCGGCGTGACTCGCGACGGCTCCGAGGTGGAGCTCGTGGCGAACGTCGCCGACCCGGCGGCTGCCGAGGCCGCCGCGGCCGCCGGTGCGCGCGGCGTCGGCCTGTTCCGTACCGAGTTCTGCTTCCTGGGCCGGGGCGAGGAGCCGAGCGTCGAGGAGCAGGTGACCGCCTACCGGGCGGTCCTGTCCCATTTCCCGGGCCGTCGGGTGGTGGTCCGCACGCTTGACGCGGGCGCCGACAAGCCCCTGCGGTTCCTCACGCCGGACCACGAGGACAATCCGGCCCTCGGCGTGCGCGGGCTGCGCACCGCCGTCGCGCACCCGGACGTGCTGGACCGCCAGCTCGACGCGATCGCCCGGGCCGCCGCCGCGGAGACCGCGGAGGTCTGGGTGATGGCGCCGATGGTCGCGACCGTGGACGAGTCCCGCGACTTCGCGGCGGCGTGCGCGGCGCACGGCCTGGAGCAGCCGGGGATCATGATCGAGACGCCGGCCGCCGCGCTGCAGGCGCGGCACCTGCTGGCCGAGGTGTCGTTCGCGAGCCTGGGCACCAACGACCTCACGCAGTACACGATGGCGGCCGACCGGGACCTGGCCGGGGTCGCCGTTCTGTCGACCCCGTGGCAGCCCGCCGTCCTCGAGCTCGTCCGGGTGGCGAGCGAGGGCGGGGCGTTGCATGGTGCTCCGGTGGGGGTGTGCGGCGAGGCCGCGGCCGATCCGCTGCTGGCGCCCGTCCTCGTGGGACTGGGCGTAACGTCGTTGTCCATGACACCTCGTGCGCTGGCGGACGTCGCCGGTACTCTCGCGGGCGTTACCCGTGACGAGTGCGTGGAGCTCGCTCGGGCCGTCCTCGAGTGCTCGACCGCCCAGGCGGCGCGCGACCTCGCGCGAGAACGTCTCCTCACGTGAACCTCATCTGAACCCCACGGTCACATCTCAGTTACGAAGGCGCTTTAAGGTGGCCCGCATGCCCGAACCGATCCGGACCGAACCGCAGGAGCCCGCCGCACCCGACGTGCAGGTGACGCTCTCGACGGCGTCGGTCTTCCCTCGCCGTGTGCCGCTGGCCTTCGAGGCCGCGGCCGAGCTCGGCTACGACGGCATCGAGGTGATGATCTGGTCGGAGGAGGTCACCCAGAACCCGCGCTCGCTCGCCAAGCTCTCCGCCGACAACGGCATGCCGGTGCGCTCAGTGCACGCGCCGACGCTCCTGGTGAGCCAGCGGGTCTGGGGCCGGTCCCCGGACGCGAAGCTGGAGCGGACCACGGAGATGGCGCTGGAGCTCGGTGCCGGCACGGTGGTGGTGCACCCGCCGTTCCGCTGGCAGTACAAGTACGCGCGGCAGTTCCAGGACCAGGTGCGCGAGCTGAGCGAGTCCACCGGCGTCACGATCGCCGTCGAGAACATGTACCCCTGGCGGGGCGGCCGGCGCGAGTTCCAGGCCTACCTGCCCGGCTGGGACCCCGCCGAGCACGACTACGACGCCGTGACCCTCGACCTGTCGCACGCGAGCGTGGCCCAGCAGGACGCGCTCACCCTGCTGCACACGTTCGGTGACCGGCTGAGGCACGTGCACCTCGCCGACGGCAACCACGGCGCGCGGGACGAGCACCTGGTCCCGGGCCGCGGCAGCATGCACGCCGAGAAGGTGCTGCAGGAGCTCGTGGCGCGTCGCTGGAGCGGCGACGTCTGCGTGGAGATCTCGACCCGCGCGGCGCGCACGGCCGCCGAGCGGCACGACGACCTGGCCGCCTCGCTGCAGTTCGCGCGCGCCTACCTGTCGCCGACGCCGCACGAGTTCCACACCCCGCCGGGGCCGCACCACCGCGAGCACGACGCCTGGTGACCGGTTCTGTGACGTTGCTCTCGAACGGTTTCGATCCGGAGGGGCGACGGGTCTAGACTGGCCCCGTCGAGATCGAGCTGGTGCGGCGGACCGCCGCAGGACGAAGGAGGTGGCGCGCATGACCCGTAGCGAGCCTCCGAGTAGTCCGAACCGCAGCTGAGCTGACGGTTCCCCTGCCCGCGTGTCCGCGGGTTCTCACGCACCGGTGCGCTCCGCCCCCTGTCGGGGCGTGAGGTCCACCGGTCGCCCGGCCGTCCGCTGCTGCGGTGTGCGTTCGCAGTCCTTTTTCCTGCGCTCGACCCCAGGAGTTTCCCCATGGCCACGTTCCTGCCCTCCCGTCCGGCCCGTCCGCTGCTCGGCGCGCTGCGCCAGCGCCGCACCGTCGGCGTGCCCGACGTCGCCCCGCGCCCCGTCGTGCCCGAGCCGCGCTCGGCGATGGTCGCCGCCGCGATCTACGACGACGGCGTCCGCACCGCCGGCTACGACAACCTCGCCGAGACCTTCAGCGCGCTCCGGTCCCGCCCCGGCGGCATGGCCTGGATCGGGCTGGAGCGCCCCGAGGAGACCGAGCTGACGTCGCTCGCGCGCGAGTTCGACCTGCACCCGCTCGCCATCGAGGACGCCATCCAGGCGCACCAGCGCCCCAAGATCGAGCGCTACGGCGACACCCTGTTCGTCGTGCTGCGCGCCGCCCGCTACCTGGACGACGCGGAGGAGGTCGAGTTCGGCGAGCTGCACGTGTTCGTGGGCCCGGACTTCGTGGTGACCGTGCGGCACGGCGCCTCGCCCGACCTCGCGGCGGTGCGCACGCGCCTCGAGGCGGACCCCGAGATGCTCGCCCGCGGCCCCGAGGCGGTGCTGTACGCCATCCTCGACAGCGTGGTGGACGGGTACGCGCCGGTCGTCGCAGGGCTGGACCACGACATCGACGAGATCGAGTCCGACGTCTGGGGTGGTGCCCCCGACGTGTCGCGGCGCGTCTACGAGCTGTCCCGCGAGGTGCTCGACTTCCAGCGGGCCGTGCGGCCGGAGCAGGCCCTGTGCGCCTCGCTCGCCAAGGGTGCCGACAAGTACGGCGTGGACCCGGAGCTGCAGGCCTACCTGCGCGACGTCGCGGACCACCTCACCGAGGCCGCCGACCGGATCGAGGTCTTCCGCGCCGCGCTGCGTGACATCCTGACCGTGGCCGCGACGCTCGTCGCACAGCGGCAGAACGAGGAGATGAAGCACCTCTCGGAGGTCAGCATCCGCCAGGGCGAGGAGGTCAAGAAGATCTCCGGCTGGGCGGCCATCCTGTTCGCCCCGACCCTCGTGGGCACGGTCTACGGCATGAACTTCGACTCCATGCCGGAGCTGGGCTGGGCGTGGGGGTACCCGGCGGCGCTGGTCGCGATGCTCGCGGTGAGCGTGGGCCTGTTCGGCGTCTTCCGCTGGAAGCGCTGGATCTGACCTGCCGCAGGGGGCCGGGCCTGTCGGCCCGGCCGCGGTCGGTCGCCAGGCTCCGCCTCAGGCGGGGTCGAGGGTCTCCGGGTCGGGCAGGCCGGCGATGTACCGGTGCCCGACGACGGCGACGACCAGGCCGGCCGTCGCCCCGACGAGCAGCGGGGTGCTGTAGCCCGAACGGGCGAGCAGGCCGCCGAGGAGCGAGCCGAGCGGCATCGCACCCCACAGCGCGGTGCGCCAGGTGCCGTGCACCCGGCCGAGCAGGTGGTTCGGCACCGCGGCCTGCCGCAGGGACATGACCAGCACGTTCCACGTCGTCGTGCAGCCGAACGAGACGAAGATCGCGACCGCGCCCACCCAGACCATCGGGAACGCACCGGCCAGGAACCAGGCCCCGAGCCCGACGGCGTTCGCGACCGCCATCACGGGCCCCGTCCGGAAGCGCGCCTTGAGCCGGCCCGTGACGGCCGCGGCGGTGAGGGCGCCCAGCGCACCGGCCAGCATGAAGGTGCCGTACCAGGCCTCGGGCACGTCGAGCCGTTCCAGGATGAACAGCACCAGCGTGGACGTGATGGCGGCGTGGCAGATGCCGATGAGCACGCTCACGATCCACAGCGGCCGGAGCATGGCGCTGGCCCAGATGAACCGGAACCCCGCGGCGAGCTCGGCCCGCCAGCCCGCGGCGGGGGCGGGCTCGCCGCCCTGGTCCGCCTCGGCGACCGGCCCGGCCGCGTCCGGCGCAGCGGCCGGTTCCGCCCGGCGCCGCCGCGCGGCGATGCCCGACGCGACGGCGGGCAGTGCCAGTGCCAGCCCGCCGGCGACCGCGTACGCGGCGGCGTTCAGCCCGAGCGCCCAGGCCGCGGAGAACGCGAGCAGCCAGGACGTGAGCGGCTGGGAGAGGAACTGCTGCACCACGATCTCGGTGGCCTCGATGCGCGAGTTCGCGCGGGCCAGGTCGCCGCGGCCCACGAGCGACGGCACCACGGCACGGATGGCGCCGTCGTACACCGTCTCCAGCACGCCGTACAGGAGCACCACGAGCAGGAGCCACCAGATGGTGAGCGCGCCCGTGAGGTGCAGGACGAGGAGGCCGCCGGCCACGAGGGCGCGGACCCCGCCCGCCAGGGCGAGGGCGAGCCGCCGGTCGATCCGGTCCACGAGCACGCCGGCCGGGATGGCGAACAGGAGCCAGGGCAGCAGCGCGGCGACGGCCACGAGGGACACGAGCAGCGGGTCGTTCGTGAGCTGCGCGGCCAGCAGCGGCGCGGCGACGCGCGCGATGCCGTCGCCCAGGCTCGAGCTGAGGTTGGCGGCGACGACCCGGGTGAACGGGCCCCCGAGCGGCGCCGGCCGCGTCGCGGGCGCGGGCTCGGAGTTCACGGCGGGGGAGGGCACGCGCCAGAGGCTACCGCCTCGGCGACAGGGGTTTTCACCCGAAATGCCGACACCGAAGGTTCCCGACAGGGTCCCGGGGCTGATCAGGCTCTGCTTGTTTGCCGCCTGAGCCTGCGGTTCCGCTGCGGGCGCGTGCCTCGTTCCTCGGCCCGCACCCTGCGCTGCACCTACGGCTCAGGCTCTGCTTGTTTGCCGCCTGAGCCTGCGGTTCCGCTCCGGGCGCGTGCCTCGTTCCTCGGCCCGCACCCTGCGCTGCACCTCCGGCTCAGGCGGGCACGCGCTCCGGCACTCGCGCCCCGACGGCGCGGAGCACGAACGACTCGGCGGCGCGGATCGTGCGCTCGCGAGCCACGGGCTCGTCCGGGATGAGGCGCCCCGACAGGCAGGCGTTGACCAGGTGCACCGTGGGCTCGATGTCCTGCGGCGGGAACGTCCCCGCCTCGATCCCGGCGGTGAGGATCCGGCGCAGGATCGCCTCCACGATGTCGGCGTGCTCCCGCAGGCGCTGCTGCGTGGCGCGGGACAGGACCGTCCGCAGGTCCGGGCCGGGGGCGAGGTGGAAGACGCGGGTGAGCTGGGCCTGCTGGCGGATGTAGGTACGCAGCTGTTCCACGGGGTCGCTCACGCCGTCCAGCGCGCGCTCCAGCGTATGGGCGTACTGCTCCGTCTCGTGCGTGATGAACCCGAGGAGCAGCGCTTCCTTGTCGTGGAAGTGGTTGTAGACAGCGGTCCGGCCGACGTTCGCCGCTGCGGCGATGTCGGCAAGGGTGATGGTGTCGAACCCGCGCTCCGCCATGAGGGTGGACAGAGCGGTGAACAGCTTGTGCCTCGTCATCTGGCGGTGCTCGTGCAGGCTCTTGCCGATGATCTTGGGCATGCTGACATCATATGCCCGCGTCGTCAGTAACTGGAACGCGGGATCGTGTGTGTATGGCGACCCCGCGCGCATTCATCCGACAGATGGCGTTAAGTTCTGATAGATCCTGTTTGTGTAGCCCCGATGGCTGGATGTTCATGCCTTTGCACTGAGACTCAGTCGCCCAGAAATGCCGATCGGGCGCCCGAGAGGATGCCGCGGAATAACGCCGTCCGTTGTCCCAATGCCGTGAGCGCTTCGTCACGAGTGTGTTTCCTCTCTGTAACACGCCCGCATCATGGGCGAAAGTGCCCGGCAGTAAGGTGCCCGCATGACATTTCTGGCGGGCGTGATTCCAGCGGAACACGCCTCGGGTCACATTCTGATCCTGCCCAGTACGAATGGCCCCGTGGCGGTCAGCGAGCTCGCCGCCGCGTGGTTCTCGGAGGTCGCGTGGCTCCGAGAACCGTCCCGCGCGTCCGGCTCGCGGCGCATGGCCGGGTCCCGGTTCCGGGGCATGGCGCAGCCGGACTCGCTCGTTCCTGGTGTCATGCGCCTGGGGGAGGCGCACGTCGCGACCGGCCCCTTCGAGGTGGGCGAGGCGCACCTCGCCGAGCTGTCGATCCCCGCCACCAAGGCGGAGGCGTACTCCATCGCGCGGAGCGACGGCCTGCGCGACGTGCGCGGCGCCGCCCCGACGTCGTACGACGACCGGGACGGGATCGCCCGCGCGTTTCCCCACGCGCTCCCGCAGGGCGAGGAGCTGCGCATCGTGCAGTGGATGGTCGCGGCGGCGCGCAAGACCGCCGGCGGCGTGCTCGCCGACGGCCGGCAGCCGCTGCTCCCCGACCCCGCGGCGTCCGTCAACCTGGCCCTCTACTCCGCGCACGCGCTGCAGCCCACGGACGTGCTGCCCATGCTCCGGTCGTTCATCGCCACCGCCGACGTGTCCGCCGAGCAGGTCACGCCGGACGGGTCCCCGCGCTACACGCTCGCGGGCAGCACCGCCTACGACGGCTCGATCGTGGTCGACGTCGAGCGGGTCGACCGGGTGCCGCGCGCGCTCGGGGCTCTGGACTGGCGCAGCTACGGACCGTTCGCCTACCGCCTCACCTGGATGCCGGCCGACCCCTACGAGCTGGAGCTCGAGCACGGGTCGGGCCTGCACGTCATCGCCCGGGCGCGCATGCGCGTCTCGCTCGCCCGCCTCGGCGTCGCCCTCCACGGCCGCATCGCCGGCATCGTCGTGGACGACGGCGGCTTCATCGCCACTCCCGAGGAGCTGGACGGACGCAACGACTCGGCCACGGGCGGTGCTCCAGGATCTCGCGCCTGGGTCTGATGGAATTAGTTATCCACAGATTTGATCCACAGCCCTGTGTGTTGTGTGGGAAATTCAGGGTTCTTCCTGTGGATAGAACTGTGTAATACCGCAGGGTGAAAATTACAACCGTGGAGCGGTTGCCGCTGGTGCGGCACGCGGATAGAAACGTTGGCAGTGGTTCGACGATCCGGGTGCAGATGCGGTGCGCTGCAGCAGTACCGACCGGCCCGGACATCGGACACATGGTCGACCGGAGAACGACAGGACGTCCCGTACCGCGGTGCGGGCTGTGGATGACGCCACAGGTGCCTGTACGGGGCCGGAAGACCACCCGCGTTCGAGGTGTTCGTGCAGAACAGGCCTGGCGATCCGGGTCTGACGGGCGCATCGGAGTCGTGACGTCGACACGGCGCCCCTGGTACGCGCCGAGCGCGGGCCACGGGTATGCGGTTCGCCAGGGCCCCCGGCCTGCCCCGGGGGCCCTGGCCCCTCCCCGGGGATCTCCCGCGCGATCTAGGCTCGGCCCATGAGCAACCTCGAGACCCGGCCGACCGAGCAGGTCTGCGCCGCGGGTGAGCAGGGCGACGGCATCGAGCTCCTCACCCCCCGCGACGTTCCGCTCGGCGGGCCGCGGGCGATGAACGTCCGGCGCACCATCCCGCAGGGGGCGCGGTCGCTCGTGGGGGCGTGGTGCTTCAGTGACCACTACGGTCCCGACGACGTCTCCGACAGCGAGGGCATGCAGGTCCCGCCCCACCCACACACCGGGCTGCAGACCGTGAGCTGGCTCTTCGAGGGCGAGATCCTGCACCGCGACTCCGTGGGCTCGCTGCAGACGGTCCGGCCCGGCGAGCTCAACCTCATGACGGCGGGCAGGGGCATCTCGCACTCGGAGGAGTCGCCCGCCGGGATGCGTCCGCCCCGGCTGCACGGCGTGCAGCTGTGGACGGCGCTGCCTGGGTCCGCGCTCGGGGTCGACCCGCACTTCGAGCACCACGGGGACCTCCCGGTCGCGCGCGCCGACGGCGCCGTCGTGCAGGTCTTCATCGGGCGGCTGACCGTGGCGGGGGAGGAGCTGGCCTCGGCCGCGACGACCTACACGCCGCTCGTGGGCGCGCAGATCGACCTCGAGCCGGGCGCCGAGGTGCGGATCGACGTCGACGCGGCGCACGAGCACGCCCTGCTCGTCGACGCCGGTGACGTGACGTTCGAGGGCAGCGCCGTGCCGCCGTCGAACCTCGGCTACGTGGCGCCGGGCCGGTCCGCGCTCGTGGTGCGCGCCGGGGCGGGGGCGCCGGCGCGCGCGGTCCTGATCGGCGGTCTGCCGTTCGACGAGGACGTCATCATGTGGTGGAACTTCATGGGCCGCACCCACGAGGACATCGTGCGAGCCCGCGACGGCTGGATGGCGCAGATCGCCGAGCTCGACCCAGTGCAGGGCGGCGGTGCGACCAGGTACGCGGACGGCGCGGAGGGGCGGCTGTTCGGCCGGGTGCGGGGTTATCCGAGCGGGCCGCTGCGCGCGCCCGCGCTCCCGGACCTGCGGCTCAAGCCGAGGACGCGGCCGGGCCAGGGCTGACCGGCCGCAGCAGCGGCGGGTGCAGCACGGCCGCGCTCGGGTCGACGCCGGGCGCGAGCCGGAACAGCTCGGCCGGGCGCCCGGGCCCGCCGCCGCCCAGGCGCCCCGTCGGCTCCAGGAAGCCTGGGGTGCCCGTGGCCTTGCGGTGGAAGTTGCGCGCGTCGAGCTGCGTGCCCCACACCGCCTCGTAGACGCCGCGCAGCTCCGCGACGGTGAACTCGGGCGGGCAGAACGCGGCCGCCAGCGGGGAGTACTCGATCTTTGCGCGGGCCCGCTCGACGCCGTCGGCCAGGATGCCGTCGTGGTCGAAGGCGAGGCCGCCGCTCCGCTCGCGGAGCTCGCCGACGGGCACCCAGCGGGCCTCGGCCGCGTCGCCGCCGGCCGCGGGCAGCCCGAACGCCGGCGCGAGCAGGAGATAGGCGACCGAGAGCACGGGGCCGCGCGGATCGCGTCCGAGCGGGCCGTACGTGCGGAGCTGTTCCAGGTGCCACGGTCCGGTGCCGGTCGCGCCGGCCGGAACCGTCAGCCGGGTCTCCTCCTCCAGCTCCCGTCCTGCCGCCTGCTCCAGGGTCTCGCCCGGCAGCACGAACCCGCCCGGCAGCGCCGCCCGGCCGCGGTACGGCTCCAGGAGGCGGTCGACGACGAGCGCCTGCAGGACGCCGTCGCGCACCGTGAGGGCCACGACGTCGACGGTGACGGGGAACGCGCCGGCGGAGTCGGGTACGGCGGACGGGGCGGGTGTGGTGCGGGCCATGACATCGACCGTACATTCTCGTCATCTTGACGAAAAGCCGAGCAGGTAGATATCGTCAATCTGACGACAACAACGAGAGAGAGGCCGACGATGGCGACGATCAAGCGCTACCCCGGGTTCCGCCAGTTCCTGGGCTCTGCGAGCGACTATGTGGTGCACCTCAACAACGGCACCGTGCGGCACGAGGGTGTGGGCCAGGCGTTCTGGTTCCGGCCCGACACGTCCGTGCTCAGCGAGGTGCCCGCGACCGACCAGGAGCTGCCCGTCCTGTTCCACGCGGTGACGCGCGACCAGCAGGACGTCAGCGTGCAGTCGAACGTGACCTACCGGTTCGCCGACCCGGTGCTCGCGTCCCAGCGCCTCGACTTCGGGATCTTCCCCGTCGTCGGCAAGGGGCAGGAGGCGAGCGGCCGCCAGCAGGTGGGGGCCATCGTGGGCCAGCTCGCGCAGAGCCTCACGGTCGACCTCATCGCCACGCTGGACCTCGCGGAGGCGCTGGAGTCCGGCGTCGGCCGCGTGCGGACGGCGCTCGGCGCGCTCGGCGAGGACGCGCGCCTGGCCGCGACCGGCATCGAGATCCTGGGCGTCCGGGTGCTTGCCGTCCGGCCCGAGGGCGACGTCGAGAAGGCGCTGCGCACGCCCGTGCGCGAGCGGCTCCAGGCCGAGGCCGACCGCGCGACCTACGAGCGCCGCGCCGTCGCCGTCGAGCGGGAACGCAAGATCGCGGAGAACGAGCTCGCGAGCCAGATCGAGCTCGCCTCCCGTCGCGAGCAGCTCGTGGCCCAGGAGGGTGCGAACAAGCGTCGCGAGGCGGAAGAGGCCGCGGCAGCCGCCCTCGTGTCCGCCAAGTCCGATGCCGAGCGCCGCGAGATCGCGGCGACCGCCCAGGCGGCCTCGCTGCGCCGCCTCGGCGAGGCCGAGGCGGCCAAGGAGGCCGCGCTCATGGCGGTCTACGCGAACGTCGGACGCGACGTGCTCATGGCGCTCGCCCTGCGCGACGCCGCGCCGCACCTGCCGAACGTGGGCTCGCTGACCGTCACGCCCGACCTGGTGAGCGGCCTCCTGGGTGCGCTGACGGCCCGGGCGGGCGAGCCGACGTCGGGCGCCGCCGCGGCGAACGGCGCGCCGGCCGCGGAGCGCTGACATGGCCCTCCGCACCCGCGCCGTCCTCGTGCACCGGCGGACGGAGCTGGACGAGCTGCTCGACCGGCACGCGACGCGTGGTCAGGCGGAGTTCTTCCTCCGCACCCGGGGCCGGACGCTCGCCGACGTCGAGGCCCGGCACGACGCCGCCGCGACCGCCCGCACGGTGGTCGCGGCGAGCGTGCCGTCCGACTGGGCGCTCGCGGAGGTCGAGCGCGCCGACCTGGACCGGTTCCTGTTCGCGCCCGAGGACGTCGTCCTCGTGGTGGGGCAGGACGGGCTGGTCGCGAACGTGGCCAAGTACCTGGACCGGCAGCTCGTGATCGGCGTCGACCCCGAACCGGGCACGAACCTCGGGGTGCTCGTGCGGCACGACGTGGGCGACGTCGCGGAGATCATCGCGGGCCTGGCGGCACCCCGGGGCGCCGCGAACGAGACGTCGTTCGCGGCACTGCTCCACGACGAGCTCACCATGGTGCACGCGCGGCTCGACGACGGCCAGGAGCTCCATGCCGTCAACGAGCTGTTCCTGGGCCACCCGAGCCACCAGTCGGCGCGCTACCTGTTGGGGGTCGACGGCGGGACGGAGCGGCAGTCGTCGTCGGGCCTGATCGTCAGCACCGGCACCGGCGCCACCGGGTGGTGCGCCTCGATCGCGCACGACCGGGGCGGCCGCCGGCTGCCCGGTCCCACGGATCCGGCGCTGGCCTGGTTCGTCCGGGAGGCATGGCCGTCGCCGGTCACCGGCGTCACGATGACGGAGGGCGTGCTCGGGGGCGGCGGTGAGCTCGTGGTGACCGTCCAGTCCGACCGGCTCGTCGTGTTCGGCGACGGCATGGAGGCCGACCGGCTCGAGGTCTCCTGGGGCCAGGAGGTCCGGATCGGTGTGGCCGAGCGCAGGCTCCGGCTCGTGTGAGGCGGGCTCAGGCTCTGCTTGCCGGTCGCCTGAGCCTGCGGTTCCGCTTCGGGCGGGTGCCTCGTTCCTCGGCGCCCACCCTGCGCTGCACCTTCGGCTCAGTCGATGTCGTAGCGGAGCATGAACTCGCCCGCGTCCAGCACCACGTGGCTCACCTCGACGGCCGACCCGTCCTTGGTGAAGGCGGTGCGCGTGACCGCGAGCACCGGTGTGCCGGGCTCGATGCGCAGCTCCTCGATCTCCTCGATCGTCGGCATGCGGCCCACCACGTCCTCGCGGAACCGCACGGGCGCGTGCCCCGCCTCGGTCAGACGCGCGTGCGTGCCGCCCGGCCCGACCTCCTGGTCCGCGATCGGCGTCCCCGCCGCGATCGACGCGGGCAGGTAGGACGTCGCGAACAGGACGGGCTTGCGCTCCCGCAGGTGCAGGCGCTCGCGGACGGTCACCTTGTCGCCCTCGGCGAGGCCGAGGGTGGCGCGGATCTTCTCCGAGGGCTCGGCCTCCGCCGTGACGGCGAGCGTGCGGACCGTGAGGCCCGCACCCGTCTCGTCGATCTCGGCCGTCACCGTGGACTCGCCGGGCTTGCCGCCCGTGCTGTCGCGGACGATCGGCTCGAAGGCGCGCACGAACACGCCGGAGCCGTGCCGGGTCACCGTCAGGCCTTCGTCCTTCAGCATCGACAGGCCGTGGCGCGCGGTCATCCGGGCCACGCCGTAGTTCGACATGAGCGCTGCTTCGCTCGGAAGACGATCGCCCGGTTTGTAGGTCCCGGAGCGGATCGCGGCACGAAGATCCTTGGCGATGCTTGCGGCAGTCACACGTCCCTCTCTAGACACGGAACCCACCTAACCCGCAGCCAGTGCGTATACGCAACTTTTCCGCGTAGCGGTTGCAACCCCCAGTTAACCCGCAACAGGCTGTCTATGCGCCTAGAGGTAGGTGCAGAGAGGTGGGAGAAATGGCAATGATTGCGGGCAACCTGGCGGATTCTGCGACGGGTGCGACGCTGCTGCTGGCAGAGATCGGGGATGCGCGGGTCAAGTGGGTCGAGGTGTTCCGCGATCATCTGGTGGTGCATCCGACGCGGCGTTCGGAGGGCGCGGCGATCGCGGCGCAGCTCGGGATCACCGTGGCGACGGACTATCCGGCGACCAGGCCGGGCTTCACGATGTGGACCGGGTGCTGGAACGACATGGACCTGTACGTCTACGGAGACCTGCGGGGCAGCATCCGCGAGGTCCGGGCGTGGCCCACATGACAGCAGGGTCGTGCACCGCGGGCCTCGGCCCGGAAGGCTGCCCGACGCCGGGGGCGCACCTGGCCGAGCTCGTGGAGGTGACCGCGCTCATCGCCCACATCTTCGACATCCACACGCTGGACGTGCGGGCCGGCGTGGACCACCTCGACCTCGAGGACGACGTCGTGGGCATGGTGACCGTAGACGTGGTCGCTGCGCGCGAGCCCGACGCCGCACGGCTCGCCAGGATGCTCCACCTCACCGAGCGACGGGGGCATCACGACGGCCAGGCGCGCGGGCGCGCCGTGTGGCGGTGCTGGAGCGGCTGGGTTCCCGCCGCAGGGGAGGGCCTCCCGGTGTCGCTGCACGTGACGGCGCCCGTCCGGGGATGAGAGCGGCTCCCCCCATGAACGAACGCCGCGGGCCGGACGGTGGGTCCGGCCCGCGGCGTTCCCGTGTCACCTCGTGTTCATCCCCGCCCGGCAGACTGCGCCGATGACGTCTCGGTTGTTCCGCCCCGTCCTCCCTCGCGGCGCGCGCCCCGATGTCCGCGGCACAGCGCCCCTCGCGGCCGCGGTCCTGACCGTGGGCCTCCTGACCGCCTGCTCGGCGCCGTCCCCGGCGGGCGCACTGCCCGACATGCCGCCGGGCGTGACGGCCCCGGACGAGTACGCCTTCGGGGACGACGTCGCCTCGCGCGACCTGCGCGCCTCGGGACCCGTCCACGACGTGCTCGCCCAGGAGGTCGACGAGGAGCACCTGCGCAACCTGCCCCTCGTCCTCGAGGTCGACGCCGACGTGGCCTCGGTACGGGAGGCCTACGGGAGCGAGCTCGCGGGCGAACGGGGCTGGACGGCGCTCGCGGACCTGCCGGCCGCGGACGGCGCCTGGGCGGAGGGCTGGATCAGCGCCGACGGGCGGGACGCGCTCGTGCTGGTCGGCCTCGAACCGAGGGCGGGGGAGACGCACGTGCCGCTGACGGTCCTGACCACGTTGCCCGACGAGGCTGCCGAGGAGTCGTGACCGCCGTGCGAATTACGGCGAAATGCGCGAATCTGTAGGCGCCGCGATCCCCGCGGCCCGACGGAGGTGCGCACATGTCCCAGAACTCCACTCCGCCTGGAGCGGACGCCGTCCGGCGGGTTCGCAACAGCCGTGCCGTCCGCGGCCTGGCCCGGGGTGGCTACGTCGCCTCCGGTGTGCTGCACCTGCTGGTCGGCTGGCTCGCCGTCCAGCTCGCGCTCGGGCAGTCCGAGGGACAGGCGGACCAGTCCGGCGCCTTCCGCGCGGTGGCCCGGATGCCGGGCGGGGACGTGCTCCTCTGGCTGGTCGCCGTGGGCTTCACCGCGCTCGCGCTCTGGCAGCTCGCCACCGCCGTCGTCGGCGTGCCGAACGCGGAGAACCAGCTGGCCGCGCGCGCCAAGAGCGTGGCCAAGGCCGTGCTCTACGGGGCGCTCGCGGTCACCGGCGTCCGGTACGCGCAGGGATCCGGCGGCGGTAGCGGCAGTGGCGGCGAGGAGAGCCTGACGGCGCGCGTCCTCGCGATGCCCGGGGGCGCCTGGCTGGTGGGGGCCGCCGGCCTGGTGATCGTCGGCGTCGGCGTCTACCACGTGGTCAAGGGCGTCCGGAAGAAGTTTCTGGAGGACCTCGCGGGCACGGGCGGCAGCGCCGTCCGGCCGGTGGTGGTGCGGCTCGGACAGTCGGGCTATGTGGCCAAGGGGATCGCGCTCGGCGTCGTCGGTGGCCTCGTGGTCGCCGCCGCGGTGACCACGAACCCCGAGCAGGCCGGCGGTCTCGACGAGGCGCTGCACACGATGCGTGACCAGCCGTACGGCACGGTGCTGCTCCTCGTCGTCGGGCTGGGGATCGCGGCGTTCGGCCTCTACTCCTTCGCCCGCGCCCGGTTCGCGCGGCTCTGATGAGGATCCTCGGGATCGGCGGCGTGGCGCTCGCGGCGGTGGTGCCGTGGCTCGGGTGGGTGCTGGTCGTCGAGGAGCACGTGGTGCCCGGCTGGGGCCTCGGCCTCGTGCTGCTCGCCGTTGCGCTCCTGCTGGTCTGGTACCCGCGCCCCGCCCGAGTGGCTGGTGCCGACGCGCCGGGAGCGCGCCGGACGGTTCCGCGCTGGGTCCGTGCCGCCGCGACGGGGCTGGCGGTCGCGAGCGTCGGCCTTGCGATGGTGGGTGACCTGGCCTTCGGCGCGGAGTACCGGGTGCTCCCGGCCGAGGCCTCCACCGGCTGCCGTGTCGTGACGCGGGAGACGTCCTTCCTGATGGCCGGGAGCGGGGACGTCTACACGGTGCGGGGACTCGGCGTCGGGCAGCGTACGGGGGGCTGGACCGCCGACGACGGCTACCGCCCGGTGTATACCGGCACCTACGACCTGGCCCTGGGGCCCGACGGCGGGACCCTGACGGTGCGCGGTCGGCCGGCCGACCCCGCCGTGCCGGCCGACCACACCATCGACTGCCGCTGACGAGGATCAGGGCCCGACGGGGCCCGCACGCGGCGTCGGACACCTCGCCGGGAACGACGAAGCCCCAGGTCGGACGTTCCTGACCCGGGGCTTCGTGCTGGAGCGGGTGACGGGAATCGAACCCGCGCTATCAGCTTGGGAAGCTGAAGTTCTACCATTGAACTACACCCGCAACGTCCGGTTCTGACCGGTTTTCTGCCGTTCCGGAATCCCGCTAGGGTTCCGCAACAGCGCCCGTGAACCTGGCGCGCGACCCGATCATACCCAAACTCGCCCGGATGCCCGAACCAGATCCGTGCGAGTGTCGCCGAGCAGCCGGAGCAGCAGTGAGCGAGCACCCCAGCGAGAAGCCGACCGAGCCGATCTACCAGGAGACCAAGCCCCTGCCTCCGCGGCCGCCGCAGCCCCCGCCGCCCCCGCAGGAGACGCGCGCGCTGCAGAAGCCGAAGTCCGGGTCGGCGGCCAAGGCCACCCCCGCGAACTACCAGCAGCAGTACGACTACGACCGCCCCACCCCGCCGCCGGAGCACGTGCCGGGCCGCAAGTCGCGCATCACCGCGGGCCTGCTCGGGATCCTGCTCGGCGTCGTCGGGGCGCACCGGTTCTACCTGGGCTACAAGGGCCTGGGCTGGATCATGCTCCTCATCACGGCGGTCTCCCTGGGGCAGGCGTGGTTCGTGCCGGCGATCTGGGGCGCGATCGAGGGCATCCTCTTCCTCGTGATGCGCAAGGGCTACTGGTCGGTGGACGCGAAGCACCGTCCGCTGCAGTGGTGACAGCCGCCCGCTGACACGGCGGGCCCGCCCCCCCGGTGCAGACGGCGCCGCCCCCGGACGGGGCGGCGCCGCCGCGCGCCGCCCAGTACCGTATCCGGGTGCTCCTCTCCGACCGCGATATCCGTGCCGAGCTCGAGGCCGACCGTGTCGTCCTCGACCCGTACGACGCGTCGATGCTGCAGCCGTCGAGCATCGACGTGCGCCTCGACAAGTTCTTCCGGCTGTTCGACAACCACAAGTACCCCTTCATCGACCCGTCGACGGACCAGCCCGAGCTGACCCGGCTCGTGGAGGCCGACAACGGTGAGGCTTTCGTGCTGCACCCGGGGGAGTTCGTGCTCGGCAGCACCTTCGAGGCGGTCACGCTGCCCGACGACGTCGCGGCCCGTCTGGAGGGCAAGTCCTCCCTCGGCCGGCTCGGCCTGCTGACGCACTCGACGGCCGGCTTCATCGACCCCGGTTTCAGCGGGCACGTCACGCTGGAGCTCAGCAACGTCGCGACGCTGCCGATCAAGCTGTGGCCGGGCATGAAGATCGGCCAGCTCTGCTTCTTCCGGCTCTCGTCGGCCTCCGAGCACCCGTACGGGTCGGACCTGTACGGGTCCCGCTACCAGGGCCAGCGCGGCCCGACGGCGTCCCGCTCCTCGAAGAACTTCCACCGCACGACGGTGTGAACGGGGCTTGCTCCCGGGCCGTCCCGGCGCCCCGACGGGCGTTCGCCGGGAGGTAGGCTCCGGGTGCCCGGCGCGGACCGGGCACCCGGACCGAGAAGGGACCCCGATGGCCGCTCCCCAGCTTCCTCTCCTGCCGCGCACGGTTGCGCAGGCGCACCAGGCCCGGCACGTGCTGACCGTGCCCGGTGACGTGGAGCTGGACGAGATCGAGGTCCTCGCGCTCTCCCGGTTCTCCGCCACCCGCTGGGACGTGGTCCCGGCCGGGATCCTCCCGGGCAACGTGGCCGGCGCCCCGCAGGGCCGCCGCGCGCAGGGCCGGGAGCCGGGCGTGCTGCGGGTCTCGCGGCATGCGGTGATGAACGGTCCGTACCAGCCCGTGGGCGACGGCTTCGACCTCGGCGTGCCGCCGGGTGCCGAGATGGCCTTCGACATCGTCTGCCACCGGGAGCGCGGCGAGCCGCCGTTCCCCGCGGGCGACCGCGACGGCGTCGGGCGTGCGTTCGCAGCCGCCATGCCCGAGCGCGAGGAGCGCCGGCTGATCGAGTGGCTGGTCGCGGTAGCGCGCCGCCTCGGCGGCTCCCTCCGCCTGGACGTGGGTGGCCTCTGGGACACCGCCCCGGACGGTCCGACGACGCGTCCGGGCGCCGGCGTCGTGCTGACCCCCGATGCCGGGGCCGCGATCGACATGACCGTCTATTCCGACGTCTGGCTCGACCCGCAGGCCGCGCACGCCATCCTGCAGAAGGTGCACCCGCGCGCCCGGCTGCACATGGACGGCAAGGAGTGGGGCGGGCCGCCGGACGGCATCGCGGACAAGCCGCTCTACCGCGGCGAGACCATGGACCCCGAGCTGCGCAAGAAGCTGCACGCGGCCGCCGACGAGTACGACATCAAGGCGCTCACCGGCCCGCGCGTGCTGGACGGGTACGGCCTGGTGGTGGAGCTCGGCGTCGACGGCATCGTCTCGGTCGAGATCAGCGGCGAGGAGAAGCTGCCGCGCCTGCTGCGCGGCCTGCCGTGGGCCGAGCAGGGCGCGGTCTGCTACTGGGTGCACTGGGAGCCGCAGGACCTCGTGGAGTCGCAGCGGGAGTTCCCCAACATGGAGCTGCGGATCGCGCGTAAGCGCGCCGCGGAGCTGGTGGCCCGGCTCGCGGGCGCGATCCACGACGCCGCCGGCGGCGAGGTCGCCGACGAGGACGGCTTCCTGGTGGACCCGGCCGACCTGTAGGCGTCCCGGCCTTTACCCGCCGCGGTGCCTCCGGGGGTCGCACCCCGGAGGCGACGGCGGAGGTCAGAGGTACTGGCCGGGGGTCCGGCGCTCGCCCGACTCGTCGTCGGAGGCCCCGGGCAGGGTGGGCCCGCCGGGCCCGCCGGGCCCGGCGGGCCCGAAGGCGCCGGTCCCGGGCGGCAGCGCGCGTCGCATCTGCGAGAGCTGCGCCTGCGCCGCCATCTGCTGCGCGACGAGCGCGGTCTGGATGCCGTGGAACAGGCCCTCGAGCCAGCCCACGAGCTGCGCCTGCGCCACACGCAGCTCCGCGTCGGACGGCGCGGAGTCGTCCGAGAACGGCAGCGTGATGCGGTGCAGCTCGTCGACCAGGTCGGGGGAGAGCCCGTCCTCGAGCTCGTGGATCGAGCGCTCGTGGATCTCGGCCAGACGGGTCCGGGCGGCCTCGTCGAGCGGGGCGTCCCGCACCTCGTCGAGCAGCCGCTTGATCATGCCGCCGATGCGCATGACCTTGGCCGGCTCCTCGACCTGACCCACGACGGCCTCGGCCTCGTCGACCTCGCGCTCGTCGCCGGCGCTCTCGGGCTCGCGCTCCGGCGGCACGGCCGCGCCGTCGGGCGTCACCACCTGGGGGTGCGCGGCATGCGTCTGGTCACGGCGGTCGTCGGGTCGCTCGGCGGACTGGGGGGTGGCTCGCTCGTCGTTCATGGGTCCAGTCTTGCCCGAATCACCGGTCGTCTGCATTGCATTCCCGGGTGGGGAACGAAATTGTCGGCCATGCCTATATATAGGCACGCGTTGATCAGGGGACCAGGAGCACTTTGCCGAAGGCCTCTCCCGACTCCAGCAGATCGTGTGCCGACTGCGCTTCGGCGAACGGGATACGGGCGTGAATCACCGGCCGAACGATGCCTGCGGCGAACAGTGGCCAGAGGTGTTGTTCGGTATCCGCGACGATGCGCGCCTTCTCCTCCGGCGGTCGGGACCGGAGCAGCGTCCCGGAGATGGTGCCGCGCCGGGCGAGGAGCGCGCTGAGGTCGAGCTCGCCGCGTCGCCCCTGCTGCATCCCGATGACCACGAGGCGGCCGCCGCGGGCCAGGACGCGGACGTTGTCGCCCAGGGCGCCCCCGCCGAGCAGGTCGAGCACGACGTCGGCCCCACGGCCGTCCGTGGCGGCGCGGACCGCCTCGACGAAGTCCTCCTGCCGGTGGTCGACGACGACGTCCGCGCCGAGCTCGGCGCACCGCGCCGCGCGCTCCGGGCCGCCCGCCGTCGTGGCGACGTGGGCGCCGAGCGCCTTGGCGACCTGGATCGCGATGCTGCCGATGCCGCCGGACCCGCCGTGGACCAGCACCCACTCGCCGGGGCGCAGCCCGCCGACGTCGACGAGGTTGTTCCAGACCGTGCACGCGGCCTCGGGCAGGGCCGCGGCGTCGACCAGGTCCATACCGTCGGGTACCGGGAGCACCTGGGTCTCGCGGACCGCGACCTCCTCCGCGTAGCCGCCGCCCTCCAGCAGTGCGACGACCCGATCCCCGGCGCGCCAGCGCGACACGCCGTGTCCGACACGCTTCACAGTTCCGGATATCTCAAGACCCGGCCAGTCCGGGGCATTCGCCGGAGGGGGGTAGTATCCGGCCCGTTGTAGCAGGTCAGCACGGTTCACTCCGGCGGCGGCGACGGTGATCACCACGTCGCTTTGGCCAGCATTCGGGTGGTTCAGGGATGAAATGGAGAGTTTCCCTGATGGCCCCGGTCCGGATATCGTGACGGCTCGCACATCGATGAAGCCTACTTCCGTGTGGCCTCACGAAGGTCGCCAGCGGAAACCGGGTGCCGGTAACTTGTACGCAGCACCGAGGGGTGTTCGGCGGGCACCACGCACGCCACCCCTTCCGGATCAGTGATGGAGAGAGGTACGCATGTTCCGCAGGTTGGGAGTGCGCGGGAAAGTTCTTGCGACACTGGTCACGCCTGCCGTCGTCCTGGTCATCGCTGCGGCGTACATCATCGGCCTCTCCGTGGCCGACGCGATGCGCGCGCAGCAGACCGCTGATCTCGTCGCAGCGCTCGAGTACCAGGACCAGGCAGGCACGGCGTTCGCGCAGGAGCGGGCGTACAACATCGTCGCGATGATCGACAGCAGCGCGACGGGTGACCAGGCCCGCGTCGCCCTGCTGCGCGGAACCCCGGAGATCGGGGAAGACGGCAAGCAGGTCATGGACAAGGACGGCAACCCGAAGTGGTCCGCCCCGGCCGCCCAGGCGCAGACGATCACGGCCCTCGACGCCCGTGACGACGAGCTGCTGGACATCGACATCTCGATGCTGGACCAGCGCGTCAAGGACGCCGTCACGCAGACCATCGAGGACCGCGCGGCCATCACCGACGTGCAGAAGAAGGTCGCCGAGGGCCGGCTCACCGAGCAGGTCGCGACCGACGCCTACGGGACGTACATCGACGGCGCCCTCGAGGTGATGGACGCCATCGCGGACACCTCCGAGGACCGCGACCTGGGTACCCGCCTCGAGGCGTACTACTCGATCGACCAGCTCATGCTGACCAACACCTACGAGCGCCCGATCGTCGGCCTGACGCTCGGCGTCGTGGCGAACCACCCGCAGCACGAGGCCGCCGCCCAGTCCCTGGCCCTCCGCGCCGCCGACCTGGTGAACCTGGGTGACCGCGAGTGGGACAGCACGCAGGACCTCTTCGACCGCATCCCCGGCGAGTACCAGGTGCCGGGCATGGACGGCGTCTACGGCACCGTGCGCGGCTACGTCGCACGCGGTGACCTCACGTCCATCCAGCCGGCCCAGGCCGACGCGTTCCAGGGTGAGTCCGCGAAGTGGGTCGAGGAGAGCCGCATCGTCCGTGACGCCGTCCGCGAGGACACCGCGGGCTTCGCCCAGGAGCGCGCCGACGTCGCCGCGAACCGCGCGTACCTCACCGGTGGCGTCGCGATCGCGGCCCTCGGCTTCTCGGTCATCATGGCGCTGGTCATCGCCCGTCGCCTGGTCTCCCCGCTGCGCCGCCTGACCCAGGCGGCCGGTGTGGTCCGTGACCGCCTCCCCACGCTGGTGGAGCAGGTGTCCGTGCCGGGCCAGGGCCCGAGCATCGACCTCGACCCGATCACCGTCGAGTCCTCGGACGAGATCGGCCAGCTCGCCGCGGCGTTCAACGACGTCAACAGGACGACCATCGACGTCGCCCGCGAACAGGCCGCCCTGCGTGGGTCGATCGCCGAGATGTTCGTCAACGTGGCCCGCCGTGACCAGGTGCTCCTGAACCGGCAGCTCGCGTTCCTCGACGACCTCGAGCGGTCCGAGGAAGACCCCTCGACGCTGTCGAACCTGTTCCGCCTCGACCACCTCGCGACCCGTATGCGCCGCAACGCGGAGTCCCTGCTCGTCCTCGCGGGCATCGACTCCGGTCGTCGCGTGCGCCAGCCGATGCCGGTCTCCGACGTCATCCGTACCGCGTCGTCCGAGATCGAGCTGTACGACCGGGTCCGCCTGAACCTCGTCGTCGACCCGATGATGCTGGGCCACAACGCGCTGAACGCGGCGCACCTGCTGGCCGAGCTCCTGGAGAACGCGACGATGTTCTCCGAGCCGCACACGCCGGTCGAGGTGACCACCGCCCGTGACGAGCAGTTCGTCACCGTCGTGGTCCGCGACCACGGCCTCGGGATGAACCCCCAGGAGGTCGCGGAGGCGAACCGCAAGGTCGCCAGCCACGCCGCGTCGGACGCCGTCGGCGCCCAGCGCCTCGGCCTCTACGTGGTCGGCCGCCTCTCGGACCGCCTCGGCGCCCAGGTGGCGTTCGGCCCGGGCGAGGGTGGCACGGGTACCGAGGTGACGGTCCGCTTCCCGGCGGTGCTGTTCATGCCGGACAACGCGATGCCGCTGCCGATGCCGACCGACCCGCTGGAGGCCAACACGCAGGCGGCCGCCTCGCAGTTCAACGGCGGCGTGGCCACCGGTCCGGGCACCGGCGCGATGCGGAGCGCTGGTGCACCCACCAGCGGCTTCGGCTCGCCGGCCGTGACCGCGGCGTCCCCGGCCACCACGTCGGTGCCGCAGCAGGGCGGCATGCCGGTCCCGACCGGTACGTCGCAGATCGCGGCGGCCGCGTTCGCGGCCCAGCCGGCCCCGGTCGCGCAGCCGGTCGACCTCAACGCCCTCACCGACGGCACGACGGCGCTCGGCCTCGCCCGGCGTCGTAGCTCGACGGCGGCCCAGCCGGTCGCGGAGACGACGCCGACCGGCTCGATCGTGCTGCCGGAGATCCAGACCCCGTCGCTCCCGCAGGAATACCAGGCCGACGACAACGCCTGGGCCCCGCCGTCGAACGTGTCCGAGGGCAGCTCGCTCCCGAGCCGTCAGCGCGCACCGCAGCCGGTCGAGCCGGTGGCCCCGGTCTTCGAGGACACCACGCCGGCCGCGGTCGACGTGGACCAGCGCAGCGCGCTCTTCTCGAGCTTCCGCTCGCTGAACACGATCGACCCCGTCGAGGGCAGCACGCAGTCGCTGCAGCTCGACCCGATCACGCAGGACCCGGCGGCACTGCCCGGCATGTCCGACACCGATGTGATGCGGTTCCCGGCGGCGGGCGGTGGCAGGCCTCCTGCGGCTCCGGCTCCGGCGCAGAGCTTCGGCGCGCAGCCCGAGCGGTTCGGCGGGTTCCAGGGCGACGAGCCGCAGTCCCAGGGCTTCGGGGCGGAGTCCCCGGAGGGTCCCGACTCGTCGTTCGAGGCGCTGCCCGCGTTCGAGGAGCTCATGGCGGACCTCCCGAGCCGTCGTTCGACGGCGTCGGGTGCCCAGCAGGGCAAGCCGGCCCAGAAGCGGGGCCTGTTCGGCCGCCGCCCGGGCCAGCCCGCCACCGGCGAGCTGCGGGCCTACCAGCCCCAGGAGCAGCGTCCGGCGTCGCGTCCGATCCAGACCGTCGCGAGCCCCGTGGCCGGTCCGCCGACCTTCGGCGCCCCGGTCGTGCCCGCCCCGAACGTCGAGACGCAGGGCTTCCCGACGCAGGGCATCCAGACGTCGGGCTTCGCCACGCAGAACTTCCCGACCCAGAACCTCCCGGCGCAGAACTTCCAGGCACCGAGCGGTCCGCCTCAGGGCAGCCCCGTTCCGCTGACCGGGGCCTTCCCGGTGCAGGCACCGGAGGCTCCCGTCGCGGACCCGACGTACCAGCGGGGTTACCAGGAGGGCTACCAGAAGGCGGTCCAGGAGTCGCTGACGTCGGCGCTGCCGGCGCTGCCGACCCCGCCCGCCGGCGGGACCGTCCCCCTGCCCGCCGCACAGGCGCAGGCTCCGGCCCCCGCCCCCGGCACCAACCCGTTCGTGGACGCGGCGCCCCGTGCGGCCGCCGCCCCGCTGGCCCCGGCCCCGGCGGCTCCCGCCCCGGCGGCGCCGGCCCCCGAGCGCGTGCCCACCTCGTTCGCGTCGGCACCGGCCACCCAGGCCGTGCCCGTGGCGGACGTGCAGCAGGCCTTCGAGCAGCAGGCCTTCGAGCCTCCCGCCCGCGAGTTCAGCGAGCCGTACCCGACGGGCGCCGTGTACGACCCGTCGTACGGTTCGTCGGCCCCGCTCGCCAAGCGAGCCGCCGGGACCGACGGCGACGGGAAGGACCCCCTAGACCCCGAGTACGTGCGTGACTCGGTGGAGGCACGGTCGGAATGGACCGCCTCGGCAGTGCTCTACGAGGAGATGACGAGCCTTCTCCGTCGAGGGGCTTATCAGGAAGATGATGTGAAAGAGAACGACTCGTACCGTCCGGCAGCCGTCAATACCGAGGTTGCCAGTGGTGGGCTGACCCGCCGTACCCGCGGTGCCTCCGGCACCGGTGCGGACCCAGCTGTCGAGCGGCTCTCGGCTCGCATCGACCGTGATCCCGAGCAGCTTCGCTCACGTCTCTCGGCGTTCCAGTCGGCCACCGCGCGTGGCCGGTCGGAGTCCGTGGACGAGGGCAAGTCGGAGCACGAGAACGGCAAGAACGGCGGTGGGGACTCGACGTGGGCACCCTCGACCGTGAATCATGTCCCTGACTCAGCGCCGCAGTCGCGGTGACAAGCGCGTCTGTGGATTCTGACTAGGAGGAACAGAGTGACCCTCAGCACCGAAGCAACCAATTTCGGTTGGCTGCTCGACAACTTCGTGCGTACCGTTCCCGGCAGTCGGCACACGCTCGTCGTGTCGGCAGACGGCCTGCTCATGGCGATGTCCGACCAGCTCGACCGCACCAGCGGCGACCAGCTCGCGGCGATCGTCTCCGGTATGTCAAGCCTCACGCGTGGAGCTTCTCGGCAGCTCAACGGCGGTAACGTCCGTCAGGCGATCATCGAGATGGACAACGGCTTCCTCTTCCTGATGAACGTCTCGAACGGGTCCGTGCTCGGCGTCGTCGCGGAGGCCACGTGCGACATCGGCCTCATCGGCTACGAGATGGCTCTCCTGGTGTCGCGCACCGAGGCCACCCTCACGCCGCAGCTCATCTCGGAGATGCGCGGCAGCCTCCCGGTCGATGGGCAGACCCGAGCCGCCAGCGTGGGATGAGGACTCGACCATGACGTACGCACCTTTCGGTTCCCAGGGGCAGGGGGACGTCCGTGAGACGTCCACCGTGCGCCCCTATGCGGTCACCGGAGGCCGGGTGCGGTCGGAACTGTCCGACCTGCCGCTCGAGGCCCTCGTGGAGGTTCTTCCCGGGGCAGTCAGCAGTTTCGGACTGCCTCCCGAGAAGCGCGCGATCCTCCAGCACGCCGCGCACACGTACGTGTCGATCGCCGAGCTCTCGGCCCTTCTGCGGCTGCCCCTGGGTGTCGTCCGGATCCTTGTGGCGGACATGCAGGAGGAAGGGCACGTCACCGTGCACACCTCGACACCGGTTAACGTCCACACAGGCCACGGCAGCTCGAACTCGGGCCTGTCGCTGAGCGTCTTGGAGAGTGTTCTTAATGGCATTTCCGCCCTCTGACGGCGGGGCCCGTAGCGGTCCCAACTGGGCCCCGGTGTCGGGTAACGCCGGCACTGCGACCGCTTCCTCGAACGCGCCCGCGCGCCAGAGTGTGCTGGGTGGCGGCGGTGGCGCCGCGGCGCCCACCGCTCAGGCGTCCCGTCCGGCGCAGGCTCAGCCCGCGCCGCCGGTGATGCAGCAGGCGCCGGCGGCCAACGCCGGCGCGCAGGCCGCGCCGGGTGCGCAGCCCGCGGCCGAGCGCACCGCGCCGACCGTCGTCAAGATCGTCGTCGCCGGTGGCTTCGCGGTGGGCAAGACCACGTTCATCGGCTCGATCTCCGACGTGGAGCCGCTGAACACCGAGGCTGCCATGACGGAGCACTCGGTCGGCGTGGATGACGCCGGTGGCGTGACCGACCGCAAGACCACCACCACGGTGGCCATGGACTTCGGCCGCGTGGAGCTGCCGGGCAACCTGTGGCTGTACCTGTTCGGTACCCCGGGCCAGGACCGCTTCCTCTTCATGTGGGACGACCTGGTGCGCGGTGCGATCGGTGCCGTCGTCCTGGTCGACACGGACCGTCTGGAGCAGTGCTTCCCGGCCATCGACTACTTCGAGTCGCGCAACATCCCGTTCGTCGTGGGCGTGAACTGCTTCGACGGCGTGGCCAAGCACCGGCTCGAGGACGTGCGCGAGGCGCTGCAGATCCCCTCGCACGTGCCGATGCTCTACACGGACGCGCGTTCGCGTGCGGCGACCAAGCAGACGCTGATCGCGCTGGTCCAGCTCGCGATGCGCCAGCTCCGGTCCGGCGCGCAGGCGCAGGGCTGAGTCGCTCTCCAGCACTTCGCGGACGGCGGGCCACCCTGGGGGCGGCCCGCCGTCGCCGTCCTGCCGGACGATAGACTGTGGGGCCGCGCCGGCCCTGCCCGCAGGGGTGAACGGCGTGAGGAGGGCTGACAGAGCGGCCTAATGTGACGGTCTTGAAAACCGTTGTGCGGCAACGCACCGGGGGTTCGAATCCCTCGCCCTCCGCTCCCGCACCGCACGACAGAGCGCCTGTCCCGTCCCGCCTGACACTCGTCGGGCCGGACCGGACAGGCGCTCTGCCGTTCGGTCGCTAGCTGATGCCCACGATGGGCAGGCGCAGCGCCGCGGGAGCGGCCTCGGGCACCACCGGGGCCGCCGGACGCACGGGCTCGACGGGCCGGTAGGCCGACCCCAGGGCGGGCCGCCCGTCCTGGTCGCCGGCGTTGGGCCACAGCGCGCACGCCCGCTCGGCCTGCGCCGTGATGGTGAGCGACGGGTTCACCCCGAGGTTCGCGGTCACGGCCGAGCCGTCCATGACGTGCAGGCCCTCGTGCCCGAACATCCGCAGGTACGGGTCGACGACGCCGTCCGCGGCGTCGGAGCCGATGGCGCACCCGCCCAGGATGTGCGCCGTCAGCGGGATGTTGAACGGGTCGCCGATCGTGCCGCCCGCGATGCCCTCGACGCCGTCGTCGCCCATCGTGTCCGCCATGCGCCGCACCGCCTCGTGGCCCTCCGGGATCCAGCTCGGGTTGGGCGCGCCGGTGCCCTGCCGGGAGGTCATGTACCGGCCGAACGGCGACCGTCGGGTCAGCGTGGTCAGCGAGTTGTCGTGGGCCTGCATGACCAGGGCGATGACCGTCCGCTCGGACCAGCGGCGCCAGTCCATCAGCACCGGCAGCCACTTGAGGTTCTTGCCCATCTCGCCGAACCAGCGGAAGAACCGGTGCGGTCCGCCGTCGACCAGGATGTGCTGCAGCGCCGCCATGACGTTGGAGCCGTGGCCGTAGCGCACGGGTTCGATGTGGGTGCTCTCGTTCGGGTAGAACGACGAGGTGATCGCGAGGCCGCGCGAGTAGTCCGTCGAGCCGACCTTGTGCGTCATCGCGCCGAGCAGTGCCTCGGAGTTGGTGCGGGTGAGGTGCCCGAGCCGGTTCGACAGGCTCGGCAGCGTGCCGGCGTCCTTCATGGCGTGCAGCAGACGCTGCGTGCCGAGCGTGCCGGCGGCGAACACGACCTGCTTCGCCGTGAACGCGCGCCGCTCGGCCCACCTCCGGCCGGTCCGGTGCGTGCGGATCTCGTAGCCGCCACCCTCCGCCTCGGCCCGCGGCCGGACGACGTCGGCGGTGGTCAGCGGGTGCACCACGGCGCCCGCGCGTTCCGCGAGGTAGAGGTAGTTCTTGACCAGGGTGTTCTTGGCGCCGTGCCGGCAGCCGGTCATGCACTCGCCGCACTCGATGCAGCCTGTCCGCTCCGGTCCCGCCCCGCCGAAGAACGGGTCGTCGGCCCGCTGGCCGGGCGACGGCGCCTCCGCGCCGCCCGGCCCGAAGTACACGCCCACCCGGGTGGGCCGGAACGTCTCGCCCACGCCCATGTCGTCCGCGACGCCCCGGATGACGTCGTCCGCGGGGGAGCGGCCGTGGTACCGGACGACGCCGAGCATGCGCTCCGCCTGGTCGTAGTACGGCGCGAGCTCGGACTTCCAGTCGGCGATGTGGGACCAGGCGGGGTCGGCGTAGAACGGGTCCAGCGGGCGGTAGAGGGTGTTGGCGTACACCAGCGACCCGCCGCCCACGCCCGCACCCGTCAGGCACAGCACGTTGCGCAGCAGGCGCACCCGCTGGATGCCGTAGCACCCCAGGGCGGGCGCCCACAGGAACTGCTTGAGGTGCCAGGAGTTCTTGGCGAACTCGTCGTCCTCGAACCGGCGGCCCGCCTCGAGCACACCCACCCTGTAGCCCTTCTCCGTGAGGCGGAGGGCAGCAACGCTGCCGCCGAAACCCGAGCCGATCACCAAGACGTCGTAGTCCATGACCGCGAATGTACCCGTTATTGACGCTGTATGAAATACGCTGCCGGCCGCCGCCCCGGGGCGGGTGCGGGGGCGTCCTGCGCGTGTCCTGGTCCACCGGGGTTCGGACGGAAAATCGGCAGGATCTCGCGGATGCCGCGCGGTCCTGCGTGCTGCGGACCGTCCCGCTTTGCTCAGCGTGCCGTGCGGCAGGTAGCCTGGGCCGCGCGGCATCGCCCTGCCTGGGTAGAGCCTGTCGCGAGGAGACGTCGCATAGTCAGGTCTAGTGCGCCACCCTGCTAAGGTGGTAACGGGGCAACCCGTTCGAGGGTTCAAATCCCTCCGTCTCCGCCAGGAAGGTCCCGGCCGCGCGTGACGCCCGGGGCCTTTTCTGTGGGAGACGCCGGACTTCCGGGCGGTTGTGACGGAGTTCTCCTCGGGAAGCGCGGATTTGAGTTTGGGCCCGCGCCGAACAGGCTGTAATGTTCTCGTCGGTCGGCCGTGTGAACGGCGGACAGACAGCAGGTAGTACGACCAGCGCCCGTAGCTCAACGGATAGAGCATCTGACTACGGATCAGAAGGTTGGGGGTTCGAATCCCTTCGGGCGCACAGTGACAGAGCCCCTCACCGGCACCAGCCGGTGAGGGGCTCTTCTCGTTGTCCACGTCGCGATCCGGTCACGGTTGCGACCGGGGCTGCCGAACCATTGACCCGGCCTCCGGCCGGTCGCTACGTTCACCTGCGGCACACCCGTTCGGAGAACGACCAGGGTCGCGGGCGTCGGAGCTCAACGGTGCGTTCCGTCGTCGGACCAGGGAAGGCCCGGGCGGGCGTGCTGCCAAAGGCGCGGCTCCCAGGACGCAGGCGGGCGACCTGGTGCGGGCGACCGGATGCTCGGCCAGGATGCGAGACGGACGCGCCGACGGCATGGAGGAACCCGAGATGAGCGAGACCGCGCAGGACGCCGGAACCCGGTCGGGTGAGTTCGTGCAGTCCCTGGAGCGCGGGCTGGCGGTGATCCGCGCGTTCGGCCCGGACCGGGCGCGGATGACCTTGAGCGAGGTGGCCCGCGAGGCGGCGCTCAGCCGGGCGTCGGCCCGGCGCTTCCTGCACACCCTGGTGGAGCTCGGCTACGTCGTCACCGACGGGCGCGTGTTCGCCCTGCGTCCCCAGGTGCTCGAGCTCGGGTACGCCTACCTGTCGAGCCTGACCCTGCCGGAGGTGGCCCAGCCGCACCTGGAGCGCCTCGCGGAGGACGTCGGGGAGTCGTCGTCGGTCGCGGTGCTCGACGGCGCGGAGATCGTCTACGTGGCCCGGGTCGCCACGCACCGGATCATGTCGGCGGCGATCCAGGTGGGCACGCGGTTCCCGGCGTCCGCCACCTCGATGGGGCGTGCGGTCCTGGCGCACCTGCCCCACGGTGACCGCGACGACTTCCTGGGCGCCGTCGCCCTGGAGCCGCTCACCCCGCACACGATCGTCGACCGCGACCTGTTGCGCGCGGAGCTGGACCGGGTGCGGGGGCAGGGCTGGGCGCTCGTCGACCAGGAGCTGGAGGAGGGGCTCCGGTCGCTCGCCGCGCCCCTGCGCGACCGGGCCGGCCGCGTGGTGGGCGCGGTGAACGTGTCCGCCCCCGTGCGCCGCGGGGCGGTCGACGAGCTGGTGTCCGAGTTCCTGCCGGCGCTGCTGCGCGCGGCCGGCGAGATCGAGGCGGATCTGGCCCGTACCCGCGCCTGATCCCGGCTGTTACGGTGGGCGTACGCATACGGAACTTGTGTGCGCACTGCGAACGGGCAGAGGTGTGGATCGATGGGACAGGCATTCGTCTACGACGCCGTGCGCACGCCGTTCGGCCGCTACGGCGGCGCGCTCGCCGGGGTGCGGCCGGACGACCTGGCGGCCTTCGTCGTCGGCGAGCAGGTGCGCCGGGCGCCCGGGCTGGACCCGGCCCGGATCGACGACGTGATCCTCGGCAACGCGAACGGCGCCGGCGAGGAGAACCGGGACGTGGCGCGGATGGCGGTGCTCCTGGCCGGGCTGCCGTTGTCGGTGCCCGGGGTGACGGTCAACCGGCTGTGCGGCTCGTCGCTCGACGCGGTCGTGCAGGCGGCGCGTGCCGTGGAGACCGGCGACGCCGACGTCGTCGTGGCCGGCGGGGTCGAGTCCATGAGCCGCGCGCCGTGGGTGCTGCCCAAGCCGGAGCGGGCCTACCCCGCGGGTGGTGCCGAGCTGGTGTCGACCACGCTGGGCTGGCGCCTGGTCAACGCGCGGATGCAGCCGGACTGGACGGTCTCCCTCGGGGAGGCGACCGAGCGGCTGCGCGAGAAGTACGGCGTCACGCGGGAGCGCCAGGACGAGTTCGCCCTGCGCAGCCACCGCCGGGCACACGCGGCCTGGGAGGCCGGCCGCTACGACGACCTGGTCACCGCCGTGCCCGGGACGGACCTGCACCGCGACGAGCCCGTCCGCTCGGACGGCAGCCTGGAGAAGCTCGCCGCGCTCAAGCCCTCCTTCCGGCCGGACGGCGGCACCATCACGGCGGGCAACGCCTCCCCGTTGACGGACGGCGCCAGCGCCGCCCTGATCGGCTCCGCGGCGGCTGCGGGCCTGACCGGCCTGGAACCGCTGGCACGGATCGCGGGCCGCGCCGCGGTCGCGAACGAGCCGCAGTACTTCGGCTACGCCCCCGTGGCGGCCGCCGAGCGCGCGCTCGCGAAGAGCGGCATCGGCTGGGCCGACGTCGGGGCCGTCGAGCTCAACGAGGCGTTCGCCGCGCAGTCGCTCGTCTGCGTCGACGCGTGGGACGTCGACCCGGAGATCGTGAACGCCTGGGGCGGCGCGACAGCGCTCGGACACCCGCTCGGCGCCTCCGGCACCCGGATCCTCGGCACGCTCGCCCGCCGGCTGGTCGTCGAGGGGCAGCGCTGGGGCGTCGCAGCCATCTGCATCGGCGTCGGCCAGGGCGTGGCCGTGGTCCTCGAGAACGCGCGGTCCGCCGCATGACCGTCGAGGTCGCACCGACCGCCCTGGCGGCGGTGGGCGACGTCGCCGACGGCTCGACCGTGATGATCGGCGGCTTCGGGCCGGCGGGGCAGCCGGTGGAACTGATCGAGGCACTCCTGGAACAGGGCGCCGCCGACCTCGTCGTCGTCTCCAACAACGCGGGCAACGGCGAGGACGCGCTGGCCCGGCTGATCCTGGAGCGCCGGGTGCGCAAGATCGTGTGCTCGTTCCCCCGCCAGGTGGACTCGTGGCACTTCGACGCCGCGTACCGCGCGGGCGAGATCGAGCTGGAGCTGGTGCCGCAGGGCAACCTGGCCGAGCGGATCCGCGCGGCCGGCGCCGGCCTGGGTGGCTTCTTCACCCCCACCGGCTTCGGCACGCCCCTCGCCGAGGGCAAGGAAACGCGCGTGGTCGACGGCGTCCCGATGGTCTTCGAGTCGCCGCTCGCGGCCGATGTCGCGCTGGTCAAGGCCTTCCGGGCCGACGGCGTCGGAAACCTCGTCTACCGCAGGACGGCCCGGAACTTCGGGCCCGTCATGGCCACGGCCGCCCGGCGGACCGTGGCGCAGGTGCGTGAGGTGGTGGCGGTCGGCGCCATCGATCCCGAGACCGTGGTGACGCCCGGCATCTACGTCGACGCCGTCGTGGCGATCGACAGCGTCACGACGCTGGCGGGCGCGCAGGCCGGAGCGCGGGGTTCGGCCTCATGAGTGCCGAGACGGTCCCGCCGGGCTCGCGGAGCGGGGCTCCTCTGTCCAAGGCGCAGCTGGCGGCGCGGGTGGCCGCCGACATCGCCCCGGGCTCCTACGTCAACCTCGGCATCGGCCTGCCGACGCTCGTGGCCGACCACCTCCCCACCGGCTCGGGCATCACGCTGCACACCGAGAACGGCTTGCTCGGGATGGGCCCCTCGCCGGAGCCGGACGCCGCGGACCCCGAGCTCATCAACGCGGGCAAGGTCCCCGTGACCGAGCTGCCCGGCGCCTCGTACTTCCACCAGGCCGACTCGTTCGCCATGATGCGCGGCGGCCACATCGACGTCTGCGTGCTGGGGGCGTTCCAGGTGTCGACGTCGGGGGACCTCGCCAACTGGTCCACGGGCCGGCCGGGGGCGGTGCCGGCGGTGGGCGGAGCGATGGACCTCGCGGTGGGCGCCCGGCGGAGCGTCGTCATGATGACCCTCCTGACCAAGGACGGTCAGCCCAAGCTGGTGCCCGAGTGCACGCTGCCGCTCACCGGGGTGGGCTGCGTGTCCCGGATCTACAGCGACATCGCGGTGATCGACGTCGGGCCCGGAGTTCCGGGTGGTGGAGGCGCGCGCGTCGTCGAGACGTACGGGCTCACGCACGGGGAGCTCGAGGAGCTGCTCGGGCTGCGCCTGGGCTAGGAGCCGGCGTTCGCGCCCTGCTGTCGCGTGGCATGTCCGGGGTTGGTGGGGCCGTGAACCCGGCCCGCAGCGCGGATGGCGAAATCTGAACCAAAGATTACGCAGACATGGCTGATCGGGAGAGTTCTTGGTCTACGCCGGGGTTACGAGCCGCGGACGGGGGCCGCTGAGCCGGTCTGACATGGCTCCGGCGCGTGCAGACCTGATGCCCTCTTGGAAAAACACCCGGTGAACAGCGCTTCTGTGTCGGCCGTCACGCGCCCTGGCTTTGACGGGTCCTGCGGGCTGACGTAATGTTCTCGTTGTTCGCCCGGCAGGGAGACACGGACAGGAAGCGCTGAGAGCGTGACTGGCCGGTCCCGGGGCGGAAACCACTCCAGATCTTCGAGGTAGCCTTGTGCGCTCCGGAACTGGGTTGGGCTTGCCGGACAGGCACCCCGATGCATGGATCCTGAACAGGATGCTTGCGCTGGGGAGCGTGGTAGGGTAAGTTACAGAGGTTGCCTCCGAACGGAGGAGCGAGACCAGCGGTCACGCTCTCCACGGATGGTTCCCTTCCTCTGCAGATCAG
>NZ_JBVKBM010000010.1:0-5434 GCF_055598465.1 Promicromonospora sp. NPDC110617
GGCTCTGACGGTGTGCGTCGGTTGTTTGAGAACTCAACAGTGTGCTTGATAGTCAATGCCAATTATTTGACTCTCAGCGTTTCGGGTCGTGCCGCCAGCAGGGTGGTGTGGACGGAATCGGTGGGGGTTGTTTTTGGATCGGATCAATGAACCAGTTTGGTTTTGATCTGGCCAGTATCATTGTTCGCGCTCACGTGAGTGGGTGTGGATGTTTCTCTTTTACGGAGAGTTTGATCCTGGCTCAGGACGAACGCTGGTGGCGTGCTTAACACATGCAAGTCGAACGGTGAAGCCCAGCTTGCTGGGTGGATCAGTGGCGAACGGGTGAGTAACACGTGAGCAACCTGCCCTCCACTTCGGGATAAGCCTTGGAAACGGGGTCTAATACCGGATATGAGCGCCTGCCGCATGGTGGGTGTTGGAAAGTTTTTCGGTGGGGGATGGGCTCGCGGCCTATCAGCTTGTTGGTGGGGTAATGGCCTACCAAGGCGTCGACGGGTAGCCGGCCTGAGAGGGCGACCGGCCACACTGGGACTGAGACACGGCCCAGACTCCTACGGGAGGCAGCAGTGGGGAATATTGCACAATGGGCGAAAGCCTGATGCAGCGACGCCACGTGAGGGATGACGGCCTTCGGGTTGTAAACCTCTTTCAGCAGGGAAGAAGCGCAAGTGACGGTACCTGCAGAAGAAGCGCCGGCTAACTACGTGCCAGCAGCCGCGGTAATACGTAGGGCGCAAGCGTTGTCCGGAATTATTGGGCGTAAAGAGCTCGTAGGCGGTCTGTCGCGTCTGGTGTGAAATCCCATGGCTCAACTGTGGGCTTGCATCGGGTACGGGCAGACTAGAGTGCTGTAGGGGAGACTGGAATTCCTGGTGTAGCGGTGGAATGCGCAGATATCAGGAGGAACACCGATGGCGAAGGCAGGTCTCTGGGCAGTTACTGACGCTGAGGAGCGAAAGCATGGGGAGCGAACAGGATTAGATACCCTGGTAGTCCATGCCGTAAACGTTGGGCACTAGGTGTGGGGCCAGTTCCACTGGTTCTGTGCCGCAGCTAACGCATTAAGTGCCCCGCCTGGGGAGTACGGCCGCAAGGCTAAAACTCAAAGGAATTGACGGGGGCCCGCACAAGCGGCGGAGCATGCGGATTAATTCGATGCAACGCGAAGAACCTTACCAAGGCTTGACATGTACGAGAAAGCCCCAGAGATGGGGTTCTCTTTGGACACTCGTACACAGGTGGTGCATGGTTGTCGTCAGCTCGTGTCGTGAGATGTTGGGTTAAGTCCCGCAACGAGCGCAACCCTTATCCTATGTTGCCAGCGGGTTATGCCGGGGACTCATGGGAGACTGCCGGGGTCAACTCGGAGGAAGGTGGGGATGACGTCAAATCATCATGCCCCTTATGTCTTGGGCTTCACGCATGCTACAATGGCCGGTACAGAGGGCTGCGATACCGTGAGGTGGAGCGAATCCCAAAAAGCCGGTCTCAGTTCGGATCGGGGTCTGCAACTCGACCCCGTGAAGTCGGAGTCGCTAGTAATCGCAGATCAGCAACGCTGCGGTGAATACGTTCCCGGGCCTTGTACACACCGCCCGTCAAGTCACGAAAGTTGGTAACACCCGAAGCTCACGGCCCAACCCTCGGGAGGGAGTGGTCGAAGGTGGGACTGGCGATTGGGACTAAGTCGTAACAAGGTAGCCGTACCGGAAGGTGCGGCTGGATCACCTCCTTTCTAAGGAGCTCATCTCCATCACCGGCCCTATGTGGTCGTTGCCTGCACGTCACCCTTGGGGTGCGTCGGGTGGTGGTGGCAGAGGCCAGGCCCAGGCCGTACGCGTCTGGGGTGGTTGCTCATGGGTGGAACATTGACGAAGAGTCACCTGACCGGTGACTGCTGCTAGTACGCCGGCTCTCCTTGTGGGGGTTGGAAGGAACGTGGTGGTACGGGTCATGGGGGCTTGCCAAGCACACTGTTGGGTCCTGAGGCAACCGGCCGCCTCACGCACCGCTCCTGAAGGGTTTCGGTCCTGGTGGGGTGGGGGTGTGGGTGTGGGTGGGTGTTTCTGGAGGACACGGGTCACTGAGTGGCAGTCCAGACCAGCCGGCTTGCCGGTGGTGGTGGTTGCGGATCGCTCTGGTGGGTTCGTCCGTTGCTTGAGAACTGCATAGTGGACGCGAGCATCTTTGAATTTTTCCAAGACTGCTCTGTGATGATCGCTGGCATGGGTTCGCCTGTGTGGGTTTGATTGTCTCAGGTCATGTTGTCTTGGTTTCTGTGATTGTAGTGTTGCTGAAGTTTTTAAGGGCACATTGGTGGATGCCTTGGCACTAGGAGCCGAAGAAGGACGTTGTAGCCTGCGATAATCCTCGGGGAGTTGGCAGACGAGCTGTGATCCGAGGGTCTCCGAATGGGGGAACCCAGCCGAAGTCATGTTCGGTTACCCGCGCCTGAATGTATAGGGCGTGTGGAGGGAACGTCGGGAAGTGAAACATCTCAGTACCGACAGGAAGAGATATTCCGTGAGTAGTGGCGAGCGAAAGCGGATGAGGCCAAACCGTATGCGTGTCAAGCTGTCAGGCGTTGCGTGTGCGGGGTTGTGGGACCTTCCGGGAAGATCTGACAGTCTTCCGGCCAGTAAGAAAGTCGTGTCATAGTCGAACCGGGTTGAATACCGGACCGTAGTGGGTGGGAGTCCCGTAGACGAAATGGTGCGGCCTGGTGGAGGGGATCCCAAGTAGCACGGGGCCCGTGAAATCTCGTGTGAATCTGGCAAGACCACTTGCTAAGCCTAAATACTACCTAGTGACCGATAGCGGACAAGTACCGTGAGGGAAAGGTGAAAAGTACCCCGGGAGGGGAGTGAAATAGTACCTGAAACCGTGTGCCTACAATCCGTCGGAGCCTCCTTGGTAGGGGTGACGGCGTGCCTTTTGAAGAATGAGCCTGCGAGTTAGTGCTCGGTGGCGAGGTTAACCCGTGTGGGGTATCCGTAGCGAAAGCGAGTCCGAACAGGGCGTTCATAGTCGCCGGGTCTAGACCCGAAGCGAAGTGATCTAGCCATGGGCAGGTTGAAGCGCCGGTAAGACGGCGTGGAGGACCGAACCCACCAGGGTTGAAAACCTGGGGGATGACCTGTGGTTAGGGGTGAAAGGCCAATCAAACTTCGTGATAGCTGGTTCTCCCCGAAATGCATTTAGGTGCAGCGTCGCGTGTTTCTTGCCGGAGGTAGAGCTACTGGATGGCTAATGGGCCTCACCAGGTTACTGACGTCAGCCAAACTCCGAATGCCGGTAAGTGCAAGCGCGGCAGTGAGACTGCGGGGGATAAGCTCCGTGGTCGAGAGGGAAACAGCCCAGATCACCGGCTAAGGCCCCTAAGCGTGTGCTCAGTGGGAAAGGATGTGGAGTTGCACAGACAACCAGGAGGTTGGCTTAGAAGCAGCCACCCTTGAAAGAGTGCGTAATAGCTCACTGGTCAAGTGATTCCGCGCCGACAATGTAGCGGGGCTCAAGCACACCGCCGAAGCCGTGGCACTCACATTGCGTTTGATCGCAAGCCCAGCACCAGACTTGTTCTGTGTGTTCAGGTGTGTGGGTGGGTAGGGGAGCGTCGTGTGGGCAGTGAAGTCGCAGGGTGACCTAGCGGTGGAGCCTACACGAGTGAGAATGCAGGCATGAGTAGCGAATGACGGGTGTGAATCCCGTCCGCCGAATGACCAAGGGTTCCAGGGCCAGGTTCATCCGCCCTGGGTAAGTCGGGACCTAAGGCGAGGCCGACAGGCGTAGTCGATGGACAAGGAGTTGATATTCTCCTACCGGCGAAGTACCGCCCATACCGAGCCCGGTGATACTAACCACCCCAAGCCAGCACACTGGTCTTCGGACCGGACCGTTGGGGAGGCGTGGGACCTGATCCGGTAGTAGGTAAGCGTGTTAACAGGGGTGACGCAGGAAGGTAGCCAGGCGTGGCGATGGTTGTCCACGTCCAAGGTTGTAGCCCGACACCTAGGCAAATCCGGGTGTCATTGAGGGTGAGAGCTGATAGTGACCGTGTATGCGGGAATCTGGTGATCCTATGCTGCCTAGAAAAGCCTCGACGCGAGGGACTAGCCGCCCGTACCCTAAACCGACTCAGGTGGTCAGGTAGAGAATACTAAGGCGATCGAGTGAATCGTGGTTAAGGAACTCGGCAAAATGCCCCCGTAACTTCGGGAGAAGGGGGGCCTGAACCGTTAACCCACTTGCTGGGGGACGCGGGGAGGGCCGCAGAGACCAGGGAGAAGCGACTGTTTACTAAAAACACAGGTCCGTGCGAAGTCGCAAGACGATGTATACGGACTGACGCCTGCCCGGTGCTGGAAGGTTAAGAGGACGGGTTAGCTTCGGCGAAGCCCAGAATTTAAGCCCCAGTAAACGGCGGTGGTAACTATAACCATCCTAAGGTAGCGAAATTCCTTGTCGGGTAAGTTCCGACCTGCACGAATGGCGTAACGACTTCTCCGCTGTCTCAACCGCGAACTCGGCGAAATTGCACTACGAGTAAAGATGCTCGTTACGCGCAGCAGGACGGAAAGACCCCGGGACCTTTACTATAGCTTGGTATTGGTGTTCGGTGCGGTTTGTGTAGGATAGGTGGGAGACTGTGAAGCTCGGGCGCCAGCTCGGGTGGAGTCATTGTTGAAATACCACTCTGATCGCTTCGGATGTCTAACCTCGGTCCGTGATCCGGATCAGGGACAGTGCCTGGTGGGTAGTTTAACTGGGGCGGTTGCCTCCTAAAATGTAACGGAGGCGCTCAAAGGTTCCCTCAGCCTGGTTGGTAATCAGGTGTCGAGTGCAAGTGCACAAGGGAGCTTGACTGTGAGACCGACAGGTCGAGCAGGGACGAAAGTCGGAACTAGTGATCCGGCGGTGGCTTGTGGAAGCGCCGTCGCTCAACGGATAAAAGGTACCCCGGGGATAACAGGCTGATCTTGCCCAAGAGTCCATATCGACGGCATGGTTTGGCACCTCGATGTCGGCTCGTCGCATCCTGGGGCTGGAGTAGGTCCCAAGGGTTGGGCTGTTCGCCCATTAAAGCGGTACGCGAGCTGGGTTTAGAACGTCGTGAGACAGTTCGGTCCCTATCCGCTGCGCGCGTAGGAAACTTGAGAAGGGCTGTCCCTAGTACGAGAGGACCGGGACGGACGAACCTCTGGTGTGCCAGTTGTTCCGCCAGGAGCATGGCTGGTTGGCTACGTTCGGAAGGGATAACCGCTGAAAGCATCTAAGCGGGAAGCCTGCTTCGAGATGAGGTTTCCATACACCTTTGTGTGTGAGAGGCACCCAGCAGACCACTGGGTTGATAGGCCGGATGTGGAAGCAGGGACTGAAGACCTGTGGAGCTGACCGGTACTAACCTGCCGATAACTTCACAACCACACTCACA
>NZ_JBVKBM010000011.1:0-1098 GCF_055598465.1 Promicromonospora sp. NPDC110617
TGTAGTTCCCCGTGAGGTTGTGAACGCGTTGAGCTGGGGTCTGGCCGCCGATGCCGGTGTGTGGTCGGTGATGGTTGTAGTGGTGTAGCCATGTGTCGTAGGTCGCGGCGCGTGATTCGTCGCTGAGGTAGTGGCGGGCGTAGGCCCACTCGGCGGCCAGGGTCCGGTTGAAGCGTTCGACCTTTCCGTTGGTCTGCGGGCGGTAGGGGCGGGTCCGGCGGTGCTTGATGTCTGCCAGGGCGGCTTCGAAGGCGCGGGATCGGTAGCAGGAGCCGTTGTCGGTCATGACCGCGGTGACGGTGATCCCGGCCTGTGCGAAGAACTGGCGAGCACGATCCCAGAACCCTGCGGCGGTCTCCTTGCGCTCGTCAGGCAGGATCTCGGAGTACGCGAGCCGGGTGTGATCGTCGACGGCGTGGTGCAGGTAGGTGTAGCCCCGTGACGGGCGTGCGCCGTTTCGTGCGGCCTGGTCCCGGACGGTGCCGGCGCGCCGGTCCTGCGCCGAGCCGCGTCCGAACGCCCGCCAGCCGCCACCGTCGGGGATGCGGCCGAGTTTCTTGATGTCGACGTGGACCAATTCGCCAGGTCGTTGAACCTCGTAACGGACCGGGCCAGGTGCGCGCACGGGCAGGCCGGTGAGCTGGTCCACGTCGGCCAGCTGCGGCATGCGGTAGCGGTCCAGGACCCGGCCGACGGTCGAGCGGGGCACGCCCAGGTGGTACGCGATCCGGTGTGGTCCCCAGCGTCGGGTGAACCGCACCGCGACGATCCGTCGCTCGAGGCGGCGCGCGGTGCGTCGGGGGCTGAGGTGCGGGCGGCTGGAGCGGTCGCTCATCGCAAGGCCCTGCCGGTAGCGGGCAGCCCATTTCGAGGCTGTCGCGGGCGAGACCTGGAACCGTTCGGCGGCGCGGCGCACGGGCCAGCCGTCTTCGACGATCGCTCTGGCCAGTCGTGTCCGGCCTGTCGGGGTCAGCGGGGCGTTAGCGTGGGTCACGAGGACCTCCGGGCTGAAGGTTGGTGTGGTAACCCCTTCGATACCGGAGGTCCTCGCTACTTTCCGATCACGCCACGCCGTTCACAACCTTCCGGGGAACTACA